>JAXHNX010000056.1:0-346579 GCA_034519945.1 Rheinheimera sp.
AGCGCAGCAAAAGCTGCAGTGGAATCATCCATTGCATCTAAATCAACAATGACAACGTCGGGCGGATCAAGCCGGGCCGACGCAACTAACTGGGTTAAATCAACAAAACGTTCAACCTGATGGCCAAAGGTTTTTAACGTCTGGCCGACGGGTTGTGAGATCAGCGGGTCATTGCATAACAACAGGATGCGGGCGTCGGTTTTATCCGGCTGTGCCAGTTTGGCTTTGCTGAGACTCTGCGCGGTTGGCTGACCAGCGGCCTGTTGCATTTCAACAAAATACTGCTGCAACAGCGCATGTTCTTCCCGCTCCGGCACTTGTTGCTGACTGAGCAGAGCTTTGACTTGTTTCTCAATACTTTTGGCCACAGTACCAACACGGGCCAAACCAAAAGTACCGGCGGAACCGGCTAAGGTATGAAAACGTAATACCAACACAGCGGCTTGTTCCCGCCATTCCAGTGGTCCAGCCTGGATAAACTGTAACAGCAGCCACTGCAACTGCGGGATCTCCTGTTGCAGACGCCGCAGATATTGCTGATTCAGTTCAGCCAGTTGTTGTTCCAGGTTTGCCGGAGTTCCGTGCATGCACTTCCCACATCAGTATCAAGCAATTAATGCCTACTATAGCAAGGGTCGCAGTGTGACTCCAGCACCGTCACAAGCGCACTTGTAGGCCTTGATTCAGGCTTTGCCGGTACGCCTGTATCGCAGGCACTGCACCAAGCAGCAACGCCAGGCCAACTACCACCGCAAGGCCAGCCGCAGTATGCGGATGCCAGGCGAACAGGCTAATCACCAGACCATATTCACTGCTGAGCCAGGGTTGCAACGCGGCCAGACTGCCAGTCAGCAGCAGAAAAGCGCCGGCGATACTGCACAAGGTCAGGATCAACACTTCCAGTTCAATCAATAAAAACAATTGCCAGGGCCTTGCGCCAATGGCCCGCAGGATCGCCAGTTCGCGCGCCCGTTCCCGCTGGGCCGCCAATAAAGTGGTAGTCAGGCCAATCAGCGCCGCCAGCAATACCAGAGCCGTGATCACCAGCAGCAGATTTTCAACCACCACTAACATCTGCCACAGCTCCGCCAGCGCGGCACCAGGCAAGATCGCCGTCAGTGGTTCAGCTTTAAATTCATTGATTTGGCGTTGTACCGCAAAAGTTGCCACTTTTGATTTTAAACCGAGCAAAGCGCCGGTCAGCACGCTGGGTTGCAGCGCCGCCAGCTCAGCTTCGGTCAGAGATTGTTTGGCTTTACGCATCGCCGGTGCGCCGTTTTGCCAGCCCTGATGAATAGCTTCAATGCCGGTCAGACTGACATGCACGGACTGATCAACCGGCGTCCCTGTCGGGGCCAGGATCCCGACCACAGTAAACGGCTGGTCTTTATGCTGACTGAAACTGACTTTGCCCACGCCGTGTGACAACACAATATCCTGACCCAGCTGATAACCAAGTTTTTTCGCCACGTCTGCACCGAGCACGGTTTCATACACAGACGCAAATTCGCGGCCGCTGTGAAGCCGCAGCGGTTGTTGCTCGCCGTAGCGGAAATAGCGGAAATAGTCGGTGTTGGTGCCCAAAACCCGAAAGCCACGATGGGAATCGCCGAGCGCCAGCGGGATCGCCCAGCGCACCTGCGGATGGCGGCTGATTTGTTCATAATGGGCATAACTGATGTTATTGGTCGCGTTGCCAATCCGAAACACGGTGTACAGCAACAGATTAAGCTGACCGGAGCGCGCACCAACAATCAAATCGGTGCCGGCCACCGTGCTGGTAAAACTGCGTTTGGCTTCGAGCCGCAGATGGTCAATCCCGAGCAATAAACTCAGTGAAATAATCAGCGAACACAACGTCAGCCAGGCCGTGCCGCGCCGGCTCCATAAACTCTGTCGGGCCAGTTTCAGCAGCATACAGCCTCCGCAACTACTGGCGTCACACCGTCCTGTAAACGATTCATATCAAGTTGAAAAGCAAAATACTGCGCCAACGCCTGATCATGACTGACAAAAATCACCGTACTGCCCGCGTCATTGGCTTCTTTGAGCAGTACCCGCATAAAGGCGTCACGGTTGTCGGCATCCAGTGCGGAGGTCGGTTCATCGGCGATCAACAACGTCGGCCTACCGAGCAACGCCCGCGCAATTGCCACCCGTTGCTGCTGCCCGACACTGAGCTCAGCCGCCGGCGCCTGCCAAAGGCTGGCCGGCAGCTGCAAGGCCGTTAACAAAGCGCTGGCGCGCGCCGCATCGGCCGCTTTGCCGGAAAATGCCTGGCCGAGTACGACGTTATCCAGCACCGATAAATACGGGATCAGATTCAGCTGCTGAAACACCACGCCGATCTCGCGGGCGCGGATGCGGTCACGCACCGCAGCTTTGTTGGGCTGCAGACGTTGTTGTTGTAACCAGATCTCGCCTTGTTGCAGCGTCAGCACACCACATAACAGGTTTAATAAGGTGGTTTTACCGGAGCCGGAGGCGCCCCGCACAAACAAGTGTTGCCCGGCAGCTAATTGCAACGCCGGGATCTCCAGCCTAAAGGCCTGCCCCGGCCATTGATGTCGCAGATTTTTGAGTTCAACTGCCAGAATATTCAGATCCACTGCCACAAGCTGTCCTGTGAAAAATGATATGATGCAAAGAATCGTGATTTTATAACATATTGTCGGGAAAAAGCGTTTATGTTCAAACCGTTGTTAGTGGGATCCTGGCTGGTATTGGTCGCATCGGCGCCATTACAGGCCGCTGAAACGGCAAAAGCCGCAGAAAAAGCACCAGCGGCGCGGGTACTGCCCGCCGATAAAAGCAAAGTCATTGAACTGGAATGGACTGATCTGCTGCCTGACGCTGATTTACAAAAAATGGAAGGCTTACCGGAAGTCAGCCATGAAGGTGGTGAGGCTGCCGGCTCGGCCATCAACAAAAACCTCAATACCAGCAATGACCCGTCGATGAAAGCCTGGGCCGATGTCATGTCATCGGCCAATGTGCGTGGCGAGCTGAACGGCCGCCTCGTCAAAATTCCGGGATTTGTGGTGCCGATTGAATATGACGCGGACCAGAACATCACCGCCTTTTTCCTCGTGCCGTATTTTGGTGCCTGTATTCACGTGCCACCGCCACCACCGAACCAGATTGTTTATGTCAGTGGCGCGAAAAACTTAAAAGCCGATTTGATTTACAACCCGTTCTGGATTGAAGGCACTTTAACCACAGATACGATGAGCCATGATCTGGCCAATTCAGCCTATAGCCTGAAAGTGAATAAAATCAGCGAATACGTCTACGAGTAAATTCGTCGCGGACTGCAATAAAAAACACCGCTTTTGCGGTGTTTTTTATTGAAGACAGTCAGTCAATTGGCCGGTGTTAAGCGGAATACCCGTTGCTGTGGCGTCAGCGTCACTGCGCCCTGCTGCTGAGCGCTGACCCATTGCACATCAACCTGATGCAGATCGGCGGCGTGACGAAACAGCTCTAACCGCACTTCAGTCAACGCGGCCGGGGCACTACAGTGGTAGGTTAAACTCAATTCGACATCAGCATGATGATGCGGATCCGGCGACTGTGGCCAGGGCTCATTCAGCTGCTGTTGCTGTAACTGGCAATTGGCCTCAGCCGGCAACTGCAACCACTGACCACTTTGTAACAGCGTCTGGCTGTGTTGCCAGGCCGCTTTTTCCGCAGCGCTTTCGGGTGCATGTTCAAAACCGACTAAATTCGCGACCGGGCTTTCCAGCAGCAGTTCAACTTGCTGCGCCTCTGTGGCAAAGCTAAGCTGCGCCTGACCATGCACATGAGCTCCGTGCGATCCGCTCTGCACAGGTTCTGCCGCAGCGCCGGCAACCGGGATACTGAATACTGCCAGCAGCGGGATAACAGTGTGACAACGCATAGCAAAATCTCCACATCAGCAATGCTGCCGTTTTCGGCAAAAATGTTACACTATAACAAAATTTTCAAACTGACTAGTCTGTTACGCCAGACAGCTGATTTGCAGGCCGAAACCCGGACCGTCCAGCAGCTGCAATTCACCACAGAGTTTTTTCTCAACCAATTGCCGCAATATTGACATGCCAAGACCAGTACCGCCCTGATCCGGTTTGGTGGTAAAAAACGGTTCAAAAATCTGCCGGCGCACCTGTGGTGTCAGGCCACAGCCATTATCGCGATAGACAAAACACAGTTCATGCTGCTCATTTAAGGAGGCACTGATGCTCACTGACGGATGTTTAGTGTCGGCAAAAGCATGCAGGCAGCTGTTAATCACCAGATTGGTCAGAATTTGCAGCCAGACATCGGCGGCGGTGATCAACATCAGGTTCGGATCGATATACACATCGGGAAACACCGGCACCTGCCGCGTGGCTGGGGTCAGGCTGGCAAGCAAATCCACCACCAGCTGGCGAAAAGCGACGGGTGCCGATTCAACCCGGGTCTGATGGGCGGCGGTATCTTTGAATTGCTCCATCAGGCGCTGCGCCCGTTGCAAATTCGACGTTATTAACAACGAGCTCTCATGCATCTGTTCCAGCACGGTCATCGCCTGCGCCGCGCTGATCGTGCGCTGGCGCATGCCATGGATAAAATCCTGCAGCCGCTGTTCCAGCAATGAATTGGCGGTCAGCGCCACACCAAGCGGTGAATTCACCTCATGCGCCACACCGGCGACGATGCCGCCCAACGTGGCCAGCCGGGCCTGAGCCTCCATTTGCTGATGTGCGCGCCGGACAATTTCATCTGAATCTGCCAGTTGCTGGCTGCGCAACTCTACTCGTTGCTCCAGCTGCAAATTCAGTTGTTCCAGTTGGCTTTGTGCGCTGAGAAAACGGTCAGCATTCAGTGCGCGACCGACCTGATCAGCCAGTGCCGCGGCAAATCGGACTTCATTATCCTGCCAGTAACGCGGTTGCCCGGTCTGCTCACAACAAATAATCCCAATCATTTTGCCAAGATGGCGCACCGGCAAATCCAGCATTGAAAAAATCTGGTGCGACCGCAGATAAGGTTCCAGAAACTCGGCGGTATTGGCGTCATGACGGGCATCATGCGCCACAATCGCGCGCTCACGGCGCAGTGCCTGGAAATAGGCCGGAAACTGGCTGGCGTTTAAGCGCAAAGGCTCCGTAGCTGTCGCATCGCCATCCAACAGCAACTGACACACCATGCTGTGATCGTCCAGATCATACAACCACAAACTGACACGCTGCACCTGCAAGCCATGTTGTACGCTCTGCAGAATAAGCTGACTGGCCTGGTCCCAGGCGCCAAGGTCAATCAGCGGCGATGCAGATACATCCAATAAAATTTGTTCCAGTGGATCCACAACAGCCTCAAAGCCCATTTGATGAAAAACTAAGCTAGCGGAATACTCCCGCGTTGTAAATTGCTCCACAACACCGAAACGCTGATCCAGCGCAGAAAATTTTGCGTAAGAGTTTTCAAATCCGGGCTTTGTGATGAGATTCCCCAAATGTTATACAAATCAATGAATTCCTACTGATGCCGGCATTAATTCTGCTGACCGCTGACCAACTGAGCCCAGCACTGAGTTCGCTGCGTGCACTGCAACCCGGCGATCAGATTGTGATGGCAGAAGTGAAGGCCGAAGCCCATTACGCGCCGCATCATCAGCTCAAACTGGTGCTGTTGTTCAGTGCTATGCGTCACTTTGCCGCCACGCTGCAAGCACAGGGTTATCTGGTGCATTATTTCGACTACGAACAACAAATCCCCTCCCTGCTGGCTGCGGTGCGGCAAGTGTTGACACAGCAGAGCGGCATTGACAGCGTCCGCCTGACGGAGCTGGCCGAACACCGGCTGGCAGCAGAGACGCAAACCTGGCAGCAACAGCTGGGGCTGCCGGTTGATATTGTCGAAGATGACCGGTTTATTTGCAGCCACGCCATGTTCCGGCGCTGGGCTGACGGCCGGCAGAGTTTTCGGATGGAGTATTTTTACCGGGAGATGCGCCGTTATACCGGCCTGTTGATGGATGGAACTGGTCCCATCGGTGGGCAATGGAATTTTGATGCCGAGAACCGACTGCCCTGCCCACCCGATTTAGCGTTACCGCAGGCGCCAGAATTTACGCCGGATCCGATCACCCTTGATGTGATCCGCATGGTTCAGCAGCAATTCGCCGGCCATATGGGTCAGGCGGAGCGCTTTTGTTTTGCTGTCACTGGCAAGGACGCCAGAGCAGCTTTTTTACATTTTGTGCAGCATCGCTTACCGCTGTTTGGTAAATATCAGGATGCGATGCGCCAGGACGAAGCCTTTTTATTCCACAGCCTGGCCGGCATGTATCTGAACTGCGGCTTGCTTGACGCACGCTGGGTTTGCCTGCAGGTAGAGCAAGCATGGCAAGCCGGCGCGGTGCCGCTGGCCGCCGCCGAGGGCTTTATCCGTCAAATCATCGGCTGGCGGGAATATGTGCGTGGTTTGTACTGGCTGCAGATGCCGCAGTACCGCGAACTCAATTTTTTCGATGCGCACCGGCCCCTGCCTGGCTGGTATTGGCATGCCGGCACTAAGATGAACTGCATGGCTCAGGCGGTCCGTCACACTATCGATCATGCCTATTCGCACCATATCCAGCGCCTGATGCTGACCGGCAACTTTGCGCTGCTGGCCGGACTGTCGGTGGACGAAGTGACGCAATGGTATCTGGCGGTGTATGCCGATGCGTACGAGTGGGTCGAACTGCCAAATACGCTCGGCATGGCGCTGTTTGCTGACGGAGGCATGCTGGCGTCAAAACCTTATGTTGCCAGTGGCAATTACATCGCCAAGATGAGCAACTACTGCCAGCACTGTCACTACGATGTGAAACAAAGCACTGGCCCGACGGCTTGTCCATTTAATGCGTTGTATTGGGACTTTATCGCCCGCAATAGCGACAAACTCGGCGGCAATGCTCGTATGCAACTGACTTATCAGCAATGGCGCCGCAAAAGCCCCGACGTGCAGCAGGCACTGCGGGATAAGGCTGCTGACCTTTTGATCCATCTGGAGCAACTATGACCCGTTGGCTGTTGTTATGTAATGACCTGTTGCGGCTTGATGACAACGCCCTGCTGAGCCTGCCGGCCACACGGGATGTTGGTCTGCTGGTGTGTATTTTGCCTGCAGCCGATTTTAGCAGCCAACGGGCGAGCTCACGCCGCTTGCAACAGCAGCTCGGCCTGCTGCTGCAATTTCAACAGCGCCTGGCCAATTTGGGGATCCCGCTGCTACTGCGCCATGGCAAGCCTGCTAAAGTACTGCGCCAACTCTGTGCGCAGTATCAGATCAACCGGATCGCCGCAGCCGAGCCAACTGCCATAAACGAATATCGCTGGGGTACAGATCTGCCGATGCAGTATCTGGATTTGAATTCACTGTTGGCCGACGAATTACGGCCAGATGTTGCGACTTTACCACGTAGCTTTACCGCCTTTCGCCAGCAACGCGAACCCTTGCTGAACGTCAGTCCGCCACATCAGCAACCTATAGCTGTTTCGCAGTTAAACGGCATTCTGAATGTGGCCACGGCTATGGCTTTATCAGACCTGCCGCCAATGGCTGATGCCGCTCCGGTCACAATAGCGCCGGCATTGGCCGCCCAGCTGGACGCTGGCATCATAAACTGGCAGGCACAGACCGAAACTGCAGCGTTGGCCCGGTTTGAACAGTATCTGCAGCAACATTTATCGCATTACAAGCTCAGCCGTAATGCGCTGATCGGCACCGATTTTGCCAGTTTCCTGTCGATCCCGCTGAGCAGGGGCACGTTGTCGGTGCGTCTGGCATGGCAGTTAATTGTGCAGTATGAGCACAAGTTTGGTCAGAGTGAGTCCAGTTACTGGTTGCGGTTTGAACTGCTGTGGCGCGAATATTTCCGCCATCTGCAACGCAAACATCCACTGGCATGTTTCCGCCATCAAGGGCTCGGGCTGCATTTGGTCCCCGGCCAAGCCAGCGTGGCAGGAGAAGGTTTCGAGCGTTGGTGCCGGGGTGAAACCGGGCTGCCGTTTATTGATGCCAATATGCGGCTGCTGGCACAAACCGGCTGGATGTCGAACCGTGGCCGGCAGAATGTCGCCAGTTACCTGATGTTTCAGCTTGGTTGTGACTGGCGCCTCGGCGCCGCCTGGTTTGAACAACAACTGCTGGACTACGACGTCGCCAGCAACTGGGGCAACTGGGCCTATATTGCCGGGGCGTTATACTCAGCGCCGCGTTGTTTTAATGCGCTGAAACAGGCACTGGAATATGATCAGGCAGCCGCCTTTACCAGCTTGCTGCTCGGCAAAGCGGCTGATGGCCAACATCGTCATCAACCTTATGCCCAACCAGACTGGCCGGCACCACAGGCCTGGACCTGGCAACAGTATTTGCAACAGCTGCAGCAACAGCCGGAATACTGAGTCATGCTGACGCTGGTCTGGTTTAAACGTGATCTGCGGATTGACGACCATGAACCGCTGGTGCGCGCGCTGCAGCAAGGCGCCGTGTTACCGCTGTATATTATTGAACCGGATTATTGGCAGCAGCCAGACACCTCGCTGCGCCAATGGCAATTTGTACGCGATGCCGTTTATGGCTTACATCAGCAGCTCAGCCAGCTGGGTCAACCTTTGCTGGTGCGACGCGGGCCTGCAACCCGGGTGCTGCGCGAGCTGTGCCGGGAATATCCGCTACAGCAAGTGGTCAGCCATCAGGAAACCGGTAATCTGTGGACTTATCAACGCGACGAAGCGGTCGGCAAACTGCTGCGGGAACTCGGTTTGCCGTGGCAACAATATCGCCAGCATGCAGTCAAACGTCGCCTGCAGCATCGGGATCAATGGTTTGAGCAAGCCGATGCGTTTTTACGGAGCCCTTGTGTCGCCACGCCGACGGCGTTGCCCTTGCTGACCGCAGCACCCTGGCTAGAAACACTGTGGCAAGCGCCGCAGCGCCGTGAATTGCCGCCGCTCATGCAGCTGCAGCAAGCTCAGGCGTTGCAACCGACGCTGGATTCGTTCTGGCAGTTTCGGAGTAAACATTATCAGCGTGATATTTCGATTGCGGCCCGGGCCGGTCAGAGTTGTTCAAGGCTAAGCCCTTATCTGAGCGCCGGTCAGCTCAGTCTGCGCCAACTGCAGCAACACACTTACCTGCAGATGAAACAACAAACCGATCCGCGCCAACAACAGGCCCTGGCGGCTTTTTTCAGCCGGCTGCGCTGGCATTGTCATTTTATGCAAAAACTGGAAGATGAACCGCATATTGAATT
Source organism: Rheinheimera sp. (assembly GCA_034519945.1). GTDB lineage: Bacteria > Pseudomonadota > Gammaproteobacteria > Enterobacterales > Alteromonadaceae > Pararheinheimera. The sequence goes on from JAXHNX010000056.1 coordinate 9,269, forward strand.
TTCACCGATGCAGCCGCTTTATCAGGGGATGCGGGACCAGTTTGAACCGGCATTGTTTCAGGCCTGGCAACGCGGTGAAACCGGTTATCCGCTGATCGATGCGGCAATGCGTTGTCTGGTTGCCACCGGCTGGCTGCATTTTCGCGCCCGCGCAATGTTGGTGTCATTTGCCAGCTATCAGCTTTGGCTGGACTGGCGCCCGGTGGCCTTGCATCTGGCCCGGTGCTTTACCGACTACGAACCCGGCATTCACTATCCGCAGATCCAGATGCAGTCCGGCACCACGTCGATCAATCCGAACCGGATGTATAACCCGCTGAAACAAAGCTTATTGAAAGACCCGCAAGGTCATTTTATCCGCCGGTGGTGCCCGGAGCTGGCGCGACTGCCAAACGACTGGTTGCACCAGCCCTGGTTATTACCTGCCACGTTACAACGCCAATATCAGTGGCTTCCCGGTCGGGACTATCCGCTGCCCATCGTCGATTTAGTGCAGGCTACCCGACTGGCGCGCAGCCGGCTGACGCAGTGGCACAATCGATACGACAAGCAAGTCTGGCAACAGGGCCGGGAAGAGGTGCGCGAACGCCATGCCAGCCGCAAACGGCCGCAGCCGCGGCGCCCGACGACAACCGCGCCGGCGCCTCAGTTAACGCTGGATCTCTGAGCGGCGGCCAGCTCAGTCAGTGGCAGCGCGTCAGCCCAGCGCCGGCTTTGCTCAATCAATTCAAGCGCAGCGCGGAAATAACCGGGATCAATCCGCTGCCAGTCGTCTTGCGGGGTATGGTATTGCGGATGCACGTCAACACCAAAATACAAATACGGCATCCCGGCTTTACGAAACACCGCATGATCGCTGGCGTTGGCCCAGTCAACCGCCGCGCTACTGTGGCGGCCAAGCCTGGATTGACGACCGTCATGCGCCAGTGTCAGTTTTAACGGCGTTTGTACGCTCGCGGCGAATGCACTCAGCTGTGGCAATTGTTTTTTACCGGCCAGATACAAACGCTGATTCATTTCGCCGCGGCTAATCATATCCAGATTTATATTCAGCAGCAGTTGCGCACGCGGCACCGGCGGCGCCGCCAGAAAAGCTTTAGCACCGTCCAGCCCCATCTCTTCGGCGTCAGTCGCCAAAAACCAATACGAATAAGCCGGACACTGTGTCAGTGTCTGCGCTGCCAGATACAGCAGACCAGCCACACCGGACGCATTGTCATCGGCGCCATTAAAGATTTTTTTGCCACGGGGTTTCAGATGATCGTAGTGCGCCGTCACCACGATATAACGATCCGGATGCACACAACCACGCCGCAGGCCCAGCACGTTGACGCCCTGACGTTGGCTGAAGCCCTCTTTAAAGGCAAAGGGTTGAAAGTAGCTGTCGCCAGGCACCAGCAACTGTAACTGCGCAAAACGCGTCTGCAGATATAACCGCGCCGCCTGATTGCCGGCAGTGCCGGTCGCGCGGCCAGCCATCTCGTCCGACGACAAATGCTGCAGATCCTGCCAGGCCTGCTGCCAGTTAGAGTCGCGCTGCGTGGTATTGCCGGCTGCCGCTGCGAGCGGCGTAGCCCCATAAAGCAGCGCTACCACACAGAGCGACCGCAATATACCAATGCGCAGAGCAAGCCGTTTAATCAGCTTGCGCCACAGCATTCAGCATCTCAATTTTATGATCATATAAGCGGCGATCCGCGCCCGGCGTTGCATGTAGACGTGCGCGCTGCAAGTAGCCAAAAGCTGCGGCATAGTCATGTTGCAGGATCGCCACACGGGCCAGACCAAACAGCGCTTCCGGCATTTTCGGCTCTAACCGGATACTGCGGTGAAAAGCGGTTTCAGCATCGCTAAACCGCTGCTGACTCAGCGCTTCATTGCCTTGCATGACAAAATAATACGGATTACGCTGCCGTGTTTGCTGCACTTTATCGCTAAGCCGCGCCGCATCGGCATGGCGGCCGAGCAAATCATATAAAATCGCCAGATTTGCCATGGTATTCGGATGTTCCGGTTCAAGTGCCAGACTCTGTAAATACGCCAGCTCCGCTGCTTCTGGCATACTGCGCTGGCGATACAACACCGCCAGATTATTCCAGGTCGCGGCAACTGCCGGCGCTACGGCAGCGGCCTCCTGCAAATAACGATAAGCTAAATCAAACTGCTGCGTCAGCATCGCATCTGCGGCTTTATTGTTGTAAAACAACGCGACGATGTCCGCTTCGCGAATTTTTCGCACCGGCAGCCGCTCACGTGAGCCGCCTGCCCGTTCAAAATCAATCAGGAAATTGTGATCAGCAGAGATAAAGGTTTTGGCCAGCGTTTGCATATAAGGTGGCGTCACCACCAGATTGACGTGGCCATTCAGCACGCTGGTGCCATTGCGGGTGATCCAGTATTCAGGGATTTGCACATCCTGAAACTGCACGCGAAACCCCAATGAACGCGCCAGACTATAAGACAAGATAGTCAGTGACAGGCAGTTGGCTTCACGTTGTTCATAGGTTTCTAATGCCGTCAACGTGGCATTATTGACATATTGCAATGGGTCAGTCTGATCGCGAAATATAAACTTTAACAGCGCCAGACTACGTTCACGCGGTTCGCCGAAAGCAAGTATTTCCTGACGCGCTTTGAGTACTAAATCTTCCGGCAGTTTAAAAATCTGTTCACGTGTTTCTATCGGGGTTTCAACCGGCATAAATGCCTGATTTTGTAATAAATCGTCAGCAGAACGCAGCGTTTGATCCGCCGGTGTCTGCTGACAGCCAGTGAGTGCTGCTACCAGCAGGATTGGTACTATTCGCCACATCACACACCTCCACCACAACTGAAGTTGTCGCCCGTGGGATTTCAGGCAAGCAATATCTCAGCTTAGTGCTTTGTGACCCGTTCATGTCAAATGTTTGTGACCAGCAGGGCAAAGAAGGGACGAAAAGAGTACAACAGCACTGGTAAAGTCTGGCAACTTAACGTAACGCAAAGCGGCGATCAACGCATCAGCTGGCAAGGTAACGACCATACCAAACGCCAACCAGCCTGCGCGTCGTTTTGCACCGCGACCAGCGTGCCCTTTTTTATCGACAATTGCTGTGCACTGCAGCCCAGCATCAGTGCCAACAACTGAGATAACTCAGGCTCATGCCCAACCAACAGCAAACGAGCCGGCCAGTCTGCCCGCGCCTGTTCGATTTGCGCCAGCTGTGTTTCCGCTGCGGTACCATGCGATAACCACAAAGTCTCCTGGACTTCAGTTTGCAAATCGGCACTGGCACAAACCAGCATCGCCGTTTGCAAGGCGCGGGGATAAGGACTGGTCAGCACCAGATCCGGCTGTAACTGCTGACGGCGGATAAAATTACCAATCCGCAGCGCCTGTTGCCGGCCTTTCTCTACCAGACACCGATCAACATCCGGCCGCAACACGGATCGGTCTTCTGCTTTGGTATGACGTAACAAGTAAATGGTCTGAACCGACATAAGCACTCCGGATACAAGTCAAACCACAGTGTCAGCGATCCAGATGACAACAACAAGACAGAAAGTAACCTAGCGAAATTCGGGTTGAACATCTGAGCCTCTGGCGAAGGCCGGAGGGTCCCGCAGGGACATTTTACAGGGATGTAAAATGCAAAAAATCGCCTGGAGCGATTTTTGACAGCCTTTGGCTGGTTGCGAAGCAATTTTTTACAGGGATGTAAAAACAAAAAATCCAGCATTAAGCTGGATTATTTGGTGCCTAGGGGGGGACTCGAACCCCCACGCCGCGAAGCGCTAACACCTGAAGCTAGTGTGTCTACCAATTCCACCACCGAGGCATGTGTTCTGCGTATTTTGCAATACGACTTTATTTGTCTGCGACTTTGGTGCCTAGGGGGGGACTCGAACCCCCACGCCGCGAAGCGCTAACACCTGAAGCTAGTGTGTCTACCAATTCCACCACCGAGGCATATGCCGCCGACGCCGTGCATATTATGCGCCAGTGACAAAGTCGTCAACTGCTGAATGCAAAAAATCTGGCAAAAGCAGTTTGATTGCACAAATCATCAGCAACCGGCAGAAATCTGCGACTGTCCCGCCAGATTTACCGTTTTTTATTGTCGGCATCTTGGTTTTGCCGGCATAAAAAAACGGAGCTCGAGGCTCCGTTTCTTAGGTCAACACAAAGATCAGTACTTGGCTTTTTTCAGCAGACCAATTTCTTCCAGACGTTGTAATAAATAGTCGTTGGAATTAATCGGCTGCGGATAACGGTCCGGATTCTCAGCACTGACGCAAGAACTCAGCGTTTCAATGACAAAGTCCGGATTCGGGTGCATGAAAAACGGGATCGAATAACGTGGCTGACCGGCAGCAGCACCGGCCGGATTCACCACGCGATGCGTCGTTGACGGCAGCACATGGTTGGTCAGGCGTTGCAGCATATCGCCGATATTGACCACGATAGTGCCCGGAATGGTCGTCACAGGCAGCCAGCTGCCGTCGCGACGTAAAATTTCCAGACCTGATTCGTGTGAACCTACCAGTAAGGTGATCAGGTTAATATCTTCATGTTGCCCGGCGCGGATGCTTTGCGTCGAGGTATCCTGAATTGGCGGATAATGGATAGGCCGCAAAATCGAGTTGCCATAATTCACTTTGTCCGCGAAATATTTTTGTTCTTGTTTTAAGAACAACGCCAAAGCTTCCAGCACCTGACAGCCGAGGTTTTCCAGCGCCTGATACAGGGTATAAGTTGCCGCTTTAAATTCCGGCACTTCGACTGGCCAGACATTCGGATACAGACATTCATGTTGCGCCGGACCATTAAGTTCACGGCCGACATGGAAGAACTCTTTTAAATCCGGATGCTTGCTGTCTTTGGCTTTCTCAACGCCAAATCCCGTGTAGCCCCGCGCGCCGCCTTGACCGGGCACATGGTACTGCTGTTTTACTTCAGTCGGTAAAGCAAAAAATTGTTTAATTGCTTTGTAGGTTTCCCCAACTACTTCGTCTGCAATGCCATGGCCACTAATGCCACAGAATCCAAACTCAGTATAGGCTTTGCCAATTTCGGCAACAAAGGCGTCTTTGTCGGTGGCAAACCGTCTGATGTCCAACGTAGGGACTTGTTGTTGAGTCATAATATCGACCTGTTTTTTTAACTTAACGAGAAGAAAAAGCCTGCAATGGCCGCACTCATCAGGTTCGCTAATGTGGCGGCAAACAAGGCTTTTAAACCCAGCTCTGCGATATCACTGCGCCGACTTGGCGCCATGCTGCCAAGACCACCCAGCAAAATGGCAATCGACGAGAAATTCGCAAAGCCACACAGTGCTATCGTGACAATAATCTGCGTGTGCGCCGACAATTCACCGGCAGCCACATGCTTCATAAAATCAACGTAAGCAACAAATTCATTGATCACCAGTTTCTGCCCGATAAAACTACCGGCCAAACGGGCTTCTTCCCAGTTGACGCCCAAGATAAACGCCAGTGGCTGGAACAAATAACCAAAAATTAACTGCAGAGTCAGGCCTTCAAAACCAGCCACACTGCCCACCCAACCAACGATGCCATTGACCAGCGCAATCAAGCCTACAAAGGCCAATAACATAGCACCGACATTCAGCGCCAGCTGCAGACCACTGGCAGCGCCAGATGCGGCCGCGTCAATCACATTGGTATTGGTTTCATTTGAACTGATTTCAGTTAAATCATTTTTCGGTGTATCCGTTTCCGGCAACAACAGTTTTGCCATCAACAAACCACCGGGTGCCGCCATAAAGCTGGCGGCAATCAAATACTTCAGCTCAACGCCCATGCCGGCATAACCGGCAAGTACCGAACCTGCGACAGATGCCAGGCCCCCGACCATCACCGCAAATAATTCAGAGCGAGTCATGGTTGGAATAAATGGCCGCACCACTAATGGCGCTTCGGTCTGACCGACAAAAATATTGGCCGCCGCGCTCATTGATTCCGGCCGACTGGTGCCCAGCAGTTTTTGCAAACCACCACCAATCACGCCGATGACAAATTTCATCACGCCGATGTGGTACAACACGGCAATTAACGATGAAAAGAAAATAATGACGGTCAGTACGTGAATGGCAAAGACAAAACCATATTTTTTCGCACCGGCATCACCGAATAAAAATAGAATGCCTTCATTGGCATAGCCAATCACGGCACCGACTGCATTAGACACGCTGATTAGTACATCTTTACCTGCCGGCACATATAACACAAAAGCGCCAATCGCCAGCTGTATTGCAAAGGCTCCACCGACGGTGCGCCATTTAATGGCTTGACGGTGTGCTGAGCAAAGATAAGCGATTAATAAGATGGCAGCGATGCCAACTAAACTCATCATATTGATTTTCCTTGGATTTTAGGTCCGCTACAGCACTGCGGAATTATTGTTCTTGTGATGCTGAAATCCTAGGATAGCATCAAAAGATCAAGTAGTTACAGTTTCAAAGCGGGAGCCGGAATCGTTGATTCTGACTGAGAATTGCTCGTATGGGGTTGTCTGAACTTGAAGTTTTGCCGCTCGATTATATAGCAGAAACATTGCAGTTGAAAAGAGACTAATTTAACAGCAATGCAAACAAATAAATCTCTGAATATCGCCGCTCGATAGCCGCCAGATCAAAGAAAATCACTGCCAATCACTAAACACAACAAATCCCGCCTTGGCGGGATTTTTGTCGTATCCGGGCCAAATTAATTAGCCAGCAATGCGCGGATTTTAGTTTTCAGAATATCAATGGCAATCTGATTTTTACCACCGCGGGTCACCACGATGTCGGCATATTGCTTAGACGGCGCGATAAATTCAAAAAACGCCGGCCGGACATAATTTTCATATTGTTCAGTGATAGAACTGATGGTGCGGCCGCGGTCTTCTACATCGCGTTTGATCCGGCGCAGCAAACAGATATCCAACGGCGTATCCATAAACACCGTGATATTAAACTGCTCACGTAAGCGTGCATCGGTCAGCAACAAAATGCCTTCGACCAGCACTACTTTGGCTGGTTGCACTTTAATCGTCTCGGTTTTACGGGTATGGGTTTTATAACAATATTGCGGCATTTCCACCGCACTGCCGTCGCGCAGCTGCTGTAAATGTTGCGCCAGCAATTCGTGCTCAAAGGCGGCCGGATGATCATAATTGGTCAGCACCCGCTGATCCATCGACAGATGATCCTGATTACGGTAATAAGCATCCTCTGCTAACACGGAGATGCGTTCTCCGCTAAATTCTGCCACCAGTTCCTGATAGACGGTGGAAGCAAATAGACTTTTACCAGACGCTGAAGCGCCGGCAATGGCGATGATGGTTGGTTTGGCCACGGTGTTTTTCTTCTTGTAGGATTGTTCACTAATTATCGCCAATTCCGGCCAGATTAGAAACCACTGATATCGGGAAAATACTACATCCAAGTTTTGGATTGATTTAAAAGCAAAAACGCCGGCTTTCGCCGGCGTTTTTCAAACTTTCAAACTTTCAAACTTTCAAACTTCAATTAGAAGCGGTAAGTGACACCCGCTTTCAAACGCCAAGTCGAAGCTTCAGTGTAGAACTTATCATAGTTACGATTTGGTACAGTGATCTGGCCACTGGTACGATTCATACCGTAGATATACTTTTTAGTAACCGGGTCGATAGTGAATTCGTGCAGTTCCAGTGTACCGAAGTCGCTGCCAAAATCTTTACCTTTGTCACTGTCCAGCAAGTTCAGGAAGTTATCAACAGTCAGGTAAAAGATACCTTTATGACCATCTACCAGACCTGGCAGCTCCTGGCGAATACTGATATCCCCAAGTTGTCACCCAAGGACCAGTTGTTACGCCTTTTGGCGCATAACCACCTGCATATTTATCAAGACCAAATGCTTTGATCACAGAATAATAAGCCACTCGGTCTGCTTCGCTAGTGAAGATGACGTTTGGATCATTCTCTTTCGCTATGTATGGCAGGAACGCGTCAGAAGTAGTACCTGGGCTCAACAAGCCATACGGATCTGAGTAAGCTTTACCGGCTACAGTCAGCTGGTTACCATCAACATAATAAGTGATCGACTTACCTGAACGACGCTCAAAGAAAGAACTGAACGTAGTCTCATACCCAGAGAAGAATTCAGTGGTGTAACCCAGATTGAAAACAAAGCGATGTTTGGTTTCAAAGGCTGAAGTCGACACAAATGAATCGTGACGGTTGATAGTGTTGTTAAAACCGTAGTTGCTGCTTGCTGTAGAGCTGGTGCTAGTGTGCGAATCAGTAATGTCCTGATGGGTATAAGAAACTGTTGCACTTACACCGCTATCCCAGTTTTTATTCAACATGGTAGCAAAGATTTTCGAACGACCATTTTTATCCGCGTTGGTCAACATCAGATCACGGGTACTACCGTCGTTGTCGGTATAAATAGTCCGTCCACCATCTGCCGTTGTGCCGGTTGCTTCATTCACAAAGCTGGCATCAATCCAGAAAGATGTATCCTCACGTTTGACATACATATATTCAGTAGACCAGTTGATATCATCACCGATCAGCGGCAGGCTAAAGACGTAATCTGCTGCAATTTGCGCGCGCCAGTCACTTGGCAGTTTGTAGTTTGGATCTACCAGGTTAACGTCCGCCTGAGTAGTGGAACTGGCTACCAGCGCTAATAAATCCGCAGGAACCTGATCAATGCTCAAACCTGTACGATAGGCATTGTTACTGGCTGTCAGACTAGGTGTCTGACCACGGCCTACACCCGGGTTTGAATAGCTGTTAGACACCCAAACTGTTGGTTGGCCACCAGAGAAACGGCCTACACCACCTCGCACAGTCAATTCATCTGTCGCCAGATACTTGAAGCCGATCCGTGGTAACAGAATGTTTGCGCCATCCAGGTTTTCAGTATTGCTATAACCGGTGCGGGCTTCTGAGAACTTGTTGTATGTCGGCGTATCATCAGAAGTCAGTAACTCATAACGCACACCGAAATCTAAAGTCAGGTCGTCACTGAATGCATATTCATCCTGCACATACAGTGTATGTTCATTGCGGACGAACGCTGCCGCGGCATCATCGGAATTGTTGCTAACCGCGTTGCGGTAGAACACTCGACCGCGACGGTTCTGGAAGTCTGCGATGCTGTCAAACAGGTATTCACCTTTGGTGCTCTGCAGGAACAGGTTGAAGATATCAATTTGTTTCATCTGATAACCGAATGATAACTTATGCTCATCCAGTAGGTAGTCACCATCAACAGCCAAGATCCAGTTTTTCTTTCTGAGATCATTCGAATGACGGGACAAATCAGAACCTAAAGTAACCTGGTTTGAGCCCACACGTACTGTGACGTCACCAAAGCTGCCGCCAGAAATTTGGTCAGTCGCAACATCCATATAAGTGGCGCTGATTTGTGTTGAAAATTCTGAAGACCAGTCAGAATAAAGTTTTAACGCGAAGTTATTCAGCGTTTCCTGCTTATTGTACCAATGCGAAGACAAACGGAGTTCACCGCTGTTCTCAGATGTATTTTGGGTCAGGTTACCCTTGTTATACTGATAAGTGAAAGCAGCACGATGCTCGTCGTTGATGTTCCAGTCCAGCTTGACCAGTAATTTTTCGTCTTTCTCTTCTGGAGATTGATCCCAAGTACCAGCTTCTACGCCATAAACCGAACTTGCAATGCTACGAATAGCCTCATAGTCGGCTTGAGAAACACCCGCCAAGTTTGGTGCAGCTGAGCCTTGCGGACCCCATTCAACTTGAGCTGGGCCATCAAAAGTTTCTGCTGATACGAAATAAAACAATTTATCTTCAACGATGGCACCGCCGAGTGTACCGGCAAGAGTTGTATCTTTAAAATTCAATGGGATGTCACGTTTGCCGTCGTTAGGTGTACCCGCCCAGCTATCACGCATGGATTCATAGGTGAATGAACCAAAAGTCTCGTTAGCACCTGATTTGGTCACTGCATTAACCAGTGCGCCCTGGAAACCACCGTATTTAGCATTAAAAGGTGAAGTTTCTACTGAAACCTGATCCAGTGCTTCAATTGAAATTGGTGAGCGTTGGGTTGGATAACCATTTGCATTCAAACCGAAATCGTCGTTTTGTGAAATGCCGTCAACGGTAATGCTGTTAAAGCGAGGGTTAGTACCTGCAACACTCATCTCGCCGTCTTTAGAAGACACAACCACTAACGGGTTGTTACGTACCATGTCTTTGATATCGCGGTTAAAGCTTGGGGCTTTTTCCAGATCTTCGGCACCAAAATAACTGCTGCTGCCAGTTGAGCTGAACGCAATGGATGAGCCAGTCACTGAAATCCGCTCTACAGAAGCCGACTGCAACTGACGGTTCAGTTGAAAGGTATCGCCCAATTTTAGGAAGACGTCGTTGACGGTCTCGTCATTATAAGTTTCTGAATCAACGATGACTTTGTATGGACCGCCCACGCGCAGGCCTGAAGCCACGAAGCTACCGGTTTCATTAGTCACAACAGTACGGCTGGTACCTGATGGCACGTGTAAAATGATAACTTTAGTTCCTGCGGCGGCTGCGCCTTCAGGATTAGAAATACGGCCGCGGATAGCTGAGGAGGTTTCAGCGCTGGCATAGCTAGAACCTAAGGCTACGGCGACTGCCATAGCAATATGTCTGATTTTCATATCGTTTTTCACCTGGTAGTTGTAGGTATTGTCAAACCCTGAAATAAACCAAACTGTATGTCCAATTTGGCTGGCAAGCTTAACGCAGTAACATTACGTTTTTCTTACACAAGCACTTGCTGATGAAATATTTATATCAGCATACGGAACTTACCCGCACTTCTGCAGTCAAGAGCCTGTTGTCATGCGAGTGTAACATATCAGACCAGAAATATGCAGGCAGGCTAAATAAGTTTGTTTAAATTTTCGCTGCATTTTGGCGACATTTGCAGCTATCCAGCCATCTAAATCCGAAACTTCTGGGATAACGTGCCAAATCTGGTTAGGCTAGTCTGGTCTTTTTCTGCCGGATTTTTATCAATGAAATCATTGATCGCAAGTCTGTTGGCCGGACTGGGCCTATGTGGAGGTCTGCAAGTGCAAGCAACTGAACTGACTATCGCCACTTTTAATGTCAGCATGGAAGCCGAAAACTATGTCGCCAAAGGCAGCCCTCTGGGCCCACAAGTGCTGGCGGGCGAACTGGCCAGCGGCCAAAATGCGCAAATCCGTAATATTGCAGCGATCTTGCAGCAAGTCCGGCCGGATATTCTGCTGTTAAACGAATTTGATTACATTGCCGACCCGGCACAAGGCGTGCAGCAGTTCACCAGTCAATATCTGGAAAAACCACAACATGGTGGCAAGCCACTGCAATACCCCTACTTCTATTACCAAACCGTCAATACCGGTCAGCCGAGCGGTTATGATTTGAACAATGATGGCAAAGCCGCAGGCGCCGAAGATGCCTGGGGTTTTGGTCATTATCCGGGCCAATATGGCATGCTGGTTTTATCGCGCTACCCCATTGACGCTGACAAAGCCCGCACCTTTCAGCATTTTAAATGGAAAGATATGCCAGGGCATAAAACAACTAAAAAATCCGATGACAGCCCATGGTTCAGTCCAGACGCATGGGCGAACATGCCACTATCCAGTAAGTCACATTGGGATTTACCGGTCAATGTCGATGGCAAACCACTGCACTTAATAGTCAGTCACCCAACGCCCCCGGTATTTGATGGCGCGGAAAACAGCAATGGCCATCGCAACCATGACGAAGTCAGATTCTGGGTCGATTATATATCCGGCAACGCCGACTACATTTATGACGATAAAGGCAGCCACGGCGGTTATCAGAGCACCGCTCCATTTGTGGTGATGGGTGATCAGAACTCGTCGCCGGATGAAGGTGATGCACACCGTGATGCGATTCAGGCGCTGGTAAATCATGCAAAAATCCAGCATGAACCTGTGCCGCAAAGCGCTGGTGGCGCGGCGCACAGCCCGGATAATCCGCTGGCAAAATTCCACACGGCTGGCTGGCGGATGCGCGCTGACTATGTGTTACCGTCAAAGCAAGGAATTAAAGTTCATAGTAGCGGTGTGTTCTGGCCAGGAAAAGGGGAACCTTTGTATGACGCTGTTGCCAGCCGTGGCGCAAGCTCAGACCATCGTCTGGTCTGGGTCAAATTGAGTTTAAGCAGCGACAAGAAATAATCCGCAGCACCAAGCAATAAAAAAACCGCTCACAGCGGTTTTTTTATTGGGGATGACACTTACCGTGGCTGTTCAGCCAGCGGCGCACTGTACGCCAGTTCCATATCCCAGGGTAAGTGGATCCAGGTGTCCTGCTCAATGTCAGTGACATATTTGTCAACCAGTGCTTTGCCTTGCGGCTTGGCATAGACAGTGGCAAAACAAGCTTTGGGAAAACGTTCACGCAGAGCGCGGGCGGTTTCACCGGTATCCACCAGATCGTCAATCACCAACAGCCGCTCCGAGTCTGGCAGCGTGGCATCTTTGAGCACTTGCAGCGAGCGCTGTTGATCATGGTCATAACTGGAAACACAAATAGTGTCCAGTACCCGGATATCCAGCTCACGGGCAATGATCGTTGCCGGCACCAAACCACCGCGGCTGACCGCAACGATGCTGTCAAAGTTGCCATGCAGGCACATTTTTGCCAGCTCCTTAGTCGCGCGGTGAAACGCTTCCCAGGATACATAAAAGTTTTTATTGCCGGATAAAGACATGTCAGAACTCTCCTGTTACACCAAGGCCAGCGCGATTTCGACCATTTCGTTAAAGCTGGTCTGACGCTCATCCGGGCTTAATGATTCGCCGGTGCGGATATGATCCGACACCGTCATGATCGCCAGCGCATTGACGCCAAATTCAGCGGCGACACCGTATAAACCGGCCGCTTCCATTTCAACGCCAAGGATGCCGTATTTTTCCAGCGTATCAAACAGTGTTTCGCTTGGGTTGTAGAACAAATCAGAGGTGAATACATTGCCGACTTTGACACCGATTTGTTTGGCACGGGCTGCAGCCACTGCGCGCTCCAGCAGGTCATAGCTTGCCAGCGCGGCAAAATCCATGCCCTGCAAACGGTTGCGGTTAACGGCTGAATCTGTGCTGGCGCCCATCGCAATCACGACTTCACGCACTTTCACCGACAGCGGTAAACCACCGCAGGAACCGATACGGATGATATTTTTCACACCATAAAATTTCACCAGCTCAGTGGCATAAATCGACATCGACGGCACGCCCATGCCAGAGCCCATGACGCTGACTGGTTTGCCCTGATATTTACCGGTAAAGCCATACATATTGCGCACTGTGTTAATGCATTGCACGTCGGTCAGGAACGTATCGGCAATGTGTTTGGCACGCAGCGGGTCGCCTGGCATCAGTACAGTTTCAGCAAAAGCGCCGGCAGCGGCGTGGATATGTGGAGTGGTCATAAACTTAATTCTCTGATTATTTAATTAGTAAGGGTGAGCTCAGGCAGAAACGACTGGCCATATGCCATCGCATCCAACGCGAAATACTCAGCAAAAGTCTGGCCCATGTCAGCAAAGCTGGCACGCTCGCCTAAGGCCCCGGCGTTGATTTGCGGGCCATAACATAACACCGGCACATATTCCCGGGTGTGTTCAGTACCAATCCAGGTCGGATCACAGCCATGATCTGCAGTCAGCAGCATCAAACTGTCCGGTTCAAGCATCGCCATCAGCTCTGGCAGCCGGCTGTCGAAATACTCCAGCGCGTCGCCATACCCTATCGGATCACGGCGATGGCCATAGTTCTGGTCAAAATCCACCAGATTGGTGAAGATCAGGCTTTTATCCGGGGCGGCGTGATATTCGCTGATGGTTTTGTCGACCAGCGCTTCGAGGCCGTTGGCCTTCACTGCTTTACTGATGCCTTGATGAGCGTAAATGTCAGCGATTTTACCGATACTGACCACAGTACCGCCGGCAGCGGTCAGTTTGTCCAGCACCGTTGGCGCCGGTGGCAACACGGAATAGTCACGGCGGTTACCGGTGCGGGCGTAGTTGTTCGGTGCATCGCCTAAAAATGGCCGTGCAATCACCCGACCGATATTGTAATCATCCAGTAACTGACGGGCCGTTTCACAGAACTGATACAACCGGTCCAAACCAAAATGGCTTTCGTGGGCGGCGACCTGAAACACGCTGTCAGCCGAGGTATAACAAATCGGCATTCCACTACGGATATGCTCATCACCGAGGCGCACCAGAATGTCGGTGCCAGACGCATGGCAATTGCCCAGAATACCGGACACGCCGGTACGACGGCATAATTCGTCGATCAGGTCTTGCGGAAAGCTGTGTTGTTTGTTCAGAAAGTAGCCCCATTCAAACAGCACAGGCACGCCGGCGATTTCCCAATGACCACTAGGTGTATCTTTGCCACTCGACAACTCACGGGCATAACCATAAGCACCGATAACAGGCTCATTGTCAGTCACGCAAGCCATTTCAGAAGAGGCCGCAAATGCGGCTTTGACGAGACCCAGTCTCGCTAGGTTTGGCAGTTGCAACTGCCGCCCTTTTTGATTGGCAAAAGCACGGGCAATACTGGCAAAGGTATTGGCTCCGCTATCACCAAACTTATCAGCGTCCGGCGCACTGCCGACACCAAAACTGTCCAATACCAGAATCACAGCTTTTTTCATGGATTGACCCCTACAGCGCTTGATCTGCAAGCCAGTGGACTCACAGCAGATTTGATAACCATAGCTGAAGCGGAAACTGTTGAAACTCAGTCTGCACTGACCGCTGCTTTTTTCAGCAAAATGACACAACCAGTCCCCTGTTGCAGCGCGAATGCAAAAAGGGGCACGCAGATTAGAACGAATGCGACAAATTAGCAACTACTTAACTGATTGCTGACAACACAGGCCTGATGGCAGAACGTGATGTCGCGATGACAAGGCAAAAGCGAAACTGACAACGTTGAAAAACAAAAGCCCCGGACACTGTCCGGGGCTTATTGTTTTGGTGCCCAGAGGCGGAATCGAACCACCGACACGCGGATTTTCAATCCGCTGCTCTACCGACTGAGCTATCTGGGCAAAACTGGTCTTCATTGACATTTATATCAGTATATAAATGGTGCCGCTTATCCGAGTCGAACGGATGACCTACTGATTACAAGTCAGTTGCTCTACCAACTGAGCTAAAGCGGCTTTGTTCAATGAAGAAAACACTGTAGTGAACTGATTACGAAGGGAAATCAACACACCATAAAATTTATGGTGCCCAGAGGCGGAATCGAACCACCGACACGCGGATTTTCAATCCGCTGCTCTACCGACTGAGCTATCTGGGCAACGGGGGGTATTAAACGGATTTTGCCGGATCAAGTCAACTTTTTTTTGGCCAGAACCTGCTGACCGCTTATGGATTGAACAAATCCAATGGATCTGCTGAAACTATCAGCAGATATCCAGCCAGTGGCAATGAAAACCAACATGCCTGAATTTAAACAACGCACGCATTAACCGCAAAATATTTGAAAGTTCTCAGATAATTAGAAAAAACTGATTAAAATGAAAGAACTTCCATCTATTCGTACCTATCCGTATGCCGCAATCGAGCTTTAAAACGCCGCTGTTTCTCATCTGGCTATTGGCTGTTGCTAGTTGTTTATTGTTCAGTGCGCTCTTGTGCCAGTCCTGGTATCAACAAAATCAGCACGAGAATGGACAAAGGCTGCAATTGCAGCATCAGTTGCAGTTAATGAGTCAGCTATTGCCGGCCAACATTGCAAGCATGCCGCTGGAACAAGCCAATCAGCAACTGTTGAACCTGTTGGCTACACCACAACTACAAGCCTTGTACCTGCTCGGGCCCAACCAAAAAGTGCTGGCACATACCCCCGGCCTTGCTGGTTTTAATCCGTTGCAGCCTGAAGCACTCGCTAAAGAATTACAGCTGGCACGACAATCATTGCCACAAGGGCAATTGGTTCTGGTAGTCCGGCAGCAACAGACCGACTGGCAGCTTTGGTTTTTAATGGCTGCGGCTGGCGCATGCATGCTGTTAGTGCTGGGGACGGTACCAATGCGATTATTTGAGCGTCGCCTGCAACAGCAGCAGCAACAACTCATCGATTCATTACTGCTTAGCGTGGGCAGGCAGCAATTTGATCTGGTGTTAACGGTGCCGGGCAGTTTACAGGCGCTGGAACATCCGTTGCACTTGCTGTTGCAACATTGCCGTGAACAACAACTCATGCTGGAAAAAGCGAAAACGGATTGCACTCTGTTAAAGCACGAACTGGATGACAAGATCCTGCAGCGCACCGAAGCGCTCGCCAGCGCCAAAATCAGTGCAGAGCGGGCTAATGAAGCGAAATCCACCTTTCTAGCGACGATGAGTCATGAGATCCGTACTCCAATGAATGGCATCATCGGCACCGTTGATTTACTCAGAAATACCATGTTAAACAGTAATCAGTTTCGCCTGACCAATACGGTGCGTGAATCCGCCTTTGCGCTGCTGCGCATTCTCGACGACATTTTAGATTTTTCCAAAATCGAAGCCGGCAAAATGGAAATTGAGCATATTCCATTGTCGCTGAACGAAGTAGTTGAGGCCGTTGCTCAAGTGATGTTTACCGTCGCATTACAACGCCAGCTGCAGCTCAGCATCTTTGTTGATCCAGCCATTCCGGAGAGTCTGCTTGGCGATCCAGTACGTTTGCGGCAGATCCTCTATAACCTGACCGGCAATGCGATTAAATTCACCGAAACGTTGCCGGGACAACGTGGCAAAGTGCAAATCAGGGCTGAACTGATTGACAATAATATGGAATTTTGCCAGATCCGGATTTCGGTGACAGACAACGGCAAAGGCATGACCCCACGTCAGCTGAATCAGTTATTTCAACCATTTTTGCAGGCGGAAGGCTCTATTACGCGTAAATATGGTGGCACCGGACTTGGCCTGTCGATTTGTCAGCACCTAACGGAACTGATGTTTGGTCGGATTGAAGTGCAAAGTGTCATTGGTAAAGGCAGTGAATTCAGCGTGTTGTTGCCGATGCGCCACGCCGAAGAAGACATCCCACGCCAACAACCCGATCTGCAGAACCAAAGGGTATTGATTTGCAGCGACGACAGCGCACAGCAAGAACTGCTGCAGCGTTATCTGGCGTCTTTTGGTGCGACGCCGCTGTTGGTTGGCCCTACAGAATTGTGGTCATCGCAACATAGCGCAGATCTGGTTGTGCTCGATTGCAGTCAGTCGCCGGACAGTGCGTTACAGCAATTGCCAGCCCCGCTACCGTTGCCGACTTTATTGCTGGTCGCCGCGGAATCAACATTACGCAGTGCGCCAGCCGGCAGCGAAGTTCTGGAGCTTAATCCGCTCTGTCGCAGCAGCCTGGCGACAGCATTGTTAAAACTGCTGGGGCAGCTCAGCAACAAACCAGCGCTGCAATTTGCACGCACACTGGACAGTGGCCCTGTCGTTGCAGGCGAAAATGCGCCATTGTTGTTATTGGCGGAAGATAATCCGATGAATCAAAAGGTCTTAGTCGAACAGCTTCAAACGCTGGGTTATCGGGTCGAAGTGGCCGACGACGGCCAAATCGCCCTGGATAAATGGCGACAATACCGCTATCCCCTGCTCCTCACCGACCTGCATATGCCAAACCTCAGCGGCTATGATTTGGCCCGGGCGATCCGCAAGGAAGCTGCGCAATATGATGATGAAGACATTGTGTTTACCCGTATTGTCGCCATCACCGCTAACGCGCTCAAAGGCGAAGCACAAAAATGCCTGAGTGTAGGCATGGATGACTACCTGACCAAACCAGTCGAACTGACTAAATTGCATACCGTGCTGCAGCGTTGGCTGCCACTTGCGGCGCCTGCTGTCGCGGAATCGTCTGAGTCACAGTCCTCAACTGCACAAAACACGCCGGCTGCAGTTGAAGCTCCGGAAGTCAGTCCGATTTGCTTTACCACTATCGCCAATTTTCTGGGGCCGGACCCGGCGAAACATCAACAATATCTGAATTATTTTGTCAGTCATGCCGCTGAACTACTGGTGCAACTGCAGGATGCACAACAACAGCAACAAACAGAGGTCTGTCGCAGCCTGGCCCATCAGTTAAAATCCATGGCAAAGAGCGTTGGTGCGTTAGCATTGTCGGAACTGGCGTTGCAACTGGAGCAGCAGACAGAACAACCGTACTGGCCTGAACTGAGCACATTGGCCGACCGGTTACAGCAGAGTTATCAGCAAGTGGTGGTGTATGTGCAGGAACGCTACAAACGCTGAGCATCACGCTGCAGCGTTTGCCACGGTTAAGCCGTTTCGCTTAATTGGCAGAAGTATCCAATGGGGCAAAGGATTTCACCAATTGGTCCAACGCCTGCATTTGTTGCAAATAATCTTCCAGCTTCGCCAATGGTAACGCGCAAGGACCATCACATTTTGCCTGATTTGGCTCCGGATGCGCTTCGATAAATAAACCAGCGAGGCCTAGGGCCATGCCAGAACGGGCCAGCTGTGCAGCCTGAGCACGACGGCCATCGGCAGAATCCGTGCGACCACCAGGTTTTTGCAGCGCATGGGTGGCGTCAAAAATCACCGGACCATATTGTTTCATTTCGTCCATGCCCAGCATGTCAACGACCAGGTTGTTATAGCCAAAACATGAACCACGCTCACACAGGATCACTTTGTCGTTGCCGGCCTCGGCAAACTTGGTGATGATATGGCGCATTTCATGTGGGGCCAGAAATTGTGGTTTCTTCACATTGATCACTGCACCGGTGTTGGCCATTGCAACGACCAAATCAGTCTGGCGCGCCAGAAAAGCCGGCAGCTGGATCACATCGACCACTTCTGCTACAGGGGCCGCTTGATAGGGCTCATGCACGTCCGTGATCAGTGGAATATTAAAAGTGCGCTTAATTTCTTCAAAAATCCGTAAGCCTTCTTCGAGACCCGGGCCACGGTAGGAATGCACTGACGACCGGTTGGCTTTATCAAAGGACGCTTTAAACACATAAGGAATACCGAGTTTTTCACAAACTCTGACATAGTGTTCTGCCACCTGCAGCGCCATGTCACGCGACTCCAGTACGTTCATACCACCAAACAACACAAAAGGTTTGTCGTTGGCAACTTCCAGCTTACCAATCTGAATATTCATTGACGCCACGAGGGCCTCCTTCAATAACACTGCTAATTATTGCAGCCGGACACCAGTCCTGACTTAACCAAATAACACCGGCGTCTTAGTAACTGCCACGCGCACCATCAGCGCCAACCAGCCCAGAGCGCCGAAAAACGCAAACACCCGTAACGCTTTGGTCCGGCCTTTTAATGCCATCATGCCAAGGGCGATATAGGCCAGTAAACCGATAAATTTTTCCGTCAGCCAGGGGGTGACAAACGGATATTGCTGCAGTGTCAGCATCAATCCTGCTGCAGACAACAACAACAAGGTATCAATCACATGCGGCAGTACCTTGAGCAGCTTTTTCTGTAACAAAGCTGAGTCACGCAGACTCAGGACAAACCGGATAAATAACAGGGAAACACTCAGGGCAACCAATAACAGATGGGTATGTTTTAAAGCCATATACATCGCAATATGCTCCGTGATCTGACTGAGCAGTCGCATGCAAACGACGCGCAATCAATGGATTAGTTGAAGAAAAACGCATTTTGCATGTTCATCGCCGGATCGTCCATGCTTATCAGCAACAAAGCCACCAGAAGGTGGCTTTGTCAGCAGCGGAGCGGACTTATTCTTCGTCCGGATACTTGGTTAAAATCGCCTCAATTTTATCGATGCGGCTTTTCAGCATCTCCACCAGGCGCGGGTCAAACTGGCGCCCCGCTTCGCTTTCAATATGCGCCAGCGTTGCATCTGCGGTCCAGGGCGATTTATAACAGCGACGGTGCCGCAGCGCATCATAGACATCCGCGACTGCCGCGATACGGCCATACACATGAATTTCTTCGCCGCGTTTGCCAGCCGGATAACCACTGCCATCCCATTTTTCATGATGGTCACGGGCGATCACAGCCCCCGCCTGAATAATGGCGCGTTTTGAATTTTTTAAGATCTCGTAACCGATGCTGGAATGGGTTTTCATCACTTCCCACTCATGTTCAGCCAGTTTCATCGGTTTATTCAGAATGCCATCCGGGATCCCTACTTTGCCGACATCATGCAAAGGCGAGGCAAACATCAGTTTCTCTGCCTCATCCACGGGTAGTCCATAAGCCGTTGCCAGCTCATAACAAATAAACGCGACGCGTTTGACATGGTTACCGGTTTCAATCGAGCGCTGCTCTACCGCTTCACTGAGCCGGTAGACAATCTCGCGCTGAGTATCTTCAATTTCATGCTGCAACTGCACGTTTTCATAGGCAATTTGCACGTTCTGCGAAAACAGTTCTATCAGCCGTTTTTGTGTTTCATTAATCTGATTTGGCAGCCCCGAGACATACAACAATGAGCCATGCGTGAATTTACTGGTGCAATAGGCCACCAGATAATTTTCCCGGTATACGATACTGCGGCTTCTGAGCGCCTGATGGAAAGCATCCATCAGCGTATGGTCCAGCACATCAGACACCGCACGGCCTTCCTGATGTTCAAATTCACCGAGACCAGCAAACACCACCAACTGATCCGGATCGGTATTTTCGTGGATATTGCCGGCAACCAGTGAAGACGTGACCAACAACGCATTGTCGTCACAGCCCAGAATCGAAGTCAGTTGTTGCAGCACGCCATCAATAAACTGTTCCATCGAGTGCGAGGAAAATAAATCGGCTGATGCGGTGATAATTTTCTCCAGACCGCGCCGGCTGTTGTCGATTGACAAGATATCGCGGTACGAGCGCAGACTCGACATGATCACGGTAAAGAGTTTTTGTGCGGTCAGTTCAGTCTTGGATTTGTAGTCGTTGATGTCGTAATTGACGATCACTTGCCGTTCCGGCGCCTGTCCTGGTTGCCCGGTGCGCAGGATAATGCGGACATAATGGTTGTGCAGTTCTTCGCGGATATAACGCGCCACAATCAGGCCGGCGTCGTCAGATTCCATCACCACATCCAACAGGATAATGGCCGCATCGTGGTGGGTTTCAATCAATTTTTTCGCTTCAGTGCCAGAATACGCACTGAAAAACTCCAGATTTTTGCCCTGAAAGGCGAAATCACTCAGAGCCAGTTTCGTCACGGCGTGAACTTCCGGCTCATCATCGACGATCAGGATCTTCCAGCTGCCGCTATGTTGCGGCGCCTGCTCTTCTGGCTCATCCGCAAATAAAAAATCATTCGCCACGCTTATTCCCTCTTG
Organism: Rheinheimera sp.; assembly: GCA_034519945.1. Taxonomy (GTDB): domain Bacteria; phylum Pseudomonadota; class Gammaproteobacteria; order Enterobacterales; family Alteromonadaceae; genus Pararheinheimera. The sequence continues at coordinate 30,621 of JAXHNX010000056.1, forward strand.
AGCTTGTTCCTGCTTTGTTAAACAGCATAAGTGATTGAGATGAATTAATTAATTCAATATCAAGCTGAGTTAGTTATATGCGGTAATCGCGGGATGGTCAAAAGGATTGCTGCAAAATTACGGCGAAACACTGGCGGCCGAAGTTGAGGGCCGCGTCTATTTGGTTAGACGGGCAGGCAGCCACCGCTGATGCGCCAGTTCCCGCCATAGTCGCGGCGCGACTGCACTGCACTAAAACCGGCCTGGCGCAGGATCTGTTGTACTGCTTCATGTTGCTGGTGGCCATGCTCCAACCACAGCCAGCCGCCAGCATGCAAATGCATGGGCGCCAGAGCGCAGATCTGCCTGATATCAGACAAACCATCGTCTGCAGCGACCAGCGCACTGAGCGGTTCATACCGCACATCGCCTTGAAGAAGATGCGGGTCTGACGCGTCGATATAAGGTGGATTTGACAAGATAAGATCAAAACGAATGCCTGCAACCGCCTGATACCAGTCGCTTTGCAGAACACGGGCATTCCCCAGCTGTAATCGGCATCGGTTACGTTCCGCCAAAGCGACGGCATCCGCAGAAAAATCGACAGCGGTGACTTGCCAGTCAGGTCGCTGCGACGCCAGCGTCAGCGCAATAGCGCCGGTTCCGGTGCCCAGATCCAACACGGCGGCCTGTGGCGGTAGCTGCAGGGCCAAAGCCTGCTCGACCAGTAATTCGGTGTCGGGTCTTGGGATCAGCGTGCAAGGCGCCACTTCGAGCTCCAGATCCCAAAACCACCAGCGTCCGGTGATATAAGCCAGAGGCTCGCCCATGGCCCGCCGCTGTAACGCAGTATTTAACTGTTCTAGCTCAGCGGCGCTCAGCTGCTGTTCCAGATATAAGCGCTGACTGGCCGGATTTTTATCCAGCACGTCCGCCCATAGACGGCTGGCTTCAAAAGCCAGATCTGTGGCTTGCGGGTCTTGCTGCGCCAGTGGCTGCAGCACCGTTTCTGCCTGCTGCAGCCACTGACGCAATAACATCAGCGGTTTTCCTCGGCCAGTGCCGCCAGCTGGTCGGCCTGATATTCATGGCTGAGCGGACCTAACACCGGATCCAGATCACCTTCCATCACATCAAGTAATTTGTAGATGGTCAGGTTGATGCGGTGATCGGTTAAGCGGCCTTGCGGAAAGTTATAAGTACGAATGCGTTCTGAACGATCACCCGAGCCCACCAACAAACGGCGCGTTGATTCTTCCGCCAGCCGGTGTTTTTCATCTTCCGCCGCCTGAATGCGCGACTGCAGCACTGCCATCGCGCGGGCACGGTTTTTATGCTGCGAGCGTTCGTCCTGACATTCCACCACAATACCGGTTGGCAAGTGCGTAATGCGGATCGCAGAATCGGTCCGGTTGACGTGTTGCCCCCCGGCTCCGGACGCACGGAAAGTATCCACTTTTAAATCGGCCGGGTTAATTTCAATCGCTTCACTTTCCGGCACTTCCGGCATGATTGCGACCGTACAGGCAGAGGTATGCACACGGCCCTGGGATTCAGTGGCCGGCACTCGTTGCACGCGGTGACCACCGGATTCAAACTTCAATACGCCATAAGCGCCGTCGCCCTGCACACTGACGATAATTTCTTTATAACCACCGTGTTCGCCGTCGTTAAAACTGATGATCTCGGTTTTAAAGCGGCGTTTTTCACAATAACGGCTGTACATGCGGAACAAATCGCCGGCAAAAATGGCGGCTTCATCACCACCGGCGCCAGCCCTAATCTCCAGAAAACAATTTTTGTTATCGTTGGGATCTGTTGGCAACAGCAGGATTTGTAGTTCCTGATCCAGCACTTCAATCCGTTCTTTACCGGATTTAAATTCTTCCTGCGCCATCTCCCGCATATCCGGATCGGCGTCTTTTAACATCTCTTCGGCGCTTTGCAAATCGTCCTGCGCCTGACAATACAGCGCGAAATGCTGAGCGATCGGCTCGAGCTGACTATATTCGCGGGATAACTCGCGGAATTTATTCTGATCAGAGATCACGGCAGCGTCGCTTAACAGCGCCTGCACTTCTTCATAACGCTCGACCAGACCTTCGAGTTTGCGATATACCGATTCTTTCATGGAGCAATAAATACCTGATTAAACATCTAACTACACATCTAATAGCGTGTTGATCAATGTTTGGGGTTGAGTAGTGTCATCTTGCAGCAACTGCCGGATAGTCCGGGTTGGTGCATGCATTAACCTGTTGCTGAGTTTAGTCGCTAATTCAGTCATCACCTTATCGGCGCTCTGGCCGTTGGCAAGCTGATTTAGCGCCCGTTGTAATAATTCCTGTTTCACCGCATCGCAGCGCTCGCGATAATCCCGCACCCAGTCGATATTGCCCTGCAGCGCCAGCCACTGACTGAAATCTGCCACGCCAACCGCAATCATCTGCTCGGCCTGCTCGGCTGCCGCCTGGCGGGATTGCATATTCTGCGCAACGATATTCTGTAGGTCATCGACGGTGTACAGATAGGCGTCTTCCAGTTCGGCCACCTGCGCTTCGATATCACGTGGCACCGCTAAATCGACCAGAAACATCGGTTTGTGCCGGCGTTTTTTCAGCGCTTGTTCCACCATACCTTTGCCAACGATCGGCAAGGTACTGGCAGTGGAACTGATCACCACATCGGCATCGACCAGCGCCTGCGGTACCTGCGCCAGGCTAATTGCCTGACCGTTAAATTGCGCCGCCAGCGCAGCCGCTCTGTCATACGAGCGGTTCGCCACCGTCAGATGCGCCGCGCCTTGTTCGAGTAAATGTTTGGCCACCAGCTCAATCGTTTCGCCGGCGCCAATCAGTAACACTTTGACATCATTGAGTTTACCGAAGATTTGCCGCGCCAGCGTCACTGCAGCAAAAGCCACCGACACGGCACTGGCGCCGATTTCAGTGTCAGTACGCACCTGCTTGGCCACGGCAAAAGTCTTCTGGAACAGCCGTTCAAACACCGGCTGAATAGTGCCGAGCTGCCGCGACTGGCTGTAAGCCTGTTTTACCTGACCGAGAATTTGTGGCTCGCCTAGCACCAGTGAATCCAAACCACAAGCGACCCGCATCAGATGCGTAGAGGCGGCATCAGCGCTATGCAGATACAGATGCGGCTCGACTTCCTGCCGGTTGAGCTGATGAAATTGCGCCAGCCAGTCAATCACTTGTTTCGATTGTTCGCTGCTGCCGCTAAAATACAATTCAGTTCTGTTACAGGTGGATACGATCACAGCATCAGTCACCGCCGTTTTGGCAGTCAGATCCAGCAGCGCATCAGCGACTTGCTCTGGCGCAAAGGCCAGTTTCTCACGCAGGGCGACCGGCGCAGTTTTATGATTGATGCCAAGTGCAAAAATAGCGATTCACCTGAAAATAAGTAAGGAAACTTTGGCAGGATACAGCCAGAGTACCGGATAAAGGCCGGATTGTACGAAAATCCACGGACGCTGAAAAGCCTGCTGCAACCGCTTGCAGGTGCGGCGCATCACTTTCAAGCAGGAAAAACTGTGTTTTTAAAGCAAAATCTCTGGGCCGGCTGTTTGCTGGGCCTGCTATTAACCGGCTGTGCCAGCAAGCCCGCCCCCATCGCATTACGCCCATTACCCGCCGCCGAACGCGAACAGGCGCTGGATGCAATGACTGAATTTAAAGTCGTCGCGGCTTTGGGCGTCAAAGCACCGGATGAAAATGTCAGTGGCACACTGAACTGGCAGCAACAAGGCCCTTATTACCAGGCATCCATGACCAATTTCCTCGGTCTGACCGTGTTTGAACTGGAAACGCATCAACAAGGTGCGACAGTGAAAGTCGATGGTCAGACGCATCAGGCTATGTCTGCCGGTGCTTTGCTGGATTATTTATCCGGCTGGTCTTTGCCGATTGAAGAAATGCAGTTATGGCTCAAAGGCCTGCCGGGCCCCAGCAGCGAAAATTTACAACGCGACGGCATGGGCCGGCTGACCAGTTTTACCCTGACCGACAGTCGCGAGCGGCAGTGGCAGGTCAGTTACAGTGATTTCTTCCCAGACGCCAAATCGCTGCCACGTAAAATGCAGCTGCAATCTGGCGAAACCCGTATCAAACTGGTGATCCGGGAGTGGCAGCCATGACAGGCACTTTCATCAACAGCATGCTGACATTACCAGCGCCGGCCAAACTGAATTTGTTTTTGCATATCACCGGGCGGCGCGCTGACGGTTATCACAATTTACAAACGCTGTTTCGCATGCTGGATGTCGGCGACGAGCTGAGTTTTCGCACGACGCAAAATGGCACTATTGATTTCCGCTGTTCAGATGTCAGCATTGCCGGTGCTGATAATCTGGTGGTGCGTGCCGCCAAACTGCTGCAGCCGATAGCCGCATCCGACGCCGGTATCGACATTGTTTTAGAAAAACGCACACCGATGGGCGGAGGTCTGGGCGGTGGTTCCTCCGATGCCGCCACCACTCTGCATGCTTTGAATATCTTGTGGCAGCTGGGGTTATCCACCCAACAGCTCGCCGATATCGGTTTAAAACTCGGCGCCGACGTACCGGTGTTTGTGTTTGGCCAGACCGCTTTTGCCGAAGGCGTTGGCGAGCAGTTGCAGCCAGTAGAATTGCCGGATTGTTGGTACTTAGTGGTGACGCCGGATGCGCACGTCTCAACCGCTGCGGTATTTACCCATCCTGACTTAACCCGCGACAGCAAAGTGCTGACGCTGGCAGATTTAATGACCAGTCCATGGCGAAATGACTGTCAGGCACTGGTTGAACGTCTGTGTCCGCAGGTTGCAATAACCTTACAGTGGTTGGTAGAATACGCGCCGTCTCGAATGACGGGTACTGGTGCCAGTGTTTTCGCTGAATTCGCCGATGAACTCAGTGCTCGTCGCGCCCTGGCTGATCTACCGGCTAATTGCCGCGGATTTGTCGCCAGGGGGCTCAACCAGTCGCCGCTGCTGACTGCGTTACGACATGCCGTATGACGAGGGATCAGCGCCCTTTTGCTGCCGGGTGCTGATTTCAGATTTTAACCGGAGCAATCCCTGAGGATCCTACCGTGCCCGACATGAAGATATTCGCTGGTAACGCCGTACCAGAACTCGCCAGAAAAATTGCCAGCCGCCTGTACATCAAGCTCGGCGATGCCGAAGTTGGCCGTTTCAGCGATGGAGAAGTCAGCGTTCAGATTAATGAAAACGTCCGTGGATCGGACGTTTTTATTATCCAGTCTACCTGCGCTCCGACCAACGACAACCTGATTGAACTGATCGTGATGGTCGATGCGCTGCGCCGCGCTTCTGCCGGTCGTATCACTGCGGTGATCCCGTACTTTGGTTACGCCCGCCAGGACCGCCGTGTCCGCTCCGCCCGGGTGCCTATCACGGCGAAAGTCGTGGCAGATTTCCTGTCCAGCGTCGGTGTTGACCGCGTGCTAACCGTTGACCTGCATGCTGAACAGATCCAGGGTTTCTTCGACGTCCCGGTCGACAACGTCTTCGCTTCGCCAGTGCTGCTGGATGATATGCGTAAACGTGAATTCCAGGCTCCGGTCGTCGTATCACCGGATATCGGTGGTGTCGTGCGTGCCCGTGCCATTGCAAAACTGCTGAACGATGCTGACCTTGCCATCATCGACAAACGCCGGCCAAAAGCCAACGTGGCGCAAGTGATGCACATCATCGGTGACGTCAAAGACCGCGACTGTATCATCGTCGACGACATGATCGACACCGGTGGTACTTTATGTAAAGCCGCAGAAGCGCTAAAAGAGCAAGGCGCCCGCCGCGTGTTCGCGTACGCCACACACCCGGTATTCTCTGGTAACGCGGCAGAAAATATCGCTAACTCAGTGATTGATGAACTGATCATCACCGATACTATTCCGCTGTCACCTGCGATGCAGGCGGTCAGTAAAGTCAAGCAACTGACTTTAAGCGAAATGATGGCCGAATGTATCCGCCGCATCAGCAACGAAGAATCGATTTCTTCAATGTTTGACTGAGCATCAGCAAAAAGTACGCAATGCTGATAAAAGCCGCTCCCTGAGCGGCTTTTTTGTTTGCCTGAACATAGTGCCGGTGCTATTATGTCGCGCTTTTTTCCGCCAGAGCGCCTTGCGTTTTTGTGCTGAGAAAAAAATCTAAGCTGGTTTTCTGGTCGCGGAAACCAGCATTCTTAATTTTTGGAGATCCAAATGTCTGAAGCCATTTACACGTTAAATGCCGAAATCCGTAACGACCTGGGGAAAGGTGCGAGCCGCCGCCTGCGTCACGCGGACAAAGTTCCAGCAATCATCTACGGTGGCCACCAAGCGCCTCTGTCAGTGACTCTGGACCACAACAAACTGATCCAGGCGCAAGCCAACGAAGGTTTTTACACTCACATCCTGACTATCAACGTCGGCGGTGAAGAAGTAAAAGCAATCGTTAAAGCCATGCAACGTCACCCGTTCAAGCCAAAAGTAATGCACGTTGACTTCCAACGCGTTGAAGCTGGCCACGAACTGCACACTGTCGTACCTCTGCACTTCGTTAACGAAGCTGCTGCTGGTAAAAAAGGCGGTATCGTTGCTCACCACATCAACGAAGTTGCTATCACTGTTCTGCCAGCAAACCTGCCAGAATTCATTGAAGTTGACCTAGCAAACGTTGAAGTTGGCGTCACGCTGCACCTGTCAGACCTGAAAGTTCCAGCCGGCGTAACAATCGCTGAACTGGCCAAAGGCGCTGGTCATGACCAAGCTGTTGTTTCTGTCAACAAACCAGCTGGTAAAGCAGACGCTGAAGCCGCTGAGTAAGCATGACTGAAAACATTCAGTTAATCGTGGGCCTGGGTAATCCAGGCCCCGAGTATGAAAAAACCCGACACAATGCCGGACAGTGGTTTGTCGAACAACTGGCCCGCCGCTACAACGCCCCGCTGAAAGCTGATCCGAAGTTTTATGGTTTGTCAGGCAAGATTGTCTGTCAGGGCCGTGAAATCAAACTGCTGATCCCGACCACTTTTATGAATTTAAGTGGTAAAGCTGTGTTAGCGCTGGCGCAATTTTACAAAATTCCACCTGAGCAGATCCTGGTTGCGCATGATGAAATGGCGCTGCCGGCCGGTACGGCGAAAATCAAACTCGGTGGTGGCCACGCCGGCCACAATGGTCTGAAAGATATTGCCGGCAAATTTGGCAACAACCTGAATTTTTACCGTTTGCGGCTTGGCATCGGCCATCCGGGTCACAAAGATAAAGTGACCGGCTATGTGCTGGGCAAAGCGCCGCAAGCGGAGCAAAAACTGCTGGATGAAGCGCTGGACGAAAGTCTGCGCTGTTTTGAACTGTGGCTGGAACAAGGCCTGGTCAAAGCGCAACACCGGCTGCATAGTTTTAACGCGGCTCCGGCGCAAGCCTGAGCCCTGTGCAAAAGCACACAACATCTTTTTTCTGGTCAGCGCGCTGACCCCGGATAACACAGGATCTGAAAATGGGCTTTAAATGTGGCATCGTTGGTTTACCCAACGTCGGTAAATCGACTTTATTCAATGCTTTGACCAAAGCTGGCATCGAAGCGGCCAACTTCCCGTTTTGTACCATTGAACCGAATACCGGTGTGGTGCCTGTGCCGGATCCGCGTCTGACCCAACTGGCTGAAATCGTCAAACCCCAACGTATCCTGCCAACGACCATGGAATTTGTTGATATCGCCGGTCTGGTCAAAGGCGCATCAAAAGGTGAAGGCCTGGGTAACAAATTCCTGGCCAACATCCGCGAAACCGATGCGATTGGCCATGTCGTGCGTTGTTTTGAAGATGAAAACGTCATCCACGTTGCCAACAAAGTCGACCCGGCTGACGACATCGACACCATCAATATGGAATTGGTGCTGGCCGATATGGACAGCGCAGAAAAAGCCATTTTCCGCGTCAGCAAAAAAGCCAAAGCCGGTGACAAAGACGCCAAAGCAGAAATTGAAGTACTGGAAAAAGTTAAAGCGCATTTAGAATCAGGCCTGACCCTGCGCCAGCTGGAGCTGTCACCAGAAGATAAAGCACTGATTTCTTACATGAATTTCCTCACCATCAAACCAACGATGTACATCGCCAACGTGCTGGAAGATGGTTTTGAAAATAACCATCACTTAGATGTGGTCCGCGCCATTGCCGCCAAAGAAGGCGCCATCGTCGTTCCGGTTTGCGCTGCGATTGAATCAGAAATCTCTGAACTGGAAGATGACGAAAAAGCCGAATTCTTAGAATCGATGGGCTTAAATGAGCCAGGTTTAAACCGGGTGATCCGCGGCGGTTATTCGTTATTAAATCTGCACACCTATTTCACCGCAGGCGTGAAAGAAGTGCGCGCCTGGACTATTCCGGTCGGCGCCACCGCACCACAAGCCGCTGGTGTGATCCACACCGACTTCGAACGCGGTTTTATCCGCGCACAAGTGGTGTCTTTTGATGACTTTATCGCCTGTAACGGCGAAGCCGGTGCCAAAGAAGCCGGTAAACTAAAAGTCGAAGGCAAAACCTACGTCTGTAAAGACGGCGACGTGATGCACTTTCTGTTTAACGTCTGAGTATCGACAGCATTTTCCTACCAAAACGCCGGTTTTTACCGGCGTTTTTCTTTACAACCGAACCAATCTAGCGCGGGGTCAGTGCCGGCCCTTTGGCGGCAGGAAACCGTGTTTCCACCACTTTGGTATCAAAGGCGGTGGTTTCGCCGGCTTTGAAATTAATCCAATGACCATCACCATCACCAGCGTGCCATCACCTTCGGTCATCTCATAGCTTTGCATTACTTGTTGACGGGGCTTTTGACTAGATGTTTTATCCGCATTCGGCTCGCCAGCAGAGCCAAAAAACAATGATGATGTGTTTTGCTTACTGAAAGTGTGGAGTACGCCTTGTTCGATGCCACATAGGACAGAAGAACGGACCACCTTCCCAGTCTGGTTGATGACCAAGACCTGCAAAGTCTCACCATTGGCGATGCCTTGCCCATCATGCTTGAAGCATTCTGCAGTATTTGCCGACACGATTGTTGACGCAAAAGTGGTTAACAACATCATGCTGATCACGAGTTTCATTTGAAAATCCTTGTAACTAAACTGTTATCAATCTGGATGATTTCATAGATCCCCGTCGATGAGCAATCATTTCAATCAATGATACCCAATCAACTTGCATATACGCGTGCAGCGACAGATAAAAGTTCAGGCTGATTTCGACCTGCCTGAACTCTCAGCTTCGCCTTTTATCAATGGCCGCATTCAGCCGTTCATGCCGTAACTCTATACAGCCCGATAGTTATCCACTACCTGGTAACGCCGCGCGTACACAGCGAATACTGCCGCAGCCAACAGCGCAAAGCCCGCAAAGAAATACATCAAAAACGCGGTTTGACTAAGACCTGTGCTGTCGACATGCGATAACACCGTTTCACTGCGAATACTGTTATTGGCAAGCAGCACCCACAGGTTGCCGATTGTGACCGATAGCTGCCAAAATGCTGTGATAATGCCTTTCATCGCGGCCGGCGCCTGACTATAGGCAAATTCCAATCCGGTCGCAGACACCAGTACCTCACCAAAGGTCAGCAAGGCGTAAGGCAACATCTGCCATAAAATACTGACGATATGACCATCATCCAGCCACACTTGCAGACTACCCGCCACTATCCACGCCAAACCTGAAAACGCAATACCCGCGCCCATCCTGCGTAGTGCTGTGATTTTTAAGCCGGATTTTTCTAACAGCGGATAAAGCACAAAGTTGTTAAACGGGATCAGGATCATCACCAGCAGCGGATTTAATGCCTGCATCATCGCCGGTTCAAACCAGTCAGGCCGGCTCATCAGATTGGCCTGTAACACCCAGGTCGACGCTTTTTGATCAAACAAAGACCAAAATGGCGTAACTAAGGCAAACAGCACCAATACCCGAAGCACGACGCGTACACCATCTACTGAATCGTCCGGATGAACACCGCGCGCACGCTCGAGCTGCAACGCGGCGCCACCACCACCAAAACCAATGATAAAGACTAAGGCGAGACAGAAAGCGGCAACAAAACCCAAATGAGGCGTCTGAGACAGTGAAAACAGCGCCAGTACAACACCCGTACAGGCCAGATACAAACCTTTATCAGCGCTACCGGTTTGCTTGGATAACAGTGCTGTCTTCACGACCTGCAAAAAGCTATGCGGATTGTCCGGTTCCGGCGCCACATGCACGTAACGAGCGCGCCCTAACCAGAAAAATAGCGTTGCCAGCGCCATCAGTGCGCCGGGTAACCCAAAAGCCCAGGCGGCGCCATAGTGTTTCAGCACCAACGGCATCGATAACGACGCGAAAAACGACCCAAAGTTGATGGTGAAATAAAACCAGTCAAAGGCTTTGCGGGCCAGATGTTTATTCGACTGGTCAAATTGGTCGCCCATAAAGGCAGACACCAGCGGTTTTATGCCACCGGAACCTAAAGCAATTAAAAACAAACCGGCATAAAAGCCTTCTTTGTTGGTCTCAAACACCGCCAGAAAGGCGTGACCAATACAGTACAAAATACTTAAGTACAAAATAGTTCGGTATTTACCGAGGAATTTATCCGCCAGGTAGCCGCCAAGCAGCGGGAAAAAATAAACCCCGATCACAAAGGAATGAAAAATATCTTTGGCTTCACCGGCGCGGAATTGTTCCGGCACCGATAACAGCAATGCCGTCATCAAAAACGGCGTCAGAATATTGCGCATGCCATAAAAACTGAAGCGTTCACAGGCCTCACTGGCAATAATGTAGGGAAGTTGGCGCGGCCAGCGCGCAGTTTTGTCAGTCATTGGTCATCCAAACGCGATTGTTTACGTATAAAAGGTTGGTAGCGATACTATCGTAAAAGCGCCAAGTGCCAAACCCTATCAGTCTTGGCGGCGATGATTTAGCCAGAAATTGCTGCGAACTGCAGCAAGGCGAACAGAATTTCAGCAAACGATTCAAATGCATGGATTTGTGGCAAAAAAACGGTTGACGCAAAAAACGTGGATGAGCATAATACGCGCCACTTGCTTAGGACAACTAAGACATAGTGGCTACATAGCTCAGCTGGTTAGAGCACAGCACTCATAATGCTGGGGTCGCAGGTTCGATTCCCGCTGTAGCCACCACTTTCTCTGCGTTGTTCGCCGTAAATTGCGGAAATGGCGAAATTGGTAGACGCACTGGATTTAGGTTCCAGCGCCGCGAGGCGTGAGAGTTCGAGTCTCTCTTTCCGCACCAAAGCAAGTAAGAATTCTGCAGTTTCTGCAGGGGTATAGCCAAGCGGTAAGGCAGCGGGTTTTGATCCCGCCATTCTGGGGTTCGAATCCCTGTACCCCTGCCATTATTTTAGTGGCAGTATGGTCATCAGTTCATACGTTACAGCCACATGTGTTTCTGCAGGGGTATAGCCAAGCGGTAAGGCAGCGGGTTTTGATCCCGCCATTCTGGGGTTCGAATCCCTGTACCCCTGCCATTCTTTGATAACCCAGCTTCGGCTGGGTTTTCTTTTTCTGTACTAAATAAAAAGGCTGCAGCATTGCAGCCTTTTTATTTCGACAAGCATGAATCTCACCACATCAAACTAAGCCTGCGGCATATTTACCGACATAAGTTTTCAGCGGCCCCGCTTTCGCGGCCACCTGTAAACCGAGCCGGCGCAGCTGTGCTAAAGGTTTAAGCTTGCTGCTGAACACCTGATAAAACACATCCATCGCCGACATCATCAACAGATTTGCTTTACGCCTTTCACTCTCATATGCGGCCAACAACGCAGGGGTTGCCAAATCAGCACCGGTGGCGAAATGTTTGATTAACAATGCCGCCAAACACTGCGCGTCGGCAAATCCAAGATTGACGCCCTGCCCTGCCAGCGGATTGATGGTATGTGCTGCATCACCGGCCAGTACCAGCCGGCCTTTGACATATTGATTGGCATGGCTGCGCGTCAGCGGGAAATAACCTTGTTTGATCACGCTGAATTCACCAAGCGCAGCCGGAAAATGCTGTTTAATCTGTTGTTCGAGCTGTTGTGGCGGGAGCGCGGCAAGTTGCTGAATGCGCAAATGGTCGTCATACCAGACCAGCGATGCTTCTTTACCCGGCAGCGGCAAGTAAGCCCGTGGTCCTTGTGGCGTGAACTGCTGCCAGGTCATTGGCAACGCGCTATAGCTGGTGCTGACGTGCACCAGTAAACAGGCTTGGCTGTATTGCCAACCCTGCGAGCCAATCCCCGCCAGTTGTTTTAATTGCGACTGTGCCCCGTCTGCAGCGATCAACAAACGGGCTTTAATCTCGCCTTGGTCGGTTTGCAGACTGGCATAGTCGTTAAACTGCTGATAACCCTGCAGCTGGACCGGACAAAAGCGCTGGACTGTATCCGGTAGTTGCTGCCATAACGCTTGCTGGATATGTAAATTTTCGATGATGTGACCGAGGTGAACTTCCCCCAGTTCGGCGGCCGTAAAGTCCAGCGGTGCCGCATCCCCTTCAAAAGCACGTAATGTGGCGTAAGGCGCCAGTCTATTGCTTAATAATTGCGGCCAGGCGCCAAGATCTTTAAGCCATTGTTCACTGCGACGGTTAATCGCACTGACCCGCAGATCCACTTCACTGTGTTCGCTGAACGTGACTGGCGTCTGACGCTCCAGCAACGCGACTTTCATGCCCGCTTGTGCCGTAGCCACAGCCAGAGCTGCACCGACCATACCGCCACCGACAATTGCAATATCAAACACGCTGACCTGCCTTATTCATGAAGACCATCAAACACTTACCCTGAGCCAGTATTTTACGCAGCTTCTGTCGCTGAAAGCTGCGATAAATCACAAAATGATTATTTTTTTCGCTGCGCGAACGAAAACCTGCCGACAGCAGGTCTTGTTGTTTCAGTGACTGTAATCAACCGAAGGCCCATGTTATGACCCGCTATCAACAGATGTTGTTGTCTATCCCGCTGCTATTCAGTACTTTTTTTGCCGGTGCTGCAGAAATCGCGTTAAAACCCGAGCAAATCCGGCCTTTATTAAATGGTCAGTCCGTCCCTGCCGGGTTACAGGTGCAAGATAGTAAAGGCGCGACTGTGGATTTATCGGCCTTGTTGACTGAACAAAAAACCGTTTTGGTGTTTTATCGCGGCGGCTGGTGTCCGTATTGCAACACTCAACTGGCGGGCTTGCGTGACATCTCGCCACAATTGCATAAGCTGGGCTACCGTATTTTGGCAGTCAGCCCTGAACTGCCGGCCGCCAGTGCCAAGTCAGAGCAAATGACCAAAGACGCCGCCCTGAATTATCAGCTGTTGTCAGACTCTCAGCTCCATGCGCTACAAGGCTTTGGCGTAGCTTATTACATGGACGCCGCAACCGAAAAAACCTACAAAGGCACTTATGGTATTCAACTCACTTATGACAGCACCGGTCAGGCTGTACTGCCAGCGCCTGCGGTCTTTATCATCAGCAAAAGCGGCGAGATACAGTTCAGTTATGTGCATATCAACTACAAAACCCGGCTGCAGCCTCGTTTACTGTTGTTAGCAGCTGAGCTGGCAAACCAATAACGCCGGTAAAACAGCATAAAAACCTGATGAATATCCGCGAATGTCGCATAGAAATTCGCGGATAATTCATGTCAGGCGCGCGCAGGCAGAATCAGCAAAATTTCATTGACCCGCATCAAAAAATCCGGCATTTTGCGCGGCCAAACTGCATTATGTATCAGTCCATTACTGCCCGTCAGGCTTTGCTGCGGTGCCGATAAGTGGCTACAGTAATGTGTCCATTTTGTTCTTTTGCCAGGAGATGCTTTGCATGCGTAAGGTAACTGTTGCTGCCACTCAGATGATCGGTGGCTGGAATGTGGAAGAAAATATTGCCCGCGGTGAAAAACTGGTGCGTGATGCCGCTGCAAAAGGCGCGCAAATTATCCTGCTGCAGGAACTGTTTGAACGTAACTACTTCTGCCAGAAACAAAAACCAGAATATCTCGAATTCGCCACACCACTGGAAAATAATCAGGCGGTGGCACATTTCACCAAAATCGCCAAAGAGCTGAACGTGGTTTTACCCATCAGCTTTTATGAGCGCGCCGGCAACTGCCTGTACAACAGCGTTGCGGTGATTGATGCTGACGGCTCTTACCTTGGCACCTATCGCAAAAGCCACATCCCGGACGGCCCCGGTTATAGCGAAAAGTACTATTTCACCCCAGGCGACTCAGGCTTTAAAGTCTGGGACACCGCCTATGCCAAAATCGGCATCGGCATTTGCTGGGACCAGTGGTTCCCGGAATGTGCCCGCACTATGGCACTGATGGGCGCAGAACTGCTGTTCTACCCAACCGCCATTGGCAGCGAACCGCATGACCCGACCATTTCTTCGCGCGACCACTGGCAACGCACGCAACAAGGCCACGCTGCGGCGAACCTGGTGCCACTGATAGCTTCTAACCGCATCGGCACTGAATCCGAGCAAGATTTTTCTATCACTTTCTATGGCAGTTCATTTATTGCTGACCAGTTTGGTGCCAAAGTGCAGGAAGCAGACGAAGTCAGCGAAGCGGTGCTGCTGCACAGTTTTGACCTCGACGAGCTGGCACACATCCGCCGCAGCTGGGGTGTCTACCGTGACCGCCGTATCGACCTGTTTGATACGTTATTGACTAAAGACGGCAAAACAGTGCCTAAAAACAGCAACTAAGCAGTACTGCGGCAACGTCGTAGAAAATCAGCGAAAGACCAACTTCAGGCCGGAACTTTCTGGCCTGACGACTTTTCAGCAACAGGCTGAACCCTGAACAAGGACCCTGACGTGAGCGGATTTATTTCAGATCGTACCTTACAAAGCACACCCCGCGCGGATGGTTTTTACATGCCGGCCGAATGGGCCCGCCACAAGCAAACCTGGCTGGTATGGCCGGAACGGACCGATAACTGGCGCCTTGGTGCCAAGCCGGCGCAACAAGCCTTTGTCGCCGTGATCCGCGCCATCGCCCGCTTTGAGCCCGTCACAGTGATGGCGTCGGCCCGCCAGTTTGCCAACGCACAGGCGCAGCTCAGTCTGCAGGAAACGGTCCATCCGATCCGTGTGGTCGAAGTCTCCAATAACGACGCCTGGTGCCGTGATACCGGCCCGACTTTTGTCACCAACGGCAAAGAAGTGCGTGGCATCGACTGGACTTTCAACGCCTGGGGCGGCCTCAATGGCGGTTTGTATTTCCCATGGGACCTGGACGACCAGGTCGCGCAAAAAGTACTTAATATTGAAGGCCTGCGGCGTTATCGCACTGAAGGTTTTGTGCTGGAAGGCGGCGCCATTCATACCGATGGCGAAGGCACGTTATTGACCACCGCCGAGTGTTTACTGAACCCTAACCGCAACCCGGATTTGACCAAAACGCAGATTGAACAACAGCTCAGCGATTATCTGGGCATTGATAAAGTCATTTGGCTGGAAGACGGCATTTTTAACGACGAGACCGATGGTCATGTTGATAACATGTGCTGTTTTGTCCGCCCCGGCGAAGTGCTGTTGGCCTGGACCGATGACGAATCCGACCCACAATACGCCCGCTCGCGCGCAGCGCTGACAGTGCTGGAAAACAGCACAGACGCCAAAGGCCGGCCTTTTATTGTGCATAAACTGCCGGTGCCGGGCCCGTTACTGGCCCAAGCCGAAGAATACGCCAGTGTCGACCTGACCGGCGCAGCAGTGCCGCGTGAAGCGCAAGCCCGGTTGGCGGGTTCTTATATCAACTTTTACCTCTGTAACGGCGGTTTAATCCTGCCTACCTTTGACGACCCGATGGATAGCGTGGCCGCAGATATCCTCGCCAAGGTCTTTCCACAGCATCAGGTGGTGACTGTACCTGGCCGTGAAATTCTGCTTGGTGGTGGCAACGTGCATTGTATTACGCAGCAACAACCGGTTTAAGCACCTGTTCAACATGAAAAAGGCGCCAGCAGGCGCCTTTTTCACTTGGAAAACAACTGCTTAGGCTGCTTTTTTCGCCGCGATGTATTGGTCCACTACCCGCTCCAAAATCGCCAGCGGCATCGAGCCATTTTGCAGCACGACATCATGGAAATCGGTCAGCTTAAACTTATCACCCAGTTCTTTTTGCGCCTTGCTGCGCAGCTCCAGCAGCTTCATCATGCCGACTTTATAAGCGCAGGCTTGCCCCGGCATCACGATATAGCGCTCAATTTCCGCTTCCACATCCGATTTCGCTATGCCTGAATTACCGGACATATAGGCAATCGCTTGTTCACGGCTCCAGCGTTTGTGATGGATGCCGGTATCGACCACCAGCCGGATGGCGCGAAATAATTCGTCCTGCAGCCGGCCTAAATCGCCAAAAGGGTCGTCTTTGTACAGACCCAGCTCTGCCATCAGCCGTTCAGTATAAAGCGCCCAGCCTTCGGCATAGACGGTAAAGGGCAGGATATTACGGAAGGTCGGCAGGCCTTTCAGTTCCTGTTGGATCGCAATCTGGAAATGATGGCCTGGGATGCCTTCATGTACCGCCAGGGTTTTCATCGAAAATTTTGGCGTAGCCCGGATGTCATACAGATTGGCAAAAAACACACCAGGGCGTGAACCGTCCATCGCAGGACCATTATAATAAGCGCCGGGCGAGGTTTTCTCGGCAAATTCAGGCACCCGTTGTACATCCATAGGAGCTTTAGGTCTGATATTAAATGCTGGCGCCAGCCTGGTCTCAATATCGGCCAGAATGGTTTTGTAATCAGCCAGAATTTGCTGGCGGCCTTCGTTGCTATCCGGATACAAAAACCGCGGGTCGTCGCCCAAGGCTGTCATCATCTGCGCCACATTGTCGCCATTGATGCCCTGAGCATGCAGGATCGCCAACATCTGCTGTTGGATACGCGCCACTTCATCCAGCCCCATCTGGTGGATTTGTTCCGGCGTCAGGTCCGTGGTGGTGTGTTGTTTCAGTGCGTAAGCGTAATACTGATCACCGTCTGGCAGCTTCCAGACACCGTCATCGGTGGTCGCGCTGGCGACGGTATCCATCAGATAGCCGGTCAGCTTCTGGTAACCGGGCAACACCGATTGTTCAATTGCCGCTTTCACCTGCGTCGTCAGGTTACTACGCTCGGCGTCGCTTAAGCCTTCAATTTTCGCGATTGCAGAGATGAAGTGGGTATAGAGCAACTGTTGGTCAACAGCGCCGGTGGTCAGTCCCTGCACTTCGCTCAGCACTTTCTCCAGCACAAAACGCGGCGGGACCACGCCTTTGGCTGCGCGGATATTTAAATCTTCCACTACCTGGCCAAATACCCGGTCAAACTGCTGCAGCCGGCTGATATATTGCTCGGCGTCCGTTTTATCTTTGAGCTGATGTGTATTGACCATAAAGCGCGGCAACATGCTTTGCACACCAAATAACTGATTGACCGGGTAATCGTGATAACGCCACTTTTCGCCTTCGGCCTGATGCGCCATAAACCATTCCAGCATGTCGTAGTTTAGTTTTTCGGCATCGGTCATTTCGTCGCGATTGTAGCTGCGTAAAGTCGCCAGATCTGCCTTCAGCTTGGCGAACTGTTTATCACCACTTGCCTGCGAACGGTCATCCAGATCAGCATTATGACCACGGATCCCCACCCCTTCGAGCAGGCGTAACTGGCTCAGTAATTCCGGGCTTTGCAGGCCAAATTCGAGAAATACCCGCTCATAAAATACCCGACTGGAGATTGGCTTAAACCAAATCGCATTCACCACAAAGGCCGCCAGCGCCAGCAGCGCCAACAACAATAAACGTCCAACCCATTTCCACATCAGTGCTCTCCTTTTTTATTTTTATAAAACAGATGCTTAAACAATAATGTCAGCAACAGCGTTCACCATAACCAAGACTGCACAAAAAAAATACAATTAAAGGGGGCCGCATTGCATATTTTTTTTGGCGTCGTTTTCGATTAAACTACGCGCCCATTGCAAAAGGTCCGCCCGGGAAGGCAGAGCTGCTCATTTTAAGTGGTAGGAGTACTCAGTATGGCCAAAGCCTGTGCATGTCATATCCTGGTGAAGACCCAGGAAGAAGCGGAACAACTGAAAAAACAACTGGCCAAAGGTGCCAATTTTCAGGATCTTGCAAAGAAACATTCCTTATGTCCATCCGGCAAAAAAGGCGGCGACCTGGGTGAGTTCAGACCCGGTCAAATGGTGAAAGCCTTTGACGAAGTTGTCTTCAAAAAGCCGGTACTAGAAGTTCACGGCCCGGTGAAAACCCAGTTTGGCTTCCACTTGATCAAAACCCTCTATCGCGCTTAAGGCGCAGTCAAAGCGAGTCGTGCATGCAGATCATTCAGTGTCAGTTTGAGTCGGAAGCGGCGCAGATCCTCGGGATCTTCAACCACGCCATTTTGCACACTACTGCACTGTATGAATACAACCCCCGCACCATGGCAACCATGCAGCAATGGTTTGCCAATAAAACTGCCGGTAACTTCCCCGTCATCGGCATAAAAGCTGACGACGGTACGCTGCTGGCTTTTGGCAGTTATGGCACTTTCCGGGCTTTTCCGGCGTTTAAATACTCGGTGGAGCATTCGGTGTATGTGCATCCGGATCATCAGGGCAAAGGCCTCGGCCAGCAGATGTTGCAGCTGCTGATTGAAGCAGCGAAAACCCAGGGCTATCACTTATTGATCGGTGGTATTGATGCGGATAACAGCGGCAGCATTGCGCTGCATCAGAAGCTTGGTTTTGTGCACAGCGGCACAATCACTCAGGCCGGCTTTAAATTCGGCCGCTGGCTGGATTTGGCGTTTTATCAACTGACGCTGCCGACGCCGTTGCAACCGCTCGACGATTAAGCCAGTCAATGTCAAACGCCCGCTTAACGCGGGCGTTTTTTTCCTGTCAATTCAGCACGTAAGCGCGATTTTTCCTGCGACAGTTTGCGGTTATTCGACAGCTTTTTCTTCAGCAGGATCTCTTCCTGCTCATCGGCCGATTTGTGCGTGCCTTTGCTGGAATGATTAAACCGCGGGTCGTGTTCGTAACCGGGAAATACCTGTTGCGCGATCACTTGCTTGGTCAACACTTCAATTTCTTTGAGCATCGGTAAATCGTCTGGCGTCACCAGCGTCACGG
Source organism: Rheinheimera sp. (assembly GCA_034519945.1). Taxonomy (GTDB): domain Bacteria; phylum Pseudomonadota; class Gammaproteobacteria; order Enterobacterales; family Alteromonadaceae; genus Pararheinheimera. The sequence continues at coordinate 49,773 of JAXHNX010000056.1, forward strand.
CAAGACCAATATTGCCGGCCCGACCGGTGCGGCCAATGCGGTGGACATAATCTTCCGCCTGATGCGGTAAATCATAATTGACCACAATCGGCAACTCTTCGATATCCAGGCCCCGCGCCGCGATATCAGTCGCGACCAGTACCCGGACTTTGCCTTCTTTAAAATCCTGCAATACCTTAGTGCGGTGGCCCTGGCTTTTATCGCCATGAATAGCATGCGCATCAATGCCATCGAGCTGCAACTGCTTACTCAAGCGATCGGCGCCAAACTTGGTGCGGCTGAAGATCAGCACCTGCTGCCAGTTCTTTTTGCCAATCACTTCAGAGATTAATTCGCGTTTACGCTGCGAATCGACCCGGTACGCTAACTGCTCAACACCGGCAGCGGTAGAGTTGGCTTTCGCCACTTCAACCAGTACCGGGTTATTTAGTAATGAATCTGCCAGTGTTTTAATTTCAGGTGAGAATGTGGCGGAGAAAAACAGCGTCTGTCGCTGTGCCGGCAGTTTCGCCATGATGCGACGGATATCGTGGATAAAGCCCATATCCAGCATGCGATCGGCTTCATCCAGCACCAGCACTTCGAGCTGATACAAACTGATGCTTTGCTGATGCAGGTGGTCCAATAATCGTCCGGGCGTGGCAATTAAAATGTCTAAGCCGCCTGCCGCCTGCTCCAGCTGCGGGTTCACCGAGACGCCACCATAAAACACCGCAGTTTTCAGGCTCAGATGCCGTGCATAAGCCGCGACGTTATCCGCTACTTGCTGCGCCAGTTCGCGCGTCGGTGTTAAAATCAGGCAGCGCACCTGTTTTGCCAGCAGCGGCGTGGTGCCGGCGATGAGTTTTTGTAAAATAGGTAAAGTGAAAGCCGCGGTTTTGCCGGTGCCGGTCTGGGCGCCGCCTAACACGTCTTTACCTTGTAAAATCAATGGAATAGTTTGTTGCTGAATCGGCGTTGGCGTTTGATAGCCTTGCTCGGCGATGGCCGCTAAAATAGACGGCGCCAGGGCCAAATCGGTAAATTGCATAACACCTCAACGAACAACCAGAATGCAGGAGCACAATTGCAGAGCGCGATTATAGCAGAAACAGTTCCGCTGCCGAACACTCAGTGGCAGCTCTATGTGCTGCGCACGGCGACAGGCAATCTCTATACCGGGATATCAACCGATCCGCAGCGCCGGCTGCGCCAGCATCAGGGGGAACTGACCGGCGGTTCCCGCGCCTTACGTGGCAAAGGACCGCTACAGCTGGTCTGGCTTTTTCCAGCCCTCAATCGCAGCCACGCCAGCGTGCTGGAGTATCAGCTGAAGCAACTGAAAAAGACCGATAAAGAACGGCTGATCAGCGGCAGCTGGCAACCCGAATGGCTGCAATTCGCACCAGAGCTTGCGGCCGCAGCGCCAGGCGCTTCCACCGAAGTCGCATAGGCAAGCAGCCTGAAACACGTTAATCTGCCTAGCCTGTCGCCGTTTAGCCTGAGATCTCCGACACCGTGGACAATTTTATTCTGATCCTGATTTACCTGAGCCTTGGTTTTGTCATGCGCCGGGTACCCAAATTCCCGGCCGAAACCCCGGTGGTATTAAATACTTTTGTGATGTATGTCGCGCTGCCGGCACTGGTGCTGCAGAAAATCCCTGCATTGCATTTTTCCTGGGATTTATTGATCCCGGCGTTAGTACCGTGGATTTTGTTATTGTTGGTCAGCGCGCTGATCTTAGTGCTTGGGCGCCTGTTGCACTGGTCGCGCGACATCATCGTGGCGTTGTTGATTGTGCTGCCGCTGGGTAATACGTCGTTTCTCGGTTTCCCTATGATTGAGGCGTTGTTTGGCGGCGACTGGCTGCCTTACGCGATGATTTATGACCAAATCGGCTCTTTTGTCGCGCTGGCTACCTGGTCAACCATCTTGGCTGCACTCTATGGCATCGCACAGATTGGCCCGGACGGCAGCAGTCAGCCAGTACAGAAAGTATCAGCTGCGACCATGGCGATGCGCATTCTGACCTTCCCGCCGTTTCTGGCGTTGTTGGTTGGTTTACTGTTGAAATCCTGGACTTATCCGCCCCTGCTGCAAACGACACTGGATAATCTGGCGGGCACCTTGGTACCGTTGATTATGTTCGCCGTGGGTTTTCAGCTGAAGTTTTCTTTGGCCGGCGAGCGGTTGTCCCCGCTGCTCAGTGGCCTTGGCATCAAACTGCTGCTGATGCCGCTTCTCGTTCTGGCGGGTGCCATGCTGCTGGGATTGTCTGGCAAAGCAGTGCAAGTCTCTGTGTTTGAGGCGGCGATGCCGCCGATGATTTCTGCCGGTGCCATTGCGATGATGGCCGGTCTGGCACCGCGGCTGGTCGCGGCGCTGGTCGGCTTTGGCCTATTGCTGAGTTTTATCACCTTGCCGCTGTGGGCCTGGTTGCTGCACCAGCTCTGAAACCGGTGCAGTGACAAAGGCTATTTCACTGGATTTTCGCTGCGCAGTGACGTCAAATCGGCACTATCTAACAGCAACAACGCCGACAAAATGCTGTCGCTGACTTTGTGATAAAAATCCAAATCTGCGCGCTCAAAAGTATCTGTTGGTTGGTGATAGTCCGGATGATCCGGCACACCGAAATAAACAAAAGGCACCCCAAGGCGGGCAAACACCGCGTGATCACTGGCACGGCTCCAGTCTTGCGTCTTTCCGACGAGTGCCGCCGGCCGGTCGTGACCGAATTTCAGCGCGACCAGACTATTTTGCTGCAACGGCTGCAACAGCGGGAGCAATCCCGGATGCTGATAAGTGCCAACCGCAAACAACCGCGCTTTACTGTCACGACTTAACATATCCAGATTCACATTCAACGCCAGCTGTGCAGGCTTTAATAACTGGCCGTCGAATAATTGCTGGCTGCCAAGCATGCCCTGCTCTTCATGGTCTACCGCTGCGAATATCAAGGTATGGCGCGGCGGATGGGTCTGAAAATACGTCGCCAGTGCCAGCAAAGCAGCGACACCTGAAGCGTTATCATCAGACCCAGGATACATCCGGCCTTTATGGACGCCTAAATGATCATAATGCGCAGTAATGACAATCGCCGCCAACTGCGTGTCCGTGCCATTGATTTTGCCGACGAAATTCACACCAGCCCCGTTACTGTCAGTCTGATAGGCTTGCCGGAATCCATCACTGCCGGCCGGTACTAAAGCCAATTCACTGAAACGACGCTGCAGAAAATCCCTCGCCAGATCACTGCCCGGTTGACCGGGGCGACGCCCGGCCATCTCTGTTGACGCCAGGGTACTGAAGTCCGCCGTTTGCTGTAGCTGGTCCAATCGGGGCTGATAATCGCTGCGGTTCACATCAGGCTGCGCATCAATCCGCGCCTGCTCTGCAAGGGTCAGTTGCCGCTGACTGACCTGATAAAACGGCCAGATCGCGGCAAACAGTACCCCGCCAAACACCAGCACACGACAACCCCGCCGTATCCATAAAGACATGTTCAGACTCCTGTGATTTGAAAGGCCGTTTCAAGCCGGGCCTCTGCGTTTTATACGATCAAAAATGGCGGCCATGCCGCCATTTTTGCTCTGACTACAGAGATCCGCGCCGGTTAATAATCCCGCGCGAGCTGTAACAACTTTGGTAAAAACTCTTTGTCCATTTTCGCCAGATCCACTTGCTCATCCAGCACATCATGCAGGATTTGGTCAGTGGTTAATGGATTTGCCAGCACAATGCGGAACACCACCGTATCCTGCCGGTGATAACGTGCCGGCGTCAAGCGCGTGCGCGAGACAAAGGATTTGCCCTCTTCGCGCTGCCGCTTCTGGATAAACTTGGTCAGGCCGCTCAGCAGATCATTAAACTTCTTTAAACGCTCAAGATCGCCGGCGGCTTTGGCTTTTTGCATCGCCTGTTGCACTGTAGCCGGCACATAGCGATAAGTCAGTAAACACAGTTCTGGCGCGGTCACTAACTCAAAATCTGCATGTAAATCAATCAGACCGGCAAAATAACGCGCTTTTTCTAACGAGCGGTTAATCAGAATTTCATAACCTTTGCGGCCAATCACCTGCAAGCAGGCATGCACCAGCATCGCCATGCCCGGGCGCGAACCTTCTAAGGTCTGGCTACCTAAATCTTTCGAGCCTTTGCGCAGAATATATTCGGCGTGATGTTCAATGGCGTGAGCGCTGGACGGATGTTTAAACACCACCATCCCGGCGCCCATCGGCACATACATTTGTTTATGGGCATCGATCGTCACCGAATCAGCCAGCTCAATGCCTTTGAGCAAATAGCGGTATTTCTCCGACAGCATAGTCGCACCACCCCAGGCCGCATCAACGTGGAAGTGGCAGTGCAACTCCGCCGCCAGCGCTGCAAGTTCGCTCAAAGGGTCGACGTTGCCGGTTTCTGTGGTGCCGGCCACACCAACAATTGCCATCACACGGATATGCCGCGCCTGCAGTTCCAGCGCTTTTTCACGCATCTTGCTGACGTCAACTTTGTTGTCAGCATCGGTTGGGATCGGGATCAGCATGTCGCGGCCGATGCCGAGGATATCCGCCGCTTTTTTCAGTGAATAATGGCCGCGCTCTGACACCAGGATCGCTAAGTCGTCATAGCCATAATGCCGCATGGCACGGAACAGGCCTTCTTTCGCCACGCCTTTAAAATCACCATCTGGTTTTAGCAGGCGGTTGCGCGCGATCCAAAGTGCGGTCATGTTGGCGACAGTGCCGCCAGAGCAAAATGCGCCTAAGGAATGATTGGCGCTGTGCTGCCATTTTTTGTAAAACCCTTCGCTTTCGCCATACACCAGATGGTGCATCATGCCGAGCACCTGGCGTTCCAGCGGTGTAAAGGCTTTGGATGTTTCGATTTTGACCAGATTCTGATTGAGTCCCACCATCATTTTTGACAGCGGTAACACAAAATACGGCAAGGCCGACGTCATGTGGCCAATAAAACTCGGCGCTGCGGTGTGGACTGAGTGCGCGACCAGCTTTTCCATAATGTTTTCGGCGTAATCCGACACAAAACTGGGTTCCGCCGGGATCTGATAGGCCTGAAAATCGCGCTCGATTTGCCACAACGGTTTTTCCACTGCCACAATGCTTTCGCGCAGGAAACCTGCCAGATTTTGCGAAATGTTCTGCTCGATAATGCTGAGCGTGGAGTCCGGAGCTTCAGGGACGGTAAAGATCCGCCACAGAGCCTCTTCCGACGCTGTCGCCAGTCGTTTGTTATCTGTCATTTATCCTCGCCGTGATGAACTCAGACTCTGCGGTCTGTTGGCGCTTTGATGCGCATGGGCACTGATTTGGCCCAAAGCAAGCAATGTACTAAAACACATTACAAATGTCTTTAAAAAATATCCTGACTGGTCGGTGCTGTATGTATAACGCAGCGTGGTCAGCCGGTGCTGACCGCACTGCGTCTTGCTGACGCCAGCTAACCGCTGCTAGCTACGTAAGCCAGTACCGCGGCGGATCAACCGCATCGCTAAGGTAAACAACAACACAATCAGGCCAATCAGCACTGAAAACGCCAACGGCAGGCTGACATCGGAATGACCAAGAAAGCCATAACGAAATGCATTTACCATGTACACAATCGGATTGAGCGTCGACACGCCCTGCCAGAATTCCGGCAACAGGCTCAGCGAATAAAACACCCCACCTAAATAAGTCATCGGTGTCAGCACAAAGGTCGGCACTATGCTGATGTCGTCAAAGGTTTTGGCATACACAGCGTTAATTAAACCACCCAGAGAAAACACCGCGGAGGTCAGTAACACAGTACTGACGATCACCCACAAATGATGGATGCGGATATCAATAAAAAATAAACTCAGCACAGTAACAATCAGGCCGACCAGCACACCGCGCGCCACCCCACCGCCAACAAAACCCAATACGATAATGTAGTTAGGCACCGGCGCGACCAGCAATTCTTCAACATTACGTTGGAACTTGGCACTGAAAAAACTCGACGCCACATTGGCATAAGAGTTGGTGATCACTGACATCATAATGAGGCCAGGCACAATAAACTCCATATAACTGAAGCCATGGATTTGGCCAATCTGGCTGCCGATTAAGTTACCGAAAATGACAAAATACAACGTCATCGTAATCGCCGGCGGCACCAGGGTTTGCACCCAAATCCGCAGGAAACGATTGGTTTCTTTATTCAGGATGCTTTGCAGTGCAATCAGATATCTTGGTTTGAACATCAGTGTTTCCCCTCGCCAATCAGGCTGACAAACAGTTCTTCCAGCCGGTTGGCTTTATTACGCATCGACAACACTGTGATGTCCTGTGCTGCCAGTGCAGCAAAGACGGCGTTGAGCCCCTGATTTTTCTCCACGTCCACTTCAAAGCTGTGATCGTCCAGTTTGCGGGTGACAAAGCCAGGCAACGTCAGATCTTTAACCCCGGCTTTTAAATCCAGCACAAACGTTTCTTTATTCAGTTTGCCGAGCAAGGCTTTCATCGAAGTGTTTTCAATGATGCAGCCTTTGTCGATGATGGCGATATTGCGGCACAACATCTCGGCTTCTTCCAAATAATGCGTGGTTAGAATGATGGTGACACCCTCTGCGTTAATCTCTTTTAAAAACTCCCACATCGACCGGCGCAGCTCGATATCCACACCGGCGGTTGGCTCATCCAGAATCAGCAGTTTGGGTTCATGCATTAAAGCACGGGCAATCATCAGCCGGCGTTTCATGCCGCCCGATAACTCGCGTGAGCGCGCGTGGCGTTTTTCCCACAGGCCAAGTTGGCCGAGGTATTTTTCCGCCCGCACTAAAGCAACATTTTTTGGCACGCCGTAATAACCTGCCTGATTGACCACAATCTGCAGCACAGTTTCAAACTGGTTAAAATTAAATTCCTGTGGCACTAATCCCAACTGACTTTTGGCGTCCTCAAGATGAGTATCAGTATCAAAATCAAAAACTTTGACTGTGCCGGATGTTTTATTCACTAAGGCACTGATAATGCCGATGGTGGTACTTTTACCGGCGCCATTTGGCCCCAGCAGGGCAAAAAAATCGCCTTGCTGCACGTCAAGGTCAATACCATTTAAAGCTTTGGTGCCGCTTTTATAGGATTTGTGTAAAGCGCGGATCGATAAAGCCAGCGTCACAGCGTACTCCTCGTCATCGCGAAGCGATGTTGGATGGTGGTGATAATACCCGGTTGCAGATTAATCTTTGGTGGTCTGTGGCTGATAACCCCAACGCGGCATCAGTTGCTGTGGCAGCCCCAGATGGTCCAGTAATCGGGCCACGATAAAATCGATTAAATCTTCAATGGTCTTGGGCTGATGATAAAACCCAGGCGCTGCCGGCATAATAGTGGCGCCCAGTTTGGCTAATACCAAGAGATTCTCCAGGTGCAAAGCACTCAATGGCGCCTCTCTGGGGACTAAAATCAACTGGCCTTTTTCCTTGATGACGACATCGGCCGCCCGCTCAATCAGGTTGTCGCTCATGCCGTGGGCAATAGCTGCAACAGTCCCGGTCGAACATGGGCAAATCACCATCGTTTTCGGTGCGGCCGAGCCGGACGCCACCGGAGCGAACCAGTCGTCTTTGCCATAGACCGCTAATAAATGGGGCGCACAGCCAAAGATTTCAACCAGCTGCGCCTGACAAGCCTGCGGATTACCATTCAGTTTTAAATCATGTTCAGTGGCAAACACCACTTTAGCCGCACTGGAGATGAGCAAATGCACTTTGACATTCAAGCTCAGCAGCACCTGTAGCAGGCGCCAGCCATATAAAGCGCCAGACGCACCGGTAAATGCCAGCGTGACTTCACGCTCTGGGGAAACATTGTGTTGCTGTGTCACATCGTTATTCATTTGCTTGTTGTCGCCTTATTGCCAAAACAATCTGCGGGTAAAATCCGCCACTCTCATTCGCTCAAACCAGCGCCTGCAATAATTTATCGTGAATACCGCCAAAGCCGCCGTTACTCATCACTAAAATAGAGTCCCCCGGCTGCACTGTGGCCACAATTCGCTGCACCAAGGTGTTGATGTCCTGCTCAACCGTCGCCGGGATGGCGCATTGCTGGCTGATTTGCGTGGCCAAAGTGCCAAGCGACCAACCACTGTTAGCCGGTTCAAACAAAAACACCTGATCGGCATTTTGCAGTGACGCCGGTAAGGCATCTTTATGTACGCCCATCCGCATCGTGTTTGAGCGCGGTTCCAGTACGGCCAGGATGCGTTTTTGGCCCACCCGCGCCCGTAATCCGGCCAGCGTTGTTTCAATCGCGGTTGGATGATGGGCAAAATCGTCATAGACGCTGATGTCGTTGACCACACCTTTGAGTTCCAGCCGGCGTTTTGGCGCGACAAACTGATTCAGCGCGTCAATCGCAACGGCAATCGGTATGCCGGCATGTTGTGCCGCAGCTAACGCCATCAGGCCATTGTCGACACTATGCTGGCCACATAAAGCCCAGTGGACGGTACCTTTGACTTCGCCACCGAAACTGACGTCAAAACTGGAGCCATCGGCTTGCAGCAACCGCACCTGCCAGTCGGTACCAGTTTGCTGTTGTTCACTCCAGCAGCCCATGTCCAGCACTTGCTGCACGGCTGGCACACCGGCTTGCGATAGCACTAAGCCATTGCCCGGCACCATCCGCAACAAATGATGGAACTGACGCTGAATAGCCGCTAGGTCCGGGAAAATATCGGCGTGGTCAAACTCAAGATTATTCAGGATTAAGGTGCGTGGCCGGTAATGCACAAATTTGCTGCGTTTATCAAAAAATGCCGTGTCGTACTCGTCTGCTTCGATGACAAAAAACGGCGCTTCACCGAGGCGGGCCGACACAGGAAAATTCTGTGGAATGCCACCAATCAGAAATCCAGGTTTCATGCCGGCAAATTCTAAAATCCACGCCAGCATTGTGGTGGTGGTAGTCTTCCCGTGCGTGCCCGACACTGCCAATACCCAGCGGTCTTTCAGCACGGTTTCCGCCAGCCACTGTGGCCCGGAAGTGTAAGGAATATTGCGGTTCAGCACATACTCAACACAAGGATTGCCGCGCGACATCGCATTGCCGATGATTACTAAATCCGGTGCCGGCTCCAGCTGCGCCGGATCATAGCCCTGCGTCAGGCTGATGCCGATGTCTTCGAGTTGTGTGCTCATCGGCGGATACACATTAGCGTCCGAGCCCGTAACCTGATGGCCTAAACTTTTGGCGATAGCAGCAATACCGCCCATAAAAGTGCCGCAAATACCCAAAATATGAAGATGCATTGAATAATCCTGCTATTTATGGACCGGCATCTGGCTGCGTCTGTGCACTATCGCAAGCCTTTTAGCCGGTGTTTTATCGCATTGTAACAAAAGAACAACCGGCTTTTTCGAAATAAAATCGGCGATAAAAATGCAATTTTTAGCCAGATTCTTTAAACTCTGGCCGGATCCAATGTCAGGTCGGCCAGCAGAGCCCTCGCAGAATTTTCAATGAAGACCGGCATAGTCCTCAACCTTACATCAAACAGAAGGAAACACCGATGCGCCGTCTGGCTCCCGTATTGCGACAAGATGGGGTCGATACCGACCTGATTGCCCTGATTAAAACCATTCTGGCGGCCTGTAAAGAGATCTCCTTCCGAGTTGGTCAAGGCGCGCTGGCTGGCGTATTAGGCTCCACGCTGGATGAGAATATCCAGGGCGAAACGCAGAAAAAGCTCGACGTGCTGGCCAACGAATTGCTCAAAGACATGATCCTGGAAACCGGTGTAGTCAAAGCCATCTCCAGTGAAGAAGAAGACAACACGGTGGCCGGCAACCCGCAAGGCCGTTATCTGGTCACGTTTGACCCACTGGATGGCTCGTCGAATACCGATATCAACAGCCTGATTGGCACCATTTTTTCCATTCTACCGGCACAAGCCGAGTTCGACGCGGCGGATCCAGCGCAGTTTTTACAGCCAGGCACCGCGCAATTGGCTGCCGGCTATGTGTTATACGGCCCGTCGACGATGCTGGCGCTGACGACTGGCCAGGGCACCCGTCTCTACACGCTGGATAAAACCTATGGCGGATTCCTGTTAACTCAGGAAGAAATGGCCATTCCATCTGTGACCGCTGAATTCGCAATTAACATGTCGAATCAGCGCTACTGGCAAGCTGGGATGCAGGGTTATGTGGACGATTTATTGCTGGGCAAAGCCGGGCCGCGCGGCAAGAACTTTAATATGCGCTGGATAGCTGCCATGGTTGGCGATGTCCACCGCATCCTGTGTCGCGGTGGCATCTTTATGTATCCAACCGATAACAAAGATCCAAACAAGCCAGATAAATTACGTCTGATGTATGAAGCCAACCCGATGAGTTTTCTGGTGGAACAGGCCGGTGGCGCTAGTTCTACCGGCTATCAACGCATCATGGAAATCCAACCGGTGGATATTCACCAGCGCGTTGCAGTGATCCTGGGGTCGAAACATGAAGTCGACAGTTGTCTGAAATATCATCAGGCCTGAGTAAAACCAGCGTCCGACCAAAGTCAGGATGCACAAACATAGCCATTTTTGACGCCGCCGTTATAATAGGCGACACATTTTTTAATGCATAAGGAAGCATCATGAGCTTAAGTCTGGTTCCGGCAGGAAAAAATCTGCCAGATGAAATCAACGTCATCATCGAAATTCCGGCCAATGCCGACCCAATCAAATATGAAGTGGACAAAGACAGCGGCACTGTATGGGTTGACCGTTTTATGTCAACACCAATGTTCTATCCGTGCAACTATGGTTTTGTGAACCACACGCTGTCACTGGATGGTGATCCGGTTGACGTACTGGTGCCAACGCCGTATCCACTGGTACCAGGCGCAGTGATTAAATGCCGGCCTGTTGCGGTGCTGAAAATGGCCGATGAAGCCGGTGAAGATGCCAAAGTACTGGCCGTACCTATCAGCAAACTGACCAAAATTTATGACCATATCCAGGACATCAATGACGTGCCTGAACTGCTGAAAAACCAAATCCAGCACTTCTTCGAACGTTATAAAGAGCTGGAACCAGGTAAATGGGTGAAAGTTATTGGCTGGGGCGATAAAGCCGAAGCGAAAGCAGAGATCCAAACTTCATTCGAACGCGCACAAAACAAATAAGCTGGTTTGTTTTGCTAAAACAGGCCCGCACGTCGGGCCTGTTTCATTAATATCACCAAATCACGAATTTTCTACACTATCCCTTTCTTTACATTCAGAAATTCTGTTCTAATGCGTTGAGATTGCAGCGGCAACGGAATTTGCTGTCTATACTGGCAATTGATTTCAAATCAAAGACATTCAAAATAAAACCGGCCATCGCGCTGATCCAACGGGGTATTCATCTATGGAATTTTTGCAACGCCTTTCGATTGCGAAAAAGATCTATTTAATTCCCCTCATAGGCACCCTGATGTTTGTGGTGTTTTTGGGGCTTTCGACTAAAACCGCACTCAGCAACGTAAAAACGTTGGAAAACACCAGGGATATACAATTCCCGGTGTTGCAAGCCTCTGAAAGTGCTCTGGTGTCATTGGAACGCCTGAAGGAGTCGCTCGCCAGTGCTGTGACGACGGGTGATGAAGAAGCCCTGAATGGCGCCAATAAACTCGCCGAGCAAATGAAAAAGCAATTAACCACCGTCGGCCAGCTGGAATCAGGTGTGAGCCGCGAAGTTAGCCAGATCCTGCAGTCATTTGATGCTTATTACGCTGTCGCATTTAAAGTGTCACAAGAAATGGTCAGCAACACTGCGGACATGGCATCGATTGGTGAACGCTCGCAAAAAATGAATGCGGATTACGAAAACACGGTGAAAAAACTGACATCTTTCCGCGATGTACAACTGAACCAGTTCAAAAATTCGATTGATGATGCCAATGGCCAGGCTTCGCAGATGATCACCGTCGGTGTGATCATGATGGTGATCACCGTTCTGGCATTATTTGGTACCGCATTGCCTGTGGTCCGCGGCATCGACAGCAGCCTTGGGCATATCATCCGCTCGTTGCGTGACCTCGCCAAAGAAGACGGTGATTTGACCGTACGTATCGAAACCAAATCTAAAGATGAGCTGGGTGACCTGGCATACTGGTTCAATTCCTTTATGGAAAAATTGCAGGGCGTGGTCAAAGAAATCGTTAATACGGCCTTACCTTTATCATCATTGGCCAAAGACCTGCATCAGCTTACCGATGACACGAACAGAACAATTGCCGTGCAGCGGAAAGCAGCTGATCAAGCCAAAATTGCCGTCGATGACATGAGTAATAGTGTGATTGCAGAAGCCAGTAGCGCTAATGAAGCATCCAGCGCCGCCAACGATTCCAATACAGCGGCGGATCGCGGTCAGCAAACCGTTGGCGTCACAGTCAACAATATCCGTCAACTGGCGACTAACGTACAGGAAGCATCAGAAGTCATTTTAAAACTGGAAACAGACGCAAACCAGGTTGGTGCTGTGCTGGATGTGATTAAAGGCATCGCAGAGCAGACGAACTTACTGGCGCTGAATGCAGCGATAGAAGCAGCACGCGCTGGCGAACAAGGCCGTGGTTTTGCGGTCGTTGCGGACGAAGTGCGTACGCTGGCCTCCAGAACGCAAAAGTCCACCGAAGAAATTCAGAAAACTATTGAACAACTGCAATCTGCCGCGCGTTCAGCTGTGCAGAAGATGCAGCAAAGTACAGTACAGGCTGATCAGAGTGTGACGTCAGCCAACCAGGCGGGTGACTCACTACAAGCCATCACCACCAGTATCCGGCGCATTCGCGAGATGAACCAGCACATTGCCTCAGCAACTGAAGAGCAGCAAGTGATGGCAGGCACTATTGTGGGTCATGTGGTGGATATTGTGAAACACACTGAACACACATCACAAAGCGCTGGCCATATTGCCAAAGCCAGCCGCGAACTGGCGAATCTGGCGCAAAATCTGGAAAATATTGCCCGCTTGTTCCGCGTGTGATGCGGAAAAATGCAGCGGCTGATGCCGCTGTAGTAATAAAAAATGCCGCTTCATGCGGCATTTTTTATTACTACAGCTGTATTTAGGGCTGCCAGTTGCGGATGAACGCTAACAAGTCAGGTGTCGGCATCGGCTTCGCATACATAAAGCCCTGTACTTCATCACAGCCCATTGCTTTTACTGCAGCAGCTTGCTCCGGAGTTTCAATACCTTCAGCGATTGTCGACAAACCTAAGCGCTTACCGAGGCTGACAATAGTCTCTGCAATCACAGAGCCGTTTGGCTTGGCACAATCGCGCACAAATGCGCGATCTACTTTGATCCGATCCAGTGGCAACTGCTGCAAATAACTCAAGCTGGAAAACCCAATGCCAAAATCATCAATAGCGACCTTGATGCCATAGGTTTTCAGCTGATTCAGCGCTTCTATCACTATTTTAGGTTCATCCATCACTACAGACTCAGTAATTTCAAGTTCAAGCAACTGTGCATCAATTTGCGATGCATGAACTGCTTCGATAACCGATTTTACAAAATGCGGGCTTCTGAATTGTGGCATCGATACATTGACAGCGATCCGCAAAGGTTCCAATCCTTGTTCTGCCAGATAACGAATTTGCTGACAAGCCTGGCGGATCACCCAATCGCCGATCTCAACAATCAACCCCGAGTACTCAGCCAATGGGATAAACACCGCGGGGGAAATATAACCGCCCTGCCCATCCGGCCAGCGTAACAAGGCCTCCATACCAATAACTTTATTGTCACTAAGCGAAATCTGCGGCTGATACCAGAGCGCCAACTTATCCTGACTAAAGTCCTGTCGCAGCCGGCGCAAAAGGGCCAGCCTTTCGGCCATCTGATCTTCAAGTTCAGCATGGTAATACTCATAATTCTGCGCCAGGCTCTTTTTCGCCCGGTTTAGAGCGATATAGACCTGTTTCAGTATGCCAAGCCCCTGCCGGACGCTATCAGTCAGGCGGCAAAAACCAAAGGTCGCATTAATTTGCAGACTATGCTCCGATGCGAGAAATGGTTCTGCAAACACTGCGTTGAGCCGCAGTGGCGTCAAATCAGCTTCCGGTCCTATCAGACCAAAAACATCTGCACCAATCCTGGCTATTTGCGCAACTTCACCAAAAGTACCAACCAGACGCCGGGTTACTGACACCAGTAATTCGTTGCCAACTTCCTGGCCTAAGCCATCGTTGACGTCCGAAAAATGATCGATATCAATTAGCACTGCAACGGTATTTTCCGGCGCCAGACGACGGGTTTCCTGCAGCAATTGCGTATATTCGTTTCGGTTCGGCGTTTTAGTCAGCGGATCTATATAGGCTGCATGTTTTAACTGCTGAAACAGAGTGACGTTTTCATAACCGATTGAAATGTTACTTAAAAACACTTCAATCAGCTGACGATCAAAATCTTCTATCGGCCGGTTCGTTTCGATATACACCGCAGCGCTGTGTTCAGCGTTACCGAGATACAACACGGTATCAAAGGCAGTAAAAATATGCCGTTTTTCGGCCAGACAATGCAATATCTGCTGAATAATCCGCTCGTTACCAAGCCGTTCCAGCTTACACTTGATATAGGGGGCATAATGCCCTGCAGCGCCCAATACATAGACGTTTTCACTGGCCGAACCGTCGTCTTCAATCTGCGCGCACAACACACCTTCGGCATGCAGGCCGATCAGCGATGAAATTTGCGTCACTACACCTTCGGAAAATTCGTGTAGTGAATGCTGTTCCAGCAAATTAGCGCCGGCATTGATGATTTTCTGCAGTCCCAGCCGATTCTGATTAATAGTGCGGATCTGCTGGTAAGAACGAATGGACGAGATAATGGATGTGACCAGCTTGCTGCGGGTCAATTCTGTTTTGGTTTTGTAATCGTTGATGTCGTATTCTTTGATAACACTTTCTTCGGGCGCATAACCCGGTTGTCCAGTTCGCAATACAATGCGGACTTCATCCATACCGAGCTGTTCACGGATCTGCTGGACAACGAGCAAACCAGCATCGTCCGATTCCATTACCACGTCGAGTAAAATGACTGCAATATGGGGGTTTTTCTTCAGGAATTCGATAGCAGCACGGCCAGAGTAGGCATGATGAAATACCAGCTTGCGACCCTGTACTAATAAGTCACTCAACGCCAGTCTTGTGACAGTATGGATCTCTTCATCATCGTCAACGATCAGTAAGTGCCATTCCCCCGTCACCTGCGGCGCGGGTGTATACACGCTATCGTCTTCTGCGAGGAACAGAAAATCATCATCTGTTACTTTTGACACCATTCAACGACCTTATCCTTAGAGTCTCACCGGGCAACACTGCGTGCTCTTCCATGTTGTTGTGCCTGAACGTATCCGTTCATACTACCTGTGAGTCAACATCAACGACTGATTTTGTGCCTTATTACACTATACCCTTAAGTAAAAATTGCAATCAATTTTGCGTTTTGCAACGGTTGCGGCGACAGCAAAAATGCCCTTAGAAGCATAAATTCAAAAGTTTTTCGCCGGATCTCTGGCGACGGCTCGTGACAGGCCGATACAATCATTTCAGCAGTCGCAGCAGGAATAGTCTCTGATGAGCAAAATTCAACCCATGTCAGGCCAACAACGCTTACGACAACTGGCAAAACGCCAGCTCGGTCAGGAACTGACATCCCGTCCCCGTCAGGATCTCCAAGACAATACCATCTCTATTCAACAAGTCCGTCAGGCCAGTGCCGTACATCAACAGCTATCCTCACGTGCAGGTATCGGCGCAGATCTCGATGTCCCTGAAGACACTTTAAGTACCCGCGCCGAACGACGCCGTCAAATGACTGTTGAGCGCCAGCAGTACAATCTGGAAAAAGTGATGGTACTGGCCCAGGAATATTGTACCGATCAGGCAGTCAGCCAGGAGTTAGACCCAGATTGGTTTTATCATTTTTGTGAACAGGTACAAAACATCTCTGCCTTGTCGATGCAAAAACTCTGGGCGCGGATCCTCGCCGCTGAAATCAGTATGCCGGGCAGTTTTTCATATAAAACACTGAATATATTGCGACAAATGCATCACAAGGATGCACAGGCTTTGCAGCTTGCCAGTAGTCTGAGTTGCCGCATTTCAGCCCAGGAGCCCTCGCACATTTATTTCAGTTATTTACAGCAAGGCTCTTTTTGGCAATGGATCCGCGGCCGGCATCGTGGCGTGTTGAATTTGAGTCAATTCGGTTTAACCTACCCACAAATCCTCAGCCTGACCGATTTGGGTCTGTTGCATCCGGCAGAAATTGAAAGTGGCGTGATGAACAAAGGGCAGACACTGCAATGGATATTCCCGCAAAAACCTCTGCAAGGTCGGCTGAAAGCCAATGGCATCGTGTTGCAATATTATAAGTTCACCAACAATGGTGCAGAACTGATGAGTTTGCTGAACAGTCCAGTGCAACCTTTGTTCCTGCAGGCGTTGCAGACCCTGTTCAGCAGTGTTATTGAGTTTCAGCCAACGGCCTGATCCGCGACATAATATGGGCTATCTTGCGGGCGTCCAATGGTTTCGTCATCACGTCGTCCATCCCGGCGAGGCGAAAACTGACCGCCTCTTCCGGCAACGCATGGCCGGTAAATGCCAAGATCACAGTCTGCTGGTGGTGACGTAACTGGCGGATCCGTTTTGTGACTTCAATGCCGCTGAGATCCGGTAATTGAATATCCATCAGGATCAACTGGTAGCGGCTATGACTGGCCAGCTTTAACGCCTCATGACCGGTGGTGGCAAAATCAATACTGATGCCCTGCCCGGATAACATCGCGCGAACAAAACTCAGATTGGTCGGATTGTCATCGACGATCAGCAGTTGCTGGCTGGAAAATTGGCTACCGGGTTGCGGCAGGTCCTGCAGATCCGCTAATAGTAACGGTGATATAAACTGATTGACAGACGGCTGAGTGCCAAAACGCTGCTGCAAACTTTCGGGAGCAAACAGAATGAGCTGATAACGGCTGCTGATGTGTTGCAGCTCAGCCATTTCGCTCTCAGTCATCACTTCACTATTCCAATGCACCACCACAGTATCGACCAGACGACTTTGCAATGCAGCTTTGAGCTCCGCCAAACTGTTAGTTGCAACTACCTGCTCACTGACACCAAGTAAACTATGCCGCCACAACGCCAATCGACATGGTCTTGGATCGTAAATGACTAAATTCTGAAACCTTCGACTTAATAATGGCTGTTGCCCACTGACCCGAATACTGAGATCCAGACGAGTCCCTAAATCAGCAAGCTCCTGAATTTGCAGCTCGGCGGACAGCAGTTGCAACAACCCGCGACAGATCTCAAATGGAATATCTTCCCAATGTGGGTCAGCCAGACCACCCTGTGCCAATACCTGACGATTACGGGCACTCAGACTCTTACCGGTGTACTGGATTTTTAATTGCAGTTTATCGCGCGCCCCCGAATCCAGCCGGTAGCTAATTAACAGTTCTTTGCCATCAATCAGTGGCTTTACCGCGAGCAGCAATGAATGCAACAGTTGCTGCATATGCTGACCATCCATCTCGGCCTGATAACGACTCGCGTCCGGATCTTCATCAGGTAACAACAAAATCTCTGCAGGCCACATCGGCTGGATTGCACGGACCGCTTGTGCAAACCATTGTGGGATCCCTTGCAATGCCAGATTCGGCTCTGCCGGTTGTTGTGGTTTGCGGTTTAACATCGCCAACCAATGCGCAAGTTCTGCATGGTGCAATTGAGGGGCCTGACTGGCGAGACTCTGCCAACACTGCAATGCCCGGCTTAGTTGTAAAGCTCTGCGCTCTGACTGCGTCAATTGTTGTCGGATCTCAGCTTGTTGATCTACATGCAATTTTTGCTGACTCTGCATAATCTGTAGATTCAGTGCTGCCTGATGAGATGCTTCATCGTGGTGTGTTACCAGTTGTCGGATAGCTAGACTAAGCTGATTGATTTCCGTCTCAGCCGGATCCTGCTTCCGGTATGACTCGGGAATATTCTGCCAGATCTGCTCGAAAAACTGCTGGTGCCGACGCTGCAGGAACTTGCTGCCCAACCAAAGTGTAAAAGCTACAGCGAGTAAGCCATAGACCCAGATAAAAGACACCGGCACGTCCGCCGCGCGGATCACTAAAAGTCTGCCTTCGCTTAGTGACTGATGCCAGACGGTTGGGCTTTGTTGCTTAGAATTTCCGGCCAGGCGTGAAGCAGTCTTAACGCTATCGCCGACTAAAACCAGTTGTTTGCCATTGGCATCAAGCAACTCCAGACTCAGCAGTGCCACTGGGGAATTTGTTCTGGCAAAAGTCATCAACTCTGCCGCAAAATCCGGCTCAGCAATCAGATGATTACTGAGATGTTCTGCCACGCGGCCCAATTGCAATTGCTGATTTTTTGCATGCAGTTGATATTGCAGCCAACAGGCCGACAACGCGGCCATCAGCAAGGCTATGACCAGAGCAATAAGCAGTTTTGGCTTGAGCATAATGCGGTTCCGAATCACCGGGCGTCCACAAAACAGCGACGGGAGGTGAGCACAAGAAAACGTCAGTATAGCGGTGTTGGTTTTCTCGCAGCAACCGTCTGCGGCGTTAGTTTCATGTATTTTTTGTACATATTTTTAACAAAATCAAAAATCGATATCAATCCCGATAAAACTACCGTCATTGGCCACAGTAAAATCTAATTGATCGCGATTGCTGACATTGGTCTGGGCGCGCTGCCAGCCTGCGCGCAGATGAGCCTGAAACATCGCAATATCGATAAAACGCCAGGCGATGCCACTGCGCCAGTCATAATTTAGATCGCTTTGGTATTGACTGTAATTGCCACTGAAAAACCAATGGGTACCGGTGCCCCACAAACCAATCTCAGCATCGACAAATAACATAGGTAATACCACTGAAAGATCACGTGCTGCCGCTGTTGAAGGTGCCGTCAATCGGACATCAGATTGTAATAATCGTGCAGTCAGACCTAAATCCATGCTGAAGACAGGGTTATCCAAAACTTCGTAATACCCTGTTATATCGGTATTTTTCAACGAATTATACTGCGTAGCAACTATGCCAGTGGCAAACGTTTTTTGTTCAAGCACTATCGGATTTACGAGCGCCGCATTCGCACTTACTTCGGAACGCTGGTAACGTACTGCAATATTAGGCAGCAATGGCAGCGGATGTTCAAATCGGCCATACCAAGCCAGTTCGTTCGCATCATTCAATACCAACTGGCCTGCTTTACCAGGATCACCGGCAGAGACCTCAGGCTGCACCTGCCAATAATCCACACCGACTCTGGCACCTAGCATATCAGCCTGAACACTACCCGTTGTAATCACTAACCCCACAATCATTCCGCTGACAACCCGCATTATTTATCCTTGTGCCAATAATTCATTCAAATCAATCAGCGCCGCATTGGCTCTGGAGATATAGTTTGCCATGACCAGGCTGTGGTTAGCCAACATGCCGAATCCACTGCCATTTAACACCATCGGTGTCCAGATAGTTTGCTGGGTGGACTCCAGCTCGCGAATGATTTGTTGCAGACTGACGGTCGCATTCTTCCGCTGCAATACGTCGGCAAAATCGACTTCAATCGCTTTTAGCAGATGCAACAGCGCCCAGCTGGCCCCACGGGCTTCATAAAACTCATTGTCGATCCGCCACCACGACGTTTTGATCATCATCTCGTCCGGCGTTAATGTGGATTGTCGTGCGGCGACATCACCAGCCAAATCAATATTAAGCCGGTCCTGACCTACGCTGGCGCTCAGACGCTGGCTATAACTGCCGAGGCGTTTTTCTGCTTGTTTCAGCCAGTCTCTTAAATTATCTGCTCTGGCAAAAAATTGATGTTCTTGATTTTCTTTAGCCATTAACCCCTGACGATACTGTCGCAGCAGTTTGACGGCAGCGGTGTATTCCTCTTCGGGCGACGGGATCGCCCAACTTCGATGTTCAATATTAAATTTTGGCTGGATCTGTTTGAGCAGACTGTTTTCAACTGATTGCGACTGGGACCGGCTCAGGTCCGCCCGCATGGCTAGTGCCATGTCACGGATCATTTCTAATGCACCCAGCTCCCAGGCGGGCATATCATCCATCAGAACAAACGGCGGCAATATGTCATTGCTGATGTAACCACCAGGCTTATAAAGTAAGGTTTCAGTAATGTGGATTAGGGTATTTGTCGTGGTAAAGCCAACCACAGGTTTTTCTCCCGCGGCCGCTGTTTGCGCTACAGCAACAACATCAAATAGGGCTGGCTCGTCGCTGTAATAGAGCGTCATTCCCCAGCCAACCAGCACTGTTGTGAAAAACAATGCCATAGCAATCATCAGCTTGTGCATATTTGGTTCCTACTGTTTGGGGATCCGCGTCACGTTTGCACTGACAGACTGCTCAGTTCCATCCGACCAGCGTAATTGTAGTGGGACTTGCTGACCAAGCTGAAGCTGCCGGGTCGGGCCAAAGAGCATCAAATGCAAACCGCCAGGCTGTAAGTGCACACTTTGGCCAGGCGCTACGGCAATTTTATCGACTTCGACCATTTGCATCATCCCGTCCATCATCTGGTGAGCATGGAGTTCAACCGAATCAAACTGGGGGCTGGTCACAGCAAGCAACGCAATGGGATCGGTACCGGTATTCCTGATTGAAAAATATCCGGCGCTTAAAGTTTTACCCGGCAGCGGCTGGCGTACCGTTGCATTGCTGATCTCAGTCTGAGCAGCCAGAACGTTCAGGGTACAACAACTTAGAACAAACATTATGAATTGACGCATCAGAGGCTCCCGTGGGTGTTATCGAAACATCTTACACAGGAGCCAGCAATTTGTCAGACAACATAACGACTTGGCAAAATTAATGCTGCCGCCAGATATGCTACAAACATCACGCTTGGCAAGGTTAAAAATGCCAACACGGCGATGCAGCGAATCAACGTTGTATTATGGCCATAAGCCCGGGCCAATCCACTGCAAACCCCTGCAATCTTGCGATCGGCTTTATTACAATACCAGCGATTTTCATGGCGAGTTCTCATCGCATTCTCCTGATTGTTAAGATTCACAAAAGGACAATCAATTGGCGTGCCAAATATTTTCATTATAAAAATCATATAGATAAGTAATTCGCGGGCTACTTCAGATAACATCGGCAGAGAAGGTGCTAAAAATAGGCTGTAAATGCTAAAAAGTGATTATTTTGACTAACAAGCTACAGCAGGGCAAAAAAAACCCGGTACTGCTAAGACCGGGTTACGGGAGGGATGTCAGAGGGCGGCAATAACCATAACCAAAGCTTTGCCGTAATGAATATGCTGAACACAGGGAGCAAAAACATCCCAAACAGCTGCGGAGACAGCGCGAGAATCACAACCTTACTCCACAACAGCGACAGTGTTACTGTCCAGGCCTGCAACCACTTCCACTTGCACGGTATCTGTTTCATCAGTAACAGCTTCAGCCAGGCTTTCTGCCAGAGATTGTTTTAATTGCTCAGCGATATTGTTTTTCATTTCAGCTGCTTGCTCAGCAATTTGTGTTGTAGCGATTGCTGTCAGTTCACTAACCGGATCTGCATGAGCAATGCTGTGGCTAAACAGGATAGTGGCGGCAAAAACGATTGAAGTAATTGATTTCATGATAGTTTCCTCGTTGGTTAATTTAACTGACTACAACCAATCAATTACAATCCTTGTGCCAACTCTGAAAACTAATTTATCTCATTGTTATTTATGGACTTTTTCATAAAAAGCATTTAAACGGCAAAACGGGAATAAATATCAAAAAATAAAAAGTGGTTAATTTAACCACTTTTTAGTATCACTCTGGAACTTTCGCTAATGCTGCAAGCATCACCTCAGGCCCGCTCGTCGGCAAGTGACCTGTTTCACTCAAATGACGGCGCCACAGCCGGGCTCCCGGCACACCCTGAAATATCCCCAGCATATGCCGCGCAATATGCCAGAAACGCGCGCCTTGCTGCATCTGGAGCTCGATATAGGGCAACATCTCGCGCACCAGTTGATGTGGAGTTGGTACCGCTCGTGGGTCACCATAGAGGGCATGATCAATCTGTGCCAGTAACAGCGGATTGGTGTAGGCCTCTCGCCCAACCATGACCCCATCCAGATACTGCAGATGGGCCAGGCATTCTTCAACAGTTTTTACCCCGCCATTAACCGCGATATCCAGATCTGGAAACTGCTGTTTCAGTTGATACACCCGCGGATAATTCAGTGGTGGCACTTCGCGGTTTTCTTTTGGACTCAGGCCCTGTAGCCAGGCTTTGCGCGCATGAATGATAAACTGCGAGCAGCCGGATTCACTAACAATGCCAACAAAATCAGTCAAGAACTGCATGTCGTCGGAATCATCAATACCAATACGGGTTTTCACTGTTACAGGGATATCCACAACAGCGCGCATTGCACTGACACAAGCAGCGACTTGCTCAGGCTGGGCCATCAGACACGCGCCAAACATGCCATTTTGTACCCGGTCGGACGGACAGCCCACATTGATATTAATTGCATCATAGCCACGCTGCTGACATAACAGCGCAGACTTTGCCATCGCCTCCGGATCTGAACCACCAAGCTGCACAACAACCGGGTGCTCTTCTTCGTTAAACGACAGATAGTCGCCCTGTCCAAATAAAATAGCGCCGGTCGTGACCATTTCGGTATAAAGCACCGCATGGTGGCTTAATTTACGGTGGAAATAACGACAATGTTTATCAGTCCAATCCAGCATTGGCGCGACAGAAAATTTATGATTCAAGATGACCTCCAGCAAGGGCCGGCATTTTAACCTGAATCAAAGAGTTTTGTGATGGGCACGCCGATTTATCCGATTTTAATCTGTGTTACACTCGTAAAAAATAATGAAGCAGGTACGGACAGACATGTCAGTAGAGAGCTTAGTGCTGCGTGCACAACGCATTTGTGACCAAAATGGTGCCAGATTTACTTCGATCCGGGAAAAGGTGTTCCGTTTACTGGCTGGAACTCATAGTGGTGTTGGTGCGTACGAATTGCTTGAGCAACTGAAGCAAACAGAACCAGCCGCAAAACCTGCTACGATTTACCGGGCGCTGGAGTTTTTGACGGAGCAAGGTTTTATCCACAAAATTGAGTCCAGCAATGCATTTATGCTGTGTCACCATTTTGATCATCATCATCCTGCGCAATTATTGATCTGTCAGCAGTGCGGACACGTAGAGGAATTGCATTCAAATGTACTTTTTAAAGAATTCAGTAGCTTAGCTGACGCAAAAGGATTCAGCATTCAGCAGCAGACCATCGAAGCCAGAGGCTTGTGCAAAAACTGTCAGAACTAGTGGTTTTTGTCTGCGCTATCTGACTCGGCAGAGCAAACGGATTTATTTCAACAGATTTTTAATGGATTTCACTACGAAACTATCTCAAAAACAAAGAGCTAGTCTTGTTTATTCTATAAAATCTGCCTAACCTTAACGTCAGGGTAAAAAGCCAGGTGACGAACCAAAGCAGCGGGTCTTTTCAATGAATGTCGAGTATGTGAATCCATTCTTATCGTCGTTAGTGAATGTGCTGAGCACCATGGCCAATACTACAATTGTGCCTGGTCAGCCCCGAATCAAAAAAGATGAAGTCGCGCGTGGCGATGTATCGGGCTTAATCGGCATGATTGGCCCCCAGACAAAAGGGTCATTTTCAGTGAGTTTTGAAGAATCACTGGCACTGGAAATTATGAACCGGATGTTGGGTGAAAAGCCAAAAACCATCAATGAAGAAGTGACCGACATGGTGGGTGAAATCACCAATATGGTCACAGGTGGAGCAAAACGAATTCTGGGCGAAAAAGGCTATGAATTCAGTATGGCAACACCTGTTGTTGTGTCTGGGAAAGGCCACACCATCACCCACAAGTGCGACGGCCCGAAAATTCTAATGCCATTTGACTCCGAATTCGGCAAAGTGCATATCGAAGTCAGTTTCGATAATCAAGGCGGCGGTTAAATTTTAAGCGCCTGATTATATAGACTAAAAAGCCGGTTATTAAACCGGCTTTTTTAGCAGCTGAAACAAAAATTCAGTCACCGACATATCTGAACTGCACCCTGCTGGTAATATTGCACAACAGCTCATATGGAATAGTCTGAACCAGCTCAGCAATTTCTTCGACCGGCAGTTCCTCTCCCCACAAAATCACTTGCGCCCCATGTGCAATATCAGCATCACCTATATCCACAGTGGCCATATCCATCGAAACCCGACCGACAATTGGATAACGTTTGCCGTTAATTAACACTGGCGTGCCACAAGGCGCATTGCGTGGATAACCATCACCATAGCCGATGGCAACTACGGCCAGACGTGTATCTTTTGCTGCAACCCAGCTGGCTCCATAGCCCACTGCGTCGCCCTTGTGCACCTGCCGAACCGCAATCACAGAACTACTAAAAGTCATCACAGGTTTGAATCCATGAGTAGCCGAACGGCCAGCTGCCATCGGCGACACGCCGTACAAAGCAAGGCCCGGTCGGACCCAATCACCATGGCTTTGTGGCCAGGCCACCACACCCGCTGAGTTGGCGATACTGAGTTCGCCTTCGGCATCGCCAATCGTTTGCCGAGAACAGCGCAAGCTGGCGGGAGGTTGCCGGATTGTCTTTCTCGTCAGCACAGGCAAAATGGGTCATCAGCCGCATCGGCTGCAGGATATTTTTACTTTGGCTGAGCTTTTGATAAATCTCATTAAAATCGGCAGGCTCGATGCCAAGCCG
Source organism: Rheinheimera sp. (assembly GCA_034519945.1). Taxonomy (GTDB): domain Bacteria; phylum Pseudomonadota; class Gammaproteobacteria; order Enterobacterales; family Alteromonadaceae; genus Pararheinheimera. The sequence goes on from JAXHNX010000056.1 coordinate 74,569, forward strand.
GTGCATGCCACTGTCTATCTTCAGCCAGACGTGGATCGGAGATTCCAGTTCAGCCTTGAGTAGCGCTTCGACCTGGGCAGGATGATGTACCACCACTTGCAGATTTGATGCGACTATCTGCGATAACTCATCCGCGTGGAAAAAGCCTTCCAGTAACACTATTGGCTTCACAATGCCGCCGGCACGCAATGTTAATGCTTCGTCAATCCGCGCCACCCCAAAGGCGTGAACGTGCTTTAACTGCGCGGCAACTGCCAGCAGACCATGGCCATAGGCGTTGGCTTTAAGCACTGCAAGGATCTTGCTGTGCGGCGCCATAACACGAATGCGTTCTACGTTGTGTAATAAGGCGCTGGTATTGATTTGCGCCAGAGGTCTGCGACTCATCAGTACTCGTCCTCAAAACGCGCTGTACCGGCATAGTTGTCAAAGCGGGAATATCGGCCATGAAACGTAAGACGAATACGTCCAATTGGACCGTTCCGTTGTTTACCGATAATGACTTCTGCGGTGCCTTTATCTGGACTGTCGTCGTGATATACCTCATCCCGATAGATAAACATAATGAGGTCAGCGTCCTGCTCGATCGAGCCGGATTCACGCAGATCCGAGTTAACCGGTCTTTTGTCCGCCCGTTGTTCCAGCGAGCGGTTTAGCTGCGACAGCGCAACCACCGGAACTTTCAGTTCTTTCGCCAGAGCTTTCAAAGAGCGTGAGATCTCAGCGATCTCTAACGTACGATTGTCTGACAACCCTGGCACCGTCATCAGCTGCAGGTAGTCAACCATGATCATGGAGAGCCCACCATGCTCCCGCGCAACCCGGCGCGCCCGCGACCGAACTTCCGTCGGTGTCAGGCCTGAGGCATCGTCGATATACATTTTGCCTTTACTGTTCAGCAGCTCAATGGCAGAGGACAAACGTGCCCAGTCTTCATCATCGAGCTGACCGGTCCGTACTTTGGTCTGGTCGATACGGCCCAGAGAGGCCAGCATCCGCATCATAATTTGTTCAGAAGGCATCTCTAAACTGAAAATCAATACCGGCTTATCACTACTTATCGCTGCATGTTCGCAGAGATTCATTGCAAATGTCGTTTTACCCATCGAAGGACGCGCGGCAACAATAATCAAATCCGACGGTTGCATGCCGTTGGTCATTTTGTCGAGGTCCATATAGCCAGTCGATACTCCCGTCAACCCGCCCGCACTGGGGTTACGAAATAGCGCATCAATCTTATCGATAGTTTTCGCCAGAATACTGTTGATCGGTTCTGGCCCTTCATTGGCGTCAGCACGCTGTTCGGCAATTTTAAAAACTTTGGTTTCGGCAAAATCCAGCAACTCTGCGCTGCTACGGCCTTGTGGATCATAACCGGCGTCAGCGATGTCATGCGCGACCGAGATCATATCGCGCACTACTGCTCTTTCGCGCACAATATCGGCATAAGCCAGGATGTTAGCGGCACTTGGTGTGTTTTTCGCAATTTCACCGATATAAGCAAAACCACCGATATCGTCGAGCTGTTGATTGCGCTCCAGCCATTCCGATACGGTGATGAGGTCTATCGGCTGGTTCAGCTCAGCAATTGCGGTCATTGCTTTGAAGATATGCTTGTGCGAGCGCAGATAAAAATCCTGCTCTACTACCTTTTCGGACACTTTGTCCCAGGCATCATTATCAAGCATCAGACCGCCGAGCACTGATTGTTCGGCTTCAATAGAATGCGGCGGCATTTTTACTGCTGCGACTTGTTTATCTTTTATGTTTGCCATAACACCCAATAGCTTGAACTGAGCAGAAAACCAGAGAGATCAGGCATTGGCTTCCACGATGCTGTGGCAGCAACCAGACACTGAAAATAAGAAGCCTAGCCTAGCATTTTTCATGGCTCTGAGCAGCGGAAAATTTAGCAGTCAGCAACCGTCTGTCGCGAAAACAGACAAGGTAGTGCATTTGCAGAAGAAATAGAAAAGAGAAATACAGCGGGGAGATACTGACACGATAACAGCGTTACCGTGTCAGTCAAAGGCTTACGCCTCAGCAACAACAACCAGTTTAACGGTTGCAGTGACTTCAGCATGCAGCTGCAGGTCGATGTCAAAAGAACCAACGTCACGCAGAGTACCGTTTGGCAGTTTAACTTCGGCTTTAGTCACAGCTACACCGGCTTCAGTGATCGCATCAGCGATATCACGAGTGCCGATAGAACCGAACAGTTTGCCTTCGTCACCAGCTTTAGCAGCGATAGTAACTTCGCCCAGCTCAGCAACTTTAGCAGCACGTTCTTGCGCAGCTACCAGGTTAGCAACCAGTTTGGCTTCTAACTCAGCACGGCGTGCTTCAAATTTTTCGATGTTAGCTTTGGTCGCTGGAACTGCTTTTCCTTGTGGGAATAAGAAGTTACGGGCATAACCAGATTTAACAACCACTTTGTCGCCTAAACCACCCAGGTTAGCAACTTTATCCAACAGAATAATATCCATTGATTAATCCTCTCTGTATCGTTGAACCAGGCTTATGCGTGTGAATCGCTGTATGGCAGCAGAGCCAGGTAGCGGGCGCGTTTGATAGCACGAGCTAATTGGCGCTGATACTTAGCGCTGGTACCAGTGATACGGCTAGGAACAATTTTGCCACTTTCAGTGACATAATTTTTTAAAGTAGCGGTATCTTTGTAGTCGATCTCTTGCACGCCTTCGGCAGAGAAACGGCAGAATTTACGGCGACGGAAATAACGGGCCATGAACTTTCTCCTAACTTAAAATTTCAATCTGTTGGGCATGGAGCACAAGCTTTGCTTGACCGCTCCGGGTCTGGTGCCGGTTTAAAAAGCCTTGCACTCGGACCACACTACCCTGCATCAAATTGTGACTTTGTCTGCTCAACTCGCCTGTCACTACCACATGAATGCGCAGGTAACTGGCTCTGTTGTAGCCGGCTTCCAGTTGCATCGACTTGTGCTCAAGCACTAAGTACAGATGCGGAATACCGGCAGGACTCTCGTTCCGGTCGGGCTGACGGCATATGACGCCAGTAATGACCAGACAGTTGTCCATCAGATTACTCGTCGTTTGCTACCTGCTCTTCAGAGTCACGCGGAGCACGGTCACGACGTTCTTCACGTACTTTTGCCATTGGTGATGGCTCAGTGACAGCACCGTTTGTGCGCATGATCAGGTTACGCAGTACAGCATCGTTGTAGCGGAAGTTAGTTTCCAGTTCATCGATCACTGCTTGTGGCGCTTCTACGTTCAACAGAACATAGTGTGCTTTGTGCAGTTTTTCGATTGGGTAAGCCAGTTGACGGCGGCCCCAGTCTTCCAGACGGTGGATAGAACCGCCAGCTTCTTTGATAGCACCAGTGTAACGTTCAATCATACCTGGGACTTGTTCACTCTGATCAGGGTGAACCATAAACACGATTTCGTAATGACGCATGGTAGCTCCTTACGGTTAATTAGCCTCGGGTGAGCTCGACCAGACTCGCATAGAGGCAAGGAACATGGATGTGGGTCGAAGGTCGCATATTCTACGGATCGATCGACCGAAATACAAGCAGTTAATCAGTGTTGACGTAATTCGGCCGACCATTTGCCGGATTTAGCCGGTCGTGCGCTGCCGTACAGCTTCGTATAAACAAATTCCGGTGGCGACCGACACGTTTAGACTCGATACCGCTCCAAACATCGGGATTTTGACCAGTCCGTCACACAGTTCTTTCGTCAGACGCCGCAGACCGTCCCCTTCAGCCCCCATCGCCAGCGCCAATGGACCGCTGAGGCTAGCCTGATATATGGTGGTCTCGGTTTCGCCGGCAGCACCCAGCACCCAGACACCGGCATCTTTTAATTCCCGGATGGTACGGGCCAGGTTGGTGACAGCGATAAATGGCACTGCTTCAGCAGCACCACAAGCGACTTTACGAACCACCGCGGTGAGCTTAGCGGCACGGTCTTTTGGTGCGATCACAGCATGCACACCCGCTGCATCTGCGCTGCGTAAAATGGCGCCGAGATTATGTGGGTCGGTAATACCATCCAGAATTAACAGGAACGGCTGCGACTGAGTGTCGAGGATCCGTTTCAAATCATGCTCGTCGCCGGCGTCAGACAACCGGGCTTTGGCTACAACGCCCTGATGCTGCGCGCCATCAACTTTTTCATCCAGCGTTTTACGCTGACAAAACTGCACTGAAATACCGGATTTACGCGCCTGCTGGATTAGTGGTGTCATCCGCTGATCTTCGCGGTCTTTCAACACAAACAACTCCAGTACATCCTCTGGGTGACGTTCCATAAAAGCGCTGACCGAATGCAGGCCAAAAATAAAATCTGTGCTCATAAGAGTTCTCAAAATGCAACAGGCGCACTGGCGCCTGTTGTGGTCGATAACCAAATATGGTCGTGGGAATGGACGGCAGTGTAGCAAAAACTAGCTGTTTTTTCAGCCCACCGCCGTTAGTCCCGGCTTATTTACGTCGCCGTGGCGCTTTTGTCGCGCCAGCATCAGCAGCTTTAGCACCTGATTTGGCTCGTGGCTTACTACCGCTACGACCAGCCTTGGTCTTACCGGGACGTTGGGTTGGATCTGCAACAGCGCGGCCTTTTTTCGTCGAATGACCTTTACTCACTTTACTATCAGTTGTCGGCGCTTTTTTTCCGCCACCTTTGGCACTTTGCACTGTCGTCACTACACCCAAGTCGATTTTGCGCGCTTCGAGATTAACCGCCAGTACTTTCACTTCCAGTAAATCGCCCATGCGATAGCTTTGCTTACTGTGCTCGCCCATCAACACCTGACGCTCAGTATCAAAATGATAATAATCGTTCGGTAGTGACGTGACATGCACCAAGCCTTCAATATACAAATCAACCAAGCGTACAAACAAACCAAAGCTTGTAACGGTAGCTACCACGCCCTGGAAGCTCGAGCCTAAGTGGTCCTGCATATACTCGCATTTGAGCCAGTCAGAGACTTCACGGGTCGCATCATCGGCACGGCGTTCGGTCATCGAGCACTGCTCACCCAGCGGCACCATTTGCTCATGGCTATAACCACGGGCACCGTTCACCGCTTCACCTTGTTTATGCAATACAGCTTTAATCGCACGGTGCAGCAGAAGATCCGGGTAACGACGAATCGGCGAGGTGAAATGGGCATAGGCTTCCAGCGCCAGACCGAAGTGCCCCTGATTATCCGGCTGGTAAACCGCCTGTTTCAGTGATCGCAGTAACGTCGTTTCAATCAGTTCTTTGTCCGGTCTGTCACCAATTTTTGCCAGCAACTGGGTCAGTTCCAGCGGTGTCGGTTCAGTTGGCAAATCAGCCGTGATGCCAAGCTCCAGCAAGAAGCGTTTAAAGTTGGCAAAGCGATCGGAATCTGGCTGTTCATGCACCCGGTACAGCGCCGGCGCTTCATTTTTTTCTACCAGTTTAGCTGCCGCAACGTTCGCCAAAATCATACATTCTTCAATGATCTTATGCGCTTCGTTACGATGGATTGGCACAATCTGCTCAATCTTACGATGGCTGTTAAAAATAAACCGCGTTTCCACCGTTTCGAACTCAATGGCTCCACGACCGGCGCGGACTTTGGCCATTTGTTTATACAGCGAATTCAGATTATCAATATTGGTCAGATTTTCCGCGTACTGCTGGCGCAGCTCCGGATCACCCTGCAAGATCGCATGCACTTTATTGTAAGTCAGTCGGGCTTTGGAATGCATCACCGCTTCGTAAAACCGGTAACTGCCGAGTTTGCCCTGCGCGCTGATGTGCATATCGGCGACAAAACACAGGCGGTCAACATGCGGATTCAGTGAACATAAGCCATTCGATAACGCTTCCGGTAACATCGGCACCACGTGGTCAGGGAAATACACCGAGTTGCCACGGTCCAACGCTTCACGGTCCAGCGCCGTATCCGGCTGCACATAAGCTGTGACGTCAGCGATCGCGACCCACAGATGCCAGCCACCGTCTTCTTTGCGTTCACAATACACCGCATCGTCAAAGTCGCGGGCATCTTCACCGTCGATGGTGATGAGGCCAATATCAGTTAAATCGACACGTCCGGCTTTAGCTGAGGCTGGCACTTCTGCACCAAACTGACTGACCTGCTGTTCAACGGCGGGTGAAAAGGTATGGGGAATATTGTGATTGCGGATCGCTACTTCGATTTCCATACCAGGTGCCATATGTTCACCCAGCACTTCCACAACTTTACCGACGGCATTGATCCGTTTTGACGGCCGGCTGCTCACTTCAGCCAATACAATCTGACCGTGGCGTGCGCCGTTTTCTTCGCCTGCGGGGATCACAATATCTTGTGCAATCCGTGGATCCTCAGGCACTACAACCGCTAAGGCAAAATCTTTGAAATAACGGCCAACAATCGGCTCTTTACGCGGCTCGAGCACCCGGACAATCCGTGCTTCGACTTTATCTTTGCCTTTAATCTCACCGGCACTGGCCAGTACAACGTCACCCGGCAGCAGGCGCTGCATCTCAAAATTCGGAATATACCAGTCAGGTCCACCCAGCTCTCGTTTCAGAAAGCCAAAGCCTTCACGATGTCCCAGTACGGTACCTTTGACCAGGTCCAGGTCGTCGACCAGGCCATAGCGTTTGGTTTTGGTAAACAGCAGCTGGCCATCACGCTCCATCGCGCGCAGCCGTTTTTTCAGTGCGAATAATGCTTCTTCGTCGCTCAGGTTAAGTTCTGCCGCTAATTCGTCGAAGTAGGCAGGTTGTTGCCGTTGTTTGATGTGTTCGAGGATAAATTCCCGGCTTGGGATAGGGTTTTCATATTTTTCTTGCTCACGCGCAAGATGCGGATCTTTGATCGTCATGGAGACTCTTTCGTTGAATAACTGCGGCAAGTTTAACAGTCTGGCGCGGAATTTTCACTGAAACTGCAGAAAACTTCAGCAAACTGTCACAAAACCGAGGCGAACAAACAACTTGTCGGACGAAATGTGGTCATGCAGTACCACAATCAAAGTGGCTTTCTTGCTCTGGCGATTACGCTCTCCGGCATCCGGGCAGCAAGCCCTTTTAATGCCTTATCGATGCGTGCATGCATGTCTTTGTCAGCGGTAATGGCATGATGCAACCAGCGATACACGGTCTCGTAATCTGTCGGGCTACCCTGGCCGGCCAAAAACAACTCTGCAAGGCGTATCTGAGCACTTAAATTGCCCATGGCACTGGCCTGATACAAATAGAGCTGCGCTTTAGCCAGATCCTTTTGCACCAATTTGCCTTGCTGGTAATAACGGCCGACCTGTTCCAGCCCTTCTGGCAGACCTTGTAAGGCTGATGCCAGCATCAGGTCCCAACCGCGTTCGGCGTTTTTTGGTACACAAATACCAAAGGCCAACATGTCGCCGAATAAAAACTGATAAGCCGGCAATTTCATGATATCTGCACGCGCTTCAATATCTTTGACCAACTGACATTCGTCGGCCTGTACGCGTTTGAGATGAGTATTGGCACGGATCATTTCAACCAGTTCGTCTTGTGTATATAGCTGGACAACACCAAGCTCAGAAAGAGCTTCCTGCGCCAAAGCCGGTTTGATAAACATAAAGCCGGACAAAACCATTACGTAGCTAAACCAAACAAACTTTTTCAAAGCAGCCACCAGATCATAAAAATGGCGCTATGCACCCGCACAGCATCTCAACCGAAAAGGATACAAAATCTGTGCCTGAATTGCATCGTCTTCGCCAACTCACCAAAAGGCACTAGGTAGCGCGTCCCTGCATTTTCGGTTTACCTTGCCGTCTGAACATAAAAAAACGCTGCCGAAGCAGCGTTTTTTCTGATTACGCCTCGTATGGATGGCGTAGAACTATCGTTTGTACCCGATCAGGGCCAGTCGACACAATGTCGATTGGCACTTCGGTGATCTCTTCCAGACGTTTGATATAGTTGCGGGCGGCCTGTGGTAAATCTTCCAGCGACTGCACGCCAAAAGTCGATTCGCTCCAGCCTGGCATCGTCTCATACACTGGCGTCACTAACTCGTAGCCTTCCGCAGCCATAGGCGGCACTGTGGAAACTGAACCATCCGGCTGGCGATAACCAACACAGATGTTCACTTCAGTCAGGCCATCCAGGACGTCCAGTTTCGTCAAGCAGAAGCCTGAAATACTGTTCAGTTGCACCGCACGGCGCACGGCGACCGCATCAAACCAGCCACAACGACGTTTACGGCCGGTGGTTGCGCCAAACTCATGGCCTTTGACGCCTAAGTACTCGCCGATTTCACAGCCCAATTCCGTCGGGAATGGACCTGAACCCACACGTGTTGTGTACGCTTTAACGATACCGAGAACGTAGTCCAGGTAGCAAGGACCGAAACCGGCACCTGTTGCTACGCCACCAGCAGTGGTATTGGAAGACGTAACATAAGGGTAAGTCCCATGATCGATATCGAGCAGAGTCCCCTGCGCGCCTTCGAACATAATTTCTTTGCCCGCTTTACGCGCTTTATCCAGTAAATCAGTCACATCCACAACCATCGACTTCAGCATATCTGCTAAGGCCAAAGCGTTGTCCAGTGTGGTCTGATAATCAACAGCATCAACTTTGTAATATTGCGTCAGCGTGAAGTTATGCAGTTCCATCAGCGCTTTTAATTTCTCAGCAAACAGTTCTTTATTGAACAGATCACCGACACGCAGACTACGACGAGCCACTTTATCTTCATATGCAGGGCCGATACCACGGCCTGTGGTGCCGATTTTCTTGTCGCCACGCGCCTGTTCACGGGCGACGTCTAAAGCGACATGGAATGGCAGGATCAGCGGACAGGCTTCCGACAGCACCAGGCGCTCACGCACCGGCACACCGCGCTGTTCCAGCATGGTCATCTCTTTGAGCAACGCTTCCGGAGATAACACCACGCCGTTGCCGATCACACATTTCACGTTGTCACGTAAAATGCCTGATGGGATCAGGTGCAGTACGGTTTTTTCCCCGTCAATTACCAGCGTATGACCGGCATTATGGCCGCCCTGGTAACGCACAACGAAACTCGCCTTGTCGGTTAATAAATCGACAATCTTACCTTTTCCTTCGTCACCCCATTGGGTGCCGAGCACTACAACGTTCTTGGCCATGGTTCCTGCATCATGGAAAAAAATTAGGCGGGGATTCTAGCAAATTCAAAGTCAAAGTTCAGCCGCAAGGGCAAAAAAAAACCAGCTTATATTTCAGCTGGTTGATTTCACTTGGAATTAAAATAAAGACGTCTGGATTTCTATGGCGCTAACAGCCACCATAACCAGCAAATACCGGCAAAAACCAGCACCAAACCGAGCTGACGCAGATTTTGCACCGGCTCGGCAGACAGCTTGCGTAAATAGGCCTGCCAGCGATTTGGAAACAGCAACGGCCCGATACCTTCAACGATCAGTAGTAGGGCCAGCGCCGGCCAAATCCAGTCATGTGGTCATGACTGTGCCTGAGTCAGGCAGCTTAAGTTAATATCTGCCACCTGATGATACAGGGCAAAACCAAAGCGCAAGCGGTCGCCGCGATAATCGGTTTCGATCCGATTTTGCTTTAATAAGGCCGATAATTCCGCCACAACGCTGGCAGCATCGGGTCCGCGAAATGTGAAGAAATGCCCATGCGCAGCTAAATCTTCGGCCAATAAATGCGCCCGGTTCAGCCAAGGGTGCTGCAACGCATCCAGTACCTGCAAAAAAGTTTGCTGTAGTTGCTGTACATGTTGATGAATAGCGCTGACAGTCAGACCATCCGCGGCAAACAACTCCAGCACCGCCTGCAACCGGTACAGCGCCGTCAGGTCCATCGTTGCGCCGGCAAATTGATAACCATCTGTAGCATATCCAACCTGCTGGCTTTTCACGCCCGCCAGCGCGCCAAACTCAGCAAACCAGCCGGTATACACTGGCCTGAAGGCATTGCCTGGTGGCACCAGCATAAAACAACAACCTTCGCCGCCTTGCGCATATTTATAGGCTCCTGCCAGATAAAAAACCCGGCCTTCCAATGCACAGAGATCGGTCGGCAGTGCCATAAAGCCGTGATAACCGTCGATAGCGATGGTCGCCTGACACTGATGCTCTAACTGTGTCACCAAACCGTTCAGATCAGCAACAGCCAGACCAGAGTTAAAAAATACCTGACTGAAAAAAATCAAATCTGGTTGCAGTGCAGTGGCTGCATCGACAAAACGCTGAGGAAAAGTAGCAAAAGGCTCAGTCGGCACTTTCACCACCTGCACCCGCGGGTCCTCCATTAACCGGTTTATCTGACGGGAAAACGAGTGAAATTCGCTGTCAGTCGTCAACACTTTAAACCCAGCAGACCAGTCAAAGCAGCTGAGCAAACGAAACAACAGCTCATGGGTATTGGGTGCAAACACCAGCTGCTGTGGCTGTTTGATGTTCAATACATCGGCGATGAGCTGTTGTACCCGCGGGACTTTCTGGCCAAACATCATGTCCCATTTATCATCGACCAACGCAGCAGTATCATCCCAATACTGCAGCATGGCATCCCGTGTAACGTCTGGCCAATAGTGATGGGAATGACAGGCATAATGCTGGGTATTCGGGTGAGCGGCGAGAAAGCGCTGATAATATTTTTTGTAATTCATTCATCACTCCGGCAAAGCCAAAATCACGGGATCAGCGCTACTCACAGCAAGACAGATTGACGCTATCCGACGTTAAAAAAAAGGCCCGCAAGCGGGCCTTTTCCGGCAATCAACTCAGTTGCCCGACATCGACTGCATATGCTTAAAGAACTCGTTATCTGGCTGGATAATCATCACGTCAGATTTATTCTGGAAGCTGTTGCGGTAAGCTTCCATGCTTCGGACGAAGCTGAAAAAATCGGCGTTTTTACTATAAGCATCGGCATATGTTTTCGCAGCTTCGGCATCGCCTTCACCTTTGGTGGTACGGGCGTTACGCTCAGCGTCTGCCACCATAATGGTGACTTTAGCATCCACATCCGAACGCAGCACTTCGGCTTTTTCCATCCCGCGGGCCCGGTGTTCTTTGGCCACCGCAGTCCGTTCAGCACGCATCCGCTGGAAAATGTTGTTGCTGATCTCGTCTGGCAGGTTAATTTTCTTCACCCGCACGTCAACGATCTCAATACCAAGCTCATCAGAACCTTTAGAAGCTTGCGCCATCGCTTTGATCATCAGCTCAGAACGCTCACCAGAGACGATTTGCTGAATGGTACGGGTACCAAATTCAGTACGCAGACCATTGTTAATATACTGTTTTAACAAGTTTTCAGCACGTTCCGTCCGACCGCCGGTCGCTAAATAGTACTTGCCGAAATCTTTGATCTTCCACTTCACGTAGCTGTCGACCAACAAGTCTTTTTTCTCTGAAGTTACAAAGCGGTCTGCCGGATCATCCAGCGTCTGCACTTTCGCATCCAGCTTACGCACAGTCTCAACCAGAGGTAACTTAAAATGCATACCTGGTTCGAATACCTGGATAGCACCGTCAGCGGTCCGCTGAATTTTACTGAATTGGAACACAATACCGCGTTCACCTTCCTGTACTACAAACACAGAAGACGTTGCAATAAACACACCTACAGCAATAAGGCCTAACAGGAAATTTTTCATGGCTTAACCTCTCCCTGTCCGACCGCTATCAGACCGTGGAGTCGACGAGCGAGCATCCATAGGCCGGCTTTCAGGTAACTGCAACCGCGGCTCAGCAGACTGTGGCTGCGTTACTGCACCAGAGTTTGATTGATTAATCATTTTATCCAGTGGGATATACATCATGTTATTGCCGTTTTTGACGTCAACCAACACTTTAGAGGTATTGGCGTACACTTGTTCCATCGTTTCGATATACAGACGTTTACGCGTGACTTCCGGTGCTGCCAGATATTCCGGCAACAGTTTCTGGAAGCGCGCAACTTCACCTTGCGCTTTTAACAGCACTTGTTGTTTATACGCTTTGGCTTCCTGTTCCATCCGGTAGACCTGACCACTGGCTCTGGGCTCAATTTCACGGGCATATGCTTCCGCTTCACGGATAAAACGTTGTTCATCTTCCTGTGCGGCAATCGCATCATCAAAAGAAGCTTTCACTTCTTCCGGTGGACGGGCGTCGCGGAAGTTGACGTCGACAATCTGCAAACCCAAATTATATGGTTTAATAATCGCGTCCAGCTCTACGCGGGTATTCTGACGGATCAGCTCCCGGCCTTTGGTCAGCACATCATCCATCAATGAGTGACCCACGACATATCGTAGTGCCGCATCTGTAGCCTGCAACAAGCTGGCGTCTGGGTCGACCACGGCAAATTTGTAAGCACGCGGATCTTCGACCCGATATTGCACTTCAAAAGTCACGCGGACTAAGTTCTGATCCTGTGTCAGCATAAATCCGTCAGTTTTCAGTGTCTCAACACTCGACACGTCGACTGGCAGAACCTGGTCAATAAAAGTAGGTTTCCAGTTGATACCTGGATTTACCTCACCGTGATATTGGCCAAGGCGCAGCACCACGCCGCGTTCAGATTCTTTGATCGTGTAGATACCGCTGGCCAGCCAGCCCAACAGGGCCAGTACCAAAACCAGTGTGATAATTGCTGAACTGCCGCCGCCACCAGTACTGCTGGCACCACCAGAACCGCCGCCGCCGAAGATACCACCAAGCTTTTTGCTCAGATTCCGGAATACTTCGTCCATATCTGGTGGGCCCTGATTGCGCCCTCCCTGATTCCAGGGATCATTATTCTTGCCGTTATTACCCGGCTCGTTCCAAGCCATACGTTACTCCGTGTTGCTTCAGAAGGTTAAAAGTTACTATATCAAAATCTTAAGTCGTCAGGACACAGCTTTGTAACAGCGCCTGACTTTGTTTGTTCAGCCTTTCCCATAACGCCAGTGACAACTGGATATGCAATAAACAGTTGCCGTCTTCATCAAATAATTCCTGGCGCACACAGCCGGCTTCATGCAACTTCGCCCGCCAGTTTAATGCGTCAGGTGGCAGACGTAACTGCACAGACAGATAGCGGTCTGATAATCTGGCCACGATAGCACGGGAAAGCAAATCCAGCCCCACGCCATTTTGTGCCGAAATATACACGGCCTGCGGCACACCATATTCATCATATTCAATGCGTGGTTCTTGTTCTGCCCGGTCAATCTTGTTGTAAACCCGCAACTGCGGCAAATCATCGGCTTCGATTTCATGCAACACATGCTGCACCTGGGCGATGTTGTCGTCCAGCCTGGGGTCAGACACATCAATCACATGTAACTGTAAGTCGGCTTCCCGGGTTTCCTGCAACGTCGATTTAAATGCTGCCACCAGATCATGGGGCAGATGACGGATAAAACCAACGGTGTCAGCAAAAATCAATGCGCCAAAGTCCGGAAAACGCACTTGACGCAATGTTGGATCCAAAGTCGCAAACAGCTGATCCGCAGCATACACGTCAGCCTGTGTCAGCTTGTTAAATAAAGTAGATTTGCCGGCATTAGTGTAACCAACCAGTGACACGACTGGCACTTCAGCGCGTTGGCGGGCTTTGCGGCCGGTTTCACGCTGACGGCTGACCTTATCAAGACGTTGCATCAGTGCACTGATACGGTCACGTAACAAACGCCGATCAGTTTCCAGTGCAGTCTCACCGGGTCCACGCAAGCCGATCCCGCCTTTTTGCCGCTCATTGTCAAAACCACGGATTAAACGGGACGCAAGATGTTTTAACTGCGCCAGCTCCACCTGAAGTTTCCCTTCGAAACTGCGGGCACGCTGAGCGAAAATATCGAGGATCAAGGTCGTACGATCGATGACTTTACATTGGCAAAGCCGTTCAAGATTGCGGGTCTGAGCGGGTGACAAGCTGTGGTTAAAGATAATCACGTCTGCAGAATACTGCTGAACTGCAGCCGCAATTTCTTGCGCTTTGCCACTGCCAACAAACAAGCGTGCGTCAATGGTCTGACGTGGGCCTGTTACGACTGTGGCAGCATGCACGCCTGCGGATGAAACCAGCATCCGCAGTTCATCAAGATCTTCCCGCGCATGTTCCTGCGGAAAGGTGATATGGACAAGGATCGCTTGTTCAGCCGGCTGATGAAGGTCAAACAAGCAATATAGTCCTGATTACTCTTCCAGCTCGTCGTCACCAGAGCCACTGCCGTGCGTGGTCATAGTGTTTACCGCACGTGCCGGGACTACGGTTGAAATCGCATGCTTATAGACCATCTGGCTTACGGTGTTCTTCAGCAGAATGACAAACTGGTCAAATGACTCAATCTGGCCTTGCAGCTTAATCCCATTTACAAGGTAAATGGACACAGGAATACGTTCCCGCCGTAAAGTGTTTAAAAATGGGTCTTGTAAAGATTGGCCCTTTGCCATTTGCCGCTTTCCTTTTTCTTTGTTCTGATTCTTGATATATGGATTATTATATTATTTTCAAGTCGTTAAATAACGATTTTTTTCTTCACTAATTTAGCGTAGCGAAGATAAAACAGCTTGCAAGTTTTCTTGCTGGGTTAAATCAGCATTTAACCAGCTTAAATTCTGCCAGCTGCGAAGCCATGTCAGCTGGCGTTTTGCCAGTTGTCTCGTTGCGGCAACACCACGATACACCATCTCGTCATAAGGCACTAGCCCGTCCAGATAGTCCCACATCTGCCGATAGCCCACACAACGTATAGACGGTAAATCAGGATGCAGATCAGTACGTTGTTTTAAAAGTCGCACTTCCTGCTCAAAACCTTGTGCCAGCATCTGCTCAAAACGCAGTGCAATGCGCCGGTGCAGTTCAGCCCGCTCGGTCGGCGCGATAGCAAATTGACAGACCGGATACGGAAAAGGTTCGCCTTTTTCTGCCGTCAATTCGGTCAGGCTGCGTCCGGTCAGCCGATATACTTCCAACGCACGATTGATCCGCTGCGGGTCATTTGGATGAATTCGGTCAGCGGAGACCGGGTCCACCAGTGCCAACTGCCGGTGCAATGTAGCCCAGCCTTGTACCGCTGCTTCAGCTTCTATCTGCGCGCGGATTTCCGGGGAAGCTTCCGGTAATGGCGAGATGCCTTCCAGTAAAGCTTTAAAATACAACATCGTGCCACCAACCAATAATGGCAGTGCACCGCGTTGTTGTATATCCGCAATAAGTCGCAATGCGTCAGTGCGAAAATCTGCCGCCGAATAAGCCTGTGCCGGATCGAGAATATCAATCAGATGATGTGGCACTGCCGCCAGCTCGGCCGCGCTCGGTTTCGCAGTGCCAATGTCCATGCCCCGATATATCAGCGCACTGTCGACGCTGATAATCTCGACCGGCTGCTGTTCGGCCAATGCCAACGCCAACGCCGTTTTGCCGGATGCGGTCGGCCCCATCAAAAATACCACCGGCGCTGTCATTGAGTTTTCTCCTGTAATTGTCGACGTGCCCCGGTTAAATCAACCGGCACGGCACACCAATGTTCCGGTTGTTGCAATAACCCCGCTTCGGTCTGTAACAGCAAATGAAGTGACAATAACTGCCGGCTTAACAACAACTGCAGCAGCTGTTGCCACAAAAGCGTCAGCTCTGTTTGCGCGGGCCAGCCTGACCACCACATCGGCAGGACATGACTTAATGGAGTACCCTGCAGTAGTTGCGGCACTGCACGGATGATCAAAACCTGATTGCTCAGCACCACATCAAATCCCATTTGACACAGCAACCCGGCCCTCGCAGTTAATAGATTGACTTCTGCCGGTTCCAGTCGCAACCGTTCAGGTAACAGCAACGCCGCAGATGTCACATTTTTTGCGGCCAACAGTGGTGCGACACTGGCCGGCACATCCAGCAACCACAGCCGTTCCTGGTGCATGACCACTAGCTCTGTGTTGTTTACCATCAGGCTGCCTGGCGGCGTGTTGGCAGAAGTCACTTCAAAGGTCGCGACTGCCGGAGAGACTGGTTGCTCCTGCACCAGGGCAGTCCAATCATTGCCGGTTGGGAGGCGATTGCGCGCGGAAGCCAATCCAGCATAACTGCGGGCAGGCAGAGCGCTGTGACTTCGGGCCGCGCCATTTTCAACATTGTGGCTGCTAAGCGCCCATCTGTGCGGCGCTGACCAACGTGTGGCTGACGTTGCTGCACGACCTGGCTTTGATTCACCTGCTCCGCCTGTAATAAATCGCTTTGCGCTGTTTGCGTCAGCATCTGACTCAGCGCACTAAACACAAAATCATGTACCAGACGCGCCTGATGAAACCGTACTTCATGTTTGGCCGGATGCACGTTGACGTCAACCTGCTCGGGGTCGATTTGCAGATACAGCACAAAAGCCGGTAGTGCTTCTGGTGCGAGCATCTCGGCATAGGCCTGGCGGATGGCATGATTAAGCAATTTGTCACGCATCATGCGACCATTGACGTAACTGTATTGGCATTGCAGTTGTGCACTGCAGGCTGCTGCCGGCAGGATCCAGCCACTGAGCTGCATGTGCTCATACTGACTTGATACAGAACAGGCCGCCTGTGCGAAGTTGCGGCCACATAACTGCTGAATGCGGCGCTGCCGCCCGGCGTCGTCGGTCACCGCTTTAAGTTGACGCACCAGCTGACCATTGTGCGTTAAGGTCCAGCTGACATCGTCACGACTGAGCGCCAGCCGCTTCACCAACTCTTCAATATGACTGAATTCCGTTTTATCGGATTTCAGAAAGCGCCGGCGGGCCGGTGTATTAAAAAACAAATCCAGCACTTCAATACTGGTGCCCACCGGATGGGCGGCAGGTTTAATTTGCACCGCCATATCACGGCCTTCCGCCATCGCCTGCCAGGCCGTATCCTGATGGGCCGGCCTGGAAGTCAGTGTCAGCCGTGACACAGAACTGATACTGGCCAGCGCTTCACCACGAAACCCCAGGCTGACAATCTGCGCCAGATCGGCAAAATCATGAATTTTGGAAGTGGCGTGACGACTGAGGGCCAGGGTCAACTCTTCTTTGGCAATGCCTTGACCGTTGTCACGCACACGCAGCAATTTGCTGCCACCTTTTTCCACATCGATGTGAATATCGGTGGCTCCGGCATCGAGACTGTTTTCGACCAGCTCTTTGATCACCGACGCCGGCCGCTCTACCACTTCACCGGCAGCGATCTGGTTTGCCAGTTGCGGGGGTAGCAGCCGGATCGTCATGACTGTGGCACCCGCAGGGTCTGACCGATGCGAATATTGTCAGACTTCAGTTGATTGATTTGGCGCAGCCGCGCCATCGGCACACCGTATTTGCGTGCCAGCATCGACAAAGATTCACCGGATTTAACTTTATGTGTCACCAGCCTGGTACTGCCTTCGCCAGTGGCTGGGAATATGGGACCCGCCACTTTGGTTGTGGTGCTGCGCGGGCCTGAGATGGTCGGGCTTGACGACGCTGGCAAGCTGGCAACAGCTTCACTGCCGCGCACAGTGGCCGGCTGAGCCGGCATCTGCAGATTATTTTTGCCGCGCCACTGCGCAAGCGCACTGTCAGCCGGTGGCGACTGCTGAAAATGTTTTTTCAGCGCACGAAACATTGCATTGGCAAGCTTCTGCTGGTGCGAGGCTGTTTTCAGTTTTTGCTCTTCGTTGTGATTCGAGATATAGCCGGTTTCAACCAAAATCGACGGAATATCCGGTGCCTTTAACACGCCAAGACTGGCCGCCTGTGGCTGTTTTTTGTGCAGCTTAGTCACATCATCCAGCTCATGTAATACTGAGGCTGCAACTTCAAAACCGGTGGTCATGGAATGATTCATCGACAAATCCAGTACCGTCTGCGCCAGATAACGCTCATTGGCGGAATCTTTAATCACTTCAGCGACACCACCCAGCAATTCAGAATGTTGCTCGGTTTGTTCCATCATCCGGCCGACTTCCGAAGTGGCGCGTTTTAATGACAATACCCAGACCGACGCGCCACTGGCTTTGCGGTTTTCTGCCGCGTCCGCATGAATGGATACCAGCAAATCAGCTTGTTTACTACGTGCTACATCGGGTCTTTTACTTGGATAGATATAATAATCGCCAGTGCGGGTCTGCACGGCTTTGAAGCCGGGCTCTTTGTTCAGTAGCGCAGCCAGTTTCTCCGCCACTGCCATGGTGATGTGTTTTTCGTAGGTGCCTTTAGGCCCTACTGCGCCAGGATCATGGCCACCGTGACCGGCATCAATGGCAATGATAATATCTCGGCCATTGCGGCTAGCCACAGTACCTCTTGGCTGAGCGGGCGCGACATAGGCTTTTTCTGCCTGAACATCAGTAATGTCCAGCACCAGCCGGTGACCATATCGGTCCGATGGTGGCAAAGCGAAAGCTTTTTCTGTGGATTCGCGGCTTAAATCCAACAACACACGAATGGACGTCTTGCCCGCAACTTTTTGCACCCGGACCGCTTTGACCAGTTCCGATGCGCCGGACATTTTGCCAAGTTTCGGTTCACTGATATCGTCAATTTCCAGCGTCACTAACGAGCCTTGTTTGGCCAATAAGCGAAACACTGGTTTTTGCCCGACATCAAACACCACGCGGGTACTGTCCGGTGACGGCCAAATCCGTACGCTGTCTATTTTATTTGCCGCCATCGCAACAAAACTGCAGAGCGTCAGGCACAGGCCTAAGCCAAACATTCGGGAAAAATTCATATCAGACAATCAGTTCCAACATCGCTGCGCCACGTACCGTCAGTGCGCTGATTTGCACCTGACGAGCCGAAGCGCTGGTTATTTTTAGTTGCAGGTCCAGATCAGGCACCGGCAATAACGGCTGGCCACGCTCTGGCCATTCCACCAAACATAAATGTTCAGGAGCAAAATAATCGCGGATCCCCATAAACTCGAGCTCTTCCGGATCATGCAGCCGGTACAGGTCAAAATGAAACACGGCCAATGTATCCAACTGATAAGTTTCCACCAGGGTATAAGTCGGACTTTTTACATTGCCCTGATGGCCCAGCGCCTGCAACAAATATCGGCTGAAGGTGGTTTTGCCGGCACCGAGATCACCATGTAGATAAATCACCGCTCCGTTCCAACAGCTTTGTGCCAGCGCTTTCGCCAGCGTCTTGGTGGCAATTTCATCACTGAGTTCTATCTGACGGGAAAGTCCGGACATGGGTGGTTTGGCCTGTAAAACATTAACACGATGCCAATGCTACCAAAATCAACGCGTCAGCACTACCGCGCTGCACATCGGACTCTGTGGTAACATCTGGCCATTGACGACGTTTCATCCTCTGTTATGACTAACACCATCAGCACCGACTGGTCCGCTTTGGCGGCCGAAATCAAAGACTGGGCCCGGCAGCTGGGCTTCAGCGCCTGTGGTATCAGCGATACTGACCTGCAAAATGAAGAACCAAGGCTGCAACAATGGCTGGATGCCGGTTTCCATGGCGACATGGATTATATGGCGTCACATGGCATGATGCGGGCACGCCCACAGGAATTGCAGCCCGGTACACTACGGGTCATTTCGGTGCGGATGGATTATCTGCCGGCGCAGGCTGGTTTTGCCACCAATCTGGCCGATCCAAACCTCGGATATATCAGCCGCTATGCGCTGGGCCGGGATTATCACAAAGTGTTGCGGCAACGGCTGAAACAACTGGGTGAGCGGATTGCGGGCAGAGTCAGTGATTTAGGTTTCCGGCCTTTTGTTGATTCAGCACCGGTTCTGGAACGCCCGCTGGCCGCCAAAGCCGGTCTCGGCTGGATTGGCAAACATAGTTTGTTACTGAGTGAAGAGGCCGGGTCCTGGTTTTTCCTCGGTGAACTGCTGGTGAACATTCCACTCCCGATTGATCAGCCGATCGAAAAAGATTGCGGCCATTGTGTTGCCTGTATCACCAGTTGCCCGACCGGCGCTATTGTGGCACCTTTTGTGGTCGATGCACGGCGCTGTATCAGTTATCTGACGATTGAATTAAAAGATGATATTCCGGAAGACTTGCGGCCGTTGCTCGGCAATCGGATCTATGGCTGCGACGATTGTCAGCTGGTTTGTCCGGTGAACCGCACTGCCCCGCTGACTCAGGAAGTAGATTTCCAGCGCCGGCCACAATGGGGTAACCAGTCGCTGCTGCATTTGTTCGACTGGAGCGAAGCAGAGTTCCTGCGACTGACCGAAGGCTCGGCTATTCGGCGGATTGGCTATCAGCGCTGGCAACGCAATCTGGCGGTGGCGCTGGGGAATGCACCGTACTCGCCGGACATTCTGCAGGCTCTGCAGGATTATCGCGGTGACGCGCTGGTACAGCGTCATGTCGACTGGGCCCTGTTACAGCAACAGCAAAAAGCTGAGCAGGGGCTCAGCCGGGCGCAACAACGTCTGATCCGGATTATTCAGGTCGGTTTGCCACGCGACGCCTGAGCTGGCTGTCCGCCATCTGCTGCAGACGCTGTTGTGCCCGCTGCAATATTTGCTGTTTTTCCTGCTCGTTGGCCTGGTGCCAGCCGGTGATCTCTGGCAATGAACGGCCACAGCCCAGACAAACATCCTGTGGATCCAGACAACAATTGCGGACACAAGGCTGTTCGGTCATATAAAAGCCTGTGGTTGTTGGACTAAAGACACAAAATCAGCTTTTGCCAGCGGTCGTGCACAGTAATACCCCTGAATATAGTCGCAGCCAAGTCGCAGCAATAAATCAAACTGCTCGCGTGTTTCCACTCCTTCAGCTACAACTTCAACATCCAGTACTTTTGCCATATTAATCAACACCGCGACCAAAGCGCAGGCTTTGTCCTGCTCGGCAATATGATTGATAAAACTCTTATCAATTTTAATAAAATCAACTGGATACCGGCTTAAATAATTCAAAGCGGAATAGCCGGTACCAAAATCGTCGATGGCGATCTTCACCCCTTGTTGGTGCAGACTCAACACATTTGATTGTTGCACCGACACCGTGTCCATAAACACCGATTCAGTGATCTCCAGAATCAACTGTTCCGGTAACAAACCAGCGTTACCGAGCTGTGCCAGCCATTCATCGGCGACTTTGCTTTGATTAAATTCCTGACTGCTGCGATTGACCGAGATTTGCAAATCCAGCCCAAGTTGTTGAAACAACTGCATATCAGCAATAGCCTGCTGTAAAATCCACTGCCCAAGTGGCCGGATAGCCCCAGTGCGTTCCGCCACTGGAATAAAGTCAAAAGGCGAAATCAGGCCCCGCTCCGGATGTTGCCAGCGCACCAGTGCTTCGCCTTTACTGAACCGCCGGGCAGCGACATCAAAAATCGGTTGGTACACCAGAAAAAACTGCCGCTGTTCAATGCCTTTGAGTATTTCATGGTGCAGGTGGACAAAATGATCGGCTTCTTTTTGCATGCCGGCGTCATAGAAATGAAAAGTATTGCGGCCCAGATGTTTAGCGGCATACATGGCGCGATCAGCATGTTTGAGTAAATCAATCGCCAGCAAACCATCGTTCGGGTAAATCGCCACACCGATACTGGTTGAGATAGACAATGGCGTATTACGGACCATAAATGGCGCGTGAAACGATTTTAATAACGTCTGGCAAAAAAGCTCGAGCGCCTCAGGTTGGCATGGTGCCGGCAAAACCAACACAAATTCATCGCCACCAGAACGCGCCACCAGCTCTGGCCCATGCAATTGCTCCAATAATCGATCCGCAACCAATTGTAATAACTGATCTCCCACCGGGTGGCCCAGACTTTCATTGACCTGCTTAAATTCATCCAGATCCAGACTAAGCACCGCTAATTGACTGCGCTGCGCTTTTGCATGCTTAAGCATCAGTTCAAGCTGCCCGAGCAGCACGGACCTGTTTGCCAATCCGGTGAGTGGGTCAAAACTGGCTTGCCATGCCACCGTTTGCAACGCTTGCTGTTGTTCTTGCGACAACCGCAATAACACATAAAGACCTGTGCTCAGTAAAAAAACCAGCAAAATACCGGCGGGTAAAAATAATGTAGGCAATCCTGCCAACAACGGCATATGTTGCTTAGGAAACGCATGTAAGCGCCAGTGGCCATTAGGCAGGCGAATATTGGCATACACAGAAGGCAATCCCTGCAAGACCTGATCGCCCCAAAACAGCTCAGGATTATGCATGTCGCCATCGCGGCCAGATAAACCCAGATAATAATCAGTCTGTAATTTTTCCAGTTGAGTTTGCTGCAGCAAACGTTCCAGTGGGATCACTGCCGCGATGATCCCCCACAACTGTTTGTCCGGCAGGAACACAGGCACCCGCAGCACCAGGCCGCTGCCGCCTTGCACCAGCTGTACCGGACCCGCTAACAAAGGGCCTCCGGAGGCGACCGCTTTTGCAATCGCTGCATACTGTTCCGGAACCAGCCGGTAATTGACCCCGAGCGCAGCCTCATTTCCCTCGAGTGGATAGACATAACGGATCAGCAGATCCGGTGCCAAAGCGATGTGACGAAAAAGCGGATAATCATGTAATAACAAGCGGATACGGGAATCAAGCTCGGATAGCGATTGCGTAGGGTTTAAGACGATTTCGGTGCGCAGGGATTCACTGACCACCACCGCGGTACGCACTGCAGCTTCTATCGCGGCAGCGTAATGACTGACTTGCTGCAACAACTGATAGCGTTCGACTTCAATATTCTTTTGCTGCTGTTGCCACACCAGTGTGCCAAGCAGCAACATCAACAACAGCGCCAGAGAGACAGCAACACGCTTAGGGTGTCGCACCAGCCACGACAAATGTAATTCTTGACGCGTACCGGGGAGCCTGCTGCCCGCTTTGAGCTCTGTTGTTGTCACATGCCATTCCTGTCGCCTGTCCTGTTGCCAAATCTAACAGGGATCAGACTTAGCTGCCAGTTCTCGTCACAATTGCTTATTTGCGAACTTTCGGGATCCAGGCCCAGGTAAACAGTGCTTCGACCGGCTCAACACCCAGTTGGTCTTTGATTAAAACCCGGATCACCACTTCACCTTTATCAGCACTGCGGATCTGACTTATCTGGTCCTCGTCTAGTTGTGCCTGCGCGGTCAAAGCACCGGTAGAGCGCTTTAAATACTGGATTTGCATTGATTTTAATAACGGAATTTTGTCATCCGGCACATGCATTCCCAACAAGAAGCCGCTGGCAGATTCCCCTAACAAGGCGGTGGCGGCGGCATGCACCGAGCCAATATGATTCTGTACTTTTTTGCGGTTGGGCAGTTTTAAGCGGGATTTATGCCCGTCCAGCTGTTCCACCTGCACACCCGCAGTACCGGCGAACTTAATGGTGCGACCGAATAACATCGACAACAGCCAACTGCGACAAAAAGCCGGCGCCGAATTTACTTTCTGTACAAGACGACTGAGTTTATTCTGATTTTGCATACTGGTCATACCTGAATAAATTGGCGCTACGCTAACAGTCCGCGCCACAGAGTACAAGTATGCGAAGTCCTGGCACGGCTGCAAATTTGTTTAAACAGGGAGCAAAAGAAAAACAGTCTGGATGCATGACTCACGCGTAGAGTTTGTGCTGCCTGATAACATGCTGACTGAACGTAACAAGGAGGATATTCGACTGGAGCGGGCAACGAGACTCGAACTCGTGACCTCGACCTTGGCAAGGTAGCGCTCTACCAACTGAGCTATGCCCGCTCTCTGAACCGATGATTTTTGAAATTTGGAGCGGGCAACGAGACTCGAACTCGTGACCTCGACCTTGGCAAGGTAGCGCTCTACCAACTGAGCTATGCCCGCATCCAGGCTGAAGATTTTGGAGCGGGCAACGAGACTCGAACTCGTGACCTCGACCTTGGCAAGGTAGCGCTCTACCAACTGAGCTATGCCCGCATAAAATCTTCAGCAGCGCCGCTTCAGTTCAAACGAACTTTGTGAAGCAAGCGCGGCGCATTTTACAAAATCACTCTGAGTTTGCAAGCCTTTTATGCAGGCAAACGGAAAAAGTGCTGCTGATAGGTGACTAATTCAGCAATTGAGTCGCGAATGTCATCCAATGCCAGATGACTTGATGATTTATTAACCAGCTTGGTCACCGCAGGATTCCAGCGTTTCGCCAGTTCTTTTACCGTACTGACGTCTAAGTTACGGTAATGGAAAAATGCTTCCAGTTTCGGCGCGTACTTCACCAGAAAACGCCGGTCCTGACCGATACTGTTGCCGCACATTGGAGATTTACCGGCAGAAACATACTGCGATAAAAAGGCAATCGTTTGCTCGACCGCACTGTCGAGGTCAGTTTCGCTGTCGCGACAACGTTGCGTCAGACCACTCTTGCCATGCTGTTCCACACACCATGCACTCATATTATCGAGGATCTCGCCTGATGTTTTGATCGCAAAAGTTGGACCTTCTGCCAGAATATTCAGGTTACTGTCGGTGACAATAGTCGCCATTTCCAGGATCACGTCGGTGTCCGGCTCTAACCCGGTCATTTCCAGATCGATCCATACCAGATTGTTATCATTCGCTGCCATTTGCCGCCCCTTGCGCTTGTACTTTGTTAGTTTGCTGAATGCTAGTATGATACTACGCCCAGAGCCATCTGGAAAACGCCGCGCCCGTCGCCGTGACTTCCTTTGCAACAGACAGATTAAGCGTGACTAAAAAGAAACACCTGACACAACGCCAAAACGACCGCATCGCCGGCAACCAGCAAAAACGGCTGGATCGGCTGGCACAAAAGGCGGCCAAAGCCGACCAACAAATTGAACAGGCAGCTTTTAGCGAGGCAGAACCGGGTATCGTGATCAGCCGGTTTGGCCAGCATGCCGACATCGAAGCAAAAGATGGCACTATTACCCGGTGCAATTTGCGGCGCACTATTGGCTCACTGGTTTGCGGTGACGCCGTAGTGTTTCGCCGCGCGCTGCAGTCCCAGGGCACTATCGACGGTGTGGTCGAAGCGGTGCAGGAACGCAGTTCAGTGTTAAGCAGGCCCGACTTTTACGACGGGTTAAAACCAGTTGCCGCCAATATCGATTTATTGATTATTGTCTCAGCGGTTCTGCCAGCATTGTCGCTGAATATCATTGACCGTTATCTGGTTGCAGCCGAAACCATGCAAATCAAGCCACTGTTATTACTCAACAAAATTGATTTACTCAGCGAGCAGCAGCGTGCAGATGTGGAACAACAACTCGAGATATACCGAAAAATCGGCTACGAAACCCTGCTGCTTAGTGCCAAAAGCGGTGAAGGCATGGCTCAGCTCGATCACTATCTGAGCCAGGGCACCAGCATTTTTGTTGGCCAGTCTGGTGTCGGTAAATCTTCGTTATTAAACAACCTGCTGCCCGAGATGGGCGTTGTGACTCAGGAAGTGTCTGATGTGTCCGGTCTTGGCCAGCACACCACCACAGTGGCACGTCTGTATCATTTACCGCAAGGCGGCCAGTTGATTGATTCGCCCGGCATTCGGGAGTTTGCTCTGTGGCATCTGTCCGATGAAGAAGTCACCTGGGGTTATCGCGAATTCCGGCCTTGGCTTGGTCGCTGTAAATTCCGCGATTGCACTCACGGCAACGATCCGGGCTGTGCACTGCATCATGCAGTTGATACCGGCGATATCGCTGTGGAACGATTTGATAACTATCATAAAATCCTGCTCAGCATGGCGCAGGACAAGCCTGCTTATCTTTAAATTCACGAGGTTATTTCCCCGATGGACCAGCTTAAAATTACTCTGCAATACATTCTGCCCAAACACTTAATTTCACGGTTGGTGGGTTATCTGGCCGCAGCCCGGTTGGGATTTATCAGTCATGGCCTGATGAAACTGTTTATCCGGGCTTATGGCATTAATATGGCCGAAGCCCGTTATCAAAATGCCAGCGATTATGCTAGTTTCAATGAGTTTTTTACCAGGCCACTAAAAGAAGGTGTTCGGCCAGTAGTACAAGATGAACAAACTTTGGCGCATCCGGTCGATGGCGCGATTAGTCAGGCCGGCGCTATTGCCGGTGATCAGTTGCTGCAGGCAAAAGGCCATTTTTACACCGTTAAAGCATTGCTGGGCGGTAACGATGCGACTGCAGCTGAATTCACCGACGGGACCTTTGCCTGTATCTATTTGGCGCCAAAAGACTATCACCGGATTCATATGCCGATAGCCGGCACCTTACGTGAAATGATTTACGTGCCAGGCGAGTTGTTTTCTGTCAATCCGCTGACCGCAGCGAATGTGCCTGGACTCTTTGCCCGCAATGAGCGGGTTGTAACGATTTTTGATACAGAAGCGGGCCCGATGGCACTGGTTTTAGTGGGCGCAACTATTGTAGCCAGTATTGAAACTGTCTGGGCCGGCACTGTCACACCACCGACCGGCAGCGAAGTATTCCGCTGGCAATACCCGTCTGATGGCCCAAATGCTGTCAAGCTGGAAAAAGGCGCCGAAATGGGCCGCTTTAAGCTGGGCTCTACCGTAGTACTGACGTTTGCCAAAGATACAGTCGAGTTGCTGCCAACCAATTTCCCGGGAGCAGTAACGCGCATGGGCACAGCGTTTGCGACTAAACTTGTCTGATTGATACTCTGACAGCCAGAGGCTCGCTGATGAAAATCTTCGCGCACCGTGGTGCCAGCGGACATTATCCGGAAAATACGCTGCAGGCATTTGCTTCAGCTCTGGCGTCTGGCTGTGACGGTATTGAATTGGATGTGTTTTTGCATGCCGGTGAGCTGGTGGTTATTCATGACCGCCAGGTCGATCGGACCACCAACGGCCAAGGCTATCTGGAAGATTTCAGTATTGAAGCTCGCCAACGGCTGGACGCCGGCAATGGTGAATCAATTCCGACGTTGTGGCAGGTATTACAGTTATGCGCCAACAAGCTGGAAATCAACATCGAGCTCAAAGGTCATGATACTGCAGCAGCTGTGGTCACATTGCTGCAACAGGCGCAACAGCAATTGGGCTTGCATCTCGATACTATTTTGCTGTCTTCATTCCACCATCCGCTGCTGCTACAGCTCAAATCGTTGAATCCAAACCTGCAACTTGCAGTGTTGATCGGCCATTATCCGGCGGATGGTGTGGCGGTCGCGACGCAGCTTGGCGCGGTCGCGTTGAATTGTGACCGGGGTTTTGTTGATGCTGCTCTGGTGCAGGCGGCACACGAGGCTGAGCTAAAACTGTACGTGTATACCGTAAACCAACAGCGGGAATTGCTGGCGCTGCGCGATATTGGCGTCGATGGCGTGTTTTGTAACTATCCAAAAGAGGCGCTGCAGTGGCTAAATGCTCACAGTTAAATTAGTGAGTTTCGCAGCTGTGACATTGATTGCATAAGCGGATGTTCAGAATGTGTGCCAGTACCACAAAAGCAGCGCCGACAATCAGCACAAAATGTTCGTATTCATGCCCCAGCAAATCTTTTTGCCAATAGATAAAACCGCCGAGAAACAACGAATAAAACGGATAGAGTTTGCGATGGTAGCGATGAAAACCGGCAAACAGCGTGATAAAACCCAATACCATCGTGATCAGCAGAATGATGCGCTCAAAAGCATGATTGTGTACAGAGGTCAAACCCAGCAGAGGTAATACGGGCAACAATACCGGCAGCATAATGCAGTGGATTGCGCACAACGATGTGACGGCGATCCCTACTTTATCTAAAGTGTGGCGGATATTGTCGAACATAAATGCCCCCAAGTGCTAATGGAATGAGATGATATAACAAATCTGGCTGCATTTGAATGGGTACGGCGAAAAAGTCTGGCACTGCAAGTCAGCTCGTCTCTATGGCATAATCCGTTTTTTTATTATGAGACTACGCGATGGAACAACTACTTCAGCAACTTGACCAGAATTTAAAAGAACTGTACCGCAAAGCGCTGGATGCAGATGCGATACTGGACGACCTGCAGCAACAGGGACATGGCAAATATCAGCAAATATTCCCGGTCGGCCTGTTTCAGATTGAAAGCAACCGATTCATGCCGTATCTGTCCGAAACCGCTGAACAAATCTCGGCAATCCGGCAAACTCAGCAATTTAATACCGCCACTCTGGAAAATGTAGTCAAGCAGTTACAGCATCTGCACAAGACGCTGGCTGAATTCCGTGCAGCATTGGTCAGGTAATCTATACTATCTAATGGCTGTGATGATTCAATGAGTTGGCAAGTCAGTGGAGGTGCATATGGTGACAACCACCAGCGTGATGTCGCAAGACGCCTTGCGAATTGCGGCGCGCAGTCAAAGCAACACTGAACAACCAAAAACAGATACGTCAAAACAACGGCAACAAGTGACCAATAATGTCGCGGTTGCGCAGCAACAAAATCAACTCAATACACTGCCGGAAATACCTTCAGCAGATCCTTCTTACGATAGTGTCCGCGTCAGTAGCACTATCGGCAAAGCTGCCAGTAGCGGTATGTTAACCCGTGATGAGGCTGTCGCGATCTATCAGAAGATTGCCAACATGCTCTAGTAACCATTCTCATCACGCAGGCGCAATCCGATAAAAAAACGCTGCCTTAAATAACTTGAAGCAGCGTTATTTTATCTCAATAAACTTAAGTCATTTTTTAACAAACTAAGGTTTGGTGAATTTTGGTGTCAGATGCTTTTGAAACCAGTTTTTCAGCATTTGTTTTTCATATACAAACTCAGTGTTGCCGAGGCCTATTGGCGACGAGTTCATAAAGCCCATATCTTTAACTTTCACGTCCTGTTCAGCCGCAACAACCAGCCCTGTGCTGTCAAGTAACTGATAATCGAATGTCATCCGCGGAAAATAGATTTCTTTGATTACGCGAATATCGCTATGGTCAATCCGATACATCGGATTGACGTCCCCAGCCAGATCCAAGTCTTTCACTGTGATCTGCAATGTATGACCGGCCGGTAATTTTTCAGCAAAATCAGCCCAAATTTTGTCAAAGGCACTGATCACGCGTTTTTGATAGGATTTTTTTGTACCGGAAGACGGTCGGATATCACTGTACTTTTCCGGATGCTGCCAGTTGACCTTGATTGTCGGTTCCTGCTGACTGGCCAACGCCTGTGCGCTGATGAATATGCCAAGCATTAAAAAGACTAAGGTTCGCATTGCTAAACTCCTGAAATTGCTTTACCGGTACCATGACGATGAACAAACAACATCATCACAGCTACTCTGCACACTATATCGCCATTTCAAAGGCGCAGCAGTACTGAAATGTCAGAAGCTGTGGTGTTGTGTAATTCAGCTTTACATGATTCTGACATCGAGGCTAGCGATCTGCTGCCGATTTGAGTGGCAGGTAACGAATTTGCCATTCCAACTTTATTCCATTAACGGTTTTCAGCTGCAGCTCGGCCTGCATCAGTTCAGCCACAGTCCCTGTTAACAAATACGTTCCAGCCGCCATTTCGCTCACATTCATTTTGTTATTTTCTTTTAAGTACTTGCGAAAAGGCAATGTGGACGTCTCGCCACTTACAACTATTTGATTTAACAGATGTACCGCTTGAAAAAGCTGCCCGTCATATAGCACCCAATGATCTGGGTAACGCTGCAATAAGCGGTATTTTGTGCCGTTTATGTAAACATTGGCTGCCATATCACTGTTGATTGACAATGGCACTGATCGCGGTTTTGCTGTTATGAGCTGGGATCCGGCATGTGTAGGCCAAGTACAAACGCTGCATAAGCAAATGAATAATATACATTTATCCAATTTCATACCGCTTCCTTCCAACAAAATGATTAAAATTGCAGCACTACACTGACTTGTGATTATCAGTTATAAAACTTTTATTGCCAAACCATTCACGACAGAGTTATAACTCTGCATGGCTATGCCTACAAATTTTAACAAAAAAATACAAAGGAACATGAATGAGTAATTTTAAACGTTCAGCAATTGCAATCTTCGTCAGCACTGCAATTGCGCTGCCTGCCGCATCCGTATTCGCAGATACTTTACAGCAAATGGCTGCTGAGCAAGGACAAGCTGTCCAAGTTGCGCAAGATACACCAACCGTCTCTGGTATGCGCAACCAGTATGATGCACAGACTGGTGCCGCGACGTTCAGCTGGGCGCCTGCGGGATTGCAGAAACCGAATATTTCGGCTGTCGCAGCCGAATTCCAACTGGAATATGCAGCTACCCATTACCTGAATGCCCTGACTGGTGCAGCCGCCAAAGGCGAGCTGGTGCAGTTAAAGCCGGTGCTTGTGAACTCCTATCAGTCTGACGACGGGGTAAAGACCGCTAAATTCCGCCAGGAATTTATGGGCATTGAAGTATTTAACAAAGAATACAATATTCTGATGGATGCTGAGTTTAATCTGGTCGCGGGTTCAGGCCAATTATCAGCAGTCAGCCTTGCCAAGACTACGCTGGCAGCCAAACCGAAGTTTGCTTTTGCAGATGACGCTATCCGGGCCGCTTATAAAGCAGCTGGCGGTAATGAAGGCAATCTGCAGTTAAGTGAACAAAGTCAACAAGAACAATATGCCGTATTCAGCGCCAGTGCTGACTCAGGTGTTAAAGTCCTGGGCGAGCCGCGGGTAAAACCGGTATTTTTCGAGAAAAAAGGCAAGCTGATCGCAGCTCAATACGTCGAACTGGAAACCAGTAACGACGATGCACTGGATTCAGATTTTTATAGTTATGTCATTGCCGGCGATAGCGGCGAAGTTCTGTTTAAAAATAATCTGAAAGCACATGCGGCCAGTTTTGATTACCGTATTTATGCAGACAGCAATGGCACGCCATGGGACGGTCCACATGGCAACGTAGTCCCGGCGACCAGCGAAGACCAGGTCGATGTAACTGCTTATTTAGCCGCACCGTTGGTGAAACTGACACATGGCCCAATCAGTACCAAAGATGCATGGTTAAAGGATGATGCCACCACCACATCAGGTAATAACGTCTTTGCTTATGTTGATGCGATTGCACCGGATGGATTTACTACAGGTGACTATTCAGCCGAAGTCACTGGTCCATTAGTTTTTGACTACAAATACCGCACCAGCGAAGCTGAAACGTCAGTCAATAACCGCAAAGCAGCTATCGTCAACTTGTTCTATATGAACAACTATTTACATGATTTGTTTTATGACTATGGCTTTGATGAAAAAGCTGGTAATGCCCAACTGGTGAACTTTGGTCGCGGTGGTGTTGAGGGCGACCCGCTGAAAGCCGAAGTACAGGATAACTCAGGCTTTAACAATGCCAATATGTCGACGCCTGCTGATGGCCGCTCGCCGCGGATGCAAATGTTCCTTTGGGACAGTAAAGATGCTAAGTATGGCAAGGACTATGGTGTTACAGCAAAAACAACAGATGGTACCAATCTGGCTATCACTGCGGTACAACGTTCAGGTTTTGGCCAGGGTCAATTTGATGTCAGCGGCAGTTTAGTTGAATTTGTTGATATACAGGCACCAACCCGTGATGCCTGCCAGGTTGCAGCAACCCCAGCCTCATTAAAAGGCAAAATTGCCATTCTGGACCGTGGCACTTGTACTTTCACCGTTAAAGTAAAACAAGCACAAGATGCCGGCGCTGTTGCAGTCATCGTTGTGAACAACTCAGCCGCCGGCTTACCGGGTATGGGTGGTACTGATGCAACGGTGAAAATTCCAAACGTTGGTATTTCTCAGGCTGAAGGCGCTGCGATTTATGCCGCATTAAAAGCCGGCAAAACCATTGATGTCCGTCTGTTTAACAACAAACCGTTTAAAGACAGCTCTTGGGATAACGCCATTGTCGCCCATGAATGGGGTCATTACATCAGTAACCGTCTGATTGGTAACGGCAACGGCCTGTATAACCAACAAGGTGGTTCTATGGGTGAAGGCTGGGGTGATTTCCATGCCCTGATGACCGTCTCTGATGCAAAAGATCTGGAATTAACTGGCAATGACAAGCTGCAACGCGCTTATGCCGCGATCAGTTATGTGGATTCGTTCTATTACGGTATTCGTCAGTACCCTTATGCTGCAGACAAGAAACTGAACCCGCTGACCTTCAGCCATATCGAAGTGGGTAAAGGGGTTGCGCTGGATCAGGAAGGCAATGCAGAAGTGCACTCTGCAGGTGAATTGTGGGCGGCTGCGCTGTGGGAAGGTTTTGTCAATTTAGTCAATGACGATCGTCACAGCTTCAACGACGCTAAACACCGCATGTTAGGCTATTTGGTCAACGGTTATAAGATGACGCCGGTAGGCCCGACTTATACCGAAGCGCGGGATGCGGTATTGGCTGCTGCGTATGCCAAAGATCCTGCCGACTATAAGCTGCTGTTAAAAGCCTTTGCGGCGCGCGGTATGGGCCTGGGGGCAAAATCGCCAGATCGTGATGATGCGAAACATACAGGTGTCGTTGAGTCAACCAAGACTGAACTGAATACCTTTGAAGTGGCAAGCCACTCATTCAACAATAACTTTGACTCAGCCACTGCAGGCTTCTGTAGCAATAACGGTATCCTCGATAACGGTGAAACCGGTACAGTCAGCTTTAAGATCAGCAACCGCGGCAGTGCAAAACTGGCCGGTGTCAAAGGAAAAATTGAAGTAACCAGTGGCCATGCAGTAACACTGGCCAACAATGGCGAAGTCACAGTGCCAAATCTGGATTTGTTTGCCAGCGCCAACACCAGCCCGCTGCAGTACAAATTAAGTGGCGCAAAAACTGCCGACAATCTGACGTTTAAACTGAGCTTCCCTGGCCTCGCTGCGGATATCGCCACATCAGATTACGAATTAGGCCAGATGGTCAATCTTGGCTTTAAAGCGGCTGCACCAGTTAATATGCAAGCGACTGACAACACCGAAACCTACGCCTCTCTGGAAAACTTCAAAGAGCGTGTGTTAGCTGGTGGTGACATGGCGAAAAACAGCCGGGTACTGGAAGACATATTGATGTCAATCGTCAATAGCGCAGGCCAGGATTTAGGCAATCAATATATGCTGATCCGCAACAACGGCTTCAGCTCCGATGTTGCTTATGAAACCAAAGCGTTTGAAGTCGGTTATGCCGGTGATTTTGTACTGAGCTTCTGGCATTTGTACGCTTTTGAAGATGCGTACGACGGCGGTGTGGTTGAAATCAGTATCAACGGTTCTGATTGGGTTGACGTCACCAAAGTGCAAATTGGCACCGCCAACAACGCACCGGTTTACGCAAGCTTCAGTAATGGCGGTTACAACAATAAACTGGCCGAACTGCTGCCAGGCCGCAAAGCTTTCACTGGTTTA
Organism: Rheinheimera sp.; assembly: GCA_034519945.1. Classification (GTDB taxonomy): domain Bacteria; phylum Pseudomonadota; class Gammaproteobacteria; order Enterobacterales; family Alteromonadaceae; genus Pararheinheimera. The sequence continues at coordinate 107,762 of JAXHNX010000056.1, forward strand.
TTGCCATCGTTGGGTGGTGTTGAGTCAGTGAACTTCGGCACGGCTTTAAACGGCAACCAGGTTAAACTGCGCTTCCGTGCTGTGGCCGACAGCAATACAGCTAATTACGGCTGGTTATTGGACAATATTAAAGTCAGCAACGTGACAACGTCGGTGTACAACGATGTCGTCGCTGGTGACAGTCTGGCTTGTAGCAACCGCACGCCAATTATCAGCAAAGTTGAAGCCAGTGCAGCTGCTGTCAACGAAGCTGGTTCTTTCACTCTGACTGCAACCGCAACTGACCGCGATACAGCCGACAAGCTGAGCTACAGCTGGAAACAGTTAAGTGGCAGCGCCGCAACGTTAGCCAACGCTGGTACCGCTACAGCAACGGTTACAGCGCCATCGATCAGCACTGCGTCTGAAGATCTGGTGTTTGAAGTGTCAGTATCTGACGGTACTGCCACAACAAAATCAACCGTTACAGTCAAAGTCAATGACGTACCGGTACCAGTTGAAGTCAAACCAGTGAAAAGAGGTGGTGGTAACTTCGGTTGGTTCACCCTGCTGTTAGCCCCATTGGCGTTATTACGTCGCCGCAATAAATAATCACTGTATTACGTGAGATAAGACCAAAGCACCGCCGGAAACGGCGGTGCTTTTTTATTTACCCGCGCCAGGCTTATTGAGAACAACTGCAGCACGTCTGTCAGATCTGGGCATCCCTGCATCTGTTGGCAAGTTCAGACCGAGATGAATGAAAGACTGGCAGGCACCCTGCGGAGCCTTTTCACAGGCAACAAAAAACCCGGCTAAAGCCGGGTTTTTCTATAAGAAACAATGATGTAAGAGATTACATCATGCCACCCATACCACCCATACCGCCCATATCAGGCATTGCTGGCGCATCTTTCTTCGGCAGTTCAGTAACCATTGCTTCAGTGGTGATCATCAAGGAACCAACAGATGCTGCGAATTGCAATGCAGAACGCGTCACTTTGGTTGGATCCAGGATGCCCATTTCCAGCATGTCGCCGTAGACACCGGTTGCCGCGTTGTAACCGTAGTTACCGCTGCCGCCTTTGACGTTATTGACAACAACCGACGGCTCTTCACCTGCGTTATCAACGATTTGACGCAATGGTGCTTCCATCGCGCGCAGCGCAATTTTGATACCGTGGTTCTGGTCTTCGTTGATCCCACGCAGCTCGCTGAGCTTACCGGCAACACGTACCAGCGCCACACCGCCGCCAGGTACTACGCCTTCTTCTACTGCAGCACGGGTCGCGTGCAGCGCGTCTTCCACGCGGGCTTTTTTCTCTTTCATTTCGATTTCAGTCGAAGCGCCGACTTTGATCACTGCCACGCCGCCGGCCAGTTTAGCCAGACGTTCCTGCAGTTTTTCTTTGTCATAGTCAGAAGTGGCATCTTCCACTTGCTGACGGATTTGCTTCACGCGGGCGCTGATCGCATCCTGGCTGCCGGCACCGTCGATCACAGTCGTGTTATCTTTGGTGATCACGACGCGTTTGGCAGTACCTAAATCTTCCAGTGTCGCTTTTTCCAGCTCCAAACCGATTTCTTCTGAAATCACCACACCACCGGTTAACACGGCGATGTCCTGCAGCATCGCTTTACGGCGATCACCGAAGCCCGGCGCTTTGACTGCTGACACTTTGACGATGCCGCGCATGTTGTTGACAACCAGCGTAGCTAAAGCTTCGCCCTCTAAATCTTCAGCGATAATCAGCAGTGGTTTGCCTGACTTGGCAACGCCTTCCAGTACTGGTAACAGTTCACGGATATTGCTGATTTTCTTATCCACAGTCAGGATAAATGGGTTATCCAGTTCGACCTGGCCTGCTTCCGGGTTATTGATGAAGTATGGAGACAGATAACCACGGTCAAACTGCATGCCTTCAACCACGGCCAGCTCGTTCGCCAGGCCCTGGCCTTCTTCAACAGTGATCACACCTTCTTTGCCGACTTTGTCCATCGCATTGGCGATGATCTGACCGATTTCATCATCTGAGTTTGCAGAGATAGTCCCAACCTGAGCAATTGCTTTAGTGTCGGTGCAAGGCTGTGACAGCGCTTTTAATTCAGCAACCGCTGCGATCACTGCTTTGTCGATACCGCGTTTTAAATCCATTGGATTCATACCGGCAGCAACGGCTTTCACGCCTTCGTTGATGATGTTCTGTGCCAGCACTGTAGCAGTCGTGGTGCCATCACCGGCTTCGTCGTTGGCTTTAGAAGCAACTTCTTTCACCATCTGCGCGCCCATATTTTCGAACTTATCTTCCAGCTCGATTTCTTTTGCCACAGATACACCGTCTTTGGTGATCATTGGCGCGCCAAAGGATTTGTCCAGAATCACATTGCGGCCTTTCGGGCCCAGCGTCACGCGTACTGCATTTGCTAAAATATTGACGCCTTTAAGCATCTTGTTACGGGCTTCATCGCCAAAACGTACGTCTTTTGCAGCCATTTTTATTTACCTCAAATCAATTCAATGCGGGGAAAGTTCACTACTGAAATTATTCAGTGATGATGCCAAGGATGTTGTCTTCTTTGGTGATCACGTATTCCTGACCGTCGATTTTTTCTGAACGCTCGACGTAAGCACCAAAAATCACTTTGTCACCCACTTTGACTTCCAGCGGACGTACGCTGCCGTTTTCCAGAATACGGCCATTGCCTACAGCAACGACTTCACCGCGGGTTGACTTCTCAGCGGATGCGCCTGTCAATACAATGCCACCGGCTGATTTGCTTTCGGCTTCCAGACGCTTGATGATGACGCGATCATGTAATGGACGAATATTCATGTTTAAAGCTCCTGAACATGGTTTGTGGTTTTATACCCAAATAGCGGGTTAAAAAAATTTTGTAACCGGGATATGGGGTAAAGTCCGCAAAAAACCAAGGGGATTGGCAGAAGATTTTTAAAATTGCCGCGTCCCCTGGAATAAAATAGCGCGAAGGCCGGTCTGGTATCAGGACGTCGCGCTGGCTGATTGCCCGGTGATTGTGATGAAGCCACTGAAAAGATGGAGCTTTCTGTGATGCCAAAGCTACAAATTATTTTATGTAACTGTCCGGATGAAGGCTCTGCCGACCAGATCGCCAGCGAGTTGCTGAACGCCCGGCTGGCCGCTTGCATCAATCTGCTGCCTGGGGTCCGCTCAATCTATCGCTGGCAAGGCCAGATAGAGACCGCAGTAGAGGTCACGCTGTTAATTAAAGCACCGGCGGCACAGTTTGACGCAATCAGTCAGACCATTTGCCGGTTGCACCCGTATACTGTGCCGGAAATTATTGCAGTGCCGGTCAGTCAGGGCTTTTTACCTTATCTGCACTGGGTCAATGAGGAATGTGTACCGAATGAATAAATCCAAGTTGCTGGCAGCAATCGCAATGTTTGTGCTGCTGTCACAGAGTTTACTGACCGGCGCTGGCGCCGATCCGTTACAAAGTCCGCAGAGCAGCCAGAATCCATTGCCGGCGCAAAACATCCTGAATGCATTGCAACAACCCAAATTTTTACCGGTCGAGCAGGCATTTATGCTGGATTTTGCCCAAAGTGGTGAGTCTGTGCGCATTAGTTTTCAGATTGCCGACGGTTATTACTTATATAAGCACAAGCTGAAAATCGCTGGTGTAGCGGTCAACTTCAGTAATCCGGTATTGCCATCTGGTTTGCCGCATGAAGACGAATACTTTGGCAAAACCGAAATCTACCGCCATCAGCTGGTGTTTGACGTCAAACTGGCCAATATCGATGCCGACGCCAAACTAAAAATCCGTTATCAGGGCTGTGCGGAAGCAGGCTTATGTTATCCGCTGGAAACCCGTGAGATCCCGCTGATAAGCCAAGCCCCGGCCAAGCCGGCCACAATCGCCAGCAGCGCGGAAACAGCAAGCAATACAGCACCGGTATCCAGTCAGATTGGTCTGGCCGAACGGCTGGGCAGTGATAAAAGTTTACTAACCCTGGGACTATTTTTCCTGCTCGGCTTAGGCCTTGCGTTTACCCCTTGTGTCTTCCCGATGTACCCCATTCTGACCAGTATTATTGTCGGCCAGGGCCAGCAACTCAGTCATGGCCGTGCGTTTCGTTTATCTTTTGCTTATGTGCAGGGCATGGCGCTGACCTATTCCCTACTGGGACTAGTCGTTGCCAGTGCCGGCGTGAAATTTCAGGCCGCCTTTCAGCATCCGGCCGTATTGATTGGCATCAGTGTGTTATTTGTGCTGCTGGCTGGCGCGATGTTCGGCTGGTTCAATCTGCAGTTACCGGCACGCTGGACGGAAAAACTAACGGCCACCAGCAACCGCCAACAAGGTGGTTCCGTCAAAGGCGCGCTGGTGATGGGCGCTTTGTCCGGCCTGGTGGCCTCGCCCTGTACCACAGCCCCACTGACCGGTGTTTTGCTGTATATCGCACAAAGCGGCGATTTGGCTTACGGCGCGCTGGTGCTGTATATCCTGAGCCTAGGTATGGGGCTGCCGTTATTGCTGCTTGGCAGCAGCGGCGGCAAATGGCTGCCCAAACCCGGCGCCTGGATGGACGTGATTAAAGCTATTTTCGGTTTCTTGCTGTTATCCGTGCCGTTGATGCTGTTATCGCGTATTGTGCCGGCCGAAGTCTTGTTAGGGCTTGGTTCGATATTAGCGCTGGGCTTTGCGCTTTATCTACAGCAAGTGCAACAACTGCTGAAAACCGCTGTAGCAAAAAGCTTTTGCTGGCTGGTGGCGACGGTGTTGGTATGCGCCGTGGTGATGGCAAATTATCAGCAGTGGTTCGCACCGGCACCGCAAGTGCAGTCTGCTTCAGTGAACGCGCAGACAGCCGGCCAGTTTATCGATATAAAAACGCTGGCGGATTTGGATGCACAACTCACAGTAGCCAAAGCCCAAAACCAATATGTGATGCTGGATTTGTTCGCCGAGTGGTGTGTCGCTTGCAAAGAGTTCGAGCATATTACTTTTGCCAACGCTGATGTGAAGACTGAAATGGCGAAAATCCGTTTGTTACGCATCGACGTGACCAAGGCCACCGAGCAGGATCAGCAGGTTTTAGACAAGTTTCAGGTGCTTGGTTTGCCAACTTTACTGTTTTTTGCACCGAACGGCAGCGAATTAACCACATCGCGCATCACTGGCTTTATGGGGCCAGATGAGTTCAAAGCGCATTTAATCCAGCTACAGCAATAAGGCTGCAGCGCACGGCCGGCGGGGTCTGACAAACTGCTCAGACCACGTTGGCATCCCTGCTACGCCCCCTTTACAACAACAGCGCCGAAAAGTTCCCATCTGCTGATAAGACCAGTATTTTGCTGCCATTTGCTGCGATTTCACTATAATGATGCGCAAATCTGTAAATGCCGGCCTCAATTCCGCGAAAAAGATTGTTTTTTCAGCGGCCTTTGGCAGGATGGAAGCAGATCAAGAATTATCAACGGAATAATCGACAAATGACTGCTAAATTACGGATTTTGCTGTTAAACGGTCCGAACCTGAATATGCTGGGACAACGTGAACCTCATATCTATGGTGCACAGACGCTGGACCAAATCGTCAGCGACTTGCAGCAACATGCCAGCACATTGAATGTGGGGTTATCGCATCTGCAATCAAATGCCGAGCATGAACTGGTTGGTGCTATCCAGCAAAGCCTGGGGCAACAGGACTACATCATTATCAATCCGGGCGCTTTCACTCATACCAGTGTTGCCATCCGCGACGCCTTACTGGCAGTGGCCATCCCATTTATTGAAGTGCATTTGTCGAACGTACATGCCCGTGAAGCATTTCGCCGGCATTCTTATTTATCAGATATCGCCAAAGGCGTGATCTGTGGTCTTGGCGCTAACGGTTACCGTTATGCCCTCGACTCCGCGGTCGCTTCGCTGACCAGCACGTCCCAAAACCCATAAATTCCAACCAAGTTAGGCGCAAACGTCATGGATATTAGAAAAATTAAAAAACTGATCGAACTTCTGGAAGAATCTGGCATTAACGAGCTGGAAATCACCGAAGGTGAAGAATCTGTGCGCATCAGCCGCGGTGGTCCGGTCCAGCAGTATGCACCGGTTCATTATACCGCCGCACCTGCCGTACCAGCAGCGGTTCCGGCACCTGCTGCAGCGCCTGCTGCACCAACCGCTCCGGTGGTAACCGGTTATCAGCTGCGCTCACCGATGGTAGGTTCTTTTTATCGTGCCGCGTCACCTACGTCGAAAAACTTCGCTGAAGTGGGTCAAACGGTCAAAGTCGGCGATACGCTGTGTATCGTTGAAGCGATGAAAATGATGAACCAGATCCAGTCAGACAAAGCCGGTACTATTACGGCCATTCTGGTAGAAAACGGCGAGCCGGTTGAATTTGACCAGCCTTTATTTGTGATCGAATAACCGAAAAGGCCGACACATGTTAGAAAAAGTGCTGATAGCCAACCGGGGCGAAATTGCGCTGCGTATTTTACGCGCCTGCAAAGAACTCGGGATTAAAACTGTCGCGGTGCATTCCACTGTCGACCGTAACCTCAAGCACGTGTTGCTGGCGGACGAGACCATCTGTATTGGCCCTGCCCCATCACCACAAAGCTACCTGAATATTCCGGCATTAATCGCCGCTGCTGAAGTCACCAATGCCCAGGCCATTCACCCGGGTTATGGTTTCCTCGCTGAGCGTGCAGATTTCGCCCAACAAGTTGAAGACAGCGGCCTGGTGTTTATTGGCCCACGCCCGGAATCCATCAGCCTGATGGGTGACAAAGTCTCTGCCATCGAAGCGATGAAAAAAGCCGGTGTGCCTTGTGTACCGGGTTCTGACGGCGCGGTCGGCGACGACGCGGACACCAACAAAGCCATCGCCAAACGTATCGGCTATCCAATCATCGTCAAAGCCGCTGGCGGCGGCGGTGGTCGTGGTATGCGGGTGGTGCGCGGTGAAGATGAGCTGGTGTCATCGATTGAGATGACCAAAGCCGAAGCCAAAGCCGCTTTTGGTAACGACATGGTTTACATGGAGAAATTCCTGGAAAACCCACGTCATATCGAAATTCAGGTCTTGGCTGACGGTCAGGGCAAAGCCATTCACTTAGGTGAGCGCGACTGCTCGATGCAGCGCCGTCACCAGAAAGTGGTTGAAGAAGCGCCGGCACCGGGCATCACCCAGGAACAACGCGACTTTATCGGTGGCCGTTGTGTGCAGGCTTGTATCGACCTGAACTATCGCGGTGCCGGTACTTTTGAATTCCTGTTTGAAAACGGTGAGTTCTTCTTTATCGAAATGAACACCCGTATTCAGGTGGAACACCCGGTCACAGAAATGATCACCGGCGTGGATTTGATTAAAGAGCAGCTGCGTATCGCCTCTGGCATGCCGCTGTCTATCAAACAGTCTGACATCGTCATTCGCGGTCATGCCGTGGAATGCCGCATCAACGCTGAAGATCCAAAAACCTTTATTCCGTCGCCGGGCACTATCACCCGTTTCCACCCACCTGGTGGCAATGGTGTGCGCTGGGATTCGCATATTTATGCCGATTACACGGTACCGCCAAACTATGATTCGATGGTTGGCAAGCTGATCACTTATGGTGAAAACCGGGCTATTGCGATTGCACGGATGCGCAATGCGCTGAGTGAATTGCTGGTCGGTGGGATTAAAACCAATATCGATTTGCACAAAGAGATCATGACGGACGCCAACTTTAATCAGGGTGGCACCAACATTCATTATCTTGAGCACAAGCTCGGGATCAAATAACGCGGTAAACGAATAAGAAAAGCCAGTCTGCACAACAGACTGGCTTTTTTATGCCGGTGATTTAGCCCAAAGCGCCAGCGGAACGCTGGCGAATGTTCGCCAACACCTGCAGCCAGTCTTGCTGCCAACGCGACTTACTGAAACTCTGCTGCGCGGTCTGCCAGGCCATCAGCGCCAGCTTTTCCGCTTTGTCCGGCGCCTCGATCAACTGACTGAGCCGCTGTACCAGTTCTGCTTCATCCGGCATGCAAATCAAACCATTGTGCTGGTCTAACACCATATTACTCAGGCCGCCGACATTGGTCGTCACCACTGCACAACCTGCCGCCATCGCTTCGGCGAGGCTTAATGACGTCCCTTCAGAGCCGACAGATGGCAGCAACACCAGATGATGCTGCATATGCACCATGAGGCTTTCTGCCGGTTCATAACAGAAAATGCGCACACGTGGCTCATCGGCAAATTGTTGTTGTAATGCAGGCAACAAAGGCCCGTCACCGGCGAAACTGACCTGCAGCTGCGGATAACGCTGTAACAGCGTTTGCACCACGCGGCTGGCCAGCGGAATACCACGGTAGTCCACAAAACGCCGGGCGATCAACAGCCGCAATGGGCCTGCTGCCGGCCATTTTCGCTGGATCTGCGTATGACTGGCCAATTCAAGGCAGAAGTTTGGGATCACGGTCCAGCGCTGCAGCGGGCTCATATCGCGCAAGGTGCGATACCAGTTAATAAAGTTATGGTCGACACAGACCAAATCCCGACACTGCCGCACGTACGACAAATACTTACGTTGTAACAACCAGCTTTTGACTGTGGCCAGCAAACCCGAGCCTTTACCGGGTTTGTCCCAGGACACACCGTGCTGGATAGCAATGGAGCGGGGTAAATCAGAGGGAACAAAATAGCTGTCCGTCGCAAAAATCAACCAATCTGCTATGCGGTCAAAATCCTGCCGGGCGGCCTGAAACAGCGCCAGTTTTTTCCGGTTACCGTGATAACCACGGCAATCAATGCCACGAATTTCGATACCGGCGTAACTGGCAACAAAACATTGCCGTGCGGGCTGTAACACAATGACCTGATAGCCTTGCAGCAGAAATAATTCACTTAACGCGAGAATGTAATTTTCAATGCCACCGAGATGCAGCTGGCCCGTTTCTGGTACGTAAAACTGGCGATAAATCACATATAACTTCATCAATGGACTGTCCCAAAATGGAAAACCGCCATAGGTTATATTTTGATAAAATTTTGTAAAGATAAAAAGTTAGTTAATTTGTTTTTTACTGTAAACGACAGGTCGCAGCGCAGGAATATGATAAAAGCGCCGGCTCGCCTGCCCCAGCCGGACTCAAACTGGTATAATCCGCCGCTTTGATTGCTGCCGGAAAACAACATGCCCTGGATCCAACTGCGCGTAAACACCACCGAAAAACATGCCGAAACCGTCAGCGATATGCTGATGAGCTGGGGCGCCCAGGCCGTCAGTTTTGTTGATGCGCACGACACCCCAATCTATGAACCCATGCCAGGTGAAGTGATTTATTGGGCCAATACCGTGGTGGTTGGGCTGTTTGATGCGGAACACCCGATGGACAAAGTGATCCGCAAACTTGAACAGGTCAGTTTGTTTAAACAAGGTGTGCAGTACAAATTAGAGCAACTGGAAGACAAAGACTGGGAGCGCGAATGGATGGACAACTTCCACCCGATCCGCTTCGGCAAGCGGTTGTGGGTCTGTCCAAGCTGGCGTGATATTCCCGATCCAACAGCAGTCAATGTGATGCTCGACCCTGGCCTCGCCTTTGGTACCGGCACCCACCCAACTACTGCGCTTTGCATGGAATGGCTGGATGCACAGGATTTAACTGACAGTCTGGTGGTCGATTTTGGTTGTGGCTCCGGTATTTTAGGCATCGCCGCACTGAAACTCGGCGGCAAACGGGTGGTTGGCATCGACATTGACCCGCAGGCGATTGAAGCCAGCACCGCCAATGCCGCGCGGAATAATGTCGCCGGCCAGATTGAACTGTATTTGCCCAAAGACCAGCCCAAATTAGAAGCCGATGTAGTGGTTGCCAATATCCTCGCCGGCCCGCTGGCTGAACTGAGTCAAATCATCAGCGCCTATGTCCGGCCCGGTGGTTTACTGGCGTTGTCCGGCATTCTGGAAAGCCAGGCGCAGTCAGTGATGGACGCCTACAGCAATGAATTTATTTTTGACCCGGTCGCCGTCAAAGAAGAATGGGTACGCCTAAGCGCACGTAAAAAAGCTTAAACATGCTCGCCGGCAGCGGTAGTGCGGCTGCTGACTTCAGTCAGCACCTGCACGCCGTATGCATCTGTCTGATACTCCAGCCAAATCTCGCTCCCGGCGCACCAGCCGGCCGACCAGTCTTGCGTCAGTTGCAGCTGTATTTGTGCGGGTCGCAGCCCAAGCTGTTGCTGCAACTGGCGCAGCAACAAGCGGGCTGCCAGATATTCCGCCTGACGTTTTGGCACTGACTGACCGATCTGCGCCGGCAGTTCAATGCCATAGTCAACCGCCAGTTGCCGCAGGTTCGTAGCCTGCAACAGTGGGCCAAAACTGGCTTTGCATAAAGTCCAGTTCCGCCACTGCTGCAGATCGTGAAAAAAATCCATTCTCAAGCCTGTTTTTTTGCCCGGTTCTCCAGACTTGTTGACCACCATCTGTCCGGCATCTCAGCGGTTTATCCGCTGCCAATACCTTTAATCTCATAACGCAGCTGGCTGTTTAGCGGGTCGTTACAGTAAGGCTCTCTGACCCTATTTCTGCCAAGGAGCTTTTATGTCTGCGTTATGTCGTCCTTCCCGCCTGGTAGTGCCGTGTGCCGGGCTGCTGCTCAGTCTGCACTCTGCTGCGGCGCTCGCCGACCCGTGGCAATTTGAAGCCGGTGCCGGAGTTCTCAGTCAACAACAGGTGTGGAAAAAAATACCCACCGTCAGTAGTGCCATTCCATATTTTATTGCCAGCAATGGGCCGTGGCGGCTTGGTTTTGAGCAGGGCAACCTGCTCAGCTACAGCCTGGTGGAAGACGAAAACTTCCGCCTGTATGCCGGCGCTGGCATTCGCGACAACGGCTATGACACCGATACCAGCCTGAGTTCAACACTGTCTGACGACCCGGTGTTCGACGGCTATCAGGCGCCGGATACGGAAATCACCGGTTCGGTTGGCCTGCGCTGGTACTGGGTATCGCTGCAATTGGTGCAGCAACTGAACGAAGACCGCAATGCCCAGGTCGCAGATCTGGCGCTGGAACTGCCCTTGTATCAGCATCAATCTGGCTTGCGTCTGATGGCCGTTGCTGCGGCCAGTTGGATGAATGCCGATTACACCCAGCGGATTTACGGGGTGGCGCCCGGCAATCAAAACCTCAGCGTGGGCCGGCCGGTGTTTCAGCCTGAAGCTGAAGTCAATTACCGGCTGGATCTACGGGTGCAGTATCCGCTCAGTGCCCAAACCGTGTTGCTCGGCAGTGCCGGTGTCACACAACTGGCAGACCACCTGCAACAAAGCCCGTTGGTCGATGAAGAACGCAGTATCGACGCGATGTTGCTCTTGATTCGTGCGTTCTAAGATATCACTGTTCCAAAAGTCGACTTTTGCAATACCGCGTTAGAAGACGGTGATGCTACGGACTCAGAGTGTTCACGAAAATTCAAGGAACCCACACAACTCGCTTTTAATTGACACTACTTCTCATCAGAAAAATGTTAACTGCGCAAAGTCAGCAATGGTCGGCCGGGTTTGACTGGTCTGCGCTGTGGTTACATGATTTGCAAGATAACAGTGATATGTTATTAACCGAATTAACATGGATTAAACCTGAGTATGACATGGTGCTGCAATGGCAATGGCCCCGGGCCCGGGCCGCAGTCACTATGGCGCCGTCGGCAGCCAGTTGCAGCTGCTGCTGCGTTATTACTTCTGACAAGAGCTGAATATATGCCTGCATCTGCTGCCCAACCCAAAGATCTGCGCCACTGGCTGCGCGAGATCCTGATTTTGCTGGCGATTAACTTTGTCATCGCCAGTCTGATGTATTTGCTGGACGACAGTACCAGCTGGCCGGTGAAGCTGGTGTACGCCAATGCCGTCGGCTGTTGCATTTGGGGTCTGACCCAGCTTGGTCATCTGCTTGCGCGCCAGCGCTTGCCGGTTTGGCTCATCCAGTTGCTGGCAGTGCCGCCAGGTTTGTATCTGGGGCTGAAAATCGCCGCAGTGCTGGGTTCACCCGACGTGTTCCAGTTTATGCAGCAAAACCCGGAGATCGGCTGGCGTAGCCTGATTTTACCGCTGGTGGTCGCCATTATCGCCGCCAGCTTTGTCTTAGTGCGCTATCAGGGCCAGGTTTATCGCGCCGAACTGGAACGCGAACGCCGCCTGCTGGCGGAATATCGTCAGGCCGACACCCAGGCCCAGCTGATGTTTTTGCAGGCCCAAATTGAACCGCATTTTCTGTTTAATACACTGGCCAATGTGCATAGCCTGATCATGTTTAATCCACAACAGGCGCAAACCATGCTGACGCATTTTAATGGTTATCTGCGCGCCAGCCTGCAACGCACCCGCCGGCCGTTGTCGACTTTGCAGCATGAGATGGAACTGATTGAAAAACTGCTGGAAATTGCCCGGATCCGCCTCGGTGACCGCTTATCTTTTGAGATTGATATTGCGCCGGACCTGCACGGCAAACTGCTGCCGCCACTGCTGCTGCAACCCTTGGTGGAAAACGCGCTGGCGCATGGCATCGAACCTTCACTAATCAAAGGCCACATCCGCGTGCATGCCGAACAACATGGTGAACAGCTGTGCCTCAAAGTCACCGACAATGGCGTCGGTCTTGAAGCGCAAACGCTGCAATCGACCAGCGGTATTGGCCTGGCCAATGTGCGCAACCGCCTGCATCACCTGTATGGCGACAAAGCCCGGCTCGCGCTGTTTGATAATCCGCCCCACGGCTGTATCAGTGAACTCTGCCTGCCAATGTCAGCATTGGATACGCCACCGGCGGTGTTGATGCAAGAAGCTGCTCCGACAGACCAACCACCCGCCCGTGCCGGCTTTAACCAAGAGTAATGCCTTATGCCTACCGCTTTAATCGCTGATGACGAACCGCTGTTACTGAACTACCTATGCGACCGGCTCAGCCATTTATGGCCGGAGCTGGAACTGGTGGCGACCGCCCGCAATGGCGTCGAAGCGCTGAGTCTGGTGCATCAGCACAAGCCGGATTTTGCTTTTCTGGATATCCGCATGCCTGGGCTGAACGGTCTGCAGGTGGCCGAAAGCCTGCAACACACCCGCGCCGTGTTTGTCACTGCCTTTGACGAATATGCGGTGGCCGCGTTTGAACGCGCGGCGGCAGATTACCTGTTAAAACCAGTGTCGGATGAGCGCCTGAAAAAATGCATCGACCGGCTGCGCCAGCAATTGCAGCCCGATCCGGCCGTGCTGGCCAAATGTCTGGCCGGTCTGCAGGCGCAGCACAATAAACTGCATTGGTTTCATGTTGGCCTTGCCAATCAAACCCGGCTGGTGGCGCTGGATGAAGTGTTATTTTTTCAGGCCTCAGACAAATACACCGAACTGGTCACCGCCCACGAACGCCATGTGATCCGCACCCCGCTCAAAGAGCTGATCCGCCAGCTCGACAAGCATTTGTATGCCCAGGTGCACCGCAGTTACATCGTCAGTTTGCGTGCCATCGCCTTTATCGAAAAAGACCTGTTTGGCCGCCACCAAATCCATCTAAAAGAACACCCGGATGTGTTACCGCTGAGCCGCTCTTTTACGGCGCAGTTTAAACAAATGTAAGGAAACAGGAGTCAAAAATATGCGTAAAATCATTTTGTTATCATCTATAACCTTGCTTGCGTTGCCAGGCTGTAAAGTCAGCGCGGTGCGCGACATTATCAAAGACTATGACTATAAAAACAGTTATCAGCTGATTAATGCCAGCAGCGAGCCGGTTGATATTCATATCGGCGCCCACGATTACAGTGGTAAAGCACCGAATATCAGCGACAGCAAATACCGCGTTGGCAGCCTGGAAGCCGGCCAGGACAGCATCAGCGCCAAGGTAAAACGGGACAACATCGATTACCGCGTATCTGTGCAAAGTTTTCACCGGCTGGACAAAAACGGCAGCAACCATCTGGTGTATGACGTGAAAAACGACGATGACCAGACTGTCGTGGCCTGGCAGGATCAAAACACCTACCGGATCAGCGCGTTTAAAAAACAAAGCAGTGATCAAAGCGGCGTGTACCGGGTACGCTTTTTTGCCACCGCCAGCGGCATTGAAGTCAAAGCTGGCGGCACGACGCAGCTGTTAGAAAAAGGCCAGCCGAGCAGCTGGTTCAGCCTGCAAAACTGTAAAGGCGAGTTCAGCATTAACGGCAAAGCACTGGATCTGTGTCAGGCCACTGCCGGCCAGTCTTTTCTGGCGGTGATCGATGCCGGCAAAGTGCTGAGCCTGAATCGCGGCTGATGCATGCAGCTACTGACCGATACTTTTGAGCTATTTGTCGAATCAGCCTCGATTGACCTGTCGAAATCAAACGAAATGTTATACTATAACAATTGTGAGTTGTTCCAGCAGGCACATACAGCTCTGAAATCCAAAAACCATGTTCCTGGGATTTTCGCCTGTGGCACCTGAATCATCAGGTGCCTTTTTTTATGTCCATGGAAGGACGGTACACAGAAAACACAGGAGCAGTTTTCAGGGCTGGTTGTGCCTTTTGGCTGCATGCAAACATCATCTTAGCGGGGACTCGCGGAGCAAATTCACCACTTCTTGACTCTGGCTTGTGGTGACATTTTGCACAGCACCACAATTATCTGTGGGAAATCTTCACGCCAGCCCGCATTCCCGAAACCGATAAGTCCAGTTTTCAGCCGTTTAGCGATTGTCAACCCGCCAACCCCGGATAAATTTATATTTTTGTTTAAATATTAGCCTTTGCATTGTGGGCAAAAATCCGTAAACTTAGCGCCCCTTGAGGGTAGACCCCAGAGACAGAGCGGTGCGCATCGGTCCTTATCAACTTGACAACAATGTGATTTGTGCTCCGATGGCTGGTGTAACAGATTTCACTTTTCGTGAGCTGTGCCGCCGGTTTGGTGCCGGTTTAGCTGTATCAGAAATGATGTCCAGCAATCCTTTGGTCTGGCAAAGCGAAAAGTCATTGAAACGGATGACACATGCGGATGAATCGGGTTTACGCTCGGTGCAGATTGCAGGTGCGGACCCGCAACAGATGGCAGAAGCTGCTTTATTTAACGTCGAACATGGCGCCCAGATTATTGATATCAATATGGGTTGTCCGGCGAAGAAAGTGAATAAGAAGCTGGCGGGTTCGGCGCTGTTACAGTATCCGGATTTAGTTGAGCAGATTATTCAGGCGGTTGTCGGTGCAGTGGATGTGCCGGTGACGCTGAAAATCCGTACAGGCTGGGACCCGGAACATAAAAACGGGGTTCAGATTGCGCGGATCGCCGAGGATAACGGCATTCAGGCACTGGCGGTACATGGCCGTACCAAAGCCTGTATGTATAAAGGTGAAGCCGAATACGACACCATCCGCGCTATCAAGCAGGCGGTGGGTATTCCGGTCGTTGCCAATGGTGATATCGACAACGTACAAAAAGCCCGGTTTGTGCTCGATTATACCGGTGCCGACGCCATTATGATTGGTCGTGCGGCGCAGGGCCGGCCCTGGATTTTCCGGGAAGTGGTGCACTATCTGACCACAGGACAAGAACTCCCTCCGCCTGCTTTGCAGGAAGTGAAGGAGATTTTGCTGGAACATGTCCGCGGTCTGCATCAGCTTTATGGTGATGTGTTAGGTCCAAGAGTTGCCCGTAAACATGTCGGGTGGTATCTGGCCGAGCAAGACAGCGCGGGACTGTTCCGCAGTGAATTTAATGGTATTGAGGATGCTCACCGGCAACTCGATACTTTAAATCTGTATTTCGAACAACTAGCAGCAACCTAACGTAAAAGAGACTAGGCAATGTTTAATCAAAACGTGACTTCGCCATTTATCACCAACGCCCATGTACAGACTCAGGAAAAACCGCAGCCTTTAAGTAACGCGGTACAAAAAGCGGTGGCGAATTACCTGCAACAGCTGAACGGTCAGGACGTCAACGACCTGTATGAGCTGGTCCTGTCAGAGCTGGAACGCCCTCTGCTGGAAGAAGTGATGAAATATACCCGCGGCAACCAGACCCGGGCCGCCAACCTGATGGGCATCAACCGCGGCACGCTGCGTAAGAAGCTGAAACAATACGGCATGAGTTAATGCCCCCGCGGGAGGAGTCCCGCCAGAAAGCACCTTCGGGTGCTTTTTTGTTTCTCAAAGCCAGGTTCTTGCTGTGACCAGCTTTGATAGGACAAGCCAGGTTTCCCCAACTATTCTTCTGCAACCCTTGGCTGTCCAGACCCGGATTATTACTTAACAGAAGAGACTGACGATGAGCTCAAATTTACCAATCCGTCGCGCGCTGCTAAGCGTGTCTGATAAAACTGGTATGCTGGAATTCGCCACTGCATTACACGCACAGGGCGTTGAACTGCTGTCGACCGGTGGAACCGCGAAACTACTGGCCGATGCCGGTATTCCGGTCACTGAAGTATCTGATTACACCGGCCATCCGGAAATTATGGACGGTCGGGTGAAAACCCTGCATCCGAAAGTTCACGGCGGCATTTTAGGCCGTCGTGGCACTGACGAAGGCGTGATGACGACTCACAGCATCAAACCGATTGATTTGGTCGTGGTCAACCTATATCCATTCGCCCAAACCGTGGCCAAAGCCGGTTGCACGCTGGAAGACGCCATCGAGAACATCGACATCGGCGGCCCAACGATGGTACGCGCCGCGGCGAAAAACCATAAAGACGTGACTATTGTGGTGAACGCTGCTGACTACGACAAAGTCCTGGCAGAAATGGCGGCCAACAACGGCGCCACCACGCACGCCACCCGCTTCAGCCTGGCGATCAGTGCTTATGAGCACACAGCTCAGTATGACGGCATGATCGCCAACTACTTCGGCGCTATGTTGCCAGCCTACGACACGCCAGAAGCTGCACCAAGCAAGTTCCCGCGCACCTTTAATGCTCAGTTCACCAAAAAACAAGACCTGCGTTATGGTGAAAACAGCCATCAGGCGGCGGCTTTTTATGTGGAAAACAGCATGCAGGAAGCATCTGTGGCAAGCGCCACCCAGCTACAGGGCAAAGAGCTGTCGTATAACAATATCGCCGATACCGATGCAGCACTGGAATGCGTAAAAGAATTCGCCGAACCAGCCTGTGTCATCGTCAAACACGCCAACCCTTGTGGTGTGGCCATTGGCGACGACATCCTGGCCGCGTACAACCGCGCGTATCAGACTGACCCGACTTCGGCGTTCGGCGGCATCATCGCTTTTAACCGCGAACTGGATGCAACGACAGCAGAAGCCATTGTCAGCCGTCAGTTTGTTGAAGTCATTATCGCACCAACCGCCACTGCAGAAGCAGCGGCAGTCGTCGCGAAAAAGCCAAACGTGCGTCTGTTGGTGTGTGGTCAGTGGTCAGACAAAACCACAGGTTTTGACATCAAACGCGTCAACGGCGGTGTGTTAGTGCAGGACCGCGACCAGAAAATGGTGGGCCTGGACGATTTAACAGTCGTGACCAAACGTCAGCCGACTGCTGAAGAACTGCGAGATTTGCTGTTCTGCTGGAAAGTGGCGAAGTATGTCAAATCCAACGCCATCGTCTACGCCAAAGATTCCATGACCATTGGTGTTGGTGCTGGCCAGATGAGCCGTGTCTATAGTGCCAAAATCGCTGGTATTAAAGCGGCTGATGAAAACCTGGAAGTCAAAGGTTCGGTGATGGCGTCTGATGCGTTTTTCCCGTTCCGTGACGGTATCGACGCAGCCGCTGCAGCCGGCATCAAAGCGGTGATCCAGCCAGGTGGCTCGATGCGTGACGCTGAAGTGATTGCAGCAGCGGATGAGCACGGCATGACCATGGTGTTTACCGGCGTGCGGCATTTCCGTCACTAAGCTCGTGCTTTGATCAACAAAAACGGCAGCTTTGGCTGCCGTCTTTTATGCAGTGACAGCCATCAGAATTGGAACTGCTGCACATAATTTAAAAATGAACCCTGCCCCTCTGTGTTGCCGCCGGTAACAAACACCTGATCACCAACGACTGCAGCTGCAGTATGCCGCGCCGGCCTGTAGCCAAGCTGCAGCTTTTCCCAATGTTGGGTCTGAAAGTCATAGCGATAATGCACGGCTTGGTCTTTGTAATCGCCAAACACTAATAATGCATCGTCGACCACTACGGCCGAATGCGCACTGATTTTTTGTGGCAACGGCGCCAGAGTCTGGTAGGAATCACTGACTGGATCATAACGCTCGAACACAGTCACAGCTTTTTGACCATCATACCCGCCGACCAGATACACCGCGTCCTGATAGACCACAGCACGCGTCGCACGCGCCACCGGCAAATCTTTCAGCGTCCGCCATTGTTTGGTCTGCGGGTTAAACGCCAGCACATCGCTCACACCGTATTCCAAATCATTTTTATACTCGATGCCACCAAACACCAGAATTTCTGTACCAACACTCACCGCACTGACAAAAGCTGCGGTGGCGGGCATCCGGCTGACAATTTCACTATAACCAGTGGTCAAATTCAGCTTTTCGACATATCGTCCCACGGATCTGTTGCCTGGCCCTCTGCTGTTGCCGCCCATCAGATAAACAGTTGAGTCACCGACATATGTCGCCGCAAAATAACGTCGGGGCAGTAATTTAGTCTCGAGCAGCCATTGCTTGCCAGTTGCGGGGTCAAACACTTCTACATCGTCAATTAGCCCGACCCGGTTGGAACCACCAAGGTTATACAACCTGTGGCCATCGCTGACGGCGGTGTGGCCGTAACGGGCTTTCAGCAGACTGACAGAATTATCGACCCGTTGTGGTCCATGGCTGCAACCTGCCAGAACTATTACGCAGGCCAACCATGTCATTGCACGCATGAACACAAAACACTCCTTGTTTTACTCATCAACAATACATTGATGTAACCGAAGCTCCGACAATATGCAAGCAGCGACCACCGGCCCTTCCCGGTGCCAGGCACGCCGAAAAGGCAATGAATGCCTGTACAGCAGACAAAGCTGAGCGCGGCAGCTGAAAATCGGAGAAAATAAACTGAGCAGTTTCAGCAAAATCGACCAAATAACCCAATTTTTCAAAAAAACCACATAACAGCTAAAGCCACATGAAAGCGCAATTTAACTAAATTAATCTAACTAAAATCACGAATAAATAGCATTAATTAATTTTGCTATTTTTTTTATCTATCTGTTTTTATTCGACTAAAAAACCAATATTCAGCAAAAGTTATTTTTTATTGAAATTGTAATATAACGCCAATATTTTGTCATTAACCGCAGTGCTCCCTGCCCGGTAATGACCGTGACAGGAGGCCAGTTTTGGATGCCACAACGATAAATCATTTATTCCTGTAGGGGGCCGTACTGGTCGCAGCCGCCATTATGATGAGCTCAGTGGCCAGTAAAATCGGCGTGCCTATTCTAGTTATTTTTCTCGCCGTTGGTATGTTTACCAGCGTTGATGGCCGTGGTGATATCGTTTTTGCTGACCATTTCACGGCCTATCTGGTTGGCAACCTGGTGCTCGCCGTGATCCTGCTTGACGGTGGTATGCGCACTAATGTGTCTTTCGCAACGTCCCAACCATGTCCTTGTGATGCAGCAGGATGGCGAGGCGCACGACCCCGACGCCAGAAAATCTCTTTACTTTTACCACCCAGCGGCTACAATACGCGCCGCTCTTTTGACTGTTCTTTATACAATAAGGTATTCACTCTATGCATCCGATGTTAAACATCGCTGTTCGTGCTGCGCGTGGCGCAGGCAATATCATCGCCCGGGCATGTGGTCAACTCGACATGGTTCAGACCAGCCAAAAAGGCACCAACGACTTTGTCACCAACGTCGACAAAGAAGCGGAACAGGCAATAGTACAAATCCTGCGTAAATCCTACCCAACCCACGATATCGTTGGCGAAGAAGGTGGCGATTACGGCAGTTTTAACAGTGAATACCAATGGATCATCGACCCGCTCGATGGTACCGCCAACTTTATCAAAGGCATTCCTCACTTCGCCGTGTCTATCGCGCTGCGCCACAACGGCAAGCTCGATCAGGGCGTCATTTATGATCCGCTGCGTGGTGAAGTGTTTACCGCCAGCCGTGGTGGTGGTGCGCAGTTAAACGGTCGCCGTATTCGCGTGACTAACGCGACTGATTTAACCGGTACAATTCTGGCCACCGGCTTCCCGTTTAAGCAAAAACATCATCTGGATGCTTATACTGAAACTTTTAAAACTTTCTTCACCACTGCAGCTGATGTCCGTCGTTCTGGCTCAGCCGCACTGGACCTGGCTTATGTCGCCGCAGGCCGGTTAGACGGTTTCTGGGAAATTGGCTTAAAGCCATGGGATATCGCCGCAGGTGAACTGATTGTGCGTGAAGCTGGTGGCCTCGTCAGCGACTTCGTTGGCGGCAATAACCAGTTTAAAAGCGGTAATGTCGTTGCCGGCAATCCAAAAGTGCTGGCAGCCATGTTAAAAGGCATGCGGCCACATCTGACCGAATCGCTGATGCGCTAAGCGCTGAAATAAAAACGCCGGCTGATGCCGGCGTTTTTTATGTACAGGATGTACGGTACGGTGAATCAGGACATTCGTAACGCCAATCAGTTGGCGTTACGCCTGATGAACGCCATGAGCTCCGCGAATGGCCGGCGCAAATGCAGCCACTTGGTACCCAGAGCTTTGTGGCGATTTTCAGTTTTTTAGCGCTTAATCCTGCACCACAGACAAACCAGCGTTGACCCAGGCCGTATAACCACCGGCCAGACTCAACACATCGCTGTAACCCATTTGCTGTAACGCATCAGCCGCTAAAGCTGAACGAAAACCACCACCACAATACAAAATCAGTGTTTGTTGTTTGTCCTGCACCATGCTTTCGATGTCGCGTTCAATCACGCCTTTACCAATATGCATCGCTTGCGGTAAATGGCCTTTTTGCCACTCCAGATCTTCCCGCACATCAATCAGCACGCAAGGTGTCTGATGCGCATTGTATTGCTCAATCGAGATCTCCCGAACCCGGCTTTTCGCCGCGTCAACCATCGCCAGAAAACCGGTATTATGTTGTTTACTCATCTGTCGCACCTCCGAAGATTTTGCTTATCATCCATTCCTGGATATCGCCGCAAACCGCTCCATGCGTTTGCGCCATACCATCCCTCCATGGATATCGCCGCAAACCGCTCCATGCGTTTGCGCCATACCATCCCTCCATGGATATAAAAAAGCCAGTCACGAGACTGGCTTTAGCGGGTTAGATTGAAGGCGTATCCGCCCCTTCTTTTTCAATCACTGTGGGCATCAGATCTTCGCGGCTGGCGCCGAGGATCACGGCTACAGCACTGGCGATATAAACTGAAGAGTATGTACCAATGGCGATACCAAACAGCAATGCAGTCGCAAAACCATGGATCATCGCGCCGCCCATCACAAACAACACAATCAGTGTCAATGCCGTGGTGAACGAAGTCATCGTGGTACGGCTTAAAGTCGAGGTAATGGCTTCATTGACCGTTTCATCCACAGTCGCATCACGTAATTTACGGAATGTTTCCCGGATCCGGTCAAATACGACGATGGTATCGTTAATGGAATAACCTATCAGTGCTAAAACCGCCGCCAGCACAGTCAGGTCAAACTCCATGCCGGTTACCGAGAACATGCCCAGCGTGATGACCACGTCGTGCAGTAATGACGCCACCGCACCTACCGAAAAACGCCATTCAAAACGCGCGGCCACATAAATCAGAATACCAACCAACGCTGCCAGCACTGCCAGAAAACCATCTTCTTTTAGCTCGTCACCGACAGACGAGCCAACCACATCGACTTTTTTGACAGTGACCGGCGTAGCAGCAACGGTATTGATCACCGTCAAGATCTGTTCACCGATGGCTTTTTGCTCAACACCACTTCTGGGCGCAATCCGGATCATCACATCCTGGCTACTGCCAAAATACTGTACCTGTGCATCGGCAAAACCAGCGCCGGCCAATGCATGCCGCACTTTGTTCAGTTCAGCCTGTTGCTGAAACTGAACTTCAATCACGGTACCCCCGGTGAAATCCAGTCCAAGATTCAGACCTTTGGTAAACAGACTGACCATCGACCCCAGCACCAGCAACGTCGAGAAAATCAACGCAGGCCATTTGAACTTCATAAAGTTCAGCGAATTTTTAAAGATAAATAGACGCATCAATAGTTCCTTATACCGGTAGCGAAGCGCCACGGCGCTGGCCCCAGACGGCGTTAACGATAAGGCGTGTTACCACCACCGCGGTAAAAATCGACGTCAGAATGCCAAGAGCCAGCGTAATAGCAAAGCCTTTAACCGGACCAGTTCCGACCCCAAACAGAATCAATGCCACTAATAAAGTGGTGATGTTTGAGTCTGCAATAGTGGCAAAGGCGCGATCATAACCTTCGTGGATGGCTTGCATCGCAGAGCGACCATTGGCCAACTCCTCACGGATCCGTTCGTTAATCAGTACGTTGGCATCAACCGCCATACCAACCGTCAGCAGAATGCCCGCCATACCCGGTAAAGTCAGCGTTGCCCCTGGGATCATCGCAATCATGCCGACCAACAACACCAGGTTACAGGTCAACGCAATATTCGCGACCACACCAAACCACTTGTAGTACAACACCATAAAACCAACGACTGCGAGCATGCCCCACATAATGGCATTCATCCCCAGGTCGATATTTTCCTGACCCAGGCTTGGGCCTATGGTGCGTTCTTCAACAATCTGGATCGGCGCAATCAGCGCACCGGCACGCAGCAGGACCGCCAGATTCTGCGCTTCACCCGGCGCATCCAGCCCGGTAATACGGAAACTGCGGCCTAAACGGGCCTGAATAGTGGCAACCGACACCACTTCTTCTTTTTTCTCCAGCACAGATTTGCCATCGGCATCTTTTTTACCGGTTGGTTTGTATTCGATAAATACCGTCGCCATCGCTTTGCCAATCGCGTCTTTGGTAGATAACGAGAAGCTGTTGCCACCTTTGGCATCCAGATCAATATTGACCTGAGGCCGGCTATATTCGTCAAATCCGGCGTTGGCACCAACGATGTGGTTACCGGTCAGCATGATGCGTTTTTGCAGGACCACCGGGTTGCCCGTGCGGTCATAAAACAGCTGCGCTGATGGCGGAACCCGACCAGCGACGGCACTGGCGACATCGGCAGATTCATCAACTAAACGGAATTCAAGTGTGGCGGTTGCCCCAAGGATTTCCTTGGCACGCGCGGTATCCTGTACGCCTGGCAATTGCACTACAATGCGCTCAGCGCCCTGACGTTGTACCAAAGGCTCTGCTACACCAATGGCGTTGACGCGGTTACGGATAATCGTGATGTTTTGAGCCACTGCATCTTCACGCAGGGCTTTGACTTTGGCTTCACTGAAGGCAACCACCAGCGTATTGTCCGGTGCTTCGGTGTACAGCATGTCGCGGTCTTTTTCCGACAGTACTTTTTGCGCCGCTTTAACATCTTCCGGGTTACGGAACGAGATCAGCACAGCCTGTTTGGGCAAATCAGCCGTAACAGAGCGGTAACGAACTTTTGCTTCACGCAAGTCAGTGCGGTAAGTCTGGACCAAATCATTGATGTTTTTATCCATCGCGGTTTTCATGTCAATTTCCATCAGGAAATGCACACCACCGCGTAAGTCCAGACCGAGTTTCATCGGTGCCGCGCCAATGCTGTCCATCCAGGCTGGCGTTGCCGGAGCCAGATTCAGCGCTGTGACGTATTTGTCACCCAGCAATTGTTCAATCACTTCACGCGCTTTTAACTGATCTTCAGTGGTCAGAAACCGCGCCAGGACCTGACCGTCTTCTAACACAACACTTTTACTGCTGATCTGCTTTGCCGTCAGCTCAGTACTAATTTTTTCTACAACTTCTGCAGTGACTTCTGCACCACGCGTGGCATTGATTTGCAGCGATGGGTCACTGGGGTAGATGTTTGGTAAGGCGTAGATAAAACTGACGGCCATCACCACTACCACCAGCAGATAACGCCAGATTGAGTTTTGATTTAACACGGTAAATTCCTTTCGGGCTGCCGCTATTATAGCGATTTCATCGTGCCTTTCGGCAGTACGGCACTGATTGAGCCTTTTTGCACAGTCACTTCAGTCGTGTCGTTCAATGCGATCACGACAAAATCTTTGTCGTCGGCGATTTTGGCAATACGACCCACCAGGCCGCCTTGCGTCAGCACTTCATCGCCTTTAGCCAAAGCTGACATCAGGTTTTTGTGCTCTTTCATCCGTTTACTTTGCGGACGGAAAATCATGAAGTAGAAAATCAGACCAAAAGCGGCCAGCATGATCACCAGATCTAAACCGCCACCAGGCTGACCGGCAGCTGCAGTTTGTGCTTGTGCATCAGAAATAAAAAAACTCATTGGTATCCCCTTAAATTTTAAAGCTTAATTTCAAATTTTTATTCAGCAGGCACAGTCTCTTGGCCTTGTGCCAACACCGGAACTGGCGCATCAAGTGCCGGCACGGTTAAACCACGGCGGGCATAAAAGTCTGTGATAAAGTCCTGCAGTGTGCCTTGTTCAATCGCATTGCGTAAGCCCTGCATTAATTTCTGATAATGGTGCAGGTTATGGATGGTATTCAGCCGGGCACCCAGGATCTCATTACAACGGTCGAGATGATGGAGATATGCGCGCGAATAGTTTTTACAAGTGTAACAGTCGCAATTTTCATCCAAAGGCGCGATATCATCTTTGTATTTGGCATTGCGGATCTTGATCACGCCGTTACTGACGAACAAATGACCGTTGCGGGCGTTACGGGTTGGCATCACACAGTCGAACATATCGATACCACGACGCACGCCTTCCACCAGATCTTCCGGTTTACCGACGCCCATCAGATAACGTGGTTTATGCACCGGCATTTTGTCGGTGGTGTGGTTGAGGATTTTAATCATTTCGTGTTTCGGTTCGCCGACCGACAAGCCGCCGATGGCGTAGCCATCAAAACCGATGTCTTCCAGACCGTTCAGCGACACATCGCGCAAGTTCGGATACATGCCGCCCTGGATGATGCCAAACAGCGCGGAAGGATTGTCGCCATGCGCATCTTTGCTGCGTTTTGCCCAGCGCAATGACATTTCCATCGATTTTTTTGCTTGCTGCTCAGTGGCAGGATATGGCGTACATTCGTCGAAAATCATCACGATGTCCGAGCCCAAATCGCGTTGGACTTGCATTGAACGCTCTGGCGTCAGCTGGATTTTTTCACCGTTTAGCGGGGAGCGGAAAGTGACGCCTTCTTCTTTGATTTTACGCAGTTCGCCGAGGCTGAACACCTGAAAGCCGCCGGAGTCGGTCAGAATGGGTTTGTCCCAGTGCATAAAATCGTGCAGGTCGCCGTGTTTACGGATGATTTCAGTGCCGGGGCGCAGCATCAGGTGAAAGGTATTACCGAGGCAAATCTGCGCGCCGGTGGCGGCCAGTTCTTCCGGCGTCATGCCTTTGACGGTGCCGTATGTACCAACCGGCATAAAGGCTGGGGTATCGACCACACCGCGGGCAAATGACATACGACCGCGCCGGGCTTTGCCGTCGGTTTTCATTAGTTCAAATTTCATTGTGACCTCTTTGACCGGAAAAACAGTCCGGCCTTTTTAAAAAACGCCCGATTGTAGCAGAAAGCCAGGCGGATGTTGACTATCCGGCCTGGCTGCAGCGCTTAAAGGATCAGCATCGCATCGCCGTAGGAATAAAACCGGTACTGCTGCGCAATCGCTTGCTGATAGGCATGCATGATGATGTCCCTGCTGCACAGCGCCGACACCAGCATAATCAGCGTCGATTCCGGCAAATGGAAATTGGTGATCAGGCCATCAATCACGGCAAACTGGTAACCCGGATAGATAAAAATCTGTGTATCACCATAATATGGCTGCAACGGCTGACCGGCAGCTTTCGCGAACTGCGCGGCCGATTCCAGAGACCGTACCGATGTGGTGCCCACTGCAATCACGCGGTTGCCCCTTGCCTTACAGGCTTGCACGGCAGCAACCACTTCTGGCGGCACTTCGATATATTCGGCGTGCATCTGGTGCTCGAGAATATTGTCGACCCGCACCGGCTGGAAAGTGCCGGCACCAACGTGCAGCGTGACAAAAGCAAACTCCACACCTTTGGCTTTCAAGGCCGCCAGCAGCGGCTCGTCAAAATGCAACCCTGCGGTCGGTGCCGCCACCGCACCGGGTTTGGCGTTATAAACCGTCTGATAACGTTCGCGGTCACTGGCCGCATCCGGTCTGTCGATATAAGGAGGTAACGGCATATGACCGAGCCGTTCCAGCATCGCCAGCACCGGCTCGTCTGATAACAGCGTCAGTTCAAATAACTCACCGTGACGGCAGGTCATCTCCATTTCGGCATCCTGCTCCAGGATCAAACGATTGCCTGGCTTTGGCGCTTTGCTGGCGCGGATATGCGCCAGCAAACGTTTGTCATCTAACAAACGCTCAACCAGCACTTCAACTTTGCCGCCAGACGCTTTCTGGCCAAATAACCGTGCCGGAATGACGCGGGTGTTGTTAAACACCAGTAAGTCGCCGGGATTCACTGCATCCAGCACGGCTTTGAACTGGCTATGTTCAATCGCACCAGTCTGGCGCTGTAATTTCAGCAACCGGCTGGCAGAACGTTCTGGCTGGGGATAACGGGCGATCAGCTGCTCAGGCAGCTCAAAAGAAAAATCTGATTTTTGCATAGCAGGTCCGCTTTACTGACAAACTCTGGAATTGATGGGCTCGCGCCCGGCCGCACAGTCTACTGATCCAGGCGTGCTTTCTCAATGTCTCTGCGGCGTTTAGCTTACAGAAATAACCGCCAAAATCGCCGTGGCTTCTCTGCTGACTCCTCTATAATCGAACAAAGCGCAGGACGCGCAGCAACATTCATTTCACAGCTACAGGGAGTCGCCATGGATATCTGGTTTAGTCTGATTTTGTTAGGCGCAAGTCAAATCATCTTATGCTGGTACAGTTACCAGCTCGCCATTGAAAAAGGCTACCCTGCACTGCTGTTTGCTGGCGCAGGTCTGCTGCCCCTGTTAAATCTGATTGCGCTGATGTGGTTGTTATTATTGCCAGACCGGCGACTCGCCGAGCATCAGCTGTATTTCAGTAAATTCCGCCAACGCCCCTGAATCGCACAGTCGAGTCGCCGGCTTAACCGGAACACTTTTGCTGTAATACTTCCGCGATTAAAGTTGCCATCAGCCGGTAGTTGCGGGATTTGCTTGAAGTGGGTCGCCAGGCCACACCGATATCGCGCGCGGCGCCGCTGCTCAACGGCGCCTGACTGATCAGTTCCGTCCCCAGTAACAACCCGCTGTTAATCGCCATCTGCGGCATAAAAGTAACCCCGAGTTTGTTGTTCACCATTTGCGTCAACGTATGCAGGCTGGTGGCAAAAAACGGGTTCACTTTGCGCGAATCTTCCAGTTCACAGGCTTTCACCGCATGGCCAGTCAGGCAATGTTCCCGCTCCAGTAAAAAAATACTTTCATCCGGCCACTGTGAAATATCCTGACTGAAACCGCGATCCTGCCAGTCTTTGTGCAACACCAGTTTAAAGCCATCCTGCGCCAGTACTTCGGTGTGTAAAGCGCCGGTTTCATACGGCAGTGCCAATAACACCATATCCAGCCGGCCTTCGGTCAGTGCCCGCAATGAGTTTTCGGAGGTATCTTCGCGCAATAACAACTGCAGCTCAGGAAAACGCTGACGACACAACGCCATTACTTCACTGAGCACAAAAGGTGCAATAGTCGGAATACAACCGAGGCGGAATTGTCCGGTCATCGGCTTGCCCTGATTGCGGGCGAAATCGGCCAGTTCCTCACATTGTTCGATGATATACCTGGCCTGGCGCACCACATCTTCACCTAAGGAGGTAAAAATGAAGGTCTTGTGATCACGTTCCAGTAACTGGGCGTCGATGGTTTCTTCCAGATTGGCAATCGCAGCGCTTAACGTCGACTGGCCGATGTAACAGGCATCAGCAGCACGGCCAAAATGTTGGTGTTCATGTAAGGCGAGTAAATATTGCAGTTGTTTCACGCTGGGCAGTCGTTTCATCGTAAATTCCGTTATAAATTTTGATTTACCCGCAAAGATAGCGATGAAGATGCTAGTCCAGTGATGTGTTGCCCGCAAGCAAAATGCGTTGAGTGTCGCAGCTGTTTTGCTCGAAAGCTGTGGTTGCGCAGCAGACAAAAAAGCCGCCCGAAGGCGGCTGATCTGATTTACCGGGCTTTTTACGCGAGACCTACAACGAACTTGATGATGTAGAAGAACAGAATCGACAGCAATGCACCGATCGGTAAAGTAACAACCCAGGAAATAAAGATATTTCGAACCACGCCTAAATTCAACGCCGCGATACCGCGTGCCATGCCAACTCCAAGTACCGCACCTACCAGTGTCTGTGTGGTGGAAATTGGCAACCCCATGCCCGATGCAATAACAACCGTACTGGCCGCTGCGATTTCAGCAGCAAAACCGCGGCTAGGTGTCAGATGCGTAATGTTTTCACCAACAGTGCGGATCACTTTTGCCCCCAATGTCGCCAAACCGATTACAATACCGACAGCACCAAGCGGAAGGATCCACCAGTCCAGTGACACCTTATCCAGGATTTGACCACCAGATTGAATAATACCAACCACAGCAGCTAAAGGCCCGATGGCATTGGCAACATCGTTTGAACCGTGGGCAAAGGCCATACAGCAAGCAGTGAAAATCATCAAAATACCAAAGATTTTTTCCACGTTGGTGAAGTGCATTTCTTTATCAGCATTTGGATCAATTTTCAGCCGGCTGATGGCTATTTTACCAATAATTCCCACTGATACCGCGATCGCTACGCACAACAAAAAACCTTCGGTGGCAGTCAGGTGCAAACCAACGTGTTTCAGGCCTTTGGTCACAGTAACAAATGCAATAATAAACGCAGCAAACACCATATAAAACGGCACAAACTTTTTCGCGGCTTCCAGCGGCTGTTCAGTGTCAAAGATCAGTCGTTGTGCGCTCATGAAAATCAAATATGCCAAAATACCAGCCAGTACCGGCGTAATTACCCAGCTTCCGACGATCCCGCCAACTTCTTCCCAGTGCACGTAGTCCATACCCACGCCGACAGAGGCAAAACCGATAATTGCGCCCACAATAGAATGTGTTGTTGATACCGGCCAGCCAAAATGCGATGCAACCAGCAACCAGGTACCGGCAGCCAGCAATGAGGCAATCATGCCGTACACCAGCAGTTCCGGCACGGCTTTAAACGCCGCAGCATCCACAATCCCACTGCGAATGGTTGAAGTGACTTCGCCACCGGCTAACCAGGCGCCCGACGCTTCGAAGATCGCCGCAATGATCAGTGCTTGTTTTAAGGTTAAGGCTTTAGAACCTACAGAGGTCCCCATTGCGTTGGCAACGTCATTTGCACCAACACCATAAGCCATAAAAAAGCCAAACAGTGCGGCAACGATTACCAGCACATGGCCATATTGAGCCAAAATTTCCATGAATTTTTACCTATAGCGCTTAACGGGCCAACATGATTTCGAGACGTGAACCGACTTTTAACGCAGTATCAGCTAAATCGCCGACCCACTCTAAAGTGCGGTACAGAAACATCACATCTACAGGATTTAATACAGTTTCAGATTTGCGCACGAATTTGCGCAAACTGATTTGCATTTCGTCTGTGTCGTGTTCGATTTCGTCGATCTTTGCGACCATTTTGATCACCAGATCGACTTCACGACCACGGAAGCCTGTTTCCAGCAACTCGTCCAGTTCGTTGATCGCTTCACACGCCAGGGAGACGGCATCAATACAACGTTGCAGGTAAGCATTAAATTCTTGTTGGATAGGTGCCGGAATTTCCAGCTCCCGGCCTAACACCCGACCGGTAATATCTTTGGTTTTATTAGCAATTTTATCCTGTTGCGACACCAGCTCGAGAATATCGGTCCGGTCAACCGGCAGGAATAAACCACGTGGCAAATGCACGCGGATATCACGTTTTAAATTGTCAGCTTCTTTTTCCAGACTAACGATTACTTTTCTTACTTCCGCTGCAGTGTCCCAATCCTTGTTATATACGGCTGCGAAAAACGGCAGTAACTGCTCGCTGGCCGCCAGGACTTTACGAATGTGTTCTTCAATCGGTTTGATTGGAGATTTTGCGAAAACAGCCAAAAATGCACTTGGCATAGCTTTGCCTCTTGGTTTTGTAGTGGACGAAAGTCGGGTCGTATTTTACTGCAACGGCCACGGAATAAAAACGCGCGGTCACAGATAAAACAACAAAGCCGGCAGGTATTTTACGCCCTGCCGGCTTGACTTCCACGAAATTCAGCGCTTATTCAGCGAATAACTCAGCTGCGGGCATTTTGTTCCAGGCTGTCTTCATCGCTATGACGCACGTCGCGGCCTTTCACAAAAGAAATCACATACTCAGAAATGTTTTTGCAGCGATCGCCGATGCGCTCTAACGCACGGGCGGACCACAGCACATTCATGATTTTGGGAATGGAACGTGGATCTTCCATCATGTATGTCATCAATTGCCGGGTGATCGCTTCATATTCGCGGTCGACTTTTTTGTCTTCTTTGTAGACCGCTAACGCTGCTTCAACATCCATCCGGGCGAATGCGTCCAAGACATCGTGCAGCATCTGCGCAACATGGCGGCCCATATTCTCCAGATTAACCAGCAGATCCTGCTGTGCGCTGCTGAACGACTCCAGTGCGACTTTGGCGATCCGCTCGGCTTCATCACCAATGCGTTCCAAATCAGAAATTGCGCGGATGATGGTCAGGATCAAACGCAAATCACTGGCGGCAGGCTGACGTTTGGCGATGATGCGCGTACATTCAGCGTCAATTTTGATTTCCCAGTCATTGACCAGCAAATCATTGGCAATCACCTGTTGTGCCAGTTCTGCATTGCTGGCGGCAATCGCATTCAGTGCATCCGACAGCTGCTGCTCAATCAAGCCACCCATCGTCATGATGTGGTTACGGATCTGCTCAATCTCGTCATTAAACTGACTGGAAATGTGTTTGGTTAAATTCAGTTTGTCCATGTGAAACCTCTGCTTAAGTCTGGTAATTAACCAAATCGGCCAGTGATGTAGTCTTCAGTCTGCTGTTGCGACGGGTTGGTAAACATCTTGTTTGTCGCCGCGTATTCCACCAGATTGCCCATGTACATAAAGGCAGTATAGTCCGATACGCGTGCCGCCTGTTGCATGTTGTGCGTGACTATCACAATGGTGTAGCGGTCTTTCAGCTCGTTGATTAATTCTTCAATCTTCAGCGTGGAGATTGGGTCCAGTGCCGACGCCGGTTCATCCAGCAGCAACACTTCAGGCTCAATCGCAATCGCACGGGCGATCACCAGACGTTGTTGCTGACCACCAGACAGACCAAAAGCATTATCGTGCAGGCGGTCTTTCACTTCGTTCCACAATGCAGCGCCTTTGAGCGAAGTTTCGACCACTTCGTCCAGCACGCGGCGATCGTTCACGCCTTGCAGACGCAGACCATAAGCCACGTTTTCATAAATGGTTTTCGGGAACGGGTTCGGCTTTTGGAACACCATGCCAACCTGACGACGCAGTTCAGCAACGTCGACCGCTTTGTCATAGATATTCTGACCGTCGAGCAGGATCTGTCCTTCGATACGGCAAATATCAACCAGGTCGTTCATCCGGTTAAAGCAGCGCAATAAAGTGGATTTACCGCAACCTGACGGACCGATAAAGGCCGTCACGCGTTTTTCCGGGATGAGCATATTGATGGTTTTTAACGCCTGCGATTCCGCGTAGTACAAACGCAGGTCTTTCACTTCCAGCTTGATTTTTTCGTCTGCCAGATTCAGCTCGCTGTAGCCGTTCAGAGTTTGTTGTGTGGTCATACGTCAGTTCACTCTTAAAATTCAGTTCAGGTTCTGTGGCGGGATGTTAAAGCCCTACCACCTGGTGCCCGCAGGCACCGATGGATCCGTTGGTTCTAGTCAGACTCGCCGCGATATTTTTCCCGCAGTTTGTTGCGTAAATGGATAGCGGCCATGTTCAGCACCACAATCAGCAACACCAGCACCAACGCGGTGGCGTACAACAACGGACGCGATGCTTCAACGTTTGGACTCTGGAAACCGACATCATAAACATGGAAACCTAAGTGCATGATTTTCTGATCAAGATGCACAAATGGGAAAGTACCGTCGACTGGTAAGGTCGGTGCTAATTTCACCACCCCAACTAACATCAGCGGCGCCACTTCACCGGCAGCCCGGGCAATTGACAAAATCAGGCCCGTCATCATCGCCGGCGTTGCCAGCGGCACAACGACTTTCCATAAAGTTTCAGATTTAGTCGCACCCAGCGCCAGACTGCCCATCCGGATGGTACTTGGAATACGCGACAGCCCTTCTTCGGTGGACACAATCACCACCGGCAGTGTCAGCAGCGCCAGCGTCAGTGACGCCCAAAACAGACCTGGTGTGCCGAAAGTCGGCGCAGGTAGTTTTTCCGGATAAAACAAGGCGTCAATACTGCCACCCATGATGTAGACAAAAAAGCCCAGACCAAATACGCCGTACACAATCGATGGCACACCAGCCAGGTTATAGACAGAAATACGGATGATCTTCAGCAATGTGCCTTGTTTGGCATATTCACGCAGGTAAATCGCGGCCAGCACCCCAAATGGCGTCACGATGATCGACATCAGGATCACCATGGTGATAGTGCCGAAAATGGCCGGAAAAATCCCGCCTTCGGTATTGGCTTCGCGTGGATCATCACTTAAGAAGTTCCAAATCGCTCCGACGTAATGCACCGATTTTGCCAGCAACGACATTTGGTTTGGCATGTGCGCGTGCACGATGTTCGCCAAGCTAATCGTCAACTCTTTGCCTTCGGCGGTGGTGACTTTCAGGCTGTCGCGTTTTGCTTCGGTGTACAGCATTTCCAATTTTTGCTGTAACTCAGCATATTGCGCGTCCAGCATCGCCTGATCTTCGGCCGACTGTTGCGTATAGACACTAACTTCAGCAGCCGTTGCGCCTTGTAATTCCAGCGTGCGCTTGCCAAGACGTAACGCTTCCAGCGCCTTGTTGATCTTACCGATATCACCTTTTTCAACCTCAGTGATCTGGTCCTGCAGAGCGTTGGCACGCGACATTGCGGCCTGTAAGGCCGGCCACAGAGCTTCACCTTCTGCAACGACTTTATCCTGCTCCAGCAACTGCTGCGGGAAGCCATGGAAGTTACCCCACTCGCGGCGTTCAATCACGATGGCGTTGTCTGGTTTTGTCCAGCCGGATAAATCATGCTCGAGGAACCAGGCAAAATCACGGCCATACAGGTCACGGTTAGCCAGCTTTAATAAATGCCGCGCATAAAACTCTGCATTGTCCGGCACCGCGACACCTGAATCTTGCAGCGTGACACGGCTCACCTGTTCGGTGCGCACATGCTCAGCCAACAGGGTCTTTTTGCTGCCATCTGCCTGAATAGCTTCGACCTGTTGCAAATCAGCCGGCCAGAAGTGACTGCCGCCCTGCACTGCAATCAGACCTAACACCCCAATCACCATCACCAGACACAGCGCGATAGCACCGGCGTTTAACCAAATCCACGGAGTTCCCGTTTTAAACCAAGCTCTCATGCCGTTCACTCCGAATTACAGATTACTGAAGCGTTGACGTAACCGCTGCCGGATCACTTCCGCCAACGTGTTAAAAATAAAGGTAAAGACAAACAACACCAGCGCTGCCAGGAATAACACCCGGAAGTGTGTACTGCCGACCGCCGTTTCCGGCAGCTCTACCGCGATGTTGGCTGACAACGTCCGCATGCCTTCAAACAGGTTGAAGTTGACGACCGGACTGTTACCTGTGGCCATCAGGACAATCATGGTCTCGCCGACTGCTCGACCAAAACCGACCATCACTGCGGCAAAAATACCTGGACTCGCCGTTGGCAGTACCACACCCATCATGGTTTGCCATGGTGTTGCACCCAGTGCCAGTGAACCCTGGGTTAAATGGCGTGGCACGTTAAACACGGCATCTTCTGCAATCGAGAATATATTTGGAATGACAGCAAACCCCATCGCGATCCCGACCACCAACGCATTACGCTGGTCATAAGTGATGCCATTATCTGTGAACCATTGGCGCAGGCTGCCGTTGAAGAACAACTGATCAACGCCCGGACTTAAGCTGACACACAACCAGATAAAGCCGACGATCATCGGAATTAACACCACCACTTCCCAGCCCAGGCCAAACCGCTCGCGCCAGCTGCGCGGGAAGAAGCGCCACAGGTAAGCGGTTAACAACATCATCAGTGGCAACAGCAGCAGGATGGCAAAGACTGCACTTAAGTATTTCTCGACAAAAGGCGCCAGCCATAAACCAGCGAGGAAACCCAAAATTACTGTGGGTAATGCCGCCATGATTTCAATGGTCGGCTTCACCTTGCCACGTAATTTCGGCGTCATAAAATAGGCGGTATACAACGCGCTCATGATGGCCAGCGGCGTGGCAAACAACATGGCAAACAGCGCCGCTTTTAACGTGCCGAGTGCCAGCGGCACCAGGCTCATTTTGGCTTCAAACTCATCAGAACCAGAAGACGCCTGCCAGATGTAGTCTTTTTCGCCACGGCCTTCATACCAGACTTCATTCCACATCGCTTTCCAGCTGACATCCGGGTGCGCATTTTCCAGCGCAAACCGCTGGACTTTGCCATCGGCGGCAAAAGCCAGTAACGCGGTGTTGATTGGGCTGATGGCGATACGCTCAAAACTTGTGCCTTCCAACAACGGTTCCAGCGCTAACGTGCGGGCTGAGGTGCCGTAATGGATACCAAGATTGGCCGCAGCATCTAATACCAGGAAACCTTTGCGCGAATACTCAGGTTCAATCTGGCGAATAGCCGCAGGATGCTGTTCGAAATCACGGATGTGTTTTAAGTGGAAGTTGTTATGTTCATCCCGCACCGGAAACCACTGGCTGAGACTGCCGTCTGAACCGCCGACAATCAGCGAGACCGCACCCACTAAAAACTCCACTGCAGTTACTTGTTTGCCGGCCGCAACAGCACTGACCGCTTCGACGTACCGGGCTTTTGCCGGATCGGTCACATCGTAGTAGTGGATCTTTTCATTGCCTTCCGCGATAAACAGATTGTGCAGCGTGGTATCAAGCAAAATCCGGCTGACGTTGTCCGGCGCATCCGGCAGCGTGTAATCAGTGCGCTCTAGCGTCGTCTCGCCGGTCATAAACTCGGTTTGCGCTTCAAACACGTGGTAGCTCAGGCGACCGTCCGCAGCAAATGCAACTAACGCAGTGCCGGCACTGCCTTCCTGTACTGCCAGGCTCTTTAACGCCTGACCCGGATTTAAATCCAGTGGGGTTGCACCAAGCGGATAAGTCACCACTGGTACCACTTTGCGTTTGTCTTTTGGATAGCTCAGGTTGTATTCGTGTTTAATCACCAGCGCCTGACCATTGGATAAACCCAGTGCCAGCAAGCCTGAACGGGGCTCGCCACGGGCAAACGCTGAAATCGTGGTTTGCGCCGGTAATTGCAACTGCACTTTTTCAGCGGCCTGACCGGTCAGCGCATCAAAAAATTGCAGTTCACCGGCCGCCGAAACATTCAGCCCTACTTCACTGTAGCGCTCCAGGTTGGTATACAGCGGTTTACTGCTGTTGATCTGGTAGTTTTGCTCTGGTTCCAGGCTGGCCGAGGAAAAAATCGGCCCAACTTCAGAAAACAGATAAACAAAAATAGTCGCAAAGGCTGCGACCACACTAATGCCGGCAAATGCGATACCGTATTTGGACATTTTATCTTTAAAACTGCGCCAGCGGCGCAGACGGGCCCGTTTCTCACCACTTGGCAATAAAGATGGCCTTGTAGTGACAGGAGCTGACGTGGAGGTCTGTTGCATGTTTACACATCCAGGACTGACTTTTCGGATGCTGCAAAGCTTAGATGAGATTTATGTCAGAAATATTACAGCGCAGATTTTTGTCATAATTTAGCAATACTCCACAGCTAACTGCCCGAAAAACAGCAGATCGGACAAAGCGCTGCACAGCGCAGGCAACGCAAAAGGCGCCCGCAGGCGCCTTGATAAAAAACCGAGATTTATTTGATACCAAGTTCGGCCAGAATTTTCGCCGCAACTTTGTTTGGAACTGGTACATAACCGTCACGCACCACAATCTCCTGACCGCGTTTTGATAACACCAGTTTGATAAACTCACGTTCCATTGGTGTCAGTTCTTTGTTCGGGTGTTTGTTGACATAAACGAACAGGAAACGGGACAAAGGAAATTTACCGCTCAAGGCGTTTTCTGGAGTTGCGTCTACAAAAGGTTCCCCCTCTTTGTTAGCCAAAGGAACAGCGCGAACACCAGAAGTCACATAACCGATGCCTGAGTAGCCGATACCGTTAATCGACTCACTGACGCCCTGTACGACAGACGCAGAACCAGGCTGTTCGTTGATGCTGGCTTTGAAATCGCCTTTACACAGCGCATGTTCTTTGAAGTAACCGTAAGTACCAGATACTGCGTTACGGCTGTAAATAGTGAAATCGCGGTTCGCCCATGCGCCATCCAGACCCAATTGGCCCCAGCGCGTGACATCTTCTTTATAACCACATTTGCGCGTGGCAGAAAACACCGCGTCAACCTGCGCCATCGTCATGCCTTTGATTGGGTTGTCTTTATTGACGTAAACCGCCAATAAGTCGATTGCAACCGGCACTGCCGTTGGCTTGTAACCGAATTTGGCTTCAAACGCCTGAATTTCGCTTGGTTTCATTGCACGGCTCATTGGGCCGAAGTTTGAAGTACCTTCAGTCAAGGCCGTTGGTGCAGTAGAAGAACCGGCACCCTGAATTTGAATGTTCACATTTGGGTACAGTTTGCGGTAATCTTCAGCCCACAACGTCATCAGGTTGTTCAGCGTATCAGAACCGATACTGGAAATACTGCCCGATACGCCAGAGGCTTTCTGGTAGTCAGGTAAAGCCGGGTCAACTTTAGTCACCGCAGCGGCTTGAAAACTGAAAGTGGCAGCGATAATGGCCGCAGTCGATAAAATTTTAAAAGTTTTCACCTTAAAGTCCTCTTGTTGGCAATCGCAAGCCTGTGCCTGCAGTTCACGCTACGCATCATATGTCGGTAATATGACAATAATATGACGAGAAAACAGTCTGGCGAATTTCCAGCAAAAATCGACCAACAGTGTTGTGTTTTTAAAGTGGCTGGCTATAGTTTCGGCTGGCTGGGCGCCCGGATGGTTACCCGTGTGGACACTGGTCAAGCCGTTTAAATAACAAAAATTACATTTTAATATGATATATTTTTTACGCTGGATCCAGATAGTCGCAGGATTTACAGCGCCGTACTAAAACAAGGAAATGCGCTATGAAGCAGTTGGTTTTAACGTTGATTGGTCAGGATAAAGCCGGCCTGGTCGAACAACTCGCAACGTTGATTGCCGAATACCACGGCAATTGGACCGCAAGTAACCTGAGCCACCTGGCCGGTTATTTCGCCGGGATTTTACAGGTTGAAGTGGCAGAACAACATGTAGCGGCTTTAACCGCTGCCCTGCAACAGATGAAGGATCTGGATATCCGCGTACAACATGGGGTGGACTCCCGCGTCAACGAGCAGAAACTGCTAAGGTTCGTCATCACCGGCAACGACAGACCGGGTATTGTGCGTGAACTGTCGTCGGTCATTAAGCATAAAGGTACCAATATCATTCACTTTGAAAGCTCTAAACAAAGCGCACCGAATTGGGGTGTGCCGCTGTTTAATGCCATTGCTACCGTCGAGTTACCGGAAGGTCTGAATAAAGACGAAGTGGTACACGCGCTTGAAGACATTGCCTCAGATGTGATGGTCGATGTTGAAAATCTGAACTGAAACAGTTACTGTCCAACAATAGCCCGTGCATGTTCTGACGTGACGGGCTATCTTATTCATAATTCTTTCATCAAATTGCCATAGATTAGGCTCAGCCCCTCCCCCGCAGTGATGGAACTGATATGGAACTACCAAACAATTCAGAACACCCGATGCATTATTTCCCAAAGGAATTAAGCTGGCTTGCTTTTAATGAACGCGTGTTGCAGGAAGCTGCAGATGAACGCAACCCGTTGATTGAGCGCCTGCGTTTCCTCGGCATTTATTCCAATAACATGGACGAGTTCTACCGGGTGCGGGTAGCGGACGTGAAGCGACGTATCATGTTGCAGACCTACCACCATGAGGATGCCAGTCAGACCGAACATTTACTCAAGCAAATTAAACAATTTGTGATGCGTCTCGGTGCCAAATTTAATGCCATTCATATGGACCTGCAGCTGGGTTTGCGTAAACATAACATTGAGTTTATTGACCAGCACAAGCTGAACGAATCACAAAGCGCCTGGGTTAAATCCTATTTCAAAGAAAAAGTCCTGCGGCACATCTCGCCTGTTCTGCTGTCAAATGAACACCTGCAGTTATCAAAACGCCTGGAAGACAATGCCACTTACCTGATGGTAGAAATGACCGGTCAGGGTAAACCGGAATATGCCATCGTGCAGGTGCCAACCGATGACGTATCGCGTTTTCTCGAACTGCCAATTGCATTAAACCGCACCAAACGCCGCGGCCGCTACCGACATCAGTTTATGATGCTGGACGATGTGATCATCCACTGCCTGCGCGATTTGTTCGTCGGTTTCTTTGATTTCTGTGACATCCAGGCCTACTCGATGAAGCTGACCAAAGACGCCGAATATGACTTAAGCGAATCGTTGGACCAGAGCCTGCTCGATAAGATGTCGCACGGGATCCGGCAACGGCTGGAATCCGAGCCGGTGCGACTGGTTTATGACTTGTCGATGCCTGAACATATGCTGAAGATTTTGCGCACATTACTTGGCGCCAACACGATGGATGCTCTTATTCCAGGCGGTCGTTACCGCAATTTCAAAGATTTCATTAATTTCCCGTATACCGGCCATGCCAGTCTGGAGTTTGCGCCGCTGCCGCCATTACCAAGTCCGGATTTTGAGCAACACGATACCACCTTTGATGCGATCAGAAGCAATGACGTGTTATTGCATTACCCCTATCACAACTTCACTTATTTCACTGAATGGGTCCGTCAGGCCTCGTTTGACCCCAAAGTCAAATCGATAAAAATGACGATGTACCGGGTGGCAAAAAATTCACGGGTGATCCACTCACTGCTTGATGCCGTCAGAAATGGTAAAAAAGTGACGGTAGTGGTGGAACTCAAAGCACGCTTTGACGAGGAAAATAACATCCAATGGGCCCGGCGGATGACTCAGGCTGGAATACAGGTTGTGTTTGGCCTGACCACACTGAAAATTCACTCAAAACTCTGCATTATCAGCCGGGAAGAAAAAACCGGACTGGTGAAATATGCCCATATCGGCACCGGTAATTTCAACGAAAAAACCGCGCGCATTTATACCGATATGAGTTTGTTTACTTGTCACAAAGAGATTTGCGATGAAGTTGATCAGGTATTTGAGTTTGTCGAATACAGCTACAAACCTTTTGTGTTTAAACACTTAATTGTATCGCCGACCTGGAGCCGGCCTAAACTGAATCAACTGATCCAACGTGAAATTGACTTTGCTTTGAGCGGGCGCAAAGCAGAGATTGTGCTGAAGCTGAATAATCTGGTCGATGACCCTATTGTTGATCTGTT
Organism: Rheinheimera sp.; assembly: GCA_034519945.1. Lineage (GTDB taxonomy): Bacteria > Pseudomonadota > Gammaproteobacteria > Enterobacterales > Alteromonadaceae > Pararheinheimera. The sequence continues at coordinate 147,591 of JAXHNX010000056.1, forward strand.
GTATAAAGCCAGTCAGGCAGGCGTGAAAGTCAGAATTATCGTACGCGGTATGTGTTCGCTGATCCCGGGTATTCCGGGCAAAAGTCACAATATCAAAGTGATCAGTGTGCTGGACCGTTACCTCGAACATGCGCGGGTTTACCAGTTCTTTAATGGCGGCGACATTGATTTGTATTTATCATCCGCAGACTGGATGACACGCAATATCGAAATGCGCGTCGAAGTGGGCGTACCGATTTATGATGCGCGGATCAAACAACAGATTATGACAGTGCTCGATTTGCAGTGGAATGACAATGTCAAAGCCCGTCTGATCGACGCCGAACAAAGCAACCCTTATGTCAAAAGGGGCAACAGAAAAAGTATCAGGTCTCAGCAGGCGATTTATGACTATCTCGCCAGCCAGCAGCTGGGACCGACTATTCAGGCAGAGTTATGACCCATCTGACGCCAAATGCGTTGTCTGCCGCCGAACTCATTGCGGCGGTAGACTTAGGCTCCAACAGTTTTCATCTGGTGATCGCGCGTATCGTTGACGGCGCACTGCAATTGCTGCACCGGGAAAAACAAAAAGTTCAGCTGGCCGATGGGCTGGATGAACAGCAAATGCTCAGCGATGAAGCGATGCAGCGCGGCCTGATCGTGCTACGCCAATTCGCCGATACACTCAAAGACATGCCCGCACAATCGGTGCGCGTGATCGCCACTTATACCTTACGCCGGGCAAAAAACAGCGCGCGCTTTTTACAACAGGCGCAGGACGTGTTTCCGTTTCCGATTGAAGTCATTGCCGGGCAAGAAGAAGCGCGGCTGATTTATCAGGGCGTGGCCCACTTTGAAACTTACACCGGTCAACGCCTGGTCATCGATATTGGTGGTGGCAGTACTGAATTTGCCATTGGCGTAGACTTTCAGCCGCTGAAACTGGCCAGCCGTAATATGGGCTGTGTCAGTTTTGCCAAATTCTATTTCCCGCGTGGCCGCATCAGCCCCAAGCGATTTGAACGGGCCCTGATGCATGCCGAGCAGGAACTGGAAAACATCTGCACCGGTTATAAAAATACCGGCTGGCAGCAGGCGGTAGGTACATCCGGTACCATCAAAACCATTAAGGATATTGTCAGCGGCCTTGGCTGGCATCCGCACGTAATCAAGCTCGAGCATCTGGAAAAACTGCAACAGCTGTTATTGGAAGTTGAAGCCTGTGATGCATTAAATCTGCCCGGCCTGACGGAAGACCGCAAACAGCTACTGGCGCCTGGCCTGGCGATTTTACTGGCATCATTCCGGATGCTGGGGATCGACGAAATGGTGTATGTCGACGCCGCCCTGCGCGAAGGCGTGTTGTATGAAATGAGTGACCGGCTGCAACATCAGGATATCCGCCAACACACTATTCAAAGCCTGATTAAACGTTATGTGGTCGATGCAGAACAGGCCGGTCGGGTCAGCCTGACCGTGCAGAGCTTATGGGCACAAACGCAGACCCAATGGCAGCTCAGTGCTGAATGGGGCCAATTATTGCAATTTGCCTGTTATGTCTATGAAATTGGCCTGCAGATTAATTCGTCCAGCGTACAGCGCCACAGTGCCTATATCCTGAACAATTCCAACTTACCGGGCTTTAACCAGGAACAACAACGCGTGTTGGCCAGTCTGGTGCGCTATCACCGGCGCAAAATTAAACCGGACGATATCACGCCGTTTTATCTATATCGTCAGAGCGATTTTTACTACGCCCTGAGCTTGTTTCGTCTGGCGATATTATTAAATCAGAAACGGCGGGACGATATTCTGCCACAGGTCCAGGTGCATGCAGCTGCGCAGCAACTGACGCTACAGCTTCCTGACAGCTGGTATCAACAGCATACGGTGTTGGCCGCAGATTTACGCTCAGAGCAACAGTTTATCAAACGGCTTGGTCTGACGTTAAATTGTCCGGGCTTGCCTGAACTCAGTGACGAGATCTGAATGAAAGCGCTGCGAAGCACACCGCAGCGCTCTGGTCGCTTATTTACTGACCTGGATTGTCGTCTTGTTGCCCGCTGTCGGTTTTATCCTTCGCTGCTTCTGCTTCTGCAAGGTCAGTCACCGTCACTACCCCACCGCGATTTTCATGATTCAGCTTCAGTTCTTTTAACTTTTGTACCTGATCGGCCGAGAAACGGCCATAAGTAACCGATTTCGCCTGGACCGTAGTTGCCATCAGTTCCAGATTGGTCACTTCTTCAGAACCAAGCATCGTGCCGCCCTGCGCAAACGCGCCGAGCAAAGCGGCGTCGTTGGTCGCTGCGCCGCCGCCATAATTGCGGCTGGTGCCGTAGATGTCGGTCACCGTCCAGTCGTCGATATCAGCCACCAGCGTTGTTGCTTGATCCAGCAATGGAATTTCATCTTCACGCAAATACTCGCGCAGGTGATTACGCAAGTCAGTTTCGAAATCTGGGAAATAGCTGGCATTGCGCTGATAAAAACCAGCGACCCGGAAAGTTTTACCATCCGGGTAAGTACCACGGTTAGTATTGATAAAGTCATTGGCATTAAACTGCAGCGAACGGTTCAGATTGGCGCCGGTATAGGCATATTTGCGGATGCTCGGGCTACCGATATAGCCCTGATATAAGCCCGTAAATCACCAGCACTTCATCCGGATATTTCTGTTTCAGCACACCATATTGAATGTCGTTCAGACTCAGCTGCATACCAGCGGTGTTGATTAACTTCTTGCTGAGCACTCCGTCTTTGGCCGTGACAAAATCTTCCAGACTTTTTAGCGGATAGACTTTATTGATTTCATCAATCACCACCACGTTGTACAAATTTAGCCAAAAGGCGATTTGCTCTTTTTTGCTCAGCTGATTCAGTGGCACTTCCGAGGGCACTGCTTCAAGGCTGGTACGGATCTTACTGATCACTTCAGCCATCGATGGATTTTTCTTAAATTCCTCGAAAAACAGCCGGTTACCGGCATTGGTGGTCAAGGTATTAAAATTATTTTTCAGCCGGGTACTGACCGTTGATGACGATGATTTTGACTTTTTCCGGCTCGGCGGCCCCGACATCAGTACAGCGGCATTTAACACATAATCCAGATCGTCATAATTAATCGTGATAGCTGAATCCTGAGTTTCGCCTTGCCATGCATCCGGCAACGTCAGATCACTGGCTTGCGCAACACAACATCCCAGCACAATCAGACAGCACAGCAATGATATTCGCAGCATAATTTATTCTCCTTTTTGTCGGTGGTAAGTTCACATTAGGCGAATAAATCAGCAGTCTCAACTATTGTTTTAATCAACAAGCAACAGTGTTAACCGATCCGCTGTGCTTATTTCTGGCCAGACTGCTATCTGTGGTTGGCAAGCATCGATTTACTGGTTAAGTTAATCGTTGTCCCTTTTCAGTGATCCCTTGCCGGAGTGTTTCATGTCTGCTCGTCTCACCTCACTTGCCATCGCCTGCGCAGTTTGTTGCGCTGGTCTGTCAGCAGCACAAGCCGCTGATATTAAAACTGATTTGACACCTGCCATCAGCGCCGTAATGCCGCAGGTAATTAGCTGGCGCCGCGATTTACACCAACATCCGGAGCTGTCCAACCGGGAAACACGCACCAGCGCTATGGTTGCCGCCGAGCTGAAAAAACTCGGGCTGGACGTGCAGACCGGCATTGCCCACACCGGCGTGGTCGGGACTACTAAAAGGCGCCAAACCGGGCAAGCTGGTGGCACTGCGCGCCGATATGGATGCTCTGCCGGTAAAAGAACAGGTGGACCTGCCGTTTGCCTCCAAAGCGGTGGCGGAATTTAATGGTCAGCAAGTCGGTGTGATGCACGCCTGCGGCCACGATGCGCATGTCGCAATGCTGTTAGGCGCAGCCACGGTACTGACTAAGATGAAAGCGCAGCTGTCCGGTGATGTGATGTTTATTTTTCAGCCGGCCGAAGAAGGCCCGCCAGCGGGTGAAGACGGCGGCGCCAGGTTGATGCTCAAAGAAGGTATTTTTGCCAAACGTAAACCGGATGCCATTTTTGGCGTGCACGTCTGGCCAGGCCCTGCCGGGCAGTTACAGGTCAAGCCTGAGGGCATTATGGCGGCCGCGGATAGCTTTGAAATTACCGTCAAAGGCGTACAGGTGCACGGTTCCAGCCCCTGGCGCGGGATTGATCCAGTCGCAGTCACAGGTCAGCTCATTACGGCGTTGCATCAAATTCCGGCCCGCCAGCTCGATGTAACTCAGGCGCCGGCCGTGATGTCGATTGGTCAGGTGCATGGCGGCGTGCGCTGGAACATTATTCCGGATGAAGTCAAACTCGGCGGCACTATCCGCACCTTTGACCCGCAGATGCGCGAGCAGCTCATCAGTAAAATGCAGCACACCAGTGAACATATCGCGGCCGCCAGCGGCGCCACGGCACATTTCCATTCACAAAGCTTTGCGGCTGTGACCTGGAACCATGCGGGTCTGACAGAATGGGCGATGCCGTCGCTGAACTGGGCCGGTGCCAAAGCCGGCGTCAGCCCGATCAAACCGATCACTGCCTCGGAGGATTTTTCCTATTTCCAGCAGGAAACACCCGGCGTGTTTTTATTTCTTGGCATCGCCGAGCCGGGTCAGCCAATTGAGAAAACGGCCCCAAACCACTCACCGTTTTTTCGTGTCTATGAACCGGCGATGGAAAACGGCGTACGCGCTTTGGCTGGGTTAGCAGTAGATTTTCTGGCGCAAGCGCCGGATTTGAAGTAGCGCAGACCAGGGTACGGCGGCGCTGCCGCCTGCCGTACCTGACTCCATGTTAACACCAGCGAATCAAGCTGATTATTTCAGCTTTTTCGGTAACTTCGGCTGGGTAGCGGTCAGTTCCCCCACCACCAGCTCCGGCGGCAGCGCAAAAGAAAATGAACTGCCACGCTTCGGTTCGCTGAAAATCATCAATCTACTTTGATGGCGCGACAACACATGTTTGACGATGGCAAGACCGAGTCCGGTACCGCCGGTATTGCGCGCCCGCGCCTGATCCACGCGGTAAAACCGTTCGGTTAAGCGTTTTACATGCTGCGGCGCGATGCCTTCGCCATTATCGGTGACGCTAAACACGGCTTTGTGGTGCTCACGCCGCCAGCTGACTTTGATGTTGCCACCGTCCGGCGTGTATTTAATCGCATTGGTCACCAAATTGGAAAAGGCGCTACGCAACTCTTCGGTAATGGCGTTGACGCGTAAATCCAGGTCAATATCAAAACTGATTTGATGCTGTTTTTCCCGGTTCAGGCTATGCGCTTCCTGCTCAAGCAACGTCAGCATCGCTGGTGCATCGACGTTGTCGTCGTAGTGCACTTTAGCCGCAGCTTCAATCCGCGATAACGTCAGCAATTGCTGCACCAGATTGTCCATCCGTTTGGTCTGGTCGAGCATCACTGAATGGGCTTTTTGCCAGATCGCCTGCTGTGGCAGATGTTCTGGCTCCATCATTTCCAGATAACCCTGCAGCACGGTCAGTGGCGTACGCAGTTCATGCGACACGTTGGCAACGAAGTCTTTGCGGATTTGTTCCAGCTGTTTGAGCTGGGTAATATCGCGGATGATCAGCAGATATTGTTTTTCGCCATATTGCAGCACGCGGTATTCCAGCGTCAGATCTTCGGTCAGCGGCGATGGCAATTCAATCGCCTGCTCGAAGTTTTGTTGTTGCAGGTATTGCTGAAATTCGGGATTGCGAATGAGGTTATCAATACGCTGGCGTTCATCCATCGGCCAGCGTAAACCCGCCATCTGTTGGGCCAGTTTGTTACACCAGACGATAGTCCAGTCCAGGCTTAATACGACAATTGCATCAGGCAGCGCTTCTGCCCCGTCGCGAAAACGCCGCACCAACGCCCGTAAATCTTTATTTTTCTTGCGCGCTTTACGTTGCCGGTAATAAATGCCGTCAAATACCTGCTGCCAGCTGCCATCACCGGCCGGTGGTGACAATTTGCGATCACGCCAGAGCCATTTATCAAGCAAAAACAGATGTTTGTAATGCCAGGCAATGATGCCAGCCGCGAGCAATAACAGGAATTCGGCGGTTAAGTCAAATAACCAGCCGAGCGCAGCAGCCAGCAACGCCAGCCCCGCTAACCGGCTGACAATCACCCGTTTGGACAGTAATAAACGCATAACACCTACTTGGTTGCGCCGACCCGTGCAAATCACAGGTCGCGCGGCAGTCTGAGGTTATTTTACCGAAAAACGATAGCCGGAGCCACGGACGGTTTGCACTAACCGATCATGACCGCCATGAGAGATGGCTTTACGCAGGCGACGAATATGCACATCGACGGTGCGATCTTCGACATAAACATTAGTCCCCCAAACGTGGTCGAGCAGCTGTTCGCGGCTGTAAACCCGTTCCGGGTGCGTCATAAAAAAGTGCAGCAGACGGAACTCAGTTGGCCCCATATCCAGCGGCTGATCGATAGCGGTGACGCGGTGTGATACCGGGTCCAGCTTCAGGCCCTGCACTTCAATCACTTCATCCAGACTGGTTGGCGCGACGCGGCGGATCACCGCTTTGATCCGGGCCATCAGTTCTTTTGGCGAAAATGGCTTGGTGACATAGTCATCCGCGCCCACTTCCAGGCCACGCACTTTGTCTTCTTCTTCGCCGCGTGCCGTGATCATAATGATCGGAATGCTGCGGGTCAGTTCATGTTGTTTCATCTTTTTGGCAATCTGGATGCCACTGCCACCGGGCAACATCCAGTCCAGCAACACTAAATCCGGGTATGGTTCTACCAGCTGATTAATCGCGCTGTCAAAATCCGCCGCTGTGCTGGCCTGATATCCATTTTGTTCCAGCACAAAACACAACATATCGCGAATTGGTGCTTCATCTTCCACTATCAGAATTCGTCTCGACATAGCCTGTTACCATCATCCGAGGTTTTGGGTACTGCGATCAGTATCCCGCCTAATTATGACAAAATTATGAAAGTCGACAGTTCCCGCGTCGACTTATTCACAACTCGTTTGCATACATGACAACCGTATGCTGTTTTTGCGACGTGCTTTGCTGCTAGGGCACAAATCGCGGCGACAAAATATTGCCAACCGGGAAGACAGTTCCGTGACTATTTTGTGAAGGTTTTTTGACAGCATCCACGCCAACGGGCGCCATCACTGGACTTCGGCTCACTGTCATCTGCCTGCCAACATTCTGTCATAAAACAGTCACGCCTGGGATTTACCGTCTGTGCAGTTTTTTACTGACCCACTGCATCGACGGAGATTAAGATGGCATTCGGCAAGATTTTAAAGTTAAGCGCAATTTCGACTGCTTTGTTCCTGGCTGGCTGTGGCGGCGGCGACATTGTGATTAGCACTGGCGCTGGCGGGACCACGCCTACAACCCCAACCACACCGACGACCCCAACCAGTAAATGCCCGAGCTTTGCCAAAGAAGGCGCAGCAGTCGGTGGTATCAGCAAAACTATTTGTGAAGTCACCGGCACGCTGACTGCCGATGCAACCTTCACTTCTGGCATCGTTTGGGCATTAAGCGGCAAAGTGCAGGTCGGTAACGACAACGCTAATAGCGCGACCCTGACGATTGAACCTGGTACTACAGTGTTCGGTAAATCCGGCGCTGACTTCTTAGTCGTTACCCGTGGTTCGAAAATCACTGCTGTTGGTTCTGCCAACGCGCCTATCGTGTTTACTTCAGTCAACGACATGATTGGCACATCGAATGATGCTTCTGCCGGCCAATGGGGCGGTATCGTGCTGCTCGGTAAAGCACCAACCAACAAGTGTGACGCAGCTGAGCTGGCTAACTGTAAAATCGAAGCCGAAGGTAACGCCGGCCCTTACGGTGGTGACCGTCCAACCGACAGCAGCGGGATCCTGAAATTCGTCCAGGTCAAATACGCTGGTTATGAAGTGATCAAAGATAACGAATTAAACGGTGTGACGTTCGCCGGTGTTGGTTCAGGCACTGTGGTCGATTATCTGCAGGTCCACAACAACTCAGACGATGGCGTTGAATTTTTCGGCGGTAACGTTGACCTGAAACACTTAGTGTTAACCGGTAACCGCGACGATTCGCTGGATTGGGCTGATGGATGGACTGGTCGGGTACAACACGTCCTTATTCGTCACAACCCGAACAACCTTGAAGCCAACCGCGCCATTGAAGCGGACAACCAGTCATCAAAATTTGACGCAGCGCCAGTGTCAAAACCACGTATTTCCAACATGACTATTATCGGTAACGCCTTTACTTCAGCGGCCGCCGATTCTGAAGGCATTCTGCTGCGCGCTGGTACCGCCGGCGAGATTTACAACACTATCATCACCGGGCCAAAAGGCATGGGTGAGTGTTTTGAAATCGAAACACCGGAATCGGTTGCTAACGCCAACAGCGGCAAAATCATCTTCCGTAACTCGATTGTGAACTGCCCGGAAAACTTCAAATCACCAAAAGACGCTGCCGGTAACACCTTGTTAGATGTGGCGAAATGGTTTGCGGCCCAGCCAGACAACAGTATTGCCGACCCGTTATTAGGCGGTTACATGCCAGCTGCGACGTCACCTGCACTGGGCAAAGGCTACAACATGCAAAACTTTGTTGACCCATGGTTCGACAACGTAACTTATATCGGTGCTTTTGACGGCATCACCGACTGGACCAAAGGCTGGACCCACGGTTTACACGCCAGCAATGCGGCGTTGACTGCCTGCCCGACTGGTACAGCAGAAGTCGCGTCTTTAACCGGCAAACTGAACTGTGAATTCAAAGGCACATTAACCAGCAACGTAGTGCTCAAAGCCGGTGCTGATTATGTGTTGAACGGCAAAGTGACTGTCGGTGGCGACAACACCACCTCAGCCACGCTGAGCATTGACCCGGGTGTACGTGTATACGGTAAATCTGGTCAGGACTATTTAGTGGTTGCCCGCGGCAGCAAACTGATGGCGGAAGGCTCGCCTACGGCGCCTATCGTGTTCACCTCACTGCAGGATGTGATTGGTTCTGCCACCCGCGCCGGCCAATGGGGCGGCATTGTCGTGCTGGGTAACGCGCCAAGCAACAAGTGTGACCAGGCTGCAACGACTTGTTCTATCGAAGCGGAAGGCAACGCCGGCCCATACGGTGGTTACAAAGCTGATGACAACTCAGGCGTTATCAAATACGTACAAATCCGTAACGCTGGTTATGAAGTCATCAAAGACAACGAACTGAACGGTCTGACGCTGGCTGGCGTGGGTAAAAACACTGTGATTGACCACATCCAAATCCACAAAAACCTGGATGACGGCCTGGAACTGTTTGGCGGTAACGTCAACGTGAAATATGTGGTGCTGACCGGTAACGAAGACGATTCACTGGACTGGACTGACGGCTGGAACGGTAAAGCACAGTTTCTGCTGGTGAAACACGATGCCGCGAACACGGTAACCAACCGTGGTATCGAAGCGGACAATCAGTCAACCAATTTCTCAGCAACACCACTGTCTGAGCCAACTATCGCCAACATGACCATCATCGGCAACACCTTTAAATCTGCTGACGCAGATTCTGAGGGCATCCTGCTGCGTGCCGGTACTTCTGCCAAGCTGCACAACATCCTGATCGCCGGGCCAAAAACTGCCACCGGCGCCATGGGCGAATGTCTGGAAATTGAATCAACGCAATCTCAGGCCTTAGCAGCCAGCGCCAAACTGGTAATGACGCACTCTGTGCTGGGCTGCCCGGAACCATTCAAAGGCACAGTGTCGCCAACTATGACAGTCAAACAATGGTTTGAAGGTCAGCAAGGCAATAAAACTGCCGCAGACCAAGCTGCAGTGCTGAACGGTCTTTATACCATCGACACGACAGCTGCCAAAGATATGGCCGCAGTTGATAGCTTCTTCACCAAGACCACCTTTGTCGGCGCCATGGATGCGGCCAATGACTGGACTAAAGGCTGGACCACTGGTTTAGGCAACTAAGCACTATCAAGCGCCGGCTTTTGAATTATCAAAAGCCGGCTTTGTGCTGACAAATACTTTTGCGTAGAACCCGGTCATGACCGGGCAGATAAAAACTCTGGCTGAAATGAACAGCCGACAGGATCCAGAAAAATGAGTAGCTTGCACCCATTTGGCCCATTGCAATTAAACCCGAACCGCGTCACCCGCGCAGTCTTATTGGCCTTAACTGCCAGCGCAGCCCTGCCGTTGACTGCAGCGGTAGCTCAGGAAGCCGCACAGACAGTTACAGCACCTGCGACGAACACGGCAACACCAAGTGAAACACAAGCGGTTGAACGGATTAACGTGTCCGGCCGGCTGTTAAGCTCCGCCGCCGCCACGGCAGAAGAGCGCCGGCAGCAACCTTTTGTTGCGGAGTTACTGGGTATGGACCAAATCTCCCGCGCCGGTGACGGCAACGCAGCCGCCGCTTTGCGTCGCGTGACAGGTCTGACGCTGGTGAAAGACAAGTTTATTTATGTGCGTGGTCTTGGTGAGCGCTATTCATCCACGCTGTTAAACGGCGCCCAGGTACCAAGCCCGGATCCAACCCGTAACGTGGTGCCGATGGATATGTTCCCGGCAGGTATCATCGAAAGTATGGTGGTACAAAAATCTTATTCACCGGAATTACCGGCCGCTTTTGGTGGCGGTAATATCAATATCCGCACCAGCAGTATCCCGCTGGAACAAGTGTTCAGCTTCTCTGTTGGTACTGAATACAACAGCCTGAGTAGCGACAAAGGCCTTGATTATACCGGTGGTGGTGACGACTGGCGTGGTCGTGATGACGGCACCCGTGGCTTATCAGAGCCGTTCCGTGCCGCTGTGGCGCAATACGGTTCGCTCGACCTGGTGAAGATTGCCCAGGGCCTCGGTGGTGTCAACGCCGACAATCTGGCCAAAGCCGATCTGATTAACCGCAATCTTGGTCTGGAAATGAACCGCGCACTGGATGTGAATGAGAAAAGCTTAGGCCCGGCTTATGATGCCAGCCTGTCCTGGGGCAACCGCTTTGATATCGGCGAGCGCGTATTTGGCGTGATGGCAGGTGTCAGCTACGACCAGTCCAGCGAAAACAGCAAAGATCAGGAACGTTATTATTCCATCACCACCGGCACTGAGTTAACCCCGCTGAATCGCTACGATAACATCCTGCGTACTGAACATCAGGTCAAACTGTCCGGCATGCTGAACTTTGGTTTTGAGTGGGACAACAACCACCGCTTTGAAACCTCCAGCATCTACCTGCAGGACACCAAGGATCGGATTAAACGCAAAATCGGTGATTCGATTGAAACCATCAACGAAGCCAACCGCGAAAACGAATTTTACAACATCCTGTACGAAGAGCGTTCGATGCTCAGCAACCAGATCCGCGGCAAACATACGCTGGATTGGGCAGGCGACCTGAATATCGACTGGCAATACACCGACGCCAAAGCCGAACGCAGTGCGCCGGGTGAAGTCGAATATCTGTATGTCCGCTCGCTGGACGACGCTGGTGCGCTACAGAGCAAAACGATGCGCCGCAGCGATAACGCGGTGATTTATCAGTTTGGCGACATGCAAGACAACACTGAAAACGTTAGCTGGAACGCCAAATATCCACTGTCGACCGAAAAAACTGAATGGACTTTCAGTGCCGGTTACAACTACTTCGAACGCCAGCGCGATGCTTCAACGGCGCGTTATAAGTTTGATACCCGTGGCTTTAGCAACGCGGATTTAAGCCAGGCCTATAGCCAGGTGTTTGCTGACGCCAACATCCAAAACGCCGACAAGCGTTTCCAAATTTCAGACGTGACCGGTGATGCTGACGACTACAAAGCCGCACAGATGATTGATGCAGCTTATGTCTCGATGGAAGCCACTTACGACTACACCTGGCGGGTGAACCTGGGTGTGCGTTACGAAGATTTCCGTCAGGTGTCTATCCCGCTGAACCCGTCAACCGGCGCTGTGCAGGGCGATATCACTAAGATGCCGATCCAGCAGGATGATTTATATCCTGCGCTGTCGGTGACCTGGATGCGCACTGAAGAGACACAAATTCGTTTTGGTTTCAGCGAAACCGTGGTGCGTCCTGACTTACGTGAAGTGACCCCGGTGCTGTTTATCGACCCAATCACTGACTTTAAAGTGATGGGTTTTGCTGACCTGAAAAGCACTGACATCAAAGGCTACGATATGCGGTTTGAATCTTACTTAGATTCCGGCAGCAACTACAGCATCGGTGTATTTTACAAAGACATGATCAACCCGATTGAAGCCATTGAACTCAAAGGCTCAGACGGTAACCTGCTGATGTCATTCCGCAACGCCCTAGCCGGTGAAGTCTATGGTATCGAAGCAGAAATGCTGCAAAAGCTCGATATGTTCGAAGGCAGCTTGGGCCAGTTTGTCGATAACTTCTTTATCAACACTAACCTGACACTGAGTAAATCAGAAATCGAAATGCAGGCTTTGGGTGAGTCAAACCTGACCAACCTGGTGCGGCCATTGACCGGTCACAGTAAAAACGTGGTGAACTTCCAGCTCGGTTACGATTCCGACAATGAAGACCATACGGCTACTTTGACATATAACGTGTTTGGCAAACGGATCGCCTTCGCCGGCATTGATGGCAAAGATGATGCGTATGAACAGCCGTTCCACTCGCTGGATTTCACTTACAGCTACACAGTGCTGCCAGAAGGCAACCTGAAGTTCTCGGTGAAAAACCTGCTGAACGAAGAAACAGAAATTCTGCAACAAGGCGAAATTCTGCAAAAACGCGAAGAAGGCGTCAGTGTTGGCTTAAGTTACAGCCAGAAGTTCTGATAAAGCCCTTGAGGGTTACATTGAACCGGTTGGAGAACCGCGGGCGCTGGCAAGGATTGCCACCCCGCGGTTCTGTTTTTTGTAGCGGGCAAGAATGCTGTTGGCTGGTTACTGATGATGTTTACTGGGTTGTACGAACACGCAGATCCGAAAGAGGTTGGAAAACAGATGATGGGAGAGAAGAGTCGTGGGTTTAATAGATCAGATAAATCGCGTCGAAATGCCAGATGAACAGAACCAATTACACAATGGAAACAAAAAAACACCTAAAAAAAAAAAAAAAAAGGAGGAGTTTCTGTGTTGGGAATAATAAGGGAGAAGGGGTAAAACGAGGATAATCCGGGGGAAATAAAAAAAAAAAAAAAAGAAAGGGGGGTGGAGTAAAGTGGGGGGAAGGGGGGTGGGAGAGGGTTAGCGAGGGCGGCGGAAGAAAATAAAAGCGGGAGCAAAACACACCGCGAACGAGAAAATAGAAAATAAATCCGCTCCCCGGCGCGAAACGAAAACACATCAATATTATATAATATGGATAAAAAAGTTATATCCACTTATTAAGTTTTGTGGGGGTCGGTGGGGCAGGGGCGGGGTAACTATAAGGGGGGGGCGACACTAAAATAGTATAAATGAGGGAGAAATATTATAAAATAAGGGTGGAGTGGGATAACTCCCTCGTGGGGGAGAGATGGTTTGTCTCACATAGAACCAGCCCTGTTCTAGCGAAAAAAAAGGAGATAACAAAAACCGAACCACCATTATTGTTCCTCCTCCCTTCAACCAATCCCCACAAATCAAAAACAAAACATCAAGTCTGACCAGCTTTACCTTGACCAGACCGGTGCTGGTTCTTTAAGATCAAGCTAACTTTTTGCCAGAGGCTGCATTTCCTTGGACATACCCAGTCGACCTTCTTTGTTGTAATTCAGTCTGCCGCCTCTCCCCTGCCTGTTGTGTTGCCGGGTCAGTTGCAGTCTGACCGGTGTATCGCCACCTCAAAGTATTTTCTCGCGCTGTGTCGTCCCGGGATCTTCCGGCTAGATTAACGGGAGTCACCTGATGCTGCGGATCTTCACCGTACAACAACAAAAACTGGAACGGCTCGAGCTGCAAAGTGCCGAGCAGGTGCTGCAGGCCATCTGGCTGGATTTGCAGGAACCGGATGACGCCGAGCGAAGTTTTATCAGCGATCAGTTTGGCCAGCAGCTGGCGCTGCGTGCTGAACTGGATGATATCGAGGCGTCAGCGCGTTTCTTCGAAGACGAAGACGGCCTGCACGTCCACTCATTGTTTTTTTACCAGGAAGAGCGCGCAGCCACCACGACTGTGGCTTTTACCATCCGCGATGGCCGGCTTTTTACGCTGCGCGAACGCGAACTACCGGTGTTCCGGTTGTACCGGATGCGCGCCAGAAATGCGCACCTGCAAAGCAGTAATGCCTTTGAGCTGTTACTGGATTTGTTTGAAGTCAAAATCGAGCAGCTGGCCGACAGTATCGAAGAAATTTCATTGGCGCTCGAAGCCATCAGCCAGGTGATTTTGCAGGGCAAACAAAATGAAGCTTTTCAGGAATCGCTGTCGAAACTGACGGAACTGGAAGATATGAGCTGGAAAGTGCGGCTTTGTCTGATGGATACGCAGCGCGCGATCAGCTTTTTACTGCGTAAAGCGCGCCTACCGGCTGACCAGCTGGAACAGGCGCGCGACGTGTTACGCGACGTCGAATCGCTGCTGCCGCATAACGAATCGTTTTCGCAGCGCGTCAACTTTCTGCTGCAGTCGGCGATGGGTTTTATCAACATTGAACAAAACCGCATCATCAAAATCTTCTCGGTGGTCTCAGTGATTTTCCTGCCGCCCACGCTGGTGGCCAGCAGTTACGGCATGAACTTCGCGCATATGCCGGAATTGAACCTGCAGTTTGGTTATCCGCTGGCGCTTGGGCTGATGTTGATTGCCGGCCTCACGCCGTATCTGTTTTTTAAGCGAAAAGGTTGGTTGTAGTGGAGTGGCGGCCAGCGGGCCGCCGTACGTATAGATCTTGTTGTGGGCTGTAGGTAGGGTGCCGTTAAGCGAAACGCAACGCACGTACGTATACTGCCACCGTCCGTGAACATCCAAAGGCATCAGAACTTATGTTCGATGCCAATCGCCAGATAATCGGTATCGGCTTTGTTATAGAAATCAAAGCTGCTGTACCAGGCAAATAATTTAGTCTCTTTACCGAGTTTATAGTCAGTACCCAGGCTATAACCGTCGTGGTCTTCCAGCGTTTGGTACTGTGCTTTCAGTTCAAACTTATCCAGCGGATAAGCCGCATTCAGCAAATAACCATCTTCTTTTTTGCCGCCAGTCATCACTTCCTGTTGATGTAAACCTGCACCCAGTTTGATTTTCGCAACTTTGCCTTGCACAAACACCCGGCTGCTGTCGTAACCATTCACATCATTGTCCATCGACACAGACGCGAACAGCGGGCTGTCTTTCAGACTGTCATCACCGTACATCAGCGCAACTGATTGACCATCCTGGCCTTTTTCCGAGTCTTCCATGATGTGGCTGACCAACAGCGAGAAGCCGGCGAACTTCGGCGTGATATACACCAAAGAATTGTTCATGCGGTTTTCGCCTTTCCACAAAGTTTTGATATCGGCTTCGTAGTCGTTAAACAAGTCCATTTTGCCTTGTGACAGTTTCAGCGCTGTATCATTACGGCCAGCTTTAATGGTACCGAAACTGCCGGTCAGACCAATAAACTGGTCACGGCCTTTGATATTTTTTTCGTTCGCGTCATCAGTCAGGTCGACTTCCCATTCCAGCTGATAAATCAGCGTCAGGTCGTTTTCCAGTTTGTAGTCGCCTTTGACGCCAAAGCGTGAGGCATTGCTTTTTAATTCAGAGAACTGACCGGCGCCATCGTCTGAACTTTGCGCCGACACATTAATTTTACCGTAAACGGTCAGAGGATCAGCCTGTACAGCGCCTGCAGCACCAAACAGACCCAACAACACGGCAGCGACCACAACTTTTTTTGCGAACATGGTTAAATCCTTCTTTTTTATGAAGAACGGCATTCTTTGCAACAGAATGGCTTCAGTATAAACAGCGCCAGCAATTTGCAAGGGAAGCGCGGGTAAAAACAGGCGTTTTTATGACGCAATGACAGTTTCATGAATTTTTTGCGCACTTTTCATGCATTTGTCATGTCAGTTGGATGGCTATTTTATGGCTGATTTATGACAACATTATGACAGGTTAATTATTGGCACTCGGATTGGCACTGGTCTGACCCTGAGGTAGCAGCCGGCACTGCCCGGTTTTTGCCGATTTGTCGAAATCAATACCGGTCCAGAGCAAACGCGGTTGTGGCCTGAAAGCCGCATTGGCGTAACTCAACTCAGATTGCTGCGATGGGTAATGTAAGTCGGCCAGTTGCAACATGGTATGAAAAGTCTGACTGGTCAATAACGGCAACTGTGCGGCTTTGTTTAGTTGTTGGGTCTTCTGCGGAAACTGTTTGCTGAACAGTTCAGAGCCCCACCACAACGCACCAACCCGATAGTCAAATTCAGTATTGTGACCATGGCCGCTTTTATCGCAGCTACCGTCAAAAATGTTCTCGCCATGATCGGAGACCAGTAACAAACTGGCAATAGCCTGTTGTGACTGCAATTGTTTGATAAGGCCGGACACGACAAAATCGGTATACCGAACACTGTTATCGTAGGCGTTGTTTAACAGTTCGCGGTTGGCGCGGTCATGCATACCAATATTCAGGCCTTTGCCCGACGGCAAAAAGTGGTCGAAAGCCGGTGGATACCGGTCGGTATAACTAAAATGACTGCCCAGAGTATGCAACACGATCAATTGTTTTTGTTCATTGCGCGCCAACACCCGCTGGAAGGCATCGAGCAATACTTCATCGTAAAAGCCTTCTTTTTTGTAGCCAACCGGGTTCAGATACTGCACTTCATCCGCTTCGCTGGCATGCAATGCGACCGAGGAGTCGTGCACGCCGAGTGGACTTTGCGTCGATAACCAATAAGTCCGGAACCCCGCTTCAGCAAAGGCAGCGACCACGGATTTCTCATCGAAAAAATAACTGTGATCCGCCGCGGTTTTACGCGAAATCAGTACCGGTACCGACATCCGCGTCCAGGCCCAGGGGCTGATCATATCTTTAAAACTGACCACACCCGGCATGCTGGCTAACTCTGGTGTGGTGGCGCGAGGATATCCATTGAGTTGCAGCCGATCTGGCCGTAACGTTTCGCCAATCACCAGCACATAAATTTGCCGGTCACCCAATACTTCAGGCTGGGCAGCGCCAAAGCGAAAGTCGCGGCTTTTGGCAGCCACTGCGCTCAGCGCCTGTTGTTGCACCCGGTATTCGTTGCCAGCCAACAGCAGATTCAGCGGAAAACTCTGGTAAAACAAGTTATGGCTTTGTGGCAAAGGTCGTCGGCTCAACGCGGTCTGAGTCGCATCAGCCTGCTGCACCACCGGATAATCAATGGCGTATTGGCGTTCCTGCAGCACGACCCAGCCAACTCCTGCCGCTGCGCAGCTCCAGACCAGCGGACGCAGATAACGCGGCCACTGCAGTTGGGCCACTAACAGCACACTGCTGGTCAGGCCAAATAACAATAAAATGCCTAACAAGGCCGCAAATAACAGCCAGCCGATGCCGGACAAGTAGCCGGCGGCTTCGGCCAAATCAGTTTCGGCAATGATCGCCATCGCATGCGCATCGGTGGCCTTGCCGTAAGTCAGTTGATAAAACCATTCCTGTGGCACTAACAAGGCTAAAGGCAACCACAACCATATTGATCGACCGACCGAACGCTGCAGTGACAGCAGCAATAACAGCAGCAGCAATGCCGGCAGCACGCCGAGGCGCAGCCAGAGCCCCAGGTCCTGTCCGCGTTGCAGCATCAGATACTGTGGTGATAACAACAGCAGCAACAAACACAGCAGCAATACAACGGCCAGTGGACGGCTTTGCGGCAGTTTTTTTATCATCCGGTGCAATATCCTCGTTGCCGATCTGTGCCAGCATTGGCGCAAATCGGCGGCATTATTCATAAATTCAGCCTGTTACTCAATCAGTAGCCATCACAGCCGCCTGACCTGGCAAAGCATGTAACATTTTTCTGCTGAAGGGCGCTGGCATTCTGTCATATTTTTATAGTATGGTGCTCGCGACTTTATAAAAACCGGCCACCATGCGGATGCCCGCCAATGCTGGCCTCAGACAAGATCCAAAGGAAGTAGTAACATGCTCGCTCAACCAGTCGCTCTGACCCAGGACCAACACAAAGATCTGCGTATCCTGCCAAAATTCTCCGTTGAAATTCTGGAAAACCGCCATGTGGCGCCACTGATGTTGCAGGAATTCACCGCTGCTGCACCATTTTATCCAATTTTCTTCTTAAAGGCTGCTGACGCTGACGTTTACAATCCGGTTGCGGTGTTTGGTCTGCAGGAAGCGCAGAATCTGTTCTTAGAAAACGGCGAATGGAAAGGCGAATATGTCCCGGCCGGCATTCGTGCTTATCCGTTCACACTGGCACAAGCGACCGACGAGCAGTTGGTTCTGTGTGTCAATGAACAAGCTGACAATGTCAGCCGCACTGAAGGTCAGGCATTGTTTGACGCTGAAGGTAAAGCCACAGAATTCTTTGATGGTATCAACAGCTTCTTCAAAGACTATATCGATGCCAATACTGTCAGTCGCAACATTCTGAACCAAATCACTGAAATGGGCCTGTTTAAAGCCGATGGTCTGCAATACCGCGACCTGACCGGCAACGAGCGCCGCCTGAACGGTTTCCACGTGATTGACCGCGAAAAATTCGACGCGCTGAGCGATGAGCAATTCCTGCAACTGCGTAAGTTTGGTGTGTTACCAGCCATTTATGCTCACTTCACGTCACTGGAACGGATTGGCGTACTGATCGCCCGTTTACCGGCTGCTGCTGCAGTGTAAGTGCGGAAAATTGCATAAAAAAAGCGACTTCAGGTCGCTTTTTTTGATCTGGCTGACCATTCAGGTTTTTAGCCGTCAGGCATATTCACGGGCCAGCTGAACGCAATTTTTCCCGGCGGCTTTAGCGTCGTACATCGCCCGGTCCGCTGCGTCAATCAGCGCTTCAGCCGGCGTTTCACCGCCAACACTAATCGCCACGCCGATACTGACGCCGATACTGATTTGTTCAGCGCCATGATAAAACGGCAACTGCATTTGTTGCAGCAGACGCTGTGTCAACTGCACCAGCACAGCACCACGACTGAGCCCTTCGCAGATCAGTAAAAATTCATCGCCGCCGATCCGACAAATAACATCACTCTCCCGCACGGCGTCGCGTAAACGCTCGCTGGCTTCATACAATACTTTGTCGCCCACCAAATGACCCAGCCGGTCATTGACGGTTTTAAATCCATCCAGGTCCAGATACAGCAAGGCCAGGCTGCTGCGCTGGCGCCGGGCACGGGCTATCGCCTGATGCAGTTGTTGATACATCGCATTACGATTCGCCAGACCCGTCAGTGGATCCGTGGTGGCAAGCAGCTGCAGCCGCACATTCATCGTTTCCAGTTCGGCTGTGCGCTCTGTCACTTTCTGTGCCAGTTGATTTTCATGTTCACGCAGCTGCTGCACCAGTTGTTGCTGCGCCTCCAACATGTGCTGTTGCGCCCTGCTGTGTTGCAATTTCAACTGATTAAACCGCGCCGCCAGGCCAAAAGACACCAGCAACATTTCCAATGCCGAGCCAAGCTGCATCGCGTGAATGGTGAAAAAATTTGACGGTAACAAACCCAGATTGCGTAATGACATCACGATAGTGCCCAGCAATAACATCGACCAGGCCAGTGCAAACAACCGGGCACCCGGCGCGCGGTTTAATACACTTTGGATCGCGCACAGCGTTAGCACCAGTACAATCAGGATGCCAATCAGCGACATGACAATCAGCGCCTGCTGCACCGGCATCACCAGCACCGCCAACAGCGACGCTGCCATTAGCCACGCCATCGGCCTCAGGAATTTATCCCATAGCGGGCTGAATTGCGCTGTATCTAAAAAAGCACGGGTAAACAACACAGCCATCAGACTGGCGCCGGTAAAACCCAGCGGCAGCATGCGGTTCGATAACTCGGGTAGATCCGGCCACAGATAAATAGCGCCCAGTCCGTTTAACGATGCAGACCCTGCGCCAAAACACAGCACAAACAACACATACCACAGGAAGACTTTTTCACGCAGTACCATAAATAACAGCAGGTTATAACCAGCCAGTGCCAATAAGGCACCAAAATACAAGGCGGGCGCCAGATAATTCTGCGCCGTTGCCAACACAAAGTCGTTGTCACTGAGCAGTTGATTTTGCAGCGTCATACTGCCCTGACTTTCCACGCGCAGCCACAGCGTCGTCGTATCGTTTTGGCTTAAATCCAGTGGGAATACCGCCTGGCGATGCACCAGTGCGCGCTGTTGCAACGCCACCATATCGCCACTTTGCAGCTGGCGTACTCCTTGGCTGTCTTCCAGATACAGGGTCAGCTGGTCGAGCGAAGGATAAGTAAACAGCCACCACCAGCGGCCTGAACGCTCGGGTGTGACCTTAAGCAGCAGCCAAATGGCGCCTTGCCGGTAGCCATAACTGAGATCTTCACGCAGCGGCATCTGAAAATCGGCCTGCGATGCCCGCACTTGCTCAAACGTCAGCTGGCCTTGTGGATCAAGCAGTACCCGCACATCCTGCTGCGTCCCGCAACAGTTCTGCCCCTGCAACAGCAACGGATCTGCCAGCACGCCGAAGGTCAGCAACAATAGACAAAGCCTCAACCATCTACTGCGCAACAATTCAGCCTCCGTAACATGGTGCTAAACAACCCTGAACATGACTGTACCTGCCTGTTCCAGACGGGTCAATCAACGACTCAGGTACAACGGTATTGCCACCATGACAGTGGCGAAACAGCAGACATTCAGGCAGCATAACCGGATGCTTTCGCGACAAAACGACAATGTTGATGAGAAACTATCTTGGTTATATCGTGGCCTTGCTGTTTATCTGCCAGCTGCCAGAACTCGTGGCGGCGCCGGCGCATTGGTACAAATGGCAAAGCATTAAGACCGGCAATTACATCTGCAAACAGACCAGTCCCGGGCCCGGCTGGGTACGTCACAGCGGGCCTTATCTGGACGGTGGCTGTCGGAAACTACAAAAACCGCCGTTCGCGGATTAATCTTGTGCGGCTGGAAAGGCTCTGAGTGCTGTGCGGGCAATATTATGTAACTGCTCAGCGCAGGCGCCGTTGGTTGCCTGCACAGACAAACCCTGCAATACCGTAATGATAAAACCGGCCAAACCTTGCGGGTCGGCATCGGCAGGTAAATCGCCGGTCGCTTTGGCCTGCTCAAACCGCTGCACCAGCTGTTCAAAACCGGCTTTACGCCGCGCAATCAAGGCATCTTTGACCGACTGGCCACTGTCACTACAGGCCAAAGCGCCCTGCACCATCAGACAGCCGGGCGGATGCAGCGGATTACTGTGCTCAGCCGCAGCGCCGAGCAGGATACGTTCCGCTACCTTATAAGCAGTTGGTTCCTGCATCGACGGATAAAAAAACGCACTGGGCCGGTTTTCATAGCGTTCGATGGCTTTGAGAAACAACTGTTCCTTATTGCCAAAAGCCGCATACAAACTCGGTTTGTTGATGCCCATCGCTTCGGTCAGATCGGGCAAAGACGCGCCCTCATAACCTTTTTGCCAGAACACTTCGAGCGCTTTTTGCAGCGCAGTTTCTAAATCAAATGCACGCGGCCGGCCAACCGGCGCCGTGTTATTACATGTGGTGCTGTTTAGTGTATTCGCACTCATCACTACCTCTGTGGCGGCTGTCGTCAGGTTCATTACCGCCCTTAATCTGCATGGGCCAGAGAATAACGCAGCAGCCCGACCTGGTAAACAGTCCGCGACACCGGACACTCTGTCACGGCTGCAATACGTATTCACTGACAGCTTTTTTTCTGCTTATAACCCACAGAATCGCTGCCCTGCGAAAAAGTTCCAAAGATTCTTACCAATCAGTACAAAATTAAATTGACTCGGCGTTGCTTTTCTATATATTTACCGGTCAGTACATTATACCAATCAGTACAGAAGTCAAGCAATACAGACTTTGAAGCGGTATGGTGCCAAAAACCTAATGATACCGACCCTGATAAAGAGGAATTTTCGACCATGGCCAGACCCCAGTTAAAACTGCCCCGTCGCCTGCTGTTGACCAGCCTGGCAACCTTGATTCTCGCCGCCTGTCAGCCAGGCGCCCCTGCGGCAAGTGGCCCAAGCGCTGTCAAAGTGGATGTCGCAACAGTGCTCAGTCAACAAATTAGTGAAACCGACGAATATACCGGCCGGTTACAAGCACCGGAAACCGTGAGCCTGATGCCACGAGTGTCCGGTTACCTCGCCAAAGTACATTTCACTGAAGGCAGCAAAGTGGCCGCCGGTGATTTGTTATTCAGCCTCGACAATGCCCCCTTTGCTGCCGAAGTGGCGCGTCTCGGTGCCAGCCAGAGCGAAGCCAAAAGCGCACTGGCGCTGGCGGAGCGCGAATATCAACGCGCTCTGAACCTGAAAAAACAAAATGCTATCGCAACAGAACTGCTCGACAGTCGCTTCAGCCGGTTTGAACAAGCCAAAGCGCAGCTCGCTGCGACCACCGCGGCGCTGAAAAAAGCCGAGCTGGATTTGTCTTATACCGAAATTCGCGCGCCCATTGCCGGCGTGGTGTCGAACGCTTTTATCACCGCGGGCAACTATGTGCATGCCGGCCAGTCCGTGCTGACCAGTCTGGTGTCCTCCGGCCGCATTTACGCCTGGTTTGATGCCGACGAACAAAGCCTGCTGCGTTATTTGGGCCTGGACAGTGCCACAGGCACCGCCAGCCAGCTGCAGCAACAACAGCGCCCCGTGTTATTGGCGTTAAGCGGCAGCACAGAGTTCCGCCATCAGGGCACCATCGACTTTATCGACAATCAGTTAAACGCCGCCACCGGCACCATCCGCATCCGCGCCAGTTTTGATAATGGCGATGCCAGCCTGTTACCCGGCTTATTTGCCCGGCTGAAACTGACCGGCAGTGCGCCGTATCAGGCGGTACTGGTCGACGACAAAGCGATCGGCACTGATTTGTCCAGCCGCTTTGTGCTGGTGGTTGATGCCAAAGGCACGCTGCAATACCGCCCCGTCACGCTGGGTGAAAAAGCCGGCGGCCTGCGCATCATCAAAAGCGGCTTAAAGCCGGCGGAGCAAGTGGTGGTGAATGGCTTACAGCGGGTTCGTCCCGGTGTCGTGATCGACCCCAATCGCGTCGAAATGGCCACATCACAACAGCTGACTGCGCTAGCCAGTGAACAACAACCCTTTCGCATCGCGCAGCAACCTGCAGTCACTTCAGGCAGCGTGAGCGGCGCCGGTCAATAAGAGAGCATCGTTATGATTTCCAATTATTTTTTACGCCGGCCGATCTTTGCCGCCGTGTTGTCGCTGCTGTTTGTCATCAGTGGTGCCATTGCGGTCTGGCAACTGCCGATCACCGAATACCCCGAAGTGGTACCGCCCACAGTGGTGGTCACCGCCAGCTATCCGGGTGCTAACCCGAAAGTTATCGCTGACACCGTCGCAAGCCCGCTGGAGCAGGAAATCAACGGCGTGGAAAACATGCTGTATATGTCCTCGCAGGCGACCAGTGACGGCCGCATGACGCTGACCATCACTTTTGCCATCGGCAGCGATGTCGATAAAGCACAGTCGCAAGTGCAGGCCCGCGTCGACCGCGCCAAACCGCGGTTGCCGCAGGAAGTGCAGCGGCTTGGTATTGTCACGGAAAAATCCTCACCCGATTTAACCATGGTGGTGCATTTAACCTCGCCGGATAATCGCTACGACATGCTGTATCTGTCGAACTACGCCGCGCAAAACATCAAAGACGAACTGGCACGGATTGACGGTGTGGGTGCGGTGCGGTTGTTTGGCGCCAGCGAATACAGCATGCGCGTCTGGTTAGACCCGAATAAAGTCGCTGCGCTGAACCTGACGCCACCACAAATCGTCAGTGCAATTCGCGAGCAAAACCAACAGGCCGCCGCGGGTAGCCTGGGCGCACAACCGTCCGGCAGCAGCGAATTTCAACTGTTAATTAACGTCAAAGGCCGGCTGACCTCGACTGAGGAATTCGGCAATATCATTATCAAAACTGGCGCTAACGGTGAGCTGAGTTACCTCAAAGACGTGGCGCGGCTGGAACTGGGTGCCAGCTCTTATGCGCTGCGATCGCTACTGGATAACAAAGACGCTATCGCTATTCCGGTGTTTCAAGCCTCGGGTTCGAATGCCATTCAAATCTCTGACGACGTGCGTGCCCGCATGGCAGAACTTTCGCAGAACTTCCCGGAAGGGTTGAGTTACGACATCGTCTACGACCCGACAGTGTTTGTCCGTGGTTCGATTGAAGCGGTAGTGAAAACGCTGTTTGAAGCCATTTTGCTGGTGGTGCTGGTCGTCGTGCTGTTCCTGCAAACCTGGCGCGCCTCGATTATTCCCTTGGTGGCAGTGCCGGTATCATTGATTGGTACTTTTGCTTTTATGCATCTGTTTGGCTTTTCGCTAAACGCGCTGAGCTTATTTGGTCTGGTGCTGGCGATTGGGATTGTCGTCGACGACGCCATCGTGGTGGTCGAGAACGTGGAGCGCAATATCGAAGCCGGTTTAAGTCCGCTTGCCGCGACGCAACAGGCGATGAAAGAAGTCACAGGCCCAATCATTGCGACCACGCTGGTGCTGGCGGCGGTGTTTGTACCGACCGCATTTATGACCGGCCTCACCGGCCAGTTTTATAAACAGTTTGCCCTGACTATCACCATTTCGACGGTCATTTCTGCACTGAACTCGCTGACGTTAAGCCCGGCATTAGCTGCATTGCTGCTAAAACCGCATGGTGCGGCGCCGGATAAACTGACAGTGCTGCTGGATAAATTATTCGGTCGTGTGGTGTTCCGGCCTTTTAACCGGCTGTTCGGCCGTGGCAGTGAACGTTATGGCAAAGCGGTCAGTAAAATTATCCGCTTTGGTGGCCTGACTGGCGTGTTGTACTTAGGCTTGCTGGGTCTTACTGGCGGTATTTTTGCTAATACACCAACCGGCTATGTGCCGCAGCAGGATAAACAATATCTGGTGGCGTTTGCTCAGCTACCGGATGCCGCGTCGCTGGAACGCACGGAAGCCGTGATTAAACAGATGTCGGAAATAGCTCTGAAACACCCTGGCGTGGCGCATTCGGTTGCTTTCCCTGGCCTGTCGATCAACGGTTTTACCAATAGTCCGAATGCCGGCATTGTGTTTACGCCGCTGAAAGACTTCAGTGAACGGCAGGATCCGTCGTTGTCTGCAGGCGCTATCGCTGCCGACTTAAACGCCCAGTTTGCCGGTATTCAGGGCGCCTTTATTGCCATCTTCCCGCCACCACCGGTGCAGGGCCTTGGCACTATCGGCGGTTTCCGCCTGCAACTGGAAGATAAAGCCAACCTCGGTTACGAAGAGCTGTACAAAGTGACGATGGCAGTACAGATGAAAGCCTGGCAAACGCCACAGCTTGCCGGTGTGTTCTCGGGTTATCAGGTCAATGTGCCGCAGCTGGATTTGGACGTCGACCGCGTCAAAGCCAAAGCACAGGGCGTGTCGCTAAACGATCTGTTCGCCACCTTGCAGGGTTATCTAGGCGGTACTTATGCCAACGACTTTAACCAGTTCGGCCGCACTTATCAGGTCAACGTGCAGGCAGACGAAGCCTTCCGTCAGGACCCGGCGCAAATCGCCAATCTGAAGGTGAACAACCAACAAGGTCAACTGGTGCCGATTGGCAGTTTCGTCAACGTCAATTACAGCGCTGGGCCGGATCGCGTCATGCATTACAACGGCTTTACCACCGCTGAAATCAACGGCGGCCCGGCACCGGGTTACAGCAGTGGCGAAGCACGTGCGGCCATTGAAAAAATTCTGGCCGAGACTTTGCCACCAGGCATCAGCTATGAGTGGACTGAGCTGACCTATCAGCAAATTCTGGCCGGTCATGCCGAGTATCTGGTGTTCCCGCTGGTGTTGCTGCTGGTGTTTATGGTGTTGGCCGCCTTGTATGAAAGCCTGCGTTTACCGCTCGCTATCCTGCTGATTGTGCCGATGACGCTGCTATCCGCAATGATTGGCGTCTGGATCTTTGGTGGTGATAACAACATCTTCACCCAAATCGGCTTGATTGTATTGGTTGGCCTTGCCACCAAAAACGCCATCCTGATTGTCGAATTCGCCCGCGAAAAACAACAGCACGGCATGACAGCGCTGCAGGCGGTGCAAGAAGCGGCCCGCCTGCGTTTACGGCCGATCCTGATGACGTCGATTGCTTTTGTGATGGGTGTAGTACCGCTGGTATTTAGTAGCGGTGCCGGTGCGGAAATGCGTCAGGCCATGGGCGTGGCGGTGTTTGCCGGCATGATTGGCGTGACCTTGTTTGGTCTGCTGCTCACACCGCTGTTTTATACCATGCTGGCCGGTAAAAACCCGGCGCAGAATCCAGAGAACACCAGTCTGCCGAACCTAGCCGGAGTGACTCATGAATAATCTGTTTCGACCCTCTGCCATCGCTTTGCTGCTGAGTCTGAGCCTGAGTGCTTGTGTCAGCAGCCAATATCAGGTGCCGGCACAGCTGACTGCCGACCAGGCCTTGCCGGCGCAGTATCAACTGGAAGCCACGCCGGCTGACTGGTGGCAACAGCTGAATGACCCGCAATTAATGACCCTGTTGCAACAGGCCGGCGCGCAAAACGCCAGCCTGCTGGCCGCCAGTGCCAACGTGAAACGCTATGCTGCGCTGCAAAATGATGCGGCAGATAATGATCTGCCACAAGTCACTGCGACCGCCGGGCTGGAACGCTCACAACAAGGCAAAGACGGCGTCGTTTCCAGCCGTTATCAACAAGGCGCCAGCCTTTCCTGGCAGCTGGATTTATCCGGCGCAGTCGCCTTGGCGGAGCAAGCCGCGGCGCAAGACCGCGAGATTGCGTTGCTGCGCCTGCAGGAACTGCAACTGGCCGTGCTGACCCAGGTCGCGCGCCATTATGGCGACTGGCTGGGTGCCCAGCTGCAAATTGACGTGGCGCAGGCTAACCTCGCCAATCTGGCGAAAACCCGCAGCATAGTGCAGGCGCAGCTGGATGCCGGCAGTGCCTCGGCGCTGGAACTGACCCGCTTACAGGCGCAGATATACCAGGTCGAAGCCGGCTTACCGGCGCTGTACCTGCAGCAGTCGCAGGCTCAGCTGGCGTTGGCGGCGCTGACAGCACAAACTGAAGTGAGGCTTACCAAACGCAGCCTGCCGCAATTCAGTCAGCCACTGGCGCTATCGCAGTGGCAGGATGCGCTGGCGAAACGGCCTGATTTGGCGATTGCTGAGCGCCAGCTGGCCAAAGCGCATACTCAGCTGGCCATTGATAAAGCGGCCTGGTATCCGCAGTTGTCGCTGCAGGGCTTTCTTGGGTTTGTCTCGCTGGGCAGTGTGAAAACCGGCAGCGATCAACAAAGCTGGAGCCTGGCACCGAGCCTGAGCCTGCCGGCAGCAGATCCGTGGTCTGTCGCCGACCGCATCGACGCCAGTACGGCCGGTGCTGAAGTGGCGCTGCAGCAATACCGGGCGCAGGTATTTGCCGTGATGCGGGATGTTAAAGGCAGTCTGGATACCTACAATCAGGGCCGGCGCGCGCAGTTACTACAACAGCAACAATTAGCCGCCAGCGCTGAAGCAGTCCGCCTGACGCAATTGCGTTATCAAAGTGGCATGGCAGATTTTCTGCAGCTGCTGGACGCCGAGCGCGAGCTCCTGAGCGCGCGGGATCAGCAAGCCAGGCTGAGCCTAGCCAATTATCAACATATGGTTGGTTTGTATCAGGAATTCGCCGCAGGGCTGGTGTTATAGCGGTTATTTCACCGGTTGTTTGACGGTCAGCTGCCAGCTGTATTTTTGCAACAGCGCTTTAGAATCGCCATGACTGGCGCGGGCACTGATGTAGTTATCCAGCAGCTGGCGCTGCAATGGTTTTAAGCGCGGCGAATACACACAATGCAGTTGGTAGTGCGCCAGCTGAAGCTGCTGCAGCCGGTTCACCGGTAGCAGGTAATGCGCCTCAATTTCTGACATCACCACAGTGTCTGCTTTGCCGGCAAGGAATGCAGACGCTGCTTCTTCCGGTGACAAATAATCCTGCCGGGTTAACCGTCCGGTCCGAAACAATGGTTCAAGTTCTGGATATTTGTAGCCACTGGTGGTTGCGACTAAAGCTTTTCGTTGCGAAAGGCCCTGCAGATCCTCCAGCGGCTGATGACTAAGTAACACATCGGCATAAGCAAACAAAGGCGGGCTCCAGCGCAGCAGCGGTTCGGGATACCAGGCCGGATTCGCCCGGCAATACACATCAGCGTCACTTTTTAACAAAGCACCGGCGATATCAGCCCGGCGAAATGCTTTCAGTTGTAACTGCATGCCAAGCTGTTGACTTAATTCGCGATAAATATCAATGAGATAACCAGAAGGTGGGGTTGTATCCGTACCACGGATAAAGGCTGGCGGTGTAATAAAATCACCATAGACAGCAACCAGAGCTGCATCCGCCGCCTGCACCGGGCCGGTCATCAGGCAAGCGCCGAGCCATGTTACAAATTTCGATTTTTTGCCCACAACAACAATCCCTGTGGTTTTTTTGACCAGTCTACGCGCTGAAATGCCGACTGACCAGTCAGATCTGCGCCTGTGCCAGAGCCGCACGGTCACGCCGGCGATAGGTAGGATGTTTGATGGCGCTATGACCAACCTGGAAGCGCTGGCAAAAGAACTGCAGCACTGCATCCACACTTAAACGGGCATAGGGCAATTGATGGCGGGCGATCACTGCAGTCCCGAGTTGGGTCAGGATTTGCTCCAGCGACTGGCCGGCTGGTTTGGGTAAACGATAGAGTTGAAACAGAAAATTAATGGTGGACACTGCATATGAAGCCCCCGTCTGTACCCGGATCAATTGCAGCTCCTGTAAGCGGAAGCCAATGTCGCGGATACGTTGTAAGCGGATGTGCTCGGTCATGATGCGGGTCCTTTATCAAACTGCAGATACAGCTGTATCGGGTCTGCCCGGTCAAACTTGAGCGACATTCGTCACGCAATCTGGCAGATTGTGCTTAATGCCATTCAGATCAGTCAGTTAAAATTGCAATGACGCTGATGCTGCGGCCACCGGAAAAATATTTGCCGCAGCCCCTTTAATAACAGCATGTGATTAATTAAGCTGCATGTCTTACTGATGCGGGGAGAACAGCATGATTGCGGTGATTGGCGAGAACGTTATAGATATTTTCAGCGAAGCAGACGGCCGTTTTGTGGCGAAAACCGGCGGTTCTCCGCTTAATCTGGCGATCGCCTGTGCATTGCAGCAAGTACCGGTCAGCTATCTTTCACCGTTATCGTCAGACGCTTTTGGTGATGCGTTTTTGCAGTTATTGCAGCAACGTGGCGTCACTGCCGGCTGGCCACAACGTTCTGCCGCACCCAGCTCACTGGCGTTTGTCCGCATCGATGCCAATGGCCAGCCCAGTTACAGCCTGTACCGCCAGGGCATCGCCGATCGGGATTACAGCGCAGAGCAGCTGATTGCCGCGCTGCCGGCGGACTGCCGGATTTTACACACTGGCTCGTTGGCGTTAGAACCACAGGATGCCGGGAAATTATTGCCGGTGTTGCAGGCAGCCAAACAACGTGGCATTCGCCTTAGTGTTGACATCAATGTGCGTTTGCAGTTTGTCACCGATGTAGCGGCCTATCGTACGCATATTGAACAGGTGCTGCAGCTGGCTGACTATGTTAAGGCCAGCGATGAAGATCTGGCGGCACTTTATCCGGCATTGTCACTGGAAGCCGCCGTCGCCACTATCCGCCAACTCGCACCCGATGCGCTGTTGGCGCTGACTTGTGGCGCTGAAGGCGCAACTTTATATCTGGGTCAGCAAAGCCTGTTCCAGCCGGTGATCAAACCCACAGTATTTATCGATACCGTCGGTGCCGGCGATACGTTTTTTG
Organism: Rheinheimera sp.; assembly: GCA_034519945.1. Taxonomy (GTDB): domain Bacteria; phylum Pseudomonadota; class Gammaproteobacteria; order Enterobacterales; family Alteromonadaceae; genus Pararheinheimera. The sequence goes on from JAXHNX010000056.1 coordinate 177,589, forward strand.
CCAATCTGCTGGTGCAATTGCTGCAGCTGCACCCGGCCGGCAAAACGCTGAGTACGCTGGATCTGCAGCAATGCCGTAGTGCGCTGCAACGCGCCTGTCTGGCCGCAAGCCTGAATATCGCCAAAGCTGGTTGTGAACCACCGGAAAAAAATACATTGGATCTGGCGATGGCGCAGCTGTAAGCCTTGGGGACTTGGTCGGCCACAGACTCTTTGTTATGCTGCGGTTAATACAGCAGATCTGGAACTGTGGTTAATGAAGAAGGTATTGATTTATATTGCAAACCGGCTGTGGCTTATCATCGCGTTGTATGCCATCAGCCTGATTTTTGGCGCTGTCAGTTTTGCCATGATTGAGCAGAAGTCGCTGGCCGACGGCCTGTGGTGGGCCACAGTCACCTCGCTGACGATCGGCTATGGCGACCTGACGCCGGTCACGCCGGCCGGTCGCATTGTCGGGATCTTGTTTGGCCACTTCTGGATCTTTATCGTGATCCCGATGATTGTCGCCAACATCATTATGCATTTGGTCGAAGACAAACATCTGTTCAGTGACGAAGAACAACGCGAGCTGATGCAGCGCTTAAAACGGATTGAAGCCAGGCTGACTGAGCAAGAGCAGGACAAGATCCGCTCCTGAAGTCAGCCTATTTGCGTTCCTATTATTGCACCTGTCAGCGTCTGGCGATTTGCTGCTGATAAGGCGCCAGCCATTGCGCGGTTTGTACATGGACGGACTCAAGCTGATGCCATTGCGCCTCACAGGTTTCATGCCTGATCTGCAACAGCAGATAACCGCGGTGTGCCAGTTCGCACCACTGCAATTCATCAATCAGCTGTGGCAGAACGGACGACAACTCTGCCGCCTGCGCCGTATCCAACTGCAGATATTGTTCGATACCTGGTGATGAAACAGACGCAGTCGCCAGCTCCGTCGCGACAAATTCACCATTGCTGGTTTTCAGTTCACTGTGCCAGGCATTATGCGTATCACCGGCCAAGACCAGCACTTGCCGGCCGCTGGCCCGCAGCATCTGGTACAGCCGTTCACGCTCAACCGGGAACCCATCCCAGGCATCGAGGTTATAAGGCAAAGCACCTGCCAGCCGTTGTTGCTCCGTTTTGCTTAAACTGCCTGCAGGCCGTTGTTTCAGAGCCGCCAGTTCGCGCAACTGCGCTGCCAGCGCCGGGCCGGGTTTGGCCAGTTCGGCGAGCGCTTCCCCCGGTAACTCCATCCGCGCCATCAACACCTGTTGCGCCAGGACCTGCCAATGACAGCCGGATTGCTGTAATCCTTGTGCCAGCCAATCAAATTGTGCGCTGCCGAGCAAGGTGCGGGCAGGATCCTGCACCGCTTTGACCATGGCCGCGACATCCAGTTGACCATCACGCTGAAACTGCGGGAAATCCAGCCACTGGCTGCGGGCACAGACCCGGGTATCCAGCAGATAGAACTGGACTAAATCACCATAAGCCAGACTACGATACAGCGGTTCGCCGCTGTGGACCTGCGGCCGGATCGGCAGCCATTCGTAGTACGCCTGTAATGCGGCCAGTTTGCGTGCCTGGAAATCGCCTTCGGTGGCACTGTGGTTTTCGGCGCCGTCGGTCCAGGTGTCATTGGCAATTTCATGGTCATCCCAGACCAGTAAAAACGGATGGCGGCCGTGCAGTTGCTGCAGCGCCTGATCCGCGCGATAACAGGCGTAGCGACGACGATAGTCGTTTAAATTCAACAGTTCACACCGATTGTCCGGCGCATATAAACGGCCAAATTCCGCTGCCCGCTCAGTGGCATAGCCATCAGCGGCATATTCGTACAGGTAGTCACCGAGATGGAGCACTGCATCCAGGTCCTGGCGTTCTGCCAGCTGCTGATACACATGAAAATAACCGGCCGGGTAATTACTGCAGCTGACGACTGCAAAACGGGCTTCGGCTAATGAACCTTGCGGCAGTGTGCGGGTGCGGCCGACCGGCGAACTGACAGTGCCGGCGCGGAAACGATAAAAATATGCGGTGCCGGTAACCAGACCGGCCGCGTCAACTTTGCAGCAATAATCCTGCTCTGCACGCGCAACACAATCGGCGGCCACCACTAACTGGCTGAACGCAGCATCCGTAGCAACCTCAAGCCGAAGTGTCACCGCCGCCAGTGGCCCTGCGGGCGTGACGCGGGTCCACAACACCACACGGTCATGCAACGGATCACCGCTCGCCACACCATGATCAAAGCTCAACGGAAATGCAGCGTCAGCGCTGGCCGCTTTCGTTGCCGGCATGCTGACGCAGCCACTGACCGTACTAAAACCACCGGCCGCTGCCAACATGGCCGATACCCGTAAAAACTCGCGACGACTCCACTGCTTCATAACAAACTCCTGATTATTGTCCGCAGAGTTTGCAAGCGACAGATGACGGCCGGATGACGGTTGAAATAATGATGTCAGGCCATAAAACTTTCACAGAAATGTCAGAATTTTGCCGCGCAAGCTTGCCAGAATGCGCTCGGCTTCTTCCTGTGGCCCGCCTGAAAAGGCTGAGTTTGTTGTGTATCCTTGTCCTTGGTCCTGCAGAATTCTTGGGATCCATCCAGGCAGCGTCAATTGATGCTGCCTTTTTTATTTGCCAGGTTCTTCACTGTTCAGCGCGTTCAGAGTCAGCTATTTCCGGACACGTAAAGCAGTTGTTCTGCAACGTTTGACTGATTTAGGGAGTGACTGTCGGTGGGAAAAACGTTTGCCATGGAGCCGGATGCCCAAGGCCATAACCCTGACCATAATGCACACCGATACTGCGCAGCAGCACACAAGTGGCTTCATCCGGGACGAATTCGGCAATGGTCTGAATTTGCATACTGCGGGCAATATCAGCCATGGCCCGCACCATCACCGCATCGGTGGCATTTTGCGTCATCGCTTTGACAAAAGAGCCGTCAATTTTCAGATAATCCACCGGCAAATGCTTCAGATAAGCAAAGGATGACATGCCAACACCAAAATCATCCAGCGCGAACTTGCAGCCAATCTGGCGCAAGCTGTCGATAAAACGATTAGCTGCCGCCATATTGGTGATCGCCGCCGTTTCGGTGATCTCAAAACAAATCTTCGCCGCAGGGATGGCAAAGAGCTGCAACTGTTGCTGAATAAACGGCAGCAAGTCCGGGTCGCTCAGTGAAGGCCCGGACAAATTAATGGCGATTTTATCCAGCAACGGCAGCTGAGCCGGGCTGCCCGCCAGTTGTTGTAACACCCGGCGGATCACCCAGCGATCAATCAGGCCCATTAGCCCCTGCTGCTCTGCCAGCGGAATAAACAAGGCCGGACTGACCATAGCACCATCGCTATCCCGCAGCCTGAGCAGGACTTCGAGGTGTAGCCCTTGCGGTGGCACCGACAACGACACAATCGGCTGGGCATACAATTCAAAACGGTGCTCGTCCAGCGCGGTATGCAACAACGACAATAACTGCCGCTGTTGCTGTAAATGATTCAGCTCAGGCCCATCCGCGTCGACGATAAAATAACGGTTCCGGCCCTGATTTTTTGCCAGATAGCAGCCACTGTCGGCGGCCTTCAACAAGTCGGTCAGACCGCCCTGTTCGCCGCCAAGCGCCACCACCCCGATACTGGCACCAATGGTAAAAATCTGTTGTTCCCAGCTGAACCGAAACGCAGCAATGCGACTGAGTAGTTGTTGCAGATGCGTGCTGACCGTTGACATGCTGCGTGCGGCCAGTACCAGACAAAATTCATCACCGCCGACGCGGGCCAGAATATCAGCGTGATGCAAATCAATACTGAGCAGGCTGGCGACATTCCGCAACAACTCATCACCGGCCAGATGGCCGCAGCTGTCATTGATGTGTTTAAACTGATCCATGTCGATATAACACAACGCGCCGCCCTGCACTGTGGTCAGTAATGCGGCCAGTCGTTGTTCAAACGCATAGCGGTTTAACAGGCCGGTTAACTGGTCATGCTCGGCCTGATAACGGATCTGTTGTTGCAGCGCATGTTCGCGGCTGACGTCACGAAACGTCAGCGCCAGACCCTGTGCCGATTTCACCACCTGCAAGCGCAGCCAGCTGGCATGAATAAGACCTGACGGCTGTGGCAGCACTGCTTCAAACGGTTCGCCGGTCCGCTCCACATCGACACAGCGGCGGAAAAACCAGTTGGCACTCAATTGTTTACATAGCAGCGCCAGCGACTCTCCGGCCAGCAGCAGTGATGGATCACAAAGCTCTGCCGCCACTTTATTGCTGTGCTGCAGCAGAAAATCTGGCCCGTCCGGCCCCTGATATCGCGCCAACAACAAAATCGCATCCAGCGACGCATCGGCCGCGGACTGATACAGCTGCTGGAAACGCCGCACCTGGGCTTCTTTAGCGAACTGGCGGTATAACAATAAACCGATACACAAGGCGATCAGACTGCCAATCCCGCTCAGCCACCAGCTGGTCTGCCAGATATCAGACTGGCTTTGCACGCTGAAATGCCAGCGTCTGCCGGCAAAATCCAGCGGCTGTCTGACCACAGGCGCACTGCCTGACAAAGTACCGGACTGATGCAACACGGCATCGCCATCCTGCATCAGGAAACTGAGTCCGCCGGCATCCAGTTCACTGGTATACACGCCCAAAATGGTGTTGATATCAAAAAATGCCGCGACATATCCATGCGGTTTGCCTTGCATACTGATCGCGCGCATCACCACCAGACTTTGCGGCTTATCGGGCGGGTACAATACGGCAGTGGTGGCGCCGGACGGCACGCCTAACAGCGTGGGTAGATGCTGGCGCAACAACTGCTTGCGGTTTTGCGGATCAATCGACCACAACACATTGCCCTGGCGGTCCAATAACGCCAAATCGCGTAAGCCCGGCAGCATTTTTGCCAGCGTCACCGCCCGGACATTAAACCAGTCAATTTCATTAGCACTGGCCACCGGCCAGTGCCCAACTAAGTCATCAAGCGCACGCACCCGATCTGCCGCCATAATTTCCAACGCATTACTGACTTGCTGCGCGACAGTGCGGGCTTTGATTTCACTGGTTTTCTGATTACTGACGCCCAGATAAAACGCGACAATCAGGATACCCAGCATGATAACTACGGTGGCAATACTGGCGACAAGCGCGGGACGACGTTGCATAGACTTCTCCGGTAAACCGGGGCAGTCTATGTCGTCAATATGACAAAAATAAGTCAGTTGGTACGGTGTTAAAGCCCGGCCCAGTGGCTGGCCTGCAGTTGCGCCCGGCCCTGTTGTTTGGCTTTGTATAACAATTCGTCTGCCTGCTGCAGCAACTGGCGCGGCTGATTCTGCTCCTGCGGCACGGTACTGGCCAGTCCTGCACTGAGCGTGATGATGCCGCTGGGGGTCAACGGATGAGGTAACGCCAACTGGGCGATTTTTTGTAACATATTCTGTGCCAGATACTGCGCGCCGGTCAGTTCAGTCCGCGGCAATAACACGGCGAACTCTTCGCCACCAAACCGCGCCAATAAGTCGTAGGGCCGGCCTATGGACTGTTGCATCGCGTTGGCGACCTGACGCAGACATTCATCACCGGCCAGATGACCAAATTCATCGTTATATTGTTTGAAATAATCGATATCCAGCATCAGCAGCGACAATGGCTCCTGCGCCCGGCAACAGCTGCGCCAGTCCAGCTCCAGCTGCTGATCAAAACGCCGGCGGTTGGCGATCCCGGTCAGGCCATCGACCTGTGAAATCGTGCGCAGTAAATCCGCTTGTTGCTTCAGTTGCAGCTGAGTTTTCACCCGGGCTTTGGTAATAATTGGATTCACCGGTTTATGGATAAAATCCACTGCACCCAGCTCAAAACCATGAACTTCGTCCGCTTCATCAAAATGTGAGGTGATAAAAATCACCGGAATATCGGCAAGTTCCGGCTCGGCTTTTAAGCGTCGGCACACTTCATATCCATCCATGCGCGGCATCACAACATCCAGCAGGATTAAATCCGGATGCAGCTCGTAACATTTTTCCAGCGCCTGTTCCCCATTCAGCGCAATAAATACATCAAATTCGTGACGGAACATTTCATACATCACGCGGATATTCAGCTGGTGGTCGTCGACCAATAACAGACGGGGCTGACCGCCCGGTGTGGCATACCATTGCGTGTAATGCGACATCAATGAACCTTCCTTGTTGGTGATTGCGGCGCCTGTTGCGGCAATGTCAATTGCTGCAAAGTAAACAACGCTGCAGTGAAATTAAGTTGTTCAACCTGCGCCGACAGCACGGCAAAAGCGGGATCCATCGCCGCCAGACGAGCTGCTAAATCAAGCGCGGTTAAATGTTGTTGGGTCAGAGCCAGTTGTAATTGCGCTACCAAATCAGCCAGCACCGGCTGTTCAGACTGTTCAGTTGCTGACGGGTTCCCTGACTGCTGCAAAGCCGCAGTGACTAGCGCTGACAGCTGCGGCTGGATGATCTCATCAAACTGTTGCAGGCTTTGTGTCACCAACGCAGCAATTTCCGTCATATCCGGCGTCAGCCCTTGACGCAGTGTCTGACCGGCAGCACGCAGTACCGCCGCCAGCTGCACAGCACCCAAAGTAGCCGCCACCCCTTGTAAGGTATGGAGCACAGCCTGACGACCGTCATGGCTGGTCGCTGCCTCGTATTGTTGACGTTGGTGCTGCCATTCTTGCGGCAGTTGTGCCCAGGCTTGCTGCAACAAGCCGGCATTCTGACCAAAACGCTGCAGCATCTGCGCCAGTGGCTGTATTACGACTTGTGGGATCTGCAGATCGGACGTCGATAGCGGCTGCGGTACGTCCAGCGGCAGCACATGCCGCTGCTGACACAGCGCCAGTAATTGCGGACATAAGGTTTTCAAATCAATTGGTTTGGCAATATGCGCGTTCATGCCCGCGGCCTGACAGGCCACCTGATCATCTGCCGTGGCATTGGCAGTCATCGCCACAATCGGCAACTGCGCCGCTGGAAAGCGCTGGCGGATCCGCCGGGTAGCCGTCAACCCATCCATGCCTGGCATTTGTAAATCCATCAGCACCAAATCAAAAGATTGTTGCTGTACCAGCGCCACCGCCATAAAACCATCAACAGCCAAGGTGACCCGGGCACCGGCTGACAGCAACAGTTGTTCGGCAACCTGACGATTCAATGCATTGTCTTCAACCACCAGCAATGACAAACCCTGCAGCGGTTTCACCGCTTCGGTCGCTGGCGCTTGCTGCTGTTTTAGCCCGGGTTGCAGTACTTTTTGTAAACGCTGCTGCAGCTGTTGCGGTGTGACCGGTTTAATCAGCACATCCAGCACGGGCTGGTCACTTTGCCAGGCCAGCTGTTGCAACACTTCGCTCTCAAATGCGGTCACCATCATCAGTAACGGTGGTGTACCCTGCCGGCTTTGCTGCAAAATACTGCGGGCGGTTTGCAGGCCATCCATGCCGGGCATGCGCCAATCCAACAATACCAACTGAAACGCTGCGTCTGCATCTTCTGCCTGCTGGACCATATGCAATGCCGTCTCACCATCGCCGACCGCTGTAGCCGCACAGCCAAGTTGTTGCACACTGGCAACCAGACTTTGCCGCACCAGCGGCTGATCGTCGACCACCAGCACGCGCAAAGTGGCCAGCGCAGAGGGCGGCAGCATCGGTTGTGCGTCCAGCAGCGGTAAGTCGAGAACAAAACTGAAGCAACTGCCCTGACCCGGTTCACTTTGCAGTTGCAGCTCTGCCGACATCAGCGCCAGCAAGCGCTGACAAATAACCAGACCGAGCCCGGTGCCGCCAAAACGCCGGCTAATCGATGTTTCTGCCTGACTAAAGGCGCTGAACAGGCGTTGCTGCTGCGCCGTGGAAATACCGATCCCACTGTCTTCAATGCTAAAACCCAGCCTGGCCCGGTCGGATGTTCCTTCCAGTCGCTGGACGCGCAGCCGCACATAACCCTGCTGGGTAAACTTCAGCGCATTGCCCCCGAGATTAACCAGCACCTGTTGCAGTCGTAGCCGGTCAGCCAGCACCACGGCCGGCAGGTCCGGCGCCAGATCCAGTAATAATTCCACATGTGGATTCTGATGGGTCGCCCCCAGCAACACGGCAACATCATGGAAAAACGCCGCCAGTGGTAATGGCGCTGGATCGAGCTCCAGCCGGCCAGCATCAATTTTGGAAAAATCGAGAATATTGTTCAGCAGACTCAACAGCGCCGTCGCGGCAATTTGTGTTTTGCTGGCATAGTCGGCCTGGATATCGCTCAGCGCGGTTTGCTGTAACAACTGCAGCATGCCGAGCACGGCATTCAGCGGCGTGCGGATCTCATGGCTCATGTTGGCGAGGAACTGCGTTTTTGCCTGATTGGCAGCATCAGCCTGCTCTTTGGCCTGGCGCAGCTCCAGTTCCAGCTCGCGCTGTGCGGTAATATCCAGATTAATACCGGTCATCCGCCACGGGCTACCGTCCGCTTTACGCTCCACAGTGGCGCCGCCCAGTATGTATCTGACGCCATGATCCGGCGTCACGATGCGAAACACGGGATCATACTGCAAGACACCATCCAAAGCCTGTTGCAGGCGCGCTTCGGTCGCGGCCAGATCGTCCGGATGTACCCGCTCCCGCCAGTGCTGATAGTTCAGACTGCCCTGCGCCAGCTGCGGATCCTGCTGATAAATATCAAACATCCGGCCATTCCACCACAGCTCATTATTATCCGGATGCCAGGTCCAGACCCCCAGCCGGGCCACATCCGCCGCAATGCTGAGCTGATCGCGTAACATGGTCAAATCGAGCTCTTACTGTAGTTGCTCACTGAAATCCAGCGCGATCAGCAAAAAGCCGAGCAATTCACAACTGGTGTCACGGATAGCGGTCAGCGTCAGTAATACCGGCACAGTGCTACCGTCCTGACAAATCAGCGCACTGCGCCAGGTCTCAGGGGTACCGGTGCGGGCCAGATGGGCCAGCATATCGGCCTGGGTTTCGCCACTGAGGCCTAATTCGCGCGCCCGCTGCGCCAGATCGGCCGGACTGAGCAATGCGGTTAACTGCGCCCGGCCAGCCACGTCTGCGGCTTCAAAGCCCAACATCAGTTCGGCGCCACGGTTAAACAGCTGCACCTGACCATGGCGATCCAGACTGATGATGGCCACTTCAGAGGCGGCACTTAACACAGTGTCAATCAATTGATGTAACTCGGCGCGATGGGCTTCCGCCTGTTTGCGCGCCGTGATATCACTGGACAAGGCAATATAACGCTCAGTCAGCCCCGCAGCATTGCGCAACGGCATGATCACCGTATCATACCAGCGCAGCTCGCCATTCTGATGCCGGTTGCAGATCTCACCGCGCCAGGCCTGCTGTTGGCCAATTTGCTGCCAGAGAGCTTGCCAGAACAGCGGCGGATGTATCCCGGCGTTGACTATCTGATGCGTCTGTCCGATCAGTTGCTGGCGGCTATAACCGAGACTCTGGCAAAATACCGGATTGACATCGAGGATCCGGCCTGACGGATCGGTTTCCACATACAAAAACTGCGCGTTGATAGTTTCAAGCAACGTTTTATGCTGACGCAACGCCTGATCCAGCTGACGCCGGCTTGCGACCAGTTCGCCGATATCCCGCACCGTTTTTGCTGCCGCGATGATGCGGCCTTTTTCGTCAAACACCGGCGATACATTAACCAGCACGTCCAACAGTGCCCCGGATTTATGCCGGCGCCGGGTAACAAATTGCTTCACACTGTCGCCGTTTCTCAGCTGCTGCAGGATCTGCAGCTCCTGATAACTCAGTTCCGGCGGAATGATCAATGCTGTCAGCGGCTGGCCGACCGCTTCATCGGCATCCCAGCCAAACATTTGCTCAGCGCCCAGATTCCAGCTGGTCACTACCCCCTGTAGATCTTTGCCGATAATGGCATCATTCGAGCTGCGCACAATCGCCGCCAACTTGCTGCGCTGATCGTTAAATTGCTGACGCGATAAATAGATCCGCATGCCCATGCTGGCACTCAGCGTCAGCAACAATGTCAGCAGCAAGCCAAGCAAACCGTGTAAGCGCGGCGACGGCAGGCCGAGGCTTTGTAGATACAATGGGGCCGAGCGCAAAGTCCATTGCCATTGGCGGCCAAACACCGAAGATTGCAGGATCACCTCGCCTGTTTTGGCCTGTGAAGACACCATCTCTGGAACTGATTGAAAGAAGACCGTCTTTTCGCCGGTGATATCCGCCATCTGCAAGTGGACGCCGCGGCTTTGTGGCAATAAGTCCTGCAACACTTCGCCAGCGACAAGCGGCACATAACTCCAGCCCTGCAACAGGCGCTGGCGCTGAGCCAAGGAATCCGGCGTCAGCCAATCGCGGTAGACCGGCAATAACATCAGAAACGCCTGCAACGGTCTGCCGCTGGCTTGCACCAGCGTGACAGGCCCGGTCAGGCGTGGCTCACCACTTTGCATCGCGTCCAGCGCAGCGGTGTAACGGCGTGGTTCAGAGCTGATATCGAGCCCAACCGCGGCGCGATTGCGTGCCAGCGGTTCAATGTACTGAATGATGAAGTGCTCATGCGGGTGGGCGGCAAGTTCAGTCAGCTTAAAGTCAGCGGAACCGCTCTGGCGCGCCTGCGCCAAAAAGGCCGGTAACTCCGCAGGCGCGACCCGATGGATATAACCAAAACCATGGGCTCCCGGAAATTCGTACGGCAAATCACGGCTTTGACTATAGCGGGCAAAGCTTTGTTGACTCAAGGCGGTGCCGGCGGTCAGCACATGTCCCCGTACACCGCGCAGGCCGTACTGATAACGCCATAACCGGTCTTTGCTTTGTTGCACCACCTGGTCCGCGACTTCGGTCAGTGCCGTTAGCGTCCGTTGTTGATTTTGCTGATCCAGCCAGCCGACGTACAGCACACTGAGCGCCACGCCTGTAACTAATAACATACCAGCCAGCCAGAGCGGCCAGCCGATGATACTGCGGGGACTACCTCCCCGGCCTGAAACCCTGCGAAACTGCAACATGTGGCTGGTTATCCCCGCTGATCCATGAGCGGTGGTCATCACTGACCCCGGACTTTTTAAGCTAGCAGAGCCGTAGTGGATGTCCACTTTTCCGCTACAAACACACGGAAAAAGCTGGTGTTGCCCGTACGAAAACCTTACATTCAATCAGGCGAATGTTGCTGGCAACTTCTGGCAATCTGCAGCGAACTAACAATAAAAGTACTAAAAAAGATACTCAGGGAACTTCTGATGCTAAAAAAAATAATCTGGACAGCGGCTTGCACTCTGCTGCTGTTATTGGCGGTTTTGACTGCGCGAACCCTGAGCTTCAGCCCGGTCGCGCCTGTGCAGGCACAGCCAGTAACACTGGACATTGATATGGCAAGCGTCAGCCAGCATTTGTCCGAGGCGATCCGCTTTCAGACCATTTCCTATGACAACAGTGCCAAACGCGACGTGGCAAAATTCCGTCATTTTATTCAGTGGCTACAGCAAACTTACCCGCAGCTGCAACAACAGCTGGAGCTGACGCCGGTGAATGAACTAACTTTGTTGTACCGCTGGAAAGGGCAAGACAGCAACAAAGCTGCCGTATTGTTATCGGCCCATTACGATGTAGTACCCGTCACGCCCGGTACCGAAAAACTGTGGCAACAAGCGCCATTTTCCGGCGCCATTGCTGATGGATTTGTCTGGGGACGTGGTGCGATGGACGACAAAGGCGCCGCCGTATCTATGCTCGAAGCGGTCACCATGTTGCTGCAGCAGGGATTTCAGCCTCCCCATGACGTCTATCTGGCGCTGACACACGACGAAGAGATCGGCAGTAGCGAAGGAGCGGCGGCAGTCAGTGCCTTGCTGCAACAACGCCAGGTCAATCTGGCCTGGTCGCTGGACGAAGGTTCATTTGTATTGCGCCAGATGGTGCCGGGAGTTGCCGCCGATGTGGCCAGTATTAATGTGGCCGAAAAAGGTTTTTTGAATCTGCAGCTAACAGTGCAGAGCCCCGGTGGTCACAGTTCGATGCCACCGGCGCAAACGGCTGTCAGTATTCTGGCCCGCGCGCTGACCCGACTGACGGATCAACCGGTTGCCGGTGGTATTGATGGCCTGACTGCCGACTTTTATGACCAACTGGGCCCGCACATGGCCTGGTTACAACGTATGTTGCTGGCCAACCGCTGGTTGTTTGGCCCGCTGCTGGAGCATGAGCTGAGCAAAATGCCGACCGCCAATGCCATGCTGAGGACAACCACGGCACCGACTATGCTGACCGGTAGTATCAAAGCCAATGTCTTGCCACAACAAGCCAGTGCTATTGTCAATTTCCGCCTGCATCCGCGTGACAGCATTGATGCCGTGCTGGCACATGCCAATCAGGTGATTGCAGATCCACGGGTTGAACTCAGTGTGGTGCAGGGCATGGCCGCATCCAGAGTGTCCGATAACCAGGCGGCGGGTTTTGCCAGCATCAGTGATGCGGCGCGGCGCGCTTACGCCGCCCCGGCCGGCACTGCGGCAACAGATATGATTGTGGTCTCAGGCCTGACCATCGGCGGCACCGACAGCCGGATGTATGAAGCCGTCGCCAAAGACAGTTACCGTTTTAACCCGATGCTGCTGACTTCGGCCGAACTGGGTGGTTTTCATGGCAACAATGAGCGCATCAGCCAGGACAATCTGCACAAAGCAGTGCTGTTTTACCACACACTACTCAGCAATCTGTAACCATCATTTTTACATCAGCCCTGCGAATGCAGGGCTGAATTCCATGTTAAGTCCGGCGTTGTACCGGGCCGGCATCCGCTTCAATTTGTTGTTGTAACGGTTTGGCAAACCCGGCCATAAAGGCCCATTCTGCCATTATAAACAACGGACCAATCAGCAGGCCCATTAAATCGTCAACAAAGGCCGGCTTTTTGCCTTCAAAATAATGACCAATAAACTGCAATACCCAGCCGATCACAAACACGGCCACCGAGGCCCACAACCATGGCGCTCCCGCCCATTGCACCAGCTGCTGTGACAGCGCATAACACAAGGTGCTGAATCCCAGCATCAGCACACCGAATTTCAGGTCCAGCACCAGGTAATAAAGATTACTCAGCACAAACAACAGCATGGCTGCACTGATTGCTGTGCCGAATACAGGAAATGACAACATACCAAACACACTGATCACAATCAGCGGGATGCCGGCAAAGTGGGTCTGAATATTCCGTGGGTCACGATGGTAACGTGCATATAAACTGAGTTGTTCTGTCAGGGTCCGCATTATTTTTCCTTATTTTTATCAATGAAACTAGGGCGTGTTGACGTTTGGTGTTTGTTTTTGCAGCAGTTTGGCAGCTTTTTAAGGAAGGGGGAGGGGGGGGAATTTATTAAACCAAAACAAACGACAATGAAGGAGAAGGAAGAGGCGGCACGTTGGGCTGCGGGGGGGGTTTTTTGGGGCTTTGTTGTGTTTGGGGGCGGGGGGGGGGGGGAGGGGGGGGAGGGGGGGACGGGGGAGCTTCACCAATGACCATAAAAAAAGCTATGCCCCGCCCCTCGCTTCACCCCCAAAAACCCCCCGAAAGCGGGGAGGCAAAAAAAAAAAACACAAACCCCAAGCCAATGTACGATCGGTTCTGGCTGGATTCTGTCAGGTAGCTGACAATTTGCAATCACGATTCAGATGCGATTACAGCGATTACAGCGATTACAGCGATTACAGCGATTACAGCGATTCAGGACAACAAAGTGCCATGCTGTGCCAGTTGCACCAGTGCTGGCCGGTTTAACACTTCGATGGTGCCGTAACGCGTTTGCAACAGTCCGGCCTGAGCCAGCTGACGCAGCAACTGGTTAGTGGTCTGGCGCGATAATGATAACAACTGGCCAAGTTGTTCCTGTTGCAGCGGGATCTGCAGCTGCTGATCATGGCTGAGCTGACACAAGCGCCGCGCCAGCCGTTGCTGCGCCGGTAACAGCGCCCGATCTTCCAGCTCGACAAATAACAGGCGAAGTTTGACTGTTAACAGCTGGCCAAACCGCTGCCACCACAGCGGGTCTTGCTGCACCAGTTGCTGCAGTGCTGCTTTGGGAAATTGCAGCAACTGACTGTCGGTCAGTGCCTGCACATCATGGGTACGTGGCATTTGATCAAACCAGGCGATTTCTCCGAGCCATTGCCCCGGCGTAAGCAGCGTCAGTAGTGCTTGTTGACCGGAAGGATGTAAGCCGGAGATCAGCAACTGCCCCTGCAGCACCACATAAATGCCGCAAAATGGCGCACCTCGGGAAAATAGTGGCTGACCCGCACTCAGCGCCCGGCGCCGGCCTTGTTGCAGCAATTGCTGTTGTTGAGCGTCGGGAAAACCGCCAAACCAGAGATCGGTTTGTAACATGGCGTGCTCAGCCGGGTTTAGCACTAACAAATCCAGTTCAGCCTCCGGCAGGGGTCACAGGCGTTGCCGGCCAATAGGCCCGAAGACCACGCTCAGTCAGCACAGCCTCCAGCGCAGCATCCGGCACGGCTGCAGTTTGACGTTGCCGGGCCAGAAACAGGCACAGCGCGAGGGGCTGATCTGCGCATGTTGCCAGCGTTTGCTGTTGCAACAAAGTGTCGGCCAGTCCGGGGGCAAACCCCCACAACGTCAGCATAAATGCACCCGCCTGTGCCGGGTCGATAGCACTGGTATCACCGGTCGCGCCTTGTAGCAACGCCAGACCAAGTTGATGAAATAATGCCGCGACGACGACTTGCTCCAGCGCCGCGTTATTGAGGCCAAGCCACTGCCCCACCTGTCGGCAGCTGCTGGCTAATTGCATCGACGCCAGTTCGCTGTCGTGCTTCAGACCATCACCAGCCAACGCCGGCGCCACACTAAGCGCCAGTAATAAGCCGTAAAGCAGACTGAGGCCAAGCCGGCTGATCGCCATCTGCACCGATGCCGTCTCGTGGTTAAATCCCATATAAGCCGAGTTTGCCAGCTGTAACAACCGCGCACTCAGCACCAGATCCTGCTCGATCACTTCTGCCAGCCGGTCAATCCGCACATCCGGATCCAGCAATAACTGCTGTAGTTGTTGGATCACCGGTGGGATCACCGGTAAATGGGTGCATGCCAGCAGTTGCTGATGACAGACTGGCGGCAGCTTTAAGGCCGCCAGCGCCTGTGCAATCTGCATCAGTTGCTGCAATGCCTGTGGTTGTAGTGGTTGTGGATAAAACAAATGGAAATCAGCGATATAAGGCAGCAGTTGCTCATCCTGACAATCCGGTACCGTCAGTACACGGATACTGTGACCGCCGAGCGCCGCCAGTTCAGTCACGGCTTGCTGTTGCAGCTGATCAACAATCAGCAAGGCTGGACTTGGCTGAGATTGCAGCGCCTGTGCCGTATCTAACCGAAACAAAGTCCAGCCGGCAGGCTGTCGCGGCATAAAATCTTCGGCCATACCGGGCTTATCATCCGCCGGGCATGGTTCGCAAATCCAATAAATCTGACCTGACACTATCACCTCCATCTGCGCTGCTGTAGTAGTCTGACTACAGAAACCTGTCTACATGCCAGCGCCTGTTACAGGATCCAGCTCACCTTCAGAGCGCGTGGCACACTAAAACTCGCGCATACTTCAGTGTAGAGTTTTTTCTGACAGCCGGATCAGGGATGCCAGTCTGCGTTTTATTGTAGCCTTTTCGCCTGCTCAATGACCTGCAGATAAGTAAGCCCATGAGTTTGCTGGCCAAGAAACTGATAATTAACATGCTGCATGGCAGTGTCGCTGTGTAATAACGCCGCCGCCTGCTGCTGGCCGGTGTGTACCTGAATTTTTACCAGCGCCAGTAAAAATGCAGCTTGTTGTGATTGCGGCATACTACGCACAATACGCTGTACGCTTTGCTCTGTGGATGCTGCATTGCTGCCATCGATGGTCAGACTGCGATAGGTTTGTGGCGAACTGCAGGCTTGCTGTGCCAGAAAGCTCAGAACAAACACCATGCTTTTTATTGCCTCACCTGCTCTGACTACATTCCATATTTTTAATGTGTTATTTCGCATTCCTTCGACCTCTCGCGGATTCATGTTAACAAGGTGTACCATTCAACTCTTTCTGTTGTAACAAAAATTATTGCAGTCGGCCAGCTAAAGTAGGTTGAAATTTGCAGCGCAATAACCAACCAGTCTGAGCTGCCACAACGGAGTGTCTGGCGGTCACAGTGTTGTTTACCGCAATACCAGTCTTGATCTGTCAGTTGCAGTGGAACCTCTGGCCTTCACATCGGTCAGACAGCGCTAGCAGTGGTGTGAAGATCCAGGAAATCTGTTGTTGCAGAACAAGTTAAACTCATTTTTTGCCTTAGTGCTTTGTTCGTTATTGGCGCATCTGGTATTAGCAACGCTGGTGTTGCAGCAGCCGTTTGTCTATCAGTCCACTAAGATACAACCGGCGCCGTTACAGGTATTTGCCGTGACGCGCCTGCCGCAGCGCCCGCCCCCTGCTGCTGCCGAATTTCAGTCTGCCACAGCGCCTGCAGCCACAGCGTCAGCCGTGACAGTGGCGCCGCCCATGCCCGCGCCACGGCGCACCGCAGCCCCGGCGCCGACTCGGGTCGCAACACAGGCAAAGACCATTCCAGTCAAAAAAGCAACAGTAGCAATCACCCAACCGACGGCAGCTACGGCAACAGCCACATCCGCTGATCATCCGGTTGATCTCACTGCCATATTCAGCAGCGTGCAGCAACAAGCGGCGCGCCGGGAATTGTCTGCGGCCGAACTGGCGGCGCTATCAGCCCCCAGAACTGAGACAAACACAGTGCAACCATCCCGCGCAGTGCGCCGCGCACAGGCCAAACCTGGCAGCGGCCCCGCCAGCGATGTGCTGGAAACGCTGGCAGACGGCACACAGCTGGTGCGCGTTGGCAAACAATGTGTGCTGGCCGCGCCCGGCGCCGATCTGCGCAAAGATATTCACAGCATGAAACTGGTCGGTTGTGGCGCTGGCGGCAATAGTGAACAGGATAAAATCGACGCGCACTTTGAGCAGGTGATGTCAGGCATAGGCCAGCACCGCTGAGCGGTAAATTCTCCCCTGCTTATCCCTTTGTCTGCTATCGCGAGCCCCCGCACGACGACACTGTTGGCATTGTCGCCACATGTCGAACTGTGAGAACGCCTGATGATCGGTCTGTTGTTAAAATACCTGTTGCTGCTGGCTGCCGTGCTGACCAGCCTGACCCTGGCTGCCTTGCCTGCCGGCTCCCGGCTTTATCCATTGCCGGATGGCGCTTTACATGTGCGGTTGCTGCAACCAGACAGATTAAGCAACCAACATGTCGACACCGCCATCGTGCTCATCGCAGGACCCAATGAAAACTTCCATGCCGACAGCGCCTGGTTTGCCCTGCTGCAACCGTTGCTGGCGCAGCAGTACCGCACTTATGCTGTCGACCGGCAAAGCAGCGCGTTTAGCTCGGACACAGCCCGACCGTCGTACCGCAAATTTGCCACCGATTTAACCAGGATCTTGCCACAGCTGCAGGCCGATAAGTTTCTGCTGGTCAGCTTTGCCAGCAGCAGTATCACCGCCCGCCTGCTGGCCGATGATCCGGCCATGGCCACACGACTGGCGGGTCTGGTACTGATTGACCCGGACGTGCCCACACCCGCAGCGCAGGCACTGTATAACGGTTATCCGGCGGACTGGTATCGCAGCAATCTCGACGCCTTATTGCCCAAACTGGCCAGCGGTGTCTGGAATGAACGCACAGCGCAAAAACTCAGCGTCGAACTGGCCCATCTGCGGCAGATAGTGCCAGTGCAGCTGCAACCACAAACAGACTGGGATTATGTACAACAGGTATTTGCGACACGTCAGCGTATTTCACGCCAGCAGGCGCGTGCCATTGAAATTGCCGGGTATCAGTCCGATTTGGCGTTGTACAATCAAAGCCCCTGGCTGCAAAGCCGTGTGCCGGTGTCGGTGGTGGATGGTGATTTTGAAGCGCCGCTGATCGCGGCAGCGACTGATGAAAAAGCCCGGCTGCAGCGCTGGCGCCAGGATGGGCTGGAATGGGGCAAAACCCTGGCCGGCAACAGTGGCGGCCGTTATCTGGTATTGGCCGACACTGAACACTTACTGATGTTCAGTGCAGGGCCAACGGTGGCCGGATTGATTGACCAGCTGATGGCAGCAGCGGCCGACATAAAAACAGCGTCCCGCTAGCTCCCCAGTCCAGCCCGGGCCAGTCCAGGCCGCGCCAGTTCAGGCCCCCCCGGCACGGGCAGCCACGTTCAACCCGCCAGCCGGGCGCCCAGAATAGCCGCGCCGCGTTCGCCGCTGGCAGCGCCATATTCGGCCCGACGCACCGGCGGCACTGTTACACCGTTGAATAGATGCCGGCCAATCGCTGCAGGCAAGGCCTGGAAAATTTCATCGATATCGGACAAGCCGCCACCGATCACCAGCACATCCGGATCATAAGCCAGAATTTGGGCCGCAAGTGCGGCGCCGAGTGCGTCGAGATAACAGGCAAAACAGTGTTGTGCCACCGGCTCATTCAGCCTCAGCGCCTGCAACCAGTCATAAGTGCTGTGCTCCTGCTTGCTGAAATGGCTGTACAGCCGCGCCAGGCCAGTACCGGAAATATAGGTCTCGGCACAGCCATCCAGACCACAGCCACAGCGATACAGCGGCAACTGATATTGCAGCAGCACGCGGGCAGCAATCGACTGATGACCGAGTTCACCGGCCAGTTGATGGCGGCCCTGATAAATCTGACCGTCGACACACAAGCCGCCGCCGGCACCAGTGCCGAGAATGACGCCAAATACCCGGCTGAAACCGCGGCCCGCACCTAATAACGCCTCAGATAACACAAACAGCCGGCAGTCATTACCAATCGCCACCGGCCGCTGTAACAGTGCCGTCAGGTCAACACCGACACGCTGCTGATTCAGACAAGCCACATTGGAGGAAATGACCAGCTCTTCTGCAGCCACCACGCCCGGCAAGGCGATGCCGAGTGGCGCTTTGCTGCCAAATTTGGCATCAGCCAACGCCACCTGTGCACGGACGGTGTCAAGGAACACCTCATAGTCCATGGTCGGCGTCGGCACGCGCCAGCGTTCTGCCAGCACAAACTGCTGATCAAATACGGCGATTTCGATTTTAGTGCCACCAATATCCAGGCCATAAATCATCTGGCTCACTCCGTGTCTGCGCTGGGCGAAAATGGGTATAAGGTCACGCCCTGCACCACCCGATTCACTTCACCGGTCGGGCACGGATTGTCCGGCGAAATCCCGAGCTGCAGCGCCTTGAAAAAGGCCAGCGCCTGGCAATACACAATCAGTGGCAGCGCCAACCACGCATCTACCAATGCAGCGCCACCGCTATAGGTGTCGGCATGCAATAAAGTGGTAAAGGCTGCCCGGCGATCTCGCGTCACTTCTTCATATAAATCAATATCATACTTTGCAGTGTAGCCGTCATTGGATCGCAGAATAAACACCTGGGTTTGCGCATTGACCACCGACTTCGGTCCATGGCGAAAACCCAGTGTGCTTTCATAAAAACTGGTGATTTGGCCAGCGGTCAGTTCCAGATATTTCAGCGCGGCCTCGCGCGCAATACCGGCCAGCACGCCGGAGCCAACAAACACCACCCGTTCGGCCGGCAATTCGGCCTGATGGCGAATGGCGGAACTTTGTGCCAGCAGCTGGTCAGTCACTGCAACAGTGCTTTGCAGCTGCACTGCATCCGGACAAAACAGCCACAAGGTCGCCAGATACATACCGGTAAAGCTGCTGGTCATGGCAAAACTACGGTCATGACAAGCGTCTGGCAGTTGTAACACCGCACTTTGCCGGTGTTGTCGGCCATATTGCGCCAGCTGGCCATCGGCATTGCAGGTGATCACCAGATGCCGGCAATCAGGCAGTAGCTGATCTGCCAGCTGCACCGCTTTCAGACTTTCCGGGCTATTACCGGAACGGCCAAAACTGACCAGTAAGGTCGGCTGGTCTGCATGGAAATATTGCGCCGGATTGCTGACCAGATCTGTGGTACTGATCGCTTCCAGTCGCTGTGTGTTTAACGGCGATTGTGTGGCCAGATGCGACGCCAGATGAGGGAATAACGCCTGGCCAATATAGGCCGAGGTGCCAGCGCCGGTCAGAATGATCCGCAGCCGCGGCTGCGCCAGTTGCATCCGAAGGTAATGATTCAGCGCAGTATCTGCATTGATTTGCGTGACAATTTGCTGCCACAGCGCCGGCTGCTGGGCAATTTCGCGCGCAGTCCATTCGGCGGCGGCCTCACGCAGCACGTTGCTGCCAAGACCCAGCCAGCGTTCATCTGATAAATTAACAAGTCCCACGGCCATTCTCCTGTACTACTTTTCAGGCGGCTTCTGCACATTGTGCATTGACGCGACAATCACCAACCAGACCACAGGCGCTGGCATACATCTTCAACACCAGACCGATGTGATGTTGCAACAACGCTTCTGGCGCGCTGTGCTGCGTAACATGCAGCGTACCGTTCAGAATGGCCTGATATTGCAGCGGCATAAACTGACTGAGCAGCGGCAGCGGCATCGCCTGCGCGCTGAGATTTTGCAGCAGGCGGCTTACCGCCTGTTGCAACTCTGGCTGCTGCCAGTAATAACGGATGCGGTCGCTGAAGCTGTATTGGCGCAGTAACTGCTGCTCGACGGCATTACCCGGATAAAATTTCTGCCAGTGCGCCGGCTGCAATTGCATCACGCGTTCAGACACCGCGATCAGGTGCGACTGCTGTTCCACCGGGATCAGCTGCTGTTCGATATAACACAGCGCAAACAAGGCTTCGCGCAGTGCAAAAGTTAACTGAGGGCCCACTTTGAGGATGGCAAAATGCTGCTGCACCAACTGCTGATAGCGGCTTTGTGGCTGAAAATCAGTGGAGTGCGCTTCAAACACCAGCAGTGGGTCTTTGGCAATAAAATCAGCCAGTGCTGTACTTGCAACCGCATCAAAGGCATGCACTTTGGTGTTATCAAATTCAACACCGGGCTGCACCACCACGGCAATGACTTTTTGCCAGACTTCAGGGCCAAGCCCCAGCGCGGCAAACGCCTGCTGATGCAACGCAATAGTATCTGCCACATTGGCCACCGGTGTCGGTTGCAGTTGATGCTCCAGCGTCGCGACGCCGCCGGGCGCCGGCACTTCAGTACCGATGACATAACACAGCTGAGCCGGGACCGGCTGGCTGGCAGTTGCTGCCATGCTGGCGGCCGTCTGCTCGGCGACCTGACATAAACGGGCGGCGCGCCCGGCGATCAGCGCGTCCGGCAACGGCTTTGGATCATCAGCACAAGGCATGCTGGTATCCAGATGAATTTTGCTAAAGCCAGCACGAACATAAGCTGCAATTAAGGTTTCGGCTTTAGCCATCGCTACTGCAGCTGGCAGTGCGGTCCAGCATACCGGGCCTAAATGATCACCGCCAAAGCAGAGTTGGTTGCTGCGACAGCCCAAGTGCTGTCGCCATATCTTTGACGAATTGAATGAAATCAGACGGTTGCATACCAGTGTAACCACCGTCCTGATTGACCTGATTGGCGGTGGCTTCAATCAACAGCAAGGAGTTGATCCGCTTTAGCCTGTTGGATGGCAGCTCGAAGCACCATCGGGTGCGCCGAACAAACCGCATATATTCCTTTGCTCTGGCCTTGTTTATTCGCCCTGAGCAGTTCAAGCAAAGCGTTCATATCTCTCCTTATGGACTGATGATATGCACCTGCACCCCCATTCTGGTCAGCTCTTCCACATACAGCGGCGGGATGCCGGCGTCTGTCACCAGGGTATGCACTTGCATGGCACTACAAATCAGATGAAAACCACGGCGGTCGAACTTGGATGAATCGGTGACCACCACCACTTCGCGGGCCACTTCACACATCAGCCGGTTTAACGTGGCTTCCGCTTCAAAATGGGTCGACAAGCCGGTTTTTAAGTCAAAACCATCGACTCCCAATACTACTTTGTCGAACTGATAGTGCTTCAGTGCCTGCTCGGCCTGAGCACCATAAAACGACATCGATTTTTTCCGCAGCGTGCCGCCGGTCATCATCACTTCGACTTTGTCGACCTGCGACAGCTCCAGCGCGATATTCAGACCATTGGTCATCACAATCAGGTTTTTGTGTTCACGTAAATTGGCTGCCACTTCTTCCGTCGTGGTGCCGGAATCGAGAATGATTCGTTCATCATCTTTAATCAGCGCCGCCACCGCACGGCCCAGTCGCTGCTTTAACTCCGAATGTTTCTGCCGCTTTTCTTTTAACGACAGCTCCCGACTCAGGTCATCGTTGACCATGGCGCCCCCGCGGGATCGCACCAGCAGCCGTTTGCTGTCCAGCACCGCCAAATCACTGCGGATCGTCACTTCAGACACGCCAAAGCGTTGCGACAATTCCGCCACCGACACTTTGCCCTGCAGGTTGGTTAGCCGGACAATTTCCTGCTGTCGTTCAATGGTATTTAAGGCTTCCACCTCGTCTCCCTGCCCACTGGGGGGCTGTTGCGTTGTACCTTACCAGCAAAAACAAAACTTTCAATATCTTTCGTTTTATTTCTTTTGCTGCATTATTTGTAAATCATGCTGATATTTAAAAGTCTAAATGAGCAAAGTGCAATAAAGAAATTTTAAATATCAATTAAAAATCATGCGTTTATAACAGTTCCGGGCAATTTCATCACTATCCCAGCATAACTTTCAGATCTATTCGGAAACAATCTTAGCGTAAAATCTTCTAAACGAAAACAAAATAAATCTTGCGATCACTTTCGATTTAACATTATAAAGAACCTCGAAAGGTTTTGATTGCTGTCGCTATCGCCAAACTGTCATCGAACTGTGCTTTCACTGCAGTTTACGCCAACTGACTTCCTGACGATATCTGCTTTCGGAATTTTCAAAACAATAAATAACCACAGCGTGGAGGGACTATGTCACAGGGTAAATTTCGTTATCACAAGCTGGCGCAGCTGGTGATGCTGGCCATACTGGCACCGCAGCAAGCTTTCGCAGCAGACGCCGACAGCGACAAACAAAAGCAGAAGAAAGCCAAAGCCGAACAAGTCGAAAAAATTCAGGTCACCGGTATTCGCAGCAGCATTAAAGAAGCGTTGTTTTTAAAACAGAACGCCGTGTCCGTGATCGACGTGGTCGTCGCTGAAGATATCGGTAAGTTTCCCGATGAAAACCTGGCCGAAGCGCTGCAGCGCGTGCCGGGTATCACCATTACCCGCAACGGCGGTGAAGGTCAGAAAGTTATCGTGCGTGGCATGGGCGATGGTTACAACGTAACGACCGTGAACGGCCGGCGCGTCGCCTCAGAAAACAGTGGCCGTGATTTTAACTACGACACTATCGCCTCAGAGCTGGTTAATTCTATCGCGGTGTATAAATCGCCGGAAGCGCGGTTGCAGGAAGGTGGTATCGGCGCAGTCGTCGACATTCAAACCCGCAAACCACTGGATTTAAAAGGTTTCACGCTGACGGGCTCTGCCAAAGGCGTCTATGAAAACCGCACCGGCGACACCCAGCCGCATGCGTCTTTTTTGGTCGGCGATCTATTTGAAGATGGTAAACTCGGCGTGATTTTCACCGGTGCTTATTCTGAGCGCACCATCCGTAACGACACTTATTCCGCCGCTGGTTTTTATGACGAACAGGAAGGTGTCACCGAAGCGACGCTGCCGATCGATAAAAACAATGATGGCCAAATCGATCAGGCCAGCGAATTATTCCCGTCCAAAATCCCGGCTTATATGTATTACGCTAACGCCCAGGACGTACGCGAACGGATGGGCGGCACGCTGTCGCTGCAATATCAGCCAAACGACTGGATTGATCTGAGTCTCGACACTATTTATTCGCGCTACACCACCAACGGCAACCGCTACCAGATTGGTTTTGTCAACTATGACGAAGACTGGACGCCAGGCACGCCGCTATTTAGTAACGCAACCTTTGGCAGTGACGGCCGGGTACTTTCGGTTACTCAGACGGCCAATCCAATGGTAGAGCTGCTGAACTTAAGCACGCCACGCAAAACGGACACCTGGCAAGTCGGTGCCAATGCTAAATTCCAGATCAGTGACGCTTTTAGCATCACGGCTGACGCATCAAGTTCAGAAGCGAAAGATCAGAACAACGGCGATAACCGCTTTATCGTCGCACGTGGTTTTGTTGACTCGATCAAAATCGACTACAGCAAAGACAATAAACTGCCAGACGTGACGATTGCCCCGGCGCTTAATGCCGACCAAACCTATGGTGCGCACTACAGCTACAACAGTGGCACCGGTGTTACGGATAAAGTCGACGAAGCCAAGCTGATCGGACAATATAAGCTTGATGATTCTGTGCTGACCCAAATCGATTTTGGCCTGACCTACGGTAAACAAAGCAAAGGCCGTAGCGAATATTCGTCAAAAAATGCCAGCCAGTTCAGTCGCGGTGGTTTTTACCTGGCCCGGGACAAATACACTTTTGACGCCAGCTCGGTATTTAAACAAGGCGATTTTGAGCTGTTCCGCATTCCGAAAGACGTGTTTGTCGCGCCGAATTTCGACAACTTCCTCGACGGTGAAAACAGCATCCAACCCAATCCGTGGCCAAGTTTTGACTACGACAAACTGCTGGCGTTTTACCGCTCCATTAACGCCGAAGCGGCTGATAAAAGCATTGTGGCAAGCTTAAATCAGGCCGGTGCTTTTGAAGTCAGTGAAGCTGTGACCGCCGCTTTTATTCAGGCGAATTTTGAAGACACATTGTTTGGCCTGCCGTATTCACTGAACCTCGGTTTGCGGCAAAGCCGCACTGAAGTCACCAGTGAAGGCTATTCCTATGATTTCAGTAAAATTACCCTCGACAGCGCAGGCTTACCGGCGAACAGCGACTGGCGCAACATTGTCCGGGTCAGCTATGAAGGCAGCTATAGTAAGTTGCTGCCAAGCATGAACTTTAAGCTTAATCTGCAGGATGATTTACAACTGCGCTTTTCTGCTGCAGAAGTGATGGCCCGGCCTAGTCTCGATCAGTTAAAACCATGGGTGTCGCCGAATTACACCAGCAAAGTCAATGGCCTGCCAGAACTGGATATCCGTTACCCGGATCTGCCGCCTGAACTGGCTAAACAATATGACGTGACGCTGGAATGGTATCTGGCCGATAGCTCACAGTTGGCTTTGGGTTATTTTGTCAAAGATATTGAATCCTTTATCGAAACAAAAAAAGGCAAAGTCACCTTCGGCACTGTCGACTATTGGGGTACTTATGCAGCGGTGGGTGAATACGGTGCCAACATCAACGGCCTGGAAGCCGCATGGCAACAATCGCTGGAGCAATGGCTGCCGTCCCCTTTTGATGGCCTCGGCATCCAGCTGAACTATACCTATGTCGACAGCAAGTTTGACGACCCGGCATTAAAAGACCTGTCCTATACCGGCATGTCGAAAAATTCGTACAACGCCGTGGTGTATTACGAAAAATATGGTGTGCAGGCGCGACTGGCTTACAACTGGCGCAGCAAGTTCCTCAGCTACCCAGGCGATTGGGGCGGCGACAGCTGGACTGCGGCTTATGGCCAACTAGATGCGAGCGCCAGCTATGACATCAACGAACATCTGACGGTGTACAGTGAAGTGTCGAATCTGACCAACGAGCGCTACTGGGGTTATGTCAAACAACCGGATCAGGTGAACTATCTGGAACGTTTTGGTACCCAGATTGCGGTTGGTGTGCGCGGCAACTTCTAAGCTGCGGACAAAACAAGCGGTAAACAACCCCGCTGGCATGGCCAGTTGTAAACAAGTTGTACGCTGCCCGGCTTTCGGGCAGCATGCAATCAAGCTACGCCGCCCTTGGGCGGCTGTTTTCTATCTGAGGAATTACCAGAAATGCTGATGTTGGCTGCTATTTGTCCAAAACGCCCGCTAGCCGTTATATTCACCGCATTATTTAGCGCAGCGTCGCTCAATCACACCGTGATCGCTGCGCCGGTAGGCAATCTTACTGCGCTGCAGCAACAAACAGGGCTGCTGCAACTGTCGACAGATGCCAATGTGGCCATCGAGATCCAACTATTAAAACCCGATGTACTGCGCATCCGCGCCGGCCTTAACGGCACGCTTAGCGACGAAGGCAGTAAAGCCGCGCCTATTGTGATCAAAACCGACTATGCGCCTGTTCCTTATCAGTTCAAAGATATGGGCGATTATCAGCTGGTCAGTACCGAAGCGGTCGCGCTGCGTATCTATAAAAAACCGCTGACTTTTGCGCTCTATAAAGCCGACAACCAGACGCTGATCGTGCAGGAATTGCAGCCGCTCGAACTCAATGACAATAAAGGCAGCGCGCAGAGTGTGCAGACTTTAAGCACCGCGCCGGACGAGCGCTTTTACGGTGGCGGTCAGCAAAACGGTGCTTTTGAATTTAAAGGCAAAAGCATGGAAATTTCTTATTCCGGCGGCTGGGAAGAAGGTGACCGACCCAGTCCGGCACCGTTTTATTTATCCAGCAAAGGCTATGGCGTGCTGCGTAATACCTGGGCCAACGGCAGCTATGACTTCCGCTCGGCTGAATACCTGAATTTATCGCATCAGGAAGGCCGCTTTGATGCGTATTATTTTGCCGGCGGCTCAATTCAAGACGTGCTCAGTGATTACACCGAACTGACCGGCCGCGCCAATTTGATCCCACGCTGGGCCTTTGAATATGGCGACGCCGATTGCTACAACGACGGCGACAACGTGAAAAAACCCGGCACAGTACCAGATGGCTGGACTGACGGCCCAACCGGCACTACACCGGATGTGATTGAAACTGTTGCAAAAAAATACCGTGAACACGACATGCCGGGCGGCTGGATTTTACCCAACGACGGTTACGGTTGCGGTTACACCGATTTACCCAAAGTGGTGAAAGGCCTCGCCAAATACGGCTTCAGAACCGGGCTTTGGACCGAAAACGGCGTCGATAAAATCGCCTGGGAAGTTGGCACTGCCGGCACCCGCGCGCAGAAACTCGATGTCGCCTGGACCGGTCAGGGTTATCAGTTTGCTTTAGATGCCAATAAAGCTGCAGCAGATGGCATCCTGACTAACTCAGATTCACGGCCATTTTTATGGACTGTGATGGGCTGGGCCGGCATGCAGCGCTACGCCGTGACCTGGACCGGCGACCAGTCCGCCAGTTGGGACTATATCCGCTGGCATATTCCGACGCTGATTGGCTCGGGCTTGTCCGGACAGGCTTATGCCACCGGCGATGTCGACGCGATTTTTGGTGGCAGCCCTGAGACTTACACCCGTGATTTACAATGGAAAGCCTTTACGCCGGTGTTAATGGGCATGTCGGGCTGGTCGAAAGCGGCACGCAAACACCCCTGGTGGTATGACGAACCCTACCGCAGCATCAACCGCGATTATTTAAAACTGAAAATGCGCCTGACGCCTTATATGTACACGCTGGCGCGTGAGACCGAACAGACCGGCGCGCCTATCGTGCGCGGCCTGATGTGGGATTATCCGCAGACGCCGAAGGCCCTGACCGAAGCGCATAAATATCAGTTTTTACTCGGCCGCGATTTACTGGTGGCACCGGTGTATCGCTCGCAAACCGCCAGTCAGGGCTGGCGCAAAAACGTATTTTTACCAGAAGGCCAATGGATTGATTATTGGGATGGCCGCGTTGTCAACGCGCCTGCCGCCGGCCAGCTGCTGGACTATCAGGTCGATTTAAAAACCATCCCGCTGTTTGTCCGCGCCGGCGCCATTATGCCGATGTACGACGCCATGTTGTATGACGGCGAAAAACCCAAAGATGTGCTGACGCTGGATATCTACCCGTTTGGCGACAGCGCATTCACTTTGTATGAAGATGACGGCAACAGCCGGCAGTACCAGCAAGGCGCTTTCAGTACCCAGCAATTGAGTGTCAAAGCACCCACTTTTGCCAGCGGCAAAGCCGGCGATATTCAGGTTGAGATCGCACCGGTAACAGGCCAGTATCAGGGCCAGGAACAAGCGCGGGTGTATCAGCTGCAATTACATAGCCGGGTCAAGCCCGATGCCATCCAGCTGGATGGTCAAACGCTCAAAGCACTGCCAGACGCAACCGCTTTTGCTAAAGCGAGCAGTGGCTGGTATTTCAGCAGTGAAAAATATGGCTTGGTGCATGTCAAAACCAGCAAAACCGATATCCGTCAGGCACTTAGTTTCACCGTACAAATTAATGGCGGGCAAAGCCTAGCAGCCACCAAAGGCTATGCCAAAGCGCCGGATCTTGGCAATGAAATCGCTGCCGACAGCATTCTGGTGCTGAACCGGCCGGCGGAGGAATCCGGTCATGTGCTGGAAAATGCCTTTGACGGCAAACCGGGCACCTGGTTTCGCACCAAACGCGATCAATCACTGAAAACCGGTGCGCACGAGTTCACGCTGGCGTTGGGTGAACGACGCATGGTGAATGGCTTTACCATTGCGCCACGCAATGATCAGCATTGGCAATATAGTCAGGTCGCGGATTACGAAGTCTATCTGGCCGACAACAACGGCGAATGGGGGCAGCCGGTGGCGCGTGGCCGGCTGCAGAAACTGCAACAGACGCAAACAGTCGAATTCGCCGCGCGTCCCGGCAGTTTGTTGCGCTTCCGTATGCTGAGCAGTCATGACCAGCTCAGTGATCAGGGCGAAGCAGATCCAATGGTGACAGCAGCCGCAGCTGGCACGCGCCAAAGCCTATAACGCCTTGTTGCCAAAAGTGGTCAGTCCTATTGCCATTTCGGAGTTCCGTGTACTGCAACAACCGGAGCCGGAATCAGAACCTGTCCAGCTGTTTTTAGCAGAACAGCAACCGCAACAAAGCAGCAATGCCGTTGGACCAGTCGAGCTGAACCAAAGTAATGGCGGCAGCAAAGCCAATGATGGTTCTGTGATGTCGATGAACGGGCTGAAATTCCGCAAAGGCCTTGGCGTGTCCGCACAAAGCCGGATGGATTATCAACTGACGGGGCAATGGCGGCTGCTGCGCGCTGATGTTGGCATCGACGACAGCTGCCGTGATAAAGGCGGTGTGCAATTCCAGATCTTCGGCGACGACAAGTTGCTGTATGACTCAGGTCTGGTCCAGGCGCCGGCAGTGGTGAAACCAGAGCTGGATATCCGCGGCATCCGCTTGTTAAGCCTGCGGACGACTGGCGGCAAGTCCGGCGTCTGCGCCAACTGGGCCAATGCTTCTGTGCTGGGATATCCGGCTAAAAACGGCATGTTGTGATCCCTTCGTTTTGAATAAAACAGCCCGCTGCGACTTATTGTCGCAGCGGGCTGTTTTAATTCTGCTGCGCTGGTAAAGTATTTTCCTGAATAAAATCTGAGCCTTAACTATGCCCTTTTCCTGGCTGCGTCGTGAGCGTTTTTGGCGCCAACTACATTTTTATCTCGGACTGCTGCTGTCGTTACAGCTGCTGGCCTGGTTTGCCAGTGGTGTGGTGATGAGCTGGTTCCCGATTGAACAGGTGCGGGGCGAACATTTGCAATCCCCTGCGCCAACGGTGCGCTGGAGCAATGCGGTCATTTCGCCTGCGGCAGCTTTGCAACAAGCGCCAAAAGCGTTTCAGCAGGCGCAACTGAGCCTCAGCCAACGCGGTGCTGAACCTGTTTATCAGTTGCAGCAAGACGAACAACAACTGTTTATCAGCGCATTGTCTGGTCAAATGTTGGCGACGTTAAGTGCCAATGACGTGCAGACACTGGCACAACAACGCTATCAGGGGACTGGTACAGTGCACAGCGCCGAGCTGTTACCGCGGGCACCTGCTGAAGTGCGTGGCTTAAAAGCGCCGCTATGGCAGGTGCAATTTGCCGATGCGGAACATACGGCGTTTTACTTCCATCCGGTCAGCGGGCAGTTACAACGTGTGCGTACTGATACCTGGCGCTTATACGACTTCTTCTGGATGCTGCATATCATGGATTACGAGGACCGCAGCGACTTTAATCATCCGTTACTGATCATCAGTGCCGGCAGTGCGCTTGGGTTTACGCTGGGTGGTTTTGTCTTATTGGGTTTTCGCATCGCACGGGGAACCCGTCGCCACAAGAATGTCACCGGCTAACCCGCTACATTCGGCAAAGGAACCGAAACGCCTCTATACTGTCTGAAATTTGACCAACGACAGTGGAGGTGTGACATGGATACCAGCAAACACAATCTGTATACCCTGTTCGACCAGCTGGGCCTGCCCAGCGACGACGCCAGCATTGAACGTTTTGCCCGGCATTACCGGCTCAGTGATGGCCAGAGTCTGTATCAGGCGGAATTCTGGACGCCAGCGCAAGCCAGTTTTCTGCGGGATGCTTTCCATCAGGATGCAGAATGGTCAGATGCGCTGGATCAGCTCAATGGTCTGATTCGTTAACGGGTGGGTCAGGGCTTAATCTGATAGAGCGGCAACGCATTTAACCGGCGATCGATTTCGGCGACCATTTGTTGATAAACCGCCGAATCGATCGACTGATATTGCTGTTCAAACATGGCTTGCGGTAGACCTTCCGGCAGGCGGCTTTTATTCGGAAATAATTCCTGTTCGGTGCGTTCCTGCGACGTGAAGAATTGCTGTACTGCCCGGGCTGATTGCGCTGAGGCGCAGGCCATCCGGGCAAATCGAATGCCGGCACGGTCCGCCAGCAAATCAACAAAACTAAAACCACTGCCGCCATTCAGTGAATCCAGCAATTCTTTTGCTTCGCCAACCGCTGACGACAACCGTTGATTGCCCAGCACATGTAAACTGGCAGAATAGACAAAATGCTGTTGTAAATCCGGCCGGCGCGCCAGCGTCACGCGCGGCATCTTGCCTTGTGGATTGGTTTTTACTTCATTGACCAGCAACTGCAAATTTCGTCCGCCTAAGCAGTTGCGCCAGGGCCAGGATCACCGCCTGATTTTCGCGTACAGCCTGTTCCGGCGTATCTTTGCTGCGCCGATCCGCTTCACGCAGCAACAATTGCAGATAACTAATCAGACTATGCGACGACTGCGTGGCGGCCTGTTGTTGACTGTGGGCCAGTGCCAGCGCGTAATAATGTTCAATCAGTGCCGTTTGTTCGTCTGAGCTAAACCATTGTTTATACAGGCTGACACCAGATAGTTTCAGCTGACTGAGACTAAATCCCTTCAGACTTACTGAAGTTCAACTTTGACCGCATCCTGCTGCACTGTCACTGAGCGTACTTTCGCCAGTAACGCAGCGCCCTCACCCGGTCCCCACAACTGATCCCCCACCCAGCCCAGCAACCCCAGCGCGATATCGCCAGGCAAAGTCAGCCGCCCAAGCTGTACTTGCCGGACCTGCAAAGGACCGGCCGAGGGTTCAATCTGAATATCTGCGTTGATATAAAGCGGATAGGACAGTACTTCCAGCGGCATTGTCATCAAGATGGTCAGGCCGGCCGGGTTAATCTGAGTTTTCCCCTGAAAGCCCGGTAAGGTGCGGCTGGCCAGCGCAAAAGCCGCATTGAGTTCGTCCGGCGTTGGTTTGGATGACCAGTTGTTGACCAGGATCCCGCATCGACTGATTCAGGTTGTTGAATAACTGCTGGCTGTTACGCACCGCAGCCGCATTCAACTGACCCGTCGCGCTGAGCAATGGCGTGCGCTGCAGCAATAATACCGCCAGCAATGCCAACACAGTGGCAACCAACAGTAATAAAGTCAGGATCTGACGAAAAAGATGCTGGACAGCCTGCATCAATCAACCTCAAGTGGCGCAAAGGCCATTATCTTAACAGAAGGATTTACCACGGCGCGACGATTTCTGCCGCAGCCTGGTTTGTAACTAAATATTCTGCTAAACAGACACTTGCTACTACCGCTTCTCCTGCTTTTCTGGCTAAGATAACAGCAACGTCGCAGATGCGAAGCGCCCGTGCCAGGTGCCATTACAACGACAATAAATTCGCTGAGGAGTTCGTTTGAACCGATTTATATCCATCGTCGGCCGTGGTCTGCTCGTATTGGGGTTGCTGATGTCTGCTGTCCAGGCCGATCCGCTGGATACGCAACTGGACCAGTTCCTGCAGCTGACGAACGAACAGCCGGCACAAGCGTCTGCGTTGATCCAGAGTCTTGAAGCGCAGCTCACGCCGAATACTGCCGCACTGACCCGCGTCCGGCTGTGGTCTTATTTGGGTGGCGATTATCGCGACAAACAAGATTTTGCCAAAGCCCAGCATTACATTGACCTCAGTCTGGAACTGGCTGAGCAAGTGCAAAGTGAAGATATCCGTGCCGAAGCGCTGACAGATCAACTGACGCTGTATCGCGCCGAAAACAAACCGGGCAAAGCCCGTGCGCTGGTCAGCCAACTGCAGGAAACACTGGCAAGCGCCAATCTGGAACGCATTCGCTATTACGCGGCCAATACGCTGGGTAATTTTTTACAGGCGGAAGATCAATACGAACAAGCGCTGCAGGCCTATTATCAGGCATTTCATGCCGTTGAGAATTCTACAGATCCACGAACTGCTGTACGCAAAATCTACCTGCAGGGCGCTATCGCCGGACTCAATACCGTTCTGGCCCAGTATCCAAAAGCCGACGAACTGCTGCAAACTGCGATTAAACAGGCAGAGGCACAAGAGGCGCTGAATTTTCTGTTACCAGAGCTGTTCCTGCAGTTCGGCGTGAACTTCGCATCCCAGCATAAATATGCGGAAGCAGAACAAGCCAATCAACAAGGATTAAAGTGGGCACGCAAACTGAACAACCCTTATTCGGTCGCAACGCTGCTGAATAATCTCGGCGACTTGCGGCTGAAACAGGGACAGTATACTGAGGCTGTGCCGCTGTTTGTCGAAGCGAAACAGCTGGCCGAACAACAAAAATATACAGCCATGACGCTGACCGCTGAATTTAACCTTGGCTATATCAAAGTGTTGCAAGGAAATTATGCTGACGGCCTGGTGCAAATGGCCGCCATGGTTGCCAAAGCCCGTGAACTGCAAATGGCGGATACAGAATTATTGAGCTACGTCGGGGAACTGGCGGACGCCTACGGTATCGCGAAGGCCTATGCCGACGAAGCTCGCTTATTACGTGAGTACAATGCGCTTAGTCAGAACATTTTTAAGACCGACCGGGATCAAGAGATCAGTGCCTTACAAGAAGCTTTTTCTGCCAAAGAAAAAGCCAAACAGATTGAAAGCCTGCAGCAACAAAACCAACTGAAATCAGCTGAAATCGCCCAAACACAATTACAACAACGGGTGATGTTTTTATTTGGCCTGGTCGTTTTGCTGGCGACCATCCTTTTGTACCTGCTGTATCGCAAGGTGCGTAATGCCAACCAACAGTTACGTCATGCAAATGACCAACTGGCGTACAACTCTTTGCACGACCCACTGACCGGTTTATTGAATCGGCGCTCTTTGCACGAATTTATGCAAAAACGCACTGAACAAGGTGAACGCCGGCAGCTGCCAACTGCCACCACTGATGGTTTTATCCTGCTCGATATCGATTATTTTAAGCATATCAATGACCATCACGGTCATGCCGCTGGTGATGTGGTGCTGATTGAAGTCGGCCGCCGGTTAAAACAACTGACACGGCAAGGCGATATGGTACTGCGCTGGGGCGGAGAAGAGTTTCTGATCGTGCTGCGCAATCTGAATCAGACTGCATTAACCAACTTCACCAACCGCGCGTTGCAGGTGATTGGCAGTGAACCTGTCAGCTACCAAAACGTGAGTATTCAGGTGACCGCCTCGGCCGGCTTCCTGACACTGCCATTTGCCAGCGTTGACGAACATCAACTGAACTGGGAGAAGGCACTCAAACTGGCTGACATGGCGTTGTATATGGGCAAAGTGCATGGCCGTAATCGCGGTTATGGTCTGGTTGCTTTACACCGGCCTTATGAAGAGCTGCGGGCACAACTGGAAACTGACCTCAGTTTGCCGATTGAACAAGGTCATCTGGAGATCACGCTGGTGCTCGGCCCCCCGCAGGCCTGAACCATCCCTGCAGTTTGTGTTGTTATGGTACACAAGGTGGTGGTGAGGCCACTTGTGCATTGCCAAAATAGCGTTCCTGTAGCAGTGGATAGGCGGCAGATTGCTGAAACTGCTGCAGGGCCAGATTGAAACGCCGGGCCTGCTCCGCATCACGAAACGCGGCACGATACAAGGTCGGTGTGAATAAAGCATGGATTTGAACCTGGCTGGCATGGTCAGTTTTACTGTTGTAATAATGGAAAATATTCATATCCATCACCACTACCTGCACCCGCTGTTTCTGCAACATTTCCACCTGTGTTCGTTGATCCACTGTCTCGCGGTAGCTGGGCAATGCCAGGGCTATCCGCCGGTAGTCATCCGGTAACACCAACGCCGCGTTCTGAAATGCCAAGATCGACAGATTGTCCAGATCTAACAGACTTTTCAGCACAATCTGATTAGCAGCCAGAGTCACCGCCACATTCTGGTAACGGATATAAGGGCAACTATAGAAAATGTCCGACGCGTCCTGATCAGGTTTCTGCAACGTGGCAATATCGCCGATCCCCCGCTGTAACAGCGTCAGAATGCGTTTGTTCGGCACATAAGTAAATTCAACAGGCTGCGCCATGTGTTGGGCGATTTCGCGCAGCAATTCAATTTCATAACCATCTGAGCTGTCGACCTGGATATAGGGTGGTTTGTTCATCCCCACCAACACCTGTAACGGCGTCGCACCCAAGCCTGCCGGCACGGTCACCACACAAAAACAGATCAGATAACTTTTGAGCAACAAGCGCATCGGCGTCCCTCCGCAAATTCAACTGCTCTAAGCATAGCGGAGGAAATGGCAGCAACAACAATGCTGGCTATACTGCAAAAACCTGAAGTTGCGGAGTTGCAAATGAGTAGTCTCAGAAAGTTCGTGCTGTTATGGTTACTTAGCAGCACAGTGATGCAGCTGCCCGCATCTGCGGAAGTGTTGTGGCAGGATCTCCGTCTGACTTATCTGAACGGCAGTCACTACCGGCTCGGTGACCCAAACCGACAGGTACTGACCATTGAACACGCCGCAGCCACTTCCTGGGGCGACAGCTTTTTTTTCCTCGATCATATGAAATCAAGTAATGGCCAACATAGCAATTATGCCGAACTGCAGCCGCGATTCAGCCTTGGCAAAAACGGCTGGCTGGCGCCTCCCGGCGGCCTCATCAAAGACGTGTTGCTGGCGAGCCATATCGAGATGTCATCGCAGCGCACTAACCTGCTGTATGGCGTCGGACTTGATTTAGCCCTGCCCGGGCTGAAATTCACCCAGCTGAATTTTTACCGGCGTAATAACGAACAAATCGCCGATAACTGGCAGGCCACGCTGGTGTGGGGTGCGCCGTTTCAGTTGGGAAGTCAGACGTTTTTGTATGATGGTTTTATCGACTGGGCCAGCGGCAGCGTGGATCAGCACGCCAATTTTAACTGGACCTCTCAATTCAAATGGCTGGCAAGTAATCTATGGCAAGGCCAGAGCCAGGTCTGGCTTGGTGTCGAATATGTGTGGTGGCGGCACAAGTTTGGTGTAACCGACAGCCCGCAGCTGCGCAGCCACGAGAATAACGTCAATGTCCTGCTGAAATGGCATTTTTAGCTGGCGCTGTTGATACTTGGTCAGCAAAACAACAACGCCGGCACCAGGCCGGCGTTTTGAGGACTAAAGCAGGAACAACTATTCCCAGTTCAGTACCACTTTACCGCTCTGACCTGAACACATAATGTCAAAGCCTTGCTGGAATTCAGCGACCGGCATTTCATGCGTGACAATTGGTGTCAGATCCAGACCGGATTGAATGAGGCTCGCCATTTTGTACCAGGTCTCGAACATTTCGCGGCCATAAATGCCTTTAATTACCAGGCCTTTAAAGATCACTTTGTTCCAGTCCACTGCCATGTCAGACGGCGGAATGCCGAGCATGGCAATTTTGCCACCGTGATTGATGGTGTCGAGCATTGAGCGGAACGCCGAAGGCACGCCGGACATCTCTAAACCGACATCAAACCCTTCGGTCATGCCCAATTCGGCCATCACATCGGTCAGATTTTGTTTGCTGACGTCTACGGCGCGGGTGGCGCCCATTTTCATCGCCAGCTCCAGCCGGAACGGATTGACGTCCGTGATGACAATATGACGGGCACCCACATGACGGGCGACTGCGACGGCCATAATACCAATCGGGCCGGCGCCGGTGATCAGCACATCTTCGCCGACCAAATCAAACGACAGCGTGGTATGGACGGCATTGCCAAACGGGTCAAAAATCGCCGCGATATTATCCGGGATATTGTCCGGAATTTTAAAAGCGTTAAAGGCCGGGATCACCAGATATTCAGCAAACGAACCCTGACGGTTTACACCGACACCAATGGTGTTGCGGCACAGATGCACCCGACCGGCGCGGCAGTTGCGGCAATGGCCACAGACTAAATGGCCTTCACCGGACACGCGATCACCGACGGCAAAACCACGGACTTCCGAGCCCATACCAACGACTACACCAACATATTCATGGCCAACCACCATGCCATGCGGAATGGTTTTTTGTGCCCAGTCGTCCCACTTGTAGATATGAACGTCAGTACCGCAAATGGCGGTCTTTTTGATTTTGATTAAAACGTCGTTCGGCCCGACTTCCGGCATTGGCACTTCGGTTTGCCAAATGCCCGGTTCTGCTTTTAATTTCGCTAATGCTTTCATATGGATACCTTAAGAAATCACGCCCATGTCTTTACCGGTGCGGATAAAAGCGGCAATGGCTTTATCCAGCTGCGCTTTACTGTGAGCCGCCGAAATTTGCGTGCGGATCCGAGCCTGGCCTTTTGGCACCACCGGGAACGAGAAGCCAACCACATAGACACCTTGTTCCAGCATGCGCCGGGCAAACTCACCGGCGACTTTGGCATCGCCCAGCATCACCGGGATGATGGCGTGGTCTTTACCCGCCAGGGTAAAACCGGCAGCCGTCATCTGTTCGCGGAAATACGCCGCGTTGTCCCAGAGTTTAGCTCTGAGCGCATCGCCTTGCGCCAGCATATCCAGTACTTTGATTGACGCGGTGACAATCGAAGGTGCCAGACTGTTCGAAAACAGATACGGCCGCGACCGCTGTCTGAGCCATTCGATCACTGCTTTTTTACCAGAGGTATAACCGCCGGAGGCACCGCCTAAGGCTTTGCCAAGCGTGCCGGTAATGATGTCGACGCGGTCTAACACGTCGCAGTATTCATGCGTACCGCGGCCGTTTTTACCAACAAAACCCACGGCATGGCTGTCATCTACCATCACTAAGGCATTGTATTTGTCGGCTAAATCACAAATGGATTTGAGGTCAGCAATGACACCATCCATCGAGAACACCCCGTCGGTCGCGATCAGTTTAAAGCGTGCGCCATCGGCATCAGCTTGTTTTAACTGGGCTTCGAGTTCCGCCATATTGTTATTGGCATAACGATACCGTTTGGCTTTACACAACCGTACGCCGTCGATAATCGAGGCATGGTTCAGTGCATCGGAGATCACCGCATCTTCGGCGCCTAAAATGGTTTCAAACAACCCGCCGTTGGCGTCAAAACAGCTGGAGTACAGAATGGTATCTTCGGTGCCTAAAAACGCACTGATGCGCGCTTCTAAGGTTTTATGAATATCCTGCGTGCCGCAGATAAAACGCACGGAGGCCACACCAAAACCGTGGCTGTCGAGGCCGTGCTGCGCGGCAGCAATCAGTTCAGGGGAATTGGCAAGACCTAAGTAGTTGTTGGCGCAGAAGTTTAATACTTGCTCGCCGTTGACGGTGACATCAGAGAATTGCTGTGACGTGATGATCCGCTCGCCTTTGTACAGGCCTTCGGCTTTAACGTCGTCGATTTGTTGCTGGATATGGCCGAGGAACGCAGAATTGCGCATGGAGCCTCCTGTTGGGACATTGGTGTTTATACCTTTCTTCGTTACAGATTGAGTGTGACTGGCTGTCTGGCCAAATCTGCAATGACTTTGGGTATATCTTATTATCGAAAGCATTCGAAATCATCATTTATTTTCGATAAATAACAACTCGTTGCTTCATTAGAGTTTGGTGCCGATTGTACCGTAAAGATTCAGCTATCGCAGTGAAAAAGCGGCTGGTCGGTGCACAGCAGGAACAGTTCAGGCGGAAAGAGGAAACAGAGCAAGCAGCAGAAACAACAAAGGCCGCAATAGCGGCCTTTGTCTTAGCAGAACAACAAACTTATTTCTTTTTCGCTTTTGGATTTGGCAGGTCAGTGATAGAACCTTCGTACATCTCAGCAGCCAAACCAATCGATTCATTCAGCGTTGGGTGCGCGTGGATAGTCAGAGCGATATCTTCGGCATCTGCGCCCATTTCAACTGCTAAACAGATCTCACCCAGCATTTCACCGGCGTTGATACCAACAATAGCGCCACCCAGAATACGGTGCGTTTCTTTGTCGAAAATCAGTTTAGTGAAGCCTTCAGTGCGGGCTGACGCGATAGCACGGCCAGAAGCAGCCCATGGGAAAGTAGCAGTTTCTACCGCCACGCCTTTCTCTTTGGCTTCTTTTTCAGTGATACCCACCCAGGCCATTTCCGGATCTGTGTAAGCCACAGATGGAATGCAACGCGGGTCGAAGAAGTGTTTCATGCCAGAGATGACTTCGGCAGCGACATGGCCTTCATGCACCGCTTTGTGCGCCAGCATTGGCTGACCAATCACATCACCGATGGCGAAAATATGTGGCACGTTGGTGCGCAGTTGTTTGTCGACGTTGATAAAACCACGTTCATCGACGTTGACGCCGGCTTTCGCAGCATCCAGCAGGCTGCCGTTTGGACGACGGCCAACTGCAACCAGGATTTTGTCGTAACGCACTGGTGACGCTGGCGCG
Organism: Rheinheimera sp.; assembly: GCA_034519945.1. Taxonomy (GTDB): domain Bacteria; phylum Pseudomonadota; class Gammaproteobacteria; order Enterobacterales; family Alteromonadaceae; genus Pararheinheimera. The sequence continues at coordinate 216,567 of JAXHNX010000056.1, forward strand.
TTTTTGCCTTCAAAAGTGACGTACAAGCCGTCAGCTTTAGCTTCGACTGCTGTCACTTTGGTGGACAACATCAGCGTGTAATTGTCTTTGTTGTACTTGGTGTAGGCTTTGACCAAATCAGCGTCAGCTGCCGGTACCAGCTGGTCCGCGAATTCAACCACAGACACTTTAGAACCTAAAGCACGGTACACAGTGCCCATTTCAAGGCCGATGATACCGCCGCCTAATACCAGCATTTCGCCTGGAATGTCTTTTAATTCCAGTGCGCCGGTAGAATCGATAACGCGTGGGTCATCTTTTGGAATAAATGGCAGTGCAACTGGCTCAGAACCGGCCGCGATGATGGCGCTGTCAAAAGTGATAGTGGTATCACCAACCACTAAAGTGTTCGGGCCAGTGAATTTGCCGTAGCCGTTCACGACTTTGACTTTACGCATTTTGGCCATGCCGTTCAGACCGTTGGTCAGCTGACCCACAACTTTGTCTTTCCAGGCACGGATTTTATCTAAATCGATTTGTGGTGCGCCGAAAGTCACACCGTGAGATGCCATCTCTTTTGCGTCATCGATGACTTTGGCAACGTGTAATAAGGCTTTCGACGGGATACAGCCAACGTTTAAGCAGACACCGCCAAGGGTGCTGCGGGCTTCAACTAAGGTCACTTCCAGACCTAAATCGGCTGCACGGAATGCAGCTGAATAACCACCAGGGCCAGCGCCCAGCACTACTACCTGAGTTTTGATTTCGTTGCTCATTGTTTTACCTTGCTATTTTAGCTTGCAATTTTACTTGCATCGGGCTCGTAGGTTGCCACGGCAGCGCCGGTGGCACAGCGTAAAAGTTGGCGGATTTTAGCACCCTGCCTGAAAGATGTCCCGTAACTTTTCAGCCACATCAACATCAGCCATCTCAACATCGACAGAGCTGTTGTCCCCGCGACAACAGCAGCGGCAGCCGAAGCTGCCGCTTCGCGTTTTACATAATAATCTGACGGATATCAGCTAAGTATGACGCCAGCGTCGCGGTGAAACGCGCCGCTAAAGCACCATCGATCACGCGGTGGTCATAAGACACCGACAGTGGCACCATCAGGCGCGGCTGGAAGGCTTTGCCATCCCATTTCGGTTTAATGTCAGATTTTGACACCCCGAGAATAGCCACTTCCGGCGCGTTGACGATAGGCGTAAAGGCGGTACCGCCGATGCCACCGAGGCTGGAAATGGTGAAACAACCACCCTGCATATCCGCCGCCGTCAGTTTGCCTTCGCGCGCTTTGACCGAGATTTCCTGCAACTCGCGTGACAGTTCGATAATGCCTTTTTTGTTCACATCACGCACCACCGGCACCACTAAGCCATTGGGCGTATCGACCGCAATGCCTAAGTGCACGTATTTCTTCAGAATCAGGCTGGCCCCATCTTCCGATAACGAGCTGTTAAAGGTCGGGAATTCTTCCAGCGCCTTGGCGACAGCCTTCATCACAAACACCAGCGGGGTGTATTTGACGCCGAGTTTTTTCTTCTCTGCCAGGCTGTTCTGATCTTTACGGAATTCTTCCAGATCAGTGATATCGGCTTCGTCAAATTGGGTCACATGCGGAATACGCACCCAGTTACGGTGTAAGTTGGCACCAGACAGTTTCTGAATCCGCGACAGCGGTTTTTCTTCCACTGCGCCGAACTTGCTGAAATCCACTTTTGGCCAGGCAATCAAATCAAAGCCAACACTGTTGCCACTGCTGGCCACACTGCCCTTGCCTGCTGCAACTTGCGCAATAATGTTTTTCACATAATTTTGCACATCTTCACGCTGCACCCGGCCTTTACGCGCGGTGCCTGCCACTTTCGACAGGTCGACACCAAATTCACGGGCTAAGCGGCGCACGACAGGCGATGCGTGAGCAAAAGCGGCGCTTTGCGTCACTTCGTTGTCGGTGACGGTAACAGCTGGGGCTGCAGCAGGAGCAGATGCAGGTGCCGCAGCAACTGGCGCCGGAGCTGCAGCCGGAGCAGGCGCTGCTGCCACTGCTGCTGGCGCTGCCGCGCCGGTCGAGAATACAAAGACTAACGAACCGGTTTGCACTTTGTCGCCGACTTTGACTTTGACTTCAGTTACAGTACCTGCGAAAGGTGCCGGCACTTCCATCGCGGCTTTGTCGCCTTCGACCGATAACAGCGATTGTTCAGCTTTAACCACATCGCCGACTTTGACCAGCACTTCAGTGACTTCCACCGCGTCACCGCCGATATCAGGCACTTTAACGTCTTTGCTTTCCGTTGTAGCAGGTGCTGTGGCAACTGGCGCAGCGGCAGGAGCTGCAGCAACAGGTGCCGTGGCCGGAGCCACAGCAGCGGCCGCGTTGGCACCAGCAAATACCATAATCAGCGAACCGGTTTTAACTTTATCGCCGGCTTTCACCCGAATTTCCTGCACCACGCCGGCCTGAGCGGCAGGTACTTCCATCGAGGCTTTATCGCCTTCAACCGACAGCAGCGACTGGTCCACACTGACAGTGTCGCCGACTTTCACCAGAATTTCGGTGACTTCCACTTCATCCGCGCCGATATCCGGCACAAAAATTTCGATTGTCATTGCCATTCCTCTTATGCGAACAGTGGGTTCGGCTTGTTGGTGTCGATGCCAAAACGTACGATCGCATCAGCCACCAGTTGTTTGTCGATAGTGCCTTGCTTGGCCAGCTCACGCAGCGCTGCCAGCACGACGTAACCGGCGTTCACTTCGAAGTGACGGCGCAGGTTTTCGCGGCTGTCAGAGCGGCCGAAACCGTCGGTGCCCAGCACTTTGTACGACACCGCCGGCACAAAGGCGCGGACCTGGTCGACATAGTTTTTGATGTAGTCTGTTGCAGCAATCGCAGGCTCTTTGCCCATCACTTGTGCAATGTAAGGCACTTTTTCGGCTTCGCTTGGATGCAGCATATTGTGACGTTCACAGTCCTGACCATCACGCGCCAGTTCATTAAAAGAGGTCACTGAATAGACATCTGAAGCAATGCCGTATTCTTCTGACAGAATTTCGGCCGCGCGGCGCACTTCATTCAGGATGGTGCCTGAACCTAATAACTGCACTTTGCCTTTGTTACCGGTCAGCGTTTCCAGCTTGTAAATACCGCGACGGATGCCTTCTTCGGCGCCCTGTGGCATCGCCGGGTGATGATAGTTTTCGTTCATCACGGTGATGTAGTAGTAGACGTTTTCCTGCGCCGGGCCATACATGCGGCGGATACCGTCCTGCATGATCACGGCCAGTTCATAAGCGTAAGTCGGGTCGTAAGAGATACAGTTTGGGACTGTACCGGCCAGAATATGGCTGTGACCGTCTTCGTGCTGTAAACCTTCACCGTTTAACGTGGTGCGGCCAGCCGTGGCGCCTAACAGGAAACCACGCGCTTGTTGGTCACCCGCCAGCCAGGCCATATCGCCAACGCGCTGGAAGCCGAACATTGAATAATAAATGTAGAACGGGATCATCGGCAGGTCATTGGTGCTGTACGACGTTGCCGCCGCCACCCAGGATGCCATCGCGCCCAGTTCGTTGATGCCTTCCTGCAATACCTGGCCAGAGGTCTCTTCTTTGTAATAAGACACAATGGCGCGGTCTTCCGGCGTGTAAGTCTGGCCGTGCGGGTTATAAATACCGATTTGACGGAACAGACCTTCCATACCAAAGGTACGGGCTTCGTCGGCAATAATCGGCACAATTTGCTGGCCGATATTTGGATCTTTTAACAGGATATTCAGACCACGCACAAAGGCCATCGTCGTTGAAATTTCACGTTTTTGCTCTTCCAGCAGGCCTTCAAACACTGGTAATTCCGGCAGGGTCAGTGGCTTGGTGAAATTCGGCAAACGCACCGGCGTGTAACCGTTTAACGCATCGCGGCGCGCATGCAGGTACTGATGCTCTGGCGAACCTTCCGGCAGCGTCAGATATGGCAGGCTGTGCACGTCTTCTTCAGACAGATATTCTTCCAGATTCAGACGCTTGCGAATTTGCAGCACATGCGTCATATCCATTTTCTTCACCTGGTGGGCGATGTTTTTGCCTTCAGCAGCTTCACCCATGCCATAACCTTTGATGGTTTTGGCCAGAATGACGGTCGGACGACCTTTGGTCTCTTGCGCCGCTTTAAATGCAGCGTACAGTTTTGACGGTTCATGACCACCGCGTTTTAACGCGAAGATCTCTTCGTCAGTCATGTCGGCAACTAATGCCGCAGTTTCCGGGTAACGGCCGAAGAAATGCTGACGCACATAGGCGCCGTCTTTGGCTTTATAAGTCTGATAATCACCGTCGATGGTTTCGTTCATCAGCTGCAGCAATTTGCCGGTGGTATCTTTGGCCAACAGCTTGTCCCAGCCGCTGCCCCATACCACTTTGATCACGTTCCAGCCGGCGCCACGGAATAAACCTTCCAGTTCCTGGATGATTTTGCCGTTGCCCATCACCGGGCCGTCTAAACGCTGCAGGTTACAGTTGACCAGGAAACACAGGTTATCCAGTTTTTCCCGCGCCGCGAATGACAGCGAACCACGGCTTTCCGGCTCGTCCATCTCACCGTCACCGAGGAAGGCGTACACGCGCTGTGCACTGGTGTCTTTCATGCCACGGCCGTGTAAGTACTTCAGGAAACGCGCCTGATAAATCGAGGTGATTGGACCTAAACCCATCGAAACCGTCGGGAATTGCCAGAATTCCGGCATCAGTTTCGGGTGCGGGTAAGAGGATAAACCTTCACCACCGACTTCCTGACGGAAGTTGTCCAGCTGGTCAGCCGTTAAGCGGCCTTCAACAAAAGCACGGGCATAAATACCCGGAGAAATATGGCCCTGATAATAAACTAAATCGCCGCCGTCTTTTTCATTCGGCGCGCGGAAGAAGTGGTTAAAACAGGTTTCGTAGAATGCAGCTGCAGACTGGTAAGACGCCATGTGGCCGCCCAGTTCCAGCTCTTTTTTCGAGGCGCGCAGCACGATCATGATGGCGTTCCAGCGAATGACAGAGCGGATCTTTTTCTCCAGATTCACATCGCCCGGATAAGCCGGTTCCTGTTGCGGCGGAATAGTGTTGATATAGTTGGTGGTGACGCCGGTTGGCATGTCGACCCCTTCCAGCCGCGCTTGTTCCAGCACCTGCTCGAGCAGGAACTGCGCCCGCTCGACACCTTCAGTGCGTACTACGGATTCCAGCGCTTCCAACCACTCCTGGGTTTCGAGCACGTCGACGTCAAGCTTATTGACTTCAGACATATCAATTTTCCTTTCAAACCGTCCTGCCGCGCAGGACCTTGCTGTTATTGTTCTGCTGTGCTGTTTCAGTTCTGTTGCGAACGACGCAGCGAGCGTTCAAGTCGTGAGCGTTCCCGGTCGGCTTCCAGCAAAGCCTCTTCAATAAAGGCCAGATGGCTGTTGCTGGCTTGCCGGGCTTGTTCCGGCTCACCATTGATCACCGCTTCCATTAACCGTTGCCGATGTGAATTCAGCTGGCCCACAATGCCGTCCTTCTGCTGCAGAATTTCCAGGTTCAACCGGATATTCTGCTCCACCAGCGGCGTTAAGCCGCGCACCAGATGCAAAAGCACCACATTATGGGATGCTTCTGCCACTGCTGAATAAAAGCTTCCGACCGCAGCGGCTTCGGCATTGATGTCATGCTGTTGCTGCGCCAGACAAATTTCGTCGTAGCGTTGTTTAATCTGACTGAAATCATTGGCAGTACCACGCAGCGCCGCGTAATACGCGCAAATGCCTTCTAAAGCATGACGAAATTCCAGTAAATCAAATTGGGATTCCGGATGGCGGCCAATCAGTTCAAATAACGGATCGGTGAGGCCACCGACTAAGGTGTCGCAGACAAAAGTGCCGCCGCCTTGTTTGCGGCTCACCAGCCCTTTGGCTTCGAGCTTTTGCAGCGCTTCGCGCACTGAGGGCCGCGACACTTCAAATTGTTCAGCCAGTTCGCGTTCGGTCGGTAATTTCTGACCAGGCGCAAAACTGCCCTCGAGCAACATTTGCTCCAGCTGTCCGACAATTTGATCCGACAATTTTGCCGGTTTGATTTTGAGTGCGTTTTTCATGGCTTCAACAGCGTAGCAAAGCACCGCTGTTTGTCATTCCTGTCCAAGGCTGATGTTATTGTCGACGCTTTGACTATCACGCCGTGTAAATTGGTAAGACCATTTTACTTTAATGCGCATCAAATTAGCAGAAAAGGCTGAGACTGTAAATCGGTCAACGCGAAGCTGGTGGAATTTCAGCCACAAAAGTTAGAGCTAAAACTCTATAAAATCCATCAATGGGTCAAAAAGCTCAATTGGTCAGACCATTAGTTGATTGCGGTTCTGTCGTCCGCGCCGCAACATGGCCACAGCGTGATATGCAGAATAAAAAAACGCCACAGCGTGGCGTTTTTCTACAAAGAGCTGAGTTAACTCAACCAGCCGCTGAGCGTCAGAACCGCCACCAGGGCAAGGAAAAACAGCACGTTGCGTTTCGCTAACGCAACAGCACTGACCGCAGCTTCCTGCGAATTCAGCAGTTCCTCCGGGACTGGCTCAGCCGCCTGACTCAGTTCAGCTAATAGTTGCGGCGCGCTCATCTGAATAGCTCCGGCATGTTGCAGCAACACAGCGCTGGTACGGCTGAAATCACCGACTAAAGCCAGGCCTAAACCAAATAACCGCACCGGCAGCCAGTCGGCCCAGTGCAACAGGTCATCGGCAAATGAACGCCAGCTACCGGCTGATGACGACGTGTCGGTCCCCTGCCGCGGCGCATCCGTCTCAGGCGCAGTATCATCGGATAACGCCGCCGGATCTGCCACAGCAGTTTTAGCCGAATCGCCAGTCAATTCGGGGCTATTGCGTTCATAAGTTAAAGGTTCGGCTAGCTGGCGCAGACAGGCATAAGCTACGGCACCAAAAACGCCCAGCAGTGCGTACCAGAACAACACGGCGGCATAATAACGAAAATTCAGCCAAATCAGTTGCGGGCCATAAGTCAGCTCCGGCGCGCCTTGGGCCTGTCGCATTTGTTGCATGGACAGAAAAGCCGCCTGCTCATCATCACGCTGACAAGCATTCAAAAATTGCTTGTACTGCTGCCGGTAATGCCAGCTGCCAATACACAGCAGCAGCACCACTGTATTCAGCAGTAGCTGAAACAACCAGAACTGCACACTATATATAAGTAGTGCAATCACTACCGCCGGCAGTAGCCACCCCAGCAAAAGAAAATAAGGCTGCTGGCGAATACTGCCCACGTTATCAGAGCTACAAAAACGCAGGTAAGGCTGTAAATAAGTAACCAGCTGCCAGGTGCGTCCGCGCACGGCCAGCCGCTCGACAATTAATGCGATCAGCATACTTAACAACGTCATAACGAGTCTCCTGCATTCGGATCGGGAAAAATAAAGTTCGCCGGCGCAATGCCGAGCAATTGGAAATAATGCGGCCAGTTAAAAGCCGGGCCCGGATCAGTTTTGCGACCTGATGCAATATCGCAGTGGCCGACAATCCGCTGTGGATTGATTGCCGGAAACTGCTGCAATAAATGTCGGCTAAGACTGGCCAGCGCCAGATATTGCGCGTCGGTATAAGGCAGATCATCCGTGCCTTCCAGCTCAATACCAATCGAAAAATCATTACATTTGTCGCGACCAGCAAACAAACTAAGACCAGCATGCCAGGCGCGTTTGCTGAACGGCACATACTGCCAGATGCGACCATCCCGATAAATCACACAATGTGCGGATACACGTACACCATGCAGCCGCTCAAAATACGGATGCGCCGAACAATCCAGGCGTCCGCCAAAGAAATCATCAATATAAGGGGTAGAAAAAGTGGCTGGCGGCAAACTGATATTGTGGATCACCAGCAGACTTATGTCGGCCGGATCGGGTCTGTCGTCAAAATGGCTGCAGGGCCGACTGACCAGTTCCACCGGTTGCGGTTGCTGCAATGCCGCACTGAATGCGGGATCCCGTGGAGCCATACTTGGCAAAGCCTTTCCTCAATGGTTATGCTGTCGCTTTATTCTCTGCGCCATGGCAATTGAATGCAAGCTTCAGATCCGTCTCCATCGCAACAACCAGCTGACAGCACCACCCGCCTGGGCCGCGGTTTTGCCTGGATCGCATGGCTGTTCGTATTGGCGCTGGTGTATCTGTTTTTTGATGATGCGCTGCAGCAACAACGTAACCCGAACCAGCAATTGCAGCAAGAACTCGGTGCCACTGGCGAACGGGTCGTCGTGCTGGACGCAAACCGTCAGGGACATTATGTCGGGACTTTGTTACTGAATGGCCAGCATGTCGAATTTTTGCTGGATACCGGCGCTACCTCCGTTGCTGTCTCGGAAGAAGTTGCGGCGCGCACCGGCATGGTAAAAGGCGCGCCGTACCAAAGTGCCACCGCTAACGGTGTGGTAACGGTTCACCGAAGCCGGATCGCTGAACTGCGATTAGGTGCTATTGTGCTCAAAGATCTGGACGCCAGTATTGTGCCCAATCTGGCCGGCGCAGAGATTTTGCTAGGAATGAGCGCATTAAACCATTTAGAATTTACTAAACAGCAGCAACAGCTGCGTCTGATCCAAAGATAAGCTGCCCTCAACGATAAGAATGTTATGCAAAGCACTGATACCGAATTAAACCATCAGGAACGCCTGATGCAGGAAATCCGTCGGGGCGTCAGCCACGCGCTGGCAGAAGATTTAGGTTATTTACCAATCCAGCAAGGCGACATAACCGCTTCGTTAATTCCCGCGGAGCAACAGGCCACTGCAACTGTTGTCACACGCGAAGATTGCGTGGTGTGTGGCACCGCATGGGTTGATGAAGTCTTCGCACAGCTGTCGGATCAGGCGGTGATCCAATGGTTTGTGCAGGATGGCGACAAAGTAACAGCCAATACAGTGCTTTGTGAGATCAGTGGTCCGGCCCGTATTTTACTGACTGGCGAGCGCACAGCCCTGAATTTCCTGCAGACCCTAAGCGGCACCGCTACGACAACGGCGCGTTATGTCGCGTTGTTAAATGGTGGCAAAACCCGGCTGCTGGATACCCGTAAAACACTTCCAGGCATGCGACTGGCACAGAAATACGCGGTCAGTTGTGGTGGCGGAAAAAATCACCGCATCGGGTTATACGATGCTTTCCTGATCAAAGAAAATCACATCGCCGCCGCTGGTTCCATCGCGAACGCCGTGCAAACTGCCCGGCACAACTTTCCTGGTAAAACGGTCGAAGTGGAAGTGGAAGACTTAACCGAACTAGAGCAGGCTTTGGCGGCTGGCGCAGATATCATTATGCTGGATAACTTCCATATCGCCGACATTATGCAGGCTGTGGCGCTGAATCGGGGCAAAGCTAAGCTCGAGGTTTCCGGCAATGTGACCGCAGAATCGCTGAAATCGCTGGCCAGTACCAATGTCGACTATATTTCCAGCGGCGCTTTAACCAAAAATGTGCAGGCTATCGACTTGTCTATGCGCTTGCGAGTGCGCTAAGTCGCAAGCAATTGCCCAAAAGCAAAAGTGATGATGCCAATCGAGATTGAATAGCCAGCAAAAGCTGGCTTTTTTTTAGCCGCTTGAACCAAAAAAGCGCTGGCTGTCAAGTGCCGTGCGCCGCGATTGCCGTAACACAGAATTAGCTCACTTTATTAACAAAATCTTATTTTCTATATATTTCAATAAGTAATTTTGATTGGCTTAAATATTGCATTTTATTCAAAACTTAAACCAACCTGACAAAAACACCAATACCCAAATCGGAGAATGTCTGAAAATAATATTTACTTTCATGACGTTACAATGAAAAAAAATAAATAATTACAAAATTGAATTTTTTTCTTGCGTAACATTTAAATTTGTCCAGAATAGAAAACAGCCCCCCGGGTTCATTACACACAAACGGAGATGTACTATGAAACGTAATCAAGGTTTCACCTTAATCGAATTAATGATCGTTGTTGCAATCATCGGTATCCTGGCTGCCGTTGCGCTGCCGGCCTACCAGACATACACGGCAAAAGCTAAGTTTTCTGAAGTTGTAAATGCAACAGCAAGCTTAACAACTTCTGTTGAAGTTTGTGTGCCGGACAATGGGCACCATGCGGCAGACTGCAGCGACGGTGCCAATGGCCCTGGTTATAACATCGCAGACATCACTGCCTCTTATGGTAATGTTGCAGTGTGTCACGGTTGAAGGTGGCATCATCACTGCCATCAGCGCCGTCAGTGCAACAGGCGGTTTGTCAGGCGGCGAAACTTATATTCTTAACGCCAACTTTAGATGCCACCAGCGGTCACGGTCACATGGACGAAAGACTTGCGATACAGTACTTGCACGCTGCTGGCTACTGTTAACCGCATAAGTTCAAAAAGCCAGCCTTCGGGTTGGCTTTTTTTATTGCAATCAAAACCAGCGTTCTGTCTAACATGAAAAATATGTGCCTGATGCTGACAATCACTGTAATTGAAACTTCGAAGTCAGCTACTTTTGTTGGCATAATCAGAGTTTGATACTGATTTTCTGAACCGTGTTGCTAAGACCGTTTTTATGGCATTTAACCCAGCAGTCAATTTTGCTCAGACGCCTGTCGCAGGCCAACTTAATTGACGCGGGGTTGTGCAGTCGGCTCGCAGCAGAAAAAAACCACCAGTACAACTCCGTCGCAGATTTTCTTATCACTGAAAAACTCATTTCGCCAAAATCTCTGGCTGAAAATGTTGCTTCCTTCACTATGCACAGCCTGATCGATCTGGATTTTTATGATCTGGAATTCGTACCTGAACAGGAACGCAACGAAAAATTGGTGCGAAAACACTTTGTTCTGCCGTTAGGTAAACGTGGTCGTACTTTGTTCCTTGGTGTGGTTGACCCCACTGACATTCAGCCAGTGGAAGATTTTGAATTCAGCACTGGCCTGCATGCCGAACTGATTGTGGTTGAATACGACAAACTGCTGAAGCTGATTGACAGGGTTTTTGACAGTAAAAATGCCGATAGCTTCAGCGGCTCAGACTGGGATTTATCCTCATTAGGTGTTGGCGACAGTGACGACCTAGATGAGAAACCAGGCAGTGAAGCTGAAGATCAACCAATCATCACTTTTATCAACAAAATGCTGCACGACGCTGTCCGTAAAGGCGCGTCAGATTTGCACTTTGAACCTTATGAAAAAAGTTACCGCATCCGCTTTCGCATTGACGGCATTTTGCATGAAGTCGCGTCGCCGCCGGTGGCGCTGGCTGGTCGGCTGTCAGCCCGGCTGAAGGTGATGTCACGGCTCGATATCGCAGAAAAACGTGTGCCGCAGGATGGCCGGATTAAACTTAAACTGTCACAGAAAAAATCTATCGACTTTCGCGTCAGTAGCTTACCCACGCTGTGGGGCGAAAAAATTGTAATGCGGATCCTCGATTCTGACAGCGCGATGCTGGGTATCGATATCCTGGGTTATGAAGAATCACAAAAACAACTGTATCTGAGCGCGCTGGAACAACCACAAGGCATGATCCTGGTGACTGGCCCGACCGGTAGTGGTAAAACAGTTTCCTTGTATACCGGTCTGAATATTCTAAATACCGAAGAGACTAATATCTCCACCGCCGAAGATCCGGTGGAAATTAACTTGGCCGGGATCAATCAGGTGCAGATGAATGTCAAAGCCGGCCTGACCTTCCCTATCGCACTGAAAGCGTTTTTACGGCAGGATCCTGATGTGATTATGGTCGGTGAGATCCGCGACCTGGAAACCGCTGAGATCGCTATCAAAGCAGCACAAACCGGTCACTTAGTGTTAAGCACCCTGCATACCAATTCAGCGCCTGAAACCCTGACCCGTTTGTTAAACATGGGCGTTCCGGCTTATAACGTAGCAAGCTCGGTGTCTTTAATCATTGCCCAGCGGCTGGCGCGGCGTTTATGTAATCACTGTAAGGCGCCCGAGCTGTTACCGGAAACTGAATTAATGCGCCAGGGCTTTACTGCTGACCAGTTGCCTACAATGAAGTTGTTTAAACCAGCTGGCTGCGAATATTGCACCGGCGGTTATAAAGGTCGCGTTGGTATTTACGAAGTCATGCCAATTTCAGCAGTGATTGCCGAAAAAATTATGGCCGGTGATAACTCGTTAGAAATAGCTAAACAGGCACAGCGCGAAGGTATCAATAATTTACGTCAGTCGGGTTTGCTCAAAGCAGCAGCCGGCCTGACCAGCCTGGCGGAAATTAACCGGGTGACCAACGCCTGACCGGGCATGTAGACGTCAACAGGCTCAGCACAAGGAATTATTATGGCGGCCGCTCCGAAAATAAAAGAGTTGGATAACTACGACTGGAAAGGCATCAACCGGCGTGGCAAAAAAACGCAGGGGGAGATAAAAGCCAGTTCCATCATGGAAGCCAAAGCCTTGTTACGCCAGCAAGGCATCACGCCATCAATGGTACGTAAACAGGCCAAACCGCTGTTTGGCGGCGACCCTAAAATTGTGCCAGTTGATATCGCCATTGTGACTCGGCAAATTGCCACTATGCTGCAAGCCGGTGTGCCTTTAGTGCAATCGATTGATCTGATCGCCACAGGTTCAGAGAAGAAAAATCTGCGCGTGCTGATGCAGAAAATATCGCTGAAAGTCCAAAGTGGCCTGCCGTTGTCTGAAGTACTGCGCGAACAACCCAAATATTTTGACGAGCTGTATTGTGACCTGGTCAAATCCGGTGAACAGTCCGGTGCTTTGGATCGGATCTTTGACCGGATCGCTATATATAAAGAAAAAGCTGAAGCACTGAAATCAAAAATCAAAAAAGCGATGTTTTATCCAGTCGCAGTGATCATTGTCGCGTTAATCGTCACATCAATTTTGTTGATTTTTGTGGTGCCACAATTTGCCGAAATTTTTGCTGGTTTTGGCGCTGAATTGCCAGCGTTTACCTTGTTCGTCGTCAAACTGTCAGAACTGATGCAGGCCTATTGGTGGGTCGTGCTGGCAACTATCGTTATTGCTTTTAAAGTGATTGGCAAAATGTACAACACCAGTCTGTCGTTCCGGACCGCGGCAGATGCGATGATCCTCAAAGCGCCTGTGGTCGGCGATATTCTGAATAAAGCGGCTGTGGCGCGTTATGCCCGTACTTTATCGACAACTTTCGCCGCTGGTGTACCGCTGATTGAGGCATTAGAATCCGCGGCAGGGGCTGCTGGTAATGAAATTTACCGCAACGCAATTATGGAAGTCCGCGCCGATGTGTCGGCCGGTGGCCAAATGTTCAGTTCAATGAAGACCACCAACCGGTTCCCGGAAATGGTTATCCAGATGGTATCGATTGGTGAAGAATCCGGCTCGCTCGATGATATGCTGGCGCGCGTCGCCAATATTTATGAACAGGAAGTTGATGATGCAGTCGACGGTTTAACCGCCTTGCTCGAACCGCTGATTATGGCGGTACTGGGCGTGTTAATCGGCGGTCTGATCATTGCGATGTATTTGCCAATTTTCCAAATGGGCGCGGTGATCAAATAATGTCTTTTTCCGAACAGTTTCAACTTACTCTCACCTTTTTGCAGCAACATCCGCTATGGCTGTTCAGCACTGTGTTCCTATTCAGCCTTTGTGTCGGTAGCTTTCTGAATGTAGTGATTTACCGGCTGCCAAAGATGATGGAACAGAGCTGGCAACAGGAGTATCAGGAATACTTTCACCCGGCTGATAGTCATCCCACTCTCCCGGCTTTTAATCTGGCCACGCCACGTTCGCGCTGCCCACATTGCAATAAACAGTTGTCGGCAGTGGACAATATTCCGCTTCTCAGCTGGTTAGTATTGGCCGGCAAATGCCGCTACTGCAAAGCACCAATCAGCGCCCGTTATCCGGCGGTAGAATTGTTGACGGCGCTGTTATCGACTGTTGTGATCTGGCAAACCGGCGCGACGGGCCTCGGCGCGTTGATGCTGGTCGTGACCTGGTGTCTGATCGCGCTGACTTTTATCGATATTGACAAAATGTTGTTACCTGACCAAATCACCTTACCGCTGCTGTGGCTGGTATTGGCTGCGTCCGCGCTAGGTATTGGCATAGCGCCGCAACAAGCGATCTTTGGCGCAGCTTGTGGCTATTTAGCGCTATGGTCGGTTTACTGGGCCTTTAAACTGCTGACAGGCAAAGAAGGCATGGGTTATGGCGACTTTAAGCTGCTGGCTATTTTTGGTGCATTACTTGGCTGGCAACAACTGCCGCTGATCATTCTGTTATCGTCGCTGGTTGGTGCGGTGATTGGCAGCATTATGTTAGCTGTACAGAAAAAGCAACAAAGCACCGCCATTCCGTTTGGACCTTACATCGCAGCTGCCGGCTGGGTAGCGATGCTGTGGGGGACACAGATCAATGATGCTTACCTGCGCAGCATTGGTCTGTAATCCGATGGGGTGTTACCTGTGAGCCAATTCCGCGTCGGGCTGACCGGAGGTATTGGCAGTGGCAAGACCACCGTCGCGGCGGAATTTATCCGGCTTGGCATTCAGCAGGTTGATGCCGATGTCGTCGCGCGGCAGGTCGTCGCACCGGGCACTGCTGCTCTGGATGCAATAGTGCAGCAGTTTGGCACCGCCATGCGCAGCGCGGATGGTCAGCTGGACCGGGCCAGGCTACGCCAGATGGTCTTTAGCGATGAAGCCGCCAAAACCTGGCTCAACCAGTTATTACATCCGCTGATCCGCCAGGAAATGCTCAGGCAGCTATCCGGTGCTACCTCCCCTTACGTACTGCTGGTCGCACCGCTATTGCTGGAAAACAAACTGGATCAGCTGGTGGATACCGTTTTGGTCGTTGATGTGACTGAACAGACCCAAATCAAACGCACCAGCGTGCGCGATGGCAGCCCAATTCCGCTGGTGCAATCCATCATGGCGGCACAATGCAGCCGACAGCAGAGACTGGCGCAGGCCGATCACGTGATCAACAACGAGGACAGTACCGCAGTCTTGCAGGCGAAGGTCGGGGAATTGCACCGGATCTTTCTGCGTTTAGCCGAAGAAAAACTAGCCAAATCGTTGACTTAGGTTTATTTTAATCCAATTATCTGCACAAATACGGAGTATGCGACTTTTGACAGAAAGCTGCCTGGTATACGAACACCCGCTGAATGAAAAAGTCCGTACTTATTTGCGCGTCGAATACTTATTTCAACAAGTCCATCATCAGCTCGCGTTAGCCAACGAATCGCAGCAGCTCGGTTTTTTCACCTCATTGTTTGCGCTGATCGAAGTACTGGATCGCAATGACATCCGGCCTGATTTAATTAAAGACGTAGAACGTTGTGAAAGCGCCTTGGTGAATTGGTCGCGCCACCCACATATTTCCGATGAATTGTTGAGTAACATGTTGCAAAAATCGGTGCGCCTGCAAAGCGAGTTGCTACGTGGCGCCAAATTTGCAAATGTGCTCAAAGATGACAAGTTCCTCGGCCCGTTGCGTCAACGCTTTTTCATCCCGGGCGGCACCTGTTATTTTGACCTGCCCCAATTGCAATACTGGTACACGCTGGATTTAGCCACACGGCATAAGCAAGCTCAGGATTGGATCGCACATTTAGCGCTGGTCGAACAAGCCATTAGTTTTGTGCTGACTTTTATCCGCGAACGTGGTCAGTACCAGTCTGCCAGTGCAGAAAACGGCTTTTTTCAGAGCAATACTGAACAATTTGAATTGTTACGGGTCCGCTACCCACTGAGCTATGGCTGTTATCCAACTATCAGTGGCAACAAATATCGTTATGCCATCCGCTTTATGCAGCTGTGTGATACACAGGGCCGCGCGACCACCGATCAACAAATTGGTTTCGAACTGGCCTGTTGTTAGAAACTTTAATGCAAGGCTGCAGATACCGTATAATAAGCCGCTGTATTTCCCGCGTTGAGTAACCCCTGATGTCTCCTACTATTGTGCAATGCCCGACTTGTCAGACTGCAGTGATCTGGCAGGCAGAGTCGAAATTCCGGCCTTTTTGCAGCGATCGCTGTCGCTTGATTGATTTGGGTGAATGGGCCAGCGAGAGCCGGCGCATCGCCGATAAACAACCGCTTGAAGCCGGCATTGGCGATGCCGACTTGTTAGCACTGGAAGATGAACTGATGCAACAGGACAACCAGTTCTTTAAAGACTGAGTGGCACCAGTGTTAAAACAGCGCGGCGACAGCGGCCAGGATCGGCGCATTTGCATCTGGAAACTGATGGTCCTGTAACGCGCTGTAATGCACCCAGGCCACTTGCTGGCCTTCCCGCCCCTCTCCCTCACCTTGTGGGTTGATCACCTGCCATACATCCAGCAAGACGCGTTTTTCCGGATAATCATACTCCAGTTGCAATAACGGCACTGCGTCTGTGACAACCAAGCCTACTTCTTCCCACAGCTCGCGGTGTAATGCCTGCAACACCGTTTCGCCTTTTTCGACTTTGCCGCCGGGAAACTCCCAACGTCCGCCCTGATGCAATTGTTCTGGTCTTTTACTGATAAACACCTGCTCGCCCCTGGTGATCACACCGACAGCAACGTGGATTGATTTCACTTTGTGCCTCTTTTCCCGCTAATTTAACTTGGACATCGCCAAAAATCTCTGGGCACCACGTGCCTGCATTTGCCATTTGCAGAGTAAATGGCGTTCATCATGCGAAACGCCAAACTGTTGGCGTTTCGAAAGCCCTGATTCACCATACCGTCCATCCGTGGACATAAAAAAAGCAGAGCGAGCTCTGCTTTTTAGCTGTTCATCGGTCGCTGCTTAACTCAGCTTGCCATGACACTGTTTATATTTTTTACCCGAGCCACAAGGACATGGGTCATTGCGGCCGATTTTATCAGCTTCGCGGAATACCGGGCCTGGCGGCGTCGCCGGAACCTCGCCACCGACATGCTCCGCTTCGGCATGTTGGTATTCCATTGCAATCTGCTCAGCTTTACGACGCTGTTCTTCCACGGCTTCAACATCTTCCGGCGCGCGGATTTGCACACGGCTCAGTACGCCGATCACGTCCAGTTTCAGTTGATCCAGCATCGTTGAGAACAGTTCAAAGGCTTCGCGTTTGTATTCCTGTTTCGGATTCTTTTGGGCATAACCACGCAGATTGATGCCCTGACGCAGATGGTCCATGGCCGCCAGATGCTCTTTCCAGTGCGTATCAAGGCTTTGCAGCATCACCGCTTTCTCAAACTGACGCAGTACTGGCGCACCCACCATCTCTTCTTTGAGCTGATAAGTTTTTTCTACAACATCCTGAATGCGCTCACGCAGCTTTTCTTCAAACAGTTTGTTGTCGTCAGCCAGCCATTTTGCAATCGGCATGTCGATGCCAAAGTCTTTGCGGAACCGCGCTTCCAGACCCGGAATATCCCACATTTCGTCTAAAGACTGTGGTGGGATATACTGGTTCATCACCGTCTCAACCACATCTTGCCGCACGGCAGCAATTGTTTCGGTAATATCATCAGCAGCCAGCAATTCGTTGCGCTGCTCGTACACTACTTTCCGTTGGTCGTTAGCCACGTCATCAAATTCAAGCAGTTGCTTACGGATATCGAAGTTACGCGCTTCGACTTTACGCTGGGCGTTTTCAATAGCACGGCTGACCAGCGGGTGCTCAATGGCTTCGCCGGGTTCCATCCCGAGTTTGCGCATCATGCCGGCCATGCGGTCTGAAGCGAAAATACGCATTAACGCATCATCCAAAGCCAGATAAAAACGGCTGGAGCCAGCGTCACCCTGACGACCAGCGCGACCACGCAGCTGATTATCAATCCGGCGCGATTCATGCCGTTCAGTACCGATGATATGTAAACCACCCGCAGCGATCACCGCGTCGTGACGTTGTTGCCATTCTGCTTTTAATGTCGCAATTTGCTCTTCTGATGGATTGTCGAGCTTCGCAACATCAGACTGCCAGTTACCACCCAGCACGATGTCGGTACCACGACCTGCCATGTTGGTGGCGATAGTCACAGTGCCGGGACGACCGGCTTCAGCAATGATCTGGGCTTCATTGGCGTGGAATTTGGCGTTCAGCACCTGATGCGGGATCTTGTCTTTGTGCAACAAAGTCGACAGGTATTCTGAACTTTCAATCGAGGCGGTACCGACCAGTACCGGCCGTGCTGCAGCGCGGGTCTGTTCAATATCTTTGATAATCGCCTGATATTTCTCTTCCGCAGTCAGATACACCAGATCCGGCATATCTTTACGGACCATCGGTCTGTTGGTTGGTACAACGATGGTTTCCAGACCATAAATCGTCTGGAATTCAAAAGCTTCTGTATCGGCAGTACCAGTCATGCCGGCCAGTTTGTCGTACAGACGGAAATAGTTCTGGAAGGTGATTGAGGCCAGTGTCTGGTTCTCGTTCTGGATCCGCACACCTTCTTTGGCTTCAATTGCCTGATGCAGACCTTCAGACCAACGACGGCCTTCCATGGTGCGGCCGGTATGTTCGTCGACGATAACGATTTGATTTTCTTTAATCACATAATCGACGTCTTTCTTAAACAGGTTATGCGCACGCAGACCGGCATACACATGGTGCAACAACGTGATATTTGTCGCTGAATACAATGAATCGCCCGCCTGCATCAAGCCACGCTCGACCAGAATTTCTTCGACGCGGATCTGACCGCGTTCAGTCAGGTAAATCTGCTTGGCTTTTTCGTCGATGGTGTAGTGACCATCGCCCATTTCGCCTTCTTCGTCTTCTTTATCCTGACGCTGCAGCATCGGCACCACCTGGTCAATCTGGCGGTACAGCTCTGAGCTGTCTTCGGCCTGTCCTGAAATGATCAGCGGCGTACGGGCTTCGTCAATCAGAATGGAGTCGACTTCATCGATGACGGCATAAGCCAAATCACGTTGCACGCGGTCCGGCATGCTGAATGCCATATTGTCGCGCAGGTAGTCAAAACCAAATTCGTTGTTGGTACCATAAGTGATATCTGCGTTATAGGCCTGCTGCTTTTCCATATGCTGCATGCCAGGCACGTTCACACCGACGGTCAAACCGAGGAAATTAAACAGCGGCTCATTGGTCGCGGCATCGCGACGAGCCAGATAGTCGTTTACGGTAATCACGTGCACAGCCCGGCCGCTCAGTGCGTTCAGATAGGCTGGCAAGGTTGCTGTCAGCGTTTTACCTTCACCGGTGCGCATTTCAGAAATTTTGCCCTGGTGCAGCACGATACCGCCAATCAGCTGAACGTCAAAGTGGCGCATGCCAAACACACGTTTACTGGCTTCACGGACTGTGGCAAAGGCTTCAGGCAGTAAATCATCAAGCGAGATACCATCGGTAAACCGTTGTTTAAAATCCGCGGTTTTCTGCTGCAGTTCAGCATCAGACAAAGCGGCAAACTGGCTTTCCATTGCATTAATCTGATCCACTGTTTTGCGCAGTTTTTTCAGATAACGATCGTTCCGGCTACCAACTAATTTGGTAAAAAGCTTTCCTAACATTGTCCTGGTACCACTATTTTAATGTTGAGACCGCAGCGCGGTCCTGGCAGAGCCATATAGTCTGTTATTTAGCGGGCCGATGAAAGCCTGCGGATTCATTTGTTTACCATTTCTGAGCACTTCGTAGTGCACATGCGGACCGGTTGAGCGGCCGGTGTTGCCCAATGTAGCCACCTGTTGCCCTTTGTCGACCAACTGGCCAATCTGAACATTTACCGCTTTTGCATGCGCATACCGGGTGCGATAGCCGCCGGCATGTTCAATTTCCACCATCCGGCCATAACCAAAACGTTCGCCAGCCCAGGTCACGATGCCACCAGCCGTCGCTATAACGGCACTGCCCTCTTCACCGGCAAAATCAACGCCCTGGTGAATGGCAGGTTCGCCGGTAAATGGATCAGTCCGCACACCAAAAGCCGATGATAAATAACCAGCAAGCACCGGTCGGCCAGACAGCTGACTGTTTAATCCAATATGGTGATTCAGATCGAGAGATTCAAGCAAACTGAAGCGGGATTGTTCATGTACCAGATCCTGTTCCAGTTCCGACATCCGTTGCAGCATCTCGGTGACTTCGAACAAACCCTGGGTACTGGTGGTCTGCGCCGGCCCGCCCATCGGTGGTGGCTGACGCAGATTAAACTGTTCCACCGAAAGATCCGCAGCATCGATCAAGCGTTCCCCAACCATATTCAGCCGATTCACCTGCGCTTGTAATGAGGCTACTTTTGCAGTTAATGCGGCGATTTGATGCTCGGCTTGTTGCCGGATCGCCAATACTTCGGCGTTTTCTCCGGCAGCCCCTGGCAGAGGATTCAGCGGGTAAGTTGTCGGGTCTGTCCAGATCCGGCCTAAAGCCACACCTGCACCCACAGCAATACAAAACAGCAAAGCCGCACTGACCAGCCGCTGGCTGGCGGTGGTTCCAAAACGACCGCTGTGATGTCGGTCATCCGGAAAAACTGTTAGACTCATGGGACCTCAGTTTCTGTGTTTTTGTTATGGCCCGCTATTCGCGCAAACCTGTCGACCTGATGACGCTGTTGCAACAAAACCCTGTGTATCAGGGGCAACAGCAAGCAGATATAGTGCGACACCTTAATACCGAATTAATGCAGATTCTGCAACTGGAAAAGCTTACTTTCTGTAAGGTAAACCGGGTTCAGGCCGGCCGGGTACAAATTATGTGCAGCTCTGCGAGCTGGGCAATGAGCCTCAAAATGCAGAACGGCGATATTCTAACGAAATTCCGCCAGAATGTCCTGCCTGAATGTATGGGCATTGATATTGAGGTCAATCCGAATCTGGATTTACGTTATCAGACTTTGGCCCCTGCAGCGGCAGACCAGCCGGCAGCGCGTCAAATCAGTGAACAAGCAGCAGGTTATTTGTTAGCGAGCGCCGAGAATGCTGACCCGGTACTGGCCGATAAATTACGTAAGCTGGCAGCTCTCGCACAGGCCGGTAAAAAATCCTGATAAGCTGACTTTCATCACAAACAAAAGGCGACCGAAGTCGCCTTTTTGCTGAAATGTCTGTCCGGTTTACGCCAGTTGCGGTGCCAGATAAGAAATCGGTAACTGCGCCGGTTTGTCGAAGGTGACAAACTCCCAGTTTTCCTGATCCGCTAAAACCGCGCACAACAACTGATTGTTCAGCGCATGCCCGGTCTTATAGGCTTTGAACTCACCGAGAATGCTGTAACCGGCCATATATAAATCGCCAATCGCATCGAGGATTTTGTGTTTGATAAATTCGTCGTCGTAGCGCAGGCCGTCCTGATTCAGCACACGGAACTCGTCCAGTACCACTGCATTATCAAAACTGCCGCCTAAAGCCAGATTATTCGCCCGCAGATATTCAATATCCTGCAGGAAACCAAAAGTCCGGGCGCGGCTGATATCTTTGATAAAACCGGCAGCAGAGAAATCAACTTTCATATGCTGACGGGTTTCAGCTATGACCGGGTGGTCAAAGTCAATGGCAAAATCGATACGGAACCCATGGTGTGGTTTGAATTCTGCCCATTTGTCGCCATCTTCAACCCGCACGGTTTTCTTAATACGGATAAATTTTTTCGCCAGTTTCTGTTCAGAAACACCGGCTTCAAGTAACAGATAAACGAATGGATTGGCGCTGCCGTCCATGATTGGAATTTCGGCGGAATCCACCTCAACAACGAGGTTATCAATACCGAGGCCGGCGATCGCCGCCATCAGGTGTTCAGTCGTCGATAACCGGACGCCCTGAGGATTAATCAGACAGGTACACATCACTGTGTCACCCACCAGTTCTGGTGCGACTTTAAAGTCGACCACCGGATTCAGATCGACACGACGGAACACAATTCCTGTGTTGTCAGGCGCAGGTCGGAGAGTAAGCGTAACCTTTTCGCCTTTGTGTAAACCCACTCCAATGGAGCTGATGGTCTTCGTGATAGTACGTTGTTTAATCATCATTTTTTCCTGTTCAAAAACTGAACAATCCCAAACGGCGGCGAAGCATAGCATATGTTAACAAACTTGCCAATGCTACAGGTCCGACTTCAGACTAGCTTTAAAGCTGAAAGTTTCAGCTTAAATCCAGCGATTTTTTCGATTAATCGGCTTGCTTGCGCAGGAACGCCGGAATGTCGAAAATATCAATATTGGCTTTATTATCGGCCTGTGGCTTGCTTTGTGGCGCTTCCACTGCCGCCATTGCTGGCTGCGCATCGCGCATTTCACGGGCCGTGTTGCCGGCGTGGCCATATACGCTACCGCCATGACCATAGCCCGCAGGCGTACCAGCGCTGTAACCACCACGCACAGGCTCGGCACGGTGATGACCATGCACCAGGCTGATATCCGGACGACGCTCTGCACCGATACCGGTTGCAACGACAGTCACGCGCAGCTCATCTGACATTTCAGGATCGATGACCGCACCAACCACAACAGTCGCATTCTCAGATGCAAAAGCTTTGACTGCATTACCAACAATCTCAAATTCTTCAATGGTCAGATCTAAACCCGCAGTGATGTTAACCAGAATACCTTTAGCACCTGACAGGTCGATATCTTCCAGCAGTGGGCTGGAAATCGCCTGTTCTGCCGCTTCTTCAGCACGGTCAGGACCTGTTGCGCGGCCAGTACCCATCATCGCAGTACCCATTTCTGACATCACAGTACGCACGTCGGCGAAGTCGACGTTGATGAGGCCAGGGCGAGTGATCAGTTCTGCAATACCCTGCACTGCGCCCAGCAGCACGTTATTGGCCGCTTTAAATGCATCGAGCAGGCTAGTGCCTTTGCCAAGAACTTTTAATAATTTATCGTTTGGAATTGTGATCAAAGAATCGACATGTTTCGCCAGTTCATTGATGCCTTCGTCCGCATAGTTTGAGCGTTTTTTGCCTTCAAACGGGAATGGCTTGGTCACGACAGCAACAGTCAAAATACCCAGCTCTTTAGCTACTTGTGCGACGATTGGCGCTGCACCAGTACCTGTACCACCGCCCATACCGGCAGCGATAAATACCATATCCGCGCCCATGATGGTCTTTTTGATAGTGTCACGGTCTTCTTCAGCCGAACGACGACCAACATCCGGGTTTGCACCGGCACCTAAACCTTTGGTGACATTAGCGCCCAATTGCAGCGTGACATTTGCGGACGAATTACGCAGTGCCTGCGCGTCCGTATTGGCGGCAATAAATTCCACCCCTTCAATGTTGCTGGCAACCATGTATTCGACAGCGTTACCGCCACCGCCACCGACGCCAACCACTTTGATGACAGCTTCTTCGCTGTGGTTTTCCATTAACTCAAACATGTTGCTCTCTCCGTTTTACGCTTACTCAAAACTCGCCTTTAAACCAGCTGGTCAGTTTTTTCACAAAACCGCCAACCGACTCCCGTGCCGCCACTGCTTTTTTCTGCTGGGCACGTGCATCTTTGCCATACAATAACAGACCGACCACACTGGCATAAGCCGGGTCGTTTACATACTCGGTCAAACCGGTAATATTGACCGGGAAACCCAGCCGCACCGGCATCTGGAAAATATCTTCGGCAAATTCAACCGCACCTTCCATCTTGGCGGTGCCACCGGTCAACACCACGCCAGCGGCGATTTGCTCTTCCAGACCACTGGCGCGGATCTCTTCCACCACCAGTTCAAACAATTCCTGATAACGCGGCTCCACTACTTCAGCCAGCGTGTGGCGTGACATGCTGCGGGCCGGACGACCGCCCACACTTGGCACTTCAATGTTTTCTTCTTTACCCACCATGCTGCGCAGCGCACAGGCATACTGAATTTTAATATCTTCGGCATGACCAATCGGTGTGCGGAAGATCTTGGCGATGTCACTGGTGACCTGATTACCGGCCACCGGGATCACCGCGGTGTGGCGCAGTGCGCCATTGGTATAAATCGAAATATCGATAGTCCCGCCGCCCATATCGACCACACAGACGCCTAATTCTTTTTCGTCTTCAGTCAGGATGGCAAAGCTTGACGCCAGCGAGCTGAATATCAGCTGATCAACATGTAAACTGCAGCGCTCGACACATTTTTCAATATTCTTCGCCATATCGTTGGCGCAAGTGATGATGTGCGCTTTCGCTTCCATCCGTACGCCGGACATACCAATCGGGCTTTTGATACCTTCCTGCATGTCGACCGAAAATTCCTGCGGCAACACATGTAACAAACGGCGTTCTGCTGAAATCGGCACCGATTTTGCGGCGTGGATCACATTCGCTACATCTTCAGCCGTTACTTCTGTGTCGTTGATCGGCACCATACCACTTTCGTTCTGACAACGGATATGTTTGCCGGTAATGCCTAAATACACTGACGATACCCGACAATCGGCCATCAGTTCGGCTTCATCAATGGCGCGTTGCACTGACTGCACCACCAGATTCAGGTCGTTGACACCACCTTTATCCATCCCGCGGGCAATGTGGGTTCCGACGCCAACAATCGCCAGCTGGTTATCTGCGGTGATCTCACCGACGACGGCTTTAATTTGCGAGGTGCCGATATCTAAGCCAACAATCAGATCCCGATCTAACGACTTGGTCATGCTTTTCTCTTTTCCGTTATCACCGGAGGCGCGTACTGCACCGCCAATCCTGTGTCATACCGTAAATCGACTTGTACTATCGCTTCCGGTTTATGTTTTACCACCACCGGATACAGGTCGATAAATCGCTGTACCCGTTTTAATGTATCTTCGCGGCCTAATTTCAGTGCGATGCCATTACTGAGCTGCACTTCCCAGGCAAAACGCTCGGTGACCGAAAGACCAGCCGCATCAAACTGGTGTAACGCCAACAGTGCCTGCACTTTACCGTACATACTCAGTGCGTCCTGCTCTGCGCCTTCCGGACCAAACAGTTTTGGCAAAGCCGCCTGTAGTTGTTCCAGCGGTGCGCGGAACACTTCGCCGCGTTTGTTCAGCAGATAGTCTTTGTTCCAGATCGCCACCGGACTGTGCTCAGTGACCACTACCACCAAAGTTCCGGGCCACTGCTTGCGCACAGCGACCTGATGCACCCATGGCTGTTGCTGTAAAAAGGCGGCGATTTCGTCGACATCCAGTTTGAAATAGTTACCAACCAGATGCTGCTGCAATTTGCTATGCAGCTGCCCTGGCTGGATGTGGCCAAAATCGCCATAGAGTTTCACTTGTTTGATTGGTGCGGTCTGCTGGTGCTGTGCCCAGTGACTGACCTTAATCCCAAACCAAATGACTAAGGCCAATGCGCAGAGGAAAAACACCACGCCACCGACAAATGCCGGGGTGTAAGGCGTTTTCTGGCTCTGACGCAATGCACTCATAGCGCCTGCTCTAATATTTTTGCCACCAGCTGCTCAAAGCTGTAACCCGCCGCACGCGCAGCCATCGGCACCAGCGATTTTTCAGTCATGCCCGGCACCGTATTCACTTCCAGCAAACGGAACTGGCCGTCGCTGTCCAGCATCGCATCGACGCGGCCCCAGCCACTGGCACCCACAGCTTTAAAAGCAGCCATCGCAGATTGTTGCAAACTGGCGGTTTGTTCAGCGCTAATTGGTGCCGGACACAGATATTCGGTACTGTTCGATTGATATTTGGCTTCGTAATCATAAAAAGCACGCGGCGTGCGCATTTCAATCACCGGCAGCGCCTGACCGTCCAGCATCGATACAGTAAATTCCCGGCCGTTGATCCACTGCTCGACAAGCACTGCGTCATCATATTCAAACGCCAGCGCTAACGCCTGTTCCAGCTCTGCAGCGGTCATAGCCGCAGACATACCGATACTGGAACCTTCATTGGCCGGTTTGACCATCACTTTGCCATTGAGCTCTGCCAGCATTGCGGCGTAATCAATGTTCTCGCCTTTTTGCGCCACGCGAAATGGCGCTGTTGGTAAACCATGCGCACTAAACAGAAATTTGCAGCGGATTTTGTCCATTGCCAATGCAGAACCCAGCACACCTGAACCGGTGTACGGCATATCATGCAATTGCAGCGCGCCCTGCATGGTACCGTCTTCACCACCCCGGCCGTGCAATACAATAAACACGCGGTCAAAAGCCAGAGTTTCCAGCGAGCTGAGCGGTTGGTCCTTTGGATCAAAAGCATGGGCATCAATGCCTTGTGCCTGTAATGCTTTGAGCACAGCAGCACCAGACTTTAACGACACTTCCCGTTCAGCTGAAGTGCCACCAAACATCACGGCGACTTTGCCAAATTTACTGCTCATGATGCTCTCCCGGCACTTTGTTTCATCAATTCGATATTCAGTTGCTGCGCCGCCAGCTGTTTGGCCAGTGCACCGATATTGCCGGCGCCTTGCGTCATCAGCACATCGCCATCCTGTAACACATCCGCTAACGCTGCCGGTAAATCGGCTGGCGTTGCGACATAGATAGGGTCCAGCTGGCCACGGGCCCGGATACTGCGGCATAAACTGCGGCTGTCGGCGCCAGCAATGGCCGTTTCACCGGCACTATAGACTTCAAGTAACAACAGGCTGTCGACTGTCGACAGCACCTTGGCAAAATCTTCGTATAAATCGCGGGTACGTGTATAACGGTGTGGCTGATAAGCCATCACTAAGCGGCGTGTTGGCCAGGCATTGCGCGCGGCAGCAACAGTCGCTGCCACTTCGCTTGGGTGATGGCCATAGTCATCGACCAGCAACACTTTGCCACGGCCGGTGTCAAACTCACCATATTGCTGAAAGCGACGACCAATGCCTTCAAATTTACTGAATGCAGCTAAGATGGCCGCTTCGGCCACCCCTTCATCCTGCGCCATGGCAAAAGCAGCGGTCGCGTTTAATGCGTTATGCCGGCCTGCCAGGTTCAACTCGATACTACGGCTCTGTTTGGCCGGATCTGTTACGACAAAATGGGTCCTGGTGCCGGCTTGACTGAAATCGCTGATGCGATAGTCCGCATCATCGCTAAAGCCATAAGTGATCACAGTGCGGCCAATCCGCGGCATCAGTTCACGCAACACCGGGTCATCAATACACAACACTACAGCGCCATAAAATGGCAGGTTGTGGCAAAATTCCAGATAGGTTGATTTCATTTTCTCGAAATCGCCCTGATAGGTTTCCATATGATCTGGTTCTATATTGGTGATGATCGCAGCCATTGGCTGCAGATGCAGGAAAGATGCATCACTTTCATCGGCTTCAGCAATCAGATAACGACCGGTACCTAAGCGTGCATTGGTGCCGGCTGAATTGAGTAAACCACCAATAACAAAAGTCGGATCTGCACCGGCTTCAGCGAAAATTGAGGATACCAGACTGGTTGTTGTCGTTTTGCCATGGGTCCCGGCGATGGCAATGCCATGACGATACCGCATCAGTTCGGCCAGCATCTGTGCTCGGCGCACCACCGGGATGCGTTGTTCCAATGCCGCATTCACTTCCGGATTGTCAGTTTTGATTGCGCTGGAGACCACAACCACGCTGGCGCCACGGATATTCTCCGCCGCATGACCAAACTTGATTTCAGCACCTAATGACGTCAGGCGTTCGACCACCGGATTCGGGCCCAAATCTGAGCCGGAAATTTTGTAACCTTCATTCAGCAGGACTTCGGCTATACCGCCCATCCCTGCACCACCAATCCCGACAAAATGAATGCAATCAACACGACGCATTGCAGTTTTTTCCGGGTGCATGGTTTTCATTATCATATTAATTCACACCTGTCAGACGTCGACAAACAACTGCAACCTGCTCGGCTGCATCGTCGATGGCACAAGAACGTGCCAGTTGTGCCATGTGCGCCAGTGGAGTCTTGTCTGACAACCAACTTTGCAGCAGCGGCACTAATATTTCCGGTTTTAACTCAGCCTGAGGCAGCAACAACGCAGCCTGCTTTGATACCAACACACTGGCATTCGCCGTCTGGTGGTCATCTATCGCAGTTGGCAGCGGAACAAACAATGCAGCCACCCCGACACATGCAACTTCACTGACCGTCAGCGCACCAGCACGGCAAATCACTAAATCAGCCCAAACATAAGCTTCGGCCATATCGTCAATAAAAGCAGTGACTTGCACTTCAAGATTTGCCGGTTTTGCCGCATAGGCCAATTCGGTTTGCGCCAGTTCATATTGCCCGGTCTGATGACGGACGTTGATCTGGCCAGAAGCCGCGGCCTGCTTCAGGATCGGCGGTAATGCCTGATTAAAAACCCTTGCTCCTAAACTACCACCGACGATCAAAATATTTAAGCTTTTCTGCAAATAATTCTGCGGATTTAATCCAATCAGCCCCTGGCGTACCGGATTTCCCAACACAACTCGCTGTGGCAGATTGGAAAAGGCTTGAGGGAACGCAACTAACACCTGATCGGCGATCCGCGCCAACAGTTTGTTCGTTGTTCCTGCCACGGCATTTTGCTCATGGATCACCAGCGGAATGCCATCCAGCCAGGCCGCGAATCCGCCGGGACCACTGGCGTAGCCGCCAAACCCAAGCACCAGACTGGGGCGTAACTGTTTAACCAGCGATCTGGCCTGAATGATTGAGCGCCATAACATCCATGGCGCCTGCAACAACGAACGCCAGCCTTTGCCACGCAGTCCGGCGACGCTGATCGTGTGCAGCGGGTAACCAAACTCCGGCACCAAGCGCGCTTCCATCCGATCCGCAGTGCCGAGCCAATGTACGACCCAGCCGTCTGCAGCCAACACATCAGCCACGGCGCGCGCCGGAAAAATATGACCACCGGTGCCACCGGCCATGATCAGCACTGTTGGTCTGAGCGCATTCGCCGGAACGTCTGGCATGGCGAGTTCAGGCATGAACGCCTCCGCTGATCGCATGTTTACCTTTGAGGCGCACTTCAAAATCAATTCTGAGCACAATGGCAGCAGCCACCAGCATAACCACCAGACTACTGCCGCCTGAACTGACAAACGGCAGCGTCAGGCCTTTAGTCGGCAGCGCCCCTGTTGCAACGCCGATATTGACGAAGGTCTGACAGCCTATCCAGATCGCGATGGAATACGCCAGAAAACCATGAAAACTCATGCCTTTTTGTACCGCACGTTTACCAATCCATAGCGCCCGCACTAACATTAGAAATAACAAGCCACCGACAGTGATGACACCGAGCAAACCGGTTTCTTCGGCAATAATGGCCAGAATAAAGTCGGTATGTGCTTCGGGCAGATACTCCAGCTTTTGCACTGAATTGCCGAGGCCCTGACCGGACAAACCGCCACGGCCAAACGCCATCAGAGATTGCGTCAACTGGTAACCGCTGCCAAAGGGGTCGGCCCATGGATCCAAAAACGCAGTCACCCGGCGCCAACGATATTCGCTGTAGACAATCAGCACCGCCATTGACGCCAGACCGGTCAGGATCAAACCAAAAAACTGCCACAACTTGGCGCCGGCTAAAAATAACAGCACCACGCTGGTACCGAACATCACAATCACGGTGCCAAGGTCAGGCTGCATCAACAGCAACACAGCAAATACAAACAGCACCAACAATGGCTTTAAAAAGCCTTTAAAATTTTCGATGACCTCTTCATGCCGGCGTACCAGATAACTCGACAGGTAGATAAAGAAGAATAATTTAGCCGGTTCTGCCGCCTGGATCCCGATGGGACCCACATACAGCCAGCGGGTACTGCCGTTGACGTTGCGGCCAAATGCCAATACGGCGATAAGCCCGAGGATCCCTAGCACCAACAGCACCATACTGCCCTGCAACCAGCGTTCTATCGGCACATTCAGCGCGAGGTAAGCACAAAATACACCGATCAGGATGTATACCAGATGACGAATAGCATAATGCAGCGGTTCCCCAAACAGTCGTTCTGCTACTGGCACTGAAGCGCTGGTCACCATAACAAAACCGATACCGAGTAACAGGATCATCAGCGTAAAGAAAAACCGGTCATAACTGACGCCATCTTCGGCGCGCCACCAATCGACCCAATGCTCGATTAACTGATCGCCCTGTTCGACTAACCACGCTTTCATTTGATCACCTGCTGCACTGCTTCAGCGAACAAACGGCCGCGTTCTTCGTAGTTTTTAAACATATCGAGGCTGGCACAAGCCGGCGATAACAACACCATGTCACCGCTGCGGGCCAATGCTGCGGCCTGTTTCACCGCGGCTGTCAAATCGGCAACCTCGATGCTGCCAGGCACTAATGCTGCAATCGCAGGGCCATCGCGCCCCAGTGTGATCACTTGATCCACCTGTTGACGTAATACAATTGATAATTCAGTAAAATCCACGCCTTTACCGTCGCCACCGGCGATGAGAATTAACTTGCCCGGCACATCAGCCCGCAAACCTGCTATTGCCGCCAGCGTGGCGCCGACATTTGTCGCTTTGGAATCATTGACCCAGCGCACACCTGCATGGTCAGCCACTAAAGCACAACGATGCGGTAATGGCTGATAGGTTTTTAACGCCTGCACCAGCGCCTCGCGGCTGCAACCAACCGCCAATGCTAAGGCACAGGATGCCAGCGCATTAAATTGATTATGCCGGCCAACCATCGACATCTGGTTTACCGGCAACAAAGCGGCGCCGTCGACCAGCAGCCAGGTTTCCCCTTGCTGTTGTACCAGACCATAACCATCCTGCGGTTGTTGCAGGTTGAGGCCGATTTGTGGCGCAGCGCATCCGAGTGGACGAGTCAGTGGGTCTTCGGCGTTGTAGATTGCCACATCAGTATGCAGAAAAATCCGTTGTTTGGCTGCGGTATAGGCGGCCATGGTGCCGTGGCGATCGAGATGATCTTCAGTCACATTCAGATTGGCAGCAGCACGCAGTTTTAAACTGTGTGTCGTATCGAGCTGAAAACTGGAAAGCTCCAGCACATATACTCTAGCGTCTGCTCTTTCCAGCGCATCCAGCACGGCCAAACCAATGTTTCCTGCGGCCAAGGCGTTAATCCCGCTGCAATTCAGCATATGTTCGGTCAGTGTCGTGACCGTCGATTTGCCGTTTGAACCTGTCACGGCCACCACTGGTTTTTCATTGCAAAGGGCAAATAATTCTACATCTCCCATCAGCTGTGCGCCTTGCGCCGTGGCAAAACGGATCGCCGGATGGCTGGTATCAAGACCCGGGCTGACCAGCAATACATCCATTCGTGCCAGCCGGTTTGCGTCCAGTTCACCAAAATAAATGCCATCGACTTTTTCCGCCGGAATGGTCTCGATGCCCGCTACTTTTAAGCGGGTATCCATCAGTACCGGCTTGACGCCTTGTTTCAGCAAAAAACGCACAGTAGCAAGCCCGGTCACCCCAAGCCCAATTACCGCTACTCTTTTGCCCTGAAACAGCTTTGTCATGCGAGAATTTCCCTTTGCGTTAACGCAGTTTTAAGGTCGCTAAACCAATCAGCACAAAAATAATCGACAGGATCCAGAAGCGCACAATCACGCGAGGTTCCGGCCAGCCTTTTAATTCGTAGTGGTGGTGAATAGGCGCCATCCTGAAAATGCGCTGGCCGCGCAATTTGTAAGAACCGACCTGCAAAATGACCGACATCGTTTCGATGACAAAAATACCACCCATCACAATCAGCACAATTTCTTGCCGCACCAGCACAGCGATCACGCCCAGTAATGCGCCTAAGGCCAATGAACCAACATCGCCCATAAACACTTGCGCCGGGTAAGTGTTAAACCATAAAAAGCCAAGGCCGGCGCCGACGATACTGGTACAGACCACCACCAGTTCTGAGGTCAGCGGTAAATGTGGAATATGCAGATAGTTAGCAAAGACGGCGTTACCACTGACATAAGCGATGATGGCAAATGCCGCGGCTACCATCACCGTCGGTACGATGGCAAGACCGTCCAAACCATCGGTCAGGTTCACAGCATTAGAGAAACCGACCATGACAAAATAAGTGGTGACAAGGAAAAACAGCCCAAGCTGC
This sequence comes from Rheinheimera sp., assembly GCA_034519945.1. Taxonomy (GTDB): domain Bacteria; phylum Pseudomonadota; class Gammaproteobacteria; order Enterobacterales; family Alteromonadaceae; genus Pararheinheimera. The sequence continues at coordinate 248,512 of JAXHNX010000056.1, forward strand.
GGCAATACATCTTTGACAAAAGGCACCAGTAAAGACGTTTCGGCCGGACGTTCGGCGGTGGCATATAAAAATATCGCCGTGACCAGCGCAAACACTGACTGCCAGAAATATTTCCAGCGCGCAATCAGGCCTTTAGGGTCTTTGCGGATCACTTTGCGATAATCGTCGATAAAACCAATCCAGCCGTAAGCGACCAGCACAAACAGCACGACCCAGACATATTTGTTGGTGAGGTCCGCCCAAAGTAAGGTACTGACCGCGATCGAGCCCAAAATCAGCAAACCGCCCATAGTCGGAGTGCCTTTTTTAGAAAAATGACTCTCCGGCCCGTCATTGCGTACGGTCTGGCCGATTTGCAGGCGTTGCAGCGCGGCAATCAGTTTCGGGCCGAAATACAGGCTCAGCAATAACGCCGTCAGGACGCCAAGAATGGCGCGAAACGTCAGATAGCTGAATACGTTAAAAGCATTGATATATTGAGTCAGAAACTCGGCTAACCAGACTAACATGCGCTTTTCTCCTGCTGACATCTTTCTAGCAAGTCCTGAACGACTAATTCCATCCGGGCACTGCGCGAGCCTTTGACCAGAATGGATACTTCTTCTTTGTTTGTTAACAAAGCATACAATTTGCTCAGCAAGTGATCGCGCGAGCTGAAATGCGCGCCGTGCTGATGGAACTGCTCACTGGCGTTCTGTGACAACACACCTAAGGTGAACAGTCCGTTAATTCCCGCCTGTTTGGCATAGATCCCCACTTCTTCATGGTAGATCCGTGCATCCGGGCCCAACTCACCCATATCGCCCAAGACGAGGTAACGCTGACCACCATAGGAGGCCAATAAATCAATGGCTGCCTTGGCTGATTCCACGTTGGCATTGTAGGTATCGTCGATAATACGCAGACCGGTTTTTGGCTGATAAACGTTAATGCGGCCTTTGACCGGCTGCATGGCGGCGAGGCCAAGTTGCACGTCGGTCAGACTGGCACCGAGCGCGAGCGCCGCGGCAGTGGCCGCTAAGGCGTTATGCACATTGTGTTTGCCTGGTAACGTCAGCTGGACAAAACAGTGACCTTGCGGCGTATGTAACTCAAAACCGGCACAGCCTTCGGCGTCCAGTTCAATATTGTCGGCATAAATATCAGCAAGTTGGGTGGCACTAAAACTCTGCACCTTCAGATGCTGGACTTTGGGTAACCAATAGCTGTGGTATTCAGAATCCAGTGGCAGAATCGCGGTGCCGCCGGCAGACAGGCCGCTGTAAATCTCGCCTTTGGCACGGGCGACGCCAAAAATATCGCCAAAGCCTTCGATATGCGCCGGTGCGACGATGGTGATCATCGCCACATCCGGTTTGACCAGCGAACTGGTATAAGCAATTTCACCTAAGTGATTGGCGCCAAGCTCCATCACGGCAAAATTGTGACTTTCGTTCAGTCGTAATAAAGTCAGCGGTACGCCGATTTCATTATTAAAGTTGCCGGCTGTCGCCAGCACGTTGCCGATGCGCGATAAAATCGCTGCAATCATTTCTTTGACCGTGGTTTTGCCAACGCTGCCGGTCACTGCGACCGTTTTCAGCTGCAGCTTACTTTTGACCAGTGCACCCAGCTGGCCAAGCGCAATGCGGGTATCGGCCACAATAAATTGTGGGACCGGCACATCCAGGTGCCGGGTCACCACCAGCGCACAGGCTCCTTTATTCACAACTTCTTCGGCAAACTTATGGCCGTCAAAATTCGGCCCTTGCAGGGCAATAAATAAATCACCCGGCGCGATGTGCCGGCTGTCCGTACTGACGCTGTTAATTGCAACATCAGCACCGACCAGACGGGCCGATAATGCCTTGGCTATTTCACTGGCCATTAAAGTGATCATCAGCTCATCTCCGCCAATAAATCATTGATAAATTTACGTTCGTCATAATCCCGCACCGTGTTTCCCAATACCTGATAACTCTCGTGGCCTTTACCGGCCACCAGGATCATGTCATGCGCGTGGGCTTCGATCAGGGCCAGTTTAATGGCGGATTCCCGATCAGGTTCGATCTGGCAGTTGGCGCCGGTTTGCATACCAGCAGCAATGTCTTTACAGATATCGAGTACAGCTTCAGTGCGGGGGTTGTCGGCGGTAATGATAACATGATCCGCGTGCTGTTCGGCGATTTGTCCCATTAAAGGTCGTTTGCCTTTGTCACGGTCGCCACCACAGCCAAATACACACCAGATGCGGCCACGGCTTTGTTGTCTGAGCGCCTGCAAACTTTGCTTCAGTGCATCAGGCGTATGGGCATAATCCACCACCAGCGCCACATCATCTGGGAAATGCCACAGTTCCATCCGGCCGGCGACCGCTTTAAGTTTCTTCACCGCATCAACAATGGCAGACAATTTGTGGCCGCACTGCAATAACGCACCAACCGCGGCCAGCACGTTTTGCACGTTAAATTCAGCCAATAACGGAATGTGTAAATCAAAATCGCCCAGATGGCTATGCAGGCGCAGATGAAACCCTTTGCCGTCTGAGCGCAGGTGGTCATAACCCAAATATTGCGGATGACCGGCGCAATCAGCCAGCCGGCCATAGGCCAGCACCGGCACTTCACATGCAGTGGCCAGTGTTTTGCCAAAGTCGTCAGACACATTAATCACCGCAGTCTGACACTGCTCAGCACGAAACAGCTGTGCTTTGGCAGCACCATAAGCTTCCATCGTGCCGTGATAGTCCAGATGATCACGGCTTAAATTAGTAAAGACCGCGACTTTAAATTGCAGGCCGGCAACACGCTGTTGAACCAGTGCATGCGAGGACACTTCCATTGCACTGCGCAAACGGCCTTGCTCGCAAAATCCATAAAAAATACGATGTAAATCAACCAGATGAGGTGTAGTGTTTTGTAACGGCGTTAACGTCTGATATGAGCCATAACCCAAAGTGCCAATCACCGCAGCCGGCTTACCAAGCAAGTCAGACAGCTGATTAACAAAAATCGCTGTACTGGATTTGCCGTTGGTGCCGGTGATGCCAATCAGTTCCAGACGCTGTGCTGCATCCTGATAAAAACTGCTGACCAGCGCTGGTAACACAGTCAGCATATCCGGCCAGACACAAACCTGCGGCTCCAGTGCAAGACTGGCGTCGCTATCCAACAGACTATCGGTCAGGATCAGCGCTGCGCCACTACTGATTGCCTGACGAATATAGCGGTTGCCATGACCACCGACACCGGGTAGTGCGAGAAAAATATCGCCATTATTCAAGTGTTTAGAATTGTACTGCAGATCTGCAGCGGCAGTTATTTCTGGCAGCTTCTCTAACGCACAAAGCGACTGCCCTGCGGCAGTCGCTTTGAACGGAGTCAACCAGCGCTGAAGTCGGTTAACCTGCATCGGGACCTCCGGTCACCTTGGTAATACGGCTGTCATTGCCATCAGGTGGTAAATTCAGCAGTTGCATCGCAGCACCCATCACAGTGCTGAACACCGGAGCCGCCACTTCACCACCATAATAATAATCACCACTGGGTTCGTTAATAATCACCACACAGGCCAGACGCGGGCTGGAGATTGGCCCAATCCCCGCGAATGAACCGATATAGTCGTTGCCATAACCACCGGCGATGGCTTTTTTCGCCGTCCCCGTTTTACCGCCAACGCGGTAACCCGGTACTTTGGCTTTGGTTGCTGTGCCGCCTTTTTCTGTCACTTGTTCCAGCATCTCAACCATAGCGTCGGCATATTGTTCCGAAACCACTTGTTTACCGGCCGGTGGCTGGTCAGATTTTAACAGCGTGAGCGGACGGACTACGCCACCATTGGCGATCGCCGAATACATTTTGGCCAGTTGTACGGCAGTCACAGACAAGCCGTAACCAAAGGATAAAGTTGCGCGTTCATGATCAGACCAACGCGCGCGTTCACGCAACATACCGGCACTTTCGCCGACCAGACCTAAGCCGGTTTCTGCCCCCATTCCCATGTTGTAATACATGTCCAGCAGCTCTTCATGCGGCATACCAAGTGCAAGGCGGGTCACGCCAATGTTGGATGACTTGCGTATGATGCCGGTCAGGTCCAAATCGCCATAACCGTTGGTATCCTGCACCCGACGGCCACCGACCATAATAGTGCCGTGACCGGTCGCAATGACGGTATTCATGTTCGCAGTGCCATTTTCCAGCGCCGCTAACACCGGCAACGGCTTAATGGTTGAACCCGGCTCAAAAGTGTCGGTGATGGCGCGGTTACGGAAGCGGTGTACCGCAGTATTCTTGCGGTTATTCGGGTTATACGATGGGCTATTCACCATCGCCAGCACTTCACCGGTGTGCACATCAACCAGCACCAGCGAGCCTGAAGCAGCACCGAAAGTCAGCACCGCTTTTTTCAGCTCGCGATACGCGACGGCCTGAATGCGCTGGTCAATCGATAACTGCAGATTGCGGGATGCTGTCGCATCTTCCTGCTCCAGAACTTCAATTTCGCGGCCTTTGGCATCTTTACGCACCAGCTTGCGACCCGGTGTGCCTTTTAAAATACTGTCAAACTGCCGCTCGACGCCTTCCACACCGTGATCGTCAACGTTGGTAAAACCAAGAACATGCGCGGTCACTTCACCTGATGGGTAATAACGTTTTGATTCCTGCTTGAAATAAACACCCGGCACCTTGAGTTTGCGGATGTAGTCCACAGTCGCAGGACTGGCCTGACGCTGCAGATAGACGTAACGTTTTTTCTTGTCGCTGGCGATTTTCTTGGTCAGTTCTTCCGGCGTTACCTGCAGCATTTCAGCCAGTGCGTGCCAGCGACGCTGATCTTTATTAGCTCCGGCTTCAATCACCATTTTTGAGTCGGCATAAATCGATTCAACCGGCACACTGACGGCCAGCTCTTCACCATGGCGATCGGTGATCATGCCGCGCAGTACGTCGTCAGACTTGACGCGCAATGAGCGTAAGTCGCCCTCTGCAATCAGTTTGTCCGGCTCAATCACCTGTAAATAAGCCGCGCGCGCAATTAATCCGACAAATACGGTGGACAATGTCAGCACGACAAAAGCAAAACGCCAGCTGATTAAAGTGGGTTGTTTGCGGCTCTTTGCCTGACGGCTGTTGCTCTTTCTCATGGTTCATCCACCACTATATCTTGCTGTCCCAGCGGACGAACCATCAGCAGCTGTTTCTTTGCCAGCTCTTCAACGCGGCTATGTTCAGACAAAGCACGCTGTTCGACCAATAAATTGCGCCATTCCATATCCAGCGCATCCCGTTGTTGAAATAATTTGTCCTGACTGATGGTCAGCTGCCGGTTCATATGGGTCAGCTCAATCACCGCCAGTGCCGACCCCATAGCGCCAATCAACAGCAGGATCACCAGTTTGTGCTGGGCTAAATCCTGCAAGATCAGACGATTGAGCCGAATAGCACTCATGCTTTAGCCTTTGACGAACCAGCCGCCATGCGCTCTGCAACGCGCAGTACCGCACTGCGTGAACGTGGATTGGCAGCCAGCTCGGCATCAGACGGCATCATGGCTTTACCAATCAGTTTCAGTGCCAGATCCTGACGCATTTGCGCTTCGGTCAGCACTATGCCTTTCGGTAGTTGCGCCGGTTTACTGTGTTTGCGCATAAACTGTTTGACCAGCCGGTCTTCCAGCGAATGGAAGCTAATCACGGCCAGACGTCCGCCCGGTTTTAACACTGTCAGCGCCGCTTCCAGCGCTTGATTGACCTGTTCCAGTTCGCTGTTGATATAAATGCGGATGCCCTGAAAACTGCGGGTGGCCGGGTGTTTTTTCTCTTTAAAACTTTTCGGCACCACCCGGGCGATCAATGCGGCCAGCTGTGCGGTGCGGGTAAAAGGTTCGGTGGCGCGCGCTTCGACAATTGCATTGGCAATTTTCCAGGCAAATTTCTCTTCACCGTATTCACGCAGTACAAATGTGATGTCTTCAACATCTGCTTTTGCCAGCCAGCCGGCAGCAGAAATACCGGAGGTTGGGTCCATCCGCATATCTAAAGGACCGTCACGCATAAAACTAAAACCGCGCTCGGCGTCATCCAGTTGCGGTGACGACACACCTAAATCTAATAAAATCCCGTCGACTGTACCGGTGATTTGCTGGTCAGCAGCCACAGTGGCCAGATCAGCAAAGGCACAATGACTGATATGAAAACGTGCATCGTTGGCAAATTCATCGGCGGCAGCGGCAGCAATGGCGGACGGGTCACGGTCAATGGCAAACAAGCGGCCTTGCGGGCCCAGCTGGCTTAACACTACCCGGCTATGCCCTCCCCTGCCAAAGGTGCCGTCGACGTAAATACCATCCGGACGAATGGCGAGGCCTTCGATGGTCTCGGTTAACAAGACTGAAATGTGTGCGGGCTGGCTCATAAGGACAAATCCATTAAACGTTCTGACAGCTCGGCATCACCGGCCTGGGCAAGTTCCTGTTCAGCCGCCATGTCTTCAGCCACGCGCTGATGCCAGGTCTCTTCATCCCAGATCTCAAATTTGTTCAGTTGTCCCACCAGGCGCAAGCCTTTGCTTAAGTGCGCATGGGAGCGCAGCGTGGCGGGAAGCAGAATGCGGCCGTTTTTGTCCATGTCACAATCGGTGGCATGGCCCAATAACAGCCGTTTTAAGCGTTGTTCTTGTGGGTTGAAGCTCGACAGTCGTTTCAGCTTCTCTTCAATTTCTTCCCATTCAGACAACGGATAGAGCAGCAAGCAGGGATCTTTATGGTCAATCGTACAGATCAATTGGCCGCTGGCGTCAGATAACAACAGGTCACGGTAACGCGTTGGCAGCGTCAACCGACCCTTGTCGTCCAGGCTCAGAGCAAAAGACCCACGAAACATGAATTGATCCCACTTGGTTATTATTTGATCCGTAGAAGATCCACGCTGACCCACAATCTTCCACAATGTCACAGTTTAGGGCTGCAAATTCCGCATTGTCAAGGCGAAACCCCATTGGATCGATCGAATAAGATCCAATAAAAATGCGGCTTGCGGCCAAGGTGGGAAAAAAGGGGGAAAAAGTGGGAGAAAAATCCACGGATCAGCAGATCAACGGGTAAAAAGTGCCGCGTAACTCGCAGCAACAGACTGTGGCAACAAATAGATTCAGTTAGCTATCCAGCCATCCGTGCGGAGTGATTTAGGCCGCGACGATAGCTTGCGGGAGGGGGGACCGCCTGAAGTGCCCGCAGTGCAATAGCGACATCCCGGGAGATATACGCCACGTGGTGCCCACGCTAGCGGGCTGCGCTTGCCGCTACCAACGATCTGGCATCAAGGAGCATTATCGTTGTTGGGCGTCACACGCCCAGCATGTGATGCCCAACATGTGACGCAAACATGATGTGGTTTTATTGCACGCCGGCGCGACTGCCGGCCAGTTTAAACTCTGCTTCACTGAGCACACGCACTGCGGCGCCATCCTTCAGCGTATCCGCACCACGCACCACCAGCTGATCACCGCTGCTGAGCTCACCTTCAACCTGCAGCCATTCGCCCTGACCTTGGCCCAACGCCACTTTTACCTGCTGTGCTTTATTGGCGGCGACCTTAAACACCGAATGTTGTTTCTGCGCCAGGACCAGCGCGTCACGATGGATCACCAGGCTGTCGCGTGCCACCGCGGTTGGAATGCCGACACTGACCAGTTGGCCGACCTGAAAGCCGTTGCCTTTGGCCTGCAGCCGCAGTTCAAAGGTCTGCGAACGGTTATCCGACACCGGGATCGTCGACTGCACCTGCAGTGAACGCTGGCCTTGCTGATCAAACACACTGACTTGCTGGCCCGGCTGCACATATGCCGCATACTGTAACGGCGCATACACCCGCACTTCCAGCTGTTCCAGATTCACCAGTTGCAGCAACGGCGCACTGCGGCTGATCTCTTCACCGATCTGATGAAAACGTTGGCTGACCACGCCGGCAAACGGCGCTTTTAGTTCAGCACGTTGCAGCTGATCCTGTAATTGCGCCAATGACGCCTGACTCAGTTCAATATCGGCCCGTGCCAGATCGGCTTCGGCCTGCGTTTGATCGACCAGCGTTTGCGACACCAGCGCTTTACCGAGCAGACTACGCTGGCGTGCCAGTTCTTTGTCCAGCCGCAACGACTGGATCTGGGCGCGTTTTAATTGCGCCTGCAGCTCAGAAGCCCGCAACTGTAAAGGTTTTAAATCCAGCCGGGCCAGCACGTCACCGGCCTGCACCTGCTGACCTGGTTCGGCGATCCAGTCAAGCCGGCCATCGACGCCGGTACTTAAATTCGACTGATACTTACTTTGCACCTGGCCGGACACCATCATGGTCGGGGCTATTTGCATAGTCCGCACTGCAGCGGTGCTGACCACGCGGGCTGCAGCCTGCTCCTGTGCAGACAGTGCTGGCGTCGTCAGCACTGCGCCAAACAACAGACCTAGCAGTAGTTTTTTCTCAGGCAATTTCATGGGATACCTCGGCAACATAAATTGGTTTTTCCCGGCGTTTGGCCGGTAACGCCTGCAACATCGCAGGCACTAAAATCAGACTGAACAACATACTAAAAGTCATACCACCGACAATCACAATGGCCAGACCGCGGTAAATCTCAGTGCCCACGCCCGGGATTAGCGCCAGTGGCAACATGCCAAAGATACTGGTCAAGGTACTCATCAAAATCGGTCGTGCCCGGATTTGTACAGCAAATTCAATCGCCTCCAGCTGCGCCATGCCAAGCTGCAACGACTGGCGATACTGCTCAACTAACAAAATGGCGTTATTAACCACCAGGCCAAGCAGGATGATAAAACCAATCATCGTCAGTAAATCCAGTGACTGGAACACAAACAGGTTCAACAACTTCAGCCCAATCACACCACCCAGCCAAGGCCATTGGCATCGTCAACAGCACCAATAGACTGTCCCGCGCCGATTTAAACAGCGCCGCCATCAGTAAAAACAGGATTAGTACTGCGACAACAAAGTTCGCCAGCATTGAATTCATCGCTTTTTCCAGCCGATCGGCACTGCCGCGGAACTGCACAGTCATGTCGTTGCCATGCTTGCTGCGCAATGGTTGCACTATGTCCTGCTGCAACACATTTACGACATCTTCCAGTGCCATCGTCGCTGGCGGCGACACCTGCAAACTGACCGTACGCAAACCGTTGACCCGCAATAAAGTGGTCGGACCAACAGTACGCTGCATCTGCGTCAACTGACCAAGCGTCTGCACACCAGCTTGTTGGGTGAAAACCGGTGTGGCTTGCAGTTGCTCGGGATTCTCCCAGGCCGGCGCCCGCAGAATAATGTCCATCCGCTCATTGCCATCAAACTGTTCACCGACATAAATGCCGTCGGTCACAGCGCGAATTGCCGTGGCCACTGAAAAGCGGTCAATGCCTGCCTGCGCAATATTATGTTCATCCGGCAAAATGCGCAGTTCCGGCTGGTTTTGTTGTAAGCCCGGCTCAGCCTGCACATTAGCACCCGGTAGTTTTTGTTCAATCAGTGCTTTTGCCGCCGCAGCCTGCGCCATCAGAAAGTCTGTATCCGGCCCCTGAAAATCAACGAACATTTCGCGGCCAGAGTTAAAACCAAAATTCAGCAAACTGGCGCGGAAACTAAAGGACTCGGTATCCGGCAAGTCTTTTAAGATCTCGGTGCGCAGCAACGTCAGCATATCGTTGACTGAACGCGGATCTTCCGGATAAACAAACAGCACGTTAAAGGCAGAAAACATCGAGAGGTTATAACCTTTAATCGCCGGGTACTTTTTATCTTCGTAATATGGCTTCAGCCGCTGCACCAATAACTGGCCAATTTCCTGTTCCATCACTTTGATATTGCCACCCGGTGGCAAACTAAAACCGGTGAATATGCCGTCGCCATTGGCCTGTGGCAGGAAATCGGCTTTGGGTAATAACAACATCATCAACAACACGGCACCTGGCACTAAGGCCAGTGACCAGCCGATAGCGCGGGCTTTGCCTTTGGTCAGCCGCATCACACTGCTGCCTAATTTCTGCCCAGGTACGTGCCAACGGATCAGGTTTGATATCCGCCGCTTTAAACCACAACATCGTACAGACCGGTAACAGTGTCAGCGCGACGAGCATCGAGGCGGAAACCGACACCGCCAGCGTCAGCGCCAAATCGTAAAACAGCTGGCCTTCGACGCCTTGCATGTAGAGTACCGGCAGGAAAATTGCGACTGTGGTGGCGGTCGACGCCAATAACGCCCCCCCAACCTGGCGACAACCGAGTTTGATCGCGGCACTGAGTGCCTGCCCCTGCTGCATTAGCCGGACAATATTCTCCTGTACCACAATCGCCGCATCCAGCACCATACCGACAGCAAAGGCAAGACCCGCCAGCGAAATCACATTCAGGCTGCGACCAAATGCCTGCAACACCACAAAAGCTATCAGCAAACACACCGGAATGGTCAGGCCGATCAGCAATGTCGCTTTCCAGCCACGTAAGAAGATGTACAGAATACCCAAACTCAGCGCGACCCCCAGCCACAGGTTGGAATTGACCAGCGCAATGGCACGGCGGATATGGATGGCGGCGTCAAAGCTCAGTTCCATTTCCAGTTGCTGCGGCACCAGAATGTCACGGTTCAGCTCGACGATGGCTTTATTCACTTCATCCAGAATGGCCACGGTATTAGAATTCTCGCCGCGTTCCAGCGTCAGATAATACGCTGGCAGGCCATTTCGTTTGGTAAAGCCGTTGATCTCCGGATAACCCAGTTCAACCTCAGCAATTTCCTGCAAATATACCGGCCGGCCCTGGTTATAGGACACTATCATCCGGGCATAGTCCGCCGGTTCAAACTGACCTTCAAACCGCACTGTATATTGCCGGCGGCCTACTTCAGCAAAACCACCGGACATATTCACTGAGCGGCTGATACTGCTTTGCAATTGTTCAATGCCGATGCCGAGGGCAGCCATTTTGTAAGGATCAAAAGTGATATGCAGTTCACGCGGCAAATCCGACGCCAGCTGCACATTGCTGACCCCTTGAATTGCGCGCAGCCTCGGCCCGACGTTATCGCGGATCAGTTTCAGGTAAGGACCAAAATCATCACCCGCTTGCGGGTTCATTTGTTTGATCAGAATCGACGCGACATTACCGCGCCCGCTGCCGACGTTAATCTGTGGCTCGGCCGCTTCGCGCGGTCGCGGCGGTGCCTGATTCAGCGCATTAATCACATCCAGCATCGCGCGCTGCATATCCTGACCGACTTCAAAGGTCAGCGAAATCGAGCCATAACCCTGGCCGACATTACTTTGGATCTCGACCACACCCGGCACATTACGCAGCGTATTTTCCTGCGGCTCGATAATGGTTGCTTCCATCTCCTGCGGCGCCGCCGCGCGCCAGCCATTATTGATAAAGATTTGCGGCCGGTCTAAATCCGGCAACAGCTGAATAGGCAGTTTGTATACCGCCAGCAGGCCAAATAATAAAATCAGGCATACCAGCACAAAAGTTGCCGCAGGGTTTTTGCAGGCAGCACGGGTCAGATCCATGGTCATATTTCCACATCGAACATGCGGCGAGTATATGAGCCAATGATGAAATTCCCAGTCAAATCTGGGACAGACGACGGATAAAATGCAACAAAATATTTAGTTGAGTGATTGGTCTTATTTAGGTCTGCGCTGGTCGCAATACCGCTGAGAATACCCCGCCTAGCAGAGTCTTCAACGGCTCTGGCAAAGTCGTCAACGGCTATAACACTTGCCCAATCCGCAGCAAACTGCCGTCCTCATCAATCACAGCAAATTCGCGCATGCCCCAGGGTTTGTTGTCCAGAGCCGTAAGACGCGGAATGCCATGTTCTGGCAATGCAGCCTGACAAAAAGCGGCATAAATACTGTCGACATCCTGCACCCGGCAATAACAACCAAAAGCTGATTCGGCCGGATTTAGCGCCGTGTGCAGGAAAAAATGTATCTCCAGCGCACCACGTTGAAGAATGGCATAGTCACCGTGTGGCGAGACTATCTCACCGTCAAAACCCAATTTCTGATAAAAACGCAGAGTGTCAGCCATCGACCGGCTGGGTAATAAAGGGATGGCGATATCTGGTATTGGCATTATTGCTCCCGCTGTTTTTTTGACATTACATTGCTTCAGACAAGATCACCAGACTCACCCGAGCATCGCGCGGATTACGCTCTTTTTCAACCCGTCCAATCTTCTCCAGTGGCAACAGCAAGCGGGTAATGCCGGATGGACTTAACCCAACCAGTTCAACCAAATCACTCCGGCGCCTGGTTTGCAGGGTGCCAAGTTCAATCACCAGTTGCTCTACTATAACAATGACAACATAACGCACCGACATGACATTTATCTCGAATAAGCAACAACTTAGCTGGACTGGTGTCATGGTCTGATACAACGGTTTACAAGCTGGCCAGTGCTGCAGTAGTCTGGTTTGGATTTAATAAAAATTAACCACGGAGAGGACTCACATGGACAATCTGCATACACCGGATAAAGACAGTAAAAATATCGCCGCGATCACCCATATCGCAGCCATTTTCTTCGCCTTTGTAGCGCCATTAGCCGTTTATCTGCTGAAAAGTGACGATGCTTTTGTCAAAGAAACCGCCAAAGAATGCCTGAATTTCGCCGTTACGGTATTGCTGGTTTATATCGTGTTGGGGATCAGCATTATTGGCATCAGTCTGATGCCGCTGCTGTGGTTGGTGACTGTGGTGTTGTATGTCCTGGCGGCTAAAGGTGCAACTGAAGGCCAGATCTTCCGCTTTCCGCTGACCTGGCGCTTATTGCAGTAACAGATCAGGGTTTTGCGTACAGCCACAACACTGCCTGACGAAATTCTGCCGCCCAGGCGGCTTCATTATGTTGGGCATCCATCACCAGATTAAACTGGCGTTGGCCCTGGCTGGCCGGCAAAGTATCCACAGCCTGATAAACCTGTTTCGCTTGCTCCGCCATGCCGCCGCCTTCATCGCCGCCGACATAAAAATACCAGCGCGCCCCGGCCGGTACCGGCTGTTGTTGATACCGCGTTACGGCGCTGTCGGTGATCCAATAAGATGGCGAGAAAATCCCGATTTTACTGAAGGTGTCGCCAGCCTCTAACGCTGCAAAATGGCTGAATAAGCCGCCCATCGAGCTGCCCATGATGCCGGTATTGGCGGCATCCGGCAGCGTGCGGTAATGCTGGTCAATGTAGGGTTTGACCACATCGCGAAGGAGCGCCAGATAGGCCACAGCCTCAGATTTGCCAAATTCAGCGTGGTCGAGTGGATTCAGTTCCGTCATGCGGTGTTCGCCACCATTGTCGATGCCAACCACAATCAATTGCAGCTGACCTGCCGTCGCTAATTGATTCAGGATCTCGTCGACCTGCCATTCACCGGCATATGCGGTACTTTTATCAAACAAATTCTGACCATCGTGCATATACAGCACTGGAAAACGCTGGGTGTCGTTGGCGCTATAACCCGGCGGCAGATAGAGCCGCACTGTTCGTTGCCGATCCAGGCCAGGAATAGTGAAAGTCGTGGTCAGCACTGTGACATTGGCCGCCGCGCTGGGCGCACGATCCGGTTCTGGCGTACAGCCGGAGCAGACCAATAAAAAGGCGATGACAGAAAGCAGATTTTTCATGCGGGCGATCCTGCTGCAGGAGGAAAATACCAGCCTACCGCAGCAGTATCTATTTCACCAGTTCATTCAGAAGCGGTAACCCAGGCTCAGACGGAAAGTGTCGGCCTGTGAATTATTTTTCTTAAACAAATGGACGATTTCAGCCCGGCCAAACCACTGCATACTGAAGTTTTGCTCCAGACCAAAGCCAAACAAAGCATGCGTTAACTTGTCGTCGACTTCGTTGTAACCAATGGTGGTTTTGCTGCTGCCATCCGGTAAAGTCTTTTTAGAGGCGACAAAATGATAATAACCCTGATGGTCAACATTGCTGATCCCCGCCCGGTAAAAGAACAGGCCGTCGACACCAAGACTGGTTTTGCCCAGAACTGACAGCGTTACCGCACCACTGTTTAGCCGGGATTGCCCGATCTCATTATCCTTTTTGGTTGCAAATAGTTGTTCAGCATTAATTTCTACCGACCAATCGCGGTTGATCACGTAGCCGCTGCCAATCTGATACCCTGCACCGCTCACATCAAATGGCTCACCGCTACGACTGTATTGCGCGCCGGCGACCGCATAAAAATTGGTGGCGGCATGCGCTTGCGACGCGAGTACAGCAACCCCAATCAACAACATTTTAGACCACACACGAAACATCTTAAGTTCCTTTTTTAGATACTAAAGTTCTTTTCAAATTACATTAAATAAATGTTAACTGCAAGTGGTTTAGTCAACGCATCGGTACCATTACAATGGCTTCAGTCACCGCTTTTCCTGATCTGCCGCCGTTTATCACTATTTTGCCCCACTGCTGTTCAACCGGGGCAGAATATACCCATCTGCTGCGCAACAACGTAGAGCAGCCAAACCCCCTGACCAACCGGAGAAACTGATGAACGAGATGATGCAAACTTTCAGCAATGCCAGCCCAATGTTCTGGGCCACCCTAATTCCGCTGGTACTGTTTGTCTGGTTTTTACCCGTGATCCTGGCGGCGTTTTTTAACCGGCCCCATCTGAAATATATCGCCATTGCCGCAGTGCCGGCCGGGTTATCGTTTATCGCCTGGGGTGCGCTGTTGGTCTGGGCCTGCAGCGGTAAAGTCAGTGGCCGTTTTGCCAGCTGGTTTGACAAACAACAAGGGCGCAGTTAAGCGCCCTTTACCTACTCTGCAACCAGTGTCTCAGCTGACTTTAAACTTACCAACCAGACCAAACAACATCTGTGACAAGGTACTGATTTCGTTCGATAACTGGTCATTGCGCTTCGCCACATCACCGGCCGCCAGCGCCTGATCATTCAGCGCATACAGGTTTTTACTGATCTCATCTGACACTGTAGTCTGCTGTTCCGTTGCGGCTGCAGTGCGAACCGCCATGTCATTCACCTGCAGACTGGACTGCATAATGTCCTGAAAAACCTGCTCGGCACGGGCGAAGTTGTTCACTGTCAGGTCGGCATTGTCTTTGCCGCTGCCAATCGCCTGACGCGACTCCGTCACGCGCAGATGCAATTGCTCAATCATTTGCTGAATATGATTGGTACTTTGTTGGGTGCGCGATGCCAGCGTTCTGACTTCATCCGCCACTACCGCAAAACCACGGCCATGTTCGCCGGCACGTGCCGCTTCAATAGCTGCATTCAGTGCCAACAAGTTGGTCTGATCGGCAATACTGCGAATGACTTCCAGCACAGAAGAAATGGTCGACGAGCTTTGCTCCAGCTCTTCGGCCGCCCCCAGCGCCTGATGCACATCACGTGTTAAGTTCTGCATACTGCTGTTGACTACTTTGACCACTTCGAGGCCCTGACCAGCACTGCGTTTGGCTTGCTCTGAAACTTGCGCTGTATCGGTCGCCACCTGCGCCATTTCTTTATTGGCCATCGCCATTTCATGCACGGCACTGACAATCGAATCTGACGCAGTATTCAGTGACTGGGTGATCGCACTGGTTCGGTCGGCAGATTCCGACAAATGCCCGGTTAACTGGCTGAGTTGATTGGCCTGACGTAAAATGGCCGCGATCATGTCACATTGCTTACCGATGAAGTTATTGAATTCATGTGCTAAATCGGCCACTTCATCTTTGGTATCGATCTGGAGCCGCGCAGTTAAATCACCGTCACCATTGGCGATGTCACTTAAGCGGGCAGATAAAGTACGAATTTGTTCGGCCAGCTTTTTCGGCCCCTGATAACTGAACCAGCCGGCAACCACCAGCAGTAATAACGACAGACTATACACCCAGGTTTTGGTCGTGGTGATATTGGCATTAAGCTCTTTTTGTTCTTGTTCAGATCGCGCCAGTGCTGCTTCACCAGCCTTGTCCAACACATCGCGCAGTGCTGAAAACTCAGTTTGTTCCTGCTCTGCCAACGCAATTTTTTGCCCGGCATCCTGATTATCCAACAAGGTCACGGCACTTTGTTGCCAACGCTGAAACTGCGTGTCGAAGCTGGAAAAACGCCCGGTGATATCGGGATACGCTTTTAAAGTACTCAGATACTGATCAAAACGTTCTTTCACCTGCGCCGCATTGTCGGCAAAATCTTTGCGCTCCATGGCGGCATCACCAACCCCACTGAGCAGATGGGTGGTGGCAAGTTTGGCCTGATAAATATCGCGGTCGGCATTTAATACCAATGAGATTGCCTGCAAAAACTTCTCAGCCTGTACTTCCAGCGCTTTATGCTGCATGGCAATTAAACTGCTGAACATTAACATCACAGCGAGCAGGCTGACGCCTAACATCACCACCGGAATACTGCTTTTGACTCTGATACTCTGCCAGTTCATTGTGATCTGCCTCTATCCTGAGAATTGCCGGAAAACACCTGACCGGGTGTTTCGCTATTGGGGTATTACCCAGTATGGCCGTCTTCGCCAGTTTCTGCCAAATTTGCTCCGGAATCAGTCAGATGCGATATGATGTCCAGCAGTCTCTGCAGCTTGATGGTCATAAGGAAAAACCCGGTGAGAACAGCAGCAAATTCCGCCACACTCGGTGACCTGAACGCCAGACTTTTACTGGGTGCCGTGCGCCGGCGCGGTCAGGTCTCAAGGCCGGAACTGGCTACGGAACTCGGCTTGTCGTTGCAGGCGGTGACGCGGATTGTCGCAAGTCTTTGTCGCGACGGATTGCTGCAAAGCTGCGGTAAAAAAACCTTGGGCGTGGGTCAGCCGACCCGGTTTTATCAGCTGGTGCCAGATGCGGTGTTCAGTATCGGTATTCAATTGCAACGTACGCAATTACAACTGGTGCTGGTCGATTTCTGCGGCAACATTCTGCGCCGCCAACACTGCCCGTTAAGCGACTGGTTGCCTCAGCTCGTCCAACCCGCCTTATTACAGCAAACCCGGTTGTTATTGGCACAGCTGTCAACGCCGCAACAGGAGCGGCTCTGTGGTATTGGCCTCGCCATGCCCTGGTTTGCCGGCAATAGTCAGTTTGCTGCCCGCTTATACCCGCAACTGACGGCGCAGCAGCTGCGGGCTTTACAACAGGCCTGGCAAAGCGTTGACCTAGCTGCCGGGTTACAGTCGGCGCTGCAACGGCCGGTTTATCCGGAAAATGATGGCTCTGCCGCAGCGGCAGCTGAGTTGTGGCTAGGCAAACCAGCAGCGGCGGATTTTGTTTATTTGTACCTGGACCAACTGCTGGCCGGGGGACTGGTGCTGAACGGCCAGCTTTGGCGTGGGCGTCATGGCAACGCCGCGCATCTGGCGGTGTTGCCCGTTAATCAGCAGGATTTGTTACTGCAACAACCGGATGCCAGCGCAATTAGCACAGGGCTACAAGCCGCCATTGCACTGCTGGATATTCCGCTGGTGATTATTGACAGTGCGGACGCTACGACGCAACTGCCCGCTTTATTGGCTGAGATAAATCACCGGATGCAGCAGTGGCCAGCGCTGGGTCTGCTGGCGCCCCGGCTGCAACAGGGCAACCTCGGCGCCGACGCCATGCTGCTCGGCGCTGCCATGCTGCCGCTTTATCAGGCCTACGCGCCGGACCGGACAGTGCTGTAAGGCAAATCTGCCCGCTGTGCCGCGGTCACAGTCAATTGGCCGAAAGCTGCATTTCTATCACCCTGACACCATCCCATGGCATCTGACGCGGACTTTGCCCCCCGACAGACAGCATGAGCTGATATGGCGCGCTGTCCGCTGCCGTGCTGCGGGTCACGCACAGGTCAAAATTACTGGCAAAAGCCCGAATGTGCCGCAGGCACATGCCATTCCAGCCGGCAGGTAAACGCGGCGCCAGGGTAAAGCGGTCAAAACCGGTTGGTTCAATACCAAACAAACCTTCAGTGATCACGCGGGCGTACAAGCCGCTTTCGGCCGATAAATGCCGCTGATCGCCTTCCGGCCAGGCTTCGACGGCAAAAGGCACATGCTCACCCAATAAACGTTTGCGGCTGTAATACTTCAGATATTTCATCGCAGTATCGGTCGCGCCGGCGTTAAACATGCCACGAAAGGCGTACAGCGTTGCGCGGTCCCAGAAAGTTTTATCGCCGGATGCGGTATAAATGCCATTTTCGCTCCACAGTTGCGGCGATAACAGCGCCGCCAGCGTGCCGGCTTTTTGTTCGCTGAATCCCATCACCAGCGGCAATGCGATCCAGGCCCGTAAGCGGGTATTGCCGGCGTAATAGCGCCAGGTGTCATACCCTTCAACTTCGCCGGCAAAATAGTTCAGCATCGCCGCGCGCAACTGGCCGGCCTCGGTGTTCAGTGTGTTGGCTTTGGCGGCATCGCCCAGTGCCTGATATAACCGAGCGGCAGACTGCAAAGCACCAAACGCGAGCATATTGGTACTCAGATTGACTTTGCCGGCCGGAAAACGATTTTCCAGCTCATCGCTGTCAGAAGCGATCACACCGTCAGCGGTTTTCTGCCGGTGGTTATAAGCCAGACACCAGTCGATCAGCGGCAATAACTGCCGCGCCTGTTGCGGATCGCCACTGGCCAGTGCATAACGGCTGGCGCCATAAGCCACCATAGCGCAGTCGCCGCGATCGCCGGCACCATCCCAGATATCCAGCCCCTCGGCGATAATTGACGATGGCAACGGTTTGAAGGCCGGATTCATAAAACGGGCGAAGTGGGCAAAGCTGTTGCGCGCCGACTCGTTACCGTTGGCATCGCCCAGAAACGGGAAAAACGGATTGACGTACTCGGCCTGATCATTGGCCCAGATCGCCGCATAATACCGTCCGCCGCCAGGGCCATGTAACAAGCCACCCTGAGTGCGGAAGATACTTTCAGCCGCGCGGAGTTTGGCAAAGGCAAACATCTGGTTCAGCACCGGATCCGGCGTTTCCAGTTGCAGATTTTGCTGCAGCGACTGCACATAATGCTGACGCTGACGCAACGCGTCGGCTGCTGCTGCGGCGGTTCAACTCCGTCGTTTGCGTTACAGGCACGGCACTGAAACTCAGCTGCCAGCTTTTTTCCTCGCCGGGCGCTAATCTGATCTCACCGGCAAAATCACTGCGCGCCTGAATATGGTAACTGCCAGCCACGCCTTTGCTGGCGTCAGTCAGCAGCTTGTAATGTAACGGATCGACATTGACCGTCAGTGCAGTATCCCCGGTGTTTTTCAGACTTTGTTGTTCCACGATAAATGCACCGGTCGGGCTTGGCGCCAGTGTGCGGGTCAACTGCAAACCGGCATTTAACCGGCTTTGGATCTGCAGTAAACCATCGTAGGTGATTTGTTCCGGCTGTTCTTTGTTAAGCAACACGCCGTTTTGGCGTAAACGCGGCGACACCTCAGGGCCAAATGTATGGATTAAGCTGGCATGGGTATCATTTGGCAGTGTGCGCAGCGTTGGCCAGACGACTTTGCGGCTTAGCACCAGCTGGCCGTTTGCGTCAGTACCATAATAAATAATCGCCGACACCTGCTCACCGCTGAATTCCAGATGATCCTGATGCTGATCTTTCACCTGCCAGCGAATGCCATTCGGCTGCAGCTGCCAACGATCGGTCAGGCTGTCAGCCAGGCTGTTGATATCGGCCGCGGTGGCGACAACGGGCTCGCTGTTGTTGCCAGTTGCCGCTGGCAATGGTTCCTGCCGGGTACAGGCCAGCAGCAATAAACTACAACTAATCAGCATGGGAATTCGCGTCATCAGGGAAACTCCTTATTAAAAACGCCAGTACGGCCGGATTGCTGATTGCACTACAAGGCAGCAGCCGCTGGCTTATGCCAAACGACAAAACCCTTCCGGAAAAATCACCTGCAGCGCCTCAGGCGCGGATCTTTTGCGTACGGTCGCGATATTGCTGTGGTGTCATTTTCAGTTCCTGCTGGAAAATGTCGTAAAACCGGCTGATCGAACCAAAACCGGCTTCAATCGCAATAGTCAGCACCCCTTGCTCAGTGTCGACCAGCAAGGCCTGGGCATGCAGCAAGCGCAAACGGTTAATGTATTGTTTTATCGAAATTTTCATCACGCGGTGGAACAGCTTCATCGCATAATTCGGATGTAAGCCGGTGGCGGCCGCCACATCACTGATAGTGACTTTCTGGTCATAGTGGTCGGCGATGTAACGCAACATCGTGTCGATATGCGACAGTCCGGTCACCGGATTTTTCTGCGCCTTCGGCTGCACTTTGTCTTCAGTCCCCAGACACTGGTAACTTTCCAGCGCCATGCGCCGGATGCGGCCACGAATTTCACTGATCACCTGAGCGGTCAGGGCTTCGTTCTTCAGCGCCAGATCCTGGTCCCACAACTGCGTCATCGTCACATCACTGGCATGGGCCAAATCGGCCACCAGCACTTCGCCGCGCAGCAGCGCGCCAATAAATTCGCTCGGCAACTTCCACTGCTGAAACGCCTGCAGCGGGATGTAAATATTAACCATGTAACCATCGCCGCTGCTGCTGGTCAGCTGATGCGGGATCGACGCCCAGAACAGCACCATGCGTCCGGCCGGGATCGCCACAGCGCGGCCATTCATCAGATATACGGCTGAGCAATCAAACAAAAAGTTGACTTCAATGTGGCCATGCCAGTGACTGTGTGGCATCACATCGGGTTTGTGCACCCGATAACCAAACTTGTGTTCATTACCCTGCCGCGTCAGCGGACTGCTGTAATCAAAAATGATGCGGTTCAGCCACTCTTGCATGACGGTCCTCCGGTGTGAACCCAACCAGAGATTAAATACTGTATACAATATCCGCAAGTGCCAGGTTATAAAACCGGAAGATCATCGTGTGAAACAGGAGGTTCAGACAAGACTGCTATAACCGGCAACAGTGGCGACTCCGGCGTTTTTCACGCTGGCCGTCTCTGTTGCAGCTCAAAGCAATGCGGAAGTTTTATCCGGCAACAGCCGCAGGCTGCACCGGCGCTTCCCTGATTGGCAGGTTGGCCAGTGCCGCTACCGCGGCCAGTGCCATGTCGGCGTACCACATCCAGCTGTAATCACCCTGCACTGTCAGCGCGATACCACCGAGCCAGGCGCCAAAAAAGCCGCCGATCTGATGGGCGAATAACGCAATACCAAACAAAGTGGCAAGATAACGGGTGCCAAATAACTTGCCGACTATCGCCGCAGTAGGCGGCACCGTCGCCAGCCAGGTGAAGCCAAGGCCTGCGGCAAAAATGTAGAAAGTCCATTCAGTTTTAGGCAACAACAGATACACCGCAATTAACAAAGCCCGGCTGCCAT
This sequence comes from Rheinheimera sp., assembly GCA_034519945.1. GTDB lineage: Bacteria > Pseudomonadota > Gammaproteobacteria > Enterobacterales > Alteromonadaceae > Pararheinheimera. Next base: position 269,850 of record JAXHNX010000056.1, read on the forward strand.
ACATCGCCGCCAGCACCGATTTACTGCGGTATTTCGCCACACAAGCGCCGGCGTATAAGCTACCAGCAATATTGGCAAGGCCAATAATCGCTAACGACCAGCTGGCCACATCAGCTGGCAAACCACATAAACTGACTTCACCGGGTAAATGCGTCACCAGAAAAGCGATGTGAAAACCACAGGTGAAAAAACCAAAACTTAACAAAGCGTAACTGCGATCGCCCAGCGCTTCGCCAATGGCATGGCGCATGTCTTTGTCATCGGCGTGTTTAACCGGTGCGGCGCTGCCACCGGTGAATTTAGCAATCAGCGGAATAGTCGCCAGTGCCGCCAGCGCCAAGGCCCACATCGCGCCCATCCAGCCGATGCTTTGAATGAGCTTTTGCGACAATGGCGCAAACACAAACTGACCAAAAGAGCCGCCGGCGTTGATGATACCAGAGGCTGCGCCGCGCGCTTCGGCTGGCAGGCGTTGTGATGCCGCACCAATTAACACCGAAAAACCACTGATGCCGGAACCGACCGCCGTCAATAGCCCCACGCTTAACACCAGCCCCAAAGTACCGCTGGCAAATGGCGTCAGCGCACAGCCAGCCGCCAGTAACAACAAACCACCAACCAACACCGGGCCGGCACCAAAACGGTCGGCCAAAGCGCCAGCCACCGGCTGCGCCGCGCCCCAGCTCAGCTGCGCAATCGCCATGGCAAAACTGATAGCCGCAATGCCCATGCCGGTTGAACTGCTGATCGGGGCTTACAAACAAACCAAACGACTGGCGGATGCCCATCGACACCATCAAAATCCCGGCCGCCGCCAGCACAATCACCAACAGATCTGGGCGACGCACACTTTGAAACATGACAAAACCTTAGTGCCAGATACGGCATCCATCGACGATGCTTTCATGATGCCGCCTGCGGGAAAAAATCGCCAGTAGACGTTTTGGTAACAGTGCGTTGCCGGAAGGATGTTGAAACTGAAGATCCTAAAGTGCCAGTCCCCAGATCCAACCTGGCTGAAAAGCAAAAGCCCGCTTAAAACGCGGGCTTCAGACTGCTGACAAAGGCCTGGACGTAGATCCAGGCCTTTGATCTAATAGAGGGAGTCCCAACAGGAGCTACCCTCATGCTCAAAGACGTTTCCCCGCAACAACATCAACTTGAAATGGTCACACTGGAACAGCTGGTTCCTAAAAACCATTTGGTTCGTAAAGTAGATGCCACCATCGATTTTGAGTTTATCCGCGCTGAAGTCGCTGATTTGTATAGCAAAGACAATGGCCGACCGGCGATTGACCCGGTGATGTTGTTCAAAATCATGCTGCTTGGTTATCTGTTTGGCGTGCCTAGTGAGCGCCGGCTGATGCAGGAGATTGAGGTCAATGTGGCTTACCGCTGGTTTTTGCGTTTGGCGCTGACCGATAAAGTGCCAGACGCTTCAACGCTCAGTCAGAACCGTATCCGCCGCTTTAACGGCACAGATGTGTTCCAGCGGGTCTTTGACCGGATTGTCGAGCAGGCCATGGCCAAAAAGCTGATTGGTGGTCGCGTGCTTTACACCGACAGCACCCACTTAAAAGCCAGTGCCAATAAGAATAAATCCATCAATAAGTTAGTGGCTGCCAGTACCTCGGCCTACGTCGACCAGCTCAACGCAGCGATTGAGGAGGAGCGCAAAACCGCCGGAAAAAAGCCACTGCCGCCCAAGGATGACGTCTGTGAGCTCAGCGAAATAAAAGCCAGCACCACCGACCCGGACAGTGGTTTTATGACGCGCGAAGGCAAGCCGCAGGGCTTTTTTTACCTCGACCACCGCACGGTCGATGGGCGACATGGCATTATCACTGACACGCACGTCACCCCCGGCAATCATCATGACAGCCAACCTTACATCGCCAGGCTTGACCGGCAACTGCAGCGTTTTAAATTCGAGCCAGTCGCGGTTGGGCTGGACGCCGGTTATAACACCGCGATGCTGTGCCACCTGATTAAAGAGCGACAAATTGAACCGGTGATGGGCTACCGGCGGCCCAACAAAGGCAAAGACTTATTACGCAAAAGCGCGTTTGACTACGATAAAGACAACGATTGTTACCGCTGCCCGCAAGGCGAGCTGCTGCAGTACAGCACCACCAATCGTGCGGGGTATCGGGAGTACAAATCCGACCGCAACAAGTGTAAGGATTGCCCCATCAGAACCCGCTGCACGAAAAGTGAAAACCACACCAAAGTGGTGACCCGCCATGTGTTTGAAGCCGCCAAAGAGGCAGCCAATGAAACCCGCTTAAGCACATGGGGCAAGAAAGTCTACAAAAGGCGCAAAGAAACCGTGGAACGCAGCTTCGCGGACGCTAAACAACACCACGGCCACCGCTATGCTCGCTTCAGAGGACGGGAGAAAGTCCAGATGCAATGTCTGTTAGCGGGTGCTGCGCAAAACATCAAGAAAATGGCACTGCTGCTGGCAGCCTGAGCCAAACTCAGCCTCAAACCTCATATCACAGGCACAATCCCGTCGTTAAAACCCATCGTCTGTACACATTCAACACTCTCAAAACTCAGCATCAAAACTGGTAGCCAACAGCATTTACAAAGAAATCACAGCTCCTGAAAAGCACAAACCCCAGAAAACTGGGGTTTGTCATTAATCTGAAGCCCGCTTAAAACGCGGGCTTATAGTTGGTCGATATTAAATGCGGGATCAGAAGTCGACCGAGATCCCTGCATTGACCGAGCGGCCCGCACCACGCATGGTTGAGGGGGCTTTGCCCATCATCATATCGGCGGAAGCGTATTCCAGCCCGCCAAGCGGCAGGCGATAAGCGCGGTCAAACAGGTTGTCGACCCCGGCGTCCAGCCGGACTGTGGCGGACAAATCGACACTGGTGCGCAAATGAACCAGCGCGTAACCAGCGGTTTGCTGTTCAGCCCGCAGGGTGCTGAGACGGTCTTTACTGGCCACCATCTCGGTTTCCAGTGAACTGCGCCATGCGCCCTGACGATGCTCCAGCGCCAGCCGCAGATTCAGCGGCATGATGTTATAAAGATTATCACCACCATCCGCCTTGCCTCTGACATAAGCGATAGTGCTGCGCGCTGTCCAATCCCCAGCCCATTGCCCCAATGCTTTGCTGCCTGAAACATCAACGCCATAGAGTTTGGCATCGTCGTTGACAAAACGCAGCGACTGCCGGCCGACCAGCATGCTCATATTGTAAGGATTAGGGTTGGTGTTGGGCTCCACATTGATGTAATCCTGCACCATGGTGTAGTACGGCGTGATTTTCAGCTGCCACTCTTTACCGCCAGCGTCGTGCCAGTCTGCGCTCATCCGCAGGCTATACGCCACTTCCGGGTCCAGCTGGATATTGCCGACATAAGAATTTAAATCGCCAAACCAGTTGTTCATCAGGCCCGCCATCATGGCTTCGTTGGACCAGGTGTAACGCTCGTGCAGATTGGGGGAGCGGGTTTTTCGCGACAATCCAAGGTCAAAAGTTTGTGTCTCGTTTCTGACATAGCGCAGTGCGGCGGTCAGATCCAGATTCAGATCATCGGTATGATGATCCTGCGCATTAAAAGCATCGGCGTCGGTTTTGTAGGTGCTGTCGTCATAAGGCGTTGCGCCCATCATGCCGCCATAACTGCCATCAGCCGCACTATGGTAGCCGGTCACGTCCCCGGTATTCATCTGCACTTTTTCAACACGGGCGCCGAGCTGCGCCGATAACTTTTCATTCAGTTTGTTGTCCAGCTCGGCAAACAGGGCAAAACGCTGGCGCTTGCCGTCGCGAATGTTCCAGAAATCATGTGGTCCCATAAAGCTATCCGCCAACGCCGGCCACCAGTCATCTAACGTATATTGATGAAACTCATGACCGAGCCGTAAGGTTTGCGTGTTGTTCAGCGCGGCCGTCGCCAGCAGCGAATATCCGAGATCGGCAGCGTCAGTATCCATCGGCATCTGACCGCCTTTTTCCGGCAGGATGTCCATCTTATGGCGGACGCTCTGGCGATAGGCACGCGTTTCCAGCAGACCCCAGCTGAATTCGCCCGAATAAGCGGCATTGAATGACAAACTCTTGTTGTAGGTCATGTCCATTGCCTGATTTGGAAAACCCTGCAGCGGAATATCCTGCCAGCCAACATCGAGCGAAAACAGGTCATCACCCTGTTTTAGCGCCAGTTTGACAGCGTGATTGCGCACTTTATAGCGGCTGGCCCCCACTACTTTGCCATCGCCATCTTCATAATTGCCGGCATCCACGGTGTTGCCGGTATAAGTTAAATTAAAATCTTCAGACGCCAGGCTCGCGCGGACGCTGGCGCCTTTGACATCGCCATTGCCGCGATAATAAGCACTCAGATTGCCAGAGGTTTTATAACCTTCACCGGGTTTGGCAAACTCCGGCGCGGCCGACACCACGTGAATAGCGCCTCCGATGCTGTCGCCGCCCTGGCTCACCGGCACAACGCCGGCATACACATTGATATGACTCAGCGCCACCGGTGCAATATAAGACAGTGCCGGGTTCATGTGATTCGGACAAGCGGACGTGATGGTCATGCCATCCACCGAAATCTTTAAGCGGTCATCGGCAAGGCCATTGATGGCCGGCAGGCTGGACACGCCACCACCGGTATAAAAACTCAGGCCCGGCGTGTTTTCCAGCAATTTGGCAGTATCATCGCTGGCAAACTGCTGGTTGTTTTGATCTTTGCTGACGGTGTTGCCAAAAGCCACCTCGTCGATAGTCCCTTTGACTTCAATCACCGGGAGCTGTTGCACCTGCTCTTGGGCATTGGCGGAAAAGGCGGATAAAGCTGAAGTTAAAGCAATTGCCAGTGGGGAGAACGGCAGAAATACAGTTGCGAGCGCATTATTTTTGGGTTTCATTAAAGCCTCTGAGTCGACGTGCACTGACTGGAGAAATTGAGCGCGCAATTATAAGCGCGCCGGTGTCGCTGCAGCTGCGGCATATTGTCGCACTTGAGTGCCCTGAGACTGCGGTGTGCTCCCCGTAGATTGCTTGCCGCAGATTGCTTGCCGCCGCCCCAGAGTGCAGCAAAAGCTCAGCTCAGCAATTTTTGCTAATTGTTTAAATCAAAATGAAAAAGTTGCTGTGCAATCGCCGGCACCGCCAAACCATTGCGTGTCGCAGAATTACAACGCCAGCGCTCTACTGTCGCAATCGCTGCATTGTCCAGGCGTGGAAAACCGCTGGATTGTGCTATCTCTGAACGTTCTACCTTGCCATTTGCGTTCAACCAGACTTTCACCACCACGCGGCCCGACTCCCGCAACCGGCGCGCTGACGCTGGATACTCTGGGGTTGGCCGATGCGTACAACGCACCGCCAATTCTGCACTCAGTGTGATGACTGCCGCCGGCGCTTCAGCTGCCGAAACCTGCGGCGTAATTGTCCGCGGAACCGGCGTCTGTGCACCTTGGGGAGTGTTATTGTCATGCTCCGGTTGATGCGCAACTTTGGGCGATTCAGGCAGCGCCAACTTCGATGCTGTCGCAGGCTTTAATGCGGCGATTGGCCGTACAGGCTTTGCTGCAGGCGTTGGTTGATGGAGCTCCGGAGCTGTTGCAGGTTGCGACCGGGCTACCTGTGCTGTTACCTGTGCTGTTACCTTTGCAGTTACCTGCACAGCTGTGCCCGGCACGGGGGCGAGCTTAGGTAACGATGGCAATACCGAAGCCGTAATAAATTGGACGGACATCGTTGCTGGGGTCATTGGCGTGGCTATTGATGGTTGCACATTTTGTGACAAGACAAAAAGCACAGCGACATGTAACAGCAGCGAAATGACTACAGCAGTGCATTGCTTATCGCCAAATCGAAGCCACTTCAGCATGACATTCAACAACCCCAATGGATACAACCAGCATCGAACAGGCGGCAGCCCGCCGCCGCATAGGCTTATGTCACAACGATACTCACTTCAGTCTAACGGAAACTGCAGTGCGACTGACTGCGACAAATTGTCGCATTGTGACGCGTCACGCTACCCGCCCCTTTAAAAGCACGCTGTGCTCCTTTTGAGGTGTCTGGTCAGAACCGGACTCAGTCGGTCGAACCGCTGTGATCGCCAGACTTCAGCGCTACACGCAGTTGCTGCAGCTCTTGCCGGATGGCCTTCAGCTCAGCGTGCAGCTGCTGTTGTTCCTGCACTTCTGCCTGTTTATCCTGCTGACGTTCCAGCGCGTGTTCTTCCTCGCTGAAGGTTTGCATGGTGTTGACGATAATGGCGATAAACAGGTTCAGCATGGTGAAAGTCGCGACCAGAATAAAAGGTACAAAAAACAGCCAGGCATAAGGGAATTGCTCCATCACCGGACGCGCGATGCCCATCGACCAGCTCTCCAGCGTCATCACCTGAAACAGGGTATAAAAAGACGCGCCGATACTGCCAAACCATTCCGGAAACGCGGCGCCAAAAATCTTGGTGGCCATCACGGCAAAGACGTAATAAATCAACACCAGCACCAATGCGATAGAAGACAAGCCGGGCAAAGAACCCAGCAACGCCGACACCACCCGGCGCATTGATGGCACCATCGACAGCACCCGCAAGACCCGCAGCACACGCAAAGACCGCAACACCGCTAAGGGGCCTGAAGCGGGGATCAACGCAATCGTCACTACGGCAAAATCAAACAGACTCCAGGGATCTTTAAAAAATGCCGCGCGGTAGGCAAATATCCGGAGCACTAACTCGACGACAAACACGCCCAACAACAACTTATCCAGCAATAACAGCGTGCTGCCATATTGCGCCATCAGCGCAGTGGAAGTTTCCATACCAAGCAACACCGCATTGAGCAGAATGAGGAGCAGGATAAGCTGACCAAAGCGCGGCAATTCAACAAAGGTTTGAATGCGTGTTCGCAGCGAACCAACTGCAGGTTGTAGGGTATTTTCCATCATAAACTCCCGGATTTAAATTGCGGCGATTGTAACGGCTGCACCACCGGAAGCACAGCATCAAGTCGCGGATCCAGGCGGACCTGCGACAATTTCCAGGCGAAAAAAGGCCGGCAAATGCCGGCCTGATTATTTTTAAAGTACTAAAAGCGTTATTGCGCTTTCGCCACTTCTTTCACGCCCATGTTCCACAGCGTAAAACCAAAGGTATCGGCGGTTTGTTCGATGGTTTTTGATACCGGCGTGCCCGCACCGTGACCGGCATTGGTTTCAATGCGGATCAATTGCGGATTAGTACCGCCGGCTTTAGCCTGCAGCTCAGCAGCAAACTTAAAGCTGTGCGCCGGAACAACGCGGTCATCGTGGTCGCCGGTGGTGACCATAGTTGCCGGATAAGCCACGTCTTTTTTCACGTTGTGAACCGGTGAATAACCTTTGAGATATTCAAACATCTCTTTGGATTGTTCAGCCGTGCCGTAGTCAAAGCCCCAGCCAGCACCGGCGGTGAAGGTGTGGTAACGCAACATGTCTAACACGCCCACGGCTGGCAGCGCGACCTTCATCAGATCTGGACGTTGTGTCATCACAGCACCGACTAACAGGCCACCGTTTGAACCACCGCGAATAGCCAGTTTGTCGTTAGACGTGTATTTCTGCGCCACCAGGTATTCGCCGGCAGCGATGAAATCGTCAAACACATTTTGTTTTTTCAGCTGGATACCGGCTTCATGCCAGGCTTTGCCGTATTCACCGCCGCCGCGCAGGTTTGGCACCGCGTACACGCCGCCCATCTCCATCCACACCAGGTTGGACACGCTGAAGCTTGGCGTCAGGCTGACGTTAAAGCCGCCGTAGCCGTACAACATGGCTGGGTTAGTGCCGTCCAGTTGCAGGCCTTTTTTGTGCGTGATGATCATCGGCACTTTAGTACCGTCTTTGGAGGTGTAAAACACCTGCTTGGACTCATAATCGTCGCTGTTAAATTTCACTGCAGGTTTAAAGTGCACTTTCGACTCGCCGGTGGCAGGGTCAAAAGCGTAAATCGAGCCTGGCGTGTTGTAATTGGCGAAGCTGTAATACATCACCGCATCTTTGGCTTTGCCATCAAAACCGCCAACTGTACCAACACCTGGCAGCTGGACGTCACGCACCAGCTTGCCGTCGTAGTCATATTGCTGCACTTTGGAAATGGCATCGACCATGTAAGTGGCAAAGAATGAACCGGCGCCTTTACTGACCGACAACACGTTGGCCGTCTCAGCGATCACATCTTTCCACTGGTCTTGCGCCGGTTTGGTCATATCAATGGCGATCAACCGCTGATTTGGCGCTTTGAAGTTGGTTGAGAAGTACAGCACATCGCCTTTACTGTCGATGAAGTTGTAATCAGCGCTGCCTTCACCATCCAGTGTGACAAAAACGCTGTCTGGCTTGCTTAAGTCTTTCACCAGCAGTTTATTGCCAGAAGTGGCGTTTGCTGCAGACACCACCAGATATTTGCCATCTTGTGTCACAGTGCCACCGACATAACGGTGTTTCTCCGCATCAGTGCCGCCGTATACCAGCTGGTCGTCTTTTTGTGGCGTGCCGATCTTATGGTAATACAGCTTGTGTTGGTCGGTTTTCGCTGACAGTTCGCTGCCTTTTGGCTTGTCGTAACTGGAGTAGTAGAAACCTTCGTTGCCTTTAAATGAAATGCCGGAGAACTTCACATCGACCAGTTCCGGTTCCAGTTTTTCTTTGCTCTCGGCGTTGATCACAAAGACTTTACGCCAGTCGCTGCCGCCTTCAGAAATAGCATAAGCGGCGATAGAACCGTCGTCAGTGAACTGTAAATCAGCCAATGATGTGGTCGCGTCAGCAGAAAAACCGTTTGGATCAAGGAACACTTCAGCCGGGCCGCCGTCTTTTTGCCGATACACCACATATTGGTTTTGCAGGCCGTCGTTTTTGTAGAAGTAGGTATAAGCGCCTTCTTTAGTTGGTGCACCGACTTTTTCGTAGTTCCACAGCGCCTCTAAACGTTGTTTAATCTGGTCGCGGTACGGAATTTGCGCCAGATAATCAAAAGTCACTTTATTTTGCGCTTTGACCCATTCAGCGGTTTCGGCGCTGCGGTCATCTTCCAACCAGCGGTACGGATCCGCCACTTTCGTTTCGAAATAGGCATCGACCACGTCGCCCTGTTTCGTCGCTGCATATTGCAGTTTAGCCACAGCTGCAGCCTCCCCGACTGTTGTGCCTGCCGCTGCTGTTGCAGCTGGTTCTGGTTTTGGTCCACAGGCGGTTAACACAGCAAGCGCCACTGCGCCCAACATCATACGTTTCATCAAAGCTCCCCATTGCTTAAACCGACAAAGCCACGAGGATAACAAAAAATTCACAGCAGACAAATGCACTGCACCGCGATTGAGCGCACAGCAAGCGGCTTTCGCCGCCAAAGCCCACAAATCATATCCCCTAAATCATTGCAGCGGCGGGTAGGCCCCCAGCAATGTCAAGAATCACGAAATGCCGTGGTCAAGAACGCACGCCCCAGTTGCGCTGGTGAGCAACCAGTGCCAGCACGATCAGCGTCATACCGCCGTATTGGCTGAAGCTTAACGTCAGGTCGTAGTACCAAAAATCAATCAGCACTGTTAACAGCGGATAAACAAAAGACAGAAAGGCGATGCTGGTGACCGGCAGGCGCTGAAAGGCGCTATACATCAGGTTGTACATCAGTCCGGTATGCACCAACCCCAGCGTCAGCAAGGCACCGACACTGAGTGCTGGCATCAGCAGTAGCGAAGTTTTCTCCAGCGGTAACATCAGAAGTACACCCAGCACCATCTGCAAACCGGCGATTTGTGCCGGCGCCACTCCGGTCAGCTTGCGTGTGGTCAGCGTTGCCACCGCATACAAACCAGCGGCAACGGCGGCGAGGCCAACACCTTGCCATAACATCGCATTATGGCTGTCTTGCCCCAGGCCCGTGGTACCCGCCACACCAACAAAAGCCAGCGCCAGCCAGCCCCACTTCGCCGCGGGCGGCCATTGTTTAGTACCAAAGGCGGTCAGCAATAACAAGAAAAACGGCTGGGTGTGATACACCAGCGTGGCAATCGAAATTGAGCTCAGTTTGTAAGCACCAAACAGGCAAAACCAGTTCGCTACCAACGCAAAGCCACCAACCAGCAGATAACCGCTTTGCTGCGCACTGAGCTTTTGCCAGCCACGCTGCCAGCTCAGATAAGCCAACAACGCCGCACCGCCGAGCAAACAACGGTAAAACACCACAGTCGCCGTATCCTGGCCACTTTCAACGACAAAAAGGCCAATAGTGCCCGACATCAGCATCGCCACCAGCATGCGCCAGCTGCCAGCAAACTGCGGGTGTTGCAGGAGGGTTTGCATGGATATTCCTGTTTTGCGGTATCGAAATAATGCCCGATAGTGCGTTAGCGCGGCGCGCTAAGCAAGTCTGGCTTGCAGCAACAGTCTGTTGCTCGTCGTTGTGTTTTTTGCCCTGCGGGCGGTGGTTTCTGTTGTCTTTATCGTTTTTTCCGTGGCGGTTAGACCGCTTAGCAGAGATTTCACCTGTCGGTGAGGTACTCGTTGCTGACGCTGGTGCTTTGCCCTGCGGGCGGCTGTTTTGTTTCGATAATCGAAACATTCTTTGCGGCTAGTCTTCTTAGCAGAGAGTTCACCTGACGGTGAGGTACTTGTTGCTGATGCAGGTGCTTTGCCCTGCGGGCGGCTGTTTCGCCCGATGGGCGAGTTACTTTTTATCGCGATAAAAAGTAACCAAAAAGCGCTCGCCCGATTCCGCTCGAAAGCCCGTCTGAAAAGTCGTCGTCCAAGGCGAAAACGTAACTCGCACGGCGCTAGCGTCGCCGTGCTCAGACACCCGTTTTCTTAAGACCTTAGCCAACGATTTTCAGCCGGCTCGCTCCAACGGGCAGCCTGCTGCAGTAGCTGGTTTTGTTTTTAATTTTCTTTTGTTCAAAACAAAAACAACTAAGAAAACCCATTCCCCGTTGAAGCGAGCCGATGCAAATCAATAGTTTGAGGTTTTAAGCCAGGGGGTGTCTGAGCGGGCTGACGGTAGCAGCCCGCTCAGTTACCCTGGCGCCTCAAACTGTTGATTTTCATCGGGCTTTCGAGCGGAACCGGGTAACGCCTTTTCTTTGGTTCCTTTCTTTTGGCAAGACAAAAGAAAGGAACTCACCGTCAGGTGAAATCTCTGCTAGACGGCCTCACCGAAGGGGAAAAAATGATTATTGAAACCAAAACGCCGCCCGTCCGGGCAAAAAAATCAAGCCACGCGCTGGGCAGCCCCTTGCCGCCATGACTGCAACACAGCATCCACAATCAACGCGTGATCAGCATTCAGCACCAGATGTTGGTGGGCGTGTAACTGTGGCCAGTGTTGCCACCAGCCGCCGCAGCGGGCCACCAGATTGGCAAAATTAACCGAGGTGTCACCGGCCAGATAATTGCGCCAGTGGCGGCAATGTTTGCGTAGCATCTCACCATTGGGTTTGCGCCAGCTGACCGGGTCTATCGTCACCAGCTCATCCACCCGATAACCACTGGCAATCACCCGTGCTGCAGTGCTGGCGCCGTAGCTGTGCGCGATGACCAGCACCGGCTGGCCGGCATGTTGTTGTAAAAAGCGGCTTAATGCGCGCTGCTCAAACCACTGAAAATAATGCTGGCCCGGCAACACATGCTGGCGTACCAGTCCGGTGTATTTATCCAGTGCACCGCCGACCCAGACGACCCGGCGCAATTCGGTCACACTGCTGTAGTGAGTCATCTCGCACCTGCCTTAGGACTTACTCCAGTACCCAGCCGAATTCGTTTAATATAGCCCGGTGCTCAGGCCCGCCATACACCTGATACCAGGCGTGTTTCAACCGTTCCCGCACCGTAAAAGGCACGCCTTTACGACTGGCCACTATGTACACCGGATTGCTGTGTAAACGAAAGGCGATTTTATAACGCGCAGCCAACTCCGGATAAGTCCGGCTCCATTCCAGATACTGGGTTTTGTCTTCCAGCATGCCCACCACCCGCTCTTTTTGCAGCAAGTTCAGTTTTTGCGTCAGGCTGTTGGCATATTGCAAAAAAGGCTGAAACTCGGTCTCTAAACTGGCTTTAGCAAATTCGTCGCCATACCAGGCGTCGCGCAATACGCCAACGGCGCCGGGTAACAGCAGGATATCACTGAGTTTTTTCACTTTCGGCATATACTGTTTGTCCAGTACCAGCACAGTTTCTTCCAGATAATGCGGGCCGATAAAATCGGCATATAACTCGCGCTCGAAGGTGTAAGACATTGTCAGCATCAAATCGATTTTACCGTCGCGCAGCAAGGCCAGACTGCGTGGCCAGGGGCTCCCCACCACGTCAAGCGTACAACCGGCTTTATCTGTCAGTAATTTCAGCAGACGATGATGTAAATCGTACCAGCGTGGCAACTGCAAACCAGCTGCTGCGGCCAGTTCTTTTGATTCGTTCAGGTGTGCGATCAGATGGCAAGGTGTCTGTGCCGGCGCCGGCGGAATCGCCGGCAGCAGTTCCTCGGCCGCAAGCGGCTGGCTGAGCCACAAGCCAAACAACAACAGCGCAACGCTGCGGCCGATTCTGAACATTACTGCGCATCTGCAGACAGTTCGAGCCGGGCTTTTTCTACCAGCTGCTGATCCAGTTCTTGTTTTACTGCCACACCGAGCTCCTTAAATTCTGCGGCTTGTTTAATCAGATTACCTTTACCGCTGTAGAGTTGCCCTAAGGCTTTGTCGTAACTTTCCCGCGCTTTGTCGAGTTGCCGGCCAACGCCCTGCATCGACTCAAGAAAAGCCGCCAGCTTGGCGTAAAACCGTTCGGCGCGTTGCGCCAGTTCAGCACTGTGTTGGTTTTGCTGCTCAAATCGCCATAACTGTCGGACTATATTCAGACTGGTCAGCAACGTCGTTGGCGTTGCGACCAGCACATTCCGTTCCAGCGCTTTTTGATATAACAAAGGGTCATGTTTCAGTGCTTCGACATAAGCCGACTCAATCGGAATAAACATAAACACCACTTCCGGCGAATTCAGCCCGTCGAGCTGATAGTAGCTTTTATCGGCCAACTCGGAAATTCGATCACTAACCGCCTGACAATGCGCTTTTAATGCGTCGGCACGTTCCAGATCCTGTTCGGCGTTGACATAACGGGTATAGGCCAGCAACGAGGTTTTTGCATCAATCACCAGATGCTTTTGTTGTGGCAGATCAACAATGACGTCGGGCCGACGCCGGCCCTGTTCGGTCTGAAAACTGACTTCACGCCGGTAATCGACGCCGGGCCGCAGGCCGGAATTCTCCAGCACATTTTCCAGCATCAATTCACCCCAGTTACCCTGCAACTTCTTCTGGCCTTGCAGTGCGCTGGTTAAACGTGCCGCCTGATCGGTAATGGCGCTGTTTAATTTCTGCAGATTTAACAGCTCAGTTTTCAGCTCACTGCGCTGTTTTAAATCTTCGGTGTGAATAGATTCAACTTTATCGCGAAAGCCTTTCATGTCGGCCTGTAACGGGCTGAGCAGCTGCAACAGGCTTTGTTGACTCTGGCGGGCAAACTGTTCGCCTTTTTGCTGCAAGATCTGATTAGCGAGGTTTTCAAACTCTTGTTTTAGCTGCAGTTTACTGTCCTGTAACAACGCTAATTGCTGCTGATACTGGCTTTGTTTTTCACTGAGCAGCACCTGCAGCCGGTCATGTTTTTCTTTTAAGCGCAAATAATCCTGCTGCTGCTGGCGCACTTCGTCCTGGCTTTGCTGCAATTGCATGCGGTGGTCGTTGAGCAGGGTTTGTTGATGCTCCAGCTGCGCTTGTACGCGAATGTGCTGATCACTCAGCGCACGATTGGCCTGCTGTTGTCGCCACCAGGCCAACAGCGCCGCAGCAAAGCCCGCCAGCAACAGCAGCTCCAGCCACAGCCTGCTCTCTGTCAGTTCGTTCATTTTGCCTCCACTTCAAGGGCTTAGCAGAAATACTGTATTACTATACAGCCTTTTCAGCCATTGTGGATGCGCCGACGCAGTTCGGCGCAGCAAAATGCTGGCAGCGGCAATCGGCTCAGCCGGAATGATGCAGTTTGCTGTCGACCGGCGCTTCCTCCCGTGGCGTCATGCCATAGTCCCGTACCACTGCGGCCACGCGCAAACGATAATCTGCAAACAGCTGTTGCCGGCCTTGTTGCTGGGCGAAACGATGCGCTTCGAGTTGTCGCCACTGCGCAATGGCGGCTTCATCGCGCCAGAAACTTAACGACAGGATCTTGCCAGGCTCACTCAAACTGGCAAAACGCTCGATGCCCAAAAAACCATCAATGTCGGCCAGTAGCGGTTTTAACGCGGCGGCAGCGGCCAGATACTCCGCTTCACCACTGGCGGTTGGGGTGACTTCAAAAATGACTGCCAGCATCATGCTACTCCTTGATCAAAATGAAACCATGCCAGTCGGCCATTAACCGATGGCTGATAAATCCAGCGCAATTCAGCGCTCTGGCTGCAATCCCGCAGTTGCGGCCACAACACAGACAGGGTTGTCGCGGCAATTTGTTCTGCCAACTGACGGCCCGGACATTGGTGTGCACCCAGACTGAAACTGAGATCGGTTTGCCCTTTGCTGTGGCAAAGCCGGTCATAAGGCCGGAACTGCTCTGGTGCAGACCATTGCTGCGGATCCCGCCCGGCGGCAGCCAACAGCAACAGGATGGTTGCACCCGCTGGCAGATGCTGGCCAGCTATTACGGCATCCTCAGCCAAAAAGCGCCGGGTATTCTGCACGGGCGGGTCGAAACGGCTGACTTCCCGCACAAATAACAACGCCTGCAGCGGGTCCTGTGGTGCCAGCTCCGGCTGCAGAACGCAGCGGATTAAACTGTTGGCGATAAGCCCTGCCGTTGCTTCGTAACTTTGCGACAGCAGCCCCAGCAGATTCGCCGCTGCTACCTGAACCGCCGCCGCGCCAAATTCCGCAGCAAGCGCAGCGCTCCAGCTGGCAGGGTCTTGTAAACAATCGTGGATCAACGCCTGTAGCTGCAACGCCGCAGCATCGGCAGCATGGATATCCATCTCATTCGCCTGTGCCGGCAGGCAACGGACAAAATCGGCAATTGCCGTTGCAGCAGCGCGGGCCGCAGCCGGTTGCATGCCGAGTATTTGGGCCATAACCCGGACGGGCAGTTGATAAATCAGCTTGTTGAGTTGCGTCGCATCAGCCAGTTTTGGCTCTGTTGCTTCACTCAGGACGACAAGGCACATATCGGTCAGTTGCGCCGGCGCAACCGCAGCCAGCTGACGCTGCAATATCGCTTTTAACTGCTGCTGTTGTGGCCCGTCGGTCATCCGCAATAAGGCGGCAAATACTGCCCCGCAGCGATGGCCCTGTAGTGCGGCAGGCACCGGCTGGGTCACTGGCCGAACCCGGGCCGCCGGATGTTGCAAGATGTCGGTGATCACCGCTGCACGACTTGCCAGATAACAACCGCTGTCCGGGTCAAATGGCAACCACGGACCTTGCAGCAATGCTGAGTAATATGGGTATGGATTGGGCTGAATCGCCGCCTGCAGTACCGAAAATAGCGGTTTGCTCATGAAAAATTTTGCTCCTTTAGCTGCTGCGGATCTTGTCCGCACCTTTGATCGGCAAGCATCATGCCGGTACTTTCTCACTAACACTTCGCTGTGGAACGAATCATGACTGCAGATCTGGCGGCGGGAGCCGGATGAGCAGGCGCTGCACCGGGTGGCCACAGGCTAAACCGTGTTAAAACAGCATTTCGCGCTGAGTCTGCCAGAGCGCGAATAAGCCATTTATACTCAGGAAAACCAGCCGACAGGAGCTTGCCGTGCCCGACAATAAAACCATTGCGACTACAGAGCCGGTCTCGGCTTATCTGGCAGCCATCACCGATCCGCAGCGCCGTGCCGATTGTGAACAATTACAGGCCATGATGCAGGTGATCACCGGCTGTGAAGCAAAGATGTGGGGCCCCGGCATTGTCGGTTTTGACCAGTATCATTACCGTTATGACAGCGGCCGTGAAGGCGATATGTGCATCACCGGCTTTTCCAGCCGGAAAACCGATATCAGTATTTATCTGGTGGTATCCAGTGACGCACAGCAAGCGCTGCTGGCGCAGCTCGGCCGGCATAAAATGGGCAAAGCCTGTTTGTCGGTGCGTCGCCTCAGCGATATTCAGCTGCCGGTGTTGCAGCAACTGATTGCCGGATCAGTAGTTGCCACCCGGCAGCGCTACCCGGATTAAACGGTTGATACCCGGCTAGTCGCCAGATGCAGGTTTCTGGCTGCGCATCAGGCGATAGAGGATCGCCAGCACGGCCAACACAAAGAGACCCAGTGACATCAACACCAGTCCCTTGCCCAGCAGTTCGTGATATTTCATCAAAAACGGCAATTTCATCAAAGTCGCGCTGGCCAGACTTAACACAACAGTCCAGCACCAGGCACTGACCAGACTAATGATCGTGACATGAAAAAACGTCAGCTTGGTCATGCCCATCATCATCGGTGTCAGCACGCGGACAAACGGAATAAAGCGGGAAGAAAACATCGCCAGCAGACCGTGCCGCTCCAGCAATGAGGTGGCCCGTGGCAGGCTGTTATCCGGCACGATGCGCCCGATATAATGCATAAACCGGGTGTGTGCCAGCGCGTACCCCTGCCAATATGCCAGCAGGCTGCCAAGCCCTGCCGCCAGCGGCATATAGACATACACGACTTCCGGCTGCAATATACCCGCCGCTAACAAGCCACCGGCCATCAGCACCAGGCTATCGCCGGGTAAAGGTAAAAACACAAAAGCTGATTCCAGAAACAAAATCAACACCAAACACCAAATCAATAAATCCACTTTGCCCAGCTGGATCAACTGATCAAAATTCTGGTGCCAGATTGCCATGAGCATTTCTTGCATCTACTGCGGTTCCTCTGGATGGCTGACAGTGACGTCAACCTGGAAGATGTCAGCAGCCGGCAATATAACTGCGGCCTGCACTTTTCATCCTTCCGGTCAAAAACAGACAGCCCTGCTTCAGCTGGGCGAAGGCGGACTTTTTAACGGCTGACAGCCATTTCGTCAAACAAAGTTTTTGGCACAAAGCGGCGCAATCTCAGCTGTTTTTCTATAAATCAGCTGGAAATGCCGCTAAGCCTGTTGATTTATAAAGAACCTGTGCAGCACGGGAAAGTTCCGCGCCAGGGAAAAAAGCAGCGTTGCACCTGCGGCAGAGTCGCCATTGCCCTTGTTTTTCTGCCAGGCAGTCCTTATAACCAACACAAATCCCCTTCTTTGGCAACTTTATGACCCGGCATTTTGATTACATCGCGATTGGCGGCGGCAGCGGCGGTATCGCCAGCGCCAACAGAGCAGCAAGCTATGGCAAAACCTGCGCAATTGTCGAAGCCAAAGTGCTCGGCGGAACTTGTGTCAATGTCGGTTGCGTACCGAAAAAAGCCATGTGGTATGCCGGGCAAATTGCTGATGCGCTGAAACTGGCGCCGGATTATGGTTATGACGTGGAGATACCAGCACTGGACTGGGGCAAACTGGTCACAAGCCGCGAAGCTTATATCTCGCGCATTCACAGCTCGTACGAGCGGGTGCTGGGCAAAAATCAGGTGACAGTGCTCAAAGGCTTTGCCCGCTTTGTTGACGCGCATACCATCGAAGTCGATGGTGAACGCTACAGCGCCGACCATATCAGCATCGCCACCGGCGGTGTGCCCGCCTGGCCGGCTATTCCGGGCGCAGATCTTGGCATCGACAGCGATGGCTTTTTTGCCTTAGATCATTGCCCGAAACGGGTGGCGGTAGTCGGTGCCGGTTACATCGCCGTCGAAATCGCCGGCGTGTTACAGACACTGGGCAGCGAAACCCATTTGCTGGTGCGTCACGACAAAGCCTTGCGCCAGTTTGACGCTATGTTGTCGGATACCCTGCATCAGCTGATGCAGCAAAACGGTATTCAGGTGCATTCGCACAGTGAAGTCACTGCCGTCAGCCGCGACGCCGATGGCTCGTTACTGCTTACCCTAAACAGCGGCCATGTACTGCAGGTGGATTGCCTGATTTGGGCGATTGGCCGCACACCAAACACCCAAAATCTCAATCTGGCAGCTGCTGGTGTCGAGACCGACGCGTTGGGTTTTATTCCGACCGACAAATACCAGAACACTAATGTGCAGGGCATTTATGCCATTGGTGATAACACCGGCCGGCTGGCGCTGACACCGGTCGCCGTTGCTGCAGGCCGGCGTCTGTCAGAACGGCTGTTTAACGGCAAAACCGATGAACATCTCAATTACGACTTAGTGCCCACCGTGGTGTTTTCGCACCCACCGATCGGCACTATCGGCCAGACCGAAGCGCAGGCGCGTGCTGAATTTGGCGACGCCGCAGTGAAAGTTTATACCAGTGAATTTACCGCGATGTACCGCGCGCTGACCTCGCACCGCGAACCGACGCGGATGAAACTGGTGTGTGCTGGTCCGGCGCAAAAAGTTGTCGGGTTGCACGTCATTGGCTACGCCGCTGATGAAATGCTGCAGGGTTTTGCGGTTGCGATCAAAATGGGCGCCACCAAAGCCGATTTTGATAACTGTGTGGCCATTCACCCCACTTCTGCCGAAGAATTCGTAACGATGCGCTGAGGGCTCGTGACAACGACTGGCATCCATAGAACAAAAAAGGCACTGCAGTTTCCTGCAGTGCCTTGATCTGGAATGAAGTGTGAGCCAGCCGGTAAGCCGGGTTCTGTGCTCTGTTGCCAGAGTAGCAATCATTCCTCTAGGACGTACGTCGCCGCACGCCTCAAGCAACCTACCCGCCCCCAACGCGGGCCGCGCCAAAGGGGGCCTATTTGGTCTTGCTCCGGGTGGAGTTTACCGTGCCACGAACTGTTACCAGCCGCGCGGTGCGCTCTTACCGCACCCTTTCACCCTTACCTGATCCCGCTGTTCTTGCGAACAACGGGCCATCGGCGGTTTGCTCTCTGTTGCACTGGTCGTAGGCTCGCGCCCCCCAGGCGTTACCTGGCACCCTGCCCTGTGGAGCCCGGACTTTCCTCCCCCTGCTTGCGCAGGCAGCGATTGCCTTGGCCAACTCACGGCGCGGATTATACGCAGATCCGGGCTAAAACACAGCAGTAGTTCCGGCCTCTAACCAAACTATTTGGGAAAATCGGCATAATTGTGTAATATCCGCGGCGGTTATTTTTATAAGGATATAGCTAATATGTTAAAAAAATACGCATCCATCACCCTGTTACTGGCCACTGCTCAGGTTCATGCTGAAACCGCTCACCCGCTGTACGCCGGCGTGCTGCTACAAAGCAACAGTCTGAAAGTGCACACTGTCAGTGGCAATGCCACATTTGAACCTGCCATGACAGGTCTGGCTCTGGGCTACGAGTTTGGTGATTATTTCGCGCTGGAAGGCCGGGCGCTGCTAGACAGCAACGCCGACAGCATCGGTCCGGTCAGCCTGAAAGTGCGCAGCCAATTCCATCTGCTGGCCCGTGCGCATTATCCTGTGCTGGAACAGCTGCGGGTATTTGCAAGCGTCAGCCATGTGCGCTCAAACTACACCATGCGTGTCGTACCAAACGGTGTCGGTGGCACCAGTAGCGGCTTTGATCTCAGCGGCGCCGGCTACGGTGTTGGTGCAGAATATCTGTTAACGCCGCAGTGGAAACTGGCGGTGGAACAACAGTGGTTACCGGAAGATGATTTAAATGATCGTCTGACCAATACCAACATCAGCACGGATGCCAAAGCGCTGACCTTTAAGGCCAGCTACTCGTTCTGATCCAGCCCGATAAAAAAGCGCCGTCTGGCGCTTTTTACTTCCGGTGCAGTGCAAGTCAGTTCAGTCCGCCTGGCCACTCCAGCTTAAACCGAGTTTATACAAGGCATTTTTTTTCTCGCCGTGAATGTCCGCAGTCAGCGCAGCGGCCTTTTTCAGCGGCAATTCGGCCATTAATAACCGTAAGGTCTGCTGTGCGACTGGCGCAATATCATCGGCAGCTTTTTCAGCAGGCGGCGCGATCATCAGCACCATTTCGCCCTGACAACGCTGTGGATCTGCTTCCAACCACGCGATAATGCTGGTCGCAGTGCCATGTTCAAAATGCTCAAACGTCTTGGTCAGCTCTTTCGCCAGTACCAGTTCACGGTCGGCGCCATATACAGCCATCACATCCTGCAGGGTATCAATGATGCGCCGGGCCGCTTCATAACAAATCAACGTGCCGACACCGGCCGGAATGTCTTTCAGCACTTGTTGGCGCTGACCGGATTTGGCCGGTAAAAAGCCGATAAAATGAAACTTGTCTGTGGCTAAACCAGCGCAGCACAACGCCGCAATCAAGGCACAAGGCCCCGGAATGGGCACTACCCGCACGCCGGCGTCGCGGCATAACCGCACCAGACTGTAACCCGGATCTGAGATCAGCGGCGTGCCGGCGTCGCTAATCAGCGCCACGTTGTCACCGGCTTTGATTTTCTCCACCAGACTGGCGGCACGTTGTTTTTCATTGTGATCATGCAATGACAAAAAACGCGCTGAAATGCCTAAATGACTCAGCAACTTACCGCTGTGCCGCGTATCTTCTGCAGCCACCCATGCCACATCACGCAGCACTTGGATCGCACGCTGACTGATGTCGTCCAGATGGCCAATCGGCGTGGCCACGATATATAAAACAGCTTCCGCTACAGACATGAAAATTCCCGCGTGATGGACAAAGCATTAAGGCAAGTAGGTCGGTTCCCCCAGTTGCCAGCAAAAGGTCTGCTGCGGCGCTGGCAGGATGACCGGTCCGGACAAATGGTATAAACTAACGGCCATTCAATCAGCTATTGTACCTGCGCATTGTGAAATCCAGCAAACTCAAGCTTCGTTTATCTGTCCTGCTGCCGATTGGTCTTAGCCTGCTGACCGGTTGCGGCAGTACGCCGGCGCCGGTCGAAACGACGACTGCAGCACCGGTGCAGCAATCAGCACCTGTCAACAAAACACCGACACCAGATGCATTGGCCGAGCCGCTGACACTGGTACCGGCCGAAGTGACTTATCAAGCCAACGAACCGGTGGCACAAGATCCCGACGAACAGCTGCAACGCGAATTACTGCAACAGGCCAAAGCCGCGCTCAGCACCGATCCAAAACGCACTCTGGCCATTTGCTTTGCGCTGCAACAATCGCTGTACAGCCAAATCCGGGCGCAAAATCAGTTGCCGCTATTACAGTCAGCCCTGGCCGATAAGCAGCATGCTTTGGTGGCCCGGCTGGCAGATCAAACTGCCTTTACCGACGTGCCGGAAGCCGACCGGCAAGCCTGGGCGCTGGCTCTTAGCCAGTATTTTCAGCAACAGGATGACAATGTCAGCGCTACCCGCACGCTACTGGCGCTGGATGCCTGGCTTGGCAACAGTGCTGACAGCACGGCGCAAGACCTGCTGTGGCAACAACTGGTGAAATTATCCGACGCCGAACTGCGTGAGCTGGGCCAGCAGAACCATCCCCGCGCACAGGCCTGGCTGGAATTGCTGCAACTGACGCAGGGTTTTGCCGGCGATCAACAAGCCATCACGCAGGCACTGACCGACTGGCAACAACGCCACCCGATGCTGCCAGCAACAGATAAACTGCCCAAAGATGTGCTGTTACTCAGCCAGACACCCGCCTATAACCCGGCACGTATTGCGGTGTTATTGCCATTATCCGGCCCGCTGAAAACGCTCGGTGATGCGGTTCAGTACGGGATGGCCGCCGCAGCAACAAAACAACAACGCACACTGGTTTTTATTGATTCGACCAAACCAGCGGCAGAATTGCAGGCTGAAGTGACTGCGGCGCAAGTGCAGTTTGTCATCGGGCCACTGCTGCGTGAAGACATCGACAAAATCCAGCAATTACCAGACTGGCAATGGCCGACGCTGTTTTTAAATGGTAAAGGCGACTTGCCAGTGAAGCCGGAACAATATTTCTTTGCGCTGGCCTGGGAAGATGAAGCCAGCCAGATGGTGCAGGTGTTCCGCCAGCGTCAGTATCAGCATCCGGTGCTGATTTATGCCGTCAATCCGATTGGCCAGCGCATGGCGCAGAATTTTCAGAGCCGCTGGCAACAAAGTGGTGGCCAACCGGTTGAGACCTACAGCTATGGCTCGCAGGAACAGCTGCAGGCACTGATTAACAAGTTCCTTGAAGCCGAAGCCAGCGAGGAAAGAGCAAAAGAAATCAACCGGTTAATTGGACAGTCGATCAAAGCAGAGCTGCACAGCCGGCAGGATATCGATGCAATTTATCTGATTGCCGACCCGGTACAGACGCGGTTTTTCAAACCATTTATTGATGTCACTGTCAGTCCGACTGCCAGGCGTTTGCCGATTTTTACCAGTTCGCGTAGTCATAGCCTGAAAGTCGATAAAACCGACCAACGGGATCTGGCCGGTCTGACCATGACGGAAATGCCGTGGTTGTTGCCACAGGCTGCCATCGCGCCGCCGCTGCGGCAGGAATTCGACAGCCTGTTTGCCGAGCAGGATGAACAATTACAACGGTTATTTGCCATGGGGCACGACGCGCTGATGCTGGTGGGGCACCTGAAACAACAACAGCAGTTTCCGGCCATGGCCTATCATGGCCTGACCGGCAGCCTGCGTCTGGCCGACGGCCATAGTGTTCAGCGGCAGTTAACGCTGGCACAGTACCGTCAGGGTAAATTGCTGCTGGTAGGCAAAAAAGCGCCGTGAGCCGCGACAAAGGTCAGTTTTTTGAAACTTTAGCCGGGCAATATCTGCAGCAACAAGGTCTGCAATTGCTGGCACACAACGTCAGCAGCCGTTTTGGCGAGCTGGATTTGGTGATGCGCCAGCAGGATTGTCTGGTATTTGTCGAAGTGAAATATCGTCAGTCCAACGCTTTTGGCAGCGCAGCGGCGATGGTGACCACTGCAAAACAACAGAAATTACGCGCGACCGCCCACTGGTATCTGCAACAGCAACAGTGGCGCGGTGCCGCCCGGTTTGACGTACTGGCGATTGAAGGCGAAGCGCCTTATCAGTTCAGCTGGCTGAAAAATGCATTTTAAGGATCCACACTGATGCAGGAACATATCCGGCAGCTTTTTTCCGAAAATATCCAGACGATGATTGCCACCGGCGAAGCATTGGCCGGCCCGATTGAAACGGCGGCGCTGACCATAGTGCATGCGCTGATCAACGACCGCAAAGTACTTTGTGCCGGTGAAGGTGCTGCCAATGCGCTGTCCGGCCATTTTGCCCGGCTGTTGCTGGACCAGTTTGAAACCGAGCGGCCTTGCCTGCCGGCATGCGCGCTCAGCAATGACAGTTGCGGGCTGGTCCATCAGTCACAGCAGGATTTTCTGGCCCGCCAGGTGCGTGCGCTTGGCCAGGAAGGTGACATTTTGTTGGTATTGTCGTTAAGCGGCGCTGAAAACAGCCTGATCCGCGCCGTTGAAGCGGCACTGACCAAAGATATGACGGTGATTGCACTGACAGTCGACAATAATGGCGAGTTGTCCGGTTTGCTTGGCAATACCGACGTTGAACTGCGGGTACCGGCCCACCGGCCGGCCCGGGTCTATGAATGTTATGCTTTTTTATTGCATTGTGTTGTTGAACTGATTGATAACACGTTGTTTCCACAACAAGATGTGGATCCCATCTAACAGGAGAATCTGATGTTCAAGCTGCGAAATCTGTTGAAAGTGGCGGCGCTTGCCACGCTGGCAATTGCACTACAAGGCTGTGCGGCCAATGACCGCCGCACGCTGGGCTCACAAATCGATGACAACAGCATCGTGATCAAAGCCGGTAATGCCATTGAAGCCAACAAAACACTGGACGAAAAAGCCAATATCAATGTTTACAGCTACAACGGTGTGATCCTGTTGACCGGCCAGGCGCCGGATCAGGCCATGGTGGAACAAGCCGGTGAACTGGTGCGGCCGGTACAGGGCGCAAAGGACGTGCAAAACCAGATCCGCGTCGGTAATCCAACTTCATTTACCACCCGCAGCCGCGACAGCTGGATCACCACCCGCGTCAAATCGCTGCTGTTGGCGGATAAAGAGATCAGCGCGCTGAATATCCGCGTGATCACCGAAAACGGTGAAGTATTCCTGATGGGCATTGTCAGTGAACTGGAAGGCGATAAAGCGGTTGAAATTGCCCGGCATGTCAATGGCGTATCGCGGGTGATCAAAGCGTTTGAAACGCAATATAACTGAGTTTTTACCGGGTCAGGTGATACAAACCTGACCCCTGTTTTACTGCAACACCTCAGACATCCTGCAAAGCTTTTAACGCTTTCGAATGAAATTCGCGGTGTTTCATCACAAACAACACAACGACCGTTGCCGCCATAAATAACCAGACATTGATAAACCACGCCAAAGTCGCCAGCGAAAAATAAATTGCGCGCAAGCCGTAGTTAAATGAGTGCGCAGCCTGATCTATCACCTTGGCAGCTTTATTTGCGTATAAACTGCGATCAGCCGGCGGCAACTCGCGACCATCGGGCGCAGCACCAATCAACACACCACCAAAACCGTACTGACGCAACGACCAGGTAAACTGGAAAAACGTGAACACGTAAATCAGCACCAGACATAAAATTTTGAACTGCAGCAAGCCATCGACATGGTCCAGCCATGGCATTACCTGCATCAACACTGCGGCGATTTTGTCGCTTGACGCCAGCGCCGTCAGCAAACCGGCCAGGATCAGCATCGAACTGGAGGCAAAAAAACTGACATTGCGCTCTAACGTGGAGATCAGCGCCACATCCGCCATCTTGTTATCCCGGACCAGCATCTGTTCCATCCATGCTGTGCGTTTGCGGCGTAACTCATATGACAAACAACTGACTTCACGGGCACGGCGTTTGGCAAACAGGGTATATCCCACCCACACACCGACAAACCAACAAAGCGCGATTAAATCCAGATAAGGTAACTGCTGCCAGCTCACGACAACTCCTGTTGTTGCACTGCAGTGGCTGCGGGCGCAGCATGCAGTGGTAATTCACAATAAAAACAGGCGCCACCCTGTTCTGCGGGCTGATAAAAAATTGTGCCGTGCATCCGTTCCAGTAACTCTTTGCAAATCGCGAGGCCAAGACCACTGCCACTTTGCAACCGGCTGTCGGAGCTGTCGGCCTGAGAGAATTTCTCAAACAAACGTGGAATAAAATCTACCGGCACTCCCGGCCCCTCATCGCTGACCATCAGCTGAACCTGATCGCCAGTTAATAATGCCCGTAAGTGCACGGTGCTGTGCGGCGGCGAAAACCGGATCGCATTGGCCAGTAAATTCGCCAGTATTTGCAGCAGGCGGCTGCCATCAATATACAAAGTTAAATCCGGTGCGATCGCCGCTTCCAGCGTCAGTTTGACCTGGCGGGACAAAGCTAAAGCACTATGGCGTTGCAAAGCCTGCTGCAACAGCGGCAACAACAACTGCTGTTCCGGCTGCAGCGACAACTTGCCGGCCTGCAGTTTTTCCATATCCAGAATATCGTTGACCAGACTAATCAGTTGATCAGCATTGCTGCGGGCAATATCCAGCATTTGCTGCTGCGCCGGCAGCAAAGCGCCGACCGCCCCTGCAGTGACCAGCGCTAAGGCGCCGTTGATGGCCGTCAGTGGGGTGCGCAGCTCATGACTGACCGTGGAGACAAATTCACTTTTCAGTTTTTCTATGCGTTTACGCTCGGTGATATCACGAAACAGCAAGACCTGTAATCTTTGGTCCTGCAGCTGAATTTGTGTCTGCAGCAATTCCACCTGCAAGGTTTCGCCCTGTAACCGCTGCGCGGTCAGTTCCTGAGCACCGCGACCATGCTGCAATTCAGGGGGATGTGGAAACAGGATCTGAAACGGCAGGCCACGCAGCTGCCGTGCCTGATAACCAAACATCTGTTCAGCAGCGTGGTTAAACGTATGGATTTGGCCGGCCGGGTTCAGCACGACAATGGCGTCGTCGACATTATCCAGCACAGTGCGGTAATACTTTTGATTTTGTTCAAACGCTTTACTGGTGTCCTGCCAGCGTTGATTGGCCCGTAACACACCGGCGATCAACAGCACCAGCATCAGGCTGGTACTCCAGCCCACCAGCCGGAACCAGCCCGACCGGCTATCCGCCTGTAACAGCGGCCAACTGGCCAGCTGCCAGTGCGCGCCGGCGATATTTAACTCCAGCACTACGGCCGGAGCCAGAAAATCCCGAACCTCACCAAACAGCATCTCGCCCCAGAGCTCGCCGTCGCCGCGGCGTAACGCCACACCAACGTCTAATTGCTGCGCTTGTTGTTTGATCAGCCGCCAGACATCGTCGACGTTAATCACGGTACTGACAATGCCCCAGTAACTGCTATCAAGCAGATACACCGGGATGCGGTAAACAAAGCCCCGGCCGCCTTGTGCCAGCTCCAGAGGCCCACTCAGCTTGGCTTTGCGACTGCGAATCGTTTGTTCAATATCCGTCCATTGTGAGGCCAGATCGGGATAATACAAATTTAATGCGGCTTCGTTGCCGGCTAACGGATACACGTAGCTCAGGCGATTGCCGGGCGCGACGCCCATATTGCGGATATGTTTGCCCTGGCGGACCAGGTTGGGTAATAAGGTATTGAAATCTTCGGCGCTGGTTTTGCCGGCCAACGCCTGCACATGAGCCACCAGGCCCTGACTGAGCTGCAATGGGGCATTTAACTCCATTTCCAGCAATGCACGTAAGCGGGCGGCACTTTCGGTTGTTTCCCGAACCAGCAACATGTCATTGCGTTGCTGCTCCTGCCGGGCCAGATACTCCACAACGGCGCCAAACAACAACATCAGCACCAGTAACATCGCGCTTTGTAGCCGGGTAAACCCGAATTGCCCTACCTGCAAAATACCCCTGCTCCCGTAGTTTTTGCACAAATCAGGCGGGCTGAACGCTGCCTGCTCACTCAGGATAACGCTGCCTGCTTACTCAGGATAATGATACACTCGCCACTCTATTGCGACAGTTAAATTTTCACCGAAGGAGCCTGCTGTGACCGAACTGCTGCTGACCACCCCAGACGACTGGCATTTACATTTCCGTGATGGCGATATTCTGAAAGAAACCGTTCCTGCCACCGCGCGCTGTTTTCAGCGGGCTGTAGTGATGCCCAATCTGGTGCCACCGGTCACCACCGGCGTTTTAGCCAGCGAGTATCGCGCGCGAATTCTGGCCGCCCGCCCGGCGGGCAGCAGCTTCGAACCGGTGATGACCATTTATCTGACCGACACCACCACAGCACAGGATATTGCTGAAGCTAAAGCGGCCGGCGTATTAGCCGCCAAGCTGTATCCGGCCGGCGCCACCACCAATTCACATTCTGGCGTTTCCAGCCTGAGTAAGTTATATCCGGTGCTCGACGCCATGGTCGAACACGACATGTTGTTTCTGGTGCATGGCGAAGTGACCGACAATCACGTCGATATTTTTGACCGTGAAGCAGTGTTTATCGAACAGCACCTGCGACAAATCGTCGACCGGTTCCCGGATTTACGCATTGTGCTCGAACATATCACCACCGCCGATGCCGTCGAATTTGTTAAAAACGCCGGCCCCAATGTCGCGGCGACTATCACACCGCAACACTTGTTGCTGAACCGCAACGACATGCTGGTCGGTGGCATCCGCCCACACAACTACTGTCTGCCGGTACTGAAACGCCGTACCCACCAGGAAGCGTTGCGCGCCATCGTTGCCAGCGGCAATCCGAAGTTTTTCTTAGGCACAGATTCTGCGCCCCATGCCAAACACCGCAAAGAAACCGCTTGCGGCTGCGCCGGTTGTTACAGCGCCTGGAGTGCGATTGAGCTGTACGCGCAGGTGTTTGAAGAGCTCGGCGTGATTGAAAAATTAGAAGGTTTTGCCAGTCACTATGGCGCCGACTTCTACCGCCTGCCCCGCAACAGTGGCCAGATCAAACTGGTGAAACAAGCCTGGACAGTGCCGGAAGAAATCACCCTGCCGGACGGCAGCCCGATAGTACCGTTTTACGCCGGCCAGACCTTGCACTGGCAATTGCAGGCATAAATCAGGCCTTGACCCACGCCAGTCTGGCGGTCTTTGACAGGGCCGCTATACTGGCAAAAAAACCTGTCTGAAGACATCGGATGAAATATTGCTGCTACGGACTGCTGGCATTGCTGAGCTGTTCCATTAGCGCAATGCCAGAGCCTGAATTTGAACAACTGCGCGGGCCTTTACTCAAAGGCGCCGCTGTCAATTACAGCCAGGCGGTGCTCGATACCGACAAACTGCTGCAACAACATCAACTGCACCTGACGCTGGAACAACAAATCCGGCTGAACTATCACAAAGCGATTTTTCAGGACCGCAGCAATCAGACTGAAGCCGCGTTACAAACACTGGCGTTGTGTAAAAGCCTGAGTCTGGAATCAAAAGACCGCAGTATTTTGTACAGTTATCACAATATTCTGGCCGGCATCTTTGCCAATCAGGGCTTTTATAAACAGGCGCTGGAACACTATCAGCAGGCATTGCCGCTGGCAGTTTTATTACCCAACCCGCATTTTTTGTCGCAGACCGAAAACAATCTGGCGCTGGTATTACTGAAACTCGGCCAGCCCAAAGAAGCCCAAGCCTATTTCCAGCGCTTTTATCAACAAGGCCTGCAAACCGGCGATGCCAGCGTGCAGGCTATCGCGCTGAACAATCTGGGTGAAACGGCGTTGCAGGCCGGCGAAATCCGTGCCGCTGAGCGTTATCATCAGCAAGCGCTGGCCCTGCGTGGCGCACATCAACTGGAAGCTTCCTGGTCTTTCCTGAATCTGGCGCGGGTCGCTCTGGCGCAACAAGATGCAGACCGCGCAGTATTGCTGGCGCGGCACAGTTTGCAACTGCGTCACAACCGGTCTGAGCTGGAACAAACTGAAGCCGGATTATTGCTGGTGCAGGCACTGATACAGACCGGCGACCTGACTGCAGCCGATCAGCAACTTCAGCTCAGCCTGCAACTGGCGCAACGTTTACAGGCGTATGCTTTATTGCAACAAGGCTGGCAACAACAGGCCGAACTGGCCATGCGCCAGCAAAAATATGCGCAGGCGGTGGTGGCAATGCAACAGGTGCAACTGGCCCAGCAACAAGTGTCTGATCAACGCTTTAATTTAACTGTGGCGCAACAAAGTGCAGAGCTTGGCGTGACAACCCGTGAAATGGAGATCAACCGGCTGCAACAACAGCAACTGGTGCAGCAACAAACCAGCCAGGCCCGCCAACAACGATTGCGGTTGCTGGTCGGTGCCGCCATGCTGGTGCTGTTGATCAGTCTCTGGTTCAGCTGGCAAATCCGCCGGAAAAACCTTGCGCTGGCGCACAGCCTGGCAACGCTGGAGCGCACCCGGCAGCAGTTGGTGGAACAACGCAAACTGGCGGCGCTGACGCAGCTGGTCAGCGGCATGGCGCATCAGCTCAATACGCCGCTTGGTACTATTTTGACGGCGGTGTCCTGTAGTCGTGAGCAGCTGCAACTGTTGCTGCAAAAACTGACCGATAAAAAGCTTAACCTGCAGGAACTACAACAGTTTATCGACGAACAGCAGCAGCTGATGACGCTGACTGAACAAAGCGCGCAGCGTACCGCCGGTCTGGTCGAACGCTTTAAACTGATTTCCGCCACATCAGCACAATCTGGCGTGGAAACCCAGTTAGTACTGCAGTTCGCCGGCCAGTGGCTGCAGAGTCATCTAGCGTTGCAGCCACGTGAAGTAACACTCGAGCTCGAAGGCTCTGATATCCAGTGGCGCTTTGATAGTAATGTGCTTGGCAAAGTACTGTCGGCGCTTTTAGACAACGCACTACAACACGCCGAACCGGCCGAAGGCACTTTGCAAATCCGTCTGCAGTTGGCTGCAGAGCCTGCTGCCAACGGCTTGCTACTGTATTTTTCTGACAATGGCCAGGGTATCAAGCCTGAGCTTCTGGACAAAATTTTTGACCCGTTTTTTACCACTAAACTGGGCCAGGGCAATCTGGGGCTCGGTCTTAATATCGCCTACAACCAGCTGCAGGCAATTGGCGGTAGTCTGGAACATCAACCACAGCCACACGGTTGTTGTTTCCTCGTTCGTTTACCGGCGTTGCCGTTATAACGACAGCTTTATCGCGGGAGTGTCGCGAGCTCTGCACTGACCCACTGGCGCAATTCGTCACGCAGCACCAGCACCGCCGGCGTCACCTGATGGCGGCTGGCACAGACTAAATGCAGCTGTAGTTTCGGTGCCGGATAATCCGGCAGCAACGGCACCACATGACCAGCGCGTAAATCCGCCGCCATATCGAGCGCCGATTTCAGCGCAATACCGTGGCCTGCCACCGCCCAGCGCCGCACCAGTTCAGCGTCATTGCTGCTGCGGTTACCGGCCACATTGACCTGCAACAGCCCGTCCGGCCCGCTAAAACGCCAACGGTCAAAAGTGCGTTCTTCAATCATGTATAACAAACAATTATGCTGCTGCAGCTGCAACGGCTGTGTGGGAGTGCCGGCACGAGCCAGATAAGTTGGCGATGCACAGACAATACGTGGCACTTCGGCGATAAAAAACGCCACCAAAGCCGGGTCCGTTAAAGCGCCATACCGCAGCGCAACATCGACCGGCTCGCGTTGTAAGCCGGCTACTCTATCGCCCAGTTCCAGCCGCAGTTTCAGCTGTGGAAACCGTTCCAGCAAAGTATCGAGTTTCGGCAACAACCAGTTGCGGCCCAAATCACTGGGCGCTGCCAGTCGCAGCTCACCACCGATATCGACTGCCAGATTTTTCAGCGCCTGTTCGCCCTGCCCTAAAGCTTCCAGCGCGTTCTGGCAATGCTGTAAGAACAATTCGCCGGCCGGCGTCAGCTTTAAACTGCGGGTACTACGCAGCAATAACGCCGCGCCAAGGTGTTGCTCCAGCCGTTTCAGCGCCGCCGACGCTGCAGCTGGTGTGTAGTCAAACTGCCGCGCCGCCGCGCTGATATTGCCGCTACGGACAATCTGCTGGAATAACCGGAGATCCTGAACTTGCAGCATTTTCAAATTTCATTTGATAAAGAATGCTTAATTAGGCTGTTTTTCAATAGATGTCAATCCGGCACAATGCGCAGCATCTGTGGAACCTTGCAACCAATCGCAATGGTTCAGCGCCTTTTTTCATTGAAATATCCGGAGTTTATTATGTCTGCCTCTCACTTCATTCCTGTCATGATGCCGGCGGTTGGTTACCTGCAATCGCTGCCTATAAGTGACAGTCAGGCGCTGGTTGATTTGGCCTTACCGGTGCCAACGCCAGGGCCTTATGACTTGCTGGTCAAAGTCGAAGCCATCGCTGCCAACCCGGTGGACTACAAAATCCGCCAGCGCCGCGCGCCACAAAGTAAAGACGGCATCGTCAGCGCGGAAGTGCTGGGCTGGGATGCGGCGGGTGTGGTGGTCGCGATCGGTGCTGCAGTGCAACATTACCAAGTGGGGGATGCGGTGTTTTATGCAGGTGCACTAAATCGTCCCGGCGCCAACAGTGCTTATCATGTTGTAGACGAACGTTTAGTCGGCCCAAAACCACAAAGCCTGTCGTTTGCTGATGCCGCCGCGTTGCCTTTGACCGCGATCACCGCCTGGGAATTGTTATTTGACCGGCTGCAGCTGGATAAGCCCGCGCCGCAATTTAGCCGCAAAGTGCTGTTGGTCAGCGGCGCTGCCGGTGGTGTCGGTTCTGTGCTGGTGCAACTGGCGAAATTAAAAACCGATGCTTTTGTCATTGCGACCGCATCCCGGCCAGAATCGCAGGCCTGGGTCAGTGCTTTAGGTGCCGATGCCGTGATTAATCACCAGTTGCCGCTGGCCGATGAGCTAAAACGCATTGGTATTGATGCCGTCAGCCATGTCGTTAGTCTGGTGGATACCGCGGCTTATTATCAGCAGTTTATCGACGCCTTAGCGCCGCAAGGCAAACTGGCGCTGATTGACGACCCGGCAGAAGCGCTGGATATCCGCCCGCTGAAAGTAAAAAGTTTAAGCCTGCACTGGGAGCTGATGTTCACCCGTTCACTGTTTCAGACCCCAGACCAAATTGCCCAGCAGCAGCTGCTGCGTGAAGTGGCGGCACTGGTCGACGCCGGTTTATTAAAAAGCACCGCAGGCCAGCATTTGGGGCTGATTAACGCTGCAAACCTGCGCCAGGCGCACGCACTGCTGGAGCAAGGTAAAGTGATTGGTAAGCTGGTACTGGCTGGTTTTGCCCAAAACTAAGCCGCGAAATTGCAGCATTACTGACCCCCCGATCAGCAATGCTGAGCACGCTCAGTGCTTTATATTGTTAGTGTTGTGAGTAATTAATGCGGCAATAGCCGTATCTTGCCCTGACTGTCCTGGCGCGCTGTAAATACTGCAGGGTATGGCAGATCTGTAGGCTCGGAAGCCGCGTTCCGAGGTTTTGCAGAGCAAAACCAGTTCAGTCGGCAGCCATTCAGATTTCTGACCTGCTGAGATCCCGCCTTCACCATGCCGCAGAGGGTCTGCATTTGGAGTCGTCTGGCAGTTTTGATAGCTCATTTGAATCGTCGTTTTGTGCCAATTACGGACGTTTGTGAAACTTCCTGTACGGCGGCGCTTCGCTTGCACGTACCTACTCGCTAATTGAGATCGTAGGTACCGGCAAGCGCAGCGTCGCCGTACAAGACCCCATATTCGATGACTACAACTCGCTCAAAGCTGCTGTTCCCAAACCCCAACAAAGCCAGCGTCGGCAGCCGCGGAGTGAGCGATCAAGAGTGAGCGCGGGAGGTGCGAACGGGCGAACATGGTGGTGGCGATGTTGGCTTTGTCACGATATGCAGATTCCCGGCAATCCGCGCACAACTACCGGTCAAATCAGCTATCAACCCCTAAGAATTTAAGACAGATCTGAGTCGCCGCAGCTTAAAACTCAAGCTCGGCCCACAACGCCAGGTGGTCGGAAAGTTGTGTTGGTGGGCCGTCGGCGAGGATGCCGGCGGCTGGTACTTTGAATTGGTCTGCGCGCAGCAGCATATAGTCGAGCCGAACGGCGTCGGCTTCGTTGCCGCGCCACGGGATAAAGCTGTAGTTGGGGCCTTGTGGCGTGTTGGTTTGTGTAAGCGCGTCCTGATATTGCGGCAATGACGTTTGGATTTGTGCCAGCAGGCCGTCGCCGGCTGCTGGGTTAAAATCGCCCATCACTATCACCGGCGCGCTCGAGCTTTGTGGCCAGGAGCTTTGTTGCCGGTGGCTTTGTTGCCAGTGACGGATTTTTGCGGCGATCAGCTTGATGGATTCGCGTCTGGCTGCAGCGCCCTGATGGTCCAGGTGCAGGTTTAATACGCGCAGCTGCTTGCCGCTGTGTTTATCCTTTAGCAAAGCCCAGCTGCAAATGCGTGGCAAGGCGGCGTCCCAGCCTGGTTTGCCGATTAATCCATGGCCGATAAATCCAGAGCCGACGTCTTCATTACCTGTTTGTACCGCCCCAGTCTGGAGGGCTTCAGGATCCCAGCTCGGATGAAACCAAAAAGTGCCACTGTCCAGAATGACAAACCGGTCGCGGCGAATTAGCAGCGGGCTGAATTCGCCGGCGTTGTTGCCATCGTCACGACCAACACCAATGCGCTGATAACCCGGTAGCGCACTTTCCAGCCGCACCAGCTGGTGCACCATCACTTCCTGCAGGCCAATAATATCGGGCGCTTGCTGCTGCAGTTGGTTGATCACCTTACCGGCGCGATGCGGCCAGGCGAGCTTGGCGTCGTTGGGTGTGTCGAGACGGATATTCCAGCTCAGCGCTTTAAAAGTATCAGCCAGCGCAGCGCTGCTGAACAACAACAACGCCAGCACGACATACCAACAACCTGAACGTCCTTGCAGCATCCTTCACCTCGATGTTAAAACTTTGGGTTAAAACTCAAACACTAAGTCCCCACCTTGCATCAGCTGACGATAATCGACACTGATGGGCAACTCAACCCCGTTTAAAGTCCAGCGCTTCACTGATTTAAGCCGGTCGCCTTTGGCCAGAATGCGCAGTTGCTTGCCATTATCCAACTGCAAAGTGACAGTCTGAAATTGTGGTGTGCCGCGCACATAGCCGCTATCGACCGGATTGACCGGATAAAAACCGAGGCTACTCAGCACATACCAGGCCGACATCTGGCCCAAATCGTCGTTGCCGGCGAGGCCGTCCGGTTTGGCGTGGTACATGGTGTCGCGGATATGGCGGATGCGCGCTTCACCTTTGGCTGGCGCGCCGGCTAAGGCATACAGATAAGGCACATGATGCACCGGCTCGTTGCCGTGCGCGTACTGGCCGATTAAGCCGGTGATATCCGGCGACACGTCGCCGTCCATGTGCGAACTCATGTCAAACATCTGGTCCAGCCGCGCGACAAAAGCCTCGGCGCCGCCGTAGCTCTTGATCATCGCATCAACCTGATGCGGCACAAAAAAGCTGTATTGCCAGGCGTTGGCCTCAGTGTAATCGGTGGTGCGGTGCGCGACATAAATCGGGTTAAACGGGCTGACCAAGGCGCCTTGGGCGGTTTTTCCGCGCATAAAACCGGTGGATTTATCAAAGAGTTGCTGCCAGGCTGCGGCTCTTTGATTAAATTCTGCTGCAGTCTTTGTATCGCCGGCGGCTGTGGCTAAACGCGCAATTGCATGGTCGTCAAAAGCGTATTCCAGCGTTTTCGACACCGCTTCGACGTCCAAATCCGACGGCACATAACCATATTTGCCAAATAAATCGATACCAAAACGCGACTGGCGCGCCGAGGCCAAAGATGCGTCCAGCAGCTGTTGTGCGCTTAAGCTCGTCAGGCCTTTAAAATAAGCGTCGGCCAGCACCGGCACGGCGTGATAACCAATCATCACGTCGGTTTCATTCGACATTAAATCCCAGGTCGGCAGCAGGCCTTGTTCCTGATAAAACCCATACAACGAATGCATCATGCCATCGACGCGGCCCGGATCTGTGAGGGTCAAAAGCGGATGCAGGCCACGGAAAGTATCCCACAGCGAAAACAGCGTATAACGCGGCGATTGGTGTTGGCCGGCATGCACGGCGCCGTCAGCACCAAAATAACGGCCATCAACGTCACTGAATAACTGCGGCGCTAAATAGCTGTGATAAAGCGCGGTATAAAACTTGGTTTTGTTGGTAGCCCCTTGCGCGTCGGCGCCGGCATCAACCTGAAAACGGCCCAGCTGCGCCTGCCATTTGGCGGCGGCTTGTTGTTTCACTGTGGCAAAATCCAGCACTGGCAGTTCCGCGGCGAGGTTTTTCTGCGCGCCTTCAATACTGATGTAAGAGAGCGCCACCGCCACTTCCATCGGTTTTTGCCGCAAGTCACCAAAGTTAAGCACTGCGGCGGCTTTTTCCGTTTGCAGCAAAGTGCCTTTTACCGCCACGCCGTCCTGATAAAGAGTTGCCTGAAACGGCTGGTTAAAACGCGCGACAAAATACAGCGGCTGCAATTTGGCCCAGCCGGTCGACACACGATACCCAACCAGCGTTTGTGCATCCAACTGGCGGATAAAACCAACCACGGCTTTGTCGTAATTCTGCGCATAGCCTAAATCCAGCAGCAGCTGCGCGTCTTTAGCCTGACTGAACTGATAACGTTGCACGCCGACGCGCTCGGTGGCGGTGAGTTCAGCGCTGATGCCTTGATCTTTCAGCTGGACCGCATAATAACCGGGCCGCGCCTGTTCATCGGCATGGCTATAAGTCGCCACTGGGCGGCCAGCCGGGCTTTTTAAGCTGGCAGCATAATCACCGTGAAACGGCAGCACCAATATATCCAGCAAGTCACCAACGCCGGTGCCAGACAAATGGGTGTGGCTAAAGCCCAGCAGTTCGCTGTCGGAATAGTGATAACCCGAGGTCCAGTCCCAGCCTTTGGATTTATTGTCCGGACTTAACTGCACCATGCCAAAAGGCACCACAGCGCCTGGAAAAGCATGGCCATGACCGCCGGTGGCGATAAATGGGTCGACGTATGGCAGCACGTCATTACTGGCTGCCACTGCAGTCTGAGCAGGCGTTTCAGCCGGCGATGAGCAAGCCCCCAGCGTCAGCGCTGCGGCAAAGCCGAGCGCTGTTGATGATAGTTTTAACATGTTGATTAGTCCTTCAGGGTTTTATACCAGAAGCGGTACAGCCACAGGCTGGTCAGTACAAAGAGTGCGGTCGCGGCACAAAAGCCGGACCACTGGCGGATCACCAGGCAAATCGGCCACACCACCAGGCAGAGTTGCCAGGCCATGCCGACCAGGATATTCAGCGCGTCGCGCCCCGGCGTTTGATCCGGCACAAAGGCTGGATCAGCGGCCTGCACTTTGGCCGCAATTGGCCCCCACACTCCCCAGGGCCGCACTTGTTTATAAAACTGGCAAAGCACAGCGTCAGGTTCGGGTTGGGTCAGCACAGTGCCGGCAACAGAACCAATCAGCCCCGCCAGCAGCAGATAAGGGAAAGCCTGCAGCGGTGGTAATTCCGGGTACAACAACGGCAGCGCCAGCGAAGCAATCAGACCGGTCAGCATGCCAGCGGCATAACCCCAGGCATTAAAACGCCACCAGTGCCATTTCAGTAAATTGGCAGCAGCATAACCGCCAAACAAGGCACCAAAAATCCACTGCATAATGTCGTTGATGCTATTCAGCATCAGGCCCAATGCCGTGCCAACCAGCACCAGCGCGACGGCGACATAACGGCTCAGGCTGACATAAAACTGCTCAGATTGGTTTGGGTTAATAAATTTGCGGTACACGTCATGCACCAGATACACCGGCGCTGCGTTCAGCGACGCCGAGAACGTCGACATAAAAGCCGCCAGCAAACCGGCAATTAATAGCCCGGCGAGACCTGCCGGCACAAACCGTTCAATCGCCACCGGCAACAGCCGTTCAAAGTCAAAACTGCTGCCGGCGGCGGCAATTTCCGGGCGCAAATACACCAGCGCCAGCACGGCAAAACCAGCCACCATCAGATAACGTGGCACAAACATCACCAAGGACACCACGGCGCTCATTTTGGCCGCTTCACTGGGTGATTTTGCTGCCAGAATGCGCTGCATATCGTAGTTCGGCACCGGGCCCGCCATGCTGAACAACACGCCTTTACACAACATCAGCATAATCATGATGCCAAAAAGCTGCATGCCGTCCTTTTCAATCTGCGCCGCAGCTGCCGGCAGTTGCGCCGACCAGTCGAGGTCTAAATTCCAGCCAAACCAGAGCGAATCCCAGCCGGCCGGGATCACCGCAGCCAGTTGTTCCGGGCTGACCTGCTGCATGGCAATAACACCAACCGCCACCGCGGCAAAGGTCATCAACACAAATTGCAGCAGCTCGGTCATCACCACGCCGTACATGCCGCCTTTGATTACATACAAGGTGGTCAGGGCGAAAATAATCAGCGCATAAGTGTCGGACGATAAATCCCACGGCAGGAATACCGCAGCGAATTTACCAATGCCCTGAAAACCATAAGCGACAAACCCAATGGCGCTGACCACAGCAAATAACACCACCACGCCCTGACACCACAAACTGCCGGGGCCATCGCCAAAGCGGCTTTTCAGCCAGTCGGCGCCGGTTAAGGCGTTGGAGCGGCGCAGCCAGGCTGACAGATACACCATCAGGAACACCTGATTAAAAATTGGCCAGACCCAGGGCAACCATGCGCTTTTCAGGCCATAGAGGAAACAAACAGTCACCAGCCACATAGTGCCGGCGATATCAAACATACCGGACGCATTGGAAATACCTAACAGCCACCAGGGCATGGTTTTGCCGGCGAGGAAATATTCCTGCAAATTGGCACCGGCGCGGCGCGACACCCAAAGGCCGAGCCACAAAGTGCCAAGCAAATAAGCGACAATGACGGCGCCGTCGAGCCAGCCCAGTTGCATTGCGGTTTGTCCGTTATCCATCAATGAGTTCCTGTGTTTTCTGCCGCTGTATCAGTGCCTGTATCTGCTGTCGTGTCGGCGATAGAGTAGCAGCGCAGGGATGTCATCAACTGCTGACAGGCGGTATCACTGAGGCCTGTCACATCCAGCGCCACTGTGCGGGCCTGGCCCGGCAGCAAATCAAAGAAGTTGTCGGAGAAATTCCACACTCTGTCTGGCTCTTCTGCCTGCGTCACTGACAACCACAGCTGGCGTATTACCCAGTCGCTGCTGAGCGTCAGCTTCAGCTGGTCACCGCGCCGCTGCCACTGCAGAGCTGGCGTAACAGCTGTTAAATCCTGCGCCAGTGGCGGCACAAAGTACCACAGTTGCTCCGCCAGCAGCTGTTGCTCTGTGCCAACTTGCGGACTAAACAATCGGGCCTGCAGCACTGCGCGCGAAGGCGTCGCCACCGGCGGCTGGTCTTGCCACACTTGGGTGCTGCTAAGCGCCAGTATTTGTAACTGCTGTTGTTGCTGCCACAGCACAGCACCGGAGAAATCCAGCAGCTGCAGTTCAAGCGTCGCCGCAAGCGCCTCGCGGCTGTCCGACACCAACTGTAAGGCTAATGCGCCGTCATCCGCTGCACTATCTAACGTGCTAAAAACCAGCAGCTGCGGCGCAAAGGAGCGTTTGGCCTGATAATGCAACGCTTTCCACTGGCCATAATAATCGATGCCAGACCAGCTGGCGGCCGGCCAGGTGTCGTTCAGCTGCCAGTACAATGTACCCATGCAAAACGGCATGGCTTTGCGGTGCGCTTCAAACGCCTGACGCATGCCCTGCGCCTGCTGCACCTGGCTTAAATAAGTCAGCGCAGTGAAATCCGCCGGCGGCGTATATTCACCCTGCATATAACTCTGAATGAGTTGATTACCACGCGGGTGTTTCTGGTGCACTTTAAAAGCGCTGGCCTGTAAATCCCAGTCGGCAGGAGCCAGGAACCGCTCGAAACTTTGCGGCAGCGGAAATGACTGAAAGCCATATTCGGTCATAAAACGCGGCACACGACGGGCAAATTCGCTAAAGGGTGCTTCACCATGCCAGACGCCCCAATAATGCTGGTTGCCGATATGGTCAGTATTATCTTCCCAAAAGCCCTGCGGACTGGATCGCAGATAGAAGCTGCTTGGATCCAGCTCCTGCAGCACCTTGGGTAATAACTCGCCGAAAAGCGCATGGTAATCCTGTTTCAGCTGCTGCCACTGCGTGTCGCTGTAGCCAAATTTGGCCGGCCAGTCCCACCAGGCAATGCCCATATCCACTTCATTATTGCCACACCAGAGCGCCACCGACGGATGGCGGCGCAGACGCCGCACATTGGCACGCGCCTCAACTTCGACATTGGCCAGGAAGTCCGGCGTGGCCGGGTACAGACTACAAGCGAACATAAAGTCCTGCCAAATCAACACGCCGTGCTGGTCGGCCAGCTGATAAAAATACTCGTCCTGATAATAACCACCGCCCCACACCCGCAGCATATTCATGCCAGCAGCAGTGACGGCAGCAAATTCGGCGTCCAGCCGTGCTTTGCTGATTTGTGCCGGGAAAGCATCAGCCGGAATATAGTTCGCGCCTTTGCAAAACACCGGCACACCGTTCACTTTCAGGTAAAAACATACGCCGTCAGCGTCTGGTTCGTTGATGACTTCAATCTGGCGGATACCAACCGGTAGCGGTTGCTGATCGACCACTGCAGCGCCGGTGCGCAGAGTCAGCGCATACGGATATAAAAATGCTTCGCCAAAACCGGCTGGCCACCATAGCTGCGGGTTTTCAACTAACACCTTAAACTGCAGCGTCTGGCTGCCGGCTTTCGGCGTGACCGCGACAATTTGGCTGCTTTGCAGCAAATCACAACGCAATTCAAGCTGCAGTTCTGCCAGCTGTAATTCAGCGGCAGTGCCAAGCTCAACTTCAGCTTCGATCAACAGCTCTGCTGCTGCCGCGCTAACCGACAACACTGTGGCATGACTGTCGACAATCTGGCCAAGCGGTACACATTGCAAAGCAATCGGCCGCCAGATACCGCTGGAGACAAAACGCGGGCCCCAGTCCCAGCCAAAATGACAAGGCGCTTTACGCACAAACACCGACAGTTTGTCGTCGGATTTATCATTCTCGGCCGGATAAATCAGCCCAGCCGCCTGTTGTTGCGGCCTGGCGCGCAAAATCGGCGAACGAAAGGTCAGCTCAAGCTGATTGCTGCCAACCCGTAATGCGTCATTCAGTACAAAAGACCAGGGCACAAACATGTTGTTGGTTTCGCCCAGCAACACACCGTTTAAGCGCACTTCGCAAAAGGTATCGAGACCATCGGCCTGTAACAACCACTGGCCTTGCGCCAGTTCTGCTGCACTGAAGTCAAACTGACACTGATATAACCAGTCGCTCAGTTCTATATCCTGCAGTTGCGTTTCATTGGCGCCAAAAAACGGATCTGGAATAGCACCGGCGGCAAACAAATCGATGAAGTTGCAACCCGGCACTGTAGCGGCGATGGCATTGGTGATCCGCGGCACCGCGGTCGCCAGCGTCGGCAGTTGGCGCAGTTGCCAGTCTGTCAGCGCCAGTGTTGAAGGAACTGCAGACATAACAAGGGCAGAAGCGGGTGCTGACGCGCCAGCAGAAGTCAGAATATTCAAACGATAATCCTCAGAAAAAATCAGCCTAACTGCGTCAGGACCGCCTGCAACAACTGCGGATCAACCCGGCCTTGTTGCTGCACGGCAGAATGCAGATGAAATGACAACACCGCGCCAGTGGCAGCCTGCTGCGGGGCGAGTGTCGCACGCAGCAATGGGATATTTTGGGCATTGACGCCACCGCCGACCACCAGCTCTGGTCCGCCAGCCTGCAAAAACGCCTGCAGCTGCGCGATGCCAGCACTGGCGGGCAACTGACTGTGCCAGGCCGACCCGGCCGAAAGCACCCGCGCCACCGCTAAGGTTCTCAATTGTGCCCAGGCCTGATTCAGATCCGCGCAGGCATCGATGGCACGATGCACAGCCACACTGAGGCCCAGATCTGTGGCAAAACCACACAACTCGCTCATCGCCGGCAGGTGCAGTTGCTGTGCCGCGGTTAACACGCCAAAGACCACACTGTCGGCACCGGCGGCGGCCAGTTGCACCAGTTCTGTGTGCATCTGCCGCAGCTCCGCCGCGGTATAACAAAAATCGCCACCACGCGGGCGTAACATCGCTACCAGACCCGGACCGTCGCCCCAATGCTGGCGTGCCAGTGCCACCTGCGTCGGCGTGGGTGTCAGACCGGACAGATCCATCCGGCTGCACAGTTCCAGCCGCGCCACGCCAAACTCGCGTGCCAGACTGACGTTGACCGCCAGATGGGTTTCGGTTTGCAGGCAAAGTTCCAGCTTGATCATGGCGTGACTCCCTGTGCAGGTCGCGTTGGCGCTGCCGCGTCGGTCAGCGCGATCTGACCCAGTCTGAACTGCAATTTCGCCGGTCTGGCCGACGCCAGCGCCAGGCTCAGGCGTTGTAACTGCTGGCCTTTAAGCGCAGAAATATCAATCAGTTGCGACTGCCACTGCTGCGCCAGTGCCGTGTCGCCAAGCGGAAACCGATGCACGGCCTTGTCCGTTTGCAGCAGTAGCTCGACCGCACCCGGCGCATCGGTTTGCAGCTGTAGCTGTAGCTGCGGTTTTGCCGGCAGTCGCAGCGCAAACTGATACAGCGGCACCGTCAGGTCACCGGCTTTTTGCACCTGCAGCCATAAACTGCTGCCACCCAACCAGCCTTGCTGGAAATCGTATTGCAGCGTGGCCGCGCTGGCCGCTTTGCCTTGCAGCGCAAATTGCCAGGTCGGTAAGATGTCCTGCTGGCTGATGTCGCTCCAGCCGCTGGCCTTGTTGTCTTTGGTCTTTAGTAAAAACGGCGCGCTCTGACGCTGACCTTGCTCAAACCAATAAAGCCCTTGTCCGGTATTAAAACTGGTCAAAAACGGCAGGCTGGGTTAACACGGTTTTGGCCGGTAAATAAGCGCCGACACCTGGCCAGGCTTTGCCAGCATCTGTCACGGCCTGATTCAGATCATCACCGGCAAACAAGCGCTGCTCGGTCTGATAAAAGCGCTGGATATCCTGCGGTTCTTTGGCAAAAGTGCTGTACGCCGGCGTGGATTTGTTGCCGCTGAAGTTAAAATTCACATTGGGTGCAAATAGCGCGATGGACGTTTGCAGCTGGCCTTTTGCGTCGCCTGAATCCGCGCGCAAGTCCTGTAACCACTGCGTCTGGACAAACGCTTGCTGCGCGTCGCGCTCCGGCCATAAATCAACACCAAAAAACAGCTGATAAGGTGCCAACCCGGCGGCTTTTGCCCGTGCCACCGACTGCCTGACCATAGCGCCATTCCACCAGTAATTGAGGAACATCGCGTGCGAACCAGCCTGGTCATCTGCCTGCAAATAGGCCTGATTGTTGGCATTCAGCTCGTTTTGCCAGCGCACAGTGCCGTCGGCGATCATCGCGTCGTACCAATGAATGTCGATACCAGCCGGCGCTTTGGCGGTCAGATACTGCATAAAGGCCAGCATTTTCGCTGCCAGCTGCTCCCCACGAACTTTGTCGCGTTTTGGCTTAGCATTGGCCGCCATAACCAGCTGATTTTGCGTATCTTTCACCAGGGTTAAATCGGTTTCCTGATTCACCAGCCAGCCGTCAAAACCGTAATATGCAGCGATACGCAGTAATTGATCGGCAACGATAAAGTGACCGTCCGCGTCCTGCTCTAACAACTTTTCTACAGTGTCTGGATTGCCGCCCCACTGTGCGATGCCCAGAAATACCGACCCCAGCACTTTGACGCCATTTTTATGCGCGGTTTCCACCCAGGGCCGCGCCGGAATTTGTACAGTTAAATCGGCGGTGCCGGCAAACCAGTTCAGGATGTCGATCTGCGACCAGTTGCTGAAGCTGTACAAATTGGCTTGCGGCTGTGGTTGCAGATAATTGCCAAAGTTATTCATGCCATCGGGCGCGTACAGCAACTGCGCTTGATCATGCAGAGCCTGAGCCGGATCCAGTGGTGCTGGCCGCCGCGCCGCCAGCGGCACCTGGCTGATATTGGCCTTACTGGCGGTGGCGCCATGCGGCGTCCAGGCTTTGGTCTGTGCCAGTGTCAGCGCAAACGGCGGCTGGTCCGGTGTCAGGCCTGATCTTTGTGACAGGCTCTGAGATTGGGCCTGGGCATCAGCAACCAGCAGCAGTCCAAGCATGAATACCACTGCCCTCATGCTACCACTCCGGGTACTTGG
The DNA here is from genome assembly GCA_034519945.1 of Rheinheimera sp. Lineage (GTDB taxonomy): Bacteria > Pseudomonadota > Gammaproteobacteria > Enterobacterales > Alteromonadaceae > Pararheinheimera. Next base: position 313,145 of record JAXHNX010000056.1, read on the forward strand.
TCTCATGCTACCACTCCGGGCAACAAGTGAATGGCATCGGTCAGCGTCGCGCCGCTGGCGTCCTGCACCGCATAGTTAAAACCACCATGCAGACAATAAGCGCCGACTTCACCGTTAACACTTAACGCCAGAAAACCAACCTGCGCTTCTGCTGCATTGGGAATTTTTGCTGCGATGCGTTCTACCGCACGCTGACAGGCCTGCTGCGGGTTTAAGCCCTGCCGCATCAGTTCCACCACCAGATGGCAACCGACAGTTTTAATCATCAGCTCACCAAGGCCAGTCGCCGTGGCCGCGCCGACATCCTGATCAACATACAAACCGGCGCCAATCAACGGCGAATCACCGACCCGGCCCGGTAATTTATAGGCCGCTCCGCTGGTGGTGCAGGCGCCGGCCAGATGACCCTGACTGTCGAGTGCCAGCATGCCGATGGTATCGTGATTCTCCAGGTTAATCTGTGACTTGGCTTTGCCTTGCTCGCGCCAGACCAGCCAGTCCTGTTTGCTTTGTTCGGTTAACAGGTTTTCTTCGACAAAACCCTGCGCTTTGGCAAATGTCAGTGCGCCTTCGCCGACCAGCATCACGTGCGGCGTTTTTTCCATCACAGCACGCGCCACGGAGATTGGATGTTTGATGCGCTTAAGGCCTGCCACCGAGCCGCAGTTAAGCTGATGGTCCATGATGCAGGCATCTAACGTCACTTCGCCGGACGCGTCCGGATAACCGCCGTAACCAACAGTGCGCACCTGTGGATCGGCTTCCGGCACGCGGGCGCCCTGCTCGACCGCATCCAGCGCACTGCCGCCGGCCGCTAACACCTGCCAGGCGGCCGCGTTGGCCGGCAACCCGTGTTCCCAGGTGGAAACGACGATAGGTTTACGTACTGTGGATGATTTTGGCGTGGACGTTGCAGTTGTAGGCGTGGTCACGCTGGCGCAAGCCCCCAGACTACCTGCCAGTGGTAACGCGGCCGCCAGCTTTAACAGCTCGCGGCGGCTATGTAAGCGCACTGCTGCGGGTGTTCCTGTTGATTTAGTCATGACTGCATCTCCGCCAATTCAGCTGGCAATACGCTGTGTAACAAACACCAGCTGCCGCGTTCACCGGCATTGGCGACAAAATGGCACGGCAGGCTCTGCTCCAGCAGCGGCACCAGCTGACCGGCAATGCCGCCCACCAGCCCCACTGCCGGTGCCCCGACCGCCAGTAACCGGCGCACCACTGCTTCGACAAATTGCACCGCTTCGGCGCGAATACGCAGAGCGACGGCATCACCATCCAGCGCGGCCTGCAACACCAGCGGCGCCAGCCGGGCATACACCGCCGGACCCTGACCTAAATATTGATTGGCGAGACTCGCCGAAGTCTCAGCATCCGGCAGCAGCTGAGTCAGCACAGTAGCCGGCGCCAGGCCGTCACGCGCCAGTAACACGGCCTTCACTGCTTCAAGGCCAAACCAGGAACCGCTGGCGTTGCAATTGATTGGAAAACCATAACCACCCAGTTCAATCCGTTCAGTGCCGACACTGGCTAAAGCGCTGAACCCAGTGCCGAGGATCACCACGGCGCCGTCTTGCTGCTGATGCACGCCATAGGCGGCGATTTGTAAATCAGTGGTCAGATGCAGACTGGCAAACGGATGTTGCCACTGCTGAAATTGTTGATAAAACTGCGGTAAATGCAGGCCGGCAAGGCCGGCCGCCAGCGGCAATTGCGCCAGCATTGTTGCGGGTAAGGCTGCGTCCTGCAGTGCAGCGACCGCGGCGTCAGTAATAGCGGCGAAACTTTCAGTTAAGCCCCCTACCGGATTGGCTGGGCCACTCTGGCCCTGCCCCAGCACCTGCCCTTTGGCATTAAACACCCAGGCGCGACAATGACTGCCGCCGCCGTCAATGCCAATCCCCGCTGGCTGCGAGTCCGCTGTGCGGGGAAGTTTAGATAAGGCAGTTGCTATCGAATTCATCATATTCCTCAACCGGAAAGCCAATAACTTCTGGCTTTTCGCACAAAAAAACCGGTGCAGATTGGCTGCACCGGGGAAACACAAAACCGGAAACCGGTCGGTCAGGATTGGAATTTGGGGCCATCATTGGCCCCGCCTTCCATGCACACAGGTCACACAAAAGATAAAGCTTAAAGTTCGGCTTATAGCCCTGCTGATGGTACTTTCTATGGCAGAACCGGGCCAATCAGCTCAAATTCAGCCACTTGCATCAAAGTATCATCGCCTTTGTTTTTGCTGATGTTGATGCGGTAGCTGCTGTAAGCAAAGCCATTGCCCATTTCAAACAGTTTACGTTCAAAGCGTTTGTCAAAGCTTTCGCCAATCCAGCTGCCTAAACGCACCCAGGTAGTACCGCCGTCGTTTGAACCTTCCACATTAAAGTTCTCCGGATCACGGCCTGCCGCATCGTTGGCACTGGTGATGGCCAGGCTCGACACAATCTGCGCTTTCGGCAAATCGATGCGGACCCAGGATGGATTGGCTTCAGTCGGTGCGCCTTTCCAGTCATTATGGTCCAGCCATTTGGTATTGATATCATTATCAAAGGCTTTGCTTTCCGCTTCGCCGGCACCGATGCGGTTACGCGCGGTGAAGGTCACGCCAGCCGCCGCCGAGTGGTCCACCGACTGATACTGCGGGCCAATCATTTCGATCTCGGCAATTTGCATCAGGGTGTCATCACCTTTGTTTTTAGTGATGTTAAAGCGATAGTAGCTAAAGCCCAGGTCGTTACTGAAGTTAAACACCTTGCGCTCAAAACGCTGCTCAAAGCTTTCACCGATCCAGCTGGCCAGTTTCACCCAGTTTTTGCCGTCATCGGACGCTTCAATATTGAAGTTTTCCGGATCGCGCGCTGGCGCATCATTAGCACTGATTAAGCCCAGTTTGTTCACTGTGACCGGCGTTGGGAACTGCACTTGCACCCAACTTGGGGCGGCTTCCGTCGGGGCACCTTTCCAGTTGTTATGGTCCAGCCATTTGGTATCAGTGCGACCGTCAAAGGCTTTTGGCCCGGCTTCGCCATCACCAATCGCATTGCGGGCAGTGATCATCACACCGGCCATCAAACCATGATTCAGATCTGGTAATTTCGGCCCGACCAGGCCAATTTCAGCGACTTGCATCAGCGTGTCATCGCCTTTGTTTTTACTGATATTCAGTTTGTAGCTGCTAAAGGCCAGGCTATTGGCAACACTGAACTGCTTACGCTCAAAACGTTTGTCAAAACTCTCACCGAGATAAGCCGACAGTGTGGTCCAGGTTTTACCGCCGTCGTTACTGCCTTGCAGGTTGAAGTTTTCCGGGTCGCGCGCCGGCGAATCGTTGGCACTGGTCAGCACCAGCGTATCCACCGCTTTGGCTTCCGGCAGATCAATCTGCACCCAGGCTGGATTCTCGGCTGTTGGCGCGCCTTTCCAGTCGTTGTGATCGAGCCACTTAGTGTTGACGTCATTATCAAAGGCTTTGCTTTCCGCTTCGCCATCGCCAATGCGGTTGCGTGCCGTGATGATGCCGGTGCCCACCGGATCTGTATGGTCGGCGCTGGTGTACACCGGACCAACAAACTCAATCTCCGCCACTTGCATCAGCGTGTCATCGCCTTTGTTTTTGCTGATGTTCAGTTTGTAGTAGCTGAACTCCAGACCGTTCACAAAACGGAACTGCTTACGCTCAAAGCGTTTGTCGAAGCTCTCGCCGATAAACTCGGCCAGCGTCACCCAGTTGGTGCCGTCATTGGACGCCAATACCTGGAAGTTTTCCGGATCCCGCGCCGGCGCGTCGTTGGCGCTGGTGATCAGCACGCTGTTTACCGCTTGCGGCTCAGCAAACTTCACCTGCACCCAGCTTGGACTTGCCACACTCGGCGCACCTTTCCAGTCATGGTGATCCAGCCACTTGGTGTTGTTGTTGCCATCAAAGGCCATGGCTTCGGCTTCAGCCGCACTAATGCGGTTGCTGCCGGTGATCACAGCACTGGCGACTGCGGCATCAGTGGTGATTTCGCGCACCGGGCCTGAACTTACGGCCGCGTCAATAAATGCCAGTTTAAGGTCGACCACGTCTTCTGCTGTCAGACCGACTTTAGCCAAATATGGCAAGCCACTAATAGCTGCCAGCATGCGTTCACGCAGTGGATTTAATACGGTGACATCGCCTTCCTGTGCCAGCGGGATCGCGGCTGCGACGTCATTCATCAGCTGGTTAAAAGTCTCGCCTTCGCCGATGGCAGCAAAAGCCGCATTTAATAAAGAAAGTTTGATGGCATCAGGTGCGATTAAAGTGTCTTTACAGACATCCACCATCACTGGTTTGCCTTCAGCGTCCAGCACAGGTTTGCCGTCGGCATCGACTTTGGCGACTTTTTCACAGGCTTCGCCTGTCACCATATTCTGATAGGCTTCGGCGCTGACTAAATCTGTCGTGAACACGTTGGCTTTACTGGCCACGCCCAAGGCTTTGAGCAGCAAGGCAGAACCATCCGCTAACGCCATTTCATACAAAGGCCGCACCGACACATTGCGCCCCGCCGCGACATCAGCCGCCACCAGTTTACTGGCGATGGTGGTCAGCGCATTGGCCTGGAAGCGCGCATCAGCCACGCCGTCCGACTTCGACGCATAAGGCATCTGCACCCAGGTCAACGTCGAAAAAGTGGTGCCGGTTAATGGCGCACCGCTTAACACTTCGCCTAAACCGACAGTGCCGCATTTGACCGCGTCACAGACCATACTGGACTGCGCGTCCGCCGCGACGTCGACTTTGAGCATGCTATTCAGGCCAAAACCTTCTTTCGCCGTGACCGAAAATGCCACTTTGCCGTTGTTGCCGGTGCGATCGCCGCTACCGACTGTGATGGCTGAGCCGTTTAACTGCGACACTGTGACTTTGGCATTGCGTAAGGTGCCTTTGACTGCTGAGCCGCTGATATCAGCCGCTGTAGTGTCTAAAGTCACCGGAATATTGGCCGGATCAGCTTCACCAGCACCGCCACAACCATAAAGAGAGGTCAGCGCCAGCGCGACAACCCCATACATCATGTTGATTTTAAACTGTTTCATCATTTAATCCTCTGTATTTTTTCCTAACCGGCGCGAAACGCGCAGCCTTAGAACCGGTAAGTCGCACCCATGTAATAACGACGACCGCCATAAGCGTTCTGGATAAAGCGCTTGTCGGTATCGTTCCCAAGGTGGACATAGGTTTCTGACTTGGTCAGGTTGATGACAGAGGCTGATACCACCAGCATTTCGGTCAGGTTGTAGTTGGCATTCAGGTCGATCTGGTCATAAGCCGCGCTGTAGTAGTTGGTTTCCCATGACGCGTTATAACCACCAACACTTGGGCCGCGTTTGTTATAAGAAGCCCGTAAGTTAAACAGGTCGTCTTCATAAAACGCCGAGAAGTTCAGCTGGTATTTCGAGCTGCCGATTAATGGCGACTCACCGACTTTCTCACCATCCAGCTCGACATTGGCCTGGTTGGTATTGTTGCGGGTGTAGTTGGCATAGACACCAAAACCACCGCCGAAGAAATGTTGCCAGAACACTTCCATGCCTTTGGAGCTGGCGTTAGTACCGTTGGCAACAGTGCTGAAGTTCCGCACGGTCAGGCCATCACCACCAGCGGTGATTTGTTTGCCACCGGCATTTGGCAGGGTGAAATCCACCACTGGTAGGTCGCGCATGGTGTCGATGATTAACGGTACGACAAAGTTGTCGACATCCTTTTTAAACAGCGCGATACCAAAGCCTGAGCCTTTGCCGTAGTAGTATTCCAATGAGCTGTCGAACTGTGTCGATTCCAGTGGTTTCAGCGCGCTGTTACCGCCTGAACCAACCCAGCCTTCACCGTCATAAATCGGGTCAAAGTCATCGGCCGCAGAGCGGTCGGCTGAGTATTCGTTGGAGGTATAACGCAGCGTCTGGAACTGACCGATGTCGTCATAGCCCGGCCGGGCAATGACTTTGGCGGCCGCAAAACGCCAGACCCAGTTGTCATCGATATCCCACACCAAGTTGGCGCTTGGCAGTACTTTGTTTTCGGTGTTTTCTTTTTCGATATAAACGAAATTCTCTACCCGTTGCTGCGCTTCCGGTAACAGATTGCCGTTGGCGTCTTTCCAGTCTAAGCGATACAGAATTTTGTCGGACGAGCCGGAGGTGGTGGTGGTGCGGACAAAACGCAGACCAAAGTTACCGCGCAGACTTTCATATTTGTAATCGGCCTGGGCATAAGCGGCCGTGATCTCTTCCTGCACGCCATAGACGTAGTTCGGCTCAATCCGCGTATATTTCTGGAAGTTATCCACCAGATGTTGCTGATATTTATGCCAGTCCACCGCAGGGAACAGGTTGGTATTGATCACGCCGGACAAATTACCCAGCGATTCTGGCCGCACCACTGTGGTGATATTCGGAATGCCGCCGTTGCGTGAGTAGTCGTCGTCAAGATCGATGCCACCGGCCGCTTCGGCTGCGGCGACATCAAAATCTTTGGCTAAGTAGAAAGTGTTGCGTGAATCACGGTGAATTTTACCGTCACGATATTTTGCGCCAAAGCGGACCGTATCGATAATGCCCCAGTCGGCAAAATAATCGATGTCGAGGCTGGCGTATTTCTCTTCCTGGGTGCCGGTAATAAAACTGGAATCCGTTGCGCCCACGTCGGCCTGACCACCAATCCCTGCCACCAGGTTATTGATCATGTTCGGGTCCATGTAGGTGGTCATTTTTTTGCCGGACAAGTCGTAGCCATAAAATGCTGAGGCTTCATTGGCATAATAAGCAGCGCGGTATTTTTCTGACGGACCACCTTCAGCTTCGGTGCGGCCAAAGGTCAGTTTCGATTTCACCTCGTCGCCTTCGTATAACGCATAAAAATCAAAGGTATCAGAGGTTGATTCTTCGATTTTGTATTCGCCGTTAATGCGCGGAATGGCCGACAGTTTCTGCGCACCAGACACACCGGTGGAATAATCAATGCCGGTGACAAACTCAGCCTGTGCATCAACCCGCACGTCAGTCCAGTAGTTGTCGTTGTTGTTCCACTCCGGATATTCCAGCTGATTCAGAATCGAGTTCTGCCCCAGTGTGAAGCGGAAATAGTTCATGCCGACTTCCAGCTTGTCGGTCAGACGCCACTGGCTGGTGAACTGGAAGCCTTCGCGGTTACGTTCTTCTTCCAGCACTTCCTGCACCATACTTTGCGCGGCATAACCTTTGGCGCCATTCGCCACCAGCTGGTTGTCCTTGCGCTCCTGATACAGGAAGTTTTTGTTCATGATGTTGACGCGGGAACTCTGTGAACGGTTGGTACGGTCCTGACGGGTATAACCCACCAGCATACCGAAGGTTTCCGCGTCGTTTTTCCACGAATAAATGCCGCTGTACTGCGGTTCATTTTTGTCAGTGATATCGGCGTTGCTATATTCGACGTTCAGCACACCGGAGCTTTGATCCATCGACAGCGGTTTACGGCTGTGCATGATCACAGTACCGCCGATCCCGCCTTCGTCCAGGCGCGCTTCGGAGGATTTAAATACTTCCAACCGCTCGATCATCGTCGATGGCAATAAGGCGTATGAGAAGGACCGGCTTGGTTCACCCGGTGAAGACGCAATAAAGTTGCCGTTAAGCTGGCTCAGCGTTAAATCAGACGACAAACCACGAATACTGACAGTGGCACCTTCACCACCGTCGCGCTGGATCACCACACCCGGTACGCGCTGCAATGAATCAGCGACGTTTTTATCCGGGAATTTACCGATGTCTTCGGCGGTAATCACATCGACCACGCTGTCAGAAGCGCGTTTGTTCAGTAAGTTCTCGCTCATACTGGACAAAATGCCACGCACTTCAATAACTTCGATTTTTTCTTCGGCCTTTTTTCGCGGCTTTTTCGTTTCTTCTGCCTGCGCGGTCTGCGCAGCTGCCGCATTCAGACTGGCGATCACCGCCAGCGACAGCACAGATAATTTTAATCCTTGCTGCCAGCCTTGTTGCCGACCTTGCAGCACCTGTTGTTGCTGAATTGGTCTGTCTATCCTGTTAACCATGGTCTTCTCCACAGTGAAATGTGAAAACGCACCGGTGTATTCCGGCTTGTCCCTTTATTTTTTATTATTTTTCATGGTGTTGGTTCAGGATCCGCCAGCCATCTGGCCTGTACAAATCCGTCTCCCCTGCAACGCCATCGAAAAATCTGGATGCTGTGTGTGATGCGGTTCGATCAAATGTAATCGATTACATTACGCCATTGATACTAGCGAAGCAGCAAATTGCTGTCAATCTGTACAATCGAGAAAAGTTCAAATCAGTGCAAACAAAATGTAATGCAATATTATTTGTTTAATTTCAGTAATTTAAGATTATAAAGGCGCATCAGAATGGTGCGGAGGGGGCCGAAAAACGCCCAAGAGCAGTCTGTTCAGACCAGTATTTTCTGCGGTTTAATTGCTGGTGTAATCGGTAACAGACGTCTGGATGTGTGGGCCGTAGGGTCACTCTGGTCGTCACACGATGGTCGTCACACGATGGTCGTCACAAGATCGCTGTTACCCGATGACGGATATCGCGCCCCAACGGCAAATCACTGCGGTGCCGGGCCGCTACTTTCGCGCTCAATCAGTTGAAATGGCAGGACTTCTTTACTGCGGGCTAAAGCTTCACCACGAATTTGACTGACCAATACTTCCACCGCGCGCCGGCCCATGTCATACGCTGGCTGGTCAACGGTCGTCAGTGGCGGATCGATAAAAGCCGACACTTTGATGTTATCAAAACCTACCACTGAGATATCTTCCGGCACGCGCAGGCCGGCTTTTTTGATGGCGTGCACCGCACCAATGGCGATGTCGTCGTTAAAACAAAAAATCGCGGTAGGCCGCACCTGCTGTGACAATAAATGCGCCGCACCCACGATGCCGGCTTCAATGGTATAAGCGCCGCCGGTAATTTGGCTTTGCTCAAACGGGATCTGTTCTTCCTGCAGCACACTGCGGATCCCGGCTAAACGTTCGCGGTAAATCTGGCTGCTGACCTGACCGACAATTGCGGCAAAATGTTTATGGCCATAGCCCAGCAGATGGTGCGCCAAGGCACGGCTCGCCGCATAGTTATCCAGCTCAATCACCGGATATTTTTTCTCGCTATGGATGCGCTCACAAACACTGACCATCGGTAAATCACCAGCTAAATCAGCGTCTGCCGCCGAAAATGGAAACGAATGATCAAGCTGAATTAACCCATCAGCGCGGTTGGTCAGCACCATGCTGGCATATTCATGTTCGCGTTCGGGGGAGCCTTGTGTATCGCCGAGCAGCACGGAAAAGCCTTTTTCCTGTGCGGCCTGTTCAATACCACCAATAATGCGCATAAAAAACGGGTTTACCAGATTGGGCACCAGTACCACAATGGTATTGGAGCGGCCGGATTTGACACTGCTGGCGAGCCAGTTGGGCCGGTAACCGGCGGCTTTGACCGCTTCCAGCACCTTTTCCCTGGTTGTTGCCGACACCTGGTCCGGTGATTTCAGCGTACGGGACACTGTGGCGGTCGACACACCTGCCAGCTCACTGACTTTTTTAATATTGGTCATCGCACAAACTTCCCACAGCAAAGCTTTTTTATCTGGTTACACTGATTTTGTTAAACAGTTACAGCTGTTTCAGCAACAGCTGTAACAAGATCATCTTATTTAAGATCAGCGGCTTAGTCATCTATCTTAGCGCGAATTCAAACGCCACAACAGCTATATAACCACTGCTGTGGCGGATCCGCAAGTACTGTTACATCAGGCAATGTAAACGGTAACATTGGAACAAAACTCAGCATAGCAGCAAATCTACACACCGCGTAACAGCTGATTTCCGTCAGTACTGGCTGTACCAGCCTAAAATGCGCTGGACAATTTTAAATGTAATCGATTACAGTCGGGCAAATTTTATCCGTCCGCCGCTGTTTGGGCTGAGGTTTGCCGGCGCAGCCACTGCTACGGCAATGACATAAACGCCGGTAAGGACTACAGATGAGGCTTGGATTTCATGTTTAAAATCAGAACCTTGCTGCTATGCGGCAGTTTCACTGCACTGTTGGCGTGCCAACAACAAACGGCCATGCTACCACCGTCGACAGCCGCTGCGTCACAGCAGCTGCCAGCGGACCAAATCCGGCCGCAGCAAAACTTATTAGCTTATGTCGACAGCCGGATGGGCACCGACTCCAGTTTTGAACTGTCACACGGCAATACCTATCCGGCGGTGGCCATGCCCTGGGGCATGCATTTCTGGACGCCAATGACGGCAAAAATTGGTGACGGCTGGACTTATCAATACGACCAGCACAAGATCCGCGGCATCAAACAAACCCATCAACCCAGCCCCTGGCTCAATGATTACGGTGCTTTTGCACTGATGGCGGTCACAGGCGCTTTGAAGTTTAATCAGGACGAGCGCGCTTCCTGGTATTCGCACAAAACCGAAACCGCCAAGCCGCATCATTACAAAGTTTATCTGGCTGATTATGACGTCACGGCCGAAGTCACACCGACCGCCCGCGCTGCGCAGTTCCGTTTTACCTTTCCGGATAACAAGGCCTCTTACATCATTCTGGACGCCTTTGATAAAGGCTCGATGGTGAAAATCCTGCCAGCACAGCGCAAAATTATTGGTTATGCGCGCAATAACCATGGCGGCGTGCCGGGTAATTTCCATAACTACTTTGTTTTAGAATTCAGTAAAGCCTTTAAGCTGCAGCACACTTTTAGCGACGGTTATCAGCTAAAAGCCGGCAGCCTTGAGCAAAGCGGCCAGCATGTCGGTGCCATTCTTGGGTTTGACACCGCCAAAGGCGAAACCATCGAAGTCAAAGTGGCGTCGTCGTTTATCAGTGCCGCCCAGGCCGAGCTGAACCTGAAGCAAGAAATTAGCAACGATACCTTCAGTCAGACGTTGGCCAAAGCTGACACCGAGTGGCAACAGCAACTGGGCCGCATTCGGGTGCAACAAGGTGATCCGGACGATATCAAAACTTTTTATTCGGCGTTGTACCGCGTGTTGTTATTTCCGCGCCGCTTATACGAAACTGACGCGTCGGGCCAGATCGTGCATTACAGTCCGTACAATGGTCAGGTGCTGCCCGGTAAGATGTTCACCGACAACGGTTTTTGGGATACCTTTCGCGCCGTGTTTCCGTTTTTCCATCTGATGTATCCCGAGCTTGCCAGCGACATCATGCAAGGCCTGGTCAATACCTACCAAGAATCCGGTTGGTTGCCGGAATGGGCCAGTCCTGGCCATCGCGACGTGATGATTGGTTCCAATTCCGCGGTGATCATCGCCGACGCTTATGCCAAAGGTATTCGTGGTTTTGATATCGACACTTTGTATCAGGCTGCGCTGAAAAATACTCAGGCTGAAACTGGCCGGCCGGCCAAATCAGTCGGCCGTGAAGGCCTGCATTATTACAACCAGCTAGGTTATGTGCCTTATGATGCCGGCATTCACGAAAACGCTGCCCGCACGCTGGAATATGCCTTTGCCGACTTTAACCTGGCGCGCTTAGCCGCGGCTTTGGGCAAAACCGACGATGCCAAACGCTTTACCGCACAAGCGCAAAACTACCGTCATTTGTTTGATGCCGACAGCGGCTGGATGCGCGGCCGCAACAAAGACGGCCAGTTCCAGAGCCCGTTTAATGCGCTGAAATGGGGTGATGCCTTTACCGAGGGCAACAGCCTGCATTACAGCTGGTCGGTGTTTCACGATATCGCCGGCCTGAAGCAACTGATGGGTGGCGACGAGCTGTTCAGCGCCAAACTCGATACCGTGTTTAGCATGGCGCCAGCCTTTGATGATTCCTACTACGGTTTTACCATCCACGAAATTCGTGAGATGCAAATCGTCGATTTTGGCAATTATGCCCATGGCAATCAGCCCATTCAGCATTTGCCTTACCTGTACAGTTACGCCGGCAAACCGTGGCGCACTCAGGCCGAGGTGCGCCGGATCATGCAAAAACTCTACAGCGCAACGCCGGATGGTTATGCCGGTGATGAAGACAATGGCCAGACATCGGCCTGGTATGTGTTTTCCGCGCTCGGTTTTTATCCGGTGACGCCAGGTGTGCCGGAATATGTCATTGGCAGCCCGCTGTTTAATGCCGTCACTGTGACTTTACCGCAGGGTAAACAGTTGCAAATCAATGCCTTCAACAATCAACCGGACCGGCCTTTTGTGCAGGCGCTGCAGTTGAATGGCCAGCCGGTAGCACAGAACTTCCTGCGTCACAGCACGCTGCTGCAAGGTGGCGAGCTGCGCTTTGACATGAGCGCCACGCCCAATACCGGCCGTGGGATCAACGAACAAAGCCGGCCCTTTTCAGTATCGACAGAGCCAGCTGCAGATCCTTCGCTGGACGCCAACTCAAACAAGCACTCAAACAAGGACAGCCACTGATGGCATTTATCCCAGCAGCTACCAGCTCGGGCACGACGGTCGACACCGGCCGCAGCCACTTCGCTTTTCTGGCGATGACGTCGTTATTTTTTATCTGGGGTTTTGTCACTGCACTGAATGACATTCTGATCCCGCACCTGAAAGCAGCGTTTGCGCTGAGTTATACCCAGGCCATGCTGGTGCAGCTGTGTTTTTTTGGTGCTTATTTTCTGTTGTCGCCGCTGGCTGGCCGGCTGATTGAGCGCATTGGCTTTTTGGGCGGCATCCTGACCGGACTGGTGACTTTGGCCACTGGTTGCCTGCTGTTTTATCCGGCGGCAGAACTGGCGACTTACCCACTGTTTCTGACTGCGCTCTTTGTGCTGGCCGGCGGCATCACCCTACTACAGGTCTCTGCGAATCCTTATGTGGCGGCGCTCGGCAGTGCACGCACGGCGGCGAGCCGGTTGAGTCTGGCGCAGGCGGTCAATTCACTTGGCCATACGCTGGCGCCACTGTTTGGTGCCGCGCTGATTTTTGGTGCCGTCAGTGCAGGTGCCAAAGCAGTACAACTGCCCTATCTGTTGCTGGCCGGATTTTGTCTGGTGGTGACTGTGGTGTTTGCCCGGCTGAAACTGCCGACTTTGCAGGTCGAGCCTGATGCCGGGACAACAGATGCGACCACACATTTAGCCAAACAGACGCTACCACTACATTTTTACGGCGCCGTGGCGGCGATTTTTTTGTATGTCGGTGCGGAAGTGTCGATTGGTAGCTTTTTAATTAACTATCTGGCACTGCCGGAACTGGGTGCTTTAGACGAACAAACCGCAAGTACATGGGTTAGTTATTATTGGGGCGGCGCTATGCTCGGTCGCTTTGCCGGCGCCGTGATCACACGGTATATCAATGCGTTACTGGTATTAGCCCTGTATGCCGTTGTGGCTATCGCGCTGTTATTGCTGACGATGAGCCAGACCGGCATGCTGGCCGCAGGTGCGGTCATTACCATCGGATTTTTTAATTCGATTATGTTCCCGACCATTTTCACCCACGGTATTGCCGGCCTCGGCAACCTGACCAGCCGGGGTTCAGGTTTGCTCTGCCAGGCCATTGTTGGCGGTGCTTTAGTGCCTTTGCTGCAGGGCGTGGCCGCCGACAGCATGGGTGTACAACACAGTTTTATCGTGCCGCTGCTGGCTTATGTTTACATCGCCGGCTTTGCGTTCTGGCACTGGCGGCAAAGCCGCGTATCTGTTTGATCTGATATCGAAAAAGGTGATTTGATGAATTTTTACAGCTCCGAGTTTTTATTGCAGCATTGCCAGGACATCCTGAAGTTTTACGATGACAAAGTAGTCGACCCGACCGGCGGTTATTTTCACAATTATCTCGATGACGGTACTTTGTTTGCGCCGGGTTTTCGCCAGCTGGTCAGCAGCACCCGCATTATCGTCAACTACGTCAGCGCGGCGCTGTTGTTTGGCCGTGACGACTATAAAGCCATCGCCGAACACGGCTTGCAATATCTCGAACAAGTGCACTGGCGCGAACAGCTGATGGCCGACGGCAGCGGCGGTTACGCCTGGACGTTGCAGGACCATCAGCCGCTGGATAACACCCAGCAGGCTTATGGTTATGCTTTTGTCATGCTGGCGTATGCCGCTGCGGTCAAAGCCGGCCAGCGTGACAAAACCACGCTGCACCGCGTCTATCAATTACTGGAGCAACGTTTCTGGCAGGCTGATTTTGGTTTGTATGCCGACGAACTGAGCCAACAAGGTGTGCTCAGCAGCTATCGTGGCCAAAATGCCAATATGCATTTGTGCGAAGCCATGCTGGCCGCCTTTGAAGCTTGTGGCGAGCCGTTATTTTTAGACCGCGCTTATACACTTGCGACCAATATTGCCGTGCGTCAGGCCGATTTAACTGACGGTCTGGTATGGGAGCATTACACGCCTGAGTTTAAAATTGATGTGGAATACAACAAAGACGACCCGAAAAACCTGTACCGGCCCTGGGGTTTCCAGCCCGGCCATCAGACCGAATGGGCCAAGCTGCTGTTAATTCTGCACCGGCACAAAAACGAAGCCTGGATGTTAAACCGCGCCCGCGCTTTGTTTGACCGCGCTTATGAACAGGCCTGGGATCATCAGCATGGCGGTTTGGTCTATGGTTTTGCGCCAGACGGCCGCTGGTGTGACGATGACAAATATTTCTGGGTGCAAGCCGAATCGATGGCCGCAGCGGCGCTGCTGTATCAGGCCACCAACAATATCAGTTACATGGCCGCTTATCAGGCTTTGTGGCAATACAGCTGGGAACATTTGGTGGATCACCAATATGGCGCCTGGTTCCGCTTGTTAACGCGCGCTAACCACAAGGTCAGCAATGAAAAATCCGCCGCCGGCGCCAAGTGTGATTACCACACGCTGTGCGCAGTGATTGAAGTGCTGCGCGGTATGGGCATCACAGCTGTTACAACACCTGTCACAACATCTGTCACAGGCAGCGAGGCTTAACATGGGGCGGGTTCGGAAGTTGCGGTGGGTCTGGCTTGTTCCCTCTTTACCGGTGGCCGGCTTGTTGCTGAGTGCTTGTCAGCAACAACACTCTGCCTCAGCGCATGCAACTCCGGCCGCAACAGAGAGCACAGATCCGTTGCGCTGGGTCAATCCCTTCATTGGCACTGACGGCAAAGGCAAAACCTACCCCGGCGCCACTGTGCCTTATGGCATGGTGCAACTAAGCCCCGACAATGGCCGCAGTGGCTCGGACTGGATCAGCGGTTATTTTTACCCAGACCGCCAAATCGCCGGCTTCAGCCAATTGCATTTATCCGGCACCGGTGCCGGTGATTTATACGACATCTCATTTTTGCCGTTCAGCGGCGAGTATTTTCAGTCTTTTGCCAGCTGCGGGCGGCAAAGAAGCTTTGGTGCGCAGCGAGCGCTTCAGCCACGCCACTGAAAGCGCCAGCCCCGGTTATTACCGGGTATTGTTGGAAGACAGCCAGATTGAGGTGGAACTGACCGCAGCGCTACGCTCTGGCCTGCAGCGTTACCGTTATTTGCAATCTGGCGCGCCTACGATGCTGCAGCTGGATTTAACTTACAGCCGCAACTGGGACAGCACCACTGCCACTTGTTTATATCAGCCCGACGCATACACCCTTGCCGGCTACCGTTTTTCCAGCGGTTGGGCCAAAGATCAAAAAGTGTTTTTCTACAGTAAAAGTTCTGTGCCGCTGGTGCCGGTAAGCCCTTTGCCACAAGCGCTGCCAGCGGACTTAAGCCAATGCGCGCAAAGCGGCCCGACCCTATTTCAGCTGCAATTTGGCAGCAATGCGGCCAAAGCCCCACGCGAATTGCTGCTGCGCACCGCGCTCAGTTCCGTCAGCATTGAAGGGGCTGCGCATAACTTAGCCGCAGACTTGGCGACACAAACCTCCGCAGCTTCGGCCCCCGAACAGCAGACCGGCAATTTCGCCGCCACACTGGCACACGCGCAGGCCGCATGGCGCGCCGAGCTGTCGCAGGTGCAGATTGATGCCGATGCACAGACCAAAACCCAGTTTTATACTGCGCTGTACCATAGCGCTTTAGCGCCGCGTGTTTACAGCGACGCCGACGGCCAATACCGCGGCCCGGATGGCCAGGTGCACCAGCTGCAGCGCGCCAATCCCCAACAGAGCAGTAACCACAGCAACGCCGGACAGGCCCTCAGCAGCAATCAGCATTATGATTTTTTCAGCCTGTGGGACACTTTTCGCGCTTTGCATCCATGGAAAACGCTGTTTGATATGCCACGCCATCAGGCGATGATGCACAGTCTGCTCGAGCATTATCAACACGCCGGCCGGCTGCCGGTGTGGAATTTTCAGGGCAATGAGACCGACATGATGCTGGGTTATCACGCCGTGCCGGTGCTGGTCGACAGTTACCTGAAAGGTTTGCTGCCGGACCCGGATGGTAGCCTCGGTGCGCTGATTTTGCAGGCGGCATTAACGAGCGCCAACGACGAGCAAAACAACGAGAAGTTTGGCATCCAGAGTTACCGCCGCCTCGGCTATGTGCCTTTTAGCGAGCGGCCCTGGAACGTCGCGCTGACGCTGGAATATGCCTTTGACGACTCGGCCATCGCCCGCCTCGCCCACCGGCTTGGCAAGGCTGAAATCGCTGCAGAATTTGACCGCCGCGCGCAAAACTACCGCCAGCATTTTGATGCGGCCAGTGGCTTTATGCGGGCGAAAGACAAACAAGGCCAGTTCCGCTTGCCGTTTGACCCCGAGGCTTATCACCCGGAAGATTATTGTGAAGCCAACGCCTGGCAATACAGCTTTTTTGTGCCGCATGATGTCAGCGGCCTGATCAGCCTGCATGGCGGCCAGCAGGCGTTTGTCGCCAAACTGGATGCCATGTTTTTAACCGGCCAGCAGAAAAAAGGCGCGGCAGATCCGGTGCATAGCGTCAACTCACTTGGCGATAACCACGGCCTGCCGGAATGGATCTCCGGGTTTATTGGCCAATATGTGCATGGCAATGAACCGAGCCACCATGTGCCGTATTTATACGCGCTCGCCGGTCGGCCCGACAAAACCCAGGCCTTAGTGCGGCAAATTATGCGCACGTTGTACCAGCCGATCCCAGATGGCCTCGCCGGTAACGAAGATGCCGGCCAGATGTCGGCCTGGTATTTGTTCAGTGCTTTAGGTTTTTATCCGGTCGACCCGGTGTCGGGCGATTATGTGCTGGGCTCGCCACTAGTCAGCCAGGCGACGCTTCAACTGGGTAATGGTAAAGTGCTGAAAATTATTGCGAATAATCAAAGCGCACAGCATCCATATGTCAAAGCGGTGCGGCTGAATGGCAAGCCGCTGAGCAACACTTTGCTGTCACATCAGGTCTTGCTGCAAGGTGGTGTGCTGGAATTTGACATGAGTGCGACGGCCAGTGTCCAACCGGGAGTCATCGATGATGCAAACAAGGTTGGTTTTGTTATTCAGCGCGCTGCTAGTGCGGCGGCAACTGTAGCCACGCACAACGGTGCCAGCCCCGCCAGCGCCTTATAGCCCGGCCCCGTCGCAATATGTCGACCCGATGATTGGCACCGCCAACTTTGGTGCCACCCACCCCGGCGCGCAGTATCCGCATGCGCTGTTGTCGGTGGCGCCTTTTAACGTGGCTTTTGGCGGCAAACTCAACGCCTTTGACAAAGACGCCGCCTGGAATTCGCGGGTTTATATCAAAGAAAACCAGTTTTTAACCGGCTTTAGCCATGTCAATTTAAGCGGCGTTGGTTGCCCGGATTTAGGTGTGCTGCTGGCGATGCCAACCACCGGCGCGCTGCAACTCGACCCGGCGTTATACGGCAGCACTTATCAGCAAGAGCGCGCGAGCGCCGGCTATTACGCCACGACATTAAGCAAATACCAAACGCGCGCGGAGATGACCAGCACTTTGCGCAGTGGCATCAGCCGTTATACCTTTCCGGCTGGGCAAGCGCATATTTTGCTGAATTTAGGCCTTGGCCTCAGTAATGAAAGCGGTGCCATGGCCAGGCTAGTATCAGACACTGAAGTAGAAGGTTATCGCCAAATCGGCACTTTTTGTTATCACAGCGAGCAGGCGCGGCCGGTGTATTTTGTCGCAAGGGTCAACAAAGCACCGAAAGTCGCCGGTCTTTATAAAAAAATGCCGGCAGTGCACGCCGTCGAAGCCGACTGGAGCTCACACAATCAAAGCTACAAACCCTACCCGAACTACCGCCAGGAACTGGCCGGCGATGATATCGGCGCTTATTTCAGTTATGAGGTACAACAACACGAACAGCTGGAACTGCAGCTGGCGATTTCTTTTGTCTCCATCGCCAACGCCCGGCAAAATTTGGAGCGTGAACAAGCAAAATTTGCGTTTGATGCAACCCACCAGCAAGCCCGCGCCGCCTGGGACCAGCTGTTAAGCCGCATCGATATCGACGCGGCGACTGAAGACAAAATCCGTTTTTATACCGCGCTGTATCACAGCCTTGTCCACCCGTCAGTGATCAGTGACGTGAACGGTGACTATCCCAAATTTGGCCCGGCCGGCAGCGGCACAGGCAATGACACTCACAATAACAGCAGCCCACGTTACAGCGTGTTTTCGTTATGGGACACCCATCGGAATTTGCACCCGCTACTGAGCCTGGTGTATCCGGCTATTCAGACCCAGATGCTGCGCTCAGTGGTGGGGATGGGCAATGAAGCCGGGTATCTGCCGAAATGGGAACTGGCTGGGATGGAAAAAGCCGTGATGGTCGGCGACCCGGCGACTGTGATGGTCAACGACAGCTATCAGCGTGGCCTGACTGATTTTGACACCGCCGCCGCTTATCAGGCGATGCGCCGGGCGGCGCTGACGCCATCCAGCGTCAGCAAACCAGATTTCAGCGCCAAACCGGGCCAGCAACAAGCGGCGCGGATGCAGGCAAAAAACCCAGTCCGGCCGGAAAACAGCGACTATCTGCAACTGGGTTACGTGCCGGTCGACGATGAAGGCCCGTTTGATGGTTCGGTGTCGACCAGCCTGGAATATTATCTCGCTGACTTTAACCTCGCCGGCTTTGCCAAAGCGCTCGGGCACGACGCGGATGCGACGCAGTTTGCCGCCCAGGCGCAGTTGTTTACCCGCTTGTTTGATGCAGACAGTGACATGTTCAGACCCAAACAAAAAAATGGTGAATGGCTTCCAGGCTTTAACCCGGATGGCGGGCGCAATTTTGAACCCACCGCCGGTTATATTGAAGGCACCGCCTGGAATTACCGTTTTTACCTGCCGCACGCCATCCCACAGCTGATTGCTTTAAACGGCGGCCCCGACGCCTTTCGCGCGGCACTTGACCAGACATTCACGCTGAAAAAGTTTGATATGGCGAATGAGCCGGATATCAGCTATCCGTTTTTATACAATTGCTTAGAAGCAGAACGCCCCGGCAGCCGCACCGCCACCAGCCAACGTGTGCATGAGTTAATTCAGCAGCACTATGGCCTCAGCGCCGCCGGTTTACCGGGCAATGACGACGCCGGCACCCTGTCCGCGTGGCTGGTATTCAGCATGCTCGGCCTGTACCCGACCGAACCCGGCACACCGAATTACACCCTGTTTCAACCGCGTGTTAAAACCGCCCGCATCGCCTTAGACCCTGCGTTTTATCCGGGGAAAGTGATTGAAATCAAACAAAAAACCAGCGGTAAACTGCGCTGGAACCAACAGCCGCTGCCCACGCCTTTTGTCAGCCATCAGGCACTGGTACAAGGTGGAGTTTTGCAGCTGAGTG
The DNA here is from genome assembly GCA_034519945.1 of Rheinheimera sp. Taxonomy (GTDB): domain Bacteria; phylum Pseudomonadota; class Gammaproteobacteria; order Enterobacterales; family Alteromonadaceae; genus Pararheinheimera. The sequence goes on from JAXHNX010000056.1 coordinate 332,902, forward strand.
CAAAAGATTAATCGACCAACAGGCTGGTGGACCATTGTGCGGAGGCGTCTTTGTACGGCATCTGCAAGTAGGTTCCGGCAAGCACCAGCCCGCTGGGCGTCACACGCCGTACACAACGGGATCAGCTAATTGGCTTGCACCCGAACCTTCATATCGGAATAGGCTGTCTGAATCAATTGCAACAAAGTTGCTGCATCAACCGGCTCAGCGGGCTTTAATTTCACATGCCGCATAAACTTGCCACTGCCCAGCAGCAGGCCTTGTGGATCTGGCAATAATGCCCCGAGGAAAAACCCCATATTGACGTGGGCCGTGAACACATTCACTTCAGCAAAAGCCGCAGTGCCAACACAAGCCGTTGGGTGGCCATCATGCATCAACTCCTGCACATCAGGACCACATTGGCGCAGCATGCCAAACCAGTGACGGGCAATATCACCAAGTGGCGCCGGCTTTGCCGCAAACCAGTCATCAATAGCCGGCTGATGGGGCACTGCATCGGGAAATAACATCAGCCGGCTGGGTTTTGCGTTGTGCGCTTCAGACATTGCTACATCTCCGGGTTAAACACAGTATCAGGACAGCGCAGCCAGCACTCTGGTTACGCTTTACCCGCCAGCACAGAAGCCACAATCGCATTGGCATGCCCATGGCCTAAACCATGTTCAGACTTGAGCAATGCCACAATTTCCATATGCTTCATCGGCGGCAACCCGGCCACCAGCGTCAGCCAATAACTGATCGGCTGGCCATATTTTTGCTCAATCGATGGAAAATACGATGCGTGGCCTTTTGCTTTTGCTGTATCTGTCATTTGCATTCGTTGTAAGTGAATCATCTGCTGGCGATAAAGTTACTGGCTTTTGCCATCTGACAATAACGGCCGGAACTGTCTTCAGACAAGTTGCCACTGGCTATCGCGTCCTGCAGTGTATCCACAGCAACAGAAGCGGGTAACAGCCAAAGCTGATGCTGGATTAGTTTTGTAATTTCAGCACGGCGTAGCGCAACTTTGCGGTCGTCATGTCCGGACCAATAACGGCCTTTGTCGTTGTAAAGCGCCAACTCCTGCAGCAATTGCAATAATCGCTGCCGGGCCAGCCATCGCAACGATTTACCCACGCAACCACGGTGTAGTCGCTGTACCAAGCATTGATCAGGCAATGAAGAGCTCGGTGCCAACAACACCCGGTAAACGGTGTGATACCAAAAAACAATTGCCGCGATTAGCGCTATGACAGCACCAAACAACAAGCCTTCGGTGTCTAGACGAAACCCTACAGGCCAAAGTTGAAGAACTATCAGCTGCGTCATGACAGACGCTGCGACGGCAACCAACAAATACCCGCGCATGGCATAATGTTGCTGTGACATCAGGTACAGATGCCAGGGAATACCCCCAACATAACAATGGTAGGATTGCGGCAGCACTGATAATAAAAGCAACCAATCCATAAAAACCAAGTTCATTCCAGTTGCCTGACAAGACGCCAAAAATCAGCGGTACCCCAGCAATACTCAGCAGGGTGAATAGACAAGCTTTGAATAAATTCCGGGTTGTCATGTGCAGATGCTCTCAGGATTTCGCACTGGCTGACACCGACCCGATGCCAGCGCCATATCAATTGATTAAAGCAGCCACGCGGCTTGATAGCGCCGCCACAGCGACAGTATTAAAAAAAGGACTTAGCCAAAACATCATCAATAACGAATCAAGTGAAATAAACGCTGCGACATCAATTACTGAAAAGGCTGCGGCCTGCAACCAGTCAATTTTAAAGGTCGATAAACAGATAATCTGAATGCCAATCAGCAAATTCAACAGATACAGACCTTTTCTGAGCAATGGTTGCTCAGATATCTCTGTTGCAACAACCTGCTGTACTTGCTGGCGCGAGCAATCAGCCCGCGCTTCATCATGCAACTGTTCACAATGCAAGTTAACCGCTCCGGCGTCACGCATCGTCTGCATGCTTTGCTGTAGCAACATAGACAGCCCCAGCAGCAACATCGCGATGCCAACCAATACCCAACCGGCTTTCCGGTGTTCCTGCACAGAAAAATGCCATTGCATGACCGATTCCCTAGTATCGCCGAGCTATTAACGTACGCGGCTTACGATGCGCTAATGATTTCAACATCACTCAAGGCGTAATTTTATAAATCACATTAACGGTTTTGGAGATTTCGATCGATTGCGGGATAAGCACTTGCTGAGCTTCCGCATCGCTCATATTTGGTGGCGCACGCCGCCTAATGCCTGTATCAATATCGAGACCAAAAGTCGCAAAAAAGGCGGTAAAAGACCCGGAATCATTAAAAGCAAAAACACTGTGGATTTTTACGCCCAGGCCTTCGGCCATTTGTTCGGCTTTTTTCTTCGCCTGAGCGGCCGCTGCACCAATCAGTGCGGTTTCGACTTCATCACGGCTGCTGGTATCAAAACTTGTATTCAGTTCATGCACATAGTCAGTGGCGTACAGCTGCTGCATCAGCGCCGGATACTTGGTTAAATCGCTGATTTCGACTTCAAAACGCCGGTTCAGGTCATAACCCAGAATATCCAGTTCATTGTAATTATCGTCGCGCTTGCGCTTTTCAGACTTATCCAGCTCAAACGCGGTAATTTGTTTGTCAGCAATACCATTGGCTTTTAACAGCGCTAACACTTTATTGGCGGACTGCGTCAGCTGAGCATTGGCCACCTCACTGCTCTGATGAAAGGTACTGATACGAAAGCTGAGTTTGGCGCTGTCCGGTGCCACTTGTTTACTGCTTTGGCCGGTGACGGCGACAAAAGGAAAATCGGGTAACACTGATGCTTCAGCGCAAATAGTACATAGCGCAAAGATGATCCCAAGATAAAACTTCATTACAGGTATCCTTTAGAAAACAGGTCGATTGATGCAACATCTTACTGACTACGCTTCAGGCCGCAAAGCCACAACATCACCATAAACAGTGCCTGCCCGGCAGTTATTGCTTCCGCATTAACAATCTCTGGCGATTTCAGCCCGTGTTTTCATACGCCACCAGGATCAATCGCGACAATGCCGCTGCATCGGGAAATAACATCAGGCGGCTGGGTTTTGCATTGTGCGATTCAGACATTGGCACATCTCCGGGTTAGAAACGGCATCAGCACACCGCCACCTGCGTTCTGGTTATGCTTTACCCGCCAGCACAGAAGCCACAATCGCATTGGCATGCCCATGGCCCAAACCATGTTCAGACTTGAGCAATGCCACCAATTTCCATATGCTTCATCGGCGGCAACCCGGCCACCAGCGTCAGCCAATAACTGATCGGCTGGCCATATTTTTGCTCAATCGATGGAAAATACGATGCGGGGCCTTTTGCTTTGTCATTCATGATTGCGTTACTCCTTGTATGGCGCAGGCGAATTGCAAATTGCGGATCAAACCACAGCATAGGCAGCGCCATTGCCTTTCATGTACGAAACCAAACACTATCGCGCAAAACGCCAGCAACAAGACAAGCAGCATTCCCCATAACATCAGCGGCGACTGCGCGGCGGTTAACGGCGTTTTAGCTTTTTCTGCCACAACCTGCCGGCTGTCGTAGCGGATCGGGAAGAAAAACAGCGCCGCGGTGGCAAGTGCAGCAAACACGGCAAACCAGCCCTGGTATGCGGTAAAAAAAGCCCCCAGCATGGCGCCAAGCCAGATCAATACCACAACCAGCGCAGCATGTGGGTGTTTCAGGTTCAGCATCAACGCACTCCCATCACCATCAAAAGCCTCCGGCTCAAATCGACAATCCCATCCCCAATTCCCCCTATGTGGCAACTCGCCAAAGTCCGGCAGATCCCATCACTGTGCAAATGCCTGCGTTGTCGTCAGCACTTGCAAAGTGCGCCCTGCCGGCACCGCCAGATGGGTCCAGACCCAATTGTGATGCGCCACAATTTGCGCGGCGCTTAAGTGTGGCCTGTCGCCGGTGGTATGCGCGTCCGCCAGCGCCACCACATTAAAGCCTGTTGATATCGCAGCGCGGATCGTCGTATCCACGCAGAACTCGCTGGCCAGCCCGCAGATATACAGGGTCTCGCACTGCCAGGCGGCTAAATCTGTCTGGAGGGACGTCTGCAAAAACGCATCGCAGGCGGTTTTGTCGATAAAACGGTCAGTGCTGTCTACCGGCAAACGTGCATCAACTTGCCAGGCGGCAGAACCGGCTGGCGCTTCCAGATTACTGTGTCTGACAAACACCACGTTGCCGCCACGCCGGCGGATCTGCTCTGCAGCAAAATTGATCCGCTTTATCACTTGTTCTTTGTCAAACCTTGGACTGGTCTCATGCAACCAGGCCGTTTGCATATCAATAATCAGCAAAATGTCCATCTGTGGTTCCTGTAAAAAACGCCTGGGGTTTGGTTAAAGCCCCGCTGCCACCATGGTTCTGATTTTCCGGGCCTTCTCAAAATGGTCCAGCTGATGCATTTGGATCCACCAACTGGCAGCTTCCATCAACAGTGCCGGATCGTCATTTTTATTGGCAAAAAAGGCATAAAATGACAACCCGACAGTCTCGCCTTTCGCCTGGATTTGTTTGTCACAAACCGCGAGAATTTTCGCCCTTAACGTTGCACGCATCGCTGTTCCTGTTGTTGTTTACTACAGCCAATGCACGGTCCGGCCCGTTTTTTGCGCTGGCCACTCTGCCCAAAGACTCAGGGCGTAATTTTATAAATCACATTAACCGTTTTGGCGATTTCAATAAATTGTGGCACCAGCACCTGCTGGGCAGATCCAGTGCGGCTTGCCGACACTTCGGCAAGGACCAGCGTGCTATCACTGACACCAAAAGTGGCAAAAAAACTGTTAAACGACCCTGAGTCATTAAAGGCAAATACACTGTGGATTTTTACGCCAAGCCCTTCCGCCATCTGTTCGGCTTTTTTGCGCGCTTGTGCCGCTGCCGCACTGATCAGTGCCGTTTCAACCGCATCGCGCTCACTGGTGTCAAAAACACTATTGAGATTGTGCACGTATTCTGCCGCGTACAGCTGAGCCAGCAAGGCCGGATATTGTTTCAGTGTATTCAGACGGATTTCAAAGCGGCGGTTGAAGTCATAACCGAGAATGTCCAGCTCGTTATAGTTGTCATCACGTTTACGTTTTGCCGACTTCTCCAGCTCATACGCGGTAATTTGCCCGTCACTGACGCCATTGGCTTTTAACAGCGCTAACACCGCAGTGCTGGCCTGACTGAGCTGCGCATTTGCCACTTCGGCGCTTTGATGAAATGTCGTGATACTAAAGCTGACTGTGGCACTGTCCGGCGCGACTTGTTTACTGCTTTGACCGGTTGCCGTGACAAAAGGGAAATCCGGCAACGGTGAGGCCAGACCGGAAAATGAACCCAAGAGCAGGGCGAAAAAAAGGATGAATTTCATTGATTAAACTCCTGAAAAAAAAGACCAGCTAAGGCGTTGCCGTCAGTTAATATCCAGATAAAAACGCTTTTTATCTTTACTGCGCGCCTGCAGCTGGTGATAAAACACAATAGCTTTGTCGTTGTCCGCCGGGGTTTGCCACTGCAGATGCGAACACTTCAGTTGTTGCACCAGGGTTTGCAGCCGGTGGATAAACTGGGTACCAAGCCCTAAGCCCCGGGCTTCGGCGCGCAAATACAAACAATCCATATGCAGGTAATAGTCAGCATCCCAGGTTGAAAACTCTTTGGTTGCGCTGGCGTAGCCCAGTAGCTTGGTGCCGGAAACCGCCACCAGACAATGCAGCACTGCGGGGCTGGCAAATAATACCTGGCTCAATTTGTCGGCCTTCCCCGCAGGGTCATAGGCCGCCCCTTCATATTCAGCATGCAGCCGGCACAATTCGACCAGCTGGCCGATGTCGGCGGGCATGGCAGCGCGCAATAACACTTCAGTCATAACAACCTTGTTGAGCATTTAGCCGGTGAATTTAGCGATATAGCAGGATCAGGCCATGGCCGCGGCGTGAGCCGGCGGCAGTTTATATCGCCGCCGCACCTCATCAATCAAACGATGCCTTGAGCTTTTCGCCCTCTCATGCGGGGCAAACAATGCACTGGCCGCATCTAACAGGTCCACCGCCGCGGTCAGTTTAGTGATTTGCTCTGCAGATAAATCATCGCAAGCAATCAGCTGATTAATTTCAAGTACGGCCAATTCTTTGGCGGCGATATCTTCCGGCAGGCCGGTTTTGGTACATAAACCATAAATACCAGCCAGAAAATGTTGCCACTCTTGTTTCAGGTGACTATCAAGTTCGCTGGTAAGTTTTACGCTGTCTGACTGATGACCTTGCGCCTGCAGATCGCTCAGCGTCTGGCGGTAACGGCGGGAGAATATGCTGAACACCTCTGCCGCAGATCCAACATGTTGTAAAAGCGCCAACCAGGATGCATAACCTTTCGCATAATACTCAATGACTTGCTCATCGGTATGCACGCCAAAAAACGAATCGCTGCACAGCTGCAGATTTAACTTATATGAACATTTCGGCATTACAGCACCGGACTGAAAGCGGGCGAAATCTGCCTCTGTCACCTTAGTCAGCGCAAGCAATTCCTGCCGCGTATAAAAGTAATGATTCAGGTAGTTAATTAATTCCAAAACCGGACATCTCCGTTGCACAAAATCAGATAAAGACCAATGACCGTTCCGGCCTGGTTACGGCGTCCACACCTGAACATCTTTTTTAACAGTCCGTTACGCTACCGTAAATAACTCGCTGTCTCAAGCTTTTTACCTGCAGCCAACCGCGTTTGAAAACAACAGGCCAGCATCATTACAGGCTGGGTTGACTGACGCAGGTGATGACAAGGCAAATGAGGAGAATCAGAACAGCAATCCAGCAGCAACATGTGCCGCGTCGCAGAAAAAACAATGCCGCCAACAGCGAGCTGTGGCGGCATTAGTCATATCACGGCAGTGAATTAAGACGCGCGTTTACCGCGTCCGCTGCTGTGACCTGCGGCCGGTTTTTTTGCCGCGCTTGGTTTTTTCAAATGCTGCGGTTTGGCCGCCGGCTTTTTCGCCGTGTCGCTGCCGGCTTCATGTGCTGGCTTCGCGCGGCGCGGTTTGCCTTTAGGCTGGGCGTTGCCGGAATTACCATGCTCGATAATGGTTTCGCTGGCTTTGTTCGAACGGCCAGAGACAACTTTACGCGAGATGCTTTTCAGTAACGACACGCGGTTGCTGACTTCAAAACCCGGCTTGATAATGCGGCTGATTTTGCTGCCAATCAGTTTCTGGATGCGCTCTAACGTCAGTTCTTCTTCGCGGCTGACAAAAGACACAGCAGTACCAGATGCACCGGCCCGGCCGGTACGGCCGATGCGGTGGACATAGTCTTCCGGTAAATACGGCAGGTTAAAATTCACCACGTAATCAAGGCCCTGAATATCCAGGCCGCGGGCCGCCACTTCAGTGGCGATCAACACCTGTAATTTCGCCGATTTAAACTCGGCGATGGCGCGACGACGCGCGCCCTGGCTTTTATCACCATGGCAAACGGCGGCATTGATTTTACGCTGTTGCAGACCCGCCAGCAGCCGGTCGGCCTGCTCTTTGGTACTGGTAAACACCAGCACCTGGAACCAGTTTTGCTCGGCCAGCAGTTGTTCAAACAATTCAATTTTGCGGCTTTCTTCGACCGGATACACCACGTGGTGCACGGTGTCGGCGGTGCTGTTGACCTTGGCCACACGGATTTGCTGATGATTGTGCAGAATTTTATGCGACAGCTCATTCACCGCCGGTGAAGTAGTGGCCGAAAACAGCAGTGTCTGACGTTTGTTGGCGGTCATTTGCAGCAGTTTCAGCACATCGGCACTGAAACCCATATCTAACATCCGGTCGGCTTCATCCAGCACGACAAATTCAACGTCAGATAAAATCACGTTGCCAAGCGACATATGCTCCAGCAACCGGCCTGGCGTACTGATCACGATATCAACACCGGCATTGAGTTTATTGGCCTGACCGCCCATTTTCACGCCACCGTATAATGCGGTGATGCTGATAGGCAGGTGTTTGGCATAGGCCGTGATATTGTCGGCGATTTGTTCCGCCAGTTCGCGGGTTGGTGTCAGGATCAGGCAACGTGGCCGTTTTTCCTGGGTAGGTTTTGGCGTGTCCAGCATGCGCTGTAACACTGGCACAGCAAAAGCAGCGGTTTTGCCGGTACCGGTTTGCGCCGTGACCTGTAAATCTTTACCACGACGCGCCGGCACAATGGCCTGCGCCTGCACCGGAGTCATTTCGCTGTAGCCGCATTCTGTCAGCGCGCGCTGCAGATCCGCAGCCAAATCTAAAGATGAAAATTGCATAAAAAAATCCTCTGTAGAATTGCTACAGTCAAAATCTGTAGAATTGCTACAGTCAAACCTGTAGAGATGCTACAGACAAAAAATCAGGGGCGGAATATACAGCATTTCGCCGTTCAGGCAGAGCATTGTTTGCATTTTGTGCAACGCGGCTGCTTTACTCGGCGCTGGTGCGTGGCTGGTGCTGACAAGCACGGGCCAGAATTTCAACATAAAACTCAGGCAGTTCCTGCGTCAATGCCGCATCAATATGTGTATTGATTTCAGGGGTATGGACTTTTTTTGCTACGTCAGCTGACGCGCCAAACCGACAATCAAAAGTCCAGTAATCCATACCAGCCGGCAGCGGCTTGCGGCGTTCCCGGTTCAGATATTTTTTAATTTCATGTTTGATCGAGTCAGCAACCCGGGCAGGTTGCAACTTGGGGTGAGCGAAAGTGAAGGTTTTTTTCATCGGAATTCCTACAGAGGGGCAGTCAACAGTAAAAAGCGTTTAAGCTTAATGTCACTATTCTACATGGATACGCGCCAGTTGACCGCCAATATCTGCGAATTGGGGCTAAATCGGCCTGCTGCCGTGACAATGCACCACTCAAACTGGTCGTAATTGCTCGGCCAGAGAGCGGGTTTTCTCTGTCTCGACATCGCCGGTATGCAAGGTTGATTTCCGTTCAATCAGCAGAATAAAACACTCCTCCGGCGCGATTGGATTGTGACGCACACCTTTGGGCACCACATACATATCGCCTTCATTCAGCACCTGAGTCTGCACCTCGCTGCCGACTTCCATTTCAATCTGCAGTTGGCCTTTTAACACCAGAAACAGTTCGTCTTCCTGTGCATGACTATGCCAGGCCAGCGTGCCCTGCACTTTGGCGACTTTGACGTAGCTGTCGTCCACTTCGCCCACAATCCTTGGCGACCACAACTCGGTCAGGCTGGCCGCTATCATTGCGGGAGATACTGGTTGTACGCGCTGTTGCAGCAACTGCGTCAGCCGGTCCAGATTTTGTTCATTGGCAGGTGTAACTATATGCCGCACCGCCTGCGCAATATCGGCATCATCAAACACCTGCTGCCAGCGCAGCACAGTGTCTGCTTCCAACGGTGTCAGTTCGACTGTTAAGGTGAAAAACGGCGCACAATCGTGGCGAATAACGATTTTGCGGTTGGCTTCAAGCTCAGCAAAAAAACTCTGATTCGGATACTGCTGGCCATCCGGCCCTTGCATAACAAAATGCCAGCGCCCATTGGGCTTAAATTCAAACAACTCAAAGCTATTGGTAAAACCGGCCGGCCCCCACCAGGCAGCTAATTGTTCCGCATGGCCAAAAGCGTTGTATATCGCCGACGCCGGAAACGGCAACCTGCGGCTGGTAGTGAAAGTGTTGGCTTCAGTAGTGTTGGTATTAGGCATAGTTGGGCTCCGTGCTGAATAAACAGGATTCAGATAGACAGCTTTCAGACTAAAAAAAGCCTTCAGGCAAGCGCTACTGTTTTAGCGCTAAGTTTCAACCACTGTTGCCAGCTGCCGACAGCAAACAACCCACCCATCAGCAAGCAAATACCGGAACTGACCCACCAGAACAGCAGACTATTCTCAGGAAACAGCGGCATCAACCAGACACAGGCCAATCCCCGCAGCAACAAGATACTGCTGATCAGCACTAACGCCAACCGCGTCAGCGGTAAGCGCCGGATAACACCAGCGGCCGACAGCGCATAACAAGCCCACAGCAGCAAGATGAAGGTGATAGTGCCAGTCACAACGATGGGATACCAATGCCCTTGTTCAGCCAGCTGCGCCATCTGCTCACCCGCGCCAAAAAACCGGTACCAATCCGCACCAAACAAGATGCAACCGGCGTGTGCCAAGGCCGCGAGGCCACAGCAAAAGGCTGCCGCGAGCAGGTATTTATTCGGATTGGTTTGCATGGAGCTTTCCTTGTGGCTAAAGAATGATGCGACGTCTGTTCAGGTCTTCAGCACTTGTTTTTAAACCAAGCGCTTGGTCATCAGCGCCACATCCCGCACGCCAAGCGACTCCACCCGTTCCAACACCTGCCAGCCCAGCGCGAGATAAAAATCAACCGCCGTATCCGCCGACAGATACAAAGCTTCGACACCCAGTTGCCGCGCTTTGGCTTCCAGCGCCAGTACGATGTCCCGACCGAAACCAAGCCCGCGATACTGCGGTTTGACCAAAATACCGGCCAGCCAGGGTGACAGCCCTTCTTTGGTGCCAGGCTCGGTCAGCTTGATACTGCCAGCGCCCACCAGTGCCCCGTCTTTGACCAGCAGCAAGGTGATGGGCAATGTATCCAGCGCCGTACGTTCGGTTAACACCTGTCGCAGCTGCGCTTCATCAATACCGGCAGCCTGATACAAATCGGCCCACTCCTGATGTAAAAGCGCAGCCAGCTCAGGGATAAGTCCGGGCCAATTGGCTAAATAATCGATTTGCATAGGGCTTCCTTGTCAGTTGATGTTGTGATTACTGATACACGCCTGGTTGTCTGGGTATCTTCGGGGCATTGGCAGGTTTTGCCACACCACGAGCTATCAATTCAAAGCACTATCTATTCAACGCACTATCTATTCAACGCACTATCTATTCAACGCACTATCTATTCAACGCACTGGCCAGCGTCAAACCACTAATTATGAAAAATACCAGCCAGGACAAATGTTTACCTTGGCTGAAAAAAGCAGACAACACACCGCTGAGCGCAAATACCAGGCTGCAGGTTAAGAGCAGTAATTTCGCATCGGGCAGCAAGAGCAAAAGTGCTGCAAAGCCAAACCAGGCCAGACTGGTGATATGCCAGGCAAACCTTAGTGTCCCTTTGGTGAATTGGTCGCTGCCAAACAGCTCAGGCAGATTTTCACGCTTAAATAAACGCATAAGAATGTAACGTTCACCCAGTACCGAATGCACCAGCCCACACAGCACCAATAACAGCGACGCGATGATTAACAATTGGCCTCCTGAGGGCTAACACCGCCCCGATTAAAGAAAACGTGGCAACAGTATCCGCGGTAAAAGCACTATACGAATGCAACATCCGGCTATAGTGGCGCTGGAAAACATCAGGTGATAACCTGGCAGCGAAGCCCGGAACGACGGCTTAGCGCCGTGATTCAACCGGGCGTTTAATCAACCCACATTGTCGCCGGCAGCCCGCTCATGCAGCCCTCTCAGGAAAGAGCATAAACCACTTTAAACCGCTCACAGGCAACCGGCATTAAAGGCCCCGCAACCCGGCCAAGACGGGCACACTCGCTGGCGTAATATGCCGTGTGCACCTCGCGCCAGTACTGCAGCGAACCATCTCCTTCGCCTTCGGCGGCGGCAAATTCCGCAGTCACTTCTGCAAACGGCGTGATATCAACCTGCGTGGTTTCAATCACGCAGACCGGCTGGCCATCCCAGGTGGTGACCACACTGAGATCGCCAGGTTTTGGCACCGCCTGATCCGCCGCCTCAAACGACCAGACCAGCCCGGCGGTCGCACACTTGATACCGCGCACTACCAACGCAGCCAAATGATTAGCACTCGGCTCGTTGTCATCAAATACACAGACTTCAAAAAAACGTGCATCGACATCGTCGATCCGCGTCGCCTTAAACGCGTCCCAGAACTGTTGAACTATCGGCTGCCATTGCTGCTGACATGGTTGCGCCTCGGGTAAAATTGTGTTCAGGCGGTATGCGACTTGCGCCGCACACAGCATGCATAAATAACACTGCCAATCGCGATGCCGTTTATCAAGCCAATCGCCGAGCGCACCACAACATATGACAGGCCGGCAGCATCGAGCAGCAGTTTAGCTGCCAGCACAAAACACAAAATACTACAGGCGTAGATGATAAATGCCATTTTTAAGTGAGCTGATTCAATCACTTGCTGGTTTTTTGTTTTCAGTTTTGCATACCATAAAATAAGCCCCGCCAAACCCAACACGCCACTGCCATATTGGTTCAGCTTATAGAGCGGCAAGCCAAACAGCTCTATGTGCCAAAACTCACTGTTTTGGCCACAAAATAGCCATAGCTGTGACTCGTCGCATCCCACAGCAGATGGCTATAGGCGCCAAGCAGTACGCCCAAAATCACGAGCAGCCCCTCGCGAGTATTTAACGGCATTTGGGCCCGAGGCAGCGCCAGCAAATTTAATATGGGTTTTTCCAGCCACAGATACCAAAGCGCAAGCATCAACAATGCCGGTAGCAAACAATAAATCCAAACACCAAGAATTGAATGCCCTGGCGCGTGCACGGGGGTCATAAAACAGCAGGTAGGGAAAATCAGGCGACATACTGCCAATCACCACAGGCATCACCGGGATTTTTCTGCGGGTCAGATGATGCACCGGATAAGCCGCTATGGCGTGTGAGATGGTAAATCGCATGGTTGTGGCCTAACCGCTTCAATCAGCCAGCGCTGTAGCGGTCGGCTGCATTGACTTGTTGGGTTCTTTTGTATCTATGAGTTCATTAAGCTTTGGCAACTCAACAGCTTTTGTAATTGCCTCACCAGCATAATTTATTAGATGATGGCATTTAGTGACTAGGCTTTGTTCCGAATTTTCTTGATACCACTTCAGGTCTCTCGCAGCTACCCAAGCCTCTAAGAAAGCTCGCCTTGGTTCAGGTTCGAGATAAAGCGAATTATTACCCCACCACTCATCACACTTCTTGATGATTTCTGGTAGGAAATCAGTACCAAGAGCTCCGTTAATCTGTCTCCAAAGACAGAATGCTTCTTGATGCACTTGCAGGCGTTTTTCAACCGCACGCCAGCCGTAACTGGTGCTAAGATTTAAAGGTTTCGAGCAACTGATTATATTAGAAGATTCACACCTCTTCAATCTCTTTGGTAACTTTTAAGATATCTTCTTTCGTTGCGAGATTTTTTCCCTTTTTCAGAGAGATAACTTAGCAAAAAAAACTTCACCAAAAAAAATACTATTACACCTGCAATAACAGCTTCAAAGCCATATTGCATTAGTAGCGTGAAAGTACTCTGCATTTCTTCAGGACTCATTGCGTCTCCGTAAAAGCCTAACAATTTCATCAAAAGGCCACCACTCGCCTTAAAGCGCGGAATATCCTCGAATTCTTTTTCAGATAACCTCACGCTACCGCATGAAATCCAAGGCCCTCAAGCGCTTGTACCTGATATTGCTTGAACTGCTGGTTCAACCTGGGGGATGAACTCGCAGAGTTCGTTACTAACCCTTCATTCACACGGTTTTTAAAAGAACTGCGGCTGCAAACTTTATTGACCAATGTGTGACTCCTTGCGGCTGCGGTGAACGTACGCCATTTGATTGCCGCG
>JAXHNX010000024.1:0-92700 GCA_034519945.1 Rheinheimera sp.
GAAGTTACGTATTGCTGTGATTTCCATTATGGGGCCCACCTTTGGTTTGGCGCTCTCAGTGCTTTGTCTTATTGCTTATTGGGTTACCGGCAATATTTTCTTCGCCGGTCTAGCAACCTTTAACGCCTTGCTGAATCTGTTTAACTTGTTGCCGATTTTGCCACTGGATGGTGGTCACATTCTAAAAAGCATCAGCTTTTCGATGAATAGCGTGGCAGGGTTAGTGGCTTGCGTAATTGGCGCAGCGGTCGGTGTTTATGTCAGTTACAGCTTTGGCTTGGCGTTGTTAGGTTTTTTATTGTTGATTGGCAGTCTGGAGATAGTGTTCGAATGGCGCGGTCGGCATCAAAGCCATTTATTACCGCCTGGATCGTTATGGCCAGTTGTTTTCCACCGTCTGGTATTTGCTAACAGTAGGCAGTTTAGTGGCGATCATCTGGTATTTTGCAAGTTCTGGTGATGATATGTTGGCATTGCCGCTGAAAATCTTGCAAAGCTAGGGTGGAGAATCTCAGTCGGGCTGCAGCAGATGAGCCCGTCTGAGGTTTTAAATACCGCGGTTTCGACTGACGGTTATGCAATAAAAGCAGCAGCTTCTGCTGCCGTTAATTCGCGGTATTCACCTTCGGCTAAATCGTCACCCAGTTTAAAGCTGCCAATTTGCTCCCGATGCAGCTTTTCGACTTTATTGCCAATCGCCGCAAACATCCGTTTCACCTGGTGATAACGGCCTTCGTGAATGGTTAACAGACACTCTTGTGGCGTGAACAATTTCCAGCTGAGCAGGTTTGGTCGGATGTTTTTTACCGTTGAGCATCACACCTGCTTCAAACAATGCAATCGCTGAAGCATCAACCGGGTCGGCCAGCCAAGCACGATAGGTTTTGGCACATTCATGTTTCGGCGAGCTGATTTGATGCGACCACTGGCCATCATCGGTGATCAGCAATAAGCCGGTGGTATCCAAATCCAACCGGCCAACAGTGTGCAGCCGTGACTGCATCGGTTCGTCCATCAGGGCGAAAATTGTATTGTGGTCCGGATCATCGGTCGAACAGACATAACCGGCCGGTTTATGCATCACAAAAATAACGCAAGCCAATCAACTGCAACTAATTCACCTTCTAACTCAATTTGTTGTGTTGCGTTTGACTTGGGTCGCTGGTTGTTTGCAACGCTGCTGATCAACAGTGACCAAGCCCTGGCGGATCACTTTGCCGGCCTGACTGCGGGTCAGTCCGGTACAATCACAGATAAATTTGTCTAAACGCATGGAAAGGCCCTGGTCATAAGATAAAACGGGAGACTAGTGCTGTACCGAGCGCAGAGTGTAACTTTGTCACAAAGCGGGCAGCAACTAATTACAGACTGGTCTTTTTTATAAAGGTTAGTGCAGTTTAAGTGCCAGCTGTTATTCAGTCTTCAACCCATAAAGGGCTTTCCCGAGTCCAGAATTGTTGCTGCAGGCAACGCCAGAATCGCCTGGTCAAAGTCAGGCAGTAACAGTTTGATAGTGATGGGTCAACAACAATTGCCGTTTATAAGCTTGGGTAGGGTTGACCGACAATTTTCATTTTGCCTAAATACTGTTGTTGCCTGCGCATAGTATAAAAAACTGGAGCGTGGTAATAACAATCTGATCGACAACGTCCGTTCCAGCAATCGAGCCAGATTTTCTTTGTCAGATTCGGCATCCAGCCTGTGTGACGCTGATGTTGGTTGACCAACTCATTCACGCCTGGATAACCATGTAACCCCTCAGTGCGCCCTAAGGTACTTGCCGGCTAAGTCAGTGATTGCGCAACTTGCTTGCTCACCGAAAATCACGATGAGCTGACAAAGAGATCTCCTGTCGATAAATAGCGGGTTGCGACCAGATGATAGGGCTGACTTTTATTGCTGAAACCAGGCCGGATTAGCCCACAACACGATGGCTGGGTTAGTCGCGCGTCTAAGCGTTCATTTAAGCTAGGTGGCGGGCGCAAATTGTTGATAATGCAAATGATATTGCTGCCCAGCTGATGTTGCAATGCCCGAATCAAATCGTAGTTCAGGCCGGTTTCGGTGTCGGCGTTAATGACAAAAGGTGGCGATTGATGATAGGCATATAAAGTAAGAGTCGTGCTGGCCTGGCCAGCTTAACCACAGTGCCAGCATAAGAAGGCAGGTCAAGGAGAACGCTATCATCATAATATGCTCCTTGTTAAGGTCGCTCTGTACAACCTTAGTTGGCATCCACCGCAAAAAGAAGCTCAAGGTTGGGCGAACTTCAACAGCAACATGATCCTCAAAGTGATCAATACAGTTAGGTTGTAAATTAAATGTGTCTGTTCTTGGGTGGAAGTCTTACCGCGTAGACTCTCAGTTACAGCCTGATCGTTCAGCTGTAAAGATCAGGTGCACTTACTGCGATTTAACTTCTCCGGCCAGTTGCTCAACTATTTTGGTTGCATTAAATGGCTACTTTCCTCTACATTGCTGTGCAAATAACTATTACAACAGCATCACTACCTCAGGATCACTCATGACCAATACCACAATAGCCCGCGGCAGCTGGGGCTCCCGCATCGGCTTTATTCTGGCAGCCGCCGGATCTGCAGTCGGCCTTGGCGCCATCTGGAAATTCCCTTACGTCGCCGGCGCCAATGGCGGCGGTGTCTTCTTGTTAGTTTATCTGGCTTGTGTGTTTTCTGTCGGTGTCGTGATGCTACTGGCCGAAATGATGATTGGCCGTAGTGCGAAAAAATCAGCGACTTCAGCTTATCGTTTGCTGGGCAAAGGCCAATGGCATGTTGCGGGCTGGATTTCAGTGCTCTGCGTCTACTTAATTCTTGGCTTTTATTGTGTGGTGGGTGGCTGGACCATTGCCTACATTGTTGAAGCCATAAAAGGCGATATTCTGACTACAGATGCCAAGGTGTTGAGTGATACCTTTAGCCAGTTTATTGCCGACCCAACTTCGTCCTTGTTATACACCGCTGGTTTTATGACCGTCACCGCAGCTATTGTGATCGCTGGTGTGCAGTCAGGTATTGAGCGGATTTGTAAAGTGCTGATGCCGGTGTTATTCGCACTGATGTTGTTTATGGTGTATCGCAGCTTAACGTTGCCAGGTGCTATCGAAGGTGTGATGTATTTCATTACGCCGGACTGGAGCAAACTGTCGGTGAAGATGGTGTTGGATGCCTTAGGTTTAGCGGTGTTCTCGTTGTCGGTGGGTGCCGGTTTAATGATTGCATATGGCTCTTATTTAAGTGAAGAAACCAAAGTCGTGAATGCGGGATTGTGGATTGCTGGTCTGGCGACCATGGCTAGCGTGTTGGCCGGTTTGATGATTCTGCCGGCAGTATTCGCCTTTAACGTCGATCCTGCTGCAGGTCCAGGCTTAACCTTTATTACGATGCCGGCGCTGTTTGCGCAAATGGCTGGTGGGCAAATTCTGGCGCTGATTTTCTTCTCGTTATTATTGTTTGCGGCTGACGACATCATCGATTTCAATCCTTGAGCCCGTGGTGGCGTTCTTAATCGACGAATATGGATTTGCTCGTAAAACCGCGACAATTGTGGTGAGCTTGAGTAACTATGTGATTTTATGTATCCCAGCCGCATTGTCATTTGGCTCCATGGCTGAAGATATGAAGATCTTTGGTAAAACACCTTTTGATTTGATGGATTTTGTCGCATCAAATCTGTTAATGCCATTAGGCGGTATGTTTGCTGCTGTGTTTGTGGGCTGGCGGATTTGGCCAGAAATTAAAGTGATTTTGGCCGATGAAATGCACAAACACGCTTTGACCTGGTATCGGTTGATGGCTGCGGTGGTTGCGCCGTTATTGATTGCAGTTGTTGCTTATATGACGATTAAAGGCTAACTACAGCTTGCTCTAAGCCACATTAAACAAGCAGCTTCGGCTGCTTTTTTAATGTGGGTCTTTTGCCGTAGGTGCCTTTTCTGGGCTCATCAATGATGGGGCTTTGGCATTTTTATGCAGTCGACGGATCCTCGCCGCCCGGCGTTTTCCCTGCGGGGTAAAAGCACTGGGTAATACTTCGATCCCCATTTTACGTCCCAGCTTGACGATGATTGGAATGGTGATCGGGGCAAACGGCAACACGGCAAAAATACCAAGACCGGTGGCGCGCAACACATCTGCAAGCTGCGCGTTGGCTCGTGCTAGTTCAGCTTTACTGACTTCTCCTGTGACATAATGCTGGTAAATCCGCAGCATATGGCGCGTTTCTGCTTTTTCTTGGGCTAATACCGTTTTCAGTCTGACCATACTAAAGCGGATCCGGATCATACTCTTCCGACGCTGCAGCCGCAGCACCCGTAGCGGTGCTTTATGCAGATGACGTAGCAGCTTCATTCCGTTTCTCATGGTTGACTGTAGGCTTGGATGATTATCACCTGTATTGCCATATTAACCAACTACAAAGATAGAACTTGTGACTGGCGAATGCCTGCTCCAAAATGTTGCTGATAGCGACTAAAGGCGAACAGCCATTTTGCTAAATCTCATGCTAGCATAGAGCGTTCTTTAGCCACCAATACGTCTAAATTGCTCATCTACAGAGGGTTATATGGTATCGCGTCATCTTATTATCTTGCTCGCCTGCATCAGCAGTTTGCTGTTCAGTACCGTGGCTTTCGCTGCTGCAGAGACCACTGAACGATTAAATTTAACTCACAGCAGTGTTGGCTATTTTGCCGTAGGCCTGTTTGTGCTGGCCTATTTACTGGTGATGGGGGAAGAAAAACTCCACTTACGCAAATCGAAACCGGTGTTAGTTGCTGCGGGGATCATTTGGGCACTGATTGGCTGGGTTTATGTGCAAAATGGCATGTCAGATGTTTCAGAGCAGGCTTTCCGGCACACTTTTCTGGAATTTGCCGAGCTGATGCTGTTTTTGCTGGTGGCGATGACCTACATCAATGCCATGGAAGAACGCCGGTTATTTGATGCGCTGCGTTCTTGGATGGTCCGGAAAGGTTTTAGCTATCGGCAACTGTTTTGGTTAACCGGCTTTTTAGCCTTTTTCATCTCCCCAGTCGCGGATAACCTGACCACAGCGCTGCTGATGTGTGCGGTGGTGATGAAAGTGGCGGAAGGCGATAAAAAATTTATCAATTTATGCTGTATCAATATTGTGGTCGCCGCTAATGCTGGCGGGGCTTTTAGTCCTTTTGGTGACATCACCACACTGATGGTGTGGCAAGCCGGTATTCTGCCATTTAATGAATTTTTCGCATTGTTTGTGCCCTCGTTGGTGAATTTCCTGATCCCGGCAACGGTGATGCATTTTTACGTGGAGCAGCGTCAACCCAGCGCTTTGGATGAAGAGGTTGAACTCAAACGCGGAGCATTACGCATTGTAGCGCTATTTCTACTGACGATTGCGACTGCCGTTGCTTGTCATACTTTCCTGCATTTGCCACCTGTTCTGGGCATGATGACGGGTCTTGGGTACCTGCAATTTTTTGGTTATTTCCTGCGGATGACGCTGCCTGGTTCTTTAGCGCGGAAAAAAGCCATGGCCGAACGTGCCGGTGATATTGAGAAGTTGCGCCGGCTGGGTGGGGTGGTGCCTTTTGATGTGTTCAGTAAAGTGTCGCGTGCCGAATGGGATACCTTATTGTTTTTCTACGGAGTGGTGATGTGTGTCGGTGGTCTGGGTTTTATGGGCTATCTGGCGATGATGTCTGAAGTGCTCTACACCCAGTGGGATGCGACCTGGGCGAATGTGGCGTTGGGTGTTGTTTCTGCCGTGATTGATAATATTCCAGTGATGTTTGCGGTGCTGGCTATGCAGCCAGAAATGTCGCATGGTCAATGGTTGTTGATTACGCTCACTGCGGGTGTCGGCGGTAGTATGTTATCGATTGGCTCGGCTGCAGGTGTCGCGTTAATGGGCCAGGCGCGGGGGATGTATACCTTTGTGGGTCACCTGAAATGGGCGCCGGTGATTGCTTTGGGTTATGCCGGTAGTATTTTGATGCACTTATGGATTAACAGCCGTTTATTCTGAAGAGGCTGATCAGTGATGAGCTGCGCCGCAAAGCTGCTATGCCAGAGTTTTGCGGCGCCTTCGTGCCGGGGATTAAACTACTCGTACCACAAAATTGCCATTGCGTAAGTTTTCACGCTGATACGCTGGGCCTTCGATCCCGTCGTATTGCACTGTGGCACCTGCTGCCACGGCAATAGCGTGACCCGCGCCGGTGTCCCAGAGCATGGTAGGGCCAAAGCGTGGGTAAATATGGGCGGCGCCTTCGGCGACTAGGCAGAATTTTAACGAACTACCCACCGCAACGAGTTCATGTTGCGGAAATTGTGCCAAATAAGGCTCCACTTCCGGTTGATAATGGCTTTTGCTGCCGACCAACCGCACGGTTTCACCTGCTTGTGGCGCAGCGGCATGAATAGGTCTCTCACCGTTGATATCGCAGATATAAGCGCCAAGGCCAATAACAGCACTGTAGGTTTTTGCCAGTACCGGCGCATGGATGACCCCTAGTACCGGTTCACCGGCCACAATCAGCGCGATATTGACGGTAAATTCGCCATTGCGTTTGATAAATTCTTTGGTGCCATCGAGCGGATCGACCAGCCAATAACACTGCCACTGCTGCCGCACTGACCAGGGAATATCGGCCGCTTCTTCGGAGAGTACCGGAATGTCCGGCGTGAGCAATTGCAGTTCCCGCATAATCAGCTGGTGCGCGGCTAAATCGGCAGCGGTTAGCGGGCTGTCGTCAGCTTTGTGCTGCACTGCAACACTTTCTGACTGGTGATAAATGGTTAAGATAGCGTCACCGGCAGCCATCGACGATCTGGCGGATCCGTGGTAACCAGTCATTGGTTAAGTTGCTTGGAAGTGCTGTCGGGGTCATTAATATTGAAGAGCCTGCGTCACAAATTATTGTTGGATAATGCCACGTTGCCGCATTAACTGCAGCAGTTGTTGCACACTTTCATCCAGCGATAATAGACCGGTATCCAGCACAATATCGGCTTGCTCTGGGGCTTCGTAGGGATCCGAAATGCCGGTAAAGTTTTTAATTTCACCCCGACGGGCTTTTTGATACAAACCTTTCACGTCACGCTTTTCGCACTCTTCCAATGAGGTCGCGACATAGACTTCAATAAATTTGCCTTGCGGCAACGCCTGACGAATCGCATCACGCTGGCTTCTCAGCGGCGAAATAAAAGCACTCAGTACGATTAAACCGGCATCGACCATCAATCCAGCGACAGCTCCCACCCGACGTAAGTTCTCGCTACGATCCGCCTCAGAAAAGCCTAAATCAGCACATAAACCATGCCGCACGTTGTCGCCATCCAACAAATAAGTATGAGCACCCTGTGCCAGCAACGCCTGCTCCAAAGCACCCGCCACTGTCGATTTACCCGCGCCACTTAAACCGGTAAACCACAACACCACCGCTTGTTGCTGCTTTTGCGCTTCACGGTCAACACGACTCACCTGATGTTGTTGCCAGACAATATTGCTCATAAAATTTCCAAATGAATTATGGACAGTGATCAATTGGGGTCAGAGTCAATTGATCTAACGATGCATCTGACTCTAACCCCATTGATCTCTGACCCCGATAGTTAACATTATTTCAGTTTTGAAATATCCAGCGCTTGCCAGTGCGGGAAATGTTTACGCACGAAGGCGTTCAGTTCCAGTTCGTAGTCGCTGAACTTAGTTTGGGTTTGCACTGTTGCCAAGGCGCTGTCGACTAAACCTGCACCCACCGTGATATTGCTTAAACGGTCGATAAAAATAAAGCCACCGGTGTCGCGATTTTGGCTGTATGGGTCAAACACAATAGCTTCGGTCAGCTCCAGCTCAACCAGCGCAATACCGTTTAAACCCAGCGTTTCCGCCTGAAACTCGGCCAAAGTATTCACATCAATGGCATGGGCGATGGCGGTCACTTTACCCGCCACTTTTTTGCTGGCGAGTTTAATGTTGTAGCTTTTGCCCAGCACCAGCGGCTCTTCGTGCATCCAGACCACTTTGGCCAGAATACGATTCGACAAGCTGGCGTGATGTTGTTTTGGCACTATCACATCACCACGGCTGATATCAATTTCGTCAGTCAGCGTCAGCGTCACCGCTTGACCGGCAAGGGCCGATGGCAGCTCACCATCAAAAGTGACAATCGATTTAATCACCGAGCTTTTGCCAGACGGCAGCGCGGTAATTTCATCGCCCACTTTAAATTCACCCGCAGCAATAGTACCGGCAAAACCACGGAAATCCAGATTCGGACGGTTGACATACTGCACCGGTAAGCGCGCTTCACCGGTTAAGTTAAAGCCCGTCACCGGTGCGTTTTCCAGTTTTTCCAGCAGAGTGGGGCCAACATACCAAGGGCTTTGCGTCGAACGATTGACCACGTTATCGCCGTTGAGTGCCGACAGCGGCACAAAATCAATGCTCGGGCCATTTTTCTGTTGAGCACCCAGCTGCGCCGCAAAAGCTAAATACTCTTGCTTGATTTCCTCATAACGCGCTTCGGCAAAACCGACCAAATCCATTTTGTTGATGGCGACCACAAAATGCTTAATGCCCAGCAGCGCACAGATAAAACTATGGCGGCGGGTTTGGGTTTGCACGCCATAGCGGGCATCCACCAGAATAATGGCGAGGTCGCAGTTGGACGCGCCGGTCGCCATATTGCGGGTGTACTGCTCATGGCCTGGCGTATCGGCGATGATAAATTTACGTTTGGACGTCGAGAAATAACGATAGGCCACATCAATGGTGATGCCTTGCTCACGCTCGGCCTGTAAGCCATCGACCAGCAACGCCAGATCGACCGCTTCGCCGGTGGTACCGTGGGTTTTGCTGTCTTTATGCAAGGCAGCCAGCTGATCTTCATAAATCTGCGCGCTGTCGTGTAGCAACCGGCCGATTAAGGTACTTTTGCCATCATCGACCGAGCCACAGGTTAAAAACTTCAGCAAAGATTTGTGCTGTTGCTGCTTGAGGTATTCTTCAATCCCCAGTTGTTCTAATTCAATAGCGACTGACATCAGAAATAGCCCTCACGTTTTTTCTTTTCCATCGAACCGCTGGAATCGCTGTCAATGACGCGGCCTTGCCGTTCACTGGAGCGCGATAACAACATCTCTTCAATAATGCCGGTCAAGCTGGTGGCTTCGGATTCCACCGCGCCGGTCAGCGGGTAACAACCCAAGGTGCGGAAGCGCACCAATTTCTGTTCTGGCACTTCACCCGGCTCTAACGGCATCCGGTCGTCATCGACCATAATCAGCGTACCGTTACGCTCGACCACGGGTCGTTTGGCGGCAAAATACAACGGCACAATGTCGATATTTTCCTGATAGATATATTGCCAAATATCCAGTTCAGTCCAGTTGGACAACGGGAACACCCGAATACTTTCGCCTTTATTCACCTGACCGTTGTAGGTGTGCCACAGCTCAGGACGCTGATTTTTTGGATCCCAGCGGTGATACTGGTCACGGAACGAATAAATCCGCTCTTTGGCGCGGGATTTTTCTTCATCGCGGCGCGCACCACCAAAAGCGGCGTCAAAGCCATATTTGTTCAGCGCTTGCTTTAAACCTTCGGTTTTCATCACGTCGGTATGCTTGGCGCTACCAAAAGTAAATGGGTTCATGCCCATCGCCAGCCCTTCCGGGTTTTTATGCACAATCAGTTCAAAATCGTACTCTTTGGCGAGCCGGTCGCGAAATTCAATCATCTGCCGAAATTTCCAGTCGGTATCGACGTGCAGCAATGGAAACGGAATTTTTCCCGGATAAAAGGCTTTGCGCGCCAGATGCAGCAGCACCGACGAGTCTTTACCAATGGAGTACAGCATCACCGGGTTATCAAACTCGGCGGCGACTTCGCGGAAGATTTGGATACTTTCCGCTTCCAGCTGTTGTAAATGAGTTAAGGTTTGCACAGGGACGACCCTCAATTTAAAAACGAATAAATTCTTGATACTTCAATTTCGTCACGCATGCAACAGACTCAGGCCAGCGTCGCCAAGGGCTGGGCAAACACCGCTGCGGTTGGCTGTTTGCCATACCAGGCCAGTTTGCTTTGCAATGCCACCACTTCGCCAATCACCAATAACGCCGGTGATTGCACCTGATGTTGTTCAATCAATTCAGCCAGTTGCGCCAAAGTGCCGGTGATCACGCGCTGCTCGGGTCGGGTGCCATTTTCTAAAATGGCCACCGGCGTCTCTGCGGCGCGACCTGCGCTAAATAACTGCGCCTGAATATGGGCCGATTTCATCAACCCCATATAAATCACTAAGGTTTGATTCGGGCGGCTTAAGCTCTGCCAATCCGGCTCTTTGCCATCTTTCTGGCAATGCCCCGTCACAAACTGCACCGCCTGCGCATAATCACGATGGGTCAGCGGAATACCGGCATAAGCGGCGCAACCCGCGGCGGCAGTAATGCCCGGCACCACCTGAAACGGGATCTGATGCGGCAATAACACTTCAATTTCTTCCGCGCCACGGCCAAAAATAAACGGGTCACCACCTTTTAACCGGCAGACTTTTTTGCCAGAGAGCGCCAGCTCAATCAGCAGCTGATTGGTATGCTCTTGCGCCACCGAATGCGCACCGGCTTTTTTGCCGACACAAATCAGTTCAGCGTCGCGGCGCACCAGCTGCATAATGGGTTCTGACACTAAATAGTCGTACACCACCACATCGGCTTGTTGCATCAGTTGCAGTGCTTTGAGCGTCAATAGCTCCGGATCGCCAGGACCCGCGCCGACCACATAGACTTCGCCTTTGCTAGATTGGTGGTCTTGCAATGCTTGCTGTAATTCGGTTTCGGCGGCACTGAGCTGCTGCGTCTGCACCAAGCTGACCACATTTGAATTAAAGATTTTTTCCCAAAATTGCCGCCGCTCGGCAAAACCCTGCAGTTTTTGCTGTACTTGGCTGCGAAACTTGCCAACGAGTTCAGCTAAAGGCCCTAAATGCTGCGGCAATAAGGTTTCCAGTTTTTCGCGTAACCGCCGCGCCAGAACCGGCGCCGTGCCGCCACTGGAAATCGCCACTAAAATCGGCGAGCGGTCGATAATCGACGGGAAGATAAACTCACATTTGTCCTGATCATCGACGGTATTGACCCAAATCTGCCGCGCCGTAGCGGCCTGATGCACCGCTGCATTGACGTCATCATCGTCGGTGGCGGCCAGCACTAACCAATGGCCGGGCAGTTGTTCCGGGTCAAAATCACCTTGAATTAAGCGGGCGACTTGCTGTTGTTGCCAGTCATAAAATTCGGCTTCAAACTCATGCGACACTACCGTTAATACTGCACCAGCACTCAGCAGCGTGCGGGCTTTACGCAGCGCCACATGGCCGCCGCCGACCAGCAAGACGGCTTTGCCTTTGAGGTTGGTGAAAATCGGTAAGTACTGCACTTTGAACTCCTGCTCCCAATGGGGTTCGCATTTTGGGTCGACTTATTTATTGCAGTGTGAATATTAGACGTCTAAACGTCCTGAATCCAAGAAGGGATTGCACTCAGATATAACTAAATGGAATTAGCATAGCGCAGTTATACCGATGATTGGTAGCAGGCGGTCTAGATCCGAAGTCTGGGTGGAGTATGGGGCTGCACTCGTTGGCAGCCCCGAGCATTTATGATGATTTTGCCTGACAAACTGCAGCAGTAAACACCACATCAGTTGAACTGTTCAGGGCGGTTTCGCAGGAATCCTGCACCACACCGATAATAAAACCAATCGCCACCACTTGCATGGCGACATCACTGGAAATGCCAAACAAACCACAAGCCAGTGGGATCAACAGTAAAGAACCTCCGGCAACACCCGATGCACCACAAGCCGAAATCGCCGCGACGACACTCAATAAAATTGCCGTCGCAAAATCAACTTCAATGCCCAGTGTGTGCACTGTAGCTAAGGTCAGTACTGTGATGGTAATGGCGGCCCCGGCCATATTGATGGTGGCCCCCAGCGGAATTGACACTGAATAAGTGTCTTCATCCAGTTTCAGCTTTTCTGCCAGCTGCATATTCACCGGAATATTGGCGGCGGAGCTGCGGGTAAAAAACGCCGGGATGCCGCTTTCACGTAAACAAGTCAGCACCAGTGGATAAGGGTTTTTGCGGGTGGTCGCAAACACCAGACAGCGGGTTGACCACCAGCGCGATAAATAACATCGAACCCACCAGCACCGCCAACAGCTGACCATAACTGGCCAAGCCGGCAAAACCGGTGGTGGCGACAGTTTCTGCCACCAGACCAAAAATACCAATAGGTGCCAGTTTGATAATAAAAGTCACCAGCATCGATATGCCATGCGAGACATCGGCAAACACTTGTTTGGTGGTTTTGTTGGCGTGATGTAATCCCAAGCCTAAACCAATGGCCCAAGCGAGTACGCCAATGAAGTTGCCGGTCAGCAAGGCATTGATCGGGTTATCGACCACCTGAAACAGCACGGTTTTAATCACCTGACCAATGCCTTCCGGTGGCGTCACCGCTTCAGCGGCACCTGCCAGCACTAAGCTGGTTGGGAACATAAAACTTGCGGCAACCGCCGTTAATGCGGCTAAAAAAGTACCGGTTAAATAAAGCACTAACACCGGCTTCATGTTGCTGGCGCCACCTATTTTGCGGTTAGCGATAGAAGAAGCGACCAGAATAAACACCAGAATTGGCGCGACGGCTTTCAGCGCTTTGACAAACAGCGCGCCCAAGATCGCGACCGCCTGACCGGCTTCTGCTGACCAGCTAGCCAGCGCGATGCCGCAGAAAATCCCCAGAATAATTTGTGGAACCAGCCCAAAGCGACTGATTGAAGCGTGAATTGTTGTCATTATATGTATGCGCCCTGTTAATTGCTGCCGCTGATTGTGCCGACAAAGCAGCAAACTGGCAACCATCCGCAGGGCAGGCTGCCAGTTTGATGGCTCAGAACGCGGGTCACGGCCTTAAATCTCGACCACTTCTCCTTCATTGAATACCTGCAGTTCCACCTTGGCGTCAGTGCGTTGATGCATGGTAAGTAACCGCAGCAAGGCCGAATGGGATGATTTATCGCCCATCAACCAACTGTGATTACCATAACCCCAAGGGATCATCCGTTTACAACCTAGCTCTTCCGCAACTTTCAGAGCATCTTCAGGGGCCAAATGAGCATTGCGATAATTTTCGCCATGATAAGACCCGATAGGTAACAGGCAGACCGACATTGCACCGTATTTCTGTCGAATGTCTTGGAAGATCGGTGAATAACCAGTGTCCCCAGCAAAAAATAGCTTTTGGCCTGCGACCTCAAGGATCCAGCCGCCCCAGAGGCTGGTATCCCCATCCAGTTCGTACAAGCTACGACCCGTGTAATGATGTGCTGGCACAAAATGCACGGTCAATTGCTGCTGTTGATGCTGGCTGTACCAAGCCATTTCGTGAATGTTAAAACCACCCTCCGGTAAGTATTTTGCCATGCCAAAAGGCAAATATAACGCCGTGCGGGCGGAAAACTGCGCAGTATCGGCCTTGTTAAAATGATCATAATGCGCATGTGAATAAAACACCGCATCCACTGGCTGCTTTGCAGCTAGTAAAGGTTGATTCGGCGCGCTGCGGCGACTGCCCACCACGCTTCCCAGCCAGTTCATAGGCCAATCAAAATCTGCGGATACTGGGTCAAATAGCACCAGCTGACCATCCGACAGTTGCAAACGGAAGCTTGCATGCCCCACCCATTGTAATTGCCAGCCAAGCACTGCAGGTAATTCCGGCCATTGCACCTGACAAGCGTCGCCTGCGGGTTGGCATACCAGTCTGGGATCTGGCTGATAGCATGCTTGCTCGCAGTTGAGCGGATATTTTTTGGGACTAGGGTACAGATTCCGAAAACGTTCACCCTCAGTCAGAATTTGCTCGGCATTGGCAGGTTCTCCTTGATATCGCGTCACCTGATTGGTGGTTGACGCGCAAGAACTGCTCAAAGCAGCTGCGCTTAGCGCAGCCAGAATGGGTAACAGACGAGATGTTTTCATAGGGCTTGCCTCAGCACTTGGGCCGGAGAACGCGCAGACGTGCGCCAGGCAATCACCGCCACCGTACACCAGCTCAGGATAAGGGTCAGCAGCAGCGCAATCAGATAATCCCCTGCCGATTGCTGTACCCTGACACTGAAGCCAGACAACCAGTGTTGCAGCGCAAAATAGGTCAGTGGTAATGCGACTAAGGCACTAATCAGCATCAGTTTGAGGTATTCCAGTGTCAGCAATTGCACCAGTCCAAGGCGATCGGCGCCGAGAATTTTGCGGATCGCAACTTCACGCCGACGCTGTCCAGCAGTGAATGCTGATAACCCTAACATGCCGATACAGGTCAATATTAACGCCAATACTGCAAAGGTCATGACCACCTGGCCTTGGCGCATCTGTGATTGATACACCATGCTGTATTCATCTCCAACCCACTGAAAACGAATATCATCCAGTCGCAACTGTTCACGGATCATTTCCTTGGCGCCCGGTGCCGCATCAACCGTTAGGTGCAGCAATAAATGGCTTTGTTCCATCACTGAATACCCACAAATCAGCACCAGCGGTGCCGCGGCATTGACCGCAGAGCCGATTTGGACATCTGCCATCACCCCGACCACCGTCAGATGGGTGATTTTGCCGTTGTGTTCTTCATGTTGCCATACCTGACCTATCACACTACTGACCGATGTATAACCCAACTGCTCGACTAACGATGCACTGACAATCATCGATGCCGTATTCTTTTCTGCGGTGCTGTGAAACCAATCCGAGGCAAAATCGGCGCTAAAATCACGGCCGGCCAGTAATTGAAATCCTGCGGCCTGGCTGATTTGATAACCCGTACCAATTTGCCGGATCATCGGGGTCGGTTCCGTGCGGCCGGGCAGACGCATCGAAATCGCTTGTGGCACGGTATCGGTCAGTTTGGCATCGATCTGACTCACCGCCTGAACACCTGGCACCTGACGCAGACGCTGCACCAGTGCATTGTCTTGTTGCAGGATTTGCGCCTGCGGAATGGCTTCAGCCATCAAGGTATTGCTTCGGTCATAGCCGGTGGGCGCATTGTGTAATAACTGCAGTTGTTGCTGAATAATCAGTGTGGCGATAATCAAGGCGATGCTGATCATACCTTGCAGCACCAACAGTGCTTTGCGTAACCAGATGGCGGTGCCGCCTCGCTGAAAGTCGCCACTTAATACCCGCTTGGCATCAAACGCAGACAGATAAAACGCTGGATACATGCCTGCCGCCAATCCCATTACCAGCACCAACATGCTTTGTAAGCCAGCCAGTTGGGACCAGTCCAAGCCAATTTGCCGGCCGACCAACAGATTAAAATAGGGCAGACATAGCACCGCGACGATGATGGCGAGCACGCCAGCCAATGCACAAATCAGCACCGATTCTAATAAAAATTGGCTGATCAGCTGCAAACGGCTAGCACCGAGGGTTTTGCGCACACCCACTTCACGTGCTCTGCTGCCGGCGCGCGCAGTGCTGATATTGATAAAGTTGATCGCGACAATTAGCAGGATTAAACATGCCAGTGCAAAAGCCAGTTGCACACTCCGGATGGAACCATTTGGTTTTAATTCATGGGCAAGCGCAGAATGCAGATGAATATCATGAAACGCCCGCAGTTGAATGGTCGCGATGTCCTGACCTTCATACCCTTGCTCTTTCAGCGCCTTGGTCAAGTATTGCTCCAAATCAGCGATAACCACACTCGCTGGCAGCTGGACATAGCTATACACGTTATTGATGGCCAGTGACGTTGCGAGTTCGCTGTCCGCAATCCGCCGTAAGGAGCCCGCGACTAAATGCGTATTTTCCGGAAGATCGGCGTAAATGGCTGCAACTTTCAGCGAACTGTCCGCCAGTTGCAGCAGCTGTCCTAGCGCATTCTGCGTGCCAAACAACCGGCTCGCTTCACTTTGGGACAGCGCGATCAGTCCCGGTTGTTGCAACACTTGGGCTAGGTCGCCTTGCAAAGTGTCAATTTGGAAGAAATCGGTGAAATTCGCTTCAACCGCCATGGGTGCTTGTAAGGACATTTGTCTGGGGGACAGTTGGCCTGCGGGAGTGACTTTCAGGCTGCTGGTATGAAAACGGCTCACGGTAATGTCAGGATGATATTGCACCAAAAGCTGTTTCATTGCCGGACTGCTGATGGGAAAACGCTGGGCAATCGGCACAAACCACTGTTCCAACCGGTAGCTGTTTTCATCTGCCGGATGTTGTTGATCAAAAGATAACTCATAGCGGACAAACATCAGGATCAGCAGCGCCGCGGCCATACCGACCACCAAACCGCTGATATTGAGCAATAAGTGTAGCCACTGCGCGCTGAAGCTGCGCACCGACGTCCGCACTGCGGTGATCATCAAAGCACTGTGCTTAGGCATAACGCACCTCACGCAAGGGTTGCTGCACAATTTTGCCGTCGTGCATGTTGATCACCCGGTTGGCAAACCGTGATTCTTCTTCCGAATGGGTCACCATCACAATGGTGGCGCCCTCTTTGTTCAGTTGTTGGAGCAATGCCATCACTTCGTGGCGGTTGGTTGAATCGAGGTTGCCGGTAGGTTCATCCGCGAGGATCAGTTTCGGTTGGCTCACCAACGCCCGAGCGATGGCTACCCGTTGTTGTTGGCCTCCGGATAATTGTTGTGGTCGATGACCGGCGCGATGGGCGAGCGCCACTTTTTGCAGCATCGCACTGACGCGGCTTTGACGCTCGTTCGCGCTAATGCCCTGATAAATCAGTGGTAATTCGACATTTTCATAAACGGTCAGCTCGTCAATCAGGTTAAAGCTCTGAAACACAAAGCTTAAGCTATTCCGGCGTAGTTCAGTCAGTTTGGCTTCTGACAGGCCATGTAGGGGTTGACCCACAAATGCATACTCGCCGGCAGTCGGGCGATCCAACAGGCCTAAAATATTCAACAACGTAGATTTGCCGCAGCCCGAAGGCCCCATAATGGCAAGAAAATCGCCCTGTTCAATGTGCAGGTTGATATCCGACAGCGCGGCGGTTTCAAGATCTTCGGTGACAAATACTTTTTGGATTTGAGTCAAAGTAAACATAATAAATTTCCTTATTACTGAAATTGGACGGCTTGCGCCTGCTGAAAATGTTGATAGCCGGAGATCACGACCTGGTCACCGACCGCTAGACCATCCAGCACCTGAATAAATTGATGGTTTTGTTTGCCAAGTTTGACCGGCTGACGCACCGCGATATCGCCGCGGTTGACATAAACAAAGTGGCCGCCGCTGTCATTCAGAAACTGACCTTTTGGCAGAAGTTTGCTTTGTAGTTGTGCATCATTGAGGTGTAACGACAAATTGAGCGTCTGACCACGGCGCAGTTCTGGCATGGTGGCGGGTAACGCAAACTCCACTTTAAACATGTTGTTCACGACTTGACTGTCAATCCGGCTCAGCGTCACTGGTTCAGACACGCCCTCAAGTCGGGCCGTCATGCCAGGTTGCACCCGGCTTAAATAAAACTCGTCCAGCATCACATCCAACCGGAACGCGTCGGCAATGTCGATTTGGCCAAGTCGGGCGCCTGCGGTTTTAAATTCGCCTTGCTCAGAGTGCAGAGCACTGAGATAACCGGATACCGGAGCTTTAATCAGCAGGCTACTGGCATTTTTCCGCGCGAGTTCCAGATTGTTTTTGAGCAAATTGACGCTGTCTGTCAGCTGTTTGAGTTGTTCAGTACGGATACTCTGCTCTTGCGCGAGGCGTTTTTGGGTCAGAGCCAATTTGCCTTGTTGATACTTTTTGTCTTGTTGCAGTTGCTTTAAATGTTCACGCGGTAACACGCCACGCTCAACCAACAATTCGGCTTGAGCCAGGTGACGGGTCAAGGTGTTGATTTGGTGCTCGTTGTCTAGCAAGCTGCGTTGCAGATCCAAATGATTGGTTTCCATCTGCATTTGGGTATTACGCAAAAAGTTTATTTGTTCTGAAACCTGAGCTTCGCGACTGATTAAATCGAGCTGCAAGACGGTATTAGACAGCTGGATCAGCGGTTGGCCCTGTTTGACAAAGCTACCTGACTCGACAAAACGTTGCTCGACCCGGCCACCTTCGACCGCATCCAGAAACACCGTCTCTTTTGGCTGGACGACACCTCTTAACGCCAAGGTTTCACTGAACTCACCTTCGACCACGGTCGCCAGCACGATGCTACTTTTCGGAACTGTTGTCCCAGGGGTTCCGGGCGATGCGATAAGCGCCAAAGCGGTACCACCACACAACAACACCAACGCGCCGAGCAGGATGGTTTTTTTCTTTGATTGACGAACAATTTTCTTATCCATGATGGTTCTCTGTCAGAAAAAGGGTTGAAGAAGCGATGGCTGCATGGTGGCCGTCCCCGCGAATAATCAGACTGGTATTGGCGAAGTCTTTGCGCCGTTCGCTGGGGTGGTGGGTCAGCACCGTCGGGTTAAGTTGAACTGTTGCCATCATGTGCTCCTGCCTCGTTGTGGAAATCGGTCATTTGTCGGGTCCATGTTTCGATACTGTCAGCTAAGTCATCCAGTGCGATTTGCTCCAGCCAACCAGGGATCGGCGATGTCGAAAGCAGAGCCCTTGCAGAAATGTTGAGCGCGTCAGAATGGTTATGTTTCATGTGTCACCCTTGCTGCGATTTATAGTCATTTGCCATACAGATACCGATAATCAACCGGTGGTGTTTTTATCACTTTATTATCACCTTGGATAAATAACGCCTTTAAACAAGCACTTAGCGATTGCTTGTTGTCGGTTGATACTGTTGGTTTTTTGGAGGCAGTTGCCCATATGAAAGTTCACCGTGCGCTCAGAGATCCCGACAATCTGTGAAATTTCGCCTGAAGTTTTCCCGGCAGCAGCCCAGGTCAGGCATTCAATTTCACGTGGGGTGAGTCGTTGTTCTTGATTGTGCGCAGGTTCGGTGCGCAGGACGGCTTCTGCTAAATAGGCCGAAATCAGTTGCCAGTACCAACCGATTTTCTCAGCCAGCAAGCCGTTGACTTGCCCTGGTATCAATTGGACAACGGTCAGGCTGTTGCCGGCATGCTGTCCGGTCAGCGGGACCAGCAAGATGTCATGCGTCAGCAGCGGTTTGGCGGGCTGGATACATTTTGGGGGTATGGCTAGACAGCTGATCGACGCCCAGCTGTTGCTGCAACAGGCTGGTGTTGAAGCGGGATGGTGCGCCAGCACTGCTTAGCACCATCCGATCCGCCACTAACATGGCTCCCCAGCGATAGGGTTCGTGCTGCAACAATTGCTGGAATTGTTGCTGTAGCACTGAACGCTGCTTCACGAGTTGAATGGCTTTAATTTTATCTTGTAAATAGTCCATCGCTGGCTCCTTTGTGCTGAAGATCAAGCCAGCGCACGGCTGGTGGCCGCAACATTGACCGGAGGCTTACACAGAAACCAACCGCATTCATCCCGCTGTGCGACATTGACCGGAGGCTTACACAGGAACCAACCGCATTCATCTCGCTGTGCGACATTGACCGGTGGCTTACACAGGAACCAGCCGCATTCATCCCGCTGGGCGAGGCTGACTGGAGGCTTACACAGGAACCAGCCGCATTCATCCCGTTGTACGACATTGACCGGTGGCTTACACAGGAACCAACCGCATTCATCCAGCTGGACGGTTGGGGCAGGCGTTGGCTTCGCAAACTGCTGCAGAGTCAGGGCTGGCATCATCAGGGTAAAAGTGAACAGAATCGTTTTAAACATTGTGGTGTGCTCCATTGGGTTGATGAGCACACTGTGGCAGGGGCGATGGCTCCGGTAGATAACCGGAACCTCACCTTTTCATGGCTTTAAAATGACGAAGTTATTGCGGAAGGAGCTGTTTGATTTCGGTTGGATTGAGCTGAACGACCATATAAAGCAACTGGCCATTGTCCCTTGAAACGGAAAAACGCGGATAGAAATCATAAAAACGTCGAGTTTTTGTCAGATATTTATCAGAATCCAGCGCCAAACTGTGGACATAAGTGAAGCGGAAATCGAAGGTTGTCCATATCACCTTTTTATCACGGACATACCATCTTGTGATGGCGGCGGTGCTGACACGATGCCCAAGAGGACGATTCAGGCTGAAATCGGCATTTAATAAAAATAAATTTCCTTGCTCATCGGCGGCGACAAATTCAGTACCGGCAGGTTGAACCTCACGATAACCACTATGTAAGGTTCGGCTTTGGCCGGTTGCGAGCTGATAAGCGCGCAGCTCCCATTGGCCAGCGACCCGTTCACCAAACAATATTTGCTGTTGATCCTGACTAAAACTGGCGCGACTGACCAGCTGTGTTGGATCCGTCAGGTATGTTAATTGTTGCTTTGCCTGCGACCACATCGCCAAACGTGGTCCGACACTCAGCAACACCTGGCCATCAGCGTTACTGTCGTACAGTTCAATCGGATCTTCGCTGGAAAACAAGGTGTTACTTTGACGGCCACCCGTTTGTAACAGGGCCAGATGATGACGTCCGCCCGCTAACTGCACCAGCCATTTTTGGGTTGGATCGGCGCTAAACATCATGGCGCCGACAGTTCGCTCGACACTAATCATGTCCGTTTGGGGTTGGTCGTTCGGCCAATTCAGTTCGCTGAAATAGCGATTTGCCCGGACTTGTTGTTTTTGTAGCATGACCAGCGCACCTTTGCCGGATATCGTGAGGGCGGTGATTAAACCATCTGGATTGGCCATCACTTGTTGCTGCTCACCATTACTAGCGTTCACCCGTTGCACTTTGTGGGTATCAAGCAAATACAGATACTGATTATCCAGCCAGCTCAAACTGTCGATGGCCTGTTCTTGCTCAACCTTTAACAAGGTTTGTTGGGTCTGGCGATCTAAGATAAACAACCAGTGCTGGCCTCGTTCCACTTTGACGATGGCAAGCTTGGTTTTATCTGGACTATATCCTGCCAGATAAAGGTAATCATCCGCCGAACTGACCCCAAGCAACCGTTGATAATGACCCGTCGCCAGATCTAACTGATACAGCATGGCAGGCTGACCGCTGTGCTCGGTCATATTGACGATCATCTGGCTCGGCTCAGCCCCTGGATAGATGGCGGTAATTTGCATTTTGGCATCGAGTAAGGTCCGATTTGCGATGACCTGCATCTGCTCATCCAATTGCAACAGATGCAATGAAGATTTTCCCGGTTCATAGTTGCTATAAACCAAAGTGCGGTGGTCGGCGCTAAAGGCGACAAATAGCGCGTTACTGGCATTTTGGGTCAGCTGACTAATCCGGCCACTTTGTTGGTCAAGGACATAAACCTGGTTGTCTTGCTCAGTGGACGTTCGGCCGGTGAATGCGATATAGCGTTGATCTGTCGATACCGCCAGACTGTGTTTTTCGCCGGGGAAAGCCGACAGCACCACAGAAGCCGGTGCCTGCTGTGCGCTATTGAGCTGTTGTTGCCAGCCGAGCCAACTTAACATTGCACAAAGCAATAAACCGATGAGCCATAATTGCGATTTTCGCCACCATCTTTTGCCGATTTGTAGCGGTGCAGACGTTGCTACGCCCGTCTGATCACTGCGGAATGTCAATGGCACAGGTTCGGGCACTAAAGCAGGTGCGATGTTCGACGCACTGCTGGCATGGTGCTCCTGCTGTATCGTGGGGCCAGGCATGGCCTGCAGTGATGAGTCGTTGCTGTCTTCGCTAGGGACTGCTTGTAACGGACAGACCAGTCGGTAGCCGCGTTTGGACACCGATTTAATATACTTTGGATTGCTTAGGTCATTGTCATCGAGCAAATGCCGAAGTTTTTTGATAGAACTTCGCACAGCGGTGTCGCTGACAATCCGATCCGCCCATACTTGTTCATGCAATTCCTGCAAACTGACATAACGGTCGGCGTGGTTGCATAAATAGCGTAGTAATTCCAACACCTTAGGTTCGGCTGCCAGTTCCTTACCCCGAAGAAACAATAACAATTGTTGGTGATCAAAAGCATATTCACCCAGTTGCCAAAGTGACTGCTCTGGATCTGGTAACGGGTTGCGGCTGTCGGATAGCATGACTTCATTCATTTGCATTGACGATATCCAGATACGACAACAAGTGTGATTGCCATACTGTAACTACCAGCTGGCGGTCATTAGGATGCTGCATTGTTCCCAAATTACTACTGGGGCGCTTTATTTTTCTAGCATTAAGTTAACATAAGGCGGTGACACAAAGCTATGCACCTGTGGCGCCGAATCATTGGCGAAGTGAGGGATATCCAACAAAAGTGAGCCCGAACGATTTGCTCGGGCTCTTTGGGCTAGCTTGCTTGCAGCAAGGGCGGGTGTTGTGGGGACAGTAATTGTGTGGAAAGTTGTTGTGTGGAAAGTGGTTCGGTCATGTGTGCAGGTTGCAATTGAATCACCCGGTCAAAGTAGCCGATGAATCGATCACCTTCGTGCATGCATCGGGCGATCAAGGTGGCTTCAGCGGTCCACTGACGGATCACATCCATTAATGCGGCTTTACTCGGCTCGTCAATATTGGCCAGAGGTTCGTCCAATAAATATAACGAGGCAGGTTTGAGCAAACAAATCGCAATCTGACAGCGTTTTTTCTGGCCTTCTGACAATTGGTGCGGCGGCAAATCCAAACAAGGTTCCAGTTCAAGTGCTTGTACCAACAGGTCAACCCGCTCTGGGCTGGTCAATAACGCTAAATTCTGCCGCAACGTGCCGGGTAACAGGCCAAAAGGATATAATAATGCACATCGATGTCCC
This sequence comes from Rheinheimera sp., assembly GCA_034519945.1. GTDB lineage: Bacteria > Pseudomonadota > Gammaproteobacteria > Enterobacterales > Alteromonadaceae > Pararheinheimera. The sequence goes on from JAXHNX010000024.1 coordinate 22,828, forward strand.
AGCGTCCCCTGGCTTTAATAATGATCCGGTATCAGGCTGTAAATAACCGGTCAATAAGTGCGCCAGAGTGCTTTTCCCACAACCATTACCGCCACTCAGTAACACTTTCTCACCCGGGCGAATATGCAACGACAATTGTGCCAGCACGGGTTGCTGTTGATAGGCAAAACTAAGCTGATTGGCGATCACATGTTGATCATTGGCGGCATCTGCTGGCGGAAGTTGTTCGGCTTCGGCCCGGAACGCTGCCAATCGGTCGAGCTGTGCATTCAGGCTGGCCAGTTGCGGTACTAACCCAGACAACCGTTGGACGGCTTGCACTATTAAACCAAAGGCGCGGGTCAGAGCGAACATTGACCCCATAGTGATCAATCCCATGATGACCTGAAAGCCTGCCACCACCAGCACTGCGAGCTCCGCATAAGATAAAAATACGCTGCTGATAGCGCTATACCGAGCGGCAAAGCGGGTGTGGCTAAAATCGGCGGCCAACGGATGCTGTAATTCTTGTTTCACCTGCGTGGCCGCTTGCCCTTGCAAACTAAACTGCCGCACATGCTTATAGCTATCAATAATGGTTGATAACACAGAGCGGAAACTGGCTTCGGTTTCCTGAAAGCGGCGGGTGCTTTGGGCAATGCGACCACTATAGCGTTCAGATAACAGGATCAGCACTGGGACAATAATCATCAGTGCCAGCGTGATTTGCCAGCTCAACCAGGCCGCAACACTAATGCCGACCACACAAATCAGCAATCCGGTCACGGCGCCATCAACACAATCAATCACTGAGCTCAGTTGTTTTGGTTCATCGTGCAAGCGGCCAATATAATAACCCCGGCCAAGCTGGCTAATTTGTTGATAACGATGGCGATAATATAAAACCGATAATTCGGCCGTCAGTTGTAACTGTAACTGGTTACGAATTTTCTTCCGGAGTAGCGTCACTTTGTACATCAAAACCCGCCCTAGGGTGGCAATTAAGGTCACGCCCAGCCCTAGCCATAAAAACAGCTGTAAATCGGCTTTGGTAATGGCATCAATTAAGTATTTCAGTGCCAGCGGATCAAGGGCAGTAAACATCACGGCCTGCAGGGCATTTAATACCAACAATAAGGCGATGGCGCCTTTTTGCGGTTTGAGCATGCTGGCGATCTGACGCAGATTGGCGCGGCTGATTAACATACAACCTCCGTTGACAGTGTGCCGTTGTGCGAAGGTTGTGTTAAATCCATCAACCATCTGGGGCCACCAGACAACACCCGATGTAACATGAGGGCAACACCAGATGAACCAAAAGCAAAATCAGCTGACAGGCGGATCATCATCCGTCCGGGATAAATCAGACCCACTTGGCGTGGTACCGCGAATAACGAGACCCGATAAGCCAAATCCAAAGCTTGCTGCTGATACAACGTCTGCCCGGTGATCTGATACATATCGGTATAAAATTCAATAATCCCGGCCATGCCGGAGCAACTACCCTGTAAACCGGCATAACGGGAATAAGACGCCAACGCAATGGCTTCGGCCTGTTGCAAGTAATCCGCCCGGCCAGTTGCCTGGTAATATCGAATCACCACCGCACCGACGCCACTGGAACCCGACTGCCAGTACGGCAAAATTTGTTTACTGGTCGAAAATTCGCCCCATTGGTACTGACCATCTGGTTGCAGGCCACATTGCAGATCGTAAGCTAACAACGCTTCGCCAAATTCCAGCATCGCTTGTTGTTTTGTCACCTGATACAGCTGTAAGAAAAACAGCGCAATGCCACTATTGCCATGGCCAAAACCAACCCGAATTTTGCCATCAGCCAATGGATAGCACAGACCTTCCGGGTGATGGGTGACTTGCTCGCGCAGCCGCTGCGCCAGCTCAAATGCCGCCTGCAGATACTTTACTTCCTGACTGTGCTGATACACCGCTAACAACATAAAACCAATGCCGGCCATACCATGGGCAAAATCTAGCTGGCTGTAAAGCTGAGCGGAATTGAGCGTCAGATCAGCAAAATGCAGCGCGCGGTCGATGTTGCCAAGTTCAAGCTCCGCCAATGCCATGCCGGCCGAACCTTGGAATAAGCCCGGTAATTCCGGTTGTTTGGCGCTTGCTGTGATTAATGTCTGGTGCAGATGCTGTGGCACTTGTTGGCAAAGCCGTTGCACCATCACCGCAGGGCCATAATAGCCATAGACCAGCGACAGCGGATGCGCACTGTAAGCGGCATAGTCGATCGGAATAAAATGGTTGTCTTGGGCTAACGGTAAACCCTGCTGGACAAGTTCTGCCAAGCCAGTGCGCACCAGCGCTAATTGTTCGGCATAGCCTGAAGTGCTGGTGACTGGCCATTGCCGGATTTGCTGCGCGGTTTTTTCAGCCAGTGCCGGCTGCGCTTCTGCGTCAAGCTGGTCGAGTAACTTTAAAGCTTTGCCCGGCTGATGACGGGTTAACGCTGTGATGATTTCGCCCACAAAAGGATGGAGTGCGCAGTCGCTGATCAGCTGGTTCAGCAGGCAATCGCGTAGATGTGGTGCGGTGTCAAAGGCTTGTTGCACGGGGAGCAAAGTGCTGTACAGCACCATTCCAAGGGCATACCAGTCGGCTGCGTAGCAGGCGCCTTTTTTCATAAAGCTTTGACTGTCGCTAAATCCTGGAGTGGTTAACACCGCAGCGTCTTGCACCTGTTGCTTATTAAAAATGTAAGCACCTTCAAAATCGATAAAGCTGATTTGGCGACGCGCCACATCCACCATAATGTTGTTGGGCGAGATATCTGCTAGCACCACGCCACGCCGATGGGCGGCCTGCACCGCAGCAATACATTCACGGGCGAGCCAGAGAAAATGGCTATGATATCGTTCTGCTGCGGCTGTCGTGCCAGCAAAAGGGACTAGGGTCATTTCACTGCGAGCCCGGAACGTGCGTAGTGGCTCGCCACTGACCAGCGACTCGACCAGATAACTATGTTCCCACTCGGTAAACCAGGCCACCGGCTGCGGGAAAAAGCGACTGCCAGCCAACCGCTCTAGGATTTTGTATTCACAATGCAGCACCTGATCGGCAAAAATTTCCTGATTGTTGCGCGAATAAAACTGCACAAAAGGTCGGGCTTCTTTGACCACGACCTGTTGTTGTGTCTGTAAATCCACTGCCTTATAAACGCCGCCACTATTGGAAAAAGACAGCGCCTGCGCCACCTGGAATCTTTGATTCAATACCGGAATATCCTGATTTTTCAGCTGTAAATCCGGAAAAGGTTCAGCCACCCAATCCGGCAAACTGTAATAAGGCGTGCGGATATCCGGCACCAACTCACCATCGGGCTTACGAATGCAGGCTTGTGGTTTGCCTTTGTCGTCCAAACGTTGGATCAGCTTAAAACCACCATAGCGGTAATGCAGTACTTTGCTATCACGGTAGCGCCGATCGGACAGAATGTAGGGACCTTGCAGACCTGCTGTGGCTTGATGCAGTTCGGCCATTAACTCCACAAACTCGGCTTCTGAACGGGGGATAAATGGTCACGAACTTACCCGCAGCGCCACGACTGACCGATTTTGAAGCCATATGGGTAGCCAGATCGTAGCGGCTGATCACTTTAAAAGCACATTGCCTGGCGATACAAAGGGGTAACGCCGCGCGTAATAGCTGAATCATGTCGGCACGGGTGGTAGATAAATGGATTTTAAAACCCTGCTCTGGCGTTTGATCCTCTGCCGGTGCAGCACCCAACCAGATGTTATAGGGAACCAATTGCCAGTCTGCAGGCAGTAGTTCAGTCAGCACCTGCGCGATGGCTTTACTTGCGCCCAAAGTAGAGGGTGGTAAAAAGTAGTCATTGTTGGCAAAGGTATAAAGCATATCGCTCATAATAGGTTCTCCGGTGTGCGATGAGGTCTGCTGTCGTACGGCAAAATGGGTTCACTGACAGCCATCTTGACAATACAGACCGCTATATTGTCGACATGGCGCCACTATGTGTATTCAGGCGCAGTAGATGCGCAGGTTGTTCAGGGTTGTCGCTATTTCAGAGCTCGGATCTTCGACATAAGCTGCTAAGTACGCTGAATATTTCACTGTCGTCAGTGTCGGTTAAACCAGGAAGTTGCTGCAGATGTAACACGGCCATAAATAAGCTCCTTGTTGCTATTTTGGGGAGTGGCTGCATCAGCCAATGGACTGATGCGGCCGACCTTGCCGGCTCCGGTGCCAGGTGAAGCCCGCAATGCGGGTCACCGGCAACCTGGCCCTTGGTGGCGATCACTCTGCCTATTGAGCATTTCCTGCCAAAGTGCGGCACACACCACTTAAAGTTGACCAGCTTTGCAGGTCGTCCGCGTTGTCTTCAAACACGATGTTTTGTAAGTTCAGTACGTTCATTTAATTGCTCCTTGAATTAAGCTTGTGCATTGCCAGCGAGGGTGCGGCAAACGCCACTTAAAGTTGACCAGCTTTGCAGGTCGTCCGCGTTGTCTTCAAATACGATGTTTTGTAAGTTCAGTACGTTCATTAAAGTGCTCCTTGAATTAAGCTTGTGCATTGCCAGCGAGGGTGCGGCAAACGCCACTTAAAGTTGACCAGCTTTGCAGGTCGTCCGCGTTGTCTTCAAACACGATGTTTTGTAAGTTCAGTACGTTCATTTAAGAGCTCCTTGAATTAAGCTTGTGCATTGCCAGCGAGGGTGCGGCAAACGCCACTTAAAGTTGACCAGCTTTGCAGGTCATCTTGGTTGTCTTCGAATACGATGTTTTGTAAGTTCAGTACGTTCATGGGTGATTCCTTATTTAGGTTTAGTTGTTGCATTCATCTGTTTGGTGACTGTGTTTGCAGTTCACGTAGCCAATATATGCGCAGGAACAAAACCACATAACTGCTAGTTCTGACAGGTTTGCTCTAACAGGTCGGCCAGCGGTTGACAGGTCAAAGCAAGCTCAACTGTGGGGCGATGGGTGATATGTTCAGTCGCAACTCAACGAAAATTGCTGGCATCAATCAGGTGTTTTCTGTTATCAAGGTTATGAAAAGGTAACTTTTTCTTGGAGGGATGTAAGATGCGCTGGAATAAGCAACCATATGTGCTACGAAGCACGCAGAAAGTGAGGCGACAGGGCACAAAACTGCTTTGTTATATGATGATGGCCGCAGTCGTGTTCGTCGCAGGTTGTGCTCAACGTTCAGCACCACCTTCCCCGCAATTACAATTTCCACAGACCAGTGAACATTGGTTTGGTACTATCGAAAGCCAATCACCAGTAAAATTCCCAACCACCGCTGATTTTTACCGCCTCACGCCGGCGCAGCAACAGTATTTCTTGGACTTTTTTAATGCTCCGGCGCAACAAAATTTATTACCCCATCAGCGGATATTTCGATATCTGGAACATAACCTGGTGAATTTTAACTATGAAGGCAAAAACACCTTAGCCAGTGAGACGATGGCCAGTATGTCCGGTAATTGTATTTCACTGGCATTACTGGTCACTGCATTAGCGCAGCTGGTCGAGGTCGAAGTGGGCTATCGGGCTAGTTATGCCGAACCGGTGTTAGATTTTTCCGCCAATATCGTGCTGAGTTCGGCGCATGTGCGCAGTTATTTATTCGAAAAGCGGGCTGAAGAGCCCAAGGATATGATTCTGTGGCAACGTGCCGCCATTACGGTGGATTATTTTCCAGGACGATTAGATCGCCTCGGTTCGATGCTCAAAAACAATCATTTTGAAGCGATGATTTACAACAACCTGGCCGCAGATGCATTTTTGGCGGGCGATCTAGATGGAGCGTATTGGTTAAGTCGCCAGGCGCTGAATCGTGATCCGAGCTACAGCCCAAGTATCAATTTGATTGCCATCCTGTATCGGCATAAAGGCGATTTACTGGCTTCGCAGCAGTGGTATGAGTTTGGGATGCGCCATTCTAATCAGCCGGTGACTTTGGTCAGTAACTATTTGGTGCTGGCGGAGCAAATGAACGATCAGCCATTAATCCAAAGGTTAAATAAACATTTAATGTCGATTGATGAAGAGAATCCATATGTTTGGTTCTATTTGGCTTATCAAGCAGAACGAGAGCAAGACGCCACTCACGCTGTGTATTATTACGAAAAATTGCTCCAAAAAGCCCCCTATTTACATAAAGCCAATCTGGCACTAGCCAAGTTACAGTTCCAACTTGGCAAACCAGAGTTGGCCAGAAGCGCCTTACATGAAGCCTTGCAATACAGTTATGACCCGGCTAACCGCCAAATGTATCAGGCAAAATTACAGGCGCTGGAGCAAAGTATTGAGTGAATTGGTAGGCAACAGCGCACAAGAACAACGCCACATCGTGATTTATGATGGCGATTGTCGTTTTTGCCATGGAGCGGTCCATTTCATTATCCAACGTGATCCCGCCGAGCTTTTTGTATTTACGCCGATGCAAACAGATGTTGCCAAGGCATTACTTGCGCAGCACCAAATCCACACTATGGGTGTCGACAGTTTGGTGCTGATCAAGCATGGTCAATGCCTGATTAATTCTACTGCGGCGCTGGAGATTGCCAAAGATTTGACTGGCTTTTGGTATTTATTTGGGCTCTTTCGCTGGGTTCCAGTCAATATTCGCGATGACTGTTACCAACTGTTTGCCCGAAATCGCTACAGGCTATTCGGGCGTCGGGACAATTGTCTGCTGCCCGATGAACAGTTAAAGGACCGTTTTTTAGGGTTGTAATTTTGCGGCCGGTTTGGCTTAAGTTGCCAATAGCATTAAATCCCCTCACCATCCACATGCAAACCACATTCGCGGCCCATGCCGTTAAAGCGAGTTTCTTCTTCGGTCATGCCTAGCTCCAGCGGGCGGCTGGAGTGGGTGTCGCCGACGGAGACGTACCCCTGCTCCCACAGTGGATGATAAGGTAAGTTGTTGTCTTGCAAGTAATAGTGAATGTCTTTGTTGCTCCACTCAACGATAGGGCAGAACTTCACCACATCCCGTTGCACGCTGACAATTTGCGTATCGGCGCGGGTCGAACTTTGGCTGCGGCGCAGGCCGCTAAACCAGCTTTGCACACCTAGTTCATGTTGCGCCCGAACCATCGGTTCAACTTTATTCAGCTGATTGTATTGCTTTAAGCCTTCAGCGCTGGTCCAAAGCTGGCCAAAACGCGCTTCTTGCCAGGCTGGGCTTAAGTGACTGCGATAAACTTGCAAATTCAGCTGCAGCTTTTCGGTCAGCTCGTCAATAAAACGATAAGTTTCCGGAAATAAATACCCCGTATCAGTGAGCACCACCGGAATATCGGCTTTGACGCGGGAGCATAAATGCAACATCACCGCCGCCTGAATGCCAAAGCTGGAGCTCAGCATATGGTTGCCCGGCAGTTCTTTGAGCGCAAATTCAACCCTTTGCTGCGCAGTTAACGGCTTAAGCCTTTGATTTAATTCGGCCAGCCACGCTTGTTGGGTGGCGCCGTCAACCGCTGTAATAACTGCTGATATTGACTCATTTTACCTCTACTGCTGGCACTCACCGCGAACCAAGGCGGTGGCGCTTCGCATACCGTAACTATGAACGACTCCGTGGTACGGCAACTGCCATCCCGTTACCCGTCACAACCGTTAGGCGTGAAAATCGGTTTTGCTGACTTTCACTTCGGCCACCACGCCAACCCGAATGACAAAATCACCAAAACATTCACCAGCATTGCGCTCCGTCGACCAGCGGCCGATCAGCGTATCCAGTGCAGCCAGAATCTCGGCTTCGGCCACGTTATCCAAATACAGTTTTGGAATGCGGGTACCGGCGGTGTTGCCGCCTAAATACAGGTTGTATTTGCCAGGACCGCGGCCAACTAAACCAGCCTCAGCTAGCATGGCGCGACCACAACCGTTTGGACAACCAACCACACGCAGAATGATGTGATCATCTGCCACGCCATGTTTAGCCAGAATGCCTTCCACATGGGTGACTAACGTCGGCAAATACCGCTCGGCTTCCGCCATGGCCAACGGACAAGTCGGCAATGACACACAAGCCATCGAGTTTTTGCGCTGCTCGGTCACCGTGTCTTCAATCAGACCATGGGCGCGGGCAATGGCTTCAATCTGTGCTTTATCTTCGACGGCAACCCCGGCGATGATCAGGTTTTGGTTGGCCGTCATCCGGAAATCGCCTTTATGGATTTTGGCAATCTCAGACACGCCAGTTTTCATTGGTTTGCCCGGATAATCCAGTAAGCGGCCGTTTTCGATAAACAGCGTTAAATGGTGTTTGCCATCAATGCCTTCGACCCAACCAAAACGATCGCCACGATGGGTGAAGGTATAAGGACGGCTTGGTTGAAACTTCACACCAACGCGCGATTCCACTTCCTGCTTAAAGGTGTCGACGCCAATGCGGTCGATGGTGTATTTGGTTTTGGCGTTTTTGCGGTTGACCCGGTCACCATAATCACGTTGCACAGTCACCACATGTTCGGCGACTTTCAGCACATGTTCGAGGCCGATAAACCCAAAGTCTTCAGCGCGGCGCGGATAAGTGCCTTTATCGCCGTGGGTCATCGCCAAACCGCCACCAACCAGTACGTTAAAACCGACTAACTGACCATTTTCGGCAATGGCGACAAAGTTCAAGTCGTTGGCATGCACGTCAATGTCGTTGTGCGGCGGGATCACCACCGTGGTTTTGAACTTACGCGGCAAATAGGTATCGCCCAGTACCGGCTCAGTCTCAGTGGTTTCAACTTTCTCTTCATCCAGCCAAATCTCGGCATAAGCGCGGGTTTTTGGCAGCAGATGCTCAGAAATTTTCACAGCCCATTCATAGGCTTGCTGGTGCAGCACCGATTCCACCGGGTTCGAAGTACACAGCACGTTGCGGTTGACATCACCAGCCGTGGCAATCGAATCGATACCAATGCTGTTCAGCATCTGGTGCATCGGCTTAATGTTTGGTTTAAACACGCCGTGGAACTGGAAGGTCTGACGGGTGGTTAAGCGAATACTGCCATACAGGGTTTTTTCGCTGGCGAATTTGTCGATGGCTAACCACTGCTCTGGCTTGATAATACCGCCAGGCATCCGCGCCCGTAACATCACATTGTGCAGCGGCTCTAGTTTTTGCTCGGCACGCTCGGCGCGAATATCGCGGTCATCTTGCTGATACATGCCGTGAAAACGCACCATTAAGTAGTTATCACCGGTGAAACCACCGGTAATTTCATCTTTTAAGTCTGTGGTGATGGTGCCGCGTAAATGATGGCTTTCGGCTTTTAACCGTTCGTTATCAGACAGCGCGCCCTGCACTTGCAGTTCAGGGTTGATTGGATATTGGCTCATTAATAAACGTCCTTCTGATAACGTTTGCTTTCACGCAGTTGTTCGAAATAATCGGCTGCCGCTTCTTCAGTCAGGCCACCTTGATTCTGGGCGATCTGCAACAAGGCCTGGTGCACATCTTTGGCCATTTTGCTGCCATCACCACAGATATAGAGATGCGCGCCTTGCTCTAACCAGGACCAAACTTCAGCACCTTTGGCGAGCAGTTTATCCTGCACATAGACTTTTTGCGCCTGATCACGGCTAAAAGCCACATCCAGTTTGCTCAGCACACCCCGTTTTAAGTAATCCTGCAGTTCCACCTGATATAAAAAATCTTGGGTGAAATGTGGATTGCCGAAGAACAACCAGTTTTGGCCAGTCGCGCCTGCGTTGTCGCGCTCTTGCAAGAAAGCGCGGAACGGCGCAATGCCGGTGCCTGGGCCAATCATAATCACTGGCGTGTCGTGGTCTGGCAGCCGGAAATTATCATTGTGTTCAACAAAGACTTTGACCTGCTGGCCTTCGGCTAAGCGCTCGGCTAAAAAGCCAGAAGCACCGCCTAAATGGGTTTGACCAAAGGCATCAAACCGCACCACTCCGACAGTTAAATGCACTTCTTCGCCGACTTCCGCCTGGCTAGAAGCAATGGAATACAAGCGTGGTTGTTGTTTACGCAGGCTATCGACCAACTGCTGGGCGCTTAATGAGCCTGGGAATTGCAACACCACATCAGCCGTTTGATGCTGGGCTAAAAATTCGCGTAACGCGGTTTTGTCGGTTGTCAGCTGTTGCAAAGCGGCATTGTTTGTCGCAGCGGCGTACTTTTCGACAAAAGATGGGTAAGACTGGGTCAATTCAAGCTGCTCAGTCAGCACTTTGCTGATGCTCTGCTCGGTGCCATCAAACTGCACTGTAGTGTCTGGGGCAATGCCCGTGGCGGTTAAAATAGCGCTTACCAGTGCTGGATCGTTATGGAAATACACGCCCAGCGCATCACCTGGCTGATAAGTCAGACCAGAATCCGCTAAGGAAATTTCGATATGGCGCACATCTTTGGTTGAATTGCGGCCGGTGATTTTCTGATTGACCGACAACTCAGCTAGCAACGGATTTTGCTTGCTGTAGAGGCTATGATGACCGTCCGTCGCGCCTGGCCAAGCGATGACTTGCGCAGAAGGCGCGGTATTCGCCGCTTTGAGTAAAGGTTCAAACTGGCTCAGTGCCTGTTGTTGCCATTCGCTGGCTTGCGCATCGTAATCAACATCCAATAATGCGGCTTGATGCAGGCGTTTGGCGCCTAAAGCAGCCAGTTTGGTATCAAAATCGATGGCCGTTTGGCAAAACAAATCGTAAGAGCTATCGCCGAGGCCAAGCACCGCGTATTGCAACTGTGGTAGTTGCGGTGCTTTTTTGCCAAATAAAAACTTGTGGAAACTTACCGCTGACTCTGGCGGTTCGCCTTCGCCATAGGTCGAAGTGACGATAATCAGGAATTTTTCTTTCGAAAGCGCATTGGTTTTATAACTGGCGATATCACTGAAGGCGACCGCGAAACCTTTGCTTTCAGCGGCGGCTTTCATTTTACTGGCGACTGCTTTGGCATTACCGGTTTGTGAGGCGTATAAAATCGTCAGCGTTGCAGCTTCAGCGACTTGTGTTGCAGCAACAGCGCCAGTGCCCTGACCCGCCAATTGAGCCGCTGCCGCCAAATAACCGCTGACCCAGGCTTGCTGGATTGGATTGAGCTGGCTGACCAGCGCCTGTAAATCTTTAACTTGCTGCGCACTTAGCGGACTTGCTTGTGCGGTCAGTGAAGCCAGAAGCATAACAACACCTATCATTGATCAATTGCCTGCATTTTAGCCGTCTATATGGATGGAACTGAAAGAATCGATCTTTCCGGCTTATGCGAAATAGTTATATAGATACAGCGCTCCGACATAGCCTTATTCTGTAAGGCTAAACCTCAACGGATCCGGCAAGTGTCGATGATTCTGACGACTATTTAGCACTTATCACTACATGTGTTGGTATTCATTGACGGTTCACTTGTTGAATGTTATTTAAAAACAATGATTTAAATTTATGGCATAGGCTTTGCGTTGCCAGCTTATCAACCCAAGAAGGAATTCGAATATGAAAATGCTGATAACAACTGCTTTGTTTACTGCTCTTTCTTTGTCTGCCACCGCTGCGGACAATTGTTCCCTCCAATTCAAAGATGATTTAGTCATTACCCCCAATAGTGTGCATTTAGAGCGTGCAGCAACACAATTATGGCGGATTAACGCCGATGGCCAGTTATGGCTCAACAATCAAAAAGTCCGTACTGACGCCAAAACCACCACCGCGTTACAGCAATATCAGTCTGGATTACGCCAGCAGACTCAAGAAACGGTGTTGTTAGTGGGGGAGGCTTTAGCACTGGCCTCAGATGCTGTGGGCAAAGTAGTGGCCGGATTTGGGGTGGATAACCGTCAGCTGCAAAGTTCGGTTGATCAGGCGCTTAGTGGCCTCAAAACCAAAATTGATCATCTGGTGATTGCCAATGGCGACGAAATCCGGATTAACGGCAGCAACATCAATCAGCCTGATGGGCAGTTAGCGGCTGAGTTTGAGCAGGCGATGCAACAATCAATCGCTCAGCTGACGGGGGCGGTGATGATGACGATGGGCCAAGCGATGATGCAAGGGGAAGGCACATTCGAACAACGGATGGAAAAATTTGGCCGGAAAATGGAAACATTTGGCAATGAAATCGAAGTGGAAATGGAAAGTCGCAGCGATGCCATAGAGCTTCGTGGCAAAGCGATTTGCCGCAATTTACAGCAGCTTGATGGACTGGAGCGGCAAATCCAGGCGGCAGTGCCACAAATGGCTGCTTACGACTTAATTGATACCACCAAAGCAGGCATCAAAAACCCGTTGAAAAACACTTCAGGTCAGACCGAATAGCCAGTTGGTTTGAAAACGGTTACTCTCCCAACCACATGTTGCCGCGCACCTGCGCGGCGTTTTTTTGGAGCTTTACGATGACCACCACAACCCCCACCATCCAACGCATTTTACCTGGCAACCGCTATTCAGAAGCCGTGATCGCCGGCGGTTTTATTTATTGTGCAGGCTTAGTGCCCGACAATACCGATGACGATATTGTGGCGCAGACCAAAGACGTGTTAGCGCAACTGGATGCGTTGTTGGCACAGTGTGGTACCGACAAAATGGCAGTGGTCGATACGGTGATTTATTTAGCCGATATGGCTGATTACGCGGGGATGAATATCGCTTGGGACAGTTGGATTGCCCCAGGTCAGGCTCCGGCACGGGCGACAGTTGAAGCCCGTTTGGCTAATCCAGCGTGGCGGATTGAGATTAAAGTGACCGCATTCAAGGGTGAGTAATGGTTGCTGATGACTGTTGAGAAAGGCAGCGGTGCAAACGTATGCAAGGGCTGTTGTTGGCGGGTCTATTTAGTCTAAGCTGTGGTGATTATAAAGCCAGCGTGCGCAAAGCTGGCAAAACAACCCTGTGACTTTAACCAAGCAGGGTCTCACAACAGGATCAAGACGATGCAACCTTCATTTGTATACAAGCCATTGGCGCTGTCTCTCGCGCTGTTACTCAGTGCCTGTCAGCCCGCAGCTGACAAACCTGCGGCCACTCCGGCTGAACCTGCGCATGCCGCGGTCACGGCCACTGCCATCAATAATCACGCGGCCATCAGTCAGACCGAAAGCGGCAATGCTTGGTGGCTGAATGCAGTGGTTTACCAAATTTGGCCACGAAGCTTTGCCGATTCTAATGCTGACGGTCATGGCGATTTTAACGGCATCCGCGGCAAACTCCCGTATTTACACGATCTGGGGGTCGATGCGCTGTGGTTAACGCCGATTTTTGAAGCGCCTTCTTACCACGGTTACGATTTTACCGAGTTTTATCAAGTCGAAGCGGATTACGGCAGCATGGCCGATTTTGAAGCCTTGGTGCAGGACGCTAAAGCCAAAAATATCAGGATTATTCTCGACTTAGTGATTAACCATATCTCCGATCAACATGATTGGTTTAAACGCTCGGCGGCCGGTGAAGCGCCGTACAAAGATTATTTTATCTGGCGTGACGATTTACCAGTCGATGGTTGGGGCCCAGCCTGGGATGCCAGCAAAGTCGATCCGAAAGTGGTCTGGCACTTTAACCCAACCCGCAACGCCTATTATTACGCCGCCTTTGGTGCCTCGCAGCCTGATGTCAATCTGACGCATCCGGATGTGATTGCCGAAATGAAAAAAATGGCCAAATTTTGGCTGGATAAAGGCGTGGCAGGTTTCCGGTTAGATGCGGTGCGTTATGCCGTAGAAAGTGGCCCGGGCGGGCAGGCGGATACGCCTGAAACCATTGCTTACTGGCAGGATTTCAGCGCTTACGTGCGTTCCATTCAACCTGATGCCATGCTGGTCGGCGAAGCCTGGGCGGATTTGCCGGTGGCCGCCAAATATTATGGTGATGGCAAAGCGCTGGATGCCGGTTTTGATTTTGATTTTGGCTATAAAGTACTGGCGTTATTGCAAAGTGACGGCGGCGTCAAAAGCTGAATTTGGCACCATGAATGCAGCCTTCGGCAACTGCCGGCTCAACCAGCGCTTCGCAACATGAACTGCAAAAGAATTACCAGCAGCGCATTGATGCCGGCGTGCCGATGGGCTATTTCAGCCCCTTTATCACCAATCATGATCAACCGCGGATTGGCTGGCAGCTAAAAGGCGATCAGCAAAAAGCCAAGCTGGCAGCGGCGATGTTGTTCGCATCTCCTGGTAGCACTTATCTGTATTACGGCGAGGAAATTGGTTTAACTGCAGGCGTCAGATGCTGAGCATATTCAGCGTCGGGCACCGATGTTGTGGGACACTTCTGCACAAGCCGGTTTTACCACGGCTGACAAATCCTGGGTGGAGTCCGCTGATTTATTCCCGCCGCAACAAGGCACCGCGTGGTGGGCACCGTTTTTAACGGACGCAGCTGCAAGGCGGCTTGACAGTTGCCGAGCAACAGCAGCAAAAAACGTCTTTATGGTCCTTGTACAAAGCTGCTGATCCAGCTGAAAAAGCAACGCCCAGAGGTGGGTGTTGCCGGTGACTATCACGCCACACCACCGACGCCTCAGGCAATTGCTGCAAATCACCCGGCAATTAGCCTGGCGGAAAAAGCACAGTATTTCTGCTGAATCTGTCTGCTGAACCCCTGACGTTGACGGCCGAACAGTTGCCAGATATGCAGCTATAAGCAGGTATGGACTGAGCAACCGGAACCCGCGGCCGTCAGCACGTTGGGGCCATGGCAATTGCGGATTTATCACAACTAACGTTGAGCTTCACAAATTTTTGCAACGAGCTATTGCAACGAACGATTGCAAAAAACGAATGCAACAAACTACTGCAACAAACCCATGCCGAAGCGTCGCAAGCTTAGTCTTGCGGCGCTGTGGGCTCGAGACGCTGTTGTCTGGGTAATTCCACAATAAAACGGCTACCTTCTCCTACAGCACTTTCATAGCGGATGTGCCCGCCATGCTTATCAACAATTGCTTTACTGATGGTCAGACCCAAGCCGGTCCCGCCTCGGGCACGGTTATCGGCGGCATCTGACTGGCTAAAAGGTTGGAAAATTCGCGCCTTGAAACTTTCGGGAATGCCTGGCCCCTGATCGGTGACACTCAGACGTAACTGATCGGCGGTAGGCTGTTCCAAATGCAACAAAACAACGCTGTTGGCTGGTGAGAACTTTGCAGCGTTAGATAACAAATTGGCGATGACTTGCATCAAACGGTCTGGATCTGCCGTTAAAGTGCAATCAGTGGCCGTCACGGCAAAGCTGAAAGCTGACCTGATGAGCACTGGCGTAACTCGCCAGTTCCATCAACTGCATTTTGTAGCAACTGCGCGACATCCACCATTTGAAAGTGATATTCCAGTTGATTGGCTTCGATCTTTTGCAAATCCAGAATGTCATTGATGATCCGCAGCAACCGCTGCGAGTTCTGATTGGCAATTTGCAGCATATTCAACATTTTCGGCGGTGGCTCGCCCACGGCATGACCGAGAATCAGCCCCAAGGCACCGCGAATAGAGGTCAATGGCGTGCGTAACTCATGGCTGACGGTGGAGACAAACTGATCCTTCAGTAAGGCCAATCGTTTACGTTCGGTGATGTCCTGAAAAGAGGCAATGCCATACGCTAATTCACCTTCGGCGTTATAGCCGGGTCTTCCCCAAGCTTGCAGCTGATGGCGTTGGCCGTCTTTAATAATTTCAATATCTTCAATCGACGCAGGTTTCACCCCGTAGCGCCCGCATGCCGGGCATCTCTTGAGGTGGGTAAGGCAATTCGGTGCCACTGATCACCACTTTGTCGTTGCCATTTGCATCGGGTTGAAACATCGGACCCAGCATCGAGGTCGCTGCATGATTTTGATAATAGGGCTGACCATTTTTATCGCGGACTAATACGCCCAAGGGTAAATCATCAATCCATTGCCGGAATTGGTGTTTGGTGGTGACTTTGCTGGTTTCGTTGTAAGACAGCAGAGCGCGGATCACCACAAAAAACATCACTGAATTGACAATGATATAGGTGGCCCAGGATGACGCTTGCACTAAATATAGGTTGCCGTCGATTTGCAATTGCAGCAGTCCAGAAACAAAGCCGAATGCAATCAGACTCAGCACCAACAACGTCAGCAGTGCCATGGCAATGGCGACTTTCAGCGAATACAGTACATGGGCCATCAAACAACTGACCACTAGCCACCACACGCCTGGCGACGCCATACCAAAAGTAAAGATGCCGGGTAAGCCAATGATCCAAAACGTAAAAATTAACAGTGCAGATTTCAGAGATAAGGAAAGTCGTTTGGTATTCAGGGCAATGATCAATACCAACAGGCCATAAGCCAGTTGCAGCGAATAAACGGGCAACCAGCTGGTATTGATGGAGCGAGACACCGACAGTGGCACCCCAATCAATACAATCAAGATAAAACTCCGCCAGATCGCGTCAGCAAAACGGTGTTTGATTGCTTCACAGCTGTTGATTCAAATCGGCGCGCTCAGCAGCGCTGGTGTTTTGCGGCGGTACTTTATTGCCGAGCGGGGGTACTTTGGTCAAAGGTGGATCCGCTTTGTGATGAAGTGGGTTAAATGTATCGATTGCCGCAATATTAGGCAAATCTGTTGGCAGAAAATTTTGCTGCGATGTGGCAACTTCAGGTTGCGCGGGAGCTTTCAGCTGAGTGTTGTCGTTGGTGAGCGCAGCTAGATTAAGTAGCTAAATGGCGCCGCTGCAGGAAGTGACTAGATACCTTCGCATCCTCACGGCGTTTAGCCAAAAAGATCAGGCGTGAAGGGCGATTGGTCCGCTTCAAGGCCGCTATCTGGTTTGCCTGCAAGTCTTGCGGCATCACGGCGGGCGCGCCGATGTTCCAGCAGTTTCAGGATCTTCGCCCGTTCTGCGGCGGGTTTTTGCGGCCAGTTAAAGCGTTCATCCCGCGAGCGCAGACAACCAATGCAATAACCACGGTTATTACTCTGGCAAACCCCGATGCAGGGGTTGGGTAAGTCAAACAGCTCGAGTTGATCCATCGCTTGTGCACAGCTCCGGCGGTGAAGGTGAGTATACCCGTCATCCTTGAAGATACGGGGTTGTTGGCCGCCTTCATTCGCCCCAATCGCATAGACAGCTATGCTCATGGCGACTCACTCAGTTGCCGCCTACCCGTATCATCAAAGATTTAGGGTATACAGGTCTGCATTGAGTCTACTCAATTGTCGGTTGGCTTGCCAGCCTCAGACCAGCGCTTGGTCTGGTTACATCTTTCCCGAAAATGCTGTTTATTTAACGAACGACGGCCATTTGTATGGCTATTTTCAATCAAAAGCAAAAAAACGATTGACTTAGGCCTTTTAGACGGCTATTTCTAATAGTAATTCGCACCAGCTCAGCTGGGCACCTTTTTTAAATAGATAACCAACAGAGTTATTGATACCAAAATGAATTTAGTAAACCAACCTGAACATTATTGTGGTCCTCGTCGTGGTGATTATTAGTCGCCGCGGGGGCTGCCGTTTGGGTTTCAGATAGACGAAGAAACCAGATACCAGCAAAACCCCCGCACCGCAAGGTCCGGGGGTTTTGTCGTTTTAGGGCCTGTGAAAATTCAGGCAATTGTTAATCGTGGGGTCAGAGTCAATTGTTAACAAAGCCGTTGTTAACAATTGACTCTGACCCCAAATGTGAAAGGAAAAGGGTATGACGGGCGCGGAATTAGTCATCAAGTTGCTGACAGAGCACGGCGTGGAAAGCATTTTTGGCTATCCTGGCGGCGCGATCATGCCGATTTACGACGCGCTCTATCAAAGCCCGGTCAAACATTACCTGTGTCGCCATGAACAAGGCGGCGCCTTTTCTGCGATTGGTTTTGCCCGCGCTTCGGGTAAAACCGGTGTGTGTATGGCGACGTCCGGCCCTGGCGCGACCAACCTCATCACCTCGCTGGCCGATGCGTTGCTGGATTCGGTGCCAGTAGTTGCCATCACCGGTCAGGTGTCGCAAGCAGTGGCAGGAACTGATGCCTTTCAGGAAGTTGATGTCTTAGGGTTATCGCTGACGGTGACCAAACACAGCTTTTTAGTGAAAAATGTCAATGATTTAGCCGAGACGCTGCGCGAAGCATTTCGCTTGGCGCAAAGCGGTCGTCCTGGCCCTGTGCTGGTGGATATTCCCAAAGACGTGCAGTTGGCGCAGGTAGAGTATGTGGCGCCACGTGCTTTATCCGTCGTTGCCCACAATCAGGCCGCTCTGCCGCAACAACAGCTGCAATTGGCGCGCGAGCTGATTGCCTGCGCGCAAAAACCTATCGCTTATATCGGTGGTGGCGTGCATCAGGCGGATGCTTTAGCAGAGCTCAACGATTTCTTAAAAACCACCGGTATGCCCAGTGTCACCACGTTAAAAGCCATGGGCTCGGTCGATAAAACCAACCGTTATTATTTGAGCATGCTGGGCATGCACGGCACGCAAGCCGCGAATTTAGCGGTACAACAAACGGATTTACTGATTTGTTTAGGCGCACGGTTTGACGATCGCGTCACTGGAAATCTGCAAAAGTTCGCCCCCCATGCCAAGGTGATTCATCTCGATATCGACCCGGCTGAATTGAATAAACTGCGGCGTGCGGACTGCGCCATGCTGGGCGATTTACGAGCGTTACTGCCGCAAATGGCGGTAGCGACGAACTGCGCTGACTGGCAACAACATTGTTTGAACCTGAAGTTACAGCACGGCTGGCGGTATGATCATCCAGGTGAGCGTATTTACGCGCCGTTATTCCTGAAACAACTGAGCGAGCGGATGCCGGACAATTCGGTGGTGAGCTGCGATGTTGGCCAGCACCAAATGTGGGTGGCGCAGCATATGAGCTTTAACACGCCGCGCAATCATTTAAGCAGCGGTGGTTTGGGCACCATGGGTTTTGGTTTGCCAGCGGCGATTGGCGCGAAAATCTCCCGGCCGAATGATACCTCGATTGTGGTCAGCGGCGACGGCTCTTTTATGATGAATGTGCAGGAACTGGCCACCATCAAACGCTTTCGTTTGCCGGTGAAAATTGTGGTGATCGACAACCAGCGCTTGGGCATGGTGAAACAATGGCAACAGCTGTTTTTTGATGGTCGCTACAGCGAAACCGATTTATCCGACAACCCGGATTTTGTCTCGTTGGCCGCCGCTTTTGCCATTCCGGGCCATAGCATCAGCCGCAAAGACGAAGTCGCCGACGCGCTGGACGCCATGTTCACCTGGCCCGGCCCGTATTTATTACACGTTCGGATTGATGAAACCGACAACGTTTGGCCGTTAGTACCGCCAGGCGCCGCCAACCACGACATGATGACCGATTTGCCACAGTGGGAAGAATAACCATGAACAACGCAACAAGCAGCACCAAACCATCAGCGCCAAACCAGGGAGCGGAAGCCCAATGAGCACCCAACATACCTTAACCATCCAAACCGGCTTTGAAGTGGTGGCCATCGAGCGGTTATTGCAAGTCACCCGTTACCGCGGTTTTCAGCTGTGCGGCATGGAAATGAAACCGCTGGCCGATCAAAGCGGTTTATTAGTGACGTTAAATATTCTCAGCGATAAGCCGATCAGCCTGCTGACGGCACAGCTGAATAAGTTATACGATGTACAGCATCTGGAATTGCACGCACCTGCAGCGGCGGTGCTGCGCGCTTGATGAGTTTATGGTGGATGCGCGCGTTATCCACCCTACGCATGAGGGTGAGAGTCGGTAATACGCAAAAATAGCCCCGGGAAGATGAACAAGCGAGCGGCCATCCCCGGGGGTAAAGCGAACTCACCCGCAGGGAAGTACGCCAAAACATGCGGATGGGGATGGTACAACGTAGGCGTACCACCCAGCAATGACGCCAAAACATTGACCGAATGCGGAAGAGGGTATCGAGCGGACTTACCAGGTAGGGCGGATCAGCGGGAAGACGCCGTACGAAATACACGCTCGATAACAATAAATATAAAAAAAAAAGCTCGACCCATAACAGCACGGGCAAAGCCCGGCACGACCATCGCCACAGGCGATGGCAAACAACCAAGTGGCCCTGAACCAAACAACTTTCGCTGACGCATGCACTCTGCCAAGTAAACACACGCTGCCGCCGTATCACTCAAATTTAAAGAAATGCAGGAGTAAACCGCATGCCTAAATTACGTTCAGCCACCACCACCGAAGGCCGCAATATGGCGGGCGCCCGCGCGTTATGGCGCGCCACTGGCGTCAAAGATACCGATTTCGGCAAGCCAATCATCGCCGTGGTGAACTCATTTACCCAATTTGTGCCGGGCCATGTGCATTTACGCGATCTCGGCAAGCTGGTGGCCGAAGCCATTGAAGCCGCCGGCGGTATCGCCAAAGAATTTAACACCATCGCCATCGATGACGGCATCGCGATGGGCCACGGCGGCATGCTGTACAGCCTGCCGTCACGCGAAATCATCGCCGACTCAGTGGAATATATGGTGAACGGCCACTGCGCCGACGCCATGGTCTGTATCTCCAACTGCGACAAAATCACCCCCGGCATGTTAATGGCCGCGCTGCGCCTGAATATCCCGGCGATTTTTGTTTCCGGTGGCCCGATGGAAGCCGGTAAAACCAAGCTGTCCGATCAAATTATCAAGCTCGATTTAGTCGACGCCATGGTGTCGGCCGCCGACCCGAAAGTGTCAGACGAAGACAGCGAAAAAATCGAACGCAGCGCCTGCCCAACGTGCGGTTCCTGTTCAGGTATGTTCACCGCCAACTCGATGAACTGTTTAGTGGAAGCTTTAGGTTTAGGTCAGCCGGGCAATGGCTCGATGCTGGCGACGCACGCCGACCGTAAAGCGCTGTTTGTCAGCGCCGGCACGCGCATCATGGAACTGTGTAACCGTTGGTATCAGCAGGACGACGTCACTGCGCTGCCGCGTTCTATCGCCAATAAAACCGCTTTTGAAAACGCCATGATGCTGGATATCGCGATGGGCGGCTCCACCAACACAGTGCTGCATTTACTGGCCGCCGCCATTGAAGCCGAAGTCGATTTTGGCATGGCCGACATCGACCGGCTGTCGCGCATCGTGCCGCATTTATCCAAAGTGGCGCCGTCGACGCAGAAATACCATATGGAAGATGTGCACCGCGCCGGTGGTGTGGTCGCCATTCTGGCTGAGTTACAGCGCGCTGGTCTGGTCAACCCGGACACGCCGCATGTGGCTGGCAGTTCGCTCGGTGATGTATTAAACCGTTTTGACATCATGACCACGCAAGATCAGGCGGTAAAAGACTTCTACCGCGCCGGCCCGGCCGGTATCCGCACCACGCAGGCGTTTTCGCAAAATTGCCGTTACCCAACGCTGGATGATGACCGCGAAAACGGCTGTATCCGCAGCAAAGAACATGCGTATTCACAGGACGGCGGTTTAGCCGTGTTGTTCGGCAACCTGGCGCCAAACGGCTGTATCGTTAAAACCGCCGGTGTCGACAAAGACAACCTGGTGTTTAACGGCGTGGCGCGGATCTTTGAAAGCCAGGACGACGCTGTGGCGGCGATCCTGGCCGGCCGTGTGGTGGCTGGCGACGTGGTGGTCATTCGCTACGAAGGGCCAAAAGGCGGCCCGGGTATGCAGGAAATGTTGTACCCAACCAGCTACTTAAAATCGATGGGCTTAGGCAAAGCTTGCGCCTTAATCACCGACGGCCGTTTCTCCGGCGGTACTTCTGGCCTGTCGATTGGCCACGTGTCACCGGAAGCCGCCAGTGGCGGTGCCATTGCGCTGGTTGAAGAAGGCGACGGCATTGACATCGACATTCCAAACCGCAGTATTAATATTCGAATTTCTGACGAAACCCTGACGGCGCGCCGCGCTGCGATGGACGCCAAAGGCAAACTAGGCTGGAAACCGGTTGACCGTACCCGTTACGTCAGCCCGGCATTAAAAGCCTATGCCTTATTGGCAAGCTCAGCTGACAAAGGCGCAGTGCGCGATTTGTCCAAGCTGGAAGACTAATAGTTTCAGGCCGGTGCTGTGGGTAAAAAGCCACAGCCCGGCCAATCAGAAAGGCGAGACCTCATGACTGCGTTACAACAAGTGCCTGCTTCAGACTCGGGCACGGCTGCACGACAAGCCCATCCGGCTGACCAGGCGAAGCCGCATGATGAAAAAGCTGCGCTGCAACAACATTTCCTGCGCGAAATTTTATTATCGCCGGTGTATCAGGCGGCGGTGGAAACCCCGTTACAGGCGATGCCAAAACTGAGCAAACGCCTCGGCTGCCAGGTGGAACTCAAACGCGAAGACCATCAGCCGGTGTATTCCTTTAAGCTGCGTGGCGCTTTTCATAAGCTGCATAAAGTAGCAGCGAAGGCCACCGCCGCGGGCACTTTAGACAGCACGCGGGTCATTTGTGCTTCGGCCGGCAACCACGCGCAAGGCGTGGCTTTATCTGCCAGCAAATTAGGCCTGCACGCCACTATTGTGATGCCCATCACCACGCCAGAAATCAAAGTTAGCGCGGTACGCGGTTTTGGCGGCAATGTGCTGCTGCACGGCACCGCCTTTGACGAAGCCAACCGCCACGCCATTGAGCTGGCAAAAAACACCGGCGCTATTTACATTCCGCCGTTTGACGATGTGGATGTCATCGCCGGCCAAGGCACTGTGGCGAAAGAATTATTGATGCAAAACAATCAGTTAAACGCGGTATTTATTCCGGTCGGCGGCGGTGGTTTATTGGCCGGTATGGCGGTGTATATCAAAGCCGTGCTGCCAAATGTGCGCGTGATTGGCGTAGAGCCAGACGACGCCGCCTGTTTAGACGCCGCACTCAAAGCCGGTGAACCAGTGACGTTAGACCGCGTTGGTTTATTCGCCGACGGCGTGGCAGTCAAACGCATCGGCACTGAAACTTTTAAACTGGCCCAGCTGTTTTGCGACGAAGTGGTCACAGTCACCAGCGACGAAATCTGCGCCGCCATCAAAGACATCTTCGAAGACTTACGCGCCGTCGCCGAACCGGCTGGTGCTTTGGCGTTAGCGGGCCTGAAAAAATACGCGCAGCAACATAGCCAGACCGGCGACGTGAACGAACAAACGCAGCTGGCGGCAGTATTAAGTGGCGCCAACCTGAACTTTGACACGCTGCGGTATGTCTCCGAGCGCTGTGAACTGGGTGAGAAAAAAGAAGCAGTATTCGCTGTGACTATTCCAGAAGAAAAAGGCAGTTTCCGCCGCTTCTGCCAAACGCTCGGCGGCCGCGCCATCACCGAATTTAACTACCGCTACGCCAGTGACAACAAAGCGCATATTTTTGTTGGCATTAAGCTGCGTAACGGCGCACAAGAACTGGCGCAAGTGACACAAGCACTAACGGACGCCGGCTACCAGTTCCAGGATTTATCCGACGACGAACTGGCCAAACTGCACGTCCGCCACATGGTCGGCGGCATGCCACCGCGCCTGGTCAACGAACAAGTCTACCAATTCAACTTCCCGGAATACCCCGGCGCCCTGATGAACTTCCTCAACACTCTCGGCGAGAAATGGAATATCACGTTGTTCCACTACCGCAACCACGGCGCCGCGACTGGTGATGTATTGGCAGGTTTTGAAATTGCTGATCCGGCAGAGATTGAAGGGCATTTAGAGGCTTTGGGATATCCGTATCAGCTGGTGAGCGGCAATAGTTCTTATCGGACTTTTTTGACGGGTGAAGTCGGGGTTTCGAAGCGCAACTAATGTTGCGCTTCGCCGACTGAACGCCCTGAGCTCTGCGAAGGGCAATATTGTCATTTGCGATTCATTACTTCGGTTACATCGATGGAAAATTTAGCTTTCACCGTACCGATGATGTCTATGGCAATCGCTTCTACAGATAACAGCAGCGTCTCGTCGATAAACTGCAGGACCTGATTGAGTTTGGCCTTGGAGATCATGCCGTTGTTGCTTAATAACAACGAAACCAAATGGTCGAGCTGTTTATTGGGAATGTCACAGCTGCGGTTAATGAAATTTTTAATGGTATCAAAGCAAATCAGTAAGCAAATTTCTTCTATCAGCTCGGATGCAACTGCAGTTTCCATCATTTCGTAGACAAATTTTACATGCTCGGTGAAATCCGGATACCGGTACATATATTCAATATCGTTATGGATCATGATCTGCGACTCAGCCGAGAAAGAATATTCAATCATCGACTGAATGGGTCTGGAAATACTCTCCAATACTTCATCATAGCGTTGGCTATTGCGCAAAATAGCCGCCGATATGGGAATAATAAACTTATGCGTGGATTCGCGCTGTTTCATTACGTCATGGATCAGATAGCGATGTAACCGGCCATTCCCGTCAATAAAGGGATGGATATACACTTCTGCAAAAGAAATCACCGCAGCATGAATAAGGGCCGGCATGCTCCTATCCAGCATCAGATTTTCGTGGGTGCTGAATAGCCCCTGCATCATACCGGGGACGTGTTTTGCCAGCGGGCCGATATAATGCACATCCTCATCGTGCATACCGTAGCGCTGAATGGTGCTGCCCACATAGATCTCGTCGGTTCTGTAATCATCAGCTTTCATCCGATCTGCAACGATCTGATTTTGAATATCAATCAGTTTGTGTTTGTTCAGCTCAAACAATCCGACATTTTTGATGGCGTTGAGAAAACGCTGCATCCGTTGTTTGTCAGGCGTTTCATTTTCTATCTCAACTGACGACTTGGTTTCTTTGGTATATAGATAGTTGATTGAACGGCCGAGCACATCGGTTGAAAGGACATCACCAAAATCCTGCATTTTGGCATAGGCTGTCTGGTAGATATCGATACCGGCGATGTGCTGAATAGCTTTTGTCTTGCGCACTGTCGGGCAATAATCCCGGGTACCAATGGCATTATTTATCACGCGCATTCTTTTGTTGCGTGAGCCGCCTTGCAGGGTGTAATAAAATTCGTCTTCAAACAATTTAATGTAGTTACCACTGGTCAGTGCAGGTATCGGCAGTTCTCTGTCCATCAGCCATTCATATAAAAACCACAGGACTCTGTGGTATTTCGCCTGCGGCGCGCTGGTGATAAAGTCAGTAAACTCTTTTATATCAATAACTTTAAACATGGCAGCAAAAAAATGTAGCCTGATTCCCTGATATTTGATTGCAGCGCACATATGTTCGTATGGAGATTCCGGCATTTTGCCTGTCGCCGGGATCACTTTCCGACGGGACGCACCATACTGCACCATATGCACGTCAGTCACTGCCGCGTCCGAAAACACCTCGACATTTAGTTTAGGAAGCAGTAACTTATAAAATTGGTTCAGATAAGTGTACCCAACTGGTTTCATGAGCTGACCTCCTTTCGCTTCTTCTGCAGTAATAACGTTTATTTTCCCACAATAGCACTTACAAGATGGCCTATCCACTTACAAAGTCTAGTTATGACTTATGCTCTGGAATTTTTAATTACAAAATTGCTATTTCAGTTATAAATTGCCGAGATGGAGTATTCCGCTACAGGATTTATCCGACGACGAACTGGCCAAACTGCACGTCCGCCACATGGTCGGCGGCATGCCACCACGCCTGGTTAACGAACAAGTCTACCAATTCAACTTCCCGGAATACCCCGGCGCGCTGATGAACTTCCTCAACACCCTCGGCGAGAAATGGAACATCACCTTGTTCCACTATCGCAACCACGGCGCCGCTACCGGTGACGTGCTGGCAGGCTTTGAAATTGCTGATCCGTCAGAGATTGAAGGGCATTTAGAGGCGTTGGGATATCCGTATCAGCTGGTGAGTGGGAATAGTTCTTACCGGACTTTTTTGACGGGTGAAGTCGGGGTTTCGAAGCGCAACTAATGTTGCGCTTCGCCGACTGAACGCCCTGAGCTCTGCGAAGGGCCGGAGGGGGGAAGTGAGTTCTCGCCCAAATTGCGGTCGTCCGTACGTATGTAATCTGCGGTTTTCATGCCCTACGCTTGGCAATGGCCTTGTGGCGGTTACAATGGACGCACTTATGCATAAGGATTTGGTATGCAGAACCGCAGCTATTTTTATCTTACCGTGCTGATTGCATTGGTTATTTTTGGGGCTTGCCTATTGATGGCTGGCCCGATGCGCCCCGGTTTGCCTGTGATGACCGATTGGAGCGTGCGGCTTCTTTATATTCAGCAGCACTTGGGGTGGTGGCAACTGGGCTGGTTATGCTGGATGGCGTCCGCTTTGGGTTTACTCACTTTCTGCTGTTTACTCTCAACCACGCTGACGGTAACACCTTGGCGCACACTGGCGCTGACGTTGGTGGGCCTCGGCTTAGTGCCAGATCTCATTGCAGAAACCTTATATGCCTTTGTTTTTCCTATCCTGATAGCACAGGAAAGTAGCATGGCTTTGCTGCAGTTGGTCGATGTGACCGCGATGTACCTGACCGGCTTCTTAGGCAATGGGTTGTACAATCTGGCTGAGGTATCCCCAGAAATATGGAAGGTAAAACAATAATTTAGGCGTGATGGGAACATTCATGGCAGTTCCTGATCTGATCTTTCGCCAAAAACACCTAACCGCGGAACACGCCATGAACGTTCAAGCCATGCTCGCCGATTTTTTATCTGTTGTCACCCCAAAAAATTTCCACAAACATCTTTTAAATTCGTTGACGGCGTCACTGCAAAGTTTGCTGACTAACGGCCAGTGCACTGTCACCGCGATTGGTCGCGGCATTGATAGTGACGCGCAAGAAAAGCACTGCATTAAACGCGCAGACCGGCTGCTGAGCCACACCACTATACAACAGACAGTACCAGAGTTTTATACTTTGATGACTGGCGCATTAGTGAAGGGAAAACAACCACTTATTTTGGTCGACTGGAGTAATGCCGACAAACAACGCCGCCATTTTATCCTGCGCGCCAGCCTGGCTGTTGAAGGTCGGGCGATGACGCTGCTGCAGATGGTCACGACCGAGTCTGACTACAACTGCCCACATCTTCACAAAGCCTTTTTGACCCGGTTAAAGGCGATGCTACCCAAGCGATGCCGGCCGGTCATTGTCACCGATGCAGGCTTTAAAGTGCCGTGGTTTAAAGAAGTAAGCGCCTTAGGCTGGCATTTTATCGGTCGGGTGCGAGGTCAGGTATCGCTCCGATTGCCGGGGGAATCCGAATTTATCAGCGTCTCGAAAGTGTATAAAAAGTCCAAACAACAGCCGATGGTGCTGGGTGAAATTGCGCTGGGCCAATCTCAGCAATATGCCTGTCGCGCCGTGCTCGCTGGCAAGGGCTGGAAACTGAAAAAAAGTGACAAACATCTGCCGTTCAAAGAGCCATGGTTGTTGGTGTCTAATTTGGCCTATTGCTTCAATTATGCGAAGAAAATCAATAAGCTCTATGCAGCGAGGATGCAAATTGAAGAAGCATTCCGCGACCAGAAAAGTCAGACCTACGGCCTTGGCAGCAACGCGCATCGAACGAAAAAGAAAGGCCGGTTAGAGGTGTTACTGTTGCTGGCAGCACTCGCCAACTGGCTACATTACATGGTGGGTCTGGCGGCAGAACTGGCTGGCAAACACCGGTCGTTCCAGGCGAACTCGCTGAAAACACGCAGAGTGTTGTCGTTCAATTATCTGGGCAAACGACTATGCCGGTTAGCCAGAGTGGGAATCAGCGGCGAGGAAATCCAAGCGGCAGTCAGGCAACTGCTTGAATGGGCGAGTGTTTTTGATTGGGCAAATGTCAGGAAGGTGATCGGATAATATGGTCAAAAAATATCTGGGGATCCTTCAGACAATCTGGGCGGATTAGGTCTGACACTGCTCTTGTGGCAGCAACAACCTCAACTGAAAGCCTGGCTGTTGCCAGGTTTCGTCGCTTGGATAGCAGGTTTTGGTTTATCAGTATCCATTGCACTGCAGCAGTTAGGCTGGGCCGAAGTACTGACCGCATTTAGCATGGCGTTCAGCACTGCTTGGTTTGTGCTGATAGCCTACCGTTTATGGTACAAAGCCGATGTATAGCCTGCTGAAACTAATCCATATTGGCTCACTAGTGCTCTGGCTTGGTCCGGCATTGGGCTCGTGGCTGGTGCTACGGTATATGCAGCGCCAGCATGGAGAACTTAGCCCGGCGACCGGCTTGGTCTACAAAGTGTTTTTTGCCACTATTACTCTCGAACATGTGGCGTTTTGTACTTTATTGCTGAGCGGCACTTGGATGGCTTTCAGTTATGGCTGGCTGGAAATGCCTTGGCTGC
The DNA here is from genome assembly GCA_034519945.1 of Rheinheimera sp. Taxonomy (GTDB): domain Bacteria; phylum Pseudomonadota; class Gammaproteobacteria; order Enterobacterales; family Alteromonadaceae; genus Pararheinheimera. The sequence goes on from JAXHNX010000024.1 coordinate 50,985, forward strand.
AGAACAAATTGCTATTGGTATTGCTGCTGATAGTACCGCTTGAAATAGTGGATATCTGGCTGGGTAACTGGAAAGTAAAGCAGCTCGTCCGCCGCCGCTCTGCCGGTGTTGCGTTGTCAGAGAAAACGGACATGCGCTAATCCGTTTTTATCACCGTGGTTTCACCTGGGTTGCAATAGCCTGTTGCCGCCAACCGTATTGCTGATTATGTGGTTGGCGGTTTCAAAGCAGGGCTTGTGGTAGTGACGTTATTCACATCTGGCGTCGGTGAATTTCTTCTGGATATAGTCACCGGCAAAGCTGCCTTTAAGCGCGGCCAGCTTTTGACACATTTGTGTTCTGAGCCAGCTTTTAATAAAGGTTTCCCAGGCAGTTAATGTCATCACCAGCGCCGCGCGCTTTAGCACTTCATTGGCTTGTTGCTCGGGTTTGGATAATTTGTCGAATAGCTCAAGCAGTCGTTCCCCGCTTTGAATAAAAAGCGCAATGGCGGTATCAAAAATAGCAATGGGGTTTTCCGGCGCGGCAGTGGGTGCCGTTGCAGTCTGAACCATCCATGTCCTCCTGATTGACTTGCGGGCCCGCTCGGGTGGCGGTTGTCCTTGTCACTATTTATTCACAGTAAAACAGCGCTTGCTGGCTGACAAGTCATTTTTTTGGGGACGGATGTTTGGCGGTTGCCGATACCGGATATCGAAGCGGATTGCACGGCACTCGCCGTGAAAATGGCATTAATGCGCATAAAAGCTCATTATTTCGCCCCTTTGTTTTTAGCGTGCCAGGCATCAGTAATAATCGGCACTATCGCCTGGTCGACGCAGGCTTTGATTTTGGCTTTGTCTCTGCCGAATTGTTGTTCGCAGTCTTTGGCGACGGCGAATAATGCGGCGGTGGTTTTGTCGGAGTGGATGTTGCCGACTTCGGTCAGGCAGATGTTAAAGAAGTACTCGCGGGCGGCGACGGGGTTCAGGCCGTCGGTTTTATAGGCGAATTTCAGTAGGTGTTGCGGCACCGCTTGTTGCCAGTAGCCGCTGGGCGCGGTGGCGTAGCGTTTTTGCAGTTCGGCTTCAACACCCTGACGCGGGAAGCCGTCGGCGCGTACGGTCAGCATCACTTCGACCAAATCGGCTTGTTGTCCGCATTCGGTGCGCGCATCGGCGGCACTGGCTGAGGTGGCAAATTGCAAGGCCAACAGGGCCAACATTCCTTTGTATCTGTGCATTTTTATCATCCTGATAGTGGCTTTGGCCCCGGTGTGACCTGATGGTCGCAACGGCAACAATAATCTAACAACCGGCACTCAGGTTGTCGACTGGTGGGCGGTTCGTGCCGCTATATATGGTGGTTTACCCCAACACCTGCTTCGCCACCGCCAAACCCGACAGATATGCCCCATGCGCGGTGCCGAAATATTCTTTTTGTGTGGCTTCGCCGGCGAAAAACACTTGTTGGCCGAGTGGTGCGGCCAGGGTTTGGCGCATGGTTGGCGTGGCGCCGACGGCATTAAAGGAGTAGGAGCCGTAACTGAATGGATCTGTCGACCAGCGGGTGATTTGGTAATCTTGTGGGTTGGGAATGTCGTTGCCAAACATCAGCCGCAAGGTGGCCATGGCGCTGTCGACAAGCTGTTGGTCGGTCAGGGCTTCGATGGCGCGCCCGCGTTCTGCGGCGTTAAAGCCCATCAGCACCGGTTTTTGCGTGCTGCGTAACAAACTGACCCATTCGGTCCATTCGCCATGCTGTGGCGCAATATATTCCAGCCAGTCAACGTCGTCCGGCCAAAACGGCTTGGCAAAACGCAGATAACATTTGTTGAGGACACCCATGCCGAGCTTGGCAATGGCTTCGCGTTTGGCGGCCGGTAATGCCGGTACAAACTGCGGTTGGTGCTTTTTCAGCACGCCCAGCGGCACTGTGACGATGACTTGGTCCGCGTTGTAAGTCTGCTGCGCACAAACCACCTGCACACCGCTTTCCCCCCAATGAATCGCGCTGACCACCTGACCCGTTTTTATGTGCAGGCCACGCGCCAGATACTGCGTGATGAGCTGGTAACCTTGCGCAAATAACACATCGTCACCGCCGAAGGTTTTGACGCTGTCGTGCCAATGCACAGACAGCTCTGTGGCACTGCCGGAATACTCCTGCTCCAGGCTGCTGGATAGGATGAAATTGATAAAACGGGCGGACTGTCCGGCGTGCGCCGAATGGGCTAAGTCCGCACTTAATTCCGCCAGCGCCGCGCGCACGGACTGGTCGTTGTCGGTATTTTGCTGGGCCTGTCGCAGCGCCCGCTCGACTTGTTTGCGCAGTTTTTCCAGTTGTGCTTCGGCATTGGCGTTTAATACTGCGCCGTCGCTGTCATGCAGCATGCTGCGCTCGTAACTGGTTTCCAGCCTTGTCGCGTTGATTTCATCCGCCAATGCGCTTAACGGATTGCCGTCAACGCCGTGGATCCAGCTGGCGCCCAAATCAATCGGTAAATCCGGCCATTTGGTACTGGTCCAAATCCGCCCACCGATACGGTCACGCGCTTCGAGAATAGTGACATCATGGCCATGACGGCTTAATTCGCGCGCGGCGGTCAGGCCCGCCAGACCTGCGCCAATCACCAATATACGTCTTGGGGTTTTAGGTTTTAAAGGCTGCGCAAGCACAGGCGTTGAGGCTAATAACAACAGACTGAACAAACGTAAAAATTCGCGTTTTTGCATGCTGACACTCGCGGTTGGCACTCGGTTACTGTTGCCATCTTCGTTTCGAACATTACTGCGTTAACTGTAGTTGGCCGAGAACTAAGTGCCAGCATCGCAGCTCCTACTTATGCCGTGCAAGTAGCCTGCGCCGTTACGCTGAGTTATGCTTTGCGGTATTCCTGTTTTAGCTTTATCGCCAATTCATAAGGACTTGTTATGTCGCTGGATCTCAGCCCTCTGCTGAAGGCCGTCACTCGTTTGCAGGAAGGCTGGCAACGTTATCAACAAGATGTCTCTGATACGCAAATTCGCGATGGTTTAGTGCAGCGCTTTGAATTTACCTATGAAATCAGCCACAAAATGCTCAAGCGTTTTCTTGAACAAACGGCAGCCAACCCTGAGCTTTTTGATGCGATGGCCTTTGCTGATTTAATTCGTAGCGGCAATGAAAAAGGGCTGCTGTTGGGTGACTGGCCGGCATGGCGGCTGTATCGTGATATGCGCAGCAAAACCAGCCATACCTATGATGAGGACGTGGCGCTGCAGGTCGTGGCAGGCATTCCGGCATTCTTGCACGAAGCGGAATATCTGGCGGCGCAGTTGCAGCAACGGGCGCAGCATGACTAAAGCGCTGATTCAGCCGGCAATGGACCGATCCGCCATGCCGCCGGCCGGGCTGCAGTTAAGCCTTGATCAGTGGCAACAGGTACATGGTATTTTGCAGCGCCTGCTGGCCGGGTATCCGGTCTGGGCTTTTGGCAGCGCCTGCTGGCCGGGTATCCGGTCTGGGCTTTTGGCAGCAGGGCAGAAGGCCGCGGTAAAGCCTACTCAGACTTGGATTTGGTGATTGTAAGTACCGAGCCGTTGCCATTGGCGTTGCTGGCTGAAGTCGCAGAAGCGTTCAGTGAATCTGATTTACCCTGGAAAGTCGATTTGGTGGACTGGGCAACGACGTCAGAGGCGTTCCGGCAGCGGATTTTGGCGCACAAAGTGGAGTTGCAGTAGCATTCTTAAGTTGGGTTTACCCTGTAACGCTGCATGCAGAACACTGGTTGATTTAGCGCCGGTGTCGCTCATCATCGCTAGCCGGCGCTGTTGTTTATAGCTATTTTGGCGCAGTGCTTACGGCTGAGACCGTTGCAACTCCCGCCGCACCAGCTCAGCCCCCGCCTGCAGCGCTTTAAGTTTGCCGCTGGCGACTGCACGTGGCAGTGGCGCCATGCCGCAGTTGGTGCATGGGTACAACTTGTCGGCGTCGACATACTGCAGTGCCTGGCGCAGCGTCGCCGCCACTTCTTCCGGCGTTTCAATGGTGTGGTTTGCCACATCAATAGCGCCGACCATCACTTTTTTACCGCGCAGCAGCGCCAGCAGCTCGAGCGGCACCCGCGAGTTGTGGCATTCCAGCGACACAATGTCGATATTCGATTGCTGCAGTTTCGGGAAAATCGCTTCGTATTGGCGCCACTCTGAGCCGAGGGTTTGTTTCCAGTCGGTGTTGGCTTTGATGCCGTAGCCGTAACAGATATGCACGGCGGTCTGGCACGGCAGGCCTTCGATGGCGCGCTCCAGCGCGGCGATGCCCCAGTCGTTCACTTCGTCAAAAAACACGTTAAAGGCCGGCTCATCAAACTGGATGATATCCACGCCGGCGGCGGCTAATTCATGCGCTTCGGCATTCAGAATGGCGGCGAACTCAAAGGCTAATTCTTTGCGGCTTTGATAGTGCGCGTCATACAAAGTGTCGATCATCGTCATTGGGCCCGGCAGCGCCCATTTAATCGGCTGGCTGGTTTGGCTGCGCAAGAACTTTGCGTCTTCGACAAACACCGGTTTGGTGCGGACGACCGGCCCGACCACAGTCGGCACGCTGGCGTCGTAGCGGTTGCGGATGCGCACCGTCTGGCGCTTTTGGAAATCCACCCCGGCCAGATGCTCAATAAAAGTGGTGACAAAATGCTGCCGGCTTTGCTCGCCGTCACTGACGATATCAATGCCAGCTTGTTGTTGCTCGTGCAGTGCCAGCCGCAGCGCGTCCTGTTTGCCAGCAGCAAGGGCTGCGCCTTCAAGTTTCCACGGCGACCACAAAGTTTCCGGTTCAGCCAGCCAGCTTGGTTTTGGCAAGCTGCCGGCGGTGGAAGTAGGGAGTAATTTGTTCATACAAAATTCCGTATTTAATTCAGTCGGTGAATCGCATTTTATTGGCTGAAACTGGCAGACCACTGCGCCAGCAGGTTTTGATAGGGTTTTATAAAATGCTCTTCGGCAAATAGGCCTTGTTTGACCGCGAGTTTGCTGCGCTCTTCCCGGTCATACACAATCCGGGTCAGTGAATGCTGCTGGCTGGTTAAACTTGGCTGATAACGCACTCCGGCGGCGGCATGGGCGTTATATATCTCCGGCCGGTAAATCTTCTGAAAGGTTTCCATCGTGCTGATGGTGGCGATCAGCTCCAGGTTGCCGTAGTCATTCAGCAAATCGCCAAAGAAATAAAATGCCAACGGCGCGACGCTGTTGTGCGGCATGAAATAGCGCACTTTGAGGCCCATCTTTTTAAAGTACTGTTCGGTCAACGAAGTGTCATTCGGCAGATATTCCACCCCCAACACCGGATGATGATTGGCCGTGCGCTGATAGATTTTGTTATCGGACACACTGAGGCAAATCACCGGCAATTTGTGGAAGTGCTGCTGATAGGCCTTTGAGCTGACAAAGTGGCGGAACAGCCGACCATGCAGCTCACCAAAATCTGCCGGAATGCTGAATTGCGGCTGGTTTTTATTGTGCTCCGGTAACAACACACTGAAATCATAATCCCGCACGTAAGAAGAGAAGTTATTGCCGACCAGCCCTTCAATCCGTTCACCGGTCTGATGGTCAACAATATTGGTTTTCAGCACCTCAATGGACGGAAAGCTGCTGCCCTGATGTTCGGGCCGGGCATTTTCGCCAACCGGCGTTGCCAGCAGGATATCCACCGAAATAATGTCCAGTTCTACTGCATAGCGGTCGCCGGCTGGGTTGTCCCAATGCGCCAGCGAATTAAAACGTTTGTTAATCATCGCCAGTGTATTGCGCAGATTCTGCTGCCGCGCATCACCGCGCGCCAGATTGGCGAAGTTGGTGGTCAGCCGGGTATTGTCGGATGGATGATAATGCTCATCAAACGGCTGACGTTGAATGCTAAAGGTTAAATCGGTCGCGGGGTGGATCTGCGCTGCCATGAGCTGTTCTCCGTTTGAGAGTAGGTTGATTTTTTTGGGCGGTAAACGTTAAATGTGTTGAGAATAAGTACGGCGAACGCCGGAATGAATAATGAATAATCAGCCATTGTGCTTGAGAGAAATTCAAGCAGATTGGCTGGCCAGTGTGTTTTGTGACGATGATTGGCGAAAAAGCTGGTTAAGGTGTTTTTGCTGCCGGCGGCAGGGTCTCTGGCCCGACCTTGGTTTTGTTGGGATCTGCTGCGCCGGTTGCTGCTTTGCTGGTGTCTGCTTTAGCGGCAGGCTGCGGGAACAACCCCGCCACATTGGCATGTGGGATCACTTTGATTTTGTTTTCGTGATACACAAACAGGTAACTGACGCTGCGGGCGATGATTTGGATTTGTTCCATTCGCATGGTTTTGTTGTCGTCGAACACCGGGTAAATCAGGCTCAGGTTAAACCGTGGTGTGGTGCCGGCTTTAATGGCTCTGGACTGACCTATTGCTTCCATCAGTGCGACAATCCATCAGAAACAACACCGGTAAACTGGCAAACAGATACAGGCCCAGGCGCTGATAACGCGGTTTATAGAAGCGGTCCGACAGCCGGGCATAACCGCGAAAACGTTGCCGTGCAATGCGGTCCAGCCACAATAGCAAGTAGACGCCGAGCGTCCAGAAGACAAACTGCAGAATGGTCCAGGGGTTACTTAAAGCAGCCAGCAGGAAATCAGAGATCTCCAGATAAGGCAACACAGCAAAATCAAACTTGTCGAACAGCGACACGACAAAAATCAGCCCAAGTAAGCTGCAAAACAAATAACTGCCGGTCAGCAGCAGGGCTGGTTGTGACAACAGATATTGGCCGGCGCGCCGGGTGAGTGAGTCGACTTTCTGGTCGTAAACATCGCCGTGCAATAACGGCGTTGCCGGTGCTGTAGTCGTTTCTGCCTGCGCCAGCGTGCCGGCCAGGCCCTGTTCTGTATTCATTTACATCACACTCGCAACAAAGACATGCTTGGATAACATCATATTCAACCGGGAAACTCAAGGTGGTGATGTTGGCGTCTGGGCTGTGATCGCCCGCCACAACGTTATTGCGGATCGTTACTCATATTTTTTGATAAAACAGCCGGCCAACCCGTTCAATGTGCTGCAGTAAATCGGGGTTGCTGATGTCCTGGTGCCGGCAGAGGTCAAAACGGAATGGCAGCATTAAATCATCCAGCCCGTTCATCAGTTGTAACAGCTGCTGATGGCTGAAATCGGTACCACTGATCACCAGGTCGATATCAGAGCCTGGCCTGTAGCGCTCCATGGCACGCGAACCATACAGAGTCACACTTTGAATGTCAGGGTAATGGCTGAAAATTTGCCGAATAGCCGTGAGCTGTGGCCCGCTCAGGCCAAACTGTGCGGTGTTGCTGACCGGCTGCCCGGTCATAAATCACCTGTATCAGGCTGCTGATGTGCGGCAAGCTTTTGCTGTAATTCGACAAATGCCGGGTAAAACTGGCGCAGGATGGAGACTGCGACTGCGTTGGCAGTTTCCTGATTATAAGTGTGTGAAGTTAAGGCCCGGCTTTTAATCATCTGCATCCACAACTCACCATCGGCCAGCAGACCACGTGAAAATGCCAGCCTGATCGCATCGCGGGAACCCTGAATATCAGTTTCGCCCTGAAACTCGTAAAAGTCCTTGATGCAGTTCCAGGCCAGTTCGTAGTTGTATTCAAAGGCCTGGATCAGTCCTTGTTGTTCCAGCTTACTCAAAGGGCGGCTGCCGGCCAGCGCCACGGCTTCGGTCAGTTCTGCTAATGCTTTGGTAAAATTTGCCAGGCGTTGTTGCCAGCGGATATCGCTATTCATCAGTGCTGTCTTTGGGGTTGTCGAAAAGAGCCGCAATTATTTGATTCTAAGTCAGTGCCGCTTTGGCGTATAGGTTTTGTTGGCGTTACTTCATTACAGCAACATCTCTCATTGGGGGTAGCCACCGCTATTCCGTTATATCCATATTGACTAATGCAGCGCTCATCTATATAAATGCGAACGATTTTTATTAACGCTGAGAATTGTGATGAAACTGGCAAAGCTGTTACTGGCGCTGACAAGCGCGGGCATGTGTGCACAATGGGCTGTGGCTGAAACAACCGGCGATACGGCGGAAATTGAACGTATTCAGGTGTCGTCGATTCGGGCGGCTTATCCGGTCAGCACAGTGCCGGCCACTATCACGGTGATTGAGCAGGAGCAGCTGAAAGCGCAGCTCGCCGTGACGCAGGACCTCTCACAAATTCTGGGTAATTTAATCCCGGCTTTTTCGCCAAGCCGGCAGAAGCTGACCGCCAACGGCGAGACGCTGCGTGGCCGCGAGCCGCTGTATATGATTGATGGTGTGCCGCAATCGACGCCACTGCGTAACGGCTCGCGCGACGGCAATACCATAGACCCGGCGATGATTGAACGCATCGAAATTATCCGTGGCGCCAACGCCATTCAGGGCATGGGCGCCAGCGGCGGCATTATTAATATCATCACCAAAACGCCGGGCGAGCAAAGTCATCAGCTGAAACTGGCCGGTTCTGTTCCCACAGCTGGCGGCTCTGATACTCAGAGTTATCGCGGCAGTTATTTGTTTTCCAAGCAAATTGACGATGTGTCGCTGGTCAGCGGCATCGCTTATAACAAAACTGGCCTGTATCTGGATGGCAAAGGTACGCCGATTGGCGTGGACACCACGCAGGGCGATACGATGGATTCGGCCAGTGTCGATTTGTTTGTCAAAACCAAATGGCAATTCAGTGAGCTGCAAAGTATTCAGCTGATGGTCAATCACTTTGACCTCGAAGGCAATAACGACTACAAACCGGTCGACGGCAAACCGGCGGACGGCATTCCGACCACGTCTGTGCCGGGTAAAACGCCGGGTTATGGCGCGCAGAATAAAGTGACGTCGGCGTCGCTGGATTATCAGCACCAGCAAGTGTTCGGTGGCAGCCTCAGCCTGCAGTTGTTTGCGCAGGATTTCAGTTCGATGTTTGGTGGTAGCAGCGCGGCTACTTTCCAGGACCCGAAATACGGCGCCAATTTATTTGACCAGTCACAGAACGTGTCGGAAAAAGTCGGCGCCCGCGCCACCTGGTTTGGCACTGACTTGTTCGGCACTGATATTGATTTAAGCACCGGCCTCGACTGGCTGCAGGATCTGACCTATCAGGAACTGGTAATGACCGGCCGTAACTGGGTGCCGGAAACTGAATTTACCAACTATGCACCATTTGCTCAGCTGCGGTATGACGGTCTGGCCGGCTGGACTTTCAGCGCCGGCGCGCGTTATGAATATGGTCAGTTGCAAGTGGATGATTTCACTACTTTATATTCCAGCAAAAGTTCTTTTGTCAAAGGCGGTCAGCCGAGCTTTAACGAACTGCTGCATAACTTTGGTCTGGTGCATCAGCTGACGCCGGAACTGCGGCTGTACGCCAGCTACAACGAAGGTTTTGGTATGCCGGACGTCGGCCGCGTGCTGCGCGCCATTAACAAACCGAATCAGTCGGTGGCGCAGTTCCTGAATCTGCAGCCGGTGGTGTCAGACAACGCCGAACTCGGCCTCGAATACAACGCGGAAGACTACCGCCTGCAGCTGAGTTATTTCACTTCGGATTCGGACCTAGGTTCACGCCTGCAAGCCGACAAAGACGGCATTTACAGCGTGATGCGCGAGAAAACCGAAATTGGCGGTTTTGAAGCTGACGGCGAGTGGAATTACAGCAACACCGGCAGCCTGGGCTTCAGTTATGCCCGAAGCCACGGCCAATACGACAGCAACAATGACGGCCGCACTGACCGCGATTTAGGTGGCGTCAATATCGCGCCGGAACGCGTCAACCTGTATTGGCTGCAGGAGTGGACTGACGGCGTGTCGAGCCGCCTGCAGGTCAGCCGTTATTTTGACTTAAGTTTTAACGACGGCACTGCGTTTGACGGTTATCAGACGCTGGACGGCTCGGTGCGTTTTGACAGTGGCGCCAACGGTGTCTGGACGCTGGGCATCGAGAACCTGCTCGACAAACAGTACATCACTTATTACGCCCAGACCACGCCAGCCAACAGCACCTATTTTGCTGGCCTTGGCCGCATGTTGCAGCTGAGCTGGCAATATGGTTTTTAATTGGGCGCTGTTTGCGTGGCGAAAAAGCGGCTGGCGCTGTCGATGAACCTGCTGCGTAGCCGGTTCTGGCATCGCTTGCTGGGGCTTTGGCTCGGCGCTGTGTTGTTGCTGGTCTGTCTGACCGGCAGCATTCTGCTGCTTAAAAACCCGTTGCTGCAATGGTTATATCCGCAGCTGCAAATCAGTTTGGTCGACGACCGCGCAGCTGCGAGGCCAGGTGCTGGATAGCCTGGAACAAAGCCAATATGGCTTTGCCCGACTGCCAAACAAAGATCGGCCCTGGCTGGAGTTGTCGCGCCACGACGGCACGCTGGAATACTGGGCGGTGCCGGCCACAGCAACTGAAACACCGCAGCAGCTGCTAAGCCGCGCGCCTTACAGCGATGTACTGGACTGGTGTTATCAGCTGCATTTGTATCTGTTTGTCAAAACCTGGAAACATCAGCTGCTGGGGGTCGTCGGCATCGGCGGGTTGTTGTTACTGATCGCCGGGCTGAAAACCCAATGGCCAAGCCGTTGGCGCATGCTGAAGTTACCGCTGTCGCAGCGTGGCCGTGCTTTGCCGGGCGGGCGAATGGCCTGGCACAATGCCCGGCAATGGCATTATCTGCTTGGGGTTTTCAGCCTGCCGTTGTTACTGTTGGTGATTATCACCGGCACGGCGATGGCCTACAACGCGCAGACTCAGCAGTTTATCAGCTGGTTGTTGCAAGACCCGCCGCAGCCAAAGGCTGCGCCGGAACCGGCATTTCCGGCCACCACATTGGCCGCATCCGACTGGGCGCTATGGCTGAGCAACGCCCGTAAGGTGTTGCCCGACGCGCAGCTGCGCCTGGCCAGTTTTCGCAAATCCCCGACCGATGCAGTGCAATTCCGCGCTCAGCTGCCCGAAGAATGGCATCCGAATGGCCGCACTGTGTTGCGGCTGGCGCCGGATGGCAGTCTGTTATCGCTGCAACGCGCCACAGAACTGGCACCGGGGCGCCAGCTCAGTCAGCTGATTTATCCGCTGCATGTTGCCGCTGTGGGCGGCCCACTGTATTTGTGGTTGTTATGCGTGACCGGCCTATTGCCTGCGCTGCTATGGTGGCTCGGCTGGCGCTGGCGGCAAGGCCGGCGGCAAAAAGAATCAGCCACGGCCACGCAGCGCTGAGTCTGGCGCTGAGTCTGACGCTGATTTCACGGCGCCTTACCATCATTTGAAACGCATACCTTACTTTGGCCGTCCACAGGCTTTGGTTTGGTGTTTGCCAGAGGTCAACAACCGCCGGCAGCCAGGCCGCCATTGACCAACAGATGCAAACGATGATGCAGGCATTTGAGCAAGGTGATGCGGCCAAAGCACACCGGGTGATCCTGCAGGATGCTGTGGTGGTCGGTTATTCGAAGAAACAACAAAAAGTGGTCAATGTCTCCGGCGCCGAATGGGCCAAAGGCTTCCCCCGGACATCTGCTTGTCTGTTACTGCCGGCAACAAAGGTCATGCTATAGTGTTGCCACAGCAATGCCTGCGGTTTGTCCCAGCCATGTCCCGGCGGGATCGTCGGCGCTGCGACAAATTCGGGAGCTTTGCGCATGGGGTTACGCCACAAGATGGCAGCTGGTCGATGGCTTGGAACTGTACTGTGGTTGTGCAGTTGCCCGCCGGTCCATGCTGCGCAGCCCCAACCGCCTGACTGTGTACTGCGTTTTGCTTTAGATACTGCGTTTCCGCCACATATCGTGCTGACTCCACAACAACCTGAAGGCCTCAATGTACAGATGATCCGGCTGTTGGCGGCGCAGGTTGGCTGCCGTGTCCGTTATGTCAATTCGCCATGGGCGCGTTCGTTAAAGTTGCTGCAACAGGGCGAGATTGATGTGGTCAGCCAGCTGACTTATAACCAGGTCAGAGCCAAAGACATCGCCTTTATTGGTCCGCACCATCAGGAGCGGATGTGGCTGATCGCCGATCCGGCGGCAGTGCCGCCGCTGCACCAGTTGGCAGATTTGCTGCGCTGGCCGGCTAATATGCTGATCGCCGTCTTGAATGGTGGCTATTTTGGTCCGCAGTTGCAACAACTGCGCGACGATCCGGTGCTGCAACGGCGCTTTTATCCAGTGGTGTCGAATCAGGACAAACTGACGTTACTGGAGTCGGGACGGGTACAGGCGGTGCTGGAAGAAGAGCTTGCCTGGTTCTGGCGGGTGAAAGGGCAGGCAACCCGCTATCAGCCATTGTTATTGGTCCATGCTGATGCGGTGTATTTTGGCTTCAGTCGTGTTTCAATTAAGCCGGAAATGCTGGCAAGACTGGACGCCGCCTGGTTGCAGTTGTACCGCAGCGGCCAGCTGCAACAGATCCGTGATTATTATCTGACGACGCCTGCCGCAGAGCCGGTGCCGGGCGCTGCAGACATCAGCAAGATGCCGGCGCCTGCTCCGCATTTGTAAGCAAAATCAGCCGCTTAGCTTATTCAATCGCCAATAATTCAACATCAAAAATCAGTACAGAACCCGGTGGGATCTTACCGGCGCTGCGGCTGCCGTAAGCCAAATCGGCCGGAATAAAAAAACGGAATTTGTCGCCGGTTTTCATCAGCTGTACACCTTCGGTCCAGCCTTTGATCACGCGGTTCAGCGGGAAACTGATCGGTTCGCCGCGTTCAACGGAAGAATCAAATACAGTGCCGTCAGTCAGGGTGCCGTGGTAGTGCACGTTGACGGTGGAGCTTTCAGTTGGATGTTTGTTGCCGCTGCCTTGTTGCAGAATTTCATATTGCAGACCCGAGGCTGTGGTTTTGACGCCGTCGCGGCTGGCGTTTTTCGCCAGGAACACGTCGCCCTGTTCGATATTCAGCGCGGCAGTTTTTTGGTTATTGATGCTGTTGTAGAAATAATACAAAACCGCCGCAGCGACTAACACAATCAACGCTATTTTCATGGGTGTTCCTGTCTGTTTAACAGACGATTGATAATAAGTTCAACAAGTTGGCGCTATCATAGGGGCAAAAACAGCGTGGGTCAAAGCGCTGTTTGCTGCCGCGTCTTTTTTTTCAGCGCTGTTTGCTGAAGGTCATGCCGCTCAGTGTCAGTTGCTGCACCTTGCCTTGTTCGACGGCAAACTTCACCACGTCGCCGGAATTAGGCACTAGTTCCAGCCGCAGCTCGTCCTGTTTATCAAAACCAGTCGCGACGGCCTGCAGCGCGCCCCAGTGCAATACCAGCTGTTGTTGCGCATTCAGCGCGACGGTCATCTCGCCAAGCTGTGGGTGCAAATAACGGCCACTGTAGGCGTCGCGCGGCAGGCTGAGCAGTGTTTTGCGGCCATTGATTTTTTCTGATTGCGCTTGTTTCATCGCCGGCAGCTGCGCCAGTTTTTGCTCAAGTTTGGTAAAACCAGCTTTGACCCTGGCCTTAGTGCCCGCGTCACCCAATAACAGACCGTAGCAATAGTCGGCGATGAGGTTATTCAGGTCGCGGCTTAACATGTCTTCATTGTGCAAAATCACCAGGCCCATCTGCTGCTTGGGCAGCAACGACAGATGCGCGCTGTAACCTGGGAAACCACCAAAATGATGCAGCATCGCTTCGCCTTTATAAGGCCCGGTGTACCAGCCAAAGGCATACCCCGTGCGCTGAAAATCGCCGTAGCTGCTGTCGGTTTTTACCTGGGTTTGCTGCGATTGACTGATCACTTCGGTCGGCAATGGGCTTTTTGCCCCGGGTAGTTGCGCGGCGACAAATTTGGCTAAATCGCCGGCCGTCGCAAACATGCCGCCGGCGGCATGCATAGTCGCATCGGTTTTTTGCAGATACAGCGGCAGATACAGCGGCTCGGCACTTTTTAGCAGCGAATACGGCAGCGCCAGTGGCCACTTTGCGGCAATACTTTGGCGCGCGCTGCTATGTTGCATGCCAAGCGGTTGAAAAATAAGCTGTTGTAGCTGTTCTTGCCAGGCCGTGCCGCTCTGCTCATCCAACCACAGACTGGCGATGTTGTAGCCGACATTGCTGTAACGGAATTCGCCCCATTTGGCCTCCGGGTCCGGCACTGACAAGGTGGTGAGTGCCTTGAGAGTCTGCGGCGTATGGATGCCGCTGTAAGCCGTGGCCCAGACCAGTGGCTGATTATCGAGGCCGGACTGATGGCTCAGCAGTTGGCGCAGCGTGACGCGGCTGGCGTCGATGTTGGGAAACTGCTGCTGTGGCCACATTTGCTGCAGGCTTTGCTGCAGATCCACTTTGCCTTGTTGCGCCAGCAGTAAAAAAGCCAGTGCGGTGAATGGCTTAGTGGCGGAGGCGATGTAAAATGCTGTGTCGCTGCTAACCACCTGGCGGTGCTGAATATCGGCATACCCGCTGTGATGCTGATAAATCACTTTGCCCTGATGCACCAGCGCGATAGCGCTGCCAAACGGCAGACCGGCCTGGGTTTTAAGCGCAGCGATGGCTTGATCCAATTCAGCAAAGTCTTGTGGTGTCAGGGGCTGCGCCTTGGCCGGCGCGCACAAACTGCAACACAGCAACAACAGTGCAGACAGCGGTTTTAGCTGGGGCAGCAAAGGTTTCATACGGGTTCTCCCTGATCAGGTTGGCTGGTACCGGCATCAAGCCGCGCGGCGCTATAACGTTGATTAAACTGGTGAAATACCTGATTTTCTGTACTAAAAGGATGCAAATGCGCGGTTTGCGCGAGGATTTGTTGCGAGCGCGCCAAATCGTTATTGGCCAGGCTTTGCTTCAATTCGGTCAGGACTAATTCGTACACCAGACCGCAAAACAAGCTCATATTCAGCAGTGCGCTGCGGCTTTTAAAGGCCTGGATGACCCGGCTGAGATCGCTACTCAGCAGGCCAATAACAAAATGGTTGCCGTCGGCCACCAGCTTCAGACTGACATCTGCGGTCTTGCCGTACACCTCGCGGCCATTAGCGCGCAGCGTCAGTTGCACGCCGGGTAAGTCGGCCGGCTCATAGATTTTCACCCGCACTTCAACACCACGCGCCGCGGCTGCCACTAATTCTTCGGCCAGCAATGGCACAGCGCCTGGCTGCAAGTCAGCCAACAGCAGGCCTTGTGCTTCGCGGCAAAGCAGGCGGCTGTCATAGAGTAATTGGTCCGGATTTTTCAGCTGGTACACCGCTTCTTGTGTATCCGCCGCCGGTAGTTGCTCCAGTTCGGTCGCGAGTTCACTCATTGTCTGACTGAATTTGCGTTGCTCGTGGTCGAGCAACTGGCGCCAGGGCACGGCCGCATAGCGTTTTTGCTCTTGCTGCAGCTGCAGTACCGCGCCTTTTTGATGCAAGGATTCCAGCGCTTTATAGACGTTGGCGACCACTTTGCCGACCTGCTTGGCGACGGCATAACCGGTCATCTCACCGTGGCGCAGCAGTGCCAGATAAATATCGGTTTCCAGGGCAGTAAACCCCAGCTGTTGCAGGCGAACTGTGCTCATATCAGGCTCTGTGTTTTTTAGTAGCATTTCAAACTACTACTAATGAGCTGGCATTACAATAGGTCGATTTGTAAGCGGATTTATCCACAGCGCTGCGTAGCAACTATTTGCAATAAAATTGTTAACAAACATCAAGCGCACTCTTGCCGACGCTCAGAATTTTCCGCAAGATGCACTAACACCTTTTGAACGCTGGCGGACACCAATGCCAAACCAACTGCTTGATGCCACATTTTTACAAAACGACTGCCTGAGCGCCCCTTTGCCACAAGACTGGCAGCAGTTGCCGGAACAGGCGCTGGGCAAACGGCGCTGGCTATGGCTCGGGCTGACATTGCTGCCGCTGGCGGTATTGATGCTGCTGATTGTGCTGAGTGGCGGCGAGCTGGCGTTGTACGCCATGTTGGGATTGGTGTTACTGGCTGGTTTTTTATTACAGCTGTGGCTGCCGTTTCAGCTGACCCGCACCAGATTTTTGCTGCGCCGGCAGGATTTTTTACTCGAATCCGGCGTCTGGTGGCGGCAAGCGGTGCTGATCCCGTTGACGCGGGTGCAGCATGTCACAGTTAGCCAGGGGCCGCTGCAAAAGCAGTTTGATCTTGCCACGTTAAAAGTGTTTACCGCCGGTGGTTTACATGCCGAAGCGGCGCTGATGGATATTGAATACGATGAGGCGCAGCGGCTGTGTCAGTTACTGAGCCAGCTGATCCCGCAGGAGACGCAGACTGATGTTGCCTGAAGCCACGCCGCCAACCAGCCCTTGGCAGCGGGTGTCGGCCTGGGCGTTGCTGCCGTTACTGGGCAAGTCGGCCTGGGAGTTTTTTGGTTTTATCCTCGGCGGCGCTGTGTTGTCTTCACGGGATAAATATGCCGCTTATATGCCTTATGCGCTGACGCTGCTGGGTTTGCTGATTGTGGCGCGGGCATTGGTCGCCTGGCGCTGCAGCCGGTTTCGCGTCACGGCACAGGGCATTGAATTGGAAAAAGGCCTGCTGCACAAAGAGAAGCTGTTGCTGCCGCAGGCGCGGGTGCAAGAGCTGCAGGTCAAACAACCCCTTTATTTCCGTCCGCTGGCGCTGTATGCCGCCAGCCTCGACAGCGCCGGCAGCAAAAAGCAGGAATTTGCCCTGACCGGCTTGTCGGAAGCGCAGCTGATGCTGTTACAGGGACAAGCCACCAACAGACCGGCCAGCGAATCGACACCGTTTTACCGGATTTGGCTCGCCACTTTATACAACGCCTATTTGTGGCTGCCGCTGGCGGCGGTGTTTGGTATGAGCCAGCAGTTCAGGGATGCAAAGGTTATTCAGTGGCTGTCAGGTGCCAGCAAAGCGCTGCTGCAGCAATATGATATTCAGCACAATTTGTTGCTGCAGGTCATCAGTGCAATGATGTTGCTGGCGCTGATTGCCTTAGTGCTGACACTGATGAGCCTGATTTGGCTGTATCCGCAGCACTTGCTGCGCGATGCCCGCAAGTTGCAGCTGACGCAGGGTTCTGTGCTGAAAAAATCGCTGCGGATCTCAGTGCAGCGTGTACAGCTGGTGCTGGTCAATCAGCCTTGGCTGGCAAGGCTGTTTGGTCATTATTCGCTGATTTTCCGGGGCTTTGCTGCTGACAAACAACAAGGTAAATTTGTCGTGCTGGGGCAAACGGCGCCTGAGCTGGATATACAGCTGCAGGCGCAACAGTTGTTGCCGCTGGCTGAAATCCAAGGTGCTGATTTACAGAAGTTTGTGCCGGCGTATTTCCGCCGTCAGGCATTATGGTCGGGGCTTGGGGTGCTGCTGATCACAGCGTTAATTTGGCAGTCCAACATGCCGCCGCTGTGGCTGAAAGGACTGTTCTCCCTGGCCTTGAGCAGCGGGTGGCTGCTGGAAACCTGGCTGAATTACCGCTGGCATGGTTATCGGGTGCAAGACGATGTGATCTACCTGTGGCAAGGTGGTCTCAGCCGGCGCTGGTACATGTTGCCGCTGCAGCAAGTGCAGCAGGTGCGTTTGCAACAAACGCCGTTTTTCCAGCAACACCAGATGGTCAATGTCCAGCTGCATACCGCCAACGGCAAACTGACGCTGGCTGCTATTCCCAACGCTGCAGCGCAGCAACTCTATACACAGGTGCTGGCGCTGCAGTATCCTAGAAGTGGAAAAGGGGGGAGGGGGGAAAGGGAGGGAGAGGATAGCCAGATCGAGCCGGTATGCGCAAGCGACTCACTTATAACGAAATTTCCTATGGTCTCGCATGGCAGAACTGGAAAATCACTAGTATCAACAAAAGCTTATTGGAGGAATTTGTCAGGTTCTCTCATCTAATTGCTGGAAACAAAAACCTAATTCTTAGCTCAACTTTTCCTAACAGTATGAATCAGGCAATTGATTTAAATCTGACTGAGTACTTGGCAAAAGAATCACTCTCTTCAAATACAACGGTTCCACAAGCATGTCAGGAAAAACAAGACAAAGCTGTAAATGGTTACTTGGGTAAAAAAAGCTACCTTGGCTGTGTAAGTAATGAATTAATCGATACAGGTGTTTCCGGAATAATAATGATAGGTGCATGCTATTGGACTGGTCCCATCGGCTGCAACATAGCCAGAGCAGAATATGTAAATGAGGGGCGCAAATTATTGAATCAGCATTTTGCGTGCGAAGCAGCGAAGACCTTGGCGGATCAGGAATTAATTCAATGCCTAGTCGATACGGATTCAAATGGAAATGGTGGGAATGGAGGTCGCGATATAGGTACAATTGCGCCGCGAGTGAATGCACCAATACTGCATTGCGCGGAGTGGGTTACTTTGAAAAATACTACCTTGGGCGACATTGATTTTTGCGAACGTTGGGAATCGCTCCCGTAGTGGATCAAAAGGCAAGGTCAAGAACCATTTATTCACGTTCTTGACTTTTCCGCAGGTCTATTTGACTTAATGGAGTTACGCATGGATTTCTATCACAACAAATTTCACAAGGCACAACCACTGACCTTAGGATTTTTTCTGACAGCTGTGGCACTCATCAGTTCGTCGCAGGTCAATATTGGGCTAGGGCTGTGGCTTGTTTTTATCTTAATCTCAGTCATTTACTGTGCATTTCAGTGCACCAAACGTTTCTCAGGGGTGACGAAAGGCAATAAGATTTTGTTATCGCTGGTTGTTCTTGCCTTGGTGTGGAAGATTTTCCATCTACAGACAGCCATTCCTGCGTCCAGCGGGGGCAACGTTTGGACCTCTGCTGTGCACGCTGATGTTTATCTGGTGTGGACCTATATCTCACCAATCTTTAGCGCATTTTTATTGTTCATTATTATTCTGTCACCAGAATCGCAACTGACTGCGATGCAAATCCGCGACCGGCGAACATTAAATAAATTGTGGTGGCAGCAAAGCGTCAGCAGCACTTCGAAAGTTCTGTTTTATACAACCTTGTTGGTGCTGGCTTTGATGGCGGTATCGGCTGTTGTTGCTCAGGTGTCGGACAACGCCTGGTCAGGCTATTTAGATGCAGATGTATGGGTATTTCTGCCAGAGATGCTGTTGCACTTGCTGGGTTTAATGTTTTATGCCGAATTGCTTGCCGGCAACAGCTCGGCTCTGAAAACAGTGTCTGGCTCTGCTGCTTAGCGGCAAAGCCAGACACTGAATCAGCTAACATCGTTTTATCACAATAGACATGGCGTCGCAGCCGCTTGGCGGTTAACAACCAGAGCCGCTGACGCTCCTGTTTGCGGCAAGCGCTGCGCCGCCATACATTCATTACCAAACTAAATGCCGGCTGCTGAATTAAAACTCCTGCACGGTCGGGCGCAGCACAATTTCGTTGATATCAACATTATCCGGCTGCTCGATGGCGTAGGCCACAGCGCGGGCGACGGCGTCGGCCGGGATTTGATTTTGCTGGTAAAACGCATTGACAAATTCAGCGCTGGCACCGTGGCTGCTGCCGTGTTTCAGTTCGGATTCGACTGCGCCTGGTAAAATGGTGGTGGTACGGATCTGGCCACCGACTTCATGGCGTAAGCCTTCACTGATCGCCCGCACCGCAAACTTGGTGCCGCTGTAGACAGTACCGCCCGGGCTGAAGACCTTAGTGCCGGCCACTGACGAAATATTAATAAAATGACCACTTTGCTGGGCTTCAAATACCGGCAGTGCAGCGGCGATACCGTACAACACGCCTTTGATGTTAATGTCGATCATCCGGTCCCACTCGTCGGTGCGGCCTTCGCTCATCGGCGCGATCGCCATCAGACCGGCATTATTGATGATGACATCCAGGCGGCCGTAGCTTTGTTGCGCCAGCTGCACTGCAGCCTGTAAATCTGCGGCTTTCGTGACATCGACTACCTGATACACAGCGTCGCCACCAGCGGCCTTGATCTCGCTGACCAGCTGCGCCAGCCGGTCGGCGCGGCGCGCCACTAGCACCAGTTTGGCACCACGGCTGGCCAACAGCCGGGCGGTACTTTCGCCCAAGCCACTGCTGGCACCGGTGATTAACACCACTTTCTGACTGATACCTGTTTGCTGTTGTACTTGAGTATTCATCTGTTGTTGCTCCGCGATTAAAGGGTTTTGTTAAACGACAACGGCAGTTTAATTGGCGCGAACTTGCGTTAGAATGGAATAGTTAAGCTTTCAGAATTCCAAAAATAGGAATAATCACGATGGCGCTGAATAAACTCGAATTGCTGCGGATTTTTTGCAGCGCGGCGGAGCTGGGGAATTTTAAAGCCTGTGCCGTCAAGCTGGCGTTATCGCCACAAGCGGTGACGCGGGCTGTGCAGCAGCTGGAGCAGCTGACCGGTGAAGTGCTGTTTCATCGTAATACGCGGCAGGTGCGGCTGACGCAATTTGGCGCACAGCTGTATCGGGATGGCCAGTTTGCAATTGGCACAGCTGGACGAACTATTCAGCCCGCGCCTCTCGACGCAGGATGCACAAGGGCTGGTTCGGCTGGCGGCGCCAGCAGCATTTCAACCGGTATTAAGCCCGTTATTACTGGAGTTTGCCTCGCTGCATCCACAGATCCGGCTCGATGTGCGTTTGTCCGATCAGCACAGCGATGTGGTCGATGAACAAATTGATTTAGGTATCCGTGCCGGTTTATTGCGCGACCAGAGTTTTGTCGCGCTGCAAGTATCCGAAGTGGCGCTGTATCTGGTGGCAAGCCCGGCTTATCTGGCGGCTTATGGCGCACCTTCAGAGCTTGCTGCGCTCAACAACCATCAGCAGGTCAGCTTGCTGGACGCCGGCACGGGCCGGCCCTGGGCCTGGTTTTTCCGCGACGGCGAGATTTATCAGCCGCGACAGGTGCGGTTTTTGGTCAATGATGCGCAGCAGGAGCTGGCAGCTGTCGCCGCTGGCCTGGGCATTGGCCAAATTGCAGACTTTCTGGCAAAACCCTTGCTGACAAACGGCGAACTGGTGCGACTGTTGCCAGAGCAGGAACCCACGCCCTGGCCGTTGTCGCTCTACCGGCCACAGCGCGGTCCGGTACCGGCCCGCGTGCGGTTATTGTTTGATTTTCTGCGCGAAGGGCTGCAGAGCTTTAGATAGCTAGCTTTGCATCTGATGGGGCTGTGCACTGAGATCTGCCACAAAACGGACTTTCTCCGCGACGACATAACACAAGGTTTTGAGCGCGGCGCCATACAACAAGGTCAGCAGGCACACCGCTGTGGCCGGGCCAAAAGTTTCGCTGAAATTATCGGCATTGGTCTGCTGTGCAATCGCAATAGCGCCAATCAAGGTGCTGAACAAGCCCAATAACAGGCCACTGTTGCCCATTACCCGGAAAAAATGGCGGATTTGTTGATAGTCCTGCGGCTGAGCGCCGGGGCGGGGATCAAACAAAAATGCGATGGCGCGTTGGAGTGTCTGTCGGGATGTGGCACCAACCGCAAATAATACTGCTGGCGGGAATATCAGCACCAGCGAGATCAAATCATAAAAAGCCAACGGGTCGTCCGGCGCAGAAGCCAGCATAGCCCAGAGCGATATCCCGATAAAAAACAACATGCTGAAAATGAACATCAGCCAATCTCCTTTGGTTTGATGCAGAAAGTGCCAGCAAGTTGTGAGGGCCTGCCGCCGATACCACCAGCAAGCGCGTTGCCGGTTATGCTGTTGCCGCTGAATAAATTCTTCCTGTAAATCGCCGAGTACTGGCTCCTGTAGCGCATCCGGCAATACCCATTCCAGCAAAAGCTGACTGATGATGGGGGGCTGCATCGCGGGTGGCAACGGACCTGGTGGTAATTGTTGTTGGTGCCATCTCAACGGGTAAATCCTCCCTGGTCAAATTGCGGTGCCAGCTGCAATGCAAGACCTTGCCATAACTGTTCCAAAGCAGCCTTGCTGCGAAACAAAGCCTGGCGCCCTTCGCCGGTGACACTGTAGTATTTTTTGGCGCGGCCTCCACGCTCAGCCGTGGCTTCACCGAGCTGGCCACTGAGTAAGCCTTTTTGCTCCAGGCGTTCTAATGTGGTGTATAAAGCGCCGATGCTTAAGTCACGCTGGGCTTTGTCGGCGAGGAAACTGCGGATTTGGCTGCCATATGCATCGTCTTTCAGCTGCAGCACACAAAGCAGCAGCATCTGCTCGAGTTCGCCAATAAATTTTTCCTGAGTCATCGCAGGCCCGCTTTTATATATTTTCTACAATGTAGATTAAATAAGTCAGGCCGGCAAGACGAGAGTGGTTTTATTCGCGGATGATCTCAATCTGCGGCGCATGCTGGCGGATAAACTGGTTCACTTGCGGCAATTCATCTATTGGGAATAACCATAATTGGCCGCCGTTCCAGGCCAGTTGCAACAACGCCGGGCCGTTTTTGCTTTGCTTGCCCAGCACCAGTTTTTGCACTGAGGCCGGAAAGCAGAAGCCTGCGATACTGATTTGACCGCCTTGGACGCTTAAATCAGCCAGCAGGCTGCGCGCCATTAGCTGCGGTAACACCCGGGCACGCAGATAATTTGCTGCCGCAATCAGAATACCCAACAAGTACAAGCAGGTGGCGACGGGTTGCCGCTCTGACCATTGACTGAAAATACAGGCAGTAATGAGCAAGCCACAGAGCAAAGTAAACAGACATTTTCCGGAATAACTCAATGAGTGCCAACCAGCAGATACTGAGCCCAGCCCCGGGGCTTCTGGCTCACCGCGAAAGTCTTTTTCCCTATAATTCAATATGTTCAACGGCAAAATCCTTTTATATAAACATCCGGTTTACCATAACGAAGACTGCACAGCACCGCAAGATATTCAGGCCACCCGCTGTAGCCCGGTTAATTTACTGCGCAGTTGCCAGCGCAGCAGATAACAACTGCACAGGCCTTGCAGCAACACGCTGGCCGCCGAGCAATACCAGACCATCGCCGGCGAAAAATCGCGACGTCCGGATAACCACAGTACCGGCAGGATAAATATAAATACCCGCAAGAACGAGCTGGCCAACGAAGGCCAGGTATTGCCAAGTCCCTGAAACAGACCGGAGCAACTAAATACCAGTACCACACTCAGGCAGTTCAGGCTGATGATCCGCAAAAAGAGTTCACCTTCGGCCAATACCCGCGGATCGCCACTAAAAAGTGCCATCAGCGCATGCGCCGTCAGCTGACACAGGATAAACAGCAGTCCCATCACCCATGCCATTTGTTGCATCCCAATCCGCAAGCTCTGCCGGACTCTTGCCGCTTGTCCGGCACCAAAGTTCTGGCCAACAATAGCTGGCAGCGCAAATGAAATGGCCATCGCCGGCATCATGAACGCTTGCAAAATCCGGTTACCAATACCAAAGGCGGCTTGGGTTGCGGTGCCGAAGTCTTTAATCACCCAATAGACAAATGCAGTAAAGATAAACATCAGCGCAAATTCGCCGCCAGCCGGTACGCCGATAGCCGCGATTTGTCGCCAGACTTTGCCGTCAAAGCGCCACTGGGTGGGAACCTGTAATACCGAATGGTCACTTTTTTGGAAGTATCGCCAGAGCAGCAGTACACCGACCGTCACCGAAAGACTGCTGGCCAGGCCGGCGCCAAATACACCGAGCGCAAAACCTGTGCCCCAACCGGCGATCAACACCGGCGCCAGCATGGTATTTAACAGCACAGTGATCAGTTGCACCTGCATGGCGGGTTTGACGATGCCAACGGCGCGCAGTGCGGCGGCAATGGCGGTGGACACAAACATCAATGCCAAACCCGGCAGATAGGCCAGCAAAAATTGTTGTGCTTGTTGTTGTACCGCGGGATCTGCGCTCAGCAGTTGTATATAAAGGTCGCTCAGGCCAAAGCCCAGCACGAGCGTCAGCAGCGCGAAGGCCATGCCCATCAGCATGGCCTGCTGGAACACAATATTGGCATGTTGGTGTTCACGGGCGCCGGTATAGCGGGCGATGAGCGCGACACAACCCACGTTCAGCATCTGGGTTAACGCCATAATCAGCAACATCAGATTGCCCGCTGCGCTGACGGCGGCGATGGCTTCTGCGCCTAAATCAGCGACGAAATACAGATCCACAAACAAATACAACGACTGCACAAACATGCCAATCATCATGGGTAGCGCCATAGTCCAGACATGGCGGCGCAGCGAGCCCTGGGTTAAATCGGTCATCACATTCCTGTCGATATTGATATCTAAAGCCGGGTTAATAATTCCGCCAAAGTTTCCTGCTGGCGCGACGTGAGGGGGGACATAAACTGGCTGGCAAAAAAGCCAAAGGTCTGATGTGCATCCAGATAAATCTGCTGGCCGCTGTCGGATAATTTCACCAGACTGACCCTGGCATCACGGGCGTTTTGTTCTTTTTCCACCAGCAGCATTTTTTCCATTGGCTGCAGCAACCGGGTCACACCAGAAGCGCTGAGGCCAACGGCTCCCGCCAGTTCAATCCGGCTCAGTCGCTGCTGTGGCGACTGTGCTAGCCGGTGCAAAATACAATATTCGCTGAAGCTGATGCCATGCACGCTCAGTTGTGAGTCGGCTTTTTTAATCATGCCAGACCAGAGCAAGGCGCTTTGCAGCACCAGATCGACGGCGGGGTTTTGGCTGTCCATAAATTGACCTTTGTTAGGGTGAAGCCGCTGTGGGCTGAATCTAAAAGCTGCACTAAAGATTGATTAATGCTTGACTATGCAAGTATGTTATTGATTCTTGCTGCGGTGTGCAAGGTTTTTAGTAGATAGATTTGTAACGGGAGGAACAATGTTGCTGGTATTTGGCATAGGTGCGGCATAAAAAAAGCAGGCATATTGCCTGCTTCTTAAATGGTGGTCTGCTGACCGGCTTAAATCTTCGTCAGCCAGCCATGTTTGTCTTCGGCTTTGCCCCACTGAATGTCGTTCAGTGCCTGACGCAAACGGGCTGTGGTTGGGCCTGGCTCGCCGCTACCGACTTTGTATTCAGTCCCGCGGTGGATCAGGGTACCAACCGGTGCCAGTACTGCTGCTGTGCCAGACAAGGCGGCTTCAGTACCTGGTTTGGCGGCGCGTTCCAGCAGTTCGTCCACTGTCAGGTCACGCTCAGATACTGTCATGCCCAAATCACGCGCCAGGGTCAGGATTGAATCACGGGTCACGCCATGCAGGAAGGATGCATCCAGCGCTTTGGTGATGATTTCGTTGCCGTCAATCAACAGGAAGTTGGCGGCACCGGTTTCCTGTACATCGCCATGCGGGCAGAACAGCACCTGATCAGCCTGATGTTTTGCTTTGGCCTGCATCGTTGGTTGCAGTGCGCTGGCATAGTTGCCGCCGCTTTTAATCATGCCCATGTGTGGTGCGCAGCGGGCGTTGTCTTCCAACAGCAAACGCAGCGCGCGGCTGCCACCGGCAAAATAGTCGCCGACCGGTGATAACAACACATACAGCATCGAGGTCAGCGTTGGCGTGGCGGCTTTGCCGATCGCAGGTTCGGTGCCGATATGGGTTGGGCGGATATACATTGAACCCGGCGGCGTTGGCACGTCTGCCGCGAAGTGACGCACAGCGTCGACAATCATCTGGCTCAGCAACGCTGGTTCAAATTTAGGTAAGGATAACAATTCCGAGCTTTGCAGCATCCGCGCGATGTTTTTATCCATGCGGAAAATGGCGATAGTGCCATCTTCGTGGCGGAATGCTTTTAAGCCTTCAAAACAAGTACTTGCATAGTGCAGCACATGCGCGCCCGGATGCAGAGAGATGCTGTTTGCCGGGACAATGGCCGAAGGCCCCCAGGCATTTCCATCAAATTGGGCCATTGCCATTTCAGGCATAAATACACTACCGAATGCTGCCATTTGTTCTTTCCTGCTGCTGACTGAAGGGCCAGATAAACTGGCTGATTTAGCTTGAGTTATTGATTTACAGAGGGTTTTACGCAACGCATTTCGCCATATTCGCGTAGATGGAACACCATCCGCTGATCGGGCGACAGCCGGAAAAACGCCGTCGAAATCGTTGTACACTTTCGCCGCATTGTAACCAGCCTGACCGAATTCGGCATCAACTATCTGCGAGTCTGTAGCATCCAGAAGTGTAAACAAAGGCTTATTGCAGCGGCCGGGCCAGCACCGCATCAACCCGCTGCATCAAACGGGCTGCTTCGGCATGTTGGCGCGATAACACCAGGTGTACCGGCAACTGCTCCAAAGCATCAAACACCAGCAGCGGATTAGCCAGCGCCATCTCACTGGCGTGATAACAGAGGAAATAATCGTAGCGGCCACTGAGTAATAACCGGAATGCATCAGGCTGATTGCTGATGTCATAACGTTTTACTGCAAATGCCGCCAGTTCAGGCCGTTGCTGCAAAAATGCAAAGCGGGTTTCACTGAGCGCCAGATAAGGATAATGCTGCAACTGGCTGAGGTAGGACATGCGCTTGGTCGTGCGCAATCTTACGACGCCCAGTTCCACTGCATATACCGGCAACCGGCTCAGGTGAAACTGTTGGGCTTGCTGACCGGATGGCGCAACTACCGCGGTGAAATCAATGTCTTGCTGCAACGCATTTAAGCCTCGTTGCAGTGAATAAAACCGGAAGTCGGGCGCAAAACCGGCGGCAGTTAACACCTTGCGTACCTGATCGATGCCAACACCCTCCGCTTGCCCCTGCGGGTTACTGAATTCATAAGGCGGCAGGTCGGAATAGAAATACGTCACAGGTTCAGCATGGCCTGGTCCGGCACACAGCAGGACCAGGCTGGTTGGCAGCAATAACAGAATGCGGGATAACAACAGCAACATCAGTCGGGCTCTGGCAAGCAAAAGGGATGTGCCAATAACCTTAGACGATGGACACGCTGATGTTTTGTTTTTCACCACACCGCACTGATCCGTGGCCCCCACATCATCATGGCAGCGGCCCCAACGCCGAGTAACGTCAGCAAAAATCCTGTTGTCAGCAACAGCGCGGCGCACCACAATAACCACAGGTTCTGGCTGCGGCGGCTGCGCCACCAGACTTCAGCCACCAGCATCGGCAAGGCATAGCAGGCGAATGACAACACTAAATCCGCCGGGCCATCCAATGTAGCGTTGTTGCCAGCAGGCCCCTGATGCAGCAGGTACCAGCCCATCAGAAACAGGCGGAAGGTCCAGACCCCATTGATCAGGAAAAAACTATGCAAAGCAAAGCGCTGGTGTAAGGCAAAGTTACGCTGACGGGCATAAAACCAGGCGAAGCCGACAGCGACCGGGATCAACAAACCATTGAATGTAATGCCGATGGCGCCTAAATCACTTAAGCGCGAGCCACGCACCCAGGTCAGATACAAACCAGTCAGCGCGCCACAAAGGCCCAGCGTTAAAAACAGCCGGCCATTCCAGCGATGAACCCGCGGCCAG
Organism: Rheinheimera sp.; assembly: GCA_034519945.1. Taxonomy (GTDB): domain Bacteria; phylum Pseudomonadota; class Gammaproteobacteria; order Enterobacterales; family Alteromonadaceae; genus Pararheinheimera. Next base: position 78,326 of record JAXHNX010000024.1, read on the forward strand.
CGTTGCCGCAGTTGTGGAACCAGTTGCAGCAGCCCGCCGATGCTGAGGATGGCCGCTGGCAGCAGGTGAGCAAATAATATCAGGTTGCCGCTCAGATCTCCGGCGACAAATCCGGTGATCGGCCTCGCCAGATTGGCTGCCAGATAATCTCCACGCACCACAGGCCACAGGTACAACAAACCAATATAAAACGCGAACAACCATTGACCCGCGAGCGCCACAGCAAACCAACTGATGCCGCTGAAACGCAATAGCTGACGCGCTGCAGCAGCGGATCCATCTGTTCGTGGCGTGGCCGGCTGGCTCGCCTCAGAGATAAAACCAGACATCTTACAACCTCCTGACAGGGAAAAACTTATGGCAGCCTGGACTGTTGTGAGAGCAAAATCGCGCCGGATTTGAAACTCAGCGCAAGAAAATCACCGCTATCATGGACCAGCCCAATGTTGACATAACTGCTGACAGTCCGGTTTTGCCGGCAACTGCAGGCCGGTGCTAACATGGCATGATGTTCCTGTGACCGGAGTTTTCAGATGCTGCATCAAAGCCTGCAATTCAGCCTGTTTATCGTGAGTGTGTTGCTGCTGTGTGCACAGCTGTGGGTTCGGCATAAAAGTGCTGTGCATCTCTGGTTTGCGCTGTTTTGCGGTTCGATTGCCATCATGGCGTTGCAGCGGCTTGGCGGTGCGGATTGGGGCATCTGGCAATATCTGATTGGTCTTGGCGCCTGCCTGACTTGCAATGGTTATTGGCTGGTGGCGCGGGCATTGTTTCGGCCCGGCGTTGCAGTCGACCGCCGGCATATCAGTGTGGCAGCCGTCGTTGCAGTACTGGTGATCGGCCATCAGTTGCTGCAGTTGTTGCAATCACAGTGGCAGCCAACTGCGGCCGTTTGGGCGCCGGCCAATACCGCTACAGCAGAATTGCTGACGTTATTGTCGTCGACGATGCTGATGCTGACGTTGTGGGAAGGTTGCCGGGGCCTGACGCAGCTCAGCGGCGCAGAAAGAGCGCAGCGTCTGCTGTTTCTGGTCAGTTTCACCAGTGCGCTGTTGTTGTGTCTGATCCTGGCCAAAACCTGGCCCACAGCGGCCGGCAACCCGGCAATGCAGCAAAATCTGGCGGCGCTGGCCGCGATGTGGATCCTTGGCGTAACACAAGGCTTAATTTGGTGGCGGTTTCCAGCCAGTTCGGCTGCGCTGCAGGTTCCGGCTGAACATGAACCTGAAGTGGCGGTTCCCGCCGCATTATGTGCCGCCGATCAGCAATTGTTGGACGCAATCCATATTGCATTAGAGCAGGAAAAACTGTTCCTGCAGACCAGCCTGAAAGTGGCCGATCTGGCGCGGCGCTTTGCGGTGCCGGAATACCGGGTGAGCCGAGTGCTCAGGCAGCAGTATCCGCAGTGGAATTTTAATCAGTTGATCAACGCGTTGCGCATCCAACACGCCCAACAATTGTTGGCCGATCCGGCGAAACAGCATTGGTCGGTGTTAGTGGTCGGGCTGGAAAGTGGTTTTGGCTCTGCCGGCCCGTTTAGCCGGGCCTTTAAAGCGTTGACCGGTCTGACGCCAAATGAATACCGCCAGCAGAGCAATGGCCGGACCATGCCAGCCGGCTAAACAGGTGGCTGTGGCGGCTCGGTTGCTGGTGTAGTCATCGGCGCGGGCAGATCACAAAAGCCGATATTTTGAGCCTGACGTTGCGTTATAAGTTGATTGACCCGCTGGATGAATGCCGCCGGGATCTGGGCACTGAAGGCGAGATGAATATTGCCTTCAATCACCGGCAACGCCAGCGGCTGATAACGGGCCCGCTGTTCTTCCGGCAATTTTCGCCAGTGACGCTCGGCCGACACCAGCAAATCAGCCCGCTGTTTATCCAGCGCTTCAAACGGTACGGCGGCACTATGGCTCAGCGGTGCCTGCCATTTACTGCAGCCAGGGTATTGGCGTAGTTTCTCCAGTGTTTCGCCAAAATATCCCTGCGCCGGTATCAGGATCCGTGACTGCTGCATGGTCTTATCACACCATTGGTTGATCTGATCCCATTGCGGGGCGCTGGCCAGCCGGTACAGATAGACATTATTGCGCGCGATGGCGCTGCTAAACTGGAAATTGCGCTGCCGATTCATCGCCAGGCCAGTGATCAGTTCAACTTCACCTTGCTGTAGTTTTTCTATGCGTTGGGCGATGCCCGGATTGCCTTCGACAAACTTTAATGGGCAACCGAGTTCGGTAAAAAGCTGCTGCTGCCACTGGTCGGTGCAGGACAGCTGGCTGGTCTGGCGTTCGTATAAATGAAAAGTACGCAGTGCGGGCGGGCAACCGGGGTCCGCGTTGGCGAAAATGTCTGCCGCGAATACGCAAAAAAACAGCGGAATGGCGCGAGTGTTCATCAGTGACTCCGGCGCATAAGTAAAAGTTATCATGGCTTTGACTGATGTTGTAGTCAAGCCGGTCGCTGATGTTGCAACCGCACGATTTCAGCAGTGTGCGGTTCTGTTTTGTGCGTTGTCGCCGAAGTCGCTGCAGTCATAGCGCATGACCGGTTCTGGCGCGGCTTGCCAAGTATTCAGCGCTTTGAAAATAAGGCCAGCGAATAGTCCAGCAATTGCAGATCACCGACATCGCCATGGCCTGGCACTACGACAAGCGCTTGCGGATATTGGGCTTTGAGCCGTTGCAGGCTAACCGGCCAGGCGGCAACGTCAGCGTCGGCAATATTGCCAAGGCCCGGATACCGCGGAGCTTTAACAAAACAGCCGCCGTGTAACAGCTGATACTGTGGCAACCACAACACGATGTTGTCGGCCGTATGGCCAGGCCCCGGATAAAACCATTGCACTGGGCCATCCTGATAAACCCCGCCCGGCGCTAAATCAGTCACCACCTGCAGTGGTGTGATCTGCTGCTGTGCGCCAATAGCGCCGGTTTGTGTGGTGACCTGCAGCGGAATGCCCCGTTCCGCCAGAGCCACAACTCCGCCGGTGCGGTCGTCATGGGCATGGGTGGCAATGGCTTTGCGCACCGGCTTTTTCAGCACCACATCAATCCAGTGCAATAAATCGCGGGTAGGGTAAAAGCCCCAGGCGGTATCCAGTAACCAAATGCCGTCTGGCGTCTCGAGGATCAGACCATTGGCGGTAAACACGGCACCATTGCTGAGCTTTTGTTCTGTCCGGTGTAGCCACAAGCCATCGGCTAACTGCTGCACCTGCAGCTGTGGCGATATCTGCCGGACCGGATAAGGCGTAGCCGCAGGCTGCACCGGCGCGGCGCCCACGCCAGACATGCTGCCAAATAGCCAGAGCAATACACACAACAGAGGGCGGGTCAGCATCAGTATTCATACCGGTTTTGGTTGGTTGGTGCTGAGCATAATCCTTGTGGTCTTTTGCGGGCAAGCTCTGTCGGTTAATCCAGTTGCAGGCCATGCCGGTACAGCTTGGCCGCAACCTGTAGCATCGCTTGTTGCCAGGCCTCGGACTTAGTTTCATCCGGTGCCAGCCAATACTGACCGTCGCCGTTGAGTAGCATAACAAATCCTGTTTCCGTGGCTTTGTTGTAATACATCATGCTGCTGGCGCCAACAAACAAACCATTGTGGCCGACATAATCGCCACTGCGTTGCCAGAACCAGCCGGGGAAATCCTGGCCCGGTGTGAAAGGCTGGTCCCAGCCAAGCAGCTGATGGCGACGGGTCTTGCTCAGGCCCGGCAACGCCTGCTGCGGTGTCTCGCTGGCGATAGCGGCAAGATAAGTGCCCAGGTCGCGTGCCGAGCTGTGCAACATACCGGCGTAGTAATCGGAAGAGGCATAACGCGGCAGCGGCATCAGCTCGCCATCTGCAGTTGGCAGGTACAAAGTTGCGGCGTTGCGGAAATCCTGCTGTGGCCAAAAGGTGTTGTGCAGTTGCAATGGCGCCATAATTTCGCGGTTTGACCACTGGGCAAACGGCTCTGCAGTCAGTTGTTCCAGCGCCACACTGGCCAGTTCAGCACCAACGTTGCTGTAGTTCTCGACACCGGCGTCAGCGAAATTTTGCGGCTGATACCAGGCCCCGCCCGGTTGCAGATAGTCCGCCAGAAAGCGTTGATGTGCAGGTTCTGGTGTACCGCACTGTTCTGTGCCACGCAATTGGTCGAGCAATGAAGCCCCGTCTGTAGTGCTGTAGATAGCGCAAAATAAGCTGCTTTCCTGGTCAACAATGCCAGATTGATGCTGAGCCAGCTGCAGCCAGCTGGGATTTAAGCTCTGGCCATCCGGTCGTTGCAGAAGAAATGGCAACGCAGGCAATGGATTGTTGACGGCAATATTCAGTTTGCCGATGGCAGTTCCCAGCAAGGTTTTACTGACCGAAGCGACCAGTGTCGGTGTATCCGCCGTCATGGCGGTATTGCTGGCGACATCGGCCAGACCGTCGGCAAAAGTGGCAACCACTTTGCCTTTACGCACCACTGCTGCGGCAAGGCCTGGTTGATTAAATTGCTGGCGGAAGCGGCGCATCGTATCTTGCACTTCGCTCGCCGACGCCGACTGTGCGGCCGGTGCCTGCAACAATTGCAAGGCGCGGTCCAATGAACTGACACTCTGCAGTGCCGAGTCGAGACTCAGGTATGGATACGCCGCGACATCAGGCAGTACCCCCTGTACTTCGAGTAATTGTCCGGCCGGATCCTGATACCGCTCATTGCTCAGCGTCAGCGTCCAGCCATTTGGCAGCTGATGCATCAGCGCGTCGGACAAAGAACCATGCGTCGGCTCGCCGACAATGGTGGCCTGTGGCAGACTTTGCAGTGCCAGCGTCATGACTTCGCCGGCACTGACGGTGGAGCCGCCGGCCAATACCTGTAACGGTTTCAGGTAAGGGCTGGCCGAGGCCGCCAGTTTGATTGGGTGTTGACTGCCGCTACGCAGGCCTTTGCTGCCAATAACTGTGGCTTCGGCGTTAAACTGGCTGACAATTTTAAGTGCGACCGCATCAAAACCACCCAGATTGAAACGCAGGTCAATCACCAGACCTTTCGTCTGCGCCAGCCAGGGTTGCAGTTCCTGCAGCGCCGCCGCTGCAGTGTTGATATCGTCTTTGGCAAATTGCAGCCAGACGCTGGGCGCCGTCGACGTGGGGTCCTGCTGGCTCAGCGCCGACAACTGGTTCACCCGCAGATAACCGATGCCGCCTGGTAACAAACCATATTGTACTGCGGCACTGGCCTGAGTCTGTTGTAGGCCCGGCGTCAGTAACAGTGCATCAGTCTGCTGTTGCAGCAACTGATGATACAAATCCAACTGGCCGAACAAGCTGTCGCTATCGTCGGCATTACCATCCGCTTCGATTTGCGCAAACAGGCCACGCCGGGCATAACCTTGGATTGCCGGCTGGTCCGGGTTGCCCAAAACCAGGTGTGCATCGCCGAATCGGCCAATAATTTCCTGATAATACCGTTGTTGCTGTTCAGCACTGGCGTTGGCAAATTTTGGCTGATAGTCGCGATACAGTTGCTCCCAGTTGAGCTCACGTTCTGTAGTGAAGGCGTAATATTGTTGGATGTCCTGCCAGAAAAATTCGAAATTTTTTGCGCTGTCCTGTTCGCCATTCATTGGCTGCAGACAACTGGCCGGCAGTTGCTGCAGACGCTGGAACTGACCAAACAATCCCGGGTCCTGCGCCAGACTGAGATCATTCCCATCAGCGCTTAATTGCAGCTGTGGTGTCAGCGCCTGGACTTCAGCCGCCGGATGTTCGGCCTGAAGCACACAACCAAATTTGTTCAGATTAAAGATTTGCAGCCGGTTTTTTTCCAGCTGCCAGACGGTGCCATAACCGGTTTTTTGCCAGATACCGTGCACTATGGGTTTTTCCGCCAGCAGCGCTTTGGTTTTGTCATCGTCATTACAGCCGCTGAGTAAAACCAGCGCGCAGCAGCTGGTCAGAATAGGTTTGATATACAAGCGTTTCATTCGCAGTCCTCCTGAAAAAGTGCAGGCAGTGTAGCGACTGACCTGCAATCAGACTGTCGGAGCTTTGCTGTGGATCTGTCAGCTTTTGTAAGCGGAATGTAAACTGCCAGAAGGTCTTACCAGTGAAAAATGTCAGGCCGGACTGTCGAAAGCAGAACAGCCGTAACGACCAGTATTGATGAACAGCGACCACAGTATCCACCACACGAAGGAACACCCTGATGCACACCACAGAACTGAACCAATTACAGCACGCGATTGACCAATGGTTGCAAGCGGTAAAACGTAGCGATTTGGCGGCGATCTGCAGCCATTATACGGCAGATGTCCGGGCCTTTGATGCGGTCAAACAGCTGCAGTTTAGCCAGGCGGACTATTTTGCTCACTGGCAACAATGCCTGGAGATGTGCCCGAGCCATGTCGCTTTTGATTTGCAGGATATTCAGCTCCGTCACAGTGCTGACCTTGCCATCATGCATGCATTGTTATACTGCGCCGGGACCAATGACAAAGGCGAAGTGCAGGGGTGCTGGATGCGCGTGACGCAGGGCTGGCAACAACAGCAGGGGCAATGGCGGATTTTTCACGACCACTTTTCTGCGCCTTTTGATATGGTTAGTGGGGCCGCTTTGTTTAACCTGCAGCCTGACACGGTCTGAGGAACATACCGATGAAATATTTATGCCTGGTCTACAGCGACGAAAAGTTGCTGCATTCATTGCCGGAGAGCCCAAAGGATCCTGAGTGTTTCGCTTATGCGGCGGCGGTGCAGCAAAGTGGCCGCATGCTGGCAGCCGAAGCGCTACAGCCAGTGGCCAGTGCCACCACAGTGCGGGTACGCGCCGGCAAAACCTTGTTAACCGATGGCCCTTTTGCCGAGACCAAAGAACAGCTGGCGGGTTTTTATCTGGTCGAAGCACGTGATTTAAACGAGGCCATCACGCTTGCGGCCGGGATTCCGGCGGCGCGGGTCGGCTCAGTGGAAGTGCGGCCGGTGCGTGAGCTGGATGTCTGAAATGGCTTCGGCTGCCATAGGTGTGATCTGATGACCACTACAGTAGCGCCGGCAGTAACACCAGCAGACGTGGCGGATTTGTATCAGCAGCATTCACGCCGGGTGTTGGCGACATTAATCCGCTTGCTCGGCGATTTCACGCTGGCGGAAGAAGGTTTGCAGGAAGCATTTGCTGCCGCGTTGCAGCAATGGCCAGCACAAGGCCTGCCGGACAATCCGCTGAGCTGGCTGGTGTCGGCCGGCCGCTTTAAAGCCATCGATAAACTGCGCAGCCTGCAACGTCAGCGTGCGACGGCTGAGGCCTGGTTGCTGCAGCAGGGCGACGATGCAGGTCTTGTCGCAGAAACGGAGTCGTCTGAAGACCTGGCGACATTGCAGGACGACGAGCTACGGCTGATTTTTATCTGTTGCCACCCGGCGTTATCACCGCAAGCGCGCCTGGCGCTGACGTTGCGTGAAGTTTGTGGCCTGACCACCGAACAGATCGCCCGCGCTTTTTTGCAAAGTCCGGTCACTATTGCTCAGCGCATCGTGCGTGCCAAACAGAAAATCCGTGACGCCGCCATTCCCTATGAAGTGCCACAAGCTGCCCACTTACCGGAGCGGCTGGATACGGTATTAAAAGTAATTTATCTGCTGTTTAACGAAGGCTATAGCCAAAGCAGCGGTGACCATCTGCTGTGTGCGGAGTTGTCGGCGCAAGCGATCCGTCTCGCCCGGCTGTTACAACAATTATTGCCAGCCGACGGTGAGGTCAAAGCGCTGCTGGCGCTATTACTGTTGCAGGAAAGCCGGCGCGCGGCGCGGCTGGATAGCACAGGCGATCTGATTGTGTTGGCGCAGCAGAACCGGGCGCTGTGGGATCAGCTATTGATCACCGAAGGTGTGCAACTGACAGAGCAGGCGCTGTCAGGCCCACGTTTTGGCCCTTATGCGCTGCAGGCGGCAATCGCCGCACTGCACGCTGAAAGCCCGGCTGCGGCAAAGACCGACTGGGCGCAAATCGTTGCGCTGTATGATGTGTTATTGCGACTGGAACCCGGTCCGGTGGTCGCATTAAACCGCGCTGTGGCTATTGGCGAACGGGACGGCGCAGCAGCGGCGTTGCCGTTATTACAGGAACTGGAACAACAAGGTGTGCTTGGCAGTTATCATCTGCTCGATGCGGCGTTGGCCGACTGTTACCGTCAGCTGCAGCAAAGTACACTGGCCAGGCAGTATTATCAGCAGGCGCTTCGCAAAACCAGTCAGGCGGCAGAACAACGCTTCTTACAAAAAATGCTGAAAATGTTGAATTAACGTAAACTCATCGCTTCATTCCGTGGATCTTCCCTGCTACTCTATGACCAGAAAATAACATGGGAATGGAGTTATCCTGATGAAGTTAAAGTATTTATTATCCATTGTTTGCCCCGCAGTTTTTTTGTTATCCGCAGGTCTGTCGCAAGCTGCCGCACCAGCCACCCCCACACCTTTTCAGCCGCTGCTGGAAAATTCCCGAGATTGTTTTTCCGGTCCAGTCAGCAGTTATGATGGCTTCGTCAGTATGATAAAACGGATGAACCCGAATAATCCGAATATGGGCGCGATGATTAATAAATCGCTGCCACGCGCCGTGTTTGAACAATTTCAGCAACAGCTGCACTGCGAACAATTTGTTTATGACGTCGATGGAGTGAAAGCAGTTGGATATCTGATCCTGCCAAAAGCGGCGCCCGCCAAGTCTTTGCCGGTGCTGGTGTATAACCGCGGTGGCAATGGCAAAACCGGATCTTTGATTTTTATGAGTGTCATGAGCCAGCTGATGCCGCTGGCTGCACAAGGTTATGCAGTGTTTGCCAGTAACTACCGCGGTGAGCATAACCAGCTGAAATTACCGCCGGAACAAGTGGGCAAAGACGAATTTGGCGGCGCCGATGTAGCCGATGTGCTGGCGTTTAAAACCATGCTGACTAAAGTGCCTGCGGCCAATCCTGAACATGTGGCGATGATGGGCCATAGCCGTGGTGGCATGCAGACCTGGCTGGCGGCTAAACAATGGCCGGAACTGGATGCTTTGGTGATTATTGCCGGCGTGACCGATTTAGAGGCCGAACTGCAATATCGCCCTGATATGGAAAATGTATTCAAGGCGCGTATTCCGGATTACGCTAGCGAGAAAACCGCCGCGTTGCAGCAACGTTCAGTCAGCCATTTCCTGCCACAAATCCGCGCTGACTTGCCAGTGATGATTGTGCATGGTGACAAAGACGAACGGGTAGCAGTCGGCAATGCCACGCTTATTGCCAAATTACTGGCTGAACGCAAACAACCGCACGAGCTGGTGATAGTGCCGGGCGGCGATCACAGTTTACGTAAACAAATGCCACAATTGCGTGAGCAGATGGACCAGTTTATCCGCAAACAGCTGCGTTAAATCGCAGCATTGCCTGCCCGGCATATTTTCGAAGCTTTTGTTGTGGCTTCGCCTTAAGATGGTTTTTCATAACAATACAAACCAGTACGGAGTTGATGATGCGCAAAACGGAAATAGGCAGGATTGGGATTGTATGCAGTGTGCTGCTGAGCCTCAGCGCCTGCAGTCAGACGCCTTTGCCGGTTACAGCAAAACCTGTCACAGCAGTGCAACCTGCAACGGCAGTGGTTGCTCCTGCCGCGACATTTGCTATTCAGCCTGGTGCACAACTACCGTGGCAGACTCTCAGTACTATTGATGGCAACGCTGTGACCCTGGCGCCGGGCAAACGGCAGTTGCTGCTGTTTTTTGCCACCTGGTGCGGTGATTCGAAACGGGCGATGACTCAACTGATGGCGTCGGATCTGGTGCGTCAGCCAGACCTGCAAATTATTGGCATTGGCCGGGAAGAACAACTCCCGGCCCTGCAGAAGTTTCGCAGCGAATACAAACTGAATTTTGCCTTAGTGGCAGATCCCGATCGGGCGTTGTACCACCAGGTCGCCAGCAAAGGCATTCCGCAGCTGGTGACAGTTGGCGCTGATGGCACCATCCAACAGGTGTTGCTTGGTGAAGTGCCGGATGCGATAGCGCAACTACATTGGTAATGGGCTGATGCTGATTCACCGCGGATTCAGGCCCTGCTGCTGACACTGGGCCTGAAGTTTTTCCGTTATCCAACCCGGAGGGAGCCATGTCCAGTTTATCGACACCTTTATGTTATTCAGCCGCCGGCCTGCTGTTGCTGGCTTTAACTGCCTGCTCACCGGCACAGCAAGACACCACCACAGCGTCTGCAGCAGCTCTGCCGCAAACAGCACCCGCCGACGTCGCAGCCATTGCGGAAGAAAACCTGGTGATCCTGCATGCCCGGCTTTATGTCAAAGACCAGACCAGCACGCCGGCGATTGGCTCGGCAAATCAATTGCAGGCAGCCTTTCACTTGCAAACACCGGTGCGGGTCGAGGGGACTGGTTTAGACGCACGTTTCAGCGATATTTTTGAGCGGGAACAGGTGCAGGGTCAGCTGGTGGCCAGCGGCGACACCGAGTTTAAAACCGAGCCGGCTTTAACTGAACATTATAAAATGCAGGCGGTCTGGCCGGAACCGGTGGCTGTCAAGCAAGGCCGTTTTCGCGTCTGGGCACCGGAGCCGTCCCGCATTGGCACCGGTTATTCAGTCAAAGTGGAACTGGAAGTACCGGTCAGCGGTGATAAAAAAGCGCAGATCAGCAGTGAAGGCACCTTGTTAGACACCGACATTACTCACGCCCGCCCGCTGGCTTGTGGCACTGAAGAAGGTCAGGAGATCTGTAAACTCAGTTATACCGTCGATGCGGTACCAACAACGGCGCAGGATGAAGCCGGTCAATTATTACTCGACAGTGCGAAAACGCTGTATGCAAGTCAGGGCAAAATCAACAGTGACGGCGGCCTGATCATGTACGGCAGTCTGGTGCCGGTATACGGTGCTGTGAGCAATCTGGAAGACGGCCATCTGGTGATCCGATCCAGTCAGCAATACAGTCTGAACTTCAAAGACGCCAACATGGCGCAGCAGCTGGAGCTGGTGGTCTGGACCAGTGCGCCGGGCGACAATTGGCAACCAGATAATCTGCCGCCGTTAGCATTCTGATCAGCCGTTTTCAGCCAACATCCAGTCCGCTGCCGTGCGGGCATGGATGGCGGTGGTGTCAAATAAGGGCACTGCCGCATCGTCAGGTTGCACTAACAAACCAATCTCGGTACAGCCGAGGATCACCCCTTCGGCGCCGGCTGCGACTAAATCCGCAATAATACGCTGGTAGGCAAGACGGGAATTGGCATTGATTTGCCCCAGACAAAGTTCTTCGTAAATCACCTGATGCACCAGATCACGGTCGGCCTGCGCCGGGATCAAAACTTCCAGCCCTTGTTCCGCCAGGCGGGCTTTGTAGAAATCCTGTTCCATCGTAAAGCGCGTGCCTAATAAACCGATACGCCGCAGGCCGTGCTGGCGGATTTGCTGCGCTGTCGCATCGGCGATATGCAAAAATGGCAAAGGCGTGGCTGCTGTGATCGCTGTGGCAACTTTGTGCATGGTATTGGTACAGAGCACCAGACCTTCAGCGCCGGCGCGATGCAATGCCTGTGCGGCTTCAGCCAGCATCCGCCCGGCCTGTGGCCAGTCGCCACTGCGTTGTAAGGCTTCAATTTGTTGAAAATCGACGCTGTACATTATTATTCTGGCGCTATGTAAACCACCCAGTCGCTGGTTCACCTGTTGATTGATCAGCCGGTAGTACGGCACCGTGGATTCCCAGCTCATGCCGCCAATCAGTCCGAGGGTTTTCATTTGCACACCTTTATTGAGTTGAATTGCCATTATTGGTATCACAGCAGATCCGCCTTGTCACAGCGCAGCTTGTAACAAGTGGTGTGCGCCTTACGATATACTGTCGCTTTTTGGACGGAAGGTAGATTTGCCATGGCGTTGACAGAACTCATCATCGAAGACCTGATCCCAGGTTCCGGCAACACCGTGAAAAAAGGTGGCGCGCTGATCAAAGCACATTATCGCGGTTATCTGGCGGACGGCACTGAGTTTGATTCATCGTACCGGCACGGCGTGCCGTTTGAAACGGTGCTGAGTAAAAACCGCGTGATCCAGGGCTGGGTGCAGGGGTTGATTGGCATGCAGGTTGGCGGCACCCGCAAATTACAGGTGCCCGCCGCACTAGCATACGGCGAGCGGCAAATCGGCACTATGATCCCACCCAATGCCGACCTGACCTTTGTCATCGAACTGCTCGAAGCTCTGAACCGGGACGACTAAAGCGGCCGCAGCATCCTTATGATTGCTGGTTCATTTCGGCGCTGGTTGTCGCAGCAGGCTCCACCGGTGTTGCAGTTTCAGTACGCGGCTCATCAGCGCGATAACAATAATGCACCTGAGTGCCGGCAATATGGTCATGCAGACAACGCCGGTCTTTGCGGAAAATCAGCAGCGGGTCGAGCAGTCCGGTCAGCCACTGACCAATCACCGGGACAAAAGACATTAAGATCACCGGCAGATAACGCCACAACACAATATGTTGCAGGCTGGCTTTTTGCCCGTTGAGCATCTCAATCCGCATGCCAAACTCTGCTTTGCCGATGGTCTGGCCATATTTGTGCAGCAAATAGCCGTGTAACGCCAGATAAACCAGCAGCGCGTTGGCCGAGTTGGCCAGCATTAGTGCCGGCGTCGGATTCTGAAAAGATTCTAAGCCCATGTACCAAAAGAATGGTGCCGAGGCCAACACCTGTAACACCAAATCAATCAGCGAGCCCAAAAAGCGATCTTTACGACTGGCGGGCTGACCGGCGAGCCGCGCATTCGCTGGTGTATCGTCAGAAGCTGCGGCGACTGCGGACGGTTGCGCAATTCCTGCAACATCTTGCTGTTGGTCTAAAGGCATAGTGGTTTCTTCCTTGCTCACGTTACAACTCCTGATCCTGCATTTGCGCTGAATGTATCGGGCTTTGCACAGGCTGACAATCATTTCCTGTTACAGTGTGGCAGATGCGGTGTTTTGCGGTATACGGCATACTAAGCCGCTGTTTCATAGGACATTCAACATGACTGATTTAACGCAGGGCTCCGTATCCCGACATTTAATCAATATGGCCACGCCGATGATGATCGGGATGCTGGTGCAGGGCCTGTATTTATTTGTCGATATGTATTTTGTTGCCAGTATCGGCCCCGCCGCCGTCGCTGCAGTCGGCGCCGGTTCCGCGCTGATGTTTCTGGTATTGGCGCTGACGCAAATGCTCAGTGTCGGCACTGTCAGTCTGATCGCGCGAGCCACCGGCGCCAGCGATCATTTTTATGCGAATCAGGTATTTCGTCAGTCGATGTTGCTGGCGGGGTCTTTGACCGCGCTGACGCTGCTGGCCGGGGTTGTATTGCAGGACTTTTACCTGCAAACCGTCAGTACCGATCCGGCGGTGCGCCAGGCCGGCGCTGAGTTTTTGCAGTGGTATCTGCCCGGCCTGGCGTTGGCATTTGTCTCGACTGCGATTGGCTCTGCGCTGCGGGCTGTCGGAGTGGTGAAACCGGCGATGGTGGTCCAGTTGCTGACGGTATTGCTGAATTTAATTCTGGCACCGGTACTGATCTCCGGCTGGGGCACAGGTTGGGCCTTGGGTGTGGCCGGTGCAGGACTGGCCAGCACGCTGGCGGCTGCGGCAGGGCTGGTGATGTTGTGGCAATATTTCCGTCGCTGTCAGCACAAGGTACTCGATACCAGTGCAGGCTGGTCCCTGCAATTACCCGTGTGGCGCCGGTTGCTGGCTATTGGTTTACCGGCCGGTGGTGAATATGCCCTGATGTTTTTATTCACCGCTTTTGTCTATTGGGTGATCCGTGATTTAGGCACTGACGTGCAGGCAGCTTTTGGTATTGGTATGCGGATCATTCAGGCTGTGTCGTTACCAGTGGTTGCCTTGTCCTTTGCCATACCTGCCATCGCCGGGCAAAACCTCGGTGCCGGATTGTTGATGCGAGTGCGCCAGACGATGCGCGCGGCACTGTTGCTAAGTGTCAGTCTGATGTTATTGATTTTTCTGTTCAGTCAGCTGGAAGCAGAAAGCCTGATGCGCTGGTTCACGGCAGACGCTGCAGTGGTGTTGGCCGGGGTCGTGTTTATCAAAATTATCTCGTGGAACTATCTGACCTCGGCAGTGGTACTGACTTGCTCTGGCATGTTTCAGGCGCTCGGCAATACCTGGCCTTCGTTGCTGAGTTCAGCGGTGCGGTTAGCATTATTTGTCGGGCCGGTTTTGTGGCTGAGCCAACAACCGGCGTTTACGCCAACCCAGGTCTGGTGGTGTTCTGCCCTGAGTGTGCTGGTGCAAGGGCTGCTCAGTTTCAGTTTATTGCAATGGCAGTTGAAGAAGATGCATCAGACTGCAGTTT
>JAXHNX010000016.1:0-6353 GCA_034519945.1 Rheinheimera sp.
AAGTTACGTATTGCTGCAAACACAGACAGCGGGCAAAATACTTTTCATAAGGTCAGACTTCAGCATAACTTTTGCCGGGTTATATATCAGAACGGCCCGCAATCCCCTAACAAACCCGGCCAAATTGTACAGAATGATACAAATTGACGGCAGCCTTACTGCCACCGCACAGGTCGCTGCCGCAGGAAATTATGTGCGGGTGGTTTATCCACAATTTTGCTGAAGCGTGACACTCAGGTCAGGCCAGTTTTTGCGCAAATTGTCAAAAAACCAGCGTGAATTGCCAAAACCTGCACTTCTGCGCCAGTTAGATTAGGCCACAACAGTTCCTGCAGTAAGCACTGCAGCTGTTAAGACCATGTTGTCGTTCGGCAGCGCTGATCATTGCCCGGAAAATCAACGATCAGCGCAGTTGGATCTGACTCAGGTTACTGCCAGATTTCTGCTGTTTATTTTTCTCCAAACCGGCTGACATGCCGGTTTTTCTGTTACTGAAAATTACTGCTTATTGCCGATTTTCAGCCATTTTCACCACATATTTGTACACTTTCGTACAGTTTTACTTCAGTACTGCGATGTATAAACAAGTCTTTCCGGGCGTCACCATAACTAAAAAACCAGCACCAAGTTCCCGGAGGATTTGTGAAACTACATTCTGTCTCAGTCGCTGTACTCGCAGCATTATCATCAGCCAGTATTGGCCTTAGCGCAGCACAGGCTGCGTCGGCGGATCCATTACTGCAACCTATGGCCATTCCAGGTGCCGAGGTCCGATCACAACTACAACGCGGTGCGAAAGCACGCCAGCTGGGTGTCCGCCAGAATAACGGACAGAACCTGATCATTGCACGTCGCACGCCTGCCGATAAATTTCAGCCAGAAGCCGGATTAACCGGCGAACAGCAATATATTGTCGAACTTTATGGTGACACTGTGCTGGCCAGCAGCCAACGCCAGGCTGTCGCACAGGGCGAACAGACACAGTCTCTAAAAGGCAGTATGTTGCAGGCGCCGGCAGTTGTTGCTGCGGCTTACCAGGTGGAACAACTGCAAGCCGATGTATTGCAACAAAGTGCAACATTGCTGGGACGTCCTTTAGACATTGCCCAGCAGTACACGACAGTGATCAACGGATTCAGTACCCGCATGACACAACAGGAAGCTACTAAAATGGCGGAACTCGGCGCGGTTAAACGCATCAGCCGGGTGAAAGTATATCAGCTGGCCACAGACGCAGGTCCGGCCACAGATAAAAGCAGATAAAGTCTGGACAGGCCAAACGGTCGCGAACAAAGCGCTGCAAGGTGAAGGGGTCGTCGTTGGCATCCTCGATACCGGTATCAACACGGATCATGCCAGCTTCCAGCCCGTTGGTGCCGATGGTTATCAGGTGATAAACCCATTAGGCGCAGGTCAATATCTGGGAGATTGTGCCAACAACCAGTTTGCCGATCGCTGCAACAACAAATTAATCGGCGTGTTCAGCTATAAACAAATTACCGATGCCTACAAAGCAACTGAATTTCAGGATCCGGCGAAACCATGGTATGAACCAAATCTGGAGATCCGCCCGGCGTTTGGCGAAGACTACAATGGTCACGGCTCTCATGTCGCCAGTACCGCTGCAGGCAACGTATTAACCAATGTGCCCATGCAGGGGAACTCCGGCGCCGTGGGTGATGGTGTCGATACTGGCTTCCACTTTAGTCAAATCTCTGGTGTAGCCCCTCACGCGAACGTGGTGGCTTTTCAGGTCTGCTGGCCAGGCAGTTCTGGTGATCCTTATGCCGGTTGCCCGGGCGATGTGTTAATTGCCGCGGTTGAAGACGCAGTCAAAGCCGGCGTCGATGTCATTAACTTCTCGATTGGTGGCTCTGAAGATTCACCTTGGGAATCAGCGCTGGAACAAGCCTTTCTGGCTGCACATGACGCAGGCGTCACTGTTGCGGTCGCAGCAGGTAACTCCGGCACAGATGGCAATGGTGAAATCATGGGGCAGATTGATCACAGCTCACCGTGGCTGATGAACGTGGCAGCGTCCTCCCATGATCGGATTATCGCCATTACCGGTAAAAGCCTGACCGGCTTCAGCGGTGGTGAACAACTGCCAGAAACCATCGAAGGCGCCAGTATTTCCGGCGAAATCAGCGGACCTGTCGTGCTGGCGGCTAATTTTGGTGATGCGAAGTGTCTGGAACCATTTCCGGCCGGAACATTCAACCAGGGCGAAATAGTGGTTTGTGAGCGCGGTGAAAATGCCCGCGTGGCAAAAGCAGGAAACGTCCTGGCCGGTGGTGCTGCTGGTTTTGTGCTTTATAACACGTCATGGGACAGCAGTACTGCTGACGGTATGACTTTTAATGACGTCTATCCGTTACCAGGTATCCATATCGATACCAATGCCGGTTCGCAATTGCTGAACTGGCTGGCAACGGGCACAGACCACAAGGCGACTATTACAGCCGCAACCATCGCCAGACAACAAGATCCACAGCATGCCGATATGCTGGCGAATTTTTCATCACGCGGTCCCAGCACCTATGTGACTGAACATTTAATCCCAATGATCGCGGCACCTGGTGTCGATATTTTTGCTGCCAACTCCGATGATCAACCTTTTACTGCGGCCCCTAACGCCAGCGATTTCACCACAATGAGCGGCACTTCGATGGCGTCGCCGCATGTGGCTGGTGCAATGGCTCTGGTTCGTCAGGCGCACCCGGACTGGTCGCCTTCCGAATTACAAAATGCTCTGCAAATGACCTCAGTCCAGTCATTACGTTATAAGCCATCGGCGTGGTCTGACGCTGAACCTGCAGGTATTTACCGTGCTGGCTCTGGACGTATTGATGTACAACGCGCTATCAACAGTGGTTTGCTGATGCACGAAACGGTGCAGAACTTTGCCGCTGCCAATCCGGCGAATGGTGGTGCCGTGCGCCAGCTGAATATGCCAGAACTGGTAAATATGAATTGCAGCGAAACCTGCAGTTGGATCCGTACTTTTGAAGCAACACAAGATGGTGACTGGTCGGTCGAGAGTGCCACCGGAGAAGTGTCCTTTGAACTGAAAGCCACACCAGCACGTTTTTCGCTGAAAAAAGGTCAGAAAATATCAGTCATGTTCGAAGCGAAGATCCTCGACAGCCAGTCGAATTCGCACAATTCTGAGCAGGAAATCCATGGTTCAGTCCGCCTGGTACCGCAGCAACCGAATACACCAGCCGTGTATTTACCAGTGGCGGTGAAGTATAACCACGGTGTATTGCCGGAAAAACTGCAGGTCACGATGAACCGGGACGAAGGTCGCCACCAGGTCAATGATTGGGCGCTGCCTGACCTGAAAACCGCGACTTATAGCGCAGCTGCGCCGGTCAAAGCTGAAATACGTCAGGTAACCTTACCGCAGGATACCGATTTTTGTGGTTTTGCCTGTGATCATGTGATCAGTGATTCTGAAGATGTGGCTCTGTTGGATGTGCCAGCCAACACAGCCCGTTTAATTGTTGAAGTGCTGAAGCGGACCGGGACTTCTGCAGATAAAAAAGAACCATGGAACGCCGGCGATGCCGACGTTTATATCGGTATGGATTTAAATGGAGACGGTATCCCGCAATGGGAGACTGAAGCCATTTGTATGTCCATTTCCGAAGAAGTCAGCGACTATTGCAACATCAATAGTCCGGCGGCAGGCAAATACTGGGTCGTTGTACATAATTTTATTCACTCAACTAATCAGCGCATCACGGATAGCTATCAGCTTGCGACCGCCATAGTGCCAGCCACATCAGACAGCACTCTGACGCTGACAGGTCCGGCGCAGACCGATGGCCTGACAAAAACAAATTTGCTGCTGAACTGGAAACTGCCGCAATCCGTTACTAACGAAGTCTATTACAGCATGCTGAACATCGGCTCCAGCAGCACGCAACCCGCCAATATTGCTAAAGTCCCGTTAAAACTGGCGCGAGGTGACAATGATATCGCTCTGAGCGCCTCCCAACAGGCTGCCCGGGCAGGTCAAATCATCGACATGAAACTGGATGTAATGGCGAACCAGGATGGCTACGACCGCAGCCTGGCACTGACATCGAAGTTACCGGCACATCTGACGCTGATCCCAGGCTCAGTGAAAGTTCCGACTGCACTGCAGAAAGACTTAAAAGTCGAAGGCAATGGTTTTAGTCTGAACACCACACAACCAAACTCACTGGACTGGCCACGTAGTTATAAGCTGACCACCAATAAAACTGACGCCATGTGTAAAGTGCCGGATTTGGGCCAGCCCAACAAAGGTGGTTACGTTGACCTGGCTGCGTTTGGTTTCTATCCACAGGTCGGCGGCGACTGGAACGATAATGTAGTACTGGACTTAGGCTGGTATTATGGCGGCGATGTTAAAACAGCGCTTTATAACAACCTGAACCATGCCGCCAGCAGCAATCTGACTCTCAGTCCGATGGGTTATCTGCAGCTGGATCAGATGCCATTATTTTTCCCACAACACTTCTCTATGCCATTTGATGGCTTCCCAGATCAATTAGTTGCACCACTGTGGCGTGGAGCAACCATGATCAATGGGGCATTTGATTGGTCTGTGTTGCGCACGCCACTGAACGTCGATATCTGGAGCCCGGCAAATACATCGGGGATCAGCATGGGCTTTACCGCCGATGGACAGTTAGTAATGGAATGGGATAACGCCAGAAGCTCCGACAGTGTCTACGATGAAGCAACAGGTACATCAATCTGGCAAGATCACGATGATATGTATGACTTTGAAATTATCTACAACCTGAATTACCGCCACGGTGACGGCCAATATGAAATTGTCATGGCCTATGACAACATTGAGTTTGGCAACGAAGCTGGTGCCGGATCGATTGGTGTGAAGGGTTATGATGGTTTCCGTTCGTCATTTGGACCGGCCAGTGGCTACCTGGGCACTCAATTTGCTCTGGATGATCTGCGCGATAAAGTGACCAATGGCCTGGTCACCTGTTATGACTATCAGGGCCCTGAAACTTCGGCATTCGAGCTGAGTTTCCAGGTCCGGGTGAATAATGCTGCCACAGGCACAGTACAACCAGTCCAAGTGGAAGTGACCCGGGATGGTCAGGCGTCAGACACATTAGTCCAGCAGCTTGATATCCGTGGCAATCTGAAGTTGGGTGAACTGAGTGATCTCAGCATGGCTGAAGACACCGAGCTGAAAGGCCTGCAGGTTGTTTATTCTGATGACAATAATATCGCAAATACTATCAGTGTCAGCGGTGACAACATCAGTGCCACAGTACAAGGTCATACCTCAGGTTCACTGCTTAACATCAAACCGGCCAAAGATTTCAGCGGAACGACGACTGTAACAGTCACAGTTGCTGACAACGAGCATCCGTCTGACAAAGTCAGTACCAGCTTTAAACTGACGGTTACGGCCACTGAAGATGCGCCAGTCGCAGCTGTCACGCAAAATGCAGTGTCAGTGACGGCCGGAGGCACTGTAACTCTGGATGCCAGCAGCTCAATAGATGCTGACGGCGACCAACTGGTGTACAGCTGGAGTGGTCCGGGCACAATTGCCAACGCCAACACGGCAAAAGCGACGGTGACGGGTCTGAGTGCGGGCAGTCATTCGTTCACTGTGACCGTTTCTGATGGTAAAGCGCAAAGCACAGCAACAGTCACCGTCACGGTCGCTGCGGCTCCGGTGACAACAACGCCGGAACCTGCCAAATCCTCGTCAGGTGGCAGTTTCGGCTGGTGGAGTCTGCTGTTATTGGGATTATTCCGCCGTATCAGGTAATGTGATGGCAATATGATCTAAGCACGATGCGGCCGGGGCTATCCCAGCCGCATTTTTTTTGCGCTTTGCTGTGGATTATTTTGACCTGCCCCCTTGTCCCAGCAACGATCAGGGGAGTGCGGGTCCTGCGCTACTACATGTTCGCCAGATGGCTCAGGCTATGCAGGTCGACGTGAAGTTCTATCCGTATCCACTGCCCGGAATATTGAAAATGCTACAGAACAAAGCACTGGACACAGCGTAGCTACTTGGGGAAACGACGCAGAGGTCGGCGCTTTTTATTCTATTCACAACAGCCCTTTATCATAACGCCGCTGGCTTTATTGTTGCGGAACAACCCGACAGTCCTGAGCCTGGCTGCGCTGGCTGATAACTCAAAACTACAACTGGCATATTGGCAGGCCAGTCATCACCGCCGCTGGTTTCAGGATGCAAAAGCCCGTCGACTGACGGTTACCGGTGACGACGTTGCAGCAAGGGGTATTGATATAGTGGCCAGCAGCAAGTGCAGGCGCATCATCCCCCGCACTTTCCCAGCTCTGCCAACATC
>JAXHNX010000028.1:0-130230 GCA_034519945.1 Rheinheimera sp.
ATGTATTGCTGCTGTATCACCATCGCCAGCAGCTGCTGTGCAGCTATCGGCAGAAGGGCCACCAGTTGCTGGTTAGCAAGCGGGATCCGTGCAACCTTGCTGCCGGGCGGTCAGTGTCAGCGTTCGCTTTTTAACAAGCCGGTAGGTATGCGCCTACCATCACCGACGGCCGCAAAAACGCCCGCACCTTCACCTGCTTCTTCTACTGGATCCGCAGTTGCCGAAAACACACCGCCGGTAAGCTCGCCGTATGCTGTTAGCGCGAAGTCATGGGCAACAAACAGCGTTGCCGAAACAGGTGGGTCGCTGCGTTGTCATCCGGGCCACCGGCCATGCCGGGCAGAATGCCGCGGCCAGCGGTCAGGCTGTTACAGCTGGCCGTTCATCGCTGGACGCTGGCGCCCGCCGTTGACCCGGGAATGCGCCTGATCGCGTCGGCCAGGTCGTCGGGCACGCATGGGTTGATGCAGAGTCGCGCCAGCGCGCGGATAACTGTCGGCCAATTGCTGCATTCGTGCGTCAGGGAGTAGCGTGATGTCGCCAGCAGCTTCGCCATCTGGCAGCGCTTCCAGTGGGAGCCGATTTCGCGACGCCCAGCGAAGCCCCTGCGCATTTCGCAGCATGGCGTTATCGAACAGGCGGCTCATCGGCATTATCGGCTTGCCATCTCCGATGCAGCATCCGGTGCGCAGCGCGTCGCCGCGTACAAGCGCCATACCTGCGTTGGCTGGGCCCGCATCAGTTGGGTTACGCGGCCGGAAGCCGTTACGCTACCAGACCCTAGTTCGCCGTTTGACTCGCCCAGCAATACGGGCGACGCTTAGCGCACCGAGTTCGCTGGCGTTCTGGAGTGTACAAGCGCTGCGGGTTATTGCCGCCGCATCTGCGCAGCCAGACAGGCATCGCACGCGTGCACGTGCTGGCGCTGCTGCTGATGCCGCGCAAGCTGCCAGTTGCTGCAGTCGCTGTTGGGTGCAGCAGCGCCTGTTGCCGGTGTCGCCCAGCCGCGTGGCCGAGCGCCACGCAGCAGTTGCGCCGCCGATGTTGTTGACTGGGAGCGTATCGGGCAATATAAAATCACGATCGCGCCACGGGCGATTTGACGCCATCGTTAAAACAATACAAATCTTCCAGCGGCCGATCGCCACGTCGAAGCAGCACCAAGGCCGGGTAAATTGGCGCCCGGCAATCACCGTCACCGCGCACTGCAGTGCCGGGTCGGTCACGCCAATGCTGGCACCAGCGCTTGCTCTTCGCTGGCGGCAGCCATCGCCGGGCCGGCTCGATCGACCAGCAGATGTTCGCGACGATGCGCGGATTTGCCGCGGGCAATGCTCACACGCTGTTCGCGCCGCCGCGTCTTTAAAGAAAAGCGGTTACCGGGAACTGCAACAAATTTTATCCACCACAGGCCGGGCTACCACGCTTAGCCGCGAAAACGGTATCCCGAGATTAATGGCGGGCATAACAAGTGATCTGGCAAATCCAGCACAAACACAAAACGCGCACTTCGATTTTTTAACCACCGTTGCAATGCTCAGGATAACAGCACCGGCGTCAGGCTGTTTCAGCGTTCTCAATTGACCAGCAATACCGCCTGGAAGGCAAAGGCCATCAAAGAGCAAAAAAATACCCACCATGCGTCAATATGATGTTCAGTTGCCATCGCCCTGGTTTCTACATCGACGCTGACGCATGTGGTCAGCACTTAAACGTCGAAACTGCCTGCGATGCCTCGGGCCACGGTGATAGCGCGCGATCCACCACGCTGCGCTGGGCGCTGTCGATGAAAAAGCCATAATGCCTTGGCTTAAAGGGCCTTGCGTCACGTGCGTGACTATAAAAGCCGCCAGCACAAAGTCAATGCTACCGGTGCCGTCAGGCCGGTTCCGGGCAGGCGGCCTGCAGCTTTGGTTTTTTCCATTCTGTTAATTCACACACGGTGACCGCGGTAACCGATCTGCGAGCGAGCCCGGCTGGCGCCAATGCGGTGCCAGTCGGCCTGAACACGCGAAGGTAATGGTGCCACAATCGCCGCCATGTTGACGTAGCCGCCGATTTCGGTGACGTCCAGCCTTTGCTGGCGCATTGCGATGGCCTGACGCCGACCGCGCCGGGCGAAGTGGAACCGCATCAGGGCCGTCGCGGGTAACGCGATCGACCGTTACTTCCGGCAACAGGCGCGATGGCGCCGGAGTAACTGATTGCTCACCGCCGGCGGCCTGCGCATCATCGATGCGCTGAAAACAGACGCATTTTGGCGCTGCGGTAAATCGACCTTCCAGTTGTTAGGGGCACGCTTTCCACCCGGTGCCGAACGCTGAAGCATTAAAGGCGAAACGGAGCCAAGAAGCCAAACGCAAAATCATTGCTCGGGTGTTCCAGGAAGCGTTCGACGAAGCCAAAAAGGCCAGATTTGCACGATGGCCGATACCGGCGTGACCAAATGCAGCGGTCGGCGGCTTGCCGCGTACGCGAGCCGTTTCGTTCCAGCGCGCAGCATGCGCTGCGTGCGGCGAAAGGATGCGATGAAGAGCTCATGCCACCAGGTCAATAGCGGCGACTGCTGCAGCGTGCGGTACAAAACCATCGACGCCTGCCGCAGAATCCGCACCGTATCACCGAAATTGGCGATGCCCTGACTACTGAGTAAAAACCCGAATAAACAAGCGGTTTCGCGCCGGCAGTTCAGCCCGTGTCGCGGCGCCACACCTGTCTCGAAACACGCGAGTACTTCGCCCGTTACACTGCCGGACCAATATGCACTGACAGCGCAGGCGCTAATGCTTCGCGGATGTCGGCCGCGTTCTGGCAATACCGAAAGGCGCAAGCCGCAGCATTTGCGCCGCTAACCGAACAAACGATAAGCCGGCTGGCCGCAGGGTGCGGCTGGTGAACCGGGTTAGTTCGCCTGACGCCAACGGTCTTGCGGCGACGATGCTCCACGGCTGACAGCGGAACAGTTGGGTTTACGGACGGGGTACCCCAGCAAGCTGGCGTGGTTAACGTATTCGCGTGCTGATAATGATGCTGCCACGGCGGAAATAGATTTCGGCTCGGACCGCGATATTGTCGCGATGACGGAAGGATGGCGCGCAGCAAAAGCTGGTGAATATGCGCTGATTACCGCGATCGAACGCACAGGGGCCAGGATGACACTGTAGACCGTCAGGGCGGCAATACCGGCTCAGTACGCATCCAGCTTGGCAGCCACCGTACCCAGGGCATACGGTTGAATGGCGGATTGGTGAGCGCTGATGCAGGGGCTGTATCGGCTTCGCGTTGGGGCGATATCGGTGCTTACCATCAGACAGTACGATCAGTTTTCTGCAGGCGGCCGCGCAGCCGGCTTGCTGGTTGGTCAGAGGAAGGTGCGGTATAGTGGCAGCAACTTACCGATGTAGATACCGGTAAAATCAGTACGCGGTTAATTTAACCGCGGCGCTACGCCTCAGGACAACAAGGCCGAGGGCTTCGGCCTCACCGGTTTGCTGACCGCCACGCTACCCCGCTGGTTCGCACCGAGTCACTACCGCCGGCGTATCACAAGTCTGAGCCGATGGCGCCTACCGCCGTTTCCGCTACACCGGAAGTCGCTGATGGGTCATCAAAGGGCTGCCGGCGCAGTTTCGCGCAGATTTCCACTTGCCGCCACCACATATCGTACTGCGTGACGTTGAGCGGCGCCGGGACAGGGCCAGTTCCGACTTTTTTCAGCGTCAGGGGAAGGCGAAGACGCTGCGGGCCAGACGCCATAGCGCTGACCGGCAAAGAGCACAGCGGCGTCGCCGGCCAGCTGAGCGTTAGTGACCTTCAGCGTTGAAACCGGCAGCGTTTAACGCGGGTTTCGCACGGACGTAGGCGTACCTGTACGTCCGGTGATGTTGGCGGCCTGTTACAGAATTTTGCGACGACAGCAGGCGCAGAATCATCATTGCCGGTGCTGCGTGGACAACAGCGTTTCACGGCTTGCATACATAATCGCCAGTCGGCTGAGCACCCGTGCCGGCTGCCGGTTTATACCGATGCCGGGCCGCCGACAACAGAAATCGCGTTGAGTGCGGGTTACCGGAATATGCAGACAGTATTCGCCCATAGCGGTTTCACGGCGCACCGACAAGCCAAACTGGCCAGTTGATTTGGGTATCGGGCCCGGCACTGCAACAGTCATCGTGTGCCGCCGGATTCGGCAAACACGGTGGATCATCAGGCCGGGCCTCGGCGTCAATTGTTGCCGCCAAAAGCAAGAGCCTGAGTTTAACGGCAAATTCTTACTGAGATGAAGGGGTTGGGCCGGACAGCAACAGCCGATCATGACACTTTACGACGGTATACCGTCGGTCGGCTGAGCAGCGGGCTGGGAGAAAAGGTGTCGATGTCAGGAACCATCTTCAGACGATTACCGAACAAGCCGGGTTATATCGCGATTGCTGACGAAGTGGTTGACCGGAAGCTGGCGGCGGCTGCCGGCAAAGAGTTTGTGGGGGACGCCGCTGGTTCGAAACCGTTTAACAAGGTGTTTATGCCGTTATTCACAAGGCCTGAGCGATCGGCACTTCGTTCCATCGGGGCGAATTGCTTGAGAGGTGCGCTTGCCGTCGGCTCGGCTACGACAGGGCAGGGACGGAGCGCCAGCACGGCACAGTCGGCGAAGCGACCGCACCACGTAGAGCCGACGCAACAGCTGGATTCGCCTGCGAGAAAACTGTATCGATAAATTATCCATCCGCAAGGTTGCCGAAGGCCTGTGACGAAGATTTATAAGAGGTCGACACGCTGTGCCTGAAGCGTAACCGCAGCGAATGGCAAACTATAACTCTGACCTCGCGACCTGCGGTCTGCGCCCACTGCCGAGTTATGGTTGAAAAAAGCCCGGCGTGATGTACCGATGGGCGGTGAAGTAATGAGCCGCCGGTGCCTGCGTTGGCGTTGCGTATATTTCAATTGCGACCAAAGAAGGCTGTGCGCTGACGGCTCCCCGCCGCTACACGCAAACGCGCTTTAGCTGCGGCCAGCTATGAAGGGCCCAGCCAGCAGGTTACGCGAACTGCGGAAAGGCGATTAAGGGCTAAAGTGAAAGCCCGTAGCGCACCGTTTCTGATACGTACGCGGCATTATGTGCTGCGCACTACGCCGGTTGCAGCAGCGTTAATCAATCTCGTAGACCGCATTTCAAAGCAATTTCGACTTCTTCAAGCAGCGCCGTCGGCATGAAAGGTCACAGCGTGCCGCAGCGTTAGCGCGCCAGTCAGCGACAGCGCTGTACCAGAATTCCGCAGAAGCACCGTCAGTACGGTCGATCAGTGGCGAGCGGCGCGACCTGCGTGATTTTAGATGAGGTAGTTGGCGTTTGGCGATCGCCGGCGGGAACTGCAATGACTTCTGCCATAACGTCGCCAAAGCTTTGCTCAACCTCATCTAAGAAATCACGTAGATTAAATATCCGCCGCCTGCCACTGCTGCGATCGACCGACACTTGTTTAAAATTACTGATTAACTCCGCCGCGCGCTGTAAATTCCGTCTAACTAATTCTGGAGCTTTGGCTCGCGGCTTGCAGAAAGTGCGCCAAATCCCGCCTGTTTTTTCACGCTGGCCGCTGTCGAGCTGACTGGCTAACGCTGCGGTACTATCGCGCAACAGACTATTGCCGGTCAGCGCCACACCAAGTGGTGTATTCACTTCATGCGCCACCCCTGCGACCAATTGCCCAAGCGCCGCCATTTTTTCGGCACGGACCAGCTGGCGCTGGGTAGATTTGAGCGAAGTCAGAGTATGTTCCACTTCCGTTTTTGCTTTGGATAAATCGGCGGTACGTTGGTCTACGAGTTGATTAAGCAGCAACGCTTCTGCCCGCAGCCGGCTGCTGCGCCAATGATGCCAGCGGTTAATCAGCGCCAGCACGCATAATAAATATGCCGCGTACGCCCAATAAGTCCGAAACCAAGGGGGGGCAATCCGCAGGGGAAAAGGTGTCATTTGAGCCTCTGCGCCTGCATAGCTACGGGCTTTCACTTTTAATACATAATCGCCTTCCCGCAGACTGTTATAGTTCGCGAAAGCTTCATGGCTCCAGTCCGTCCAACCTTTGTCTACCCCTTCCAGCCAGACCGCATAGGCAACAGATCCTTCATAGCTGGCCGCAGCAAATTCAAAACGCAATTTGTTCTGCGTATAATCCAGCATCAGTCGCGGGAGACTTAACAGAGCAGCGTCTTGTTTCAGGACGGAACCGTCAGCACTTTGTACTGAACGTAACAGCACATGAAACGGCTTTTGCTCGCCCGCCAATAACGCTGGTCGCAATTGAAATAGTTTTGATCCCCCTGCCCATAACAATCCAGAGTCATCACGAAACCGACTGTCGACTGTCGTGTCCGCTAACTGCTGCGACAGTTTCACCTGATAACGACCATCCGGTTGCATCACTGCGAGTTTATAGGTCGTCGAGTTACTTTCTAAACTGGGCTTTTCCAGCCATAACCCTTCGGGTGAGTCGATCACAGACCACAAGTCGCGGGCATCATGGTCCAGGGATGCAAAACCTGGATCTTTTACCATTCGCTGCAAATGATCATCCAGTTGATAAATCCCTTCAGAGGTCAGAAAACGGATTTGCCCAGCTATGGTCGTTACATAATTCGTCTTCAGATCTGGCAGGCCTTCGGCAACACCAAACTTGTTCACCGTCATGTCGCCTTGTAACACCTGACCGGATGGATAATTTAATCGATACAAGCCACTATCGCGGTTGCGGATCCAGAGCGTTTGCGGTGAGCTCTGATGGATACTGGAGATCCAGCCGCTATGATCAATAATTTTCGTGCTGAAACGCCAGGAATCTCCGTCCCGCAGTAAGACGGCGATACCATCTAAGGTTCCCACCAATAAAGTAGCCGGGTGCTGTGGCGAGATGGCAGGCAACAGCAGAAAACACTTTGCACCTTTATCTCTGTAAACGAGCTGCGCTGTAGTATGGTTCAGCCGATAGACACCAACTGAAGTGCCGATCAGCAATTGCTGTTGAACAACATCAATGACATAGACTTCTGCATCTATGCCTGACACCTTGTTAAAGTGTGGTTTCACGCCTTGTTCCAGCCAGAAAAGTCCCTGAGAGGTCCCCACAAATAACTTGCCGGCAGCCCTTTTTACCGCCAGCACTGAACCTTCCAGTCCATGCCGCTGATCGAACTGTCCGCGCGCGGTCCCCATTTGCAATCTCGCCAACCCCCCCTGAGTGCCAAGCCACAAACCTTGTTCAGTATCCAGCGCCAGGCCATACACCGAGTTGTCTGGCAATCCAAGGTCGTGATCCACTTGTCCGGCTATCTGGCCTGCACTATCTAACAGATAAATCCCGCTACTGCTCATTCCTATGGCTAATTGGCCATTGGGCAGCAGCAGCGCCACATTTGCTTTCTCACTTTTCAATTTCTCATCAATACTGGTCGGCCAGTGAATATTTGTCTTACCATCGTAAAGCCAGAACCCAAGGGTATTGGTCATGATCAGTAGCTTGTTACTGTCAGACAATGGGAGCATGCCCCGGACTGAATGTTCGGCAAAGCGGTGACCATCGGGCGCAAGCTGCAGCTGCTCGTCTTCAAGTACTAATAGGCCAACCCCTTCATCTCTCAGATAGAATTTGCCGTTAAACCAGATACTTCGTAAAAAAGCATGCTGTGCAGCCCAGCTGGTAACCCCTTGGTGATTGACGCGAAACAGCCGCTGACTGGTGGTAAAAAATACAGCATCCGGCGTTACCGTTGTTTGCCAGACATTGCCGAACTGTCGATGTTCCGGCGGCACTTTTGGTAACAACGACTGATATTGCAGTGCACCGGTTTGGCCCGATTCCAGGTAACCAAACTCGTTGATGCTGCCAACATAAATCCTGCCTGTACTCTTGTCCAAATCCAGCGTACGCCCGGTTGAGAAGTTTGGGATCTTGATGAGGCGCCAACGTAGTCCATCAAACTCCAGGATACCCTGGGTGTTGGCCACATAAATCATGCCGGATGGGGCCTGAAGGATGTCCCAGTTTTGTCGGTGCGCTTTGTATTCTTTCGGTAGATATTGTGTGATAGGTGGTAAGGCAAATTCACCAGAGAGTTCAGTCAAAGACCGTGGTACCGACGCAACTGACTGCTCAGGGTTGGCCTGTGCACTTGCTAAAATCGCCACTTCGCCAGCGTAACAAAAAATAGCAAAGAGGATGGATAGCCACAGCATTGCCGACAGACTCCGGGCGAATGCTGTCATCAACATAGATCGGACCATGTCAGGCTCCGTGAGGTACGTATTCCGGTTAACCCGCCTCAACTTTTGTTTCTGGAGCTGTCAGCGGTAACATCAGTATAAACCGGCAGCCGGCGCCAGGTGTACTTTCAACCGACACGGTGCCGCCCAGCCTTGCAGTGACCAGATTAAACAGAATATGCAAGCCAAGCCCGGTGCCGCCGTGGGCCCTTTTGGTGGTGAAAAACGGTTCAAATATTTTGTCCAGATGCTCAGCCGCAATGCCACAGCCATTGTCGGCAAAGCTGATCTCACAATGGTCTGCATCGAGTTGCCGTACCACCACCGCCATCTGCCCGGCTTCGTCCGCCGTAAATGCATGTAACAGGCTATTTTGCGCCAGCATCGTAATCACCTGACTCAGGCTGCCGGGATAGCTTTGCAGTTCTAAATCCGCCGGACACTCAACCACCAGCTGCAGCGGCCGGTTGCGCCACAAGGTTTTCAGACTTTGCGCCACTTCGGTCAAAAAATTTTGTAGCTGGAATTGTTGCCACTCGCCGCTGCTGCGATCGACCGACACTTGTTTGAAATTACTGATTAAATCGGCCGCACGATGCAAATTCCGTTCGATCAGCGCCGAACTTTCCAACGCTGAAGCCAGATACTGTGCCAACTCCTGTTTGCGTAGCTGGCCGGTGTTTAACGTCGCGGCCAGCGCCGCTGTGCTTTCCTGCAGATAGCTGCTGCCGGTCAGCGCCACGCCCAGTGGCGTATTGACCTCATGCGCGACACCAGCAACCAGTTGCCCCAAAGCCGCCATTTTCTCCGCCCGCACCAACTGACGCTGTGTTGACTGCAGATCGGCCAGCGTCTGTTCTACCGCTGTTTTTGCCTCAGACAGCTGGTGAGTCCGGCGCTCCACTAAGGTCTCCAGTTCTTGCGCCTGCCGGCGTAAACGGCCGCTGCGCCAGTGATACCAGCGGTTGATTAGCAGCGCCAGCAACAGCAGATACAGCAAGCCCGCCATCAGACTGCGATACCAGGGCGGCGCAATGTGAAAAGTCAGTGGCTCCATTTGCTGCTCCGTGCCCCAGACGTCCCTGGCGCGCACCCGCAAGCGATATTGCCCTTCCCACAAACTGTTGTAACTGGCAAAAGCCGCCGCTGACCAGTCAGACCAGCCCTGGTCAACGCCTTCCAGCAATACCGCATATTGGTTGTCGCCACGATAACTGGTGGCGGCAAATTCAAATCTGAGCTGATTCTGCGCAAAGCTCAGCTGTAGTGGCGCACTGCCTTGCGCCGGCAACCAGCGCTGATGACCATCAGCGACTTCTATCCTGCGCAGTAACAGCTGGAAACCCTGCAACGGCGCGGCGTCCGGGCCCGCTTGCCAGCGGTATAATTCATTGGCGCCAAGCCACAAAGTGCCATCAGCTTCAAGTGTGAGGCCGGTTAACCGGCTGTGACCAAATTCAGTCAGTGGCTGCCAGCGATAGTGGCCGCTAGTCTCGCGGACCGCCAGCCCGACTTCACTGCGGCGTAACTGTTCGTCACGGGTTTCCAGCCAGACACCACGACGCTCGGGCAATAACCTTGAGATCTGCCGGGGGCCATCAGCAAACAGCGTGGCAAAATCGGGGTCCGGCACCATGCTGGCCGTATCGGGGCTCAGTTGATACACCCCCGCTTCGCTTAAAACCCGCAGCTCGCCCTGCAGCAGCACCACCCGGTTATCACTGAGGCCGGGCAAACCCTCGGCCAGCTGATAGCGCCTGATCGTAGCCGGCCCCTGTAACACCTGTCCTGAGGCATAATGCAGCTGCAACACGCCGCTGTTCACGGTGCCAAACCACAGGTCCGCCGGCCCGGTTTGCACCATACTTCGCACGTTATCCGCCACATCGGCAAGTTTGCCCTGTACCTGCCATTGCCCGTCGACAAAGGTTAACTGCACCACGCCTTCTCGTTGACCGGCCAGCAGGATTGGCTGCGCGGCCGCTACCTGCAGAAAACAAGTCGTACTGTCGCTCAGATGTACAGCCTGCGCGCCTTTGGCGTCCAGCCGGTAAATACCCTGATAATTGCCAATCAGCGTCTCAGCGCCGACCTGTTCCAGCGCCCAGACCTGACCACTGATGCCTGTCACTTGCCTGAAGCCGGCAACCGGGCCCGGTTCCAGCTGATACAGCCCCTGCGAAGTCCCGACATACAGCCGCTCACCAATCCGCCGGCTGGTATAAACATTGCCCTGCAGATCCTGACGTGCATCAAACCTGCTTAATGGACTGCCAAGCTGGATACGTGACAGGCCGGTATTGCCGCTGACCCACAGCCCCTGCTGCTGGTCCAGTCCGAGGTTATACACAGTGTCATCGCGCAGCCCCCGGGCTTTGTTATAAAGCCCTACCCATTGTCCCTGTGCATTCAGCAAATAAATACCGCCCTGTAACATCGCGAGCGCCAGGGTTCCATCAGGCAAACGCAGCGCCTGATACACCAGCTTTTGCTGCAAAATATCATCCAGCTCCGTCTTCATCGCGACAAAATGCTGGTCCCGATACAGCCAGAAACCAGAGGTGCGGCTGACCGCCAGAAAACCGCCCGTGTCGGGAACATCCAGCAAGGCCTGCAACGGATCAGCGGCAAAGCGCCCGCCATCTGGCACCAGCTGCAACTGGCCCTGTTGCAGCGTCAGCAAGCCAACGCCTTCAGCGCGCAGATAAAATTGCTGATTGACCACATAACTGCGATGAAAACGTTGTGCTGCCTGCCAGTGCCGCCACTGCCCGTCCGTGCCAAGCCGGAACAGATATTTATAACTGGTAAAATAGACGCCTTCGGCTGTTACCTGCGTTTGCCAGACATCGGTGAAATCGCGCCGTCCGGCCGGCAGCTGCGCTAATAAAGACCGATATTGCAACGCGCCCGATGCGTCAGGTGCCAGATAACCCAGTTCACCGACGCCACCCACATAAATGCGGCCAGACACCGCGTCCAGCGCCAGCGAGCGGACTATCGATTTATTCGGTAAAACAATCAGTTGCCAACGCAAACCATCAAATTGCAACACGCCTTCGGTATTGCCAAAGTACAACAAACCGGCTTTATCCTGCACAAAAGCCCAGTTTTGCCCATGCGCCTGATAATCGTCCGCACTGAAAGTCCGGATCTCGGGTAGCCCCTGCTCCTGCCAATTCGGTTCAGCACTGTGCAATACCGCAGTGCCCAGCAGATAACAGAGGCAACCGAGGAAGCCCTTAAAGAACAAGCGCGCCGCCATAGAGCCTCCGCAACTGGTGTTTCCGGCGAAGGTCCGTGCCGCATCAAGTCCCATAGCACCACAGAGTGTGGCGCCGCTGACTAAGTGTGGAAAGAAAAGCTGAATTTGCCAGCGCAGAAACAAAAACAGCAGCCGTGGCTGCTGTTTTTATTCAGGTTTTTATTGCTATTCCCACTCAATAGTCGCAGGAGGTTTGCCCGATACATCATAAACCACGCGGCTGATGCCGTTGATTTCATTGATGATACGGTTAGACACATGGCCCAGCAGTTCGTACGGCAGATGCGCCCAGTGCGCGGTCATAAAGTCGATGGTTTGTACCGCACGTAACGACACAACCCAGTCGTATTTACGGCCATCACCCATCACCCCAACCGATTTCACCGGCAGGAACACGACAAAGGCCTGACTGACCTGGTCGTACCAACCGCTGTTACGCAGCTCTTCGATAAAAATCGCATCAGCGCGGCGCAGAATGTCGCAATATTCTTTTTTCACTTCACCGAGCACACGCACACCTAGGCCTGGCCCCGGGAACGGGTGGCGGTACAGCATGTCGTATGGCAGACCCAGCGCCAGACCAACTTTACGCACTTCGTCTTTAAACAGCTCACGCAGCGGCTCGACCAGACCCATTTTCATATCTGCCGGCAAACCGCCGACGTTATGGTGCGATTTGATCACATGGGCTTTGCCGGTTTTTGACGCTGCCGATTCAATCACGTCCGGATAAATCGTGCCTTGCGCCAGCCATCTGGCGTTTTGTAGTTTTTTCGCTTCTTCGTCGAACACTTCCACGAACACCCGGCCAATGATTTTGCGTTTGGCTTCTGGCTCCGCTTCACCTTTTAATGCTTCAAGAAAACGTTGTTCGGCTTTAACATGGATAATGTTCAGACCGAAATGATCGCCGAACATTTCCATCACCTGTGCGCCTTCGTTTAAGCGCAGCAAGCCGTTATCAACAAACACACAAGTCAGGTTTTTACCGATAGCACGGTGCAGCAACATGGCTACCACCGAAGAATCAACGCCACCGGACAAGCCTAAAATGACCTGATCGTCGCCAATTTGTTTTTTCAGGTTGACGATAGCGTCATCGATGATCGACGCTGGTGTCCAGAGTTTTTCACAGCCACAGATATCAACAACAAATTGCTCCAGCATCCGCAGACCCTGGCGGGTATGCGTCACTTCCGGGTGGAACTGCACGCCGTAGAATTGTTTGGCTTCATTCGCCATCGCCGCATGCGGGCACGTTGGCGTCAGTGCCGTGGTAACAAAACCTTGCGGAATTTCGACCACTTTATCGCCGTGGCTCATCCAGACGTCCAGTAAACCATGCCCCTGCTCGTTCAGATGGTCTTCAATACCATTAAACAAGGCGCTTGGGCTGACTACTTCAACCTGGGCATAACCAAATTCACGTTTGTCAGAACTGGCGACTTTACCGCCCAGCTGCTCGGCCATCGTTTGCATGCCGTAACACACGCCCAAGACCGGAACATTGGCTTCAAACACATACTGCGGTGCGCGCGGCGAACCGGCTTCAGTCACACTTTCCGGACCGCCGGACAGGATAAT
The DNA here is from genome assembly GCA_034519945.1 of Rheinheimera sp. Lineage (GTDB taxonomy): Bacteria > Pseudomonadota > Gammaproteobacteria > Enterobacterales > Alteromonadaceae > Pararheinheimera. Next base: position 13,110 of record JAXHNX010000028.1, read on the forward strand.
ACCGGTTGGATTAAATTCAGCGATTTGCTCAGCGGTGACGTCCCAAGCCCAAAGCTCACAATAGACACCAATTTCGCGGACGCGACGCGCGATCAGCTGAGTGTATTGCGAACCGAAATCGAGGATCAGGATTTTATGGAAATGAATATTTTTGCTCATATCAACCTTATTAAGGTACGAGGCCATGCTGGCCCGGAAAATACAGCGCCGGCGTCAGGAGGTCTCTGGCCGGCGCTGGAATTTTTTAACTGACGCGGTAGTTGGGTGCTTCTTTGGTGATCTGCACGTCGTGGACATGCGATTCACCCATGCCGGCCGCAGTCACTTTGACAAACACTGGCTTGGTGCGCAGCTCGCCGATAGTGGCACAACCGGTCAGACCCATTGATGAGCGCAGGCCGCCCATTTGCTGGTGAATGATGTTTTCAATCGGGCCTTTATAAGCCACACGGCCTTCGATGCCTTCCGGCACCAGTTTTTCCGCGCTGTTGCTACCCTGGAAGTAACGGTCAGAAGAACCGTTGCGCTGTGCCATCGCGCCCAGCGAACCCATACCACGGTAAGATTTGTAATAACGGCCCTGATACAGTTCCACTTCGCCCGGCGCTTCTTCAGTCCCGGCGAACATCGAACCGACCATCACACAATGCGCGCCAGCCACTAAGGCTTTGGACACGTCACCGGAGAAGCGGATCCCGCCGTCAGCGATGATACACACGTCCATGCCTTTTACGCCTTCAACTGCATCAGCAATGGCGGTGATTTGTGGCACACCACAACCGGTGACAATGCGCGTGGTACAAATTGAACCTGGGCCGATACCAACTTTAACCGCATTGGCACCCGCTTCAGCCAGTGCTTTCGCGCCTTCAGCGGTGGCGACGTTACCGGCCACAATTTGTAAATCCGGGTACATAGCACGGGTTTGTTTTACGCGGTCCATCACGCCCTGCGAGTGACCGTGTGAGGTATCAATTAACAGAATGTCGACGCCCGCTTCGACTAAAGCTGCGATGCGTTCATCAGTGCCAGGACCGACACCGACCGCAGCACCGACGCGTAAACGGCCAAATTCGTCTTTACAGGCATTTGGTTTGCTGGCGGCTTTGTAGTAGTCACGCACTGTGATAAGGCCCTTTAATTTAAAGGCATTATCAACCACTAAGACTTTTTCGATGCGGTGTTTGTGCATCAGCGCTAACGCGTTTTGGCGTGGTGAATCTTCATGCACAGTGACGAGGCGTTCACGCGGAGTCATCACGGAAGAGATAGGCGCCTGCGGGTTGGTTTCGACGTTTAAGTCGCGACCGGTGACGATGCCCAGCAAATTGCCGTCAGCGTCGATAACAGGGAAACCAGAGAAACCGTGTTGTTGCGATAACAACTGAACATCGCGGACAGTTTGTTCTTGACGCACAGTGACCGGATCAGACACCACACCACTTTCGTATTTTTTTACTTTACGAACGTTGGCGGCCTGCTCTTCAATGGTCATATTCTTGTGGATAAACCCTAAACCACCTTCCTGCGCCAGCGCGATGGCCAGGCGGGCTTCAGTGACGGTGTCCATTGACGCGGAAACCATCGGGATATTCAGGCTGATTTTGCTGGTCAGTTGAGTCCGCAGATCTGCGGTATGAGGTAGTACGGTGGAGTGCGCCGGTACAAGTAACACGTCGTCAAATGTAAGGGCTTCTTTGACTATCCTGAGCATTGCAACAATCTCGCTGTGGTGGTTAAAAATCGGGGAATGTTGCGGCGCAATTTTATCCGCAAAGCGCGTTTCAAACAACGCATTTTTTGTTTTTATGACTGTATTTGTGCTAGTTTAGCCAGATCACTTGTTATGCCTGCCCGCCATGAATCACACGCAAAATCCCAGCACAAACCCGGAGATCTATACCGTTTCGCGGCTAAATGCCGAAGTTCGCCTGACATTGGAGCTTCAATTCCGCCAGCTTTGGCTCTGTGGTGAGATCTCAAATTTTGTTGCCGCCAGTTCCGGTCATTGGTACTTTTCTTTAAAAGACGCGGCAGCGCAGGTCAAAGTAGCGATGTTTAAGCAGGCGAACCGCAATGCCGCCTTTGTGCCGCGCAACGGTCAGCAAGTGCTGATCCGCGCCCGCATCAGTGTGTATGAACCCCGTGGCGAGTATCAGCTGCTGGTCGATTTTATCGAGCCGGCCGGCGATGGCTTGCTGCGCCAGCAATATGAAATGCTCAAAGCCAAGCTTAGTGCTGAAGGCTTGTTGGCGCCGGAGCGGAAAAAACCACTGCCAGCACAGGTGCGCCGCATTGGCGTGATCACCTCGCCGACCGGCGCCGCAGTGCGCGATATTCTGACGGTGTTAGCGCGCCGGGCGCCGGCGTTGGAAGTCATTATTTACCCGGCCTTAGTGCAGGGTGTGCAAGCGGCGCAGGATTTACAGGCCGCGCTGGCGCATGCCATCCGGCGCAATGAAGTCGACGTGCTGATCATTGGCCGTGGCGGCGGTTCACTGGAAGATTTGTATTGTTTTAACGATGAGCAACTGGCCCGTCAAATCGCCCATTGTCCGCTGCCGATCGTCAGCGCCGTCGGCCATGAAATTGATTTTACTATTGCGGATTTTGTCGCCGATGTGCGGGCAGCAACGCCGTCGGCGGCGGCCGAACTGGTATCTCCCGATCAACAACATCAGCTGACACAGCTGCTGCAGCTGCAACAACGGCTCAGCCGCGCAGTGCGCCAGCAGCTGGGCCAACAGGCGCAGTGGTTTTTACAGCAACACAGCAAATTACAGCTGCTGCACCCGAAACGGCGGCTGGAGCAACAGCAACAACGCCTCGATGAATTACAGCTGCGGCTGCAACGTGCCGGCCAGCAGCAGCTGGAGCGCAAAGAGCGTCAGCTTGCGCAGCATCAGCAACGGCTGCTGCAGCATAAACCCAGCACGACAGTGCTCTGGCAACACGCTACTGCGCTGCATGAACGACTGCAACGTGCAATGCAACAGCATTTGCAGATGCGGACGCAGCAATGGCAACAACACAGCGCTTTATTACATCAGGTCAGCCCGCTGGCCACACTCAATCGCGGCTACAGCTTAAGTTTTGATGCAGAACATAGCTTAGTGAAATCGGTGCAGCAGCTAAAAATTGGCGATGCGCTGACAGTGCAGTTTGCCGATGGCGCTGTGCTGACTGAAGTCAAACAGGTGACGGCGAACTAAAGTTCTGAGACGAGCGCTTGCTGGATCAACGCAACTTTTTCCGGCCGCTCAAACAACTGATATAGCTCCAGCCAGTCGGCAAGCGCCATCCAGGGCAAACCATGGCGCTGTACACAGCGGCTAGGCACAAACGGCCATTGCAGCACTGCCGCGGCTTGGCGGACCTGAATGCCCGCCATCACCTCAATCACCAGACCAGAGGAATGCTGATACCGGCGGAAAAACCGGCTGCAATATTGCGGATGAGCCGCCACTGGCAATTCAGTGCTGCCATGCTGCAGATGCGCGACTAACGCAGGGAGCACCGCTTCGCTGCAAACCAAATCGATATCGCGAAAATCAGCCTGCAACTGGCGCTCAACTAATAATAAACTGCCACCGATGCCCCAATCCGGCAGCGTTGCCAACGGTCTGAGCAGCGCCAGCGCTTGCTGAAATTTGTCTGACATCACGCTTACTCCCTGACACTTTCTTACAGATACACAGCAATTGGCCGACAGTTATCCGCGCCGCGCTTTGGCACACTGCCTGCCATCTGTTTCTGCATCAAGTGAGTGTACCATGCGATTTGCCTTATCCCGACTGACCCTGTGCCTGGGCCTGTGTAGCCCGTTGCTGCTGAGCGCTGCTGAAACTGCTGCAGCGGACCCAGCGTCACAGATCGAACGCATTCAGGTCAACGGCAGTGCGCTGCCAGCTGCCAGTCAGACCAACGATGAAACCGACCAGCTGCTGAAAGTAGCCGGCATTATGAATGACCCGCTGGCCGCCGTATTCAGCCTGCCCGGCGTGGTGTACGCCGGTGGTGATTTTGGCAGGATGCCGGCAGTGCGCGGGTCGAGCCCGGATGACAACGCTTTTTTAATTGACGGATTGCCGGCCGGTTACCTGTTCCACATGTTCGGCAACAGCGTATTTAATGAAGCCCTGCTGCATGACTTTCACCTTGAAAGCGGCGGTTTTGGCGCTCAATACGGCAATGCCACCGGCGGTGTGTTTTCGGCAACTTTACGGGATCCGAAACAGCAAGAAATTGGTGGCGAAGCCGAGCTGAGTCTGCTGCAAATGAGCGCACTGGTTGAAGGTGCAATAACCGACGATCAGGCGTTTTACCTGGCGGCGCGGCAAAGCACAATACAGCTCTTTATGAAATCCGGTGATGAACTGGACGATGGCGTGAAAATTTACCAGCCACCAAAAAGCAACGACTATCAGGCACGCTACCTGTTTCAGTTAACCCCAGAGCAAAAACTGACGCTGACACTGACCGGCGCCAGCGACAGTGCGCGCGCCAACATCAGTCTGGCATCAGAACAAGGCCGCACGGATCCCGAATCAGTTGGGGATGTGCGGATCGACAGCGCTTTTGCCAACCAGCAACTGAGTTATTTATACCAGCATCCGGCCGGCCACCAGCTACAGCTGCGTTATCAGCACAGCAGCAACAGCGAGGATAATCAGTACGGTGGCGACCAGTTTGTCAGCTATGAAGATAAAAAGCAGTTTTTACAGCTGCAGTCACGCTGGCAACTCAACCCGGCACAGCGGCTGGAAGCCGGCGTTGAGCACAGTCAACGCGATGCGGACTACCGCTTCGACGTGATCCCGTATTATTGCACCGACCATCAGGCCGATTGTTATGCCCAGCGTGGCGAGCGGATCAAAGCCAAAGACCAGTTGAGTTACAACACCGACAGTGCCTTTTTGCAGCATCATTGGATTTGGAATCAGTATCTGAGTTCGTCAGTGGGACTGCGTTACGACCAACAGGATTATACCGATGAACACTTTTTGCAGCCGCGGGCCGAAGTCAGTTTGCAGCTGACGCCGCAGCAACGCTGGTTTGTCCGGGCCGGCCGCTACAGTCGCCTTGCCGATTTAGACAAAAGCCTGCCGCTACTCGGTAATCGTCAGCTGAAACAACCGACTGCCACCCATTACGTATTAGGTCAGGACTGGCAATTCGCTGACAACTGGAATTTCAGCACTGAGCTGTATTTGAAAAAGCTGCAGAAGCTGCCACTCGGACTGACAGAGCAAGACGCCGACCAGGCGCTGCACTACAGCAATGACAGTGAAGGTCAGGCCTATGGCGCTGAACTACTGCTGAAAAAACAACGCAGCCCCGGCGACTGGTATGGCTGGGCATCGCTGAGCTGGTCAAAGGCCGAACGCACTGACCTGCGCAGACACCTGACGTCCGAGTATTATCTGGATACGCCGCTGGTGGCGAATGTAGTCGCAGCTTACCCTTACAATGAAAACTGGGATTTCAGTGCTCGTTTGACAGTGCGTTCTGGTGCCAAATACACGCCGATCGTGGGTGACAAGCCAAACCCTCATTACCCGGGGTACCGTGTAGCCGTTTATGGTGAGCTGAATTCAGCCACTTTACCTGTGTATCACCGGTTGGATTTGCAGGCTGAACGACAAGGCACTTTATTTGGCCTGCCAGTCACTTATACCTACGCTATTCTGAACGTGTTAAACCGGAAAAATGTGTCAGGTTACTTCCTGCAAAAAGGTAAAGCTGGTGAAACGCCTGAATATCAGATTGAGGCAGAGGAAAATCTTGGTATGTTCCCGTCGGTGGGGATCAAAGTGCAATTCTGACGTCGGTCGTTTCGCGACATCTGCTTACACTTTTTAAACATTCCATTCGCGGCTCCAGCAGTTATCATGGGGCCGTTTTTACTTGGAGCAAAGCATGCGACAGTGGTGGTGCCTGATTTTACTGATCCTGATCAGTACCCGCTGTGATGCCAGCTGGGATGAACTGGAGTTTACCGGTTATCTGGCGTTAGGCACCGGTTTCCAGCGCGCGCTGGTCAGCCCGCTGGACCGTACGGTGAATGAAAAACTGCTGCTGAACTTGTCGGCGGATGTGCAATACCGCAACTTTTTTATCGAATCTGATGACCGGCGTAATGTACTGCGTTATGGCAGTGGTCTGCTGGGTTATCATTTGTGGCAACAGGACGACAGTGCCCTGTCACTGATTGGCACCAATTATCATGATGCCATCGGACCTGATCTGAACACGGGCGCTGGCTGGTCGCATTTACCTGAACTGGACGGTTTAAAGCTGCGTGACTCCGATTTTCTGCTCGGTCTGCGTTATCAGCACTTCTGGCAACAACATTATGTTGCAGTAGAAATCGGCCAGGACATCGAGTCACATTACAGCCAGCAACTGCGGTTGTTGTATAGCTACCGTCAGCCGCTGCGGAACTGGGATTTATACTACAACGTTGGTGTGTCGTTTTCGACGGCACGACTGGTGAATTATTATTACGGCGTCAGTGCTGCGGAGAGTCAGACCGGACGGCCCACTTACAGCGCTGGTGCCGGGCAGCAACTGCATCTGGGGGTCAGCGCTTTGTATCCGCTGAGCACCAATTGGTTACTGGAACTCGGCCTTGCTGTGAACGGTTTCAGCCGTGCTTATACTGACAGCCCGCTGGTCGACCGGGATGCCGAGTTTCGTAGTCTGGTAAAGTTCCGCTATGTGTTCTGACCAACGGCTGCTCCCTGCTCTTTGCATGCTGCTGTGCTGCGCTTTGCTGAGCAGCCCGCTGGCCGCTGCTGAAGCAACCGGCGGCGTTCGACTGGCATTAACCCCAGCCACCTGCGTGGCGCTGCAACAGGGCCGCCTGTGTTATGCCACAGTTCATGTGCGCTGGCAGAGCGCCACACCGCAGGACTTATGCCTGCAGGCCGGCACACAAAAATTATATTGTTGGCCCACCAGTCGGGAAGGCCAATGGCGTTATGAATTCGCCGAATATGACAGCCAGCAGCTGCAGCTGGTCAGCCCGGACGGCATCAAGGCGCAGGCGACTATCAGCGTCAATTGGGTGCAAAAGAACCCACGGGTAAAACGCCATTGGAGATTATTCTGACATGACAAACGCGGCCTATGGCACCATTTTACTGGTCGAAGATGACCTGTCGCTCGCCAGCTGGGTGCAGGAGTTTTTACAGCAAAAAGGTTATCAGGTATTGCTGGAACAGCGTGGCGATACGGTGTTGCCGCTGTTAAGGCGCCAGCATGTTGACTTAATTCTGTTAGATCTGATGTTACCCGGTCTGAACGGGCTCGACGTCTGCCGGCAGATCCGCCGCGACTATGCAGTGCCAGTGCTGATGCTGACTGCTCAGGGCGAAGAGGTCGACGAAGTGATTGGGCTTGGCGTTGGCGCCACCGATTATCTGGTGAAGCCGGTGCGGCCGCGGATCTTGCTGGCGCGCATTCAGGCTGCGCTGCGCCAGAGCGCAGATGCGACGCCCAGTCAGCAGCTGGTGTTTGGCAGCCTGACGATTTGTGCCAGTTCGCGCCGGGTTTTACTCGGCGAGACCGATATTGTGCTGACCAGCGCCGAGTTTGCCTTGTTGTGGTATCTGGCCAGCCGGGCCGGGCAGGTCTGCAGTCGCGATCAGGTGTTTCAGGCGTTAAAGGGTCGTGAACATGACGGACTGGACCGGCGTTTTGATGTGATGGTGTCGGTGCTGCGGAAAAAACTCGGCGATGATGCCAAAGAACCTAAACGCATCAAAACGGTATGGGGTCAGGGCTATCTGTTTGTCACCGAGCACTGGACGCTCTGATGTTTAAACTGTCACTGAGCCTGTTGCTGTCGGCCATTTGTGCGCTGTTTATGCTCGGTGCTGTGCTCGACCAACTGGCCAATGACGACAGCCAGCCCGCACCTGATCAGTTACAGTTGTATACCACAGTGCTGGATACCATCAGCCAGCAGGCCGACCAGCAGCAACCGGCTCAGCTCAGTGCTTTTATCACGGCACAACAACAACATTGGCAATTAGCATTACATCTATTGCCACGCGACAGCCTGGCGTTGCCACCGGAACTGGAAGGCCAACTGCATGCCACCGGCGGTCTGGCGCTGGCCGGTACTGACGGCATGTCTTATCTCAAAGCACTACCAAGTCATCCGCACTGGCTGTTACAGCTGCAGTTGCCGCAAGCGGCCGGCCATCAGCCGGGCGACTTATGGCTGACCTTAGCGCTGTATGGCGGGCTCAGTCTGATCATGCTGCTATGGCTGGCACCGCTGGCGCGCAGGCTCTGGTTGTTGAGCCAAACCGCCGGCCGTTTTGGTGACGGTGATTTACAGGCTCGGCTGCCACCCAGCCGCTGGTCCTATATCAGTTCGCTGGAACAGAGCTTTAACCAGATGGCGCAACAGATTGAACAACTGCTGGCCGACAACCAGTTATTGGCGTCCAGCTTATCGCATGATCTGCGCACGCCGATTGCCTGTTTCCGTTTTGGTCTGGATGCCGCGTTGGAAGAACCGGATCCACAGCGTAAAGATCATTATCTGCAGCGGCTGGAACAGGATTTGGACCGGATGGAAGCGATGGTCAACGCCTTTCTCGAATACGCCAGTCTGGACCGGCAACATCAGCATTGGCAACTGAGTCTGGTCGACCTGCAGCAGATCTGCCAGCAAGCCATGCATAGCTGTGAACCGCTGGCCACCGCCAGACAGTTGCAGCTGCAATTGACCTGTTCGGGCGACCTGCCCGAAGTTTGTGGCCATCCACACTGGTTATACCGGGTGCTGCTGAATCTGCTGCAAAATGCCTGTCGCCATGCGCAGAGTCAGGTACAGCTGCGGCTCTGGCAACAAGACCAACAGGTATACATCCGCATCAGTGATGATGGCGCCGGCATTGCACCTGCCGATGCCGAGCGGATCTTTTTGCCTTTTGTCCGGCTGGAGACACAGTCGAGTATCGCGCCACAATTCGGGCTCGGCCTCGCGATTGTGCGTAAAGTGCTGGACTGGCATCAGGCCCGGATCCACCTGGAAACCACAGCACCAGCAGGCGCCAGCTTTTTGATTTGCCTGCCGCTACAAAACACAAAGCCGGCTTGATGCCGGCTTTGTGTTTAAATTGTTGACCTCATCACCACTCACAGTGCGCTATGCGGATGCGGCATTGGCGCCAAACTCAGCCTTGGTTGTGGCCGATTTTCTTCTTGTTCGCCAGATTGGCTTTCGCTTTGATCAGTCGATCACGTTTGTATTGCTGATTTGGCGTCAGCGTATTGCGTTTCTCCGCATACGGGTTTTCGGTGCCACGGAATTCGACCCGCACCGGCGTGCCCATCAACTGCAGCGATTTGCGGAAATAGTTCATCAGATAACGTTTATACGAATCCGGTAAATCTTCCACCTGAGTGCCGTGGATCACGATCAGCGGCGGGTTATAACCACCGGCGTGCGCGTATTTCAGTTTCACACGACGGCCTTTCACCAATGGTGGCTGGTGATCTTCCTGCGCCATATTCATGATTTTGGTCAGTAAAGCGGTATTCACCCGACGGGTCGCCGAATCAAACGCTTCTTCAACCGATTCAAACAGATTACCGACGCCTGAGCCGTGCAGCGCTGAAATAAAATGCAGACGGGCGAAATCGATAAAACCAAGCCGGCGATCCAGCTCACGTTTCACTTCATCTTTGACGCCATCATCCAGACCGTCCCACTTGTTCACCGCAATGACCATCGACCGGCCGGCATTGAGCACAAAACCGAGAATACTTAAATCCTGCTCGGAAATACCTAAGCGTGCATCTAACACCAGGATCACGACGTTGGCATCTTCAATTGCCTGTAACGTCTTGATCACCGAGAATTTTTCTACCACATCATCGATACGGCCGCGACGGCGTACACCGGCGGTATCGATCAGCGTGTATTCACGCTCACCACGTTGCATCGGAATATAAATCGCATCACGGGTGGTGCCCGGCATATCAAAAACAATGACCCGTTCTTCACCGAGGATCCGGTTGGTCAGCGTCGATTTACCGACGTTCGGGCGGCCGACAATCGCCAGTTTGATATGTTTGTCGCGTTGCTCCTGATCATCTTCCGGATCAATAGCTTTCAGATCTTCACCAGCCTCAAAAGCTGCCAAGCGCTGCGCTTGCTGTTCAGTCAGCAGCGGCACTAATGCCTGCTGTAATAACGACGTGACGCCGCGGCCATGCGCTGCAGCAATCGGATAGACTTCGCCGATGCCTAAACTATAGAAATCCGCAATCGCCGTGTCGGCATCCAGACCATCCGTTTTATTGGCGACCAGAAACACAGTTTTGTTGACGCGACGGATGTGATTGGCGATAGCTTCATCGGCAACTGTTGCACCAGCACGGGCATCAACCAGAAACAACACAACGTCGGCTTCATCGATGGCTTTTAATGACTGCTCGGCCATTTCCAGCTCAATGCCTTCTTCGCTGCCGTCGATACCGCCGGTATCGACCACGATAAATTCCAGGCCTTCATAATCGACAGAGCCATATTTGCGGTCGCGGGTCAGGCCCGGAAAATCGGCGACCAACGCATCGCGCGTGCGGGTCAGACGGTTAAATAACGTGGATTTTCCGACATTGGGACGGCCAACCAGAGCAACTACCGGTAACATGTTTCACCTCAAATGAGCTGACACGCACCTGTCGGAGTCAGCTTCTGCAATCAAATCATCGTCAACACTGACGATGGACTTTATTCGTGACAAGCTCATGTTAAGCCTGCCGATGACGGCGGTTGTATCAGCACCAGAACGTCTTTTTGAAATCTTAGCATGCCAAAAAAGAACTGGGTACCACGTACCCTTTTTTTTAAGAATAAACGGGGAAGAGAAGAGGGTGAAAGGGCGAAACGCAAAAAAAGGGGTGGGACTTCCTGATCCACCGTACATCCTGTGCATAAAAAAAACAGGCCTGCGAACAGGCCTGCTTTGGAGAAACTCGCTGTGCAGCCTTTAGTCAGCAGTACGCAGTACGTCGATTTCGCCGTTGCGTGTCTGCAGGATTAAATAATCCGATGTGCTGACAGCTTCGGCATAAAAACCTGAACTGTCAAACTCGTGCCGCGCCAGATATTCGCCTTTGTCGCGGCTGAACCAGTGCAGATTGCCCTCGTTATCACCGACGACCAGATAATTCTTATAAACCGCCGGACCTGTGACAAAATGCTTGTGCAATGTTTGCTGCGACCAGATCTCCAGGCCATTGCGGGTATCTACAGCATATAATTTACCAGTTGAATCAACCAGATAAATGATATTATCGACAATCTGCATATCGCGGAAACTGGCATAATCACGTTTCCACAATACCCGGCCACTGCGCAATTCCATCGCGACAAGCTGACCGTTATAGGCAATGGCGTAGATTGTACCATTTTGCACTATCGGTGTCGCATCCACGTCAATAATCCGCGCCAGGTCGGTTGAGCCTTTTGCCACCGCCACAGCTTCTTCCCAGGCCGGTGCGCCTTGTTCAGAGATCAACACCCCCACTTTGCCGTTACCGGTCCCGAAAACCACACCGCCGGCGGCCGCAGCGACCGACGAAATGCCGCGCAGGGTCAGTAAGGCGTTTTCAGTTTCATGCATCCAGCGCTGTTCACCGGTATCCGGTTGCAGTGCAAAAATACGGCCACCACCGGTATTCACCAGGATCAGGCCTTCACCAGCGACAGGAGCCGCCAACACTTCACCTTTGACTTTAACCTGCCAGACTTTCTCACCGGTTTCCGGGTTCAACGCCAGCACATCACCGTCTTCGGTACCGACCAGCACTTTGTCAAAACCAACTGCGACACCACCAGCCAGCTTGGCATTGCGGTTATTCCACCAGTGGCTGATGCCAGCAAACAATGGCGCATCGTCACCATTGCGCAAATCGTAGCTCCACAACTTGTCGCCATTTTGCAGATTAAACGCAACAATTTCGCCGGCACGACTGGCAACAAACACCTTGTCGCCAAATACCGCAGGTTTGATTTTCGAATCGTAATGTTCAATACCATCGCCAACCGAGCTGCTCCAGACATAGTCCGGCGTTACTTTGTTGTCGATTTCAGGTAATACCAGTTCTTCTTCATCGTTTGACGAGCAACCAACCAGCACAAAGGCCAGCAGCGCTGGCACCAGCATGGTGCGCACAGATAACTTCACAGCAACCTCTTAGCCGGCAACGTGGGCCAGTTCGTTCAATTTGACATCCAATAACGGGTTTTTACCGACTTCAGTAACGGCCTGCGCTGCTTTGTAAGCAGACAGTGCAGCAGTTTCGTCACCAGACTTCAGCAACACATCACCTTTCAGTTCGTTCTGCTGTGCGGCAAAAGCCGCCGGCATTGTTGCTGCAAGTGTGGCTAATGCTTCTTTATATTTGGCTTGTTCTGCCTGGACCCGTGCCAGCCGTAATTGCGCAACGGCAACGACTTCCGGCACTTTACTTGATGCCGCAACAGCAGATAATTGCAGCTCAGCAGCTGCATAATCTTTCAGTACCACTGCTTCTTTGGCTGCCATCAGCGCCGCCAGGTGGCTGTAGTTAGAATCTTTGTGATCGGCAATAAACTTTTGTGCATCGACCAGCCAGGCTTTTTTATCCGCGCCTTCAGCCGCGGCTTTATCCACCAGCACGGCATAAGCGGCAGATTGTGCTTCCTGCGCTTCTAATTGTGCGGCCTGATAAAAGCGGAAGCCATATAAGCCACCCAGGCCAATGACAATACCAGCCACCATCGACAGGCCGTGTTCGCGGAAAAAGCGCTTAATCGCTTCAACTTGTTGTTCTTCGGTGTTGTAAATTTCCATCAGGGACTCCGTTAAACCTGAGCCAGTACTGCGGCCAGATCTGCAATAAGGACAGTTTGTTGTGGTTGATCGGCGCGTAACCATTTGACAGTGACCTGCCCGGCTGCCAGTTCGCTGTCGCCAAGCAACAGACCGATCGCAGCACCAGATTTATCCGCACGTTTTAATTGTTTCTTCAGATTGCCACCACCACAGTGCAACATGATCCGTTTGCCCGGCAGGGCTAAACGCAGCTGTTCGGCAACAGAGACTGCAGCAAGTTCCGCAGCGTCACCCAGCGGCATCAGATAAAAATCCGCTGCATTGCTGACTTGTGGTAATAACGGCAGGCTTTGCAGCAACAGCACCAGTCGTTCCAGCCCGAGGCCAAAACCCACCGCCGGCGTGGCTTTCCCGCCCAGCTGTTCCACCAGGCCATCATAACGGCCACCGGCACAGACAGTGCCTTGTGAACCCAGATTAGTGGTCACCCACTCAAACACGGTTTTGTTGTAATAATCCAGGCCGCGCACTAAACGCGGATTGATGGTGAATTCAATACCAGCGGCCTGCAAACGCGCTTGCAGCCCGGCAAAATGCAGTTTTGAATCTTCATCGAGGTGATCGAGCAGCTGTGGCGCACCGGCCAGCATCTCGGCCATCGCCGGATTTTTGCTGTCGAGCACGCGCAGCGGGTTGCTATACAGGCGGCGCTGGCTGTCTTCATCCAGCAAATCTTTGTGTTGCTCCAGATACGCCACCAGCTTATCGCGATATGCCGCGCGGGCTTCATTGGAACCAAGCGAGTTCAGCTCCAGCCGCACATAAGGGGTCAGACCAAGCTGCTGCCACAGACGTGCCGACAGCAGAATCACCTCAGCATCGATATCCGGGCCCTGCATGCCAAAAACTTCCAGACCAAACTGATGGAACTGACGGTAGCGGCCTTTTTGCGGCCGTTCGTGGCGGAACATCGGGCCCATATACCACAGGCGTTGTTCCTGATTGTATAACAACCCATTCTGAATACCGGCGCGCACACAGCAGGCGGTGCCTTCCGGCCGCAGTGTCAGACTGTCGCCGTTGCGATCGGCAAAGGTATACATTTCTTTTTCGACGATGTCGGTGACTTCACCAATCGAGCGCTTAAACAGCTCGGTCATCTCGACGATCGGAAAACGGATCTCGTCATAACCGTAACTGTTGACGGTCTGCCGGATCATCTGCTCAACGTATTGCCACACTGGGGTATCCTGCGGCAGACAATCGTTCATTCCGCGGATAGCTTGAATTTCTTTAGACACTTAAATACCTGAATAGCTTAAATTTATTCTACGTTTTTCACATCGATCAGCTGCTGTTGCGCGGCCAGGTACATACGGACCTGCTGCTCCAGCTGTTCGGCGACAGATTCATTGTCGATGCGCAGTTTTTGCCGCTCGCCTTTGAGATAAAAACCGCTTTTTTTGCTGGCGCCGGCCACGCCCAGATCCGAGATCAATGCCTCACCGGGCCCATTAACCACGCACCCTATCACAGATACGGTCAGTGGGTCGACCACATCTTCCAGCCGCTGTTCCAGCTCGTTCATCGTCTTGATCACATCAAATTCCTGCCGCGAACAACTTGGGCAGGCAATAAAGTTGATGCCACGGGAGCGAATACGCAGCGACTTCAGAATATCAAAACCCACTTTGACTTCTTCTACCGGATCGGCCGCTAAGGAGATCCGCAGCGTGTCACCGATGCCCTCGGCCAGTAACATGCCCAAACCAATCGCAGATTTCACTGCACCCGCCCGCGCACCACCCGCTTCGGTAATCCCCAGATGCAACGGTTGCTCGATTTGTTTGGCCAATAACCGATAAGCGCCGACGGCCAGAAACACGTCGGACGCTTTCACGCTGACTTTAAACTGATCAAAGTTCAGCCGATCCAGAATGTCGACATGGCGCATCGCCGATTCAACTAACGCGGCCGGGTTAGGTTCGCCATATTTTTCCTGAATGTCCGCTTCCAGCGAGCCGCCGTTGACGCCGATGCGGATCGGAATATTGTGAAAACGGGCGGCATCCACCACCGCGCGGATCCGATCTTCCCGACCGATATTGCCCGGGTTAATCCGCAAACAATCAGCCCCGTATTCTGCGACCTGTAGCGCAATGCGGTAATCAAAATGGATATCAGCCACCAGCGGGATCGGCGATTGTTGTTTAATCAGCTTAAATGCTTCAGCGGCGTCCATGGTTGGCACCGATACCCGGACCAAATCGGCTCCGGCCGCTGCGATGGCACGAATTTGCGCCACTGTGGCGTCAACGTCAGTGGTTCTGGTGTTGGTCATCGACTGCACCGCAATAGGCGCATCGCCGCCGATCAGCACAGTGCCAACACGAATTTGTTTGGAGACACGACGGATAATTGGATTTTCAGCGTACATCTTATTCGGATCCGGTTAATGTCAGGCGCGCGACCTGACCTTGCTTATAGCCTGATAAATCAATTGGTTTGCCAGCAAGGCTGGCAGTCACTGCCGCGGGATCGCCCAGCGTGACTTTCAATGGTCCGATGCCGGTTAACGTCAGCGTCTGACCACTGTTTTGCATGTTATACGCCAGCCGTTTGCCGTTGGCATCTAACACCGATACCCAACACTGCGCACTAAACTGCAATTGCAGTTGTAACTCGGCCCCACCTGGCGGCGTGGCGTCTGTTGTTGCTAAAGTCGGTGTTGCAGCCGATATGGCGGTGGCAGGATCTGCTACAACCTGTAGCGTATCAGTACCAGCGGTTTCAGCAGGAGCCACTGTGGTGATATTCTCTGTGGCCGTCACTTCGGCTGAAACCGGAGCCTCTGTACCCGCGGTGTCTGTAACTGCGGCATCAGTGCTTTCCACTGCCACTGGCAATATTTCAGGTCCAATTGCCACAGCATTGACTGTTTCCGTGCTGGGTTCGGCAACCACTGTCAATACCGGCGGCGTCGACACAGCAGATGTTTTCGCGGCCACTGTTTCCAGTTCCGGCAGCATCGATACCGGCTGGTCATTCAGCATATGCGTTTGCCAGAACCAGACCAAAAACAAACCAATCAGCAACACCAGTAAAAAGTAAGTCGCCAGCATAAAACGGCTTTCAGCGGCGTCCCGGCTGGTCTTTTTCGAAAAGCTGTGCATCGGCGTCGGCTGTGGCATTGCGCTCAGCAGCTGATCAAATTGCGCCAGAACGTCGCTCTCATCAAGTTTGAGCATACGGGCATACTGGCGTAAGTAGCCACGGATAAAGGTCGGTGCCACGCGGGCGTCCCATTGCTGCGATTCAAGCTGATGGATCACTGCGGCTTTCAGATTCAGTTGCGCGGCAGCCTGCTCAGCACTCATCCCCAGTGTTTCCCGCCGCTGTTTCAGCAGCGCACCGGGTCCGGCGGTGGCAACAGACATCGTCATAGTGCTGACTCCACCGGATCATGCAACAGGATAGTCTGGCCATTGCTGAGTACCGCATCAGTCGCCAGCTGATTCCAGGCAGCCAGTTGCGCCAGCGCCAGATTAAATTTGTAAGCGATGCTGAACAGCGTATCGCCATCCTGCACTTGGTATTCACGGGGCAGCGCTGATGCTTCAGATAGTTTCAGCACCTGACCGGCTCTGAGGTCGGCGGGATCAGTAAGCTGGTTTAACCGTTGCAACTCCGAAACACTCAACCGGTATTTACTGGCAATGCGGAACAAGGTTTCACCATAAAGCACCTTGTGTGTGCCGGACTGCGAAGGGACGGGTTTGGTGGTCACGGCAGCTGTTGCCGGCTCGTTGCCTGGTCTCATTGCCGGGTCAGTTGTAGCCTTTGCCTGAGTGGGCAATACCGGTGGCGTAACAGCAGGCTGTGGCGTGAGAGCGGGCTCGGGAGTGACCGCCGGCTCTGTGGCAGTTGTTTCCATCCGTGGTAAACTGCGGTCAGTGGTCAAGCCATACGCCTGCGATTCAGGTTCTACACCGGTTTTGCGTTTAACAATTTTGATTTTTGGGCTGCTGGCGGGTGCCGCAGTCAATACCGTTGGATCAACACCAAGCAAACTGGCTTTATATTGCAGTCGCAATTTCTCCGGCTCTGAGGCACTGAAATCTGCCGACAGCATCCAGGCGGTTTCCGGACTGGTCGGGTACACCGACAACATAAATTTTTCGGCGGCTTGCTGTTCGGTTTTATCATCCAGCTGGTAGGCAACCATATAACGCAACAAAGTCGCCTGGGGCTGACACTTGCCCTAATTCTTGCAGCCGTTTTTGCCAAATCCGGGCTTTTTCCATGTCACCTTTGGCGTAATTCAGTACCGACAGGTTGTAAACAATGGAATGTTTCACCCCGTTGTGGCGTAGTGCTTGTTCCAGATATTGTTGATATTTATCAAAATCTTTGCGGCCTAAGGCACAAAAAGCCAAATTTTCGTAGCTCTCGGCCACCCGGATGTAACCCGGGCGTTTCACCGCAGCCTGCAGCAATTGTTCAGCTTCTTCGAATTTATTGATTTGGCACAGAAAAGCGCCGAAATTGTTATAGGTATCGGCGTTATCATTGTCTTTGCGCAAGGCATCGCGGTAGGCATCTTCGGCCTGTTCAAGCTCGCCAACCTGCTGATAGTAATAAGCCATGGCGTTCGATACTTCCGGCAAGTCCGGCGCCAGTTCACGGGCTTTTTCCAGATTAAACCGGGCCTGAGACGTTTCGCCGCGTTGCAGGTAATTCAACCCCAGCGACAAGCGGGTGCGGGCAATCTGTTTGTTATCCGTCTGGCGCTCGCCCTGCCGCTTACTGTCGACAATAGTCGACTCGGATACGCAACCAAACAGCAGCGCACTACAAAGCCCAACGCCAGCAAGCCAACTCAAACGCATAACTGATTGCCTGTCCTTGTCTTTTCAGACCATTTTTACTGAAATTTCCTCACCTTTCATCTGTTTTTTTACCAGACGTTTGGTGCGGTCGATCACATCACCAACCAGCTGCCCGCAAGCGGCATCAATATCATCACCGCGGGTCTTGCGCACTATGACAGTAAAGCCATATTCCTGCAGAACTTTATTAAAACGATCGATACGTGAATTACTTGATCTTTTGTACGGTGAACCCGGATAAGGGTTAAACGGGATCAGGTTAATCTTCGATGGGGTATTTTTCAGTGCTTCAGCCAGTTCATGCGCCTGATCAGTGCTGTCGTTGACCCCTTCCAGCATGACATATTCGACGGTCACTTTATCGTTGGCGCGGGAATCAGCGACATAACGTTTGGCTGCCGCAAGGAATTCTTCCATCGGGTATTTTTTATTTACCGGCACTAACACATCGCGCAGTGCATTGTTCGGCGCGTGCAGGGAAATGGCTAACGCCACATCGATTTTGCCTTTGAGCAAGTCAAGCGCCGGTACTACACCGGATGTAGATAATGTGACACGGCGTTTGGACAGACCAAAACCATAATCTTCCATCATCAGTTCCATCGCCGGCACGACGTTATTAAGGTTCAGCAAAGGCTCGCCCATGCCCATCATCACGACGTTAGTAACCGGTTTTTCGCCGGTATCACCATAACTGCCAATGATCTGACCGACCCGCCAGACCTGACCGATGATTTCCGACACCGTCAGATTGCGGTTAAAACCTTGCTGGGCAGTCGAACAAAAAGTGCAATCCAGTGCACAGCCAACCTGTGAGGACACACATAAAGTACGACGGTCTTTTTCCGGGATCCAGACGGTTTCGACTTCCTGACCGCCTTTGAGCCCCATGACAAATTTGATAGTGCCGTCAGCGCTGTCTTGCCGGGTCACCACCACAGGTGCGTCAATGACCGCATGAAGCTTAAGCTTTTCACGCAATACTTTGTTGATATTGGTCATTTTGTCGAAATCATCGACGCAGAAGTGATAAATCCATTTCATCAGCTGATCCGCCCGAAAGGCTTTTTCGCCAAGCGACACCAAAAATTCTTTCATCTGCTCACGGGTCAGATCAAGTAAGTTGATTTTCTGTTCAGGGCTGGTGGTCATGATTCACTCCGATGGCAGCAGGGCTGCAATCTAACTTGCTGGATTGGTGCGGCGATTTTGTCTGGTATATCGGCCCGGCATCTTGAAACAGTGGCCGACAGATATGACAGACAAAATCGTCCCGGGTTCAAGACAAGAAAGGGGCCAAGGCCCCTTTCTGTCGGTGTCCTGTCGATGTGACTGGCGTAAAAAGCCAGCCTTCATCAATACCGGATTAACGGGTACGGCCACACAGTTCAGCATCGCTGAAGAAGAATGCGATTTCACGGGCAGCTGATGCAGCAGCATCTGAACCGTGTACTGCGTTTTCATCGATGCTGGCCGCGTAGTCAGCACGTAAAGTACCGGCTGTCGCGTCTTTTGGATTGGTAGCACCCATGATTTCGCGGTTTTTACGCACAGCGTCTTCGCCTTCCAGTACCTGGATCATGACCGGGCCTGAAGTCATGAAAGAAACCAGTGCATTGAAGAATGGACGTTCTTTGTGTTCGCCGTAGAAACCTTCAGCCTGTTCACGGCTCAGGTGCAGCATTTTAGCCGCAACGATGCGCAGGCCTGCTGATTCAAAACGATTATAGATAGCGCCGATCACGTTTTTGGCAACTGCATCTGGTTTGATGATGGAAAAAGTACGTTCTAAAGCCATGTCAGACTCCCTTTAAAAGAATGGTTGAAAATTTAGCGGTCGCGAATTATACGCTATCGTGCATTGCTTGCCTATGTTTTCTGTTTGTGCTGACAGGCTGATGACATGGCATAAAAAAACCGGCAAATGCCGGTTTTTTCTCAACAGCAGGCTTCAGAACTTGCCAACCACTTTGACGGTCGCATCCACCGCAGCGGCATCAATATAACCAATAGCCGCAGGATCTGCTGCCACTGCAGCTTTCACGTCAGCATCCGTTGCCAGCTCTTTTGGCGGCGTGCCTTTGCCGGTAAACACCAGCTTTGACCAGTATGCTTTCATCTGACTGGACGACTTTCCCAGCACTTTAGTGTCAAATTCGGCCCGGGCCGGTGCCGCTTCAGCCAGATTTAACGGTGTGGCTTTGCTGCCATTATTAAAAGCACTGCCGCGCCCGGTAAACAACCGGCTGATCTCAGCTTGATCCAAACTAGCCGCATTAGACGGGTGCACCACTACTGCGACTTCAGCGGAGGCTGCTGTCGCTGATAAAACCAATGGAATAGCTACAAATTTCAACCAGTTCATGGTTTTCTCCACACTTAGAATACTAAATCAATGCCAAACGTAATGGCTTTACTGTCACCGGCAACCATTTGGCCATTTATGCCATCATCGGTGACGTCGTCGTATTGCACTTTAAATGCTGCAGAACTATGGAAATCCCAACGCGCACCAATGCTGCTGGTGCTGTGCATTTCAGATTCCGAATCAAAATCAGCAAAAGATACATAAGGTGTCCACTGCCCGACGCGATAGCCCGCCGACAGTAAATAAGTATCGAAATCGCCACCATCGAGGGTCAGACGGTTAAATTCGGTCAACACCACCCAGTTGTTGTAATCGATATTGGCCGACAAACCAGCGAATTTGCCGCGACGGGAATCATCCCCATCCCAGGTGACTTTCACGCCGTTGCGGTATCGTTCATTCTGATAAGTCATATAGGTGAAACGTAAATCCAGCCAGTCACGGTTCAGACTCAGCACGCCTCCAACAATATTTTTCCAAATTTCGCGGATAGGCTGCGAACCAAAAAACTCGGACAAAAGTTTGTTTTCAGTATCATCTTCGCGGCCGGTATAAATATTGCCACTGACGGTCCAGTCATTAACCTGATAGTTAAACTGCGCATTCACGCCGTTGTAGTTGAAAATCTGCCAGGTGTAATTATCTGCCGCCGGGCGGATCCACAAATAGGCATAACTGACATCAAAAAAATCAGAATAATAATACAGCGGCAGACGCTTTTTACCGGCTTGCAAAGTCCAATGTTCATTTAGCGTATATGACAGATAGGCCCATTCGAATTCAGCATTAAAATCATCCGCACCGCGGCCAACGACCTGAGCCGTCGCTGTCAGGCCTTCGGTCAGGTCTGCGCTGATTTGCAAGCCGTACTTTGAATCTGGTTTAAAGCTCCAGTCTTCTTCATAAAAACCGACAATTGGATAATTGGCCAGGAAAGTCGGCTCAAGGCCAAACTCCGGCACCCCTTCCCCGCTAATTACCTTACCGCCTACCACTGACGCAAAACCGGAAATATCAACATCAGCAACTGCACTGCCGGTAACCATACCTGCAGCCAGCGTCGCTGCAATTAAGGACATTTTCATAGATACATTCCTCCAATACCGTCTTCTGCCTCTGACGAGGCGTCATTAAAATACAAGATCAACACCCATTGTCAGCAGGCGGTCTTTTTTCAAGCTGTAGTTGTCTTTGGCTGAACTCAATTGCACTTTAAATGCTGCGGAAGGATGGAAGTCATAACGCATGCCAAAACTCCAGGTATCGCGGTCTGCCAGCTGGCTCTCGACCACGGCCGCAACCGTCGCCAACAGTGGAACTTGTGGCGGGATCGCCTTATAAATGGCAGATTTACTGACATCGTCATCTTTTTCATAAGAGATGTAAGGTGTAATACTGTCAAACCGGCGGCCAACAGAAACGAAATAAGCATCACGGTCAGCCATATATGAATGTTTCACTTTCACATTGGTATATTCAGTCACAGCAATCCAATTATTCCGGTCATAACTTAAGCCGAAACCGAAGAAGGTCCCTTCATCCTCATTGAAGTCGATTTCCCGGGCGACCGCACCAAAACCAAAAGTGTTTAATGCGCTAAATAACG
This sequence comes from Rheinheimera sp., assembly GCA_034519945.1. GTDB lineage: Bacteria > Pseudomonadota > Gammaproteobacteria > Enterobacterales > Alteromonadaceae > Pararheinheimera. Next base: position 34,818 of record JAXHNX010000028.1, read on the forward strand.
GCGTAAAAGCTGTCGCGTTAATGGTGACGTCAGCCATGAAATATGCAAGACGGGCACTTAACCAGTCATTCGATAATTCCCAGGATACACCGGTAATATCCTGGACTTTGCTTTGCGACATGGCACCACTGATCTCAAGGTCGCCTTCAAAAGCACCGTACACCAACTGGATATTTGACGTCATTTCAGCGATGTTGCTGCTGTAATACAACGACATACCATCCATTTGGTCGAATTGAACGTCGTAGACAGCGCGTGGCGTACGCATCCAGTCGAAGGCATAACCCACGTCCAGATAATCAGAGTATTTATAAAACGGGATCCGGATCCGGCCGGCATTCAGGCGAAGGTTGTCATTAAACTGATAACTCAGAAATGCCCAGGCAAATTTTGCATCGTAGTCAGTCGCACCTTTGGCCATCAATTGCGCTGTGACTGACAGTTTTTCACCGAGGTCCGATGTCAGCTGCACTGCAAATAATGATTCTTCTTTAAATTCGAGGTCATTGGTATAACCATATAAAGTGTCATCTTTGCCTGTGGTCATGCCACCTTTAATTGAGGCAAAACCATTAATATTTACTTCAGCCAACGCGGTATTTGACGTCACACAGGCTGCAGCCACCACCAATCCAATCAGAGTCTTTTTCATTCACACACGCTCCAGACTTACCACGACATTTTTCAACCAGCTTAGTTCACCGAAGTAAAAAAACCAGAAAATTCAGAACTATAAATTTAAGTTCCGTTGCGCCGAAAAAAAATTGGAGCGGACTTTATATTAGATTTCAGCAACTTACAAGAAATGACTCGGATAGACAAAAAAAAGCCTGCGATTGCAGGCCTTTTCAAGAGAGTTACACCAAAATTTTTTTATAAATCAATGGCCTTCGCTAACCATGTTGATGGTGTACTTAGGGATTTCCACAACCAGATCCATATCACTAACCCGCGCCTGACAACCGAGACGGGACTCTGGTTCAAGTCCCCAGGCCTTATCCAACATATCCTCTTCCAGTTCATCACTTTCGTTCAGTGAGTAAAAACCTTCACGCACCACCACATGACAAGTAGTACAGGCACAGGATTTTTCACAGGCATGCTCGATAGAAATGCCATTTTTCAGCGCGACATCGAGGATTGTTTCACCGGAAGTGGCTTCTAATGCGGCACCTTCAGGACATAATTCCGGGTGCGGTAAAAAAATAATCTGGGGCATATCAGACCTCGTCGACCTTGTGACCCTGCAATGCCATCCGGATAGACATATCCATCCGCCGCGCTGCAAAATCATCGGTTAAATGATTGGTATGTTCGATCGCTGCTTTGATCGCAGCCGTATCTTCACTGTTGGCCAGCTGCAACAACTGATGCAGCGCCAGTTCAATCTGGTGTAATTCGGTAGCAGACAATAAACGGGCATCGGCGCTGATTGCCGCAGACACGGCTTCATGCACCCGATTCGCTTCCACCTGCTGTTCACGCAATAACCGCAGTTGCATATCCTGCTTGGCGTACAGCATCGAATTTTGGATCATCTGTGCCACCTGATCGTTGCTCAGACCATAGGATGGTTTCACTTCGATGGATGCACTGACTCCACTGGATTTTTCCTGCGCAATCACACTGAGCAGGCCATCGGCATCGACCTGAAATGTGACACGGATATGCGCGCCCCCGGCAGCCATCGGCGGGATCCCGGTCAAATCAAAACGAGCCAGCGAACGACAATCACTAACACCTTCCCGCTCGCCTTGCAGCACATGGATCGCCATCGCGGTCTGACCATCTTTAAACGTGGTAAATTCCTGTGCCCGCGCGACCGGGATCACGGTATTGCGTGGAATAATTTTTTCCACCAATCCACCCATGGTTTCAATGCCAAGTGACAGCGGGATCACGTCAAGCAACAGCGTATCGCTGTCCGACTTATTCCCTACCAACACATTGGCCTGGATGGCTGCACCGATCGCAACCACTTTATCCGGGTCGATCGATGTCAGCGGTTCTGTCTCGAATAATTCAGCCACAGCCTGACGTACCAGCGGCACACGGGTGGAGCCACCGACCATCACTACTTTGGCGACGTCAGCCACATCAAGGCCGGCATCACGCAGGGTTTGTTTACAGGCACGTAGTGTGCGGCGTACTAAAGGTTGCACTAAGGCTTCAAACTCAGCACGGCTCAGGCTGAATGTCGTGGCAACGCCTGCAACATCCAGTTGATAGCTGTAACTGTCGACGCTGCTGATGGCTTCTTTGATTTCACGGGATAACTGCAACAACTGGCGTAATTGTTGATGGCTGAGTTCAGCCAGACCAGCCTGCTGTTTCAGATGACTCAGCACCAGGTGGTCAAAATCGTCGCCGCCCAATGCCGAATCACCGCCGGTGGCCAGCACTTCAAATACACCACGGCTCAGGCGCAGGATGGAGATATCAAAAGTGCCGCCGCCAAGGTCGTATACAGCAATCACGCCTTCTTGCCCAGAATCCAGGCCATATGCCAGCGCCGCAGCGGTAGGTTCGTTTAGTAACCGCAAGACGTTCAGGCCGGCCAGACGCGCCGCGTCTTTGGTGGCCTGACGCTGCGCATCATCAAAATAAGCCGGCACGGTAATGACCACGCCGGTCAGTTCACCACCCAGGGTCTGACTGGCGGTATCTGCCAGGGTGGCGAGAATTTCTGCTGACACTTCCACCGGGTTTTTCACGCCGGCGACAGTCTCCAGTGCAACCAAACCTTGTTGATCGACCAGCTGATAAGGTAAGTCCGCGGCATGGGCCAGCGTTTCCCGATAACCACGGCCCATCAGGCGTTTGACTGACACAATCGTATTGTGCGGATCCAGTGCAGCATCTGCCTGCGCGGCTTTGCCGACGATCACCTTGTCGGCGGTATAACGCACGACAGATGGCACCATGTCATCACCCTGCTTATTGTGCAGCGTTCTGGCTTCACCACTGCGTACCGTGGCAACTAATGAATTGGTGGTGCCGAGGTCAATGCCGGCAGCGAGTTTGTGATGATGTGGCGCGGCGCTTTGGCCGGGTTCAGCAATTTGTAATAAGGCCATGGCGTTTAGTCTTGTGTCTGCTGTGCAATAAACTCAAGCTCTTGCTCGAGTTTGAAGAAAAATTTGAGTTTGCGGATTATATCAGCCGCAGCTAAATCCTGCTCATGTGTGTCATGACCAAGGGCGGCACTTAATAACGCCAACAGCTGCTTTTTCTGCAAACGGATTTGCCGCTCCGCATCATCAATCAGCGTGTCTGGTTCCGGCGCATCGGCGATTTCGGCCAGCAACTCGCGCAATTCCATTTGTTGCAGCAGAAAAACTGTATCGGTAAAACTGCGTTGTTCGGCACTGATTTTGACACCACGCAACGCCAACAGATGCTCAGCGCGCAGTAGCGGTTGTTTCAGACTGTGATATCCGTCATTAATATTGGCCGCTTGCTGCACTGCCAATAAACGGTCGCGTTCTGAAGCGCTGGCGAAGTTATCCGGGTGGAATTGCTTCTGCAGCGCCAGATAACGCGTGCCCAGCTCGGTCAGATCCACATCAAACTGCGCAGGAAGCTGAAACAGCTGGTAATAATTCATCGATATACCTGTCTAGACGGTAAAGCTCTCACCACAACCACATTCGCCATTAACGTTTGGATTGTTAAACTGAAAACCTTCGTTTAAGCCTTCTTTGACAAAATCCAACTGCGTGCCGTCGATGTAGACGAGGCTTTTGCCATCGACGATGATTTTTAAATCGTCTTGCTCAAAAACCTGATCATCCTCATTGAGGTCATCAACAAATTCAAGCACATAAGCCAGGCCAGAACAACCAGTGGTCTTAACGCCGACGCGCAGGCCCAAGCCTTTGCCGCGGTTGGTCAGAAAACTACGCACCCGATCTGCAGCTGCGCTTGTCATCGTGATCGCCATCGCAGTTAACTCCCGTGACGTTGCTTGTAATCTGCAATAGCCGCTTTAATCGCGTCTTCGGCCAGGATGGAACAGTGAATTTTCACTGGAGGCAATGCCAGCTCCTGTGCGATGTCGGTGTTTTTGATTAACGCCGCTTCGTCCAGGCTTTTGCCTTTGACCCATTCAGTGACCAGGCTACTGGACGCAATAGCGCTGCCACAGCCGTATGTTTTGAACTTGGCGTCTTCGATAATGCCCTGTTCATTGACTTTGATTTGCAGTTTCATTACGTCACCACAGGCCGGAGCGCCGACCATGCCGGTAGCGACCGTCGGGTCGTCTTTGGCAAATGCGCCGACGTTGCGTGGGTTTTCGTAGTGATCGATAACTTTGTTGCTGTATGCCATGATCTTTACCTCAATTCAGGATAGGTTTGCGCCCCAGCCTGTGCTTAGTGAGCCACCCAGGCCACTGTATTTAAATCAATACCGTCTTTGTACATGTCCCACAACGGCGACATTTCCCGTAATTTTGCGATCGCTTCGTGCACGATTTTTATCGTGTGATCAATCTGCGCTTCGGTGGTAAACCGGCCGATACTGAAGCGAATGGAGCTGTGTGCCAGTTCATCGGACAATCCCAGTGCACGCAGCACATACGAAGGTTCCAGACTGGCAGACGTACAGGCCGAACCTGAAGACACGGCGATATCTTTCAGCGCCATAATCAAAGATTCGCCCTCAACGTAGTTGAAGCTGATATTGGTAATGCCCGCCACACGGTGAGTAGCATCGCCATTTAAGAACACCTGTTCGATGTCTTTAATGCCATCCCACAACCGCTGACGCAGTGTGGCAAAACGTTGATTTTCTTCGGCCATTTCCAGTTTTGCGATCCGGAAAGCTTCGCCCATCGCGACGATTTGGTGCGTCGGCAAAGTACCTGAACGCATACCGCGCTCATGACCACCGCCGTGCGTTTGTGCTTCTAAGCGGATCCGGGGCTTGCGGCGCACGTACAACGCACCAATACCTTTTGGACCGTAGATTTTGTGCGCCGAAAACGACATCAGGTCAATTTTCAGTGCCTGCAGATCGATATCGACCTTGCCGGCAGCCTGGGCTGAATCGACATGGAAAATGGTGCCATTGGCCCGGCACAGTTCGCCGATGGCGGCCACATCCTGCACCACACCAATTTCGTTGTTCACCATCATCACGCTGACGACTGTAGTATCCGGGCGCAATACTGCTTTGAATTTTTCCAGATCTAATAAGCCATTGGCTTCGACATCCAGATATGTCACTTCAAAACCTTCACGCTCCAGGGCACGCATAGTGTCCAGCACGGCTTTGTGCTCGGTACGCAGCGTGATCAGGTGTTTACCTTTTTTATGGTAAAACTGCGCCGCGCCTTTAATCGCGAGGTTGTTAGACTCGGTGGCGCCTGACGTGAAGACGATTTCGCGGGGATCCGCATTGATCAAATCGGCGATTTGACTACGGGCGACTTCAATCGCTTCTTCCGCCTGCCAGCCAAACCGGTGTGAACGTGAGGCCGGGTTACCGAACTCACCATCCATCGTCAGATATTGCATCATTTTTTCCGCAACCCGCGGATCAACCGGGGTGGTTGCGGCATAGTCTAAATAAATCGGTAACTTCATGCTGGGCTCCGTCTGAAGTCTACAACTGGCAATTGACTTCAATTTCGCTGATAGGATGTTTTAACTGCCGGCTATCCTGCCGCTTGGCCACGCGCTGAATTTCATGCTGGCTGACCAATTCACCCAGAGTGATCTGGGTTAGAAAATCTTCAATGCGACCGCTTAAATCGCTCCACAAACTGTGGGTCAGGCATTTGGCACCGCCCTGGCAATCGGATTTGCCCTGACAACGGGTGGCATCAACTGACTCGTCAACGGCACTGATCACTTCAGAGACGCTGATTTGTACTGCCGGTTTACCCAGCTGATAACCACCGCCGGGACCACGCACACTGCTGACCAGACCATGCTTACGTAAGCGGGCAAACAATTGTTCAAGATAAGATAAGGAAATTTCCTGACGAACCGAAATGTCAGCCAGAGGCACCGGGCCTGAGTTGGCATGCAGCGCCACATCCAGCATGGCGGTGACGGCATAACGCCCTTTCGAGGTAAGTCGCATCTGAACTCCGGAATCCGGTTGGGGGATAGCGCCGATTTTACATTCCTGACTGATTTAGTCAAGTATTAATCCTACTAAATTAGTCAGGTATTATGGCTGTTATGGCGACATTCACTGACTAAATTGTCGGGTCAAACTCGTCCAGTTGCTGCTTGCGTTGCTCCGCCGCTAACCGCTCTGCTTCACGAAACGCCTCATCTTCAATATTCATCAAAGGTACTTCAGTACAGACATTGCCACCGAGCTGATTGATGCTTTGGCACAGCTCCGCCACTTTGTTATCGAGGCAATGCATGTGGTCCAACATCCGGCCAATCGCGCTAGCCACCGGGTCTGGATTGTCATTGGCAACCGCGTACGCGTCAAAACCAAATTTTTTCGCCAGCTGCTGACGTTGTTCTGTTACTTCCACACCTTGTTTGGCGACAATACGGCCCGGGATCCCGACAACTGTAGCGCCCGGCGGCACATCTTTAACCACCACCGCATTAGAGCCGATGCGGGCATTTTCACCGACATACAAAGGCCCGAGAATTTTCGCCCCGGCACCAATGACCACGTTATTGCCAAGCGTCGGATGGCGTTTGCCCGGGTTCCAGCTGGTGCCGCCCAGCGTCACGCCGTGGTATAGCGTCACGTCATCACCGATCTCGGCAGTTTCGCCAATCACCACGCCCATACCGTGATCGATAAAAAAACGCCGGCCGATTTTCGCCCCCGGATGGATCTCAACGCCGGTCAGCCACCGCGCAATAGTACTTAAAAATCGCGCCAGCCATTTAAAATTAGCGCGCCACAGCCGGTGGTTCATCCGGTGCCACCAAATCGCATGCAAACCCGGATAGTTGGTCAGGACTTCAATAAAATTGCGCGCGGCCGGGTCACGCTCAAATACGCTTTTAATGTCTTCTCCGATGCCTGCAAACATAGCCGGATCCTTGTATTAATCGTCTTGCCGGCCTTGCCGGCCAAAGCGCTGCACTGAGGTTAAAATGCCGCGCAGAATATTCAGTTCAGTTTCATCGGGCCGCGCACGGCTGAATAACCGGCGCAGCTTAATCATGATATGGCCCGGATGCTGGCGGATAATAAAACCAGTCTGGTCCAGCGTGGTTTCCAGATGTTGATAAAAACCTTCCAGCTGCTCTGCCGTCGGGTATTTTTCCGGCACATCGGCAGGCGGCAATGTCTGGTCGCCTAACAGCGCCATGCGGATCTCGTAACTGACAACTTGTACCGCCATCGCCAGATTCAGCGAGGTGTACTCGGTGTTCGTCGGAATACACAAATGAAAATTACATTGTCTGAGTTCATCGTTGGATAAACCATTACTCTCACGGCCAAACACGATAGCCACCGGGCCCTGCGCCACTTCTGCTGCGACTTTCAGCCCACACTGACGCGGATCCAGTACAGCCGAATCCAGGCTTTTGGCTTTATGGCTGGTACCGATCACCAGCGGGCAATCGGCGATAGCGGCGCTCAGGCTGTCAACAATGCGGGCATTAGCCAACACGTCACTGGCGCCGGCAGACAATGCATACGCCTGACCGTCGACTTCGGTTTTTGGCGACACCAGCACCAGTTGTGACAAACCCATGGTTTTCATCGCCCGCGCCACCGAGCCAATATTGCCGCTGTGGGTGGTTTCAATCAGGACGATGCGGATCTGTGCAAACATAAATAATGAGTCCGGGCTGACGCCATGCCCAGAGAAAAGGCATAGCGATTTAAAAAAGAGCGGCATTTTAGCATAAGGCTTTTCGCTGTGGGCAGGAAAAAAAGATGTCTGGCCATCTAAAATTCAAAGTCTGAAGCTGTCGGTTCGACGTATTTGCCACTGCAAAGCCCTGATGGCTTTGCTAGAATAGCGCCCGTTTCCCCCACAATAAGGATAGATCGCATGAAAGCTCTGACTTCGCTCGTGGTTATTTCCAGTTTGTTCGCCTTTTCTTCCTTTAATGTTACTGCAGATACCGCTGCCATTCAGGCCGCAGTCGACAACCCGGTCCGCAGTGCCACCAATAAAGCCCGTGACCAATATCGCCATCCGGTAGAAACACTGAGTTTCTTCGGCGTCACGCCACAAAGCACAGTGGTAGAAATCTCTCCGGGCGGTGGCTGGTACAGCGAAATTCTGGCGCCGCTGCTGCAACAACAAGGCAAATATTACGCCGCGCATCAGCCAAAAGATGCAACGTCTGAGTACGCAAAAAAAGGCCGCGCGGATTATCTGGCGAAACTCGCCGCCAATCCGGTGTACAGCAAAGTCGAAGTGACTGAATTTTCTGCCGCCGGCGGCAAACAAATCGCGCCGGCTGGCAGTGCGGATGTGGTACTGACATTCCGTAACCTGCACAACTGGTACATGGCCAAAGGCGATGAAAGCCTGCTGACCGCATTTAAATCTTTCCATACTGCATTAAAACCGGGCGGCGTGCTGGGCGTGGTGGAACATCGCCTGCCGGAATCTAAGCTGAATTCCAACTGGAAAGAATCCGGTTATATGCCACAAAGCCTAGTGATCAAGCTGGCCGAACAAGCCGGTTTTGTGCTGGACGGCAGCAGTGAAGTGAATGCGAATCCAAAAGATACCGCCGGTCATCCAGGCGGCGTCTGGGCGTTACCGCCGACTTACACCAATAAAGAGCAAGATAAAGCCAAATATCAGGCGATTGGTGAAAGCGACCGGATGACTCTTAAATTCCGTAAACCTGCAACTAAATAAGTGGATAAACCGATGAAAGTTCTTGTGATTGGCGGCGGTGGCCGTGAACATGCGCTGGCCTGGAAAGCGGCACAATCGCCGAAGGTCAGTCAGGTGTTTGTGGCTCCGGGTAATGCCGGTACTGCACTGGAAAGCACTTTAACCAACGTCGCCATCGCGGCTGATGATGTGCCGGCTTTGCTGGCATTTGCCAAGGCTGAACAGATAGCACTAACGATTGTTGGTCCTGAAGCGCCGCTGGCGCGTGGTGTGGTTGATACGTTCCGCTCTGATGGCCTGCAAATTTTTGGTCCAACCAAAGGTGCAGCACAGCTGGAAAGTTCCAAGGCTTTTGCTAAAGATTTCCTGGCCCGGCATCAAATCCCGACGGCCACTTACCAGACTTTCACCGATATTTCAGATGCCAAAGCGTTTGTCACCGAAATGGGCACTCCAATTGTGATTAAAGCCGATGGCCTCGCGGCCGGTAAAGGCGTGATCATTGCCCAGACCGAAGCTGAAGCTTTTGCTGCCATTGAAGATATGCTGGCAGGCAACAAATTCGGCAGCGCCGGCAGCCGGGTCGTTGTTGAAGAGTTTCTGGTGGGTGAAGAAGCGTCTTTTATCGTGATGGTGGACGGCCAACACGCGCTGGCTTTTGCCTCGTCACAGGATCATAAAGCGCGCGACGACGCCGACAAAGGCCCGAACACCGGGGGCATGGGTGCGTATTCACCGGCGCCGGTGGTCACTCCTGCCGTGCACGATTGGGTGATGCAGCAAGTCATTTACCCAACGGTGCAGGGCATGGCAGCGGAAGGCCAGGTCTATACCGGTTTTCTTTATGCCGGCCTGATGATCGCACCAGATGGTACCGCCAAAGTACTGGAATTTAACTGCCGCTTTGGCGATCCGGAAACGCAGCCAATCATGCTGCGTTTGCAGTCGGATTTGGTTGCGCTTTGTGCAGCTGCCTGCGAAGGCAAACTCGATAACCAGCAGATCCAATTCGACCCGCGTGCTGCCGTTGGTGTGGTACTGGCTGCAGGTGGTTACCCGGATGACTATCGCAAAGGCGATGTAATTGCAGGGCTACCAACCGAAGATAACCTGGAAGCCAAAGTGTTCCATGCCGGGACTGTACTGAAAGACGGTCAGGTTCTGACTGCCGGTGGCCGGGTGTTGTGTGCCACGGCCTTGGGCGCCAACGTCACCGCAGCGCAGCAAGCCGCTTATCAGCTGGTGGATCAAATCCACTGGGATGGCGTATTCAGCCGGCGGGATATCGGTTATCGCGCCGTGGCGCGGGAACAGCAGAAGTAAAAGTTCCGTATCGTATTGACCTTATAAATTGCCGGCGGTTGCCGGCTTTTTTTCCGGCCGGTTCTTCGGCTGTTCATCAGGATAAACATCATGCGTTTGACCTTAACCTCGATTGCACTGCTGACGAGCAATCTCAGTAGCCCACTGCTGGCCGCCGAATGCACCACTCCTTTTATTGCCATCCATGACATTCAGGGCCCGGGCGAAAAAAGCCCCAAAGCTGGCGTAACGCTGACCACCCGTGGCGTGGTATTAGCGGTGTTATATGCCGACAGTAAAAGCCCACAGTTACTGCTTGGTAGTGTCACGCCGGACCAAAACCCACAAACCAGCGAAGCGTTATTAGTCACCGACAGCCAGCAAGCCAAACAACGCCAGGCCGGTGATGTGATCCAACTGACCGGCACCGTGCGCGAAATGGCCGGCATGACCGCGCTGACCAATATCAGTGCAGCGGAATATTGTAGCCGGCAACCGTTAACGACTGCGACAGCTGTCACTTTGCCAATGGCATCATCACTTGCGTTTGAGGCGTTAGAAGGCATGTTGCTGAGCTTCGCCCAGCCACTGATTGTCAACGACAGCTACGGCCTGTCACGTTATGGCGAACTGGTGCTGGCCAATGAACGCCTGCCGGTCGCGACCGAAGTGGCATTGCCAGGCGATGCGTCAAAAGCACTGCTGGCCAAACAAGCGTTGCAGGAAATCACCATTGACGATGCCAGCATGAAACAGAACCCGCAGCCGGTGCGCTTTCCGACCGGCAATTTGTCCGCCAGCAATACAGTGCGGGTTGGTGATACGGTCAATAAGCTACAAGGTTATTTGCTACAAACTAAAGCTGGCTATCGACTGGTCGTCAGTCAACAGCCCGAATTTGTTGCGACCAACCCACGTCCGGCCGCGCCTGCGGCGAAAAAAGCCGGCGAGCTGCGGGTTGCCAGCTTTAACGTGCTGAATTTCTTTACCGGCGAAGGCAACAACCGCAAGATTCCCGACCAAACGCGGCGCAACCGATGCGAATGAACTGCAGCGCCAGCAAGCCAAAATGTTGGCGGCACTGGCGGCAATGGACGCCGATGTGATTGGTTTATTAGAGGTCGAAAATAACGGTTTCGGTGCCGGCAGCGCCTTAGCAACTATTGTGCAAAGCCTGAACCAGCAACTTGGCAGCGACGTGTATGCTTTTGTCCAGCCCGGCGAAAAACCTGGCTCTGACGATATTATGGTGGCGATGATTTACCGCAAAGCCAATGTCGAGCCAGTCGGCACCACAGCGGTCTACACCAAAGCGCCGTTTGATAAAGGCAGCCGGCCACCGCTGGCGCAAAGTTTCCGCGATCTGACGTCGAAACAGCAGCTGACCGTCAGCATCAACCACTTTAAATCCAAAGGCAGCTGCCCGAAACAAGCAGGACCGGATTCAGACCTGAACGACGGTCAGGGCTGCTGGACGCCGACCCGGGTTGCTGCTGCCAAAGCGCTGACTGAATGGCTGAAAACCGAACCAACCGGCATCGATACCGATCACGTACTGATGATGGGCGACTTAAACGCCTACCGGATGGAAGCGCCGCTGCAATATCTGGAGCAAAACGGCTGGCAACACCTGGCGCCAAAAGATGCCGTGCATTCATCTTTTGTTTATCGTGGCCGCTCTGGCACCCTGGACCATGCTTTGGCCAGCCCGCAGCTGAAAGCCAAGCTGCAGCAATTCCAGCATTGGGGTATTAACGCGGACGAACCGGCAGTACTGGATTACAACACTGAGTTTAAATCCAAAACGCAGCAGCAATCATTGTACGCACCGACACCATACCGTTCGTCGGATCATGACCCGCTGTACATGGATTTTAAGTTCTGAGGCACTCAACAGCACAAAGCCCCGCACGCGGGGCTTTGTTTTAATCGCGGCGGAGACTGGTTTCAGACGCTCAGCGCCGCCCGCACCATCATGCTGAACACGGCAATTACGCCAACCACCCAGACGGTCGATCGCAATACCGCGTAGTCCAGCAGATACAACAAAATAAACAATACCCGGCAGCCAACATACAACCAGGCCAGCACTTGCATCGTGCTGTCATAATTGCCGCTGACCACACAGCCAAGCACGGCTGCCAGAAACAATTGCAGCGCCTCAAAGCTGTTGTAATGGGCGGCATTGGCACGCGCGCCCATGCCTTCCAAACGTGCCTGTTGTGCCCGTGGCAGATGATTGTCATAACCGCCAAGCTGATTCATCGCCCGCGCCACCGGCAACCGTGCCAGATAAGGCAGCAGTGCCACGGCAAATAGTGCCCACAGAATAACGGCCATTACCCCTCCTGTTCACAAACAAAGGCCAGCACTGGCTGTACCGGATTTAATTTAAAGCGGCTGACTTTGCCGTCACATTGTTTGGATAAATCGGCCCAGGGTAACCAATGATCACCGCTCAGCTGAAAGACATACTTGCCGGCACTGACTAATACCGTGCCTTGGCTGGTGATGGCCAGATCCTGACCATTGGCCGGCATCGGCAGCACTGCTTCGGCTTTTTTGCCGCCTGCCTGATAACGCCACAACCACAACGGGCTATCGGCCGGCTGGCCAGGTCTTGGCGCGGTGAAAAAGAACCGGTCGCTATTGGCCTGATACAACAACGCGCGGCCAATATGGCCCGCCAATGTCGTCAGTTCTCCTTCTTTAGTACGGTACACTGCGCGATTGGGCCCGCTACTGTCTTCCAGTAAAAACACCAATAAATCCTGGTCAGATCCCCAAACGTGGTAACCAACGCCTTTGAGTTCCGGATATAGCACCTGCTCGGTCTGACTGTTCATGCGCCATAAGCGTTGGGTGCCATCATCTTCAACCCGCACTACAGAATAATCAGTGTCGGACCCCGGCAACGGCGTGGCGGAAAACTCGCCAAAAGGCGTGGTACGAAGCGCTTTACCGGCTCCCCCCTCACTTAGCAGCAACCAATGAATATCGGTCGCCATCGGACCTGAACCGGCCTGTGCGGTCCACAACAAGCGGCTGCCGTCGCGACTGAAAGCCGGTTGATTCTGATAACCTTTTTGTTGAATAGTGCCAAGGGCTTTGCCGATCTCAACGCCACGTTCGGCGCTCTGATACTGGGCATAATGAATGACGTACTGCGGGTCCGCGCTGGCACTGACAGCCAGAAACAACGCGGCAAGACTGAACACTTTCATGAAATTCCTGTTGAATAAGTCAAAGACGACATCCGCTGCCGCTTGCTGTGACTTCACTTTATCCTTTATGGTAAGACCAAAGCAAATTACAGCGGAGTGCGCGGATGTCACAAAAAAACCCGATTATTGCCGTGACCGGCTCCTCCGGAGCGGGCACCACAACCACGACCAATGCCTTTTCCCATATTTTCCGCACCCAGGGCATTGATGCCGCCTTTGTTGAAGGTGATTGTTTCCACCGCTACAGCAGACCTGAAATGGACCTCGAAGTTCGTAAGGCCAAGGAACAAGGCCGACATATCAGTTATTTTGGCGCTGAAGCCAACGACTTTGGCGCGCTGGAACAGTGTTTTGCCAATTATGCTGAAGATGGCAGCACTAAGATCCGCAAATACCTGCACACCTTTGATGAGGCGGTGCCGTTTAACCAGTTGCCAGGCACTTTTACGCCATGGCAGGAGATCCGGCCTGAGACAGACTTATTGTTTTATGAAGGCCTGCATGGCGGTGTGGTTACAGACCACAACAACGTGGCCCGCCATGTCGATTTGCTGATTGGCATGGTGCCAATCATCAACCTCGAATGGATCCAGAAAATTATGCGCGACACTTCGGAGCGCGGCCATTCGCGCGAAGCCGTGATGTCCAGCATAGTGCGCAGCATGGATGATTACATCAATCACATCACGCCGCAGTTTTCGCGCACCCATATCAACTTCCAGCGTGTGCCGACGGTGGACACCTCAAACCCGTTCAGTGCCAAAGATATCCCGTCACTGGATGAGAGTTTTGTGGTGATCCGTTTTCGCGGCATCAAGCATGTCGACTTCCCGTATTACCTGCAAATGCTGCAGGGATCTTTTATGTCGCGGGTCAATACGCTGGTAGTACCGGGCGGCAAGATGGGCCTCGCGATGGAGCTGATTTTAACGCCGCTGATTGAAGAGCTGATGGTCAAACGCCGGCAGGCGCGCGGTGAGGTTAACTGGCTGGAATAGGCGGTTGGAGTGACTGGCTGGAGTAAGCGGTTGGCCTGAGTAGTTGGAATGAAATACCGGCTCGGCAGTTCGTTACAACAACAACTGCCAGTACCCCACGCTGTGCCATTGGCCGAATTTAAAACCAATATCCGGCAGCAATGCCACCTGAGTCATACCACACTTTTCATGCAAGGCTACGCTACCAGGATTGGGCTGCACGATGCCTCCCAGTGCCGCGTGGTAGCCGGCCGCTTTCAGCACCGCAAACAGCTGCTGATACAAGGCATACCCTATACCGCGGCCTTGGGCGGTTGCGGCCAAATATACCGTCACTTCCACCGAATACCGATAGGCTGCGCGGGCTTTCCATGGCGTGGCGTAACAATAGCCCACCACATCATCACCAAGCACAGCCACCAGATAGGGCAAACCTTGTTGCAGTATGGTGTTGATCCGGTTCGACATTTCATCCACCGGCACCGCCTGCTCTTCAAAGCTAATGGCAGTGTGCTCAACATAATGGTTATAAATTGTTGCGATTGCTGCGGTGTCAGTCACCTGGGCCGGACGAATGAAATAGCTCATTGTGCTGTTTGATCCATGATAACTGGTCGACAAGTGCCGGCTGGTTTAACCCAGATCCGGCAGATTGCGGCCATAAAAAATCTCGCGCATTTCGCGTTTGACCTTTTTCGCGATGATTTTCTGTTCGTCCGTTGCCACAGACTCGACACCGGCGCCAAAAATGTAATTGTCCAGCTCGAAATCTTTTAACATCATTTTGGTGTGAAACAGGTTTTCCTGATAAACGTTGACGTCGATCATCTGATAGGCATTTTTGGTCGCTTCATCCATAAAGTTCTGGATGGAGTGGATTGGGTGATCGATATAGTGCTTCAAACCACTGACATCACGGGTGAACCCCCGGACACGGTAATCAATAGTGACGATATCCGACTCAAAACTGTGGATCAGGAAATTCAGCGCTTTGAGCGGTGAAATCACACCGCAAGTCGACACTTCAATATCAGCGCGGAACGTACAGATGCCGTCGTGTGGATGGTGCTCCGGATAGGTGTGCACGCAGATATGGCTTTTATCCAGGTGAGCCACAATCGCATCTGGTGTTGGGCCTGACGCCTTGTCTTCCATCGGCTCTTCACAGACCAGAATGGTCACGCTGGCGCCCTGCGGGTCATAATCCTGCCGCGCAATATTGAGGATATTGGCGCCGATGATATGCACCACTTCAGTCAGGATATCAGTCAGGCGATCGGCATTATATTGTTCATCGATATAAGAGATATATTCCTGACGATGCTGATCAGTCTGCGCGTAGCAAATGTCGTAAATACTGAAACTCAGGCTTTTGGTTAAATTGTTAAAGCCATGCAGCTTCAATTTTTCAAAAGGTTTTACCACGGTATTCGGCTCTCCGCTGAGTGACGTGCACTCAGTATAGGTTAGTCAACTGCAGAACTGGCAACTGTCAGCCTTGTGGCTGCAGCTCGCTTGGGATCACAGCGAAAGAATGCGTCACTGTCATGGCTTTTTGCAGCATGATCGACACCGAACAATATTTCTCGGCCGACAAATTCACCGCACGTTCGACATGTTTTTCGCTGACATTAAAACCGGTGACTTCAAAATGCAGATGAATTTTTTCAAACACACGCGGAACAGAATCAACGCGTTCGCCACTTAACACCACACGGCAATGCGTGACCTGTTGTTTGGCTTTTTGCAGAATGCTGACCACGTCGACCGACGAACAGGCCCCGGCCGACATCAATAACATTTCCATCGGGGTCGGTGCGACGCCATCGTCTTTATTTGAGTCAAATACTACGGCATGGCCTGAACCAGAACGGCCAATAAAATTGCTGTCACCTGCCCAGCTAACGGTGGCATGAAGTTGATTGTTCTCAGCCATGAAAGGCTCCTGCTGTCCGGGGAAAAGGCTATTCTAGCGAAAAAAGTGCTTCGCCTGCCAGCAGTTATGCGGATGTCGTGTGGACTTAGTCCATCAGATGAGCGATGGCAGTATCAAACAGATTTTTAATCAGCAAAGAAACTTCATTAATCAGTTCAATTTGCTCTTCGGTGGCTGGCTTTTCGATGACAGACGCCAGCACTTCCTGAAAGTCATACATGATGCCATCGACTTCACGCACAATTTGGCTACGGTGGATGGTTTCGAGCTCGGTATGTTGCAGACACAGCTGGATAATTTGTTCAGCGATCTGCTCTTCAATGATCACGCCCAGCGTTTTGCGATGCGACGTCGGCGTACCTTGTTGCTCGAATAACGCTAAATGTTCGGTTAAAAACTGAATCAGATGTTCATAACCGGGTTTGTCCGTGACCATAGCTCTGCGTACCGGGAGTGGATGAGGGACTTCAATCTGCCACAGATTGCATTTCAGCGTAAAGCGCTGAGCTTAAAAATATATCTGCGATGGCTGAAGGGCAAGCCAGCAGGCTGATTCAATGTATAAAGATTGAGCTTTATGCAACGAATCAGCCGGTGCCAGAATCAGAACTGCAAACCTGGCGATAACTGCACCGGCAGTTCACTGCGAGCCAGTTCCACTGAAGCCACCGGATAAGCGCAATAATCTGCCGCATAATAGGCACTGGCGCGATGATTGCCACTGCCGCCGATACCACCAAAAGGCGCGGCCGAGCTGGCGCCGGTAATAGGCCGGTTCCAGTTGACAATACCCGCGCGAATACGGCGGAAAAAACGCTGATACAGCGCTTCATTGTCGGATAACAAACCTGCCGACAAACCAAAACTAGTCTGGTTCGCTGCCGTGATAGCTGCATCAAAATCGGCAAAACGGAACACTTTTAACAACGGACCAAAATGCTCTTCATCCGGCAACGCCTGTGCGGCTGAACAATCTAGGATCCCTGGTGTCAATAAGCCGGTATCCGCAGCCAGCAGACGCATGGGCAGCAACACACGGGCGCCAAGTCCGGTCAGTTGTTCCTGCACGGCCAGCATGCCAAGCGCGACTTTATTTGAGATCATCGCACCAATAAACGGCTGCTCGGCAGCGTCGTATAACCCGACGTGGATATTAGCGCTGACTTCAAGTAACCGCGCCAGGATCGCATCACCGGCCTCACCTTCAGGTAAATACAGCCGACGAGCACAGGTGCAGCGCTGCCCGGACGAAATAAACGCCGACTGGATAATGTCATGCACAGTGGCATCGATATCACTGACATCGGCCACAATCAACGGGTTATTGCCGCCCATCTCCAGCGCCAGAATTTTGTCCGGCCGGCCGGCAAACTGTTGATGTAAAAAATGCCCGGTACGTGAACTGCCAGTGAAAAACAAGCCGTCCAGTTCGGGATGCGCCGCAATCGCCTTGCCGGTCACCACTTCGCCCTGAAGTAAGTTCAGCACACCGGCCGGTAAGCCAGCCGCCTGCCATAATTTGACCGTCATTTCGGCTACTTTTGGCGTCATTTCACTGGGTTTAAACACCACAGTATTGCCCGCAAGTAACGCTGGAATAATATGACCGTTCGGTAAATGGCCCGGGAAATTATAAGGGCCAAATACTGCAACCACGCCGTGCGGTTTGTGCCGCAGCACAGAGCGGCCTTGTGGCATCGGATTTTCTTTTTCGCCGGTGCGTTCCTGATAAGCCCGGATAGAGATATCCACTTTGCCAATCATCGCGGCCACTTCGGTGCGGGTTTCCCACAATGGCTTACCGGTATCTTCAGCAATACAGTACGCCAGTGCTTCTTTGTGTTCGTTCAGTTGCTGGCCAAAGGCGCGGATATAATCGGCGCGCTGATGAAAAGTAAGGTCAGCCCAGGCATCAAATGCAGCTCGGGCCGCCCGAAATGCCTGATCAACCTGTTGTTCTGAGGCTGCCTGACCTTGCCAGATCTGCTGGTTTTTCGCCGGATCAATCGAACTGAATAACAGACCTTCGCCCGCAAGCCACTGACCGTTAATACATTGTACTTGTTGTGTCATTACACTGTTCCTTCAAAACGGGCTTATAAACGGGCTAAACGCACCCAGTCACCATCACTAACCTGCAACGCTTCGGCAAACTCGGCCGGCAGATTCACTTCTGTAGCGGTCTCTGCGACATGCAGATGGGTCCAGCTGGCACGGAAATTCTCGCGGTCGGTATTACAAACCAGATAAGGCTGGCCGCCACTGACCGGCGCGATGCGTACTTGCAGCCGACGGCTGTTGCGCGCCGTGCGGATATGTTCGAGCTTGGCTTCGACCGTTGGGCCCGCATCAAAAATATCGACATAACCAGTGGTAGAAAAACCTTCAGATTGCAGCAGTTGCAGCGCCGGTCGGGTTTTTTCATGCACTTTGCCAATCACTGCCTGCGCTTCTTTACTGAGCAAACTGACGTAAATCGGGTATTTCGGCATCAGCTCTGCGATAAAAACTTTTTGGCCAATGCCGGTCAGGTAATCCGCCGTCGGGAAATCGACCGAAAAGAAGTGTTCCTGCAGCCATTCCCAGAATGGTGAATTGCCGTTGTCGTCTGACACGCCGCGCATTTCGGCGATGATGCGGTCGGAAAAACGCTCGCGAAATTCCGCCATAAACAAAAAGCGAAACCGCGACAACATTTTGCCGCTATTTTTCTCGCGCCTGTGTTCACGCAGGAATAATGTACAGAGCTCAGTTGCACCGGTGTAGTCATTGCACAGCGTCAGGATATCCACCGTTTTGTACACGCCAAGCGCACGCGACGTATGGACAACCTTGCCCAGATGATAGTTATAAAACGCATCATCCAGGCCCACTGCGGCTTCAATGGCACTGGTGCCACAGATTTCGCCGGTTGCTAAGTCTTCCAGCACAAACAGATAGCCCTCATCGCAAGGGGTACTGACGGCTTTGCGAAAACTCTGCTCCGAGCGCTTAATTTTGCGCTGCAGCAATTCATCATTGACCGGCAATGAGGTAAATCCATGGCCGGATTCCACCGCCATTTCATACAGCACCGGGAAATCTGTGGCGCGGATTGGACGGATCACCATCATAGGACGCTTCCTCGTGATTGGGGCGGGGGCTTCAATCCCGCAGTGTTTTGCTTTATCCGGCGGCTTGTTATTGTTGTTGGCAGCCGCCGTTGCTTCGTTTTACCCTTCATCCTTGCAGATTCGGGGGTGTTGGCCGCCTTCACTCACCACAATCGCATAGATAGCTATGCTCATGCAGATTCGGGGGTGTTGGTGCTTAACCCTGCACCACTTTCGCCACCGCGTGTTCAAAGCGTGCCATGCCTTCGATAATATCTGCGTCCGGGATCACCAGACTTGGCGCAAACCGCACTACGTCGTAACCGGCCATCAGCACAAACAGTCCTTCAGCTGCCGCCGCTAACAGGAATTCACGCGATTTGCCTTTGTACTGTTCGTTCAGCGCGGCGCCTAATAACAGCCCCTGGCCGCGAACTTCGCTGAATACCTGGTATTTATCATTGATTTTCGCAAGTTCGGCACGAAACAGCGCTTCTTTGGCTAACACGCCATCTAACACTGCAGGCTGGTTGATGGTATCAATAGCAGCATAAGCCACAGCGCAACCCAGCGGATTGCCACCATAAGTTGAACCGTGAGTGCCGACTTTCAGGTGTGAGGCAATGGCAGTGGTAGTCAGCATTGCGCCGATTGGGAAACCGCCGCCGAGTGATTTGGCGCTGGTCAGAATATCCGGCACTACCGGCGTATGCATGTACGCATACAATTTGCCGCTACGGCCAACACCGGTTTGCACTTCATCAAAAATCAGCAGCGCATTGTGTGCATCACAGAGTTCACGAACACCGGCAATAAATTCGGCAGTAGCAGGAATAATGCCGCCTTCGCCTTGCACCGGTTCCATGATGACGGCACAGGTATTGGCGGAGATCAACGCTTTGAGGCTGTCCAGATTGTTATATTCAGCATGCATAATAGCAGCAGGTTTTGGCCCGAAACCGTCTGAATAGGCGGCCTGACCACCGACGGTCACGGTGAAAAAGGTCCGGCCGTGGAAACTTTTGCCAAAAGAGATGATGTCTTGTTTGTGCTCGCCGAATTTTTCCAGCGCCCAGCGCCGCGCCAGTTTCAGCGCCGCTTCATTAGCTTCAGCGCCAGAGTTGGCGAAATACACTTTTTCAGCAAAAGTATGGTCAACCAGCTGTTTCGCCAGCCGCAATGCCGGTTCGTTGGTCATTACATTACTTAAATGCCACAGCTTACCGGCTTGATCAGTCAGTGCATTGACCAGTGCAGGATGACAATGACCCAACGAACTCACGGCGATACCGCCAGCAAAATCGACATACTCGCGCTCGTCCTGATCCCAGACGCGGGAGCCTTTGCCCCGTACCGGAATAATTGGCGCCGGTGCATAGTTCGGCACCATCACTTCATCAAACAAGGCGCGGGTAACGGGTATAGCTGCTGACATGGTAAGTTCCTCTGAGTGCGGGAGGCCGTGATTGGCTTATGCAATTATGCAAAATTACGGCAGATTTTTATTCAGAATTATTTGGCAGTATTACAGAAAAAAACCGCAAAGTCTTGGTTAAAAAACGTTGAAACGCGCGAGAATAAAGGGCTGCAGATAGATTTGCAGTTCAGGTGAATAACTAAGCAACTCATTGTTTCCGTATGCAGGCGCCGGCTCAGTGCTGGCGCGCTACATAAGCACAACAGCCGGCGGGGCCGGCTGTTGCATGAATATGGTGAAAATAATCTGGTCTGATCTGTATCAGTCTGCCAATTTAGTCGATATCCAGCCGATCTAAGCGGGTTTGTTGCAACAGCTGGCGATGTTCCGGCCGGATCTGCACATCCTGCATCCATTGCAGCTCTTCCGCGTCGGTCAGCAATTTATGCTTGCGCAACGTTTGCGCCTGCACAAAATATACGGCCTGATGCACGATCTGCGTCAGGCGGCTGGCGCCGCTAAAACCAACGCCTTCGGCGAACTGATCCAGCACCTGACTGAGCGGGACGCGTTTTAAGCCCCACTTCGCTACCAGATCGGCGCTGATATTGGCGGAAAATTCCTGAAAACAGGAATTGAGGAAACTGGCATCCGCATCCAGACTGTCCAGTGCATCCGTCAGTTCAGTATCCCGGGCGTCACGGGATTTAAGCATGGCAGCCTGTTTCACCTGCTGATAGGTGCGTAAATAGGTGCGCGCCACCACCAGATATCCCAACGAGTGGAACAAGCCGGCGCAATAAGCCACAAATGGGTTTTCGCCGGTTTCTTCGGCTAAACGCTGAGCCGCCAGCGCGACGGCAATACTGTATTGCCAGATTTGCCCTTTAAAACCAGTAAAAGGATCGGTGGCATGGGGTAAAGATCGTTTTAGCGCAAAGACCGGCAGAACTTGCTGCATCGCTTCAAGCCCCAGCAATCCTAATGCTGGCTTAATCTCTTTAATAAAATTACCGGACGGGGTTTTATTGCGGTATTGCGGTTGATTCACCAGTTTCAGTAAATCTTCTTTCAGCCATTCCACTGGGCTTATCAGAGTTTCCAACTGGCTCAGGGTCAGTGCCCGGGCACTCAGCACATCCAACACGGCCGGAAATCCATCGGCCAGGTTAAATACAGTACTGGCAATAGTGTCAAACTTGCCGAGCTTCAAAAACAATTCTTCAGCGACCTGGTCGTGCAGATGCGCCTGGGTAAATTCAACAAATTGTTGTTTGGCGATTGCCCCCGCCTGACGGTTAAAGGCGGCCTGCTGTTCAATATCGAGCAATGTCCGGCCTGCTGTGGCTTGCTGGGGCCGTGCCGCCGCATTCGCTATTTTTTGGGCCTGGCGCTTGTAACCGTAACGCGTTTGATCGGGTTTTATTTCGAGGATGCAATCAAAAAAACGCTGTTGTTGCACTTGAGCAATTGACGACATGGAACCGCTTTATTTCTTTTTTACTGATGCCCTCAGTGTGCGGTGCCAAAGCCTGCGCTGTCAATGCTGGCGCCTTTTCAGTTGTGGTGTTCAGCCAAAAAATTAGCCAGTAACTGATGGCCTTGTTCGGTCAAAATGGCTTCGGGATGAAACTGCACACCATGCAGCGGCAAATGACGGTGCGCAATGCCCATGATTTCATCGATATCACCGTCGGCGGATTCGGTCCAGGCGGTCAGGCGAAAGGCGGCCGGCAATGACGTTTTGTCGACGATCAGCGAATGGTAGCGCGTGACACTAAGCGGATTGTTCAGGCCACAAAACACCGAACTGTTATCATGGCGGATCAGCGAGTTTTTACCATGTACGACCTGACGGGCACGGATGATCTTTGCACCAAACGCCTGTGCTAGCGCCTGATGGCCCAGACAGACGCCCAATATCGGCAACTTGCCGGCAAACGCCGTGATCGCAGCCAGCGATATACCAGCCTGGTCCGGACTGCAGGGGCCGGGCGAAATCACCAGATGGTCAGGCTTTAACGCCGCAATACCAGCCAAATCAATCTCATCATGCCGTTTCACCACGACCTGTTGCCCCAGCTCAGCAAAATACTGCACCAGGTTCCAGGTAAAAGAGTCGTAGTTGTCGATCAACAGCAGCATGATGCGGAGTTTCTCCTGAAGCCGGATAAAGCAAAGGCGGCGGATTCTACCGCAACTGACTGGCCGGCGCACAGTCCCGCGCTGATCTGCTTGTCGAAATGGTCTTCTGACATATTTCGTTACATGTTTTTGTCAGCGCGATCCCAACCATTTCCCGCACTGCACTGACTCATTGGCAATTATATGAGGAATTGCTGATGAAAATTGCTGATACCAGTGCACAGGATGAAGTACTGCGCACGCCCCGATCGAAACCACGCTGGACCTGGCCGGTGCTTGCCCTAGCCGGTGCCGGCATGCTGCTGTGGCTGGTGTTGCCAGCCGTGCAAAGCTGGTCACAATCTGATATCTCGGTACCGCTATCGCGCGTACGCATCGACACCGTCAAAACCGCCGATTTTACCCGGGATATTTCCGCACAGGGCCAGGTGGTGGCTGCAGTCAGCCCGAAACTGTATGCCCCGGCTGAAGGCACAGTGACTTTGTTGCTCGATGCCGGCACTGAAGTGAAAAAAGGTCAGATCCTCGCCACGCTGGACAGCCCGGAACTCAACAACAAGTTGCAACAAGAACAAGCGACATTGTTCAGTCTGCAAACCAGCTATGACCGACAAAAAATTCTGGCGAAAAAACAGCAGCTAACCGACCAAAAAGCAGTGGATATCGCGCAAGTCACGCTGACGACTGCTGATCGGGAAAAACGCCGGGCTGAGCAGGGTTATGTACTCAAAGCCATCAGTCAGATTGACTTTGAAAAAGCGCGGGATGATTTGGATACCGCCAAAGTACAGCATCGTCACGCCGTTGAAGACGCAGTTCTGAATAAAGAAAACCTCGAATTTGAGTTGCAAAGCCTGGCGCAGGCTCTGCAACGCCAGCAACTGCTGGTTGGCGATTATCAGCGTCAGGTCGACAGCCTGAACGTGCGTTCGCCGGTCGATGGCCTGCTGGGTAATCTCGCGGTGGAAAATAAAACTTACATCATCAAAAACCAGCTGATGTTATCAGTGGTGGATTTAAGCCAGTTTGAAGTTGAGATCGCCGTACCGGAGAGTTATGCCAATGACCTTAGCATCGGTCTGCCGGTAGAAGTGACAGTTGAAAGCCAGGTTTACGCCGGCAAACTCGTAACGATTTCACCGGAAGTGTTTGAAAACCAAGTGAAAGGACGAGTGCGTTTCACTAAAGATGCGCCAACGTCGTTGCGGCAAAACCAACGCCTCGCCAGCCGTATTCTGCTGGAACAACGCCCTGCGGTATTGCAGGTGGCACGTGGTCAGTTTTTGGATAGCAGCAACGGTCGTTTTGCTTATCTGGTGCGGGACGGTCTGGCGGTGAAAACCCCGATCGAAACTGGCGCGCGCAGCATTAATGCGGTGGAGATCCTGACCGGGCTGAAAACCGGCGACCAAATCATCACCTCTGGCACTGACATTTTTCAGGGCGCCAGCACAGTGCAACTCAATTAGAGCGACTGAACTAACACACAATGAATACTGCAGCCGGGCCACGCCCACAGGAGAATCTATGCTCAGCATGAAAAACATCAGTAAATCATTTGCCACCGACAACGTGGTCACTCACGCCCTTCGCGACATTAATCTGGACCTCGGCGAAGGCGATTTTGTCAGCGTGACCGGCCCGTCCGGCTCCGGCAAAACCACCTTTTTAAACATCGCGGGCCTGTTGGAAAGCTCCACCTCCGGCGAATACTGGCTCGATGGCGAAGACATCAGCAAGCTGGACGATAAAGGCCGCTCACGGATGCGCAACCAAAAAATTGGTTTTATCTTTCAAAGCTTTAACTTAATCCCAGATTTAAACCTGTTCGATAATGTCGACGTGCCACTGCGCTATCGCGGTTTTAATGCTGCGGAGCGGAAAAAACGCATTGAATATCATCTGGACCAGGTTGGCCTGGCATCAAGAATGAAACATCTGCCGTCGCAGTTATCCGGCGGCCAGCAGCAACGGGTGGCGATTGCGCGTGCATTGGCCACCTCGCCCCGCTTTTTACTGGCCGACGAACCAACCGGTAACCTCGATTCCAGCATGGCGCAGTCGGTGATGAGTTTGCTGGAAGACATTAACGCCAACGGCACCACCATTTTGATGGTCACGCACGACAACAGCTTAGCCGCGCGCGCGAAACGGCAGATCTTTATCAAAGACGGCCATGCGCAGGAACTGATGCAAGGCCAGCACCATCACAATATTCACAATCTGGCAGCGGTCTGAGGAGGCGTGATGTTCAGTTATTATCTGAAGCTGGCCTGGCTCAGCTCAAAACGTACCTGGGGCATGAGCCTGTTGATGGTACTGGCGATCGCGCTTGGCATTGGCGCGGCCATGACCACCATCACGGTGAATTACCTGATGTCGGCCAACCCTATTCCGCAAAAAAGCGACCAGCTGTTTTATGTGCAGTTAGATGCCTGGGATCCGAATGACCCGTATTTTGACAACGGCGACCCGCCGGACCAACTGACATACCGCGACGCCACCACCTTATGGCAGGCAAAAAAAGCGCCGCGTCAGAGTATCGCCACCGGTGCGGCCGGCGTGATTGAGCCCGCGGACAAAGAAGCGCTGCCGTTTATGGCACAAGGCCGCGCCAACAGCGCCGATTTTTTCCCAATGTTTGACGTACCGTTTTTATACGGCAGTGGCTGGGATGAACAGGCCGATTTAAATAAAGAATTTGTCGTGGTGATCACCGCAGAAATCAATGAGCGCTTATTTGGCGGCAAAGACTCCACCGGTCAGACGCTGCGCCTGGCTGGCAAAGATTTCCGCATCGCTGGCGTGATTAAACGCTGGCAGCCACAGCCGCGCTTTTATGACATCAGCACCGGCGCCTTTCAGGACAGCGAAGAGTTTTTTGTGCCATTCAGCCTGATGGCCGAACAAATTTTGGGCCAGTCCGGCAATAACAATTGCTGGAAACCGACCGAATCCGGCTTTAAAGCTTACCTCGATTCTGAATGTATCTGGACCCAGCTGTGGGTGGAATTACCAACCAAATCAGACGTGGAGCAGTACCAAAGTTATATCGATGCTTATGCCGACGAACAGCATAAATTCGGCCGCTTCGCCCGCACCCGCAACAACAAGTTAAGCGACGTGATGACCTGGCTGGAACAACGCGAAGTGGTGTCAGAAGATGCCAGCATGATGATGGCGATGGCACTGATGTTTTTAACCGTTTGCCTGCTCAATACCGTGGGTTTGCTGCTGGCCAAATTCCTCGGCAAAGCCAGTGAAATCGGCGTGCGTCAGGCCTTAGGCGCCAGCCGCCGCGATTTATTCCTGCAACATCTGGTCGAATCCGGCTGTATTGGCCTGGCTGGAGGTTTATTGGGTTTAGCACTGGCCTGGCTCGGTTTAGAAGCAGTCAAATCCATGTATGGCGACTGGATGGCGGAACTGGCGGTGCTGGATTTCAACATGGTGCTGCTGGCGATTTCATTGGCGATTGGCGCCAGTATTCTGGCCGGTCTTTATCCAACCTGGCGCGCCTGTCAGGTGCAGCCGTCACAACAACTCAAAGCGCAATAAGGAGCTGACCATGTTAGAACTCGGACCTATGCTACGCGCTTTAATGCGTAACAAAATCGGCGCTTTATTGATTGCGCTGCAAATCGCCCTGACCCTGACCATTATGGTCAACGCCATCTTTATGATGCAGGAGCGTAATCGCCAGATGGCCAGAGCCAGCGGCGTCGATGAGCAAAACACTTTTTATTTAAGCAACACTGTGTTTGGTGAAAACTATCCGCTGCAAAGTGCATTGGCGCGGGATTTAGATCAGATCCGCAAAACACCGGGCGTGGTTGCAGCGACACAAATCAATGCCATCCCACTCAGTGGCGGCGGCTGGTCGATGGGCCTGCAAACCAAGCCGGGTGATGATGTCGACGGCACCGGCACCGCGATTTATTTTGTCGATACCCAAGGTATTGCTGCGCTTGGCGTAGAGCTGCTGGCCGGCGAGAACTTCAGCGACAGCGATATTGGCTGGCGTGAACGCTCCAGCAATAAATGGCCGCCGAAAATCATCATCACGCAAAACCTGGCGGAAAAGCTGTTTGACGGCGACTGGAAAAAAGCGCTGGGCCAGACCGTGTATATCAATAACCATGACCCAATGCAGGTGACCGGTATTGTCAAAAGTCTGCAGTCACCGTGGAATGGCTGGGACAACACTGAAAATGCGTCACTGGTACCGAGCCAGCTGGAAAACAAAGGTTCGCGGTTATTTATCCGCACTGAGCCGGGCCGGCGCGATGCGCTGATGCCACAGATTGAAAAAATGCTGGCTGACAGCGACAAACAACGCATTATCCGCAACGTCAAAACCATGACGGAAACCCGGGAAGAAAGTTACCGCGAACATCAGGCCACCAACAATATCCTGCTGACCGTGATTATCGTGCTGACGCTGATCACCGGTTTTGGCATTGTTGGTCTGGCCATGTTCAGCATCAACCGTCGCACCCGCCAAATCGGCACGCGCCGCGCGCTGGGTGCCAGTCAGTGGCAAATCATGCGGTTTTTTATGCTGGAGAATCTGTTGATTAGCAGCGTCGGTGTGGTGTTGGGAATTGGTGGCGCTATTGGCCTGAATATCTGGCTGGTCAGTACCTTCGCCATGACACCACTGACACCGGGGCTGCTGTTGATTGGTTGCGCCGCCCTGTTGGCTGTCGGGCAGCTGGCAGTCAGTTACCCGGCGTTGATAGCAGCCCGCATTTCACCCGCCACCGCCACCCGCGGCCGGGCCTGAAGATCCGCAGAGACAGCGACTTGTGTTGCTGTCTCTGGTCGCTGTCTCCGCGTTGTGTTTTCTGACCTGCGTTGTTTTGGCATACGCGCGCTCCCCTGCGCTTTGAAGCAATTTGTAACAATTGGCTGATGATTTCTGATGAACTACTTTGTATCTGCTTCGTTACTATACTCGTTATCGTCCTATCAGCAGACAGCAGAGCCTTATGCAACAGAAAAAAAATCGCCAGTGGTTATGGGTGAGCATCATCCTTGTCCTTTCAATTGCCGCAACCGTTGGCTTGTCGATGGCGCGAAAAGCGCCGGAGAAAAAAACTGAGCCACGATTACCTCCTTTGGTCAGCCTGCAACCATTTGCTTTTAAAGATGTGGTTTATCAGGTGTCTTCGCAGGGCTCGCTGCAGGCCAAAACGGAAACCGCGCTGGTCAGTGAAGTCAACGGCAAAATCATTGCGATTGCGGAAGCCTTTGTCGCCGGCGGTTTCTTTCAGGCCGGAGACGTTTTAGTCCGCATCGAACCGGCAGACTATCAGACTGCCGTGAAAGCCGCAGAAGCAGCACTGGCAATCGCCAAAGCAGCATTGGAAGAAGAGCGCGCCCGCGCCAAAGTTGCTGAGCGCGACTGGCTGAACTTTACCAGCGGCAAAGCGCCGGCATTGGGTCTGCGCAAACCGCAGCTGGCCAGTGCACTCGCCAAAGTGAATAGTGCAGAAGCGGATGTAGAAAGAGCACGCCGTGATTTAAGCCGTACTGAAATCCGCGCACCCTATAGCGGTATGGTAAAAAGCCGGGCAGCCAACTTAGGCCAGTTCGTCAGTCGGGGCAGTCAGCTTGGGGTGCTGCTCGATACCGCGGTGGCCGAAATCCGTTTGCCACTGACGCTGGCTGATTTAAAAGACTTGGGCGTCACGGACCAGACCCGGTTACAGCTTGACGTGTTGCTCAGTGACGATACCGGCCAGCAATGGGCTGCAACCCTGGTTCGTACTGAAGGCGTTCTGGACAGTCAGAGCCGGGTGATCCATGCCGTCGCCGAGCTGAGTGATCCGTACCGACGCGCAATCAAGCAGGCACGCCGCTGCGTTTTGGCCAATTTGTGCAGGCGAAAATTGCCGGTCGTACCGCCAATGATGTGATGCAATTACCCCGGCACTTGCTCAAACCAGGTGAACAAGTACTGGTGGCTGATAAAGACTTAAAGTTGCAGCTGCGCCAGGTTCGTCTTGATCGCGCCGATCAGGCGTTTGCCTACATCGCCGGCGGCACCCTAAACGGTGACCAATTGGTGATTTCACCGCTGGCCAATCCGCTCCCGGGCATGCAGGTACGGATAGAAAACACCTCAGACGCCGCTGCCAAACCAGCCACAGCACAGGGAGCGAATCAGCCATGAGCGACAACGCAGGAGCCATCGGTTGGTTCGCCAGGAACCATGTCGCCGCAAACTTATTGATGATGCTGTTGGTGCTGGCCGGCCTGGCCTCAGTCTTTACCATTAAAAAGCAGGTCTTTCCGGAAATTAAACTGGAACAGGTGACGATCCGGGTGCCATATCTCGGCGCCGCACCGCAGGAAGTTGAATCCGGTGTCATTGATAAAATTGAAGAAAGTCTGCGTCAGGTCAATGGTATTAAAAAATTGACCTCCACCGCCAGCGAAGGGCTTGCAACCGTTATTGCCGAAGTAGACAGCGGTTATGACATTCAGGAAGTGATGGATGAAATTAAAACGCAGGTCGGTTCCATTTCGTCGCTGCCGGAGCAAACGGAAAAACCAGTGGTCTACCGCACCCGTTTTACCAGTAACGTCATGTGGTTGTCGCTGCACGGCACTGTCGCGGAAGCAGGCTTAAAAGAGCTGGCAAAAGATATCCGGGATGAACTGAAACTGCGTCCGGGCATTAATAAAGTCGAGGTTGTGCGGTGCCACGCCCGTATGAAATTTCGCATTGATATGCCGGAACAACGGCTGCGTGAATATGGGCTGACCTTCGAGCAAGTGGTGGCTGCGGTGCGCGCCAGTTCTGTCGATTTACCAGGCGGTGCGGTCAAAGCCGAAAATGGCAATATGCTACTGCGCGCCAAGGGTCAGGCTTATGTCTTTGCTGATTTTTCCCGCATTGTGCTGTTGAAAAAACCGGATGGCAGCCGGGTGATGCTCAGCGACGTAGCCACGATC
Organism: Rheinheimera sp.; assembly: GCA_034519945.1. GTDB lineage: Bacteria > Pseudomonadota > Gammaproteobacteria > Enterobacterales > Alteromonadaceae > Pararheinheimera. Next base: position 64,674 of record JAXHNX010000028.1, read on the forward strand.
CGCGACGATTTCACCGAAAGCGAACGGTTCAGTACATTTGATGGCAGTTCGTCCGTGTCGCTGCGGGTCGACGCAATTGGCGATGACAACACGTTAAAAATCGCCGCATCAGTCAAAGAATATGTCGCCGAACGCAAACAAACCTTACCTGATACAGTCAGCCTCGATTATTGGGGCGATGCCAGTTACTACCTGCAAGGCCGGTTAGATCTGATGACTGATAATATGATTGCCGGGGCGTTGTTAGTGCTCATTTCGCTGACGATTTTCCTCGAGTTCCGCATCGCTTTTTGGGTCATGATGGGGATCCCGATTTGTTTCCTCGGCGCCCTCGCCCTGCTGCCTCTGCCGTGGTTCGACGTCTCAATTAATATGATCAGTTTGTTTGGTTTTATTCTGGTGCTCGGCATTGTTGTCGACGATGCGATTATCATCGGCGAAAGTGCCTACAGTGAAATGGAAAAACACGGCAAATCCGAACAGGCGGTGATCCGCGGCGCACTGAAGGTCGCGACGCCGGCGACTTTTGGGGTGCTGACTACGGTCGCGGCTTTCGCGCCGATGTTGATGGTCGGCGGCGCCCAGTCGGCGATTTGGGGCTCGATCGCCTGGGTCGTCGTGTTGTGCTTATTGTTATCTATTGTTGAGTCGAAATTTATCCTGCCGGCGCATCTGGTGCGGATGAATACCAAGCCTTGGGACCGGCAAAAAACCGGCCTGTACGCCTTAGGCCGCTTTGGCAGTGATCAACTGCGCAAAGTGCGTGAAGCAACCAGCCGCAGTCTGCAGAATTTTATTGAACAGCGCTACCGCCCCTGGCTGCTGGCCTGTTTAGACAATCGCTATATCACCATGGCGGCATTCAGTGCGGCCTTAATCCTGACCTTTGGTCTGATTAGCGGCGGTTTTGTCCGTTGGGTGTTTTTCCCGAACTTACCGAGCGACTTTATCCAGGCCAACCTGCAAATGGAAGAAGGCGCTTCTGGGCCTGCCACCGCGGCTGCGTTAAAACAAATTGAAGCCGCACTGCAACGGGCCAATACCGAACTCGGCCGTGAATATAATCAGGACGTGGTACGTCACCGCCTGGCATTTCTGAACAGTGACACCAATGCCCAACTGGTGGTTGAACTGGAAAAAAGTGAAGGCCGTGAAATTGACGGTTTTGAAATTGCCAATCGCTGGCGTGAGCAAGTGCCGGAAATTCCGGGTGTAAAAAGCTTTAAAATCAATGCGGCGTCTATGGGGGGCGGCGGTCAGGGCGGTGATTTGTCACTGCAAATCCAGGGTTCTGACTTACCCTCATTACAAGCTGCCACCGAGCAACTGAAAAAGGCGCTGGCGCAATATGACGGCGTATTTGATATCGACGACAACCTGTTTGGCGGCAACGATGAAATCGTACTGGCATTAAAACCGGAAGCGGATTTGCTGGGCATCAGCCTGACCGATCTGGCCCGCCAGGTGCGCTACGGCTTTTATGGCGCAGAAGTACAGCGGCTGCAACGCGACGGTGAAGAAGTCAAAGTGATGGTGCGTTATCCGCGTTCGGAGCGCTCGTCATTGGGGGCTTTGGAATCGATGCGGATCCGCACCGCCGCAGGTGGCGAAGTACCTTTTGGCCAAATCGCCAGCTACACGCTGCAACCGTCTTATAGTGCGATCACCCGTGTTGATGGCGTCAGAGCCGTCACGGTCAGCGCCGCTGTAGATAAAAGCCGGGTTGAACCAGGCAAGGTCATCAAGGAACTGCAGGAAGGTATCTTAAAGACGCTACCGGACCAATATCCGGGCCTGAAAACCAGCCTCGGTGGCGCAAGTCTGGAAGAATCCGATGCCATTCGTGATTTGATGCTGGCGGCCTTACTGGCGTTATTTTGCATCTATGCGCTGATGGCAGTGCCTCTGAAGTCATATTCACAACCGCTGCTGATCATGAGTGTGATCCCCTTTGGTCTGGTTGGGGCTATGGTCGGTCATGTCGTACTGGGCCTCGACATGAGCATAATGTCGGTGTTTGGTTTGATTGCGCTGGCTGGCGTGGTCGTCAATGACAGCCTGATCATGGTCGACTTTGTCAACGAAGCGCGTGAACGGGGTGTCGCCTTAAGGGACGCGGTGGTCGATGCCGGCACGCAACGTTTCCGCGCCATCATCCTGACCTCGCTTACTACGTTTCTGGGCCTGGCACCAATCATTCTGGAACGTAGTCTGCAAGCAAAAGTGGTAGTGCCGATGGCGGTGTCGCTGGCTTTTGGCATTCTGTTCGCTACTGTGATCACCTTATTGCTGATCCCGGTGCTCTATTTGGTGCTGGAGGACTTTAAACTGAAAAAGACCAATCCAGCCATCGCTGACAGTGTGGCTTAGCCAGCACGCCTCAGCAGCGCGGCCATGCGTCTGGTCACGCCCCTTATTATTGCAGCAGCATTTGCTGCAGATAGTCCAGCAACAAGCGGACTTTCTGTGGCAAATGCTGATTGAGCGGATACAAGGCCCAGATGCCGTCGTCTTTGGGTTGTAGCTCTGGCAATAATTCCACCAAAGTGCCCTGCTGCAGATGCGGCAACAGGTAATAATCCGGTAGTTGCGTAATGCCAAGGCCCTTCAGCACCGCGTCCGTCAAGGCGACACCACTATTGGATTTGATATACGGCGTCGGCCGGATTTGCAGTTTTTGCCCTTGTTGTTCAAAACGCCAATACTCGACTGAACCGACCAGACAACGATGCTGACTGAGGTCACTCAGCTGCGCCGGGATGCCTTGTTCGGCCAGATACGCCGGGCTTGCCGCCAGAAAAGCGCGGCGGCTGCCAAGTTTTCGCGCCTGCAAACCAGAATCACTGAGCTGGCCAAGCCGGATCGCACAATCAAAGCCGCCTTTGACCAAATCGAGCTGGGCATTGGTCAAATCCATTTCCAGCTGCAACCGCGGGTATTTTTGCAAGAAATCATGCAGTAACGGTGCAATCACCGTTTCACCGTAAAACACCGGCGCGGTCAGTTTAATCAGGCCTGACGGCTGCCCCTGTAAATCCAGCAACTGCTGATTAGCTTGTGCCAGACCATGTAACAAAGGCCGGCACTGCTGCAGATACAAAGTGCCAGGCTCAGTCAGATGCACCTGCCGCGTAGTACGCTGCAACAACAATACCTGCAGGCGCTGCTCCAGCTCACGCACATTGCGGCTGACCTGCGCCACCGACATGCCGAGCTGGCGCGCCGCCGCCGAAAAACTGCCCAATTCCGCCACCGCCACAAATTCGGACACGCCTTGCCATTCTTTCATTTATGCAAAACTCATTTTCATTTTTGCCTGATTATCTTCGATTAAGAAAAAATTACAATGCATCATACTCTGGTGCCTGTGCTGGGCTAAAACCAAAGCGAGTTGCTATGCAAGCCGGCAACAAGCCCCAGCCAATGTTTAAACAGGAACAAACTCATGCAAATGCTCAAAACCCGCGCCGCCGTCGCCTGGGGCCCAAACCAGCCGTTATCGATTGAAGAAGTCGATTTAATGCCGCCGCAACAAGGCGAAGTACTGGTGCGTATCATCGCTACCGGCGTCTGCCATACCGACGCCTACACGCTGTCGGGCGCTGATTCTGAAGGCAAATTCCCTTGTATTCTCGGCCATGAAGGCGGCGGTATTGTTGAAGCCGTCGGCGAAGGTGTCACCAGCGTTGCGGTCGGCGACCATGTGATTCCGCTCTACACACCGGAATGTGGCAAATGCAAATTCTGTTTGTCCGGTAAAACCAACTTGTGTCAGGCCATTCGCGCCACCCAGGGCCAGGGCCTGATGCCGGATGGCACCACACGTTTTTCCAAAAACGGCCAGCCGATTTTCCACTATATGGGCACTTCGACTTTCGCTGAGCACACTGTGCTGCCGGAAATTTCCTTAGCCAAAATCAACAAAGCCGCGCCGCTGGAAAAAGTCTGTTTGCTTGGTTGTGGCGTCACCACCGGCATGGGCGCGGTAATGAATACCGCCAAAGTGAAGGAAGGCGATACCGTAGCGATTTTTGGTTTAGGCGGCATTGGTCTGTCAGCAGTGATTGGCGCTGTGATGGCCAAAGCCAGCCGTATCATCGCCATTGATATCAACGAATCCAAGTTTGATATCGCGCTGAAATTGGGCGCGACCGATGTGGTCAACCCGAAAAACTTCGACAAGCCAATTCAGGACGTCATCGTTGAGATGACCGACGGCGGTGTCGATTTCTCTTTTGAATGTATCGGTAACGTCAATGTGATGCGCTCGGCATTAGAGTGCTGCCACAAAGGCTGGGGCGAATCGGTGATTATCGGCGTGGCGCCAAGCGGTGCGGAAATTTCGACCCGGCCATTCCAGCTGGTCACAGGCCGGGTTTGGCGTGGCACCGCTTTTGGTGGTGTCAAAGGCCGTAGTGAACTGCCGGATTATGTTGAACGTTATCTTAATGGCGAGTTTGAGCTGGATACCTTTATCACCCACACCATGCCACTGGAACAAATCAACGAAGCCTTTGATTTGATGCATGAAGGCAAGTCGATCCGCACCGTGATCCATTTTTAATCTGTTGAGCCGGCATCTTGCACAAAGAGCCGGTTGCCGGCGGTTTTACAAGGAATTGAGTATGTCATTGACGCAACTGGCAGAATCCCGTCTGTTTGGCGGCCGCCAGCTGAAGTTTGAACACTTTGCCAATACGCTGAGCTGCAAAATGCAGTTTTCGGTGTATTTGCCGCCGCAGGCTGAAACACAAAAAGTGCCGGCGCTGTATTGGTTGTCAGGCCTCACCTGTACCGACGAGAACTTCTCGGTCAAAGCCGGCGCCCAGCGCGTCGCGGCAGAGCTTGGTATTGCGCTGATCATCCCGGATACCAGCCCGCGTGGTGAGCTGGTCGCCAACGACCCGGCTTATGATTTGGGTCAGGGTGCTGGTTTTTATGTTAACGCCACCGAAGCCCCCTGGACTGCGCATTACCGGATGTTTGATTACATCAGCCGCGAACTGCCGGCGATTTTGCCGGTGGCGCTGCCACTGACACAGGTGAAGTCGATCAGCGGGCATTCGATGGGCGGACACGGCGCTTTAGTGCTGGCACTGCGTCAACCGGCGGCTTACCGCTCAGTGTCAGCTTTTTCGCCAATTTGTCAGCCGAGCCAATGTGACTGGGGCCGCAAAGCCTTTAGTACCTATCTTGGTGATTCCGTTGCGGATTGGCTGGAATACGACGCCAGTGCCTTATTGGCTAAAGCGACCATGGTGCCGCCGATGTTGGTAGACCAGGGCGAGCAGGACCAGTTCTACCCGGCCCAGTTACGCACTGAAGCGCTGATTGAAGCAGCCGCCAGCAGTGGCGCCAAAGTCGATATCCGCTTTCAGCCCGGCTACGACCATTCCTACTATTTCATCAGCAGCTTTATCGAAGAACATTTGCGTTTTCATGCACGCTATTTGTTCGAATAAGCGCTGACTACACATTTTAAGCCTCGCTGGCCGCCTGCCCTGCAAAGTCGGCAGCCAGCTTTTCCCCACGCCGGCGGAGCCGGCGTTTTTTTCTCTGCGCCTCCGGTAAAATCCGCTATAGCTTAATAAGCCCTCTTGTTTATTCTTCGGAGATTTTGTTATGCCACAGCCAGATCAAGTCACCTCGCCGTTTTATGCCGAATCACACACCAACTTGCAACAAGACGATTTTGTACTCCAACCGGATTATTTTCATGGCGAACTGAACGCCGGCGAAGACGGTGTTGAGTGGCAGGAGTTTGCGTTGTTGCAGTTGCCTGGTAGTGGGGGCTGAGTGTTTGCAGTTCAGTCCTCCGGCTTAGAGGCTGTTGTCTTATGAATTATCTTTTTTCCCTCTGCGGCAAGACCGTCTAGCAAAGAATTCACCTAACGGTGAGTTCCTTTCTTTTGCCTTGCCAAAAGAAAGGAACCGAAAGAAAAGGCGCACCCGGTTACGCTCGAAAGCCCGCTGAAAAATGCCGATTTGAGGCGAAAACGCAACTCGCGCGGCGCTAGCGTCGCCGCACTCAAACACTCGTTTTCTTAAAACCTCAAATCAACATTTTTCACCGGCTCGCTTCAACGGGTTGTTGGCTGAATTCGATGATTTCGTTTCGTCGCTTCGTGGCTTTTACAAAAATCTGTTTCTCGATCAAAGCTGTTATTCCCAAACTCCAACAAAACCAACAGCGGCAGCCGCGGAGTGAGCGATCAAGAGTGAACGCGGGAGGCGCGAACGGGCGAACGCAGTGGTGGCGGTGTTGGCTTTGCCGCGACGCTCGGGATCTTCGCGCATAGGCAAATTCACCAAACTTCAACAAAGCCGGCCGCGCAGCGAGCGCTCAAAACTGAACAATGAAACCGAAACAGCCTGCAATAAGGCCCATGTCGGGCAACTGTCGGGTCATTGTCTGCCGGATGTCAGGTGAATACCGGGTACGAGTCGTCACCGTCAGGTATGCTAAAACGCTAAGGTGCTGCTGCACTGTCTGCAAGGTGATGCCATGATTTTAAAGCAATTGCGTTTGAGCCGTTTGTTGTCGCAAGAACAATTGGCGCAGATGTCCGGCTTAAATGTCCGGACTATTCAGCGTATTGAAAGTGGTCATAAACCGAGCACTGAGACGCTCAAGTGCCTGGCAGCAGTGCTGGAAGTTGATGTGATCACCTTAACTCAGGAGCACTTTAGCATGGATAAAAAATCCACCCATTGGCAACAGTTACCGACCGGCCTGAAATGGCTGTTTGCGCTGAATTTTTTTAGCTTCAGGCCCAGCCGCAAAGCGGCCTTTCGGGTCGAAATGATTTCGCACGGTTTTGGTTTTGGATTTTGTTTACTGGGCTTATGGAATGAACCGGCATTAGCCGGCGGTCTGTTATTGCTGGCAAACGCTTATCTGTTTCGCCTGCACTTGTGGCTGGGTGATAAATACGGCGTCTGGTATGACGCAGATAGCCTGGGCTGAGTTTTGTCGATGGGCTGGAGTGTGGCAGTTGCAGCCCCTTGAAAAATATATACTAATTTTTTGTACGGCGGCGCTGACGCTTGCACGTACCTACCGCAACGATTTGAGTGTAGGTACGGTCAGCGAAGCGCGCTGGGCGTCACACGCCGTACATAACATATTTAATTGTCTGCAATTCGCTCGAAGCTGACGCCCCCAAGCTCCAACAAAGCCAACAGCGGCAGCCGCGGAGTGAGCGTTCAAGAGTGAGCGCGGGAGGCGCGAACGGGCGAACGCAGTGGTGGCGGTGTTGGTTTTGCCACGACTGGTGAACCGGCCTTTGTTGTCGGACTGCCTTGATTGGCAAGCACCACTGATCGCCGCTCAAGCACCATCCACCGAAGCCTTTCATTTAGCGGTTGTTTTTGCAGCAACGGACCTTGTATGTTAACTGCACTCTATAGCGCAGTGATTAACTGCGCCGCCCTGCAAGCACAAGGATGCCCGATGAAGTCTGTTTTATTTTCCCGCCTGTTGTTGCTGTTGCCCGCACTGGCGCCGATGCTGGTAAGCGCCAATACGGCTGCAACCACGACCCAGCCCGCAGCACAAACCCAAGCGCAGACACCAGCCGCCAGCAAAAAATCGGCGATCGCAGCTTTTACCAAAGGCATGCAACATCAGAGCGGATATTTTGATTTTTATTATGACGCCAAGACCGACAAGGTCTATCTGCAGGTCGACAAGCTCGAGCAGCCATTTATTTTCCAGAGTTCGTTGCCGCGCGGCGTTGGTTCCAATGATATTGGTCTGGACCGCGGTCAGCTTGGCGACACCCGGCTGGTGCAGTTTGAACAATTTGGCAATAAGGTGATGCTGAAGCAGCTCAACACCTACTACCGCGCCAATTCCGCCAACCCGGCCGAGCGTCAGAGTATCGATGAAGCTTTTGCCAGTTCAGTGCTGGCCGGTTTACCGGTGGTGGCCAGCGATGGCGGCAAGCTGCTGGTCGATTACACCGCGTTTTTGCAAAGCGATATGCATCAGGTAAGCGCCAAACTGGAAGCGCAGCAACAAGGTAATTTCAGCCCGGATGCCAGCCGCAGCGGTGTTTATTTAAAACGCAGTAAAGCCTTCCCACGCAATACCGAACTGGAAGCCATGGTGACTTACAGCGGCAGCAAAGCCGGTGAATTTGTCAAACAAGTCACGCCGGCGCCTGAAGCTATTACTGTGCATCTGCACCATTCGCTGGTGGCGCTGCCGGAGGCTGGCTATCAACCACGCGCCTTTCATCCTTATTCCGGCTACTGGAAAGTCGAATATATGGATTACGCCACCGCCTTTGACCAGCCAATAGTGCAGCGGTTATTGCCACGGCACCGCTTACAGAAAAAAGACCCGGCCGCAGCAATCAGCGAAGCGGTTGAACCTATTGTCTATTACCTCGACCCTGGTGTGCCGGAACCGGTACGCACAGCACTGAAACAAGGTGCCGGCTGGTGGGACCAGGCTTATCTGAAGCTTGGTTATAAAGATGCTTTTCAGGTCAAAGACTTACCCGCAGATGCCGACCCGATGGACGTGCGCTACAACGTGATCCAGTGGGTACACCGGGCCACCCGCGGCTGGTCTTATGGCTATGGCGTGACCGACCCGCGCACCGGTGAAATTATTAAAGGCCATGTGACTTTGGGCTCGCTCAGGGTGCGGCAGGATTTCCTCATTGCAACGGGCCTCACGGCGCCTTATCAGCAAAACGGCAGCACCGAAGCGGCCAAAAACATGGCGCTGGCGCGTATTCGCCAGCTGGCAGCGCACGAAGTGGGCCACACACTTGGCCTTATCCATAATTTTGCCGGCAGCGCCAATGGCCGCGCCACTGTGATGGATTATCCGCATCCGCAGGTCGACCTGCGCAATGGCAAACTGGCGCTGGACCAGGCCTATCGTGAAGGCCTCGGTGAATGGGATTTGTATGCCATCGCTTATGGCTATGGCGACTACAACGAAAGCGCACGCGCGGCATTAGTGCAGCAAGCCAAACAACAGGGTTTGCAATATATGGCTGATGAAGACGCCCGGCCGGAAGGTGGCGTCAGCGCTATCGGCCATTTATGGGACAGCGGCGCTGATCCGGTGACAGAACTAACCCGCCTTTCACAAGTGCGGGCGACAGCCCTCAAACAATTTGGCCTCGATAATATCGCCAGCAACCGGCCTTTGTCGGCGCTGCATGAGGCCTTAGTGCCGATTTATGCGCTGCATCGTTATCAGGTCGAAGCCGTCAGTAAACTCATTGGCGGCGCGCATTATGAATATGAATTAAAAGGCGATTATGACCAACCGAAAGGTTTTCAGTGGGTCGATAGCAAGCAACAACAAGCAGCATTGGCGGCGTTGCTCGACACACTGACGCCGGAATTTCTGGCGCTGCCCCAAGAACTGCTGGCGCTTATTCCACCCAAAGCCTATGGCGATGCTGATGGCCGCGAGAGTTTTCAGGGTCGAAATGGCCTCGCCTTTGACCCTCTGTCTGCCGCCGAAGCCTCAGCTAATCATACGCTGAGCCTGCTGTTACACCCGCAGCGGCTGAACCGCTTAAGCAGTCAGCAGCAACTGAATGCGCTGCTTGGCACTGTGCTTGAGCAGACTATTCTGGCCGCTCGCGGTGATGATGCCACAGGCCTCATTCGCCAACGCGTCAGCCATGTGGCTTTTTACCAGCTGATGCAAAGCCTGACCCACAAAGACTTGGCACCGGAAGCACGGTCGACATTACTGGAACAATTGACCCGCCTTAGCAAACAACTGCAAAAACGCGACGATGGCACGGCACAGTTGCTTTTAAGCCAGTGGCAACAGTATCTGCAACATGGGGTCTGGCAACCGGCATTTGTACCTAAACAACTACCGCCGGGCGCACCGATTTAATCACGGATCCGACCGGCTGACGCCATCGGTCAGTAGCGCTCGCAAAATGGGGGCTACTGACCAAAGCGTATGTCGTTTCATCAGAGCTATGGCTGTCATTTGTTTTGATTTGTACCATTTTTCTCTAAATTTTATTCAAATCAGGAATTTACTTTGCATTTACCTGGCGCCGTCTGAATCCTGACAGTGCCATTTATATACTCATGAGCGTTTATCCAATCATGAGGTGGAACATGCGGTACGTCATAGCGGTCATTTTAAGTTGTACGCTTTGTGCTTGCGGTGGTGGCGAAAAGACAGAGGTCAGCACACCGCCGGCCGCTGTGAATACGGCACCAACCGGCACATTACAAATTCAGGGCGCTGCACAACAGGGCGTCACCCTAACGATCCTTTCAACAGTGGCAGATGCTGACGGGCTTGGTGTTTTTCAGTATCAGTGGTTGCGCAATAACACGGTGATAGCCAATGCCACTGCAGCCAGTTACACCCTCAGCACTGCCGATGTAGGCGCCACTATTTTGGTGCGGATCAATTATACCGACGGTAAAAATAATACGGAACAAGTCAGCAGTGCGCCAACAGCCACTGTCACCGCAGTCCCGGTACTCAGCCGCAAACCAAACATCTTACTTATCATTGCCGATGATTTTGGCATCGATGCTTTTAGCCAGTCCGGCTATGGCATTCAGTCGAACAAGGCGCTGACCCCTAACTTAGATAAACTAGCCAGTCAGGGCATTGTGTTTGACAACCTTTGGGCCACGCCCGCCTGCACCACCACCCGGGGCAGCATCATCACCGGTAAACATGGGGTCCATAGCGGTATTAGTTTTGTGCCGGCCGTAATGGACAGTGCAGCGATCACCTTGCAACGTTATCTGCGCAGTGAAACTGAGACTTCCGCTTATCAGAATGCTGTGATTGGCAAATGGCATTTGGGCGGTACAGCGCCGGCCAACAGTCACCCCAATGACAGTGGCGTCGATTATTACGCCGGTAATATCACCGGAGTGCTGCCTTCGTATACAGACTGGACAATGATCACCCAAGGCGTCAGCAGTAACAGCACTGAGTACCACACCACGAAAGTGACCAATCTGGCCCTTGATTGGATCCACAAACAGCAAACAGATCCCTGGTTTTTATGGCTCGCTTATGCGGCGCCGCATACACCGTTTCATTTACCCCCGGCTGAGCTGCATTCACGCCGGGATTTAAGCGGAACGGCGGCAGATATTGCTGCACGACCACGTGACTACTATCTGGCCGCAGTCGAGGCAATGGATACGGAGATTGGCCGGTTACTCAACACGATGGATGCAACCACCAAAGCAAATACCCTGATCATGTTTATTGGCGATAACGGCACACCGGTACAGGTGGTTGATGCCAGTGTGTTCAGCAGCAATCATGCGAAGAATTCGTTGTATGAAGGCGGGATCCGGGTGCCGATGATTGTTGCCGGGCAAGACGTCAGTCGCGCCGGGGTGCGTGAACCTGCGCTGGTCAACACCACTGACTTTTTCGCAACTATAGTGACTGTTGCGGGTAAAGATCTCCCCCGCATCCATGATAGTTATAGTTTTGCTACGTTACTGAAATCTGGCTCACCATCAGCAAGAACGGTGAATTATTCCGAATTCTCCAGTGAAGATGTGCAGGGCTGGGTAGTTCGGGATCAGCAATACAAACTCCATCAGAACCTTAATGGCACTCAGCAGCTGTATGACATCGCAAAAGATCTCAATGAGCAAACCGATTTACTCAAATCGAATGCTGATCACAGCCAAGTAGTGCAACGATTAAAAGCTGCAGGTGATGCTATTCGCAACGTCAGCGCAGAGCCTGAAGACATTACCGGCAAAATCTTTGTCAATCGCAGTGTTAACTGTGCAGATTATGCGGCGAGTTACAAATCTCAGGTAAAAGATGTACTCAATAACAACGATTTTAATGGTGCGCTGACGGTCAGTGTGACCGATACAAAATGTCTGTTCCAGACCAATGCCATCCCGCATCATCATTTTAATGATGGCGAGCACAGCTTTCCGAATAAAGTCAGTGCACAGGACGATCACTATGAGTTACCAAGACAGCCTGCCATGGCAGCAACTGTCACGCCGCTCAGTTTACAGGTCGACAATGCCATCTTATTAAACGGCGTGAAAGTCGATATCCTCGCCGCAGGTTGTTACAACGTCGGCAATGGCAAAGTTGGCTGCAATGATATGGCAACGCCCTGGCGCTATGACCCTATGCATAAGGCCAATGGCTTCGAAGTCGACAGCCACAATGCACATTCCCAGCCTGATGGTACTTATCATTATCACGGTACACCCAACGCATTTTATACGGCCGAAGCAGGAACCCAATCTTCGCCAGTCCTGGGGTTTGCCGCCGACGGTTATCCAATCTATGGGCCTTACATTGCGGTAAATGATGTGATCACCAAGGTAAAATCGAGCTATCGGCTGAAGTCAGGCACCAGACCATCTGGCAGTGCAGGCCCGGGCGGCAACTATGATGGGCAATTTCGTGATGATTACGAATATGTCACCGGTCTTGGCCAGTTAGATGAATGCAATGGCATGACCTACAACGGCACTTACGGCTACTACATTACCGATAGCTTTCCATACATATTGGGTTGTTTTAAAGGCACGCCGGATTTGAGTTTTCACAAATAATACGACGCTGCGGGTACATTAACCTGCTACCTGGCAGCAACAAATTACGACTTTAGTACTGGTTTTTCTGTCCGTCCGGCCAATGTTCAGCGCCGGACGGCAGGCATAACATCCATGTGGACAAGGCAGATGGCATCGACCAGCTGACCATCACAACAAAATCCACGGGGTAGATGATGATTTATGCAAATCCTGGGCAAGACGGCGCCATTGTTGCCGTCAAAGCACAATATGGCAATTACATTGGTGGCGAATGGCTGGCACCAGTGAAAGGCCAGTATTTCGATAATATTTCGCCGGTCACCGGCCTGCCGTTTTGCCAAATCCCGCGTTCCACCGCCGAAGATATTGAACTGGCGCTAGACGCCGCCCATGCTGCCAAGGTGAGCTGGGGCAGTACTTCGGTGACCTTCCGTTCGAACTTATTACTGAAAATTGCCGACCGGCTGGAACAGCATCTGGAGCAAATTGCCGTCGCCGAGACCTGGGACAACGGTAAAGCCGTGCGCGAAACCTTAAATGCCGACGTGCCGCTGGCAGTGGACCATTTCCGTTATTTCGCAGCAGCGATCCGCGCGCAGGAAGGCAGTATTGGTGAAATTGACCAGCACACAGTGGCTTATCATTTCCATGAACCACTTGGCGTGGTTGGACAGATTATTCCATGGAATTTCCCGCTGTTAATGGCGGCCTGGAAACTGGCACCGGCGCTGGCTGCGGGTAACTGTGTGGTATTAAAACCGGCCGAACAAACACCGTGGTCTATCTTAAAATTCATTGAAATTATTGAAGATTTACTGCCAGCCGGCGTGCTGAACGTCGTCAATGGCTATGGCCGCGAAGCCGGTGAAGCCCTGGCGACCAGTAAACGCATCGCCAAAATTGCCTTTACCGGCTCGACGCCAACCGGTTCACATATCCTCAAATGCGCCGCCGAAAATATCATCCCTTCAACGGTCGAACTGGGCGGCAAATCACCGAATATCTTTTTTGCCGATGTGATGAATTTTGAAGACAGCTATTTAAGCAAATGTATTGAAGGCGTGGTGCTGGCGTTTTTTAATCAGGGCGAAGTCTGTACTTGCCCGTCCCGGCTGCTGGTGGAAGAAAGCATCTACGATGCCTTTATTGCCAAAGTCATCGAACGCACCAAAGCGATCAAACGCGGCAACCCGCTCGATACCGACGTGATGGTCGGCGCGCAGGCATCGGCGCAGCAATTTGACAAAATCATGAGCTACTTAACCATTGGCCGCGAAGAAGGTGCACAGGTATTAATTGGCGGCGATAAAGAAGCGCTGACCAACGACTTAGCCGGTGGCTTTTATATTCAGCCGACGCTGCTCAAAGGCCACAACAAAATGCGTATCTTCCAGGAAGAGATTTTTGGCCCGGTGGTCGCCGTCACCACCTTTAAAACCGAAGCGGAAGCGCTGGCGATTGCCAACGACTCTGAATTTGGCTTAGGCGCCGGCTTGTGGACCCGCGACATGAACCGCGCCTACCGGATGGGCCGCGGCATTGAAGCCGGCCGCGTCTGGACCAACTGCTATCACCATTATCCGGCCCATGCCGCTTTTGGCGGTTATAAAAAATCCGGGGTTGGCCGCGAAAACCATAAAATGATGCTCAATCACTATCAGCAAACCAAAAATATGCTGGTCAGTTATGACGTCAACCCGCTGGGTTTCTTCTAGGCCCGGTTTTTGACAGCTGTCACGGCGCCGGACTTGCGTCCGGCTTGCCTGTGGCAGGAAAATCCTCCTACAATCCGGTCCATCTCTGCCGCCCAACCTGCACCGAGGCGAAGCAATGTCCAGCCGTTCCGATCTGATTGTTGCCGCCATGTCCGCGGCTGCTGATGCCAGCGTGGCCGTTGCCGAACTTGCCGCGCGGTTATTGCCGGCTAAACCCGGTTTTGTACTGTTTTTTTGTTCCGCCGAATATGACCGCCCCGCGCTGGAACAGGCCTTTGCTCACTTTTTTGCCGGGGTGCCGCTGGCCGGCTGTACCACCGCCGGTGAAATCACGCCACGCGGCTACGACCAGGGAACTATTTGTGCGCTGGGCTTCAGTGCCAGCCATTTTCAGGTCGCACAGGCCTGTATTCAGGACCTCGCCAGCTTTGATTTATTGCAGGCCCAACAGCTGGTCGATGGTCTGTTACAACACAACCAGCCGCAAGCCTTGCCACCGACAGCCCGGCCTTTTGTGCTGACTTTACTTGATGGCTTATCCGCGCAGGAAGAAATGGTGTTGCTGGCATTAGAAGCAGCACTTGGCAACATCGCCCATTTTGGTGGTTCGGCCGGTGATGACAACCTGTTGAGCGCAACGCATATCTTTGTCGACGGTCGGTTTTATCAGGGCGCGGCCGCCGTTATTATGCTGCACACCACGTTACCTTTTGAGGTATTTAGCACCCACCATGTCAGCGCACTGAGCGATAAACTGGTGGTCACTGCAGCCACCACCGACATGCGCACTGTGCTGGAACTGAATGCGGAACCTGCCGCCCTCGCCTATGCGGCGGCCATTGGTTGCCCCGTCACCGACCTGAATGCCACAGTATTTGCCCTGCATCCGCTGGCGGTAAAAATTGGAAAAGATTATTACGTCCGTTCTATTCAGCGCGTCAATCCTGACGGCAGCCTGACGTTTTATTGTGCCGTGGGTCAGGGAGCGGTTCTCACGACGATGCAGCCGCAACCGATTTTGCCGGACCTACAGCAGCGCTTTGCCGAGATTGAACAACGCATTGGCGAACCATTAATCACCATTGGCTGCGATTGCGTGTTACGTCGGCTGGAGAGTGCCGAGCGTCAGACGTTGCAGCACGCGTCGGATTTTTTCCGCGCCCACCGCGTGTTTGGTTTTAATACCTATGGCGAGCATTTTCAGGGTGTCCATCTGAACCAAACCTTCACCGGCGTGGTGATTGCCCACCCCACGGAGACCGGGCTTTGAACCACGACCACCAGACTGCAGAACTGCAACAACAGCTGCGGGCGCTGCAGGCCGAAAATCTGAAGCTGAAAAAAATTAATCAGGCGCTGATTGAACGGGTGGAAGCCGGTCATGTCGCCCTGCATACCGGTCCTGCGGCCCCATATGCCGCCTTTCAGCACGCCGCCGTGCTGGCCGAACAAGTACGGGAACGCACGGCTGAACTGTCGCGGGCTTACGACGAGCTGCGCCGCTCAGTACGTTACTCAGAAACACTGGCCGAAAGCGAGCGCTGGATCCGCACGATCACCGACCATGTCCCCGCCATGATTGCGTATCTGTCGGCCGCCGGGATTTATCTGTTTACCAATCGCGGCTACGACGAATTTTATGGCGTACCGGCGGGTCATCTGCTGAATCAAACACTGGACGCCGCGCACGGCCCGCAAGGTGCCGCACGATTGGCGCCTTATGTGAAACAGGCATTATCCGGCGACAGTGCGATTTTTGAAATTGACGAGCAAAATGCTGCCGGCGAGTGGCGTCATCTGCTGAAAACTTATGTGCCACATCGTGACGAACAGCAGCAGATCAGCGGCTTTTTTGTGTTAAACCGTGACATCACTGAACGAAAACGCACCTCCGAAGCACTGCGCCAGGCCAATTTACATCTGGAACAACGCGTCGCCGAACGCACCGCAGCCCTGACTACACTGAACCAGCAATTGCGGGACGCCACCGCAGCGGCAGAACAGGCCAATCAATCAAAAAGCCAGTTTCTGGCGGCAGTCAGCCACGATGTATTGCAGCCACTCAATGCGGCCCGGCTATTTAACGGCGCTTTGTTGGAACAACCGCTGGATCAGAGTCAGCAACAGCTGGTGCATTCGGCCGGCCGGGCACTTGATGACGTCGGTGATTTACTGCGTACGCTGGTCGATTTATCCAAACTGGACGCTGGCCAGCTGCAACCGGATTGCATGGCTGTCGCGCTTGGGCCTTTGCTGGCAGCACTTGCAAGTGAATTTAACGCGATGGCAAGCAGCAAAGGGCTGCGTTTTCGCGCGGTACCAACCACCGTCACGGTGCGGACCGATCCGGCCTGGCTGGCGCGGATCCTGCGAAATCTGCTGACAAACGCGCTGCGTTACACCCCACCTGGTGGTGCCGTTTTACTGGGGTGCCGGCGCCGCACTGCGGGTGTGGAGATCGAGGTGCTCGATAGCGGCGTGGGTATCGCGGCCGAACATCTGGGCCTGATTTTTCAGGAGTTTCAGCGCTTGCCGCAAAGCCGGGCAACTGACGCCGGGCTCGGCTTAGGTCTGGCGATTGTCGAACGCTTAAGCCGTTTATTGACGCATCCGCTGCGGGTGCAGTCTGTGCCGGGCCGTGGCTCGGTTTTTGCGCTGCAACTACCGACCACTCCACCGCTGCCACAGCCCCAGCCAGTCTTAGTACCGGTAGCTGAATCAACGGGCGGCACTATTTGGCTGATCGATAATGACAGCACCATTTGTCAGGCGATGACCACCTTGCTGGTAAGCTGGGGTTATCAGGTGCACAGCGGTGCCGATGCCACGGCGTTTGCCGGTCAGGAAAAACCCGATCTGCTGATTGTCGATTATCATCTGGCCGATGGCCTGACAGGCACAGTGCTGGTACAACAACTCACAGCGCAAGCGGGCTGGTCCCAGCTGCCGGTGTTGATGATCACCGCCAACAGCCAGCAGCAACTGGCGGTTGAATTGAAACAGCAGGGTTATCAGGTGTTATACAAACCGGTACGGCCGCTGCAGTTAAAAACGCTGCTGCGGCATCTGCTGGAACGAAAAGTGATTTAGATGCAAAACATCACCCCAATTTACCACCACGATCACTCGCGGCTTACCACCCGTTGCACTTTCACGTAACCACCAATTTCAGTAATCATCCAGTGACTTGAGCGACTGCTAAGAGCGCAGGCTGTGTAAAAACTAGGTTTTCGCAGTATCTCGTCATTCTTCCAGTCAGATACGTAACAATAGCTCTGAAGTTAGTCTCATATGCTGTGATTTTCATAAAGGCTGTGCAGAGGTTTTTTAAGTCCGGTATCGGGCGCTATGTGGCTGTTAGCAGTGGTAAAAAAGGCTAGCGCTGCTAGTCGTAGAGTTCTTGTAACCTTCTGGCCAATCCTGCTGTACCCCAGATCGATATCATCCTTTTCAGGTTATAAGCCAGAATATGCAAACTAATTTCTGTACTGACGTTTTTGAATCGCCGCATCAGAAAATGAGTGGCTCCCATCCACATTTTGATCGTTCCAAACGGGTGCTCAACCGTTTGCTTTCGAACAAGCGCTGTTTGCGGTGATGCATCCAGCCTTGCCTGCATAACTTCCATTTTATCTTCATGAACCCAGCGTCTTATGCGTCTCGCGGCCACTTTGGATGTGGTGCATTTTGAGCGCTGAGTGCAATCGCGACATGCGATACAGTTAAAATACATTTGCAGTTCCAAGCCGTCTTCAACAGTAACAAACCTATTTTGAAGCTCGTTACCTGTCGGGCAAATATAAATATCTTTTTCCTGGTCGTATTTAAACAACGAGAGGTTAAAGAGGCCTTTGCGATCAGCACCTGAGGTATCACCTTTTGGAACCAGAGCTACAGCACCAGTATCAAGCACTGCTTTAATATCGCTGCGGCTGTAATAGCCTTTGTCGGCGAGTACGGTTATATCTTCTTTGGCAAGAGCTTCCTGAGCCAACTTAGTGACCGAGTGAAGTTGGCCACGGTCCGTGGTGTTGGTGACTTCGTGGGCAACAATCAGATGATTCTTCGTATCCACCGCAGTTTGCACGTTGTAACAGACTTGCCGGTTCAAGTTATTTGTTTTCATTAACCGGGAGTCAGGATCTGTTAAAGACAGTTGCTTATCTTGTTGCTGCTCAACAGTTTGTTGGATTTCTTGCAGTTCGCCTAAACGTTTCTTTAGCCATGCCAGTTTTGTTGCGGTTAACTCGGCATTCGCATCAGGCTGCGTATCACGGTCAGCTTGATCGAGCTTTTCAAGATAGTTACTAATGCTTTGCTCGACCCGCGCAATATGGTCTTTCGCTTTTTGAGGTGTGAAGTTATTCTGCTTGCTGTTCACCGCTTTGAATTTACTACCGTCGATGGCCACAGTGACATCCGTGAACATTTGCATCTGCCGACATAGGTCGATAAAGGCACGGCAAGCATTCTTAATCCCTTTACTGTTGTTTTTTCTGAAGTCCGCAATGGTTTTAAAGTCGGGCGTTAACCGCTCCAATAACCACATCAACTCGACGTTTCGATGCGCTTCTTTTTCTAGCCGGCGAGAGGATTGGATTCGGTTCAGATAGCCATAAATGTAAAGTTTAAGCATGGTTGCGGGATGATAGCCGGGGCGGCCTGTCTGTTTTGCATTGACTCTTTCAAAGCCGAGAGCATCAAGCTGCAAACCATCAACAAAAATATCGACCACTCGGACAGGGTTATCTTCAGTCACGAAGTCATCCAGCGCTTCAGGAAGTAAGGTGACTTGATGCCTGCCTTGGCCTTTAATGTGTTGGGTCATATCAGCACACTTTGTTTTAGTTCGTATGCCAATAATTTTAGTAAAAAGGCAGATTCCAGCACGGCCTTATCAAGAACGATTGATCATATAAATCTGTCGCTTAGACCAAAAGGTGATCAGCTGTTTTCACACAGCCTGAGCGAAAAGCAGATCTAAAAATGCCTGATTTTCGGACAAACTAAATGTCCGCTTTGCTGCTGTTGTGGGCGTTGGTGAAACGTTCTGTACGGCGGCGCTATCGCTTGCTCGTACCTACTCGCTAATTGAGATCGTAGGTACCGGCAAGCGAAGCGTCGCCGTACAGGAAGTTTCACAAATGTCCGCAACTGGCACATAGCCACTATCCGCTGAAGTGGTACTTTCCATGAAAGTGGTGGTGCGATTGATTTGCAACACGTGGTAAGGGCAGGTTGCAATGAGGTGGTAAATTAAATGCAATTAACCATTTAGAGATACAAACTAAAGTCGAGGTCACGCGCCAGCAAAATGGCCTGCACCCGGCTCGGCACGCCCAGTTTGGCCAGCACGGCAGAGACATGCGCTTTCACTGTGGTCTCGGCGATACAGAGGGCCTCGGCGATTTGTTTGTTCGACTCGCCACTGACCATCCGTTGCAATACTTTGATCTGCTTTTTGGTCAGCCCGCGCAACAGCGCTTGCTCGGCTTTGTGTTCGATCGTGCTGTTGCTGTTCAGCGGACTCTGCCGGAAGGTGTCGGCCGGTAAATAAATATCACCGTTGAGTAATTGCCGCAGCGCACTGACGAGTTGCTGCCGCCCGGCCGCTTTAGAGATAAAACCGGCTGCGCCAAACGCCATCGCTTGCAACACTGTCTGCTTGTCGTCTTCAGCCGACAACATCGCCACCGCAATCTGCGGAAATTGCTGGCGTAACTGCACCAGACCATTTAATCCGGCCATGCCCGGCATATTCAGGTCCAGCAAAATAAAATCCAGTGCGCTATAGCGTGTGGCCAGCCCCTGCACTTCCGCCAAAGAGCCGGCTTCGAGTACAGTCAGGTCGCTGAAGTGCTGGGTCAGCACGTCTTTGAGCGCATCCCGGTATAACGGATGGTCATCGGCTACGCAGATATATTGCATCGGATCCAGCTTTGAACGGGTGTTGCAGCAGAGTAAAGACTGGCGCCATTTTGTGCAAGCGATCGCACAGCAGCTGGCACTCACCGGCCTTTTTGTTGTTGGGCAAATATACTGGGCCCGTGAAACCCACTGAAAAAATTAGTCCTCTGCCCACAGATCTTCGTCCTGCGCCCACATCGCCAGCAATTGCGCCTGCCGTGCCAGTTGCTTTGCTTGCGCCGCCAGTTCGCCGGTCAGTCTGGGGCAGCCCTGCCAGGCTTCACCTTTGCTGGCTTTTGCCGCCAGCACAGCCCAGCGTTTGGCAAATGCTGCCATGGCGTCACGGGGCTCGGGCAGATCTTCGGCCGGTAAATGATCAAAAGGCACCGGCTGTGGCTGTGCACCTGTGCTGTCGCCAGCCAAAATCCAATGGCCGGCATAACCCGGATCTTGTGGATCTTCAACCACCCATAAACCGACATAAGGTGCGGTATACCATTCCGGCCAGTCACAAATCAGCCCATGCGGAATTTGTTGCGCCTGAACATAGTTTTGGATCGCCACAAACTGCTGCTCACACCAGGCGAAATCTGCACTATCGTCCCATTCCATCTTGTCCGCCTTTTTCTGTATGCATCTGAAAACCAGCTTATTGTCGGAAGTCCGACCAATGTTGGCAAGGTGTAATTAGCGATAACCGGTAGCGGCTGGACGGGCACGCGGCCGAGCTGGCGTTAGTACAGGGCAAAAGTCAGGGCAAAAGTCAGGGCCGGGATCAGCTGGTACTGGCAGCAGATCCTGCCATTTAAAAATTGTTTGCTTTTTGCACAACCCTAAAATATGATGATCATCATATTAATCACTCCGCAGCAAACACCATGACCAGCAACCAGCAAGACAGCGGTAAAAGTAAAAAGGAACAAACCCATCAGCGCATTCTGAGCACGGCTGCCCGGATGATCCGCAAAGATGGTTTTGAAGCGCTGGCAGTGGCAGACCTGATGAAACAAGCCGGTCTGACCCATGGTGGTTTTTATGCCCATTTTGCCAATCGCGACGCCTTATTGGCTGAAGCGCTGGATTATGCCCGGCAGGAAAGTGCGGATTTGCTGGCCGCCACTGTACAACAGAGCACTGCCCAAATGTCAGCATTGCAGCAGTTTCTTGATGTCTATTTGTCGGAGCAACATCTGGCCGCCAGCCCACAAGGCTTGGGTTGCCCGGTCGCAGCGCTCAGTTCAGAATTTCACCGGCTTGACGACAGTGGTCAGGCAGTTGCCACACAGACCGTGACAAACCTGATCCAGCGATTGTTGCGTGCTGGCGAAGGTCGCCTCAATCCAGATCAGGCTTTTGTACTGGCCAGCACCATGGTGGGCGCCCTACAACTTGCCAGAGCCTTACCGGCAGCCGAAGCGCCGGCCTTATTGGCCAGAACCCGCCAGCAGCTGTGCAAGATGTTTTTATCCGACACTGAGCCGGCGACACCGGCGCAGGTCTTAAACTAAGCAGTACCCACCGCGTGCGGACATTGTCTGCCCGCAGCTGACCTTTAAAATATGATAAACGTCATATAATCTTAAGGAACCATCGATGAAACTTGAAAATGCAGTGGTATTAGTGACAGGCGCGAACCGGGGCTTAGGTCAGGAGTTTGCCAGACAAGCGCTGGCCGCAGGTGCCCGCAAGGTGTATGCCGCGGCCCGTAACCCCGCCAGCGTTAAAGTACCAGGCGTGATCCCGGTGCAGCTGGATGTCACTAATCCGGCCGACATCGCCAGAGTCGCGCAGGATCACCCGGATATCACCTTATTGATTAACAATGCCGGCGTCGCCGAAACCGGTGGCATCTTGCGGCCTGAAGCTGACCAGATGCTGCAACGCCAGCTGGAGGTGAATGTGTTTGGCCCGCTGCGTCTCAGCCAGGCCTTAGCACCGGTACTGGCTGCCAATGGTGGTGGCGGCATTATTAACGTGCTGTCGATTGCCAGCTGGATCACCGGGCCATTACTGGCGACTTATTCAGTCACCAAATCAGCGGCCTGGTCCATGACCAATGCGCTGCGGCATGAATTACAGGCGCAGCAAACTCAGGTGCTGGGGCTGCACGTCGGTTTTATCGACACCGATTTAACCAAAGATTTAGATGTGCCCAAAGTAACACCCGCCAGCGTGGTGCAGGCTACTTTTGCCGGATTGGAGCAAGGCGCACATCAGGTGCTGGCTGATGACGTGACGAGGCAGGTACAGGGCGCGTTGTCTGGATATCCGGATATCTATCTGTTGCCTATTGCTCATTAAGTATCAGGGATTTAAACCAGCCGGCTTCGCAAAAACTGCGCGCCCGGCTTTGCTTCTGTTCCGGATTTGTCAGATGATGGCCGTCATTCCAACAGCAACGCATGGCCATTACGCCGCAGCGGAGGTTTGTTTTGTTCGATTGGTTGTCGCAATGGTTTGCCTATCCGGCCGATCCGCTGTTGTTAAGCGGCAGCTATAGCCCTGCCCTGGTGCTGTTGTCATTTTTGATCGCAGTATTCGCCTCGGCCATGGCCATTCAGGTCACTGTGCAGGCCGTCACAGTTCAGCGCCGTTCATATCGGCTGCTGATGCTCGGCAGCGGCAGTATTGCGCTGGGTGGTGGTGTCTGGTCGATGCATTTTATCGGCATGCTGGCGTTTGCGCTGTGTACAGAGGTCAGTTATCAACCCGGCCTGACTTTTTTGTCAATGTTGCCCAGTATCGCGGCATCCTGGGTCGCCTTGGATCTCATCAGCCAAAAACGGCTGGACCTGCCGCAATTGCTGCTTGGTGGCCTGTTAGTCGGCGCCGGCATCGGTACTATGCATTACAGCGGCATGGCCGCGATGCAGATGGCGGTGGCACTGCGCTATGATCTGCCGATGTTTCTGCTGTCTATTCTGGTTGCGGTAGTACTGGCCGTAGTCGCACTGTGGGTCCGCTTTGGCCTGCGCCGACTCAAACTCAAACCCTGGTTACTGACGTTGCTGAGCAGCCTGGTGATGGGCGGCGCGATTAGCGGCATGCATTATACCGGCATGGCGGCCGCGCGTTTTGTGCCACCGCCGGGTTTTGTACCGCTGGATCAGCCTGGTGAAACCCCGCTGGTGCTGGCCATGGCGATTACGTTCACGACCGTGATGATTTGTGCGTTGGTGGTGGCGGTCAATTTATTGCTGAAATATCGTGATGCCAGCAGCAAAGCCAGTACCAATGAAAGCCGGCTGATGGCGATGATGGATACCGCCGTTGACGGGATTGTCACGATCAACGCGCAGGGTCTGATCCTCAGTATGAATAAGGCCGCGGAGCAAATTCTCGGCTGGCAGCAACAGGAATTGTTTGGCCAGAATGTGAATATCCTGACACCGGGCGCGATCCGCGCCGAACATGATTCTTATCTGGCGAATTATCTGCAGACCGGCTCTGCCAAAATTATCGGCGTGGGCCGTGACGTCACTGCTGTACATAAAAATGGCGAATTACTGCCGGTACGGCTGGCGATAGGCCATGTAAAGTTGCCCGATGAAGATTTGTTTGTGGCCTTTATCACCGATTTACGCCAACGGCTAAAAATGGAACAAGCGCTGAAAGACAATGAAGCCAAATTCCGCACGCTGATTGGCAATATTCCCGGCGCGGCATACCGTTGCCTGTTTAACGACAAGTGGGACATGTTGTTTATCAGCGATGCGATTGAGGGGATCTCCGGCTACCCCGCCGCCGATTTTATGCTGCCAACGGCCAAACGCAGCTGGGTCGATGTGGTCCATCCGGATGATGCAACGCTGTTACAGGATACTGCCACTTTCAGCCAGGGCTTTCATGTTGAGTACCGTATTTTGCATCGCGATGGCAGTATCCGTTGGGCACTGGAACAAGGCGAGCCGAACGTGGATGCACAAGGCAATATTCTCTGGCTGGATGGTTTTATTATGGATATTACCGCCCGCAAGCAGATGGAAACCGACCTGCGCGACGCCAAAGACAAGGCAGAACTGGCAGCCGAAACCCGCGCCGCATTCCTGGCCAATATGAGCCACGAGATCCGCACGCCAATGAATGCGATTATTGGTTTTAGCGATTTGCTGATGACCCCGGACCTGACCGCTGAGCAGAAAAAACACCTCGGCACTATCCACAGTTCAGCCCATTCCCTGTTGCATCTGCTCAACGATATTCTGGACAGCGCCAAGCTGGAGAAAGGCAAACTCGAACTGGAGATCCAGCACTTCTCTCTGCCGGCGACGCTGGATGCGGTGGTGTCGACCTTGTGGATCCAGGCACGTAAAAAGCAACTGGCGCTGGAACTGACGCTGGATAGTCAGCTCGGTGAATATTATCAGGGCGCGCCGGACCGGTTGCGTCAGGTCCTGACCAATCTGATTGGCAATGCGATTAAGTTTACCGAACAGGGTGGTGTCACCATTCAGGTCCAGCCGTTACCGGCCCAGCAGGTGCAGTTCAGCATTATCGATACCGGCATTGGCATTGCACCAGAGCGGCTGGAGCAGATTTTTGAAGCCTTTACTCAGGCCGACGCATCGATGAGCCGTCGATTTGGCGGGACGGGTCTTGGCACCACCATCAGTAAACAGCTGGTGGAACTGATGGGTGGCCGGATCTGGGCTGAGAGCACCACAGACGTTGGCAGCACGTTTCACTTTATCGTGCCGCTGCCGGCCGGCCAGGCGCCAGATCAACCAGCCGCCAGCGCCAATATTCAGCTGCCGCCGCTACAACTGTTAATTGCCGATGATATTCCGCAAAACCTCGAGCTGCTGAGCCTGCTGCTGCAGCGGGCCGGGCATCAGGTGCAAACCGCCAGCGACGGCGTCGCGGCATTCGAGGCCATGCAGCAACGGCACTTTGATTTGGTGTTGATGGATATTCAGATGCCCCGGCTGGATGGTTTAAGTGCCTGTCGTCAAATTCGTCTGTGGGAGCAGCAACAGGGAAAAACGCCGGTACCTGTGATCGCACTGACCGCCAGCGTCCTCGATGATGACAAACATGCCGCGCGTCAGGCCGGCATGCAGGGTTTCGCCAGTAAACCCATCGATTTCCAGGCCCTGAGTTATGAAATCGCCCGGGTACTACAGATCCCGGTCGAAGCACCACTCAGCGACACCAACAGCCATGCCGCCGCTACATTGGTCAACGTGACTAAAGTTATGCAGCTGTGGGGCAGCATGGCCATTTACCTGCCGGCCCTGCATCAGTTTCTGAGCCAACAGGGCGAAGCGCTGCATGCCCTGCAACACAGCTACGACCTTGAGCACATCCAGCAGCTGGCGCATGCCATCAAAGGCGTCAGTGGCAACCTCGGACTGGACCCTCTCAGTAAAGTCTGTGCTGAACTGGAACAGGCTGCCCGCCAGCAACAACAACAGCGCTGCAGCGCATTACTGCAAAAAATTCTGCATTGCTGGCCGCGCTTAGAGCAAGAATATGCCAGTCTGGCAGCACGCTGGCAGCAGGAGCATCAGGCGCAGTCATACAACGATACCGAGTTGCTAACCCTGTTAACCGCTTTGCAGCAGTCGTTGAGTCAGCATGAATTTGACGATGCGCGGCTGGCGCAACTGAGTCAGTATCAGGGCTTGTATCAAACGCAAATACTGACACTACTCGACAGCATCAATGATTTTGAATTCGCCCGGGCCCAACAGCAGTTAGGCGCCCTGCTGCAGAACCTTCAGCACGGAGTGACCGAATGAACACTGAACTTCCGGTGATTTTACTGGTGGACGATGAGCCGACCAACTTAAGAGTGCTGCGCACTGTATTGCACGAACAGTACCGGCTGTTATTTGCCAAAAGTGGCGAAGAAGCGTTACAGCTGGTGGCACAACATCAGCCGGATTTAATCCTGCTCGACGTGATGATGCCCGGCATGACTGGTTTTGACGTCTGCACAGCACTAAAAGGCGATGCTGCCACCTGGCATATTCCGGTGGTTTTTGTCACGGCGCTGCGCGATGAAATTGATGAAACCCGTGGCTTTGATGTCGGCGCAGTCGATTACATCACCAAACCAATCAGTCCGGCCATTGTCAAAGCGCGGGTCAAAACCCATTTGTCGCTGGTGCAGGCCGACATGCTGAAAAAAGTCCCGGCTACAGGTGATCCAGCGCCTCGGCCGCGCCGCAGAGTACAAAGACAATGAAACCGGTCTGCATATCCTGCGAATGAGCCATTATTCGCAGATCCTGGCGCTGGCCTTTGGTCTCAGTGAAGCCCATGCGGAAGAACTGTTACATGCTGCGCCAATGCACGACATCGGTAAAATCGGGATCGCCGATCATATCCTGCTAAAACCCGGCAAACTGACAGCGGAAGAATTCCGTGAGATGCAGCGCCACCCGCTGATTGGCGCCGAAATTATCGGTGTCTGTGATTCCAGCCTGCTGCAAATGGCCAGAACCGTGGCGCTATATCATCATGAAAAATGGGACGGCAGCGGTTATCCGCATGGCCTGCAGGGTGAGGCGATCCCACTTGAAGCCAGAATCGTCGCGCTTTGTGATGTGTTTGATGCCCTGACCAGCACCCGGCCATACAAACAGGCCTGGACTGTAGAAGACACGCTGAGCCATATCCGCGGTCAGAAAGGCCTGCACTTTGACCCGCAGCTGGTGGATTTACTGGAGCAGGAATTGCCGAAGATTTTGCTGATTAAAGCGCGTTGGGCGGAATAACTCCAAATAGCGCTCTTCGCAGTACCACTGATTGCGTTAACTTTGGTCACCATGTTAAGTTAATGTCAATCTTATAAGGGAAATTCTGGCAATGGATATGCTGACATTGCTGACAGTCAACCTGTCAGTTGCATTCATTATGGCACTGACGATGTCAGGGCTGTATCTCAGTAACCGGCAGGACCTCTGCCTGGCACATTGGGCCGTTGCCGGTGCCGGATTTTTTGCCAATTCCCTGCTCAGCCTGATCCACATCCAGACAACATTGCCCTATTGGCTGGGCCCACCGCTGGGAAATGCCGTGCTGGTTGGCAGCTACCTGTTTTTTTACAGCGGAATCAGCCACTACCTGAAACAACCAGTGCAGACTGCTCATATGCTTGGCTTGCTAATCGCGGTCTATCTGATCAATATGACCCAATTCGCCCAGTCTGATTATCTGCATCGCATGGTGCTGAATTTTCCGTTGCTGATCTGCATCAATCTGCTGACGCTACGCCGGGTGTTGCAAGCCAGGCTGACTCAAATGCGCGCCACCGTGATGGTGTTTTTTGCCGTGATGGCGGCCAATATGCTGCAACTGCTGATCCGATTCGTGTTTTTTACTCTGCAACTGAATGGCTTGATCGACCTGAAAGATTATCCGTTACTGCATGAGTCAGGCACTATGGCGGTGTTGTTGTTTATGCTGACCACGATGACCAGTTGTATGCTGTTACTGGTCCGGCAAAAAACGCTGCAATTACAACAGCAGGCGGAAACTGATGCACTCACCGGATGGCTAAACCGGCAATCGCTGGAACAGCGCCTGCATGCTGAATGGCAGCGTTGCCGGCGGATGCAGCAACCGTTTAGTCTGCTGGTATTTGATATTGATCATTTCAAACAAATTAATGACCGCTATGGTCATCAAACCGGCGACCAGGTATTGCGCCAGGTCGCTCAACTGGTAGCTGCTGAGTTTCGCGATTATGACCTGCAATTTCGCATTGGCGGCGAGGAATTTCTGGTCTGCCTGCCGGCTGTGGATCGGCCACAGTTGCAAATCATCAGTGAGCGGGTCCGACGGGCTATTGCCGAAAATCGCTTTGCCGGCACCCAGCAGCTGACCGTCAATATCAGCGTCGGATGCGCAACAGCATCTGCACAGCAACAAAACTGGCAGCAATTGCATGCCCAGGCCGATCAGGCCTTGTATCAGGCGAAAGGACAAGGCCGTAACCGCGTGATTTGTTTTGAGCCAGTCGCGCTACTGGCGCAATAAAGCTGACTAACAGCTCGTTTCTGTGTAGTCAGAATCCAGCTTCAGTCGTAACGTGCGACACATTCTGTACATGGCTCTGCGACGCGTGTTATTTATTTAGCGGCACAGTCTGATAATCACTCATCCGAAGGATCAGATGAATACCGGCGATTTTATCTTCCGCATGATGATTCACGTATAACAAGGTCGATTCACCGCTTTGCGCCAGCACACTTAAAAGCGCCAGCACTTTGAGCCGGTTCAGTTCGTCGAGGCCATTGCAGGGTTCATCTAAAATCAGCAACGTCGGGTGTTTCACCATGGCGCGCACTATCAGCACCAGCCGCTGATCGCCAAAAGACAACGACTGGAGAGAGTCTTTGGCTTTCGCTTCAAGGCCAATTAACGCCAGCCATTGCTGCGCCAGCAGAATTTGTAGGGCCGACGGCTGGTCGTACAGACCAATGCTGTCGTAAAAGCCGGACAGCACCACATGCAGCACCGGGCAGCCGACGCGGTATTGCAGCTGCAGACTATTCGACACCAGCCCGAGATGTTGCTTGATATCCCAGATGCTTTCACCGCTGCCGCGCTGATAACCAAACACCTGTAAATCGTTGGTGTAACAATGTGAATTGTCACCGCTCAGCATCTGCAACAAACAAGTTTTGCCCGAACCGTTTGGCCCGGTGATTTGCCAGTGCTCGCCGCGCTGAATTTGCCAGTCGAGGCCCTGAAAAACCACCCGCTCGCCATACTGCACTTTGCCCTGCCGCAGGCGGACTAAGGTTTGTTCCGCCAGTGCCGGCGTAAAACGGTCGCGGTCTTTGCCCGGCAAAGGCCCGGGGGCTTGTTGCAGCTGATTCAGCTGCGTCAGTTCCGCCAACTCCAGCGCGCTGATGCCGCTGTCTGACGATTGCCACTGCACTTCACCATGGGCCAGACAGATGATCTTTTTGGTGAAATCAGGTAATTCGCTGAGCCGGTTCAGTACCAGCACTAAAGTCATTCGTTGTTGCAGGTCCGCCAGCAGCAGTTGCAGTGCGGCACAGGCGTCGACATCGAGACCATTAAAAGGCTCGTCCAGCACCAGCAGTTCGGGAGCTTGTAAAATAGCTTTAATCAGCAACAACTTGCGGGTTTCACCGGTCGACAGCGCCAGAAACGCAGTGTCGAGCCGTTCCTGCAACCGCAGCATACCAGCCAGTTGCTGTAGCTGCAGTTCCTGCGCGGCGGACCAAGTGGCATGGTCGCGGCAGATGATGTCACGCGCGCTGCTCGGGTCTACCTCGACATCCAGAATATCGGCATCGCCTTTGCGTCGCTCCGCCTCAATCAAGGCTTGTTGCTGCGCGCTGCTGACCCAGCTGATCCGGGCGGGAAACTCTGCATGACCTGCCAGCAGGCGGGCCTGCCCGGCGATCACGGCAGCCAGCGCCGACTTGCCGCTGCCATTGGCACCCAAAATCGCGCAGTGCTGGCCTGCCGCAAGCTGCAGCTGTTGCACCTGCACCTGATGGCTCAGGCCCAATAAAAACCGGCATTGCTCAAATTTCAACATCAGAACTGCTCACCCGCGTCATGGTCATCACAAAACCCCAGCTTAACGGGAATAGCCTGATGATGGAACCTGCCCGCAGTGTTACCGACTCGCCCCGGCAGCACCTGCGATGCACGCCCCCAAACCATCAGCTGCGGCTGATCGACGCCCCGCCATCGACCAGTGATGCCGTGCCGGTGACAAAAGACGAATCATCTGAGGCCAGATATAACACTGAGCGCGCCAGCTCTTCCGGCGTCGCCACGCGTTTTAACGCGTGCAGATTGGCGATGTAACTTTGTGCTTCGGCACTGTCATTCATCTGGCGATACATCGGTGTGTCCACAGCGCCTGGCAATATCGCATTAACCCGCACCTGCTGTGGGCCAAACTCAGTCGCCAAGGCCTGGGTTAAGCCAATCAGACCCGCTTTACTGGCGGCATAAGCGGCGACACCGGGAAACGCAAAGCTGTAACCGACAAAAGTGGCGGTAAAAATAATCGAACCGCCGCCTTGTTGCACCATGGCCGGCAGCTGATATTTGGCGCCTAAAAACGCGCTGGTCAGATTGGTTTGTAAGGTGTCGGTAAAGCCCTGCCCCGACACTGCAGTACTGGGCCCCATTTCGCCCAAAGTGCCGGCGTTGTTAAAGGCAATGTCGAACCGGCCATATTGGCGTAGCGCTAGGGGCTGTTGATCTTTGGTGGTTAAGTTTTGTTCGAGTTGGCGGCGTTTTAGGCGCGAAACGAGGCGCGTAGCATAGTTATTCTATGTGAGCAACGAGTGACAAAGCCCAAAACGTCGCCAAACGAACCCGTAGGGCAGCGTTTGGCAGCTCTTTCTGCTGCGTTAATGCTCGTTTGTGTAGAATAACTACACGGCTCTCGCACTGTCTTGCATAAAAAGCTGCCAAACTGCTGCAAAAACAAACACCAAAGATCAACAGCCCCTAGTCCCACCAGCGCTTTGGCATAGACTTCTGATATCACATCGCCGGCCAGTGCCGTGGCTTCTCCACCGGCCGCTTTGATTTGCGCCACCAGACTGTCTAATTCCGCCTGACGCCTTGCACCCACCACCACACGCGCGCCTTCTTTGGCGAATAACAACGCGGTGGCCCGGCCAATCCCAGAACTTGCACCTGTCACTATCGCTACTTTACCGGTTAATTTATTCATTACTGTTGCCTCTTTAGTCAGACCTGGCGGAACCCAATGTTCCGTTGCCATACAGGATATTGATTTGCATTTAGCTGAAACAGACGGCAAATATGTAGCTATTATTCAGCTTTTATGAACTTCTGGAGTGATGATGGACAGGCTCAGGGCGTACGAAATTTTCATGACGGTGGTGAATAAAGGCAGCTTCAGCAAGGCCTCCGATCTGCTTGATACCTCACCGGCAAATGTCACCCGTTATATCAATGATTTAGAGAGTTATTTAGGCTGTCGGCTACTGAATCGCAGCTCACGCAAATTGTCATTAACCGAAAGCGGCGAGGCGTTATTTGAGCGCTGCAAAACCATTCTGGCCGAAGTGGCCGAAACCGAAGCCTTGGTATCGTCGGCGGCGGTTCAACCGCGGGGGCGACTACGTATCAATGCACCGCTCAGTTTTGGTATTTTACATCTGGCACCGTTATGGCCGGAATTCAGCCGGCGTTATCCGGACCTGGAGCTGGATATCACTTTGATTGACCGGGTCGTGGATATTGTTGAAGAAGGTTATGACCTGGTGATCCGCATTTCGCGCAGCGGTTCGGTCAATCACGCCGCGCGCAAACTGGCCAGTTCTCACAATATGCTCTGCGCCTCACCTGCGTACCTGCAACAATTTGGCACGCCACAAACGCCGGCCGATTTGCGCGAGCATCAATGCATTACTTATCTGTATTCCGGCGACGAATGGCATTTCACCGACAGCACTGGCAAGGCGCATCAGGTCAAAGTCCGGGGCAAAATTCACACCAATAACGGTGACACGGCCAGAGCTATGGCGTTGGCTGGCGCTGGCATTATCTGGCAACCGGGGTTTTTAATCGGGCCTGATCTCGCCTCCGGCGCTTTAGTGCCGCTGCTGCCGGGTTATGCACTGCCGGATATTGATATCCTGGCGATGTATCCGAGTCGCCGCCACCTGAGTGTTAAAGTGCGGGTGCTGATTGATTATTTAGTCGAAGTGTTTGCCGGCACACCGCCGTGGGAACAGCACAACACAGCGCGTTAACCGCAGCTGTGTTGTTTGTCATGCTGCCGGCTGGTTTATAGCTGGCTCATGCCACCGTCGATAATCAACTCAGTGCCGACGATAAAGGCTGATTCTGCCGACGACAGGAACAACACGGCACTGGCCAGCTCTTCCGGTGTACCAAAACGTTGCAGCGGGATTTGTGCCTGTATGGCCGCCGCCATTTGTTCCAGTTGCGCGCTGTCCATGCCAAGGCGACCATAGAGTGGCGTGGCGATTGGGCCTGGACTCACCACATTGACCCGCACGCCCACTGGCAATAATTCTGCCGACAAGGTTTTGGCCAGCGAGATCAGTGCGGCTTTACTGGCGGCATACACCGAAGAGGACGGCATGCCGATATGGGCATTAATAGAGCCGTTTAACACAATGGCCGCACCGCGATTCAGCAGTGGCGTCAGCGCCTGAATGGTAAAATAAGCACCTTTGACATTGACGTTAAACGTCTGGTCCCACAGTGCTTCGTCGATATCCGCAAAGGCGGCAAACTTCGCCACACCGGCATTGATAAAAATCGCGTCCAACCGGATGCCTTCGGCGCTTAAAACCTGCGCCAGTTCTGCCGCAGCCCGCAGGTTGCCCTGGTCATTTTGCAGCGCAATAGTACCGGCACCAATCAGAGCCTTCGCTTGATCTAAGGTCGCCTGGTCCCGCCCGGTGATCACCACTCGTGCACCTTCTTTGGCGTACTGGATGGCCGTTGCCAGACCAATACCACTGTTACCGCCAGTGATTAACACAGTTTTATTTGCGAAACGGTTCATAAAAACTCTCCTCATCAGATTTGGTTTGGCTGGCAGTGGCCTTGTGTTGCCCTGAACAGCCGGTTGATTTCGTCCGGCGCTTGCCGTGAACACAAGATATGAGATCAGGAAAAATCAAACAAAGGGGTGAATGTTGATGATGGATTCAGTTTTTATGAATAATGAAAACAAACCACTGCCATTTAGCCGGCAGTGGTTGTTAAGAAGGGACAAGCAGCGTTGCTAACAGCCAGCTACGCGCCGCAACAGAGCTCGAAACAGGCGCCGCAGGTAACGGCAAGCGCAAGCGCCGCCGTACCAGAGCGAGAAATAAACACCGTAGGTAGCGGCAAGCGCAAGCGCCGCCGCACCAGAGCGAGAAATAAGCGCCGTAGGTAGCGGCAAGCGCAAGCGCCGCCGTACATTTAACGCCTTGATCCCTATCGGCAATCCACGAACAACAGCACCTCAGAACGGCAACTGTTCCAGCAGCTCGTCGTCGACGCGGTTAGCGAGCGTCACCTGCAACTTCGGTGTGCGCGCCATTTCACGTTTGATGGCAAAATCGGCTTCGTTGTTGCGTGCCCAGCTGCGCCTTGCGATGCCGTTGTTGACGTCAAAAAACAACATCGATTTTAAGCGTTTTGACGCTTCGACCGAGCCGTCCAGTAACATGCCAAAACCGCCGTTCATCACCTCGCCCCAGCCGACGCCGCCACCGTTATGGATAGACACCCAGGTCGCGCCGCGGAAGCTGTCGCCAATGACGTTATGAATGGCCATGTCGGCGGTAAAACGGCTGCCGTCATAGATATTGGAGGTTTCGCGGAATGGCGAGTCGGTGCCGCTGACGTCGTGATGATCCCGGCCTAACACCACAGGGCCAATCTCGCCGCGGGCGATGGCTTCGTTAAACGCCTGCGCGATTTCGGCACGGCCTTGCGCGTCGGCGTATAAAATCCGTGCTTGCGAGCCGACCACCAGCTTGTTTTGCTTGGCGTCCAAAATCCAGCTGATGTTGTCCTGCATCTGCTGCTGAATTTCTTCCGGCGCTTCCAGCATCAGGCGCTGCAACACTGCTGCCGCAATCGCATCGGTTTTGTCCAAATCTTCCGGCTTGCCTGAAGTACAAACCCAGCGGAACGGGCCAAAACCATAGTCAAAACACATCGGGCCTAAAATATCCTGCACATAAGACGGATATTTAAAGTCGATACCGTTTTGCGCCATCACATCGCCACCGGCGCGCGAGGCTTCCAGTAAAAACGCATTGCCGTAGTCAAAGAAATAAGTGCCTTTGGCGGTGTGTTTGTTCACAATAGCGGCGTGGCGCTTCAGCGTGTCCTGCACTTTGGTTTTAAACAGCTGCGGTTCTTCGCGAATTAAACGGTTGGCTTCATCATAAGTAATGCCCACCGGGTAATAACCGCCCGACCATGGGTTATGCAAGGACGTCTGATCTGAGCCTAAATGTACAAAAATACTATGCTCATCAAATGCTTCCCACACATCGACCACGTTGCCGATATAAGCAATCGACACCACTTCCTGCTGTGCTTGTGCCTGTTTGACGCGATGAATCAGCGCCGGCATATTGTCGATGAGTTCATCAACCCAACCTTGCTGATGGCGTTTGGTCGCCGCTTTGGCATTCACTTCAGCGCAGACCGTGATGCAATTGGCGATGTTGCCGGCTTTGGGCTGTGCTCCGCTCATGCCACCTAAACCTGCGGTTAAGAAGATTTTGCCTTTCGGGCTGTCGCCTTTTGCCAGCACTTTACGAAACGCATTCATCACGGTGATGGTGGTGCCGTGTACTATGCCCTGCGGGCCAATGTACATAAAAGAGCCGGCGGTCATCTGGCCGTATTGCGTCACGCCTAACGCATTAAACCGTTCCCAGTCATCCGGCTTGGAATAATTCGGGATCATCATACCGTTGGTGACCACCACGCGCGGCGCTTCAATGGATGATGGAAATAAGCCCATCGGGTGGCCGGAATACATGTGCAACGTCTGATCTTCCGCCATCTCGCTTAAGTACTGCATCGTTAAGCGATATTGCGCCCAGTTCTGGAACACCGCGCCATTACCGCCGTAAGTGATGAGTTCTTCCGGATGCTGCGCCACCGCCGGATCTAGGTTGTTATCAATCATCAACATAATGGCGGCCGCTTGCTGGCATTTGGCCGGGTAATCGCTGATCGGCCGCGCTTTGATGGCGTAGTCCGGTTTAAAGCGGTACATATAAATGCGGCCAAAGTCATTGAGTTCGCGGGCAAATTCAACCGCCAGTTCGGCATGCCAGTCTTTGGGGAAATAACGCAGCGCGTTACGTACCGCCAGCTGTTTTTCTGCTTTGGATAAAATGTCTTTACGCTTTGGTGCACGGTTGGCATCGGCCGGGTATGGCTTGACTGCTGGCAGCGTGGCCGGGATCCCTTGTTTAATCTGGTCCTGAAAATTCATCGCGGTATCCTTTATAAATTCAGCTCAATTCAGCGCAAAGTTGACTGTTAAGGCCTGGGTTTTCACCAGTTTGATCATCGCATCGATATCCGGTTTCAGCAGGCGGTCCTCTTCCAGCTTGGTCACTTTGGCGCGGATAATTGCATGATTTTCTTCGATTAAATCAGAGCATTGGTTCGGCCGGCGGAACTCAATGGCCTGGGCGGCATACATCAGCTCAATGGCTAAAATCTTCTCTAAATTGCCCAAAATCTGATTCAGTTTGCGGCCAGAAATACTGCCCATCGACACGTGATCTTCCTGGCCCATCGACGTTGGCACGCTGTCGGCCGACGGCGGGAAACACAAAGATTTGTTTTCAGTGACCAGCGCCGCCGTGGTGTATTGCGGGATCATCAAACCGGAATTCAGACCACCAGCTTTGGTCAGCAAACGTGGCAAACCGTGCAGGCCTTCCAGCAGCAGATAACAACGGCGGTCGGAGATATTGCCAAGCTCTGCCGCGGCAATCGAAGTGTAATCCAATACCATCGCCAGTGGCTGACCGTGGAAACCGCCACCGGACAGCGCTTCTTCTGCGCTGATGATGATCGGGTTATCGGTGACTGAGTTCATCTCAATCTCGACCAGCTCTTTTAAGTGGTTAAAGGCGTTGCGCGAGGCGCCATGCACCTGCGGGATACAGCGCAGTGAATACGGGTCCTGGACGCGGGCGCAGCCGGTATGTGACGCCATGTTATTTGAGCCCTGAAACAAACGCCGCATCCGCGCGGCCACATGAATATTGCCGGCAAAAGGGCGGATTTCATGCAATTCCGGCCGAAACGGCGAGCCACTGCCCTGCATGCCTTCGATGCTCATCGCACCGGCCACGTCCGCCAGATCGAACAAATACTGCATTTTGGTCAGCGCGGTAATGCCGTGCGACAGAATAAACTGGGTACCGTTGATCAGCGCCAGGCCTTCTTTTGCCTGTAATTCCAGCGGTGCTAAACCATGCTGACGCAGCGCTTCAATGGCCGGTATCGCCTCTTGGTTTGATGCAGGACCAGCGGGCCAGAATTCGCCTTCACCAATCAGCGGCAGAAACAAATGCGACAGCGGTGCTAAGTCGCCGGAAGCGCCAACTGAACCTTGTTCCGGTACCACCGGGATCAAATCCAGTTCAATAAATTTCAGCATCCGTTCGACAACTTCCAGCCGGATGCCGGAGTAACCCTGACACAGTGCATGCACTTTGGTGATCAGCATTAATTTTGAAATTGGCTTGGCAATGGCTTCACCGACGCCCACCGCATGGGTGATCAGCAGGTTTTTTTGCAGCAGCGCCGTTTCTGCTGGGGAGATTTGCGTGTCACACAGCGGGCCAAAACCGGTATTGATGCCATAAATCGCTTTGTTGGATGCCGCCATCACTTCGACATTGCTGCGGCTTTGCTGGACGCGGGCGATCGCTTCAGCACAAAGCTCGGCCTGGATAGTACCCGCGGCAATGCCGTTTACTGTTGCCAGATCCAGCCGGTCTATCCCGTATTGAAACGCCATTAGTGACTCCTTAAGTGTGTCGGTCTGCGGTGCCAGCCATGCCTTGCGCTGGCGGCCTGTATTAGGATTGATGAAGGCATGCTAGCTTGCCACTGATGTTTTATAAATACATAATAATCGTATCTCATTCCGGTTTTATCGAACTAAAACCAACCGAAAAAGGTCAGTTTCTGATGCAAGTGCAGGACGTCGATTTACGCTTGTTACGCATTTTTGTCACTATCGTCGAATGTGGTGGCTTATCGGCGGCCGAGTCGCGGTTAAATATCGGTCGTTCCACCATCAGCACGCATTTGTCGGATTTGGAAATCAGGCTGGGTCTCAAATTATGTAAACGCGGCCGCAGTGGCTTTGAACTGACCGACGCCGGCCGTATTACCTATCAGGCGTCGCTGGAATTACTGCAGCAATGTGAAACCTTTACCAGCACTGTGGCAGGGTCAAAACATCAGTTATCCGGCCGTGTCACTATCGCAATTATTGATACGCTGGTCAGCGACCCGCGCTGCGGCGTCGCGCAGGCCATCGCCACGCTCAAAGCCAAAAGCGCTAATCTGCAGTTTGAAATTTATGTCTGCGAAGCGCGGGAAGTCGAAACCAGTGTCGCCAACGGCCGTTCGCTGGTCGGCATCGGCGTCTCGCGCCACCAAATCCGCGGCCTCGATTATGTGCCACTACATAACGAGACCAACTATTTGTACTGCGGTAAAGGCCACCCGCTATTTGACTGTGAAGCAAATAAAATCAGCGATTTACTGCCACAAGCCGAAGTTATTACCAGCAACTATCTGCGCGACAAAGACAGCCGCAACGACGGCCTGAACTATCAAAACAGCGCCAGCGCCTATCACGACGAAGGTATCGCCCATCTGATTTTATCCGGCCAGTTTATTGGTTATTTACCCGAACATTTCGCCAGCCACTGGGTCGACAAAGGCCTGTTCCGCGCCATCCTGCCAGCGCAATACCACTACCAAATCCCGGTGATGCTGATCACGTCAAAAAGTAATCAGATTTCACCGCTGGCGCAGGCGACTATTGAGGTGATCCGGCGCTGTCACCTGCAATAAAGAACGCGGTTCTCAGAGCGACGTTACCGGCCCCATGGCGGGCATGGTCTCAGCCTTCATACACTGGTCATCCTCCCGTCTGCCAATTGTCATATGGTCACCGTAGCCTGAACATTCAACAGTGTTGGCTTAAACAGGAACTTTATGAAAATCAGTACGCTGGCCTGCAGCATTGCAGTGGCCTTATTGCTTGGCGGTTGCAGCCTGGAGGGGGACGATGGTCAAAACGGTAAAGACGGCCAAAATGGCGGTAACGGGGCCAGTGGCAGCAACGGCCTGAATAGTTTGCTGAAACAAAGCGCCGTGCCAATGGCGCACGCCGAGTGCTTTCTTGGTGGCAAACGCCTCGACAGCGGTCTGGATAAAAACAATAACAATGTACTGGAAGACAGTGAAATCAGTCAGACCAGCTACCTGTGCCAACCGAGCAACTACGCAAAATCCGGTGAACGTCTGCCTTATACCGTCCTGCGCAACGATTTGGCCAACGGCGCTCTGCCTGGCAGCAATTTTGAGATCCGCAACGGTGGTTTCGGCTCTGATCTCACCGGACATCCAACAAAGCCGATGCAGTTTTATGCGCTGACAGACCGCGGCCCGAACGCCGACTACAGCGGTAGTCTCGGCGCCGGCAAAATGTTCCCGGTTCCTGCTTACACCCCACGTATCGGTTTATTTGAAATTCTGCCGACCGGCGCCATTCGCCAGCTTCAGACCATTTTACTGAAACAACCGGATGGCAAACCAATAACCGGCTTGCCAAACCCAGCGGGCCTCGGTGCCACCAACGAGATCCCTTATCTGGCCGATGGCTCGGTCGCACGGCCAGATCTGAGTAAACCATACGATGCGCAAACCAACCCATTTTTGCTCGACACATATGGTCTGGATCCGGAAGGTCTGGTCGCGCTGAAAGATGGTAGTTTTTGGGTCAGCGACGAATACGGCCCACATATGGTGCATTATTCGGCACAAGGGCTTGAACTTGGCCGGATCAATCCGTTTGCCAGCGACAACCGCAACCGATACACCTTGCCGGCAGAATTTGGCAAACGCCGCGCCAACCGGGGCATGGAAGGCTTGAGCATTACGCCGGATGAGAAGTTTCTGGTCGGTATTATGCAGTCGGCAATGGGCAATCCAAACAGCAGTACGCATAACAGCGACCTGACACGGATCGTATTTGTCGAGCTGGCCAGTGGCAAAGTGAAGCAATATCTGTATAAACAGGAAATTAAACAAAATTCAAACTCCGCAGTGATAGCGTTAAGCGCCACCAGTCTGCTGGTGCTTGAGCGTGACGGTGAGTTTCAGGAGAAAAAACCGGGTGTGATGAAGCATGTCTATAAGGTCGATTTAACCAAAGCGACTGACCTTGAACAAGTCGCGCCGACTGTCGATTTAGTGCAGCACGCCACATTGGGTTTGACTGTTGCTGGCCAGAGTCTTGAACAGCTGGTGATCAATAAAGGCTGGGACGGCCTGGCTGTCGCAGGCATTGTACCCGCCAGCAAAAAACTGTTAGTCGACATGGTTGCGGCGGTGAACTACCCACACGATAAAATGGAAGGCCTGTGGCGCATCGACGGGCAGCGTCTTGGTGTAATTAACGACGACGACTTTGCCACCTGGGTTAATAACAACAAACTGGAACAAAAGTATCTGGACGCGGCGAACAGTAAAATCGACGGTAATACGTTGTATATCATCGAAAAACTGGATTTAAATCCATAGCGTGTGATTGTGGCAGCATCAGCCCCGCTGTGGCGCTGATGCTGCTTCTGACTATTTGCGGCATGAATTTGTAACCAGTGCTCGTTCATTCATCAAACCTGACTTGCGTTGAACGATGTTCAGATATTTTTTTGTTGATACAAACAAACCGGTTGCCAACGGCCTGGCTCAAGGTCGCGACAATGTTATTTGGCGAGCAGGTATCGGCAAGCACAGCGCCGCCGTAATGAGCTCACCGGCCACCACCAGGCGCATACAATGCCACCACGCACTTTTCTGATGTTCGCTATTGCCACCTCATCAGCATCACCAATGCCGGGCATACAGACTTGCAACAACGCAACCACTTTGCAACACTGACGACTTCACCGCATGGAGCGGGCTGACAGTAAAGGAATACGCATGCAGGACAGCAATCTGTTATTGATGTTAAACGCGATCGGTACCGCCTGTACGGTACTGCTGGCTCATAGCGCCTTCCAAATTCCCGCACCGGCAGACATTTCTCAAACCAGAGCACTGCGGTATTTTCGGCTGGCACTGGTGGGCTGGGCACTGGCATTTGCTATCGGTTCTCTGCAGCTGTTCAATGCCAAGTGGCCGGCACTGCGACCGGTGTCAATTTTGTTCGCGAACCTGACCTACTGCAGCAGTTACTTTTGCATTTTAGTGGCTGTCGCGACCCGCTATCAGCACAGTACTTTTGGCATCCGTACCTGGCATTACGCCGCGGTTCTGGCTTTGTGCAGCATGCTGGTGATCACGCTGCTTGATAACTTTTTATGGCGTAATCTGCTGATCCCTACCCTTTGCACGCTGCTGCTTGGGTTGGCGCTACGGCTGAGTTATTTGCCCACGAAAGCGACAGTCCAGCCCCGGCACCGGGGCGACCAATATCTGCGGCTCTGTCTGTTGCTGCTTTTACTGAATTTGCTACTGACTAACCTGCTGATGGTGCCTCTGACAGCGCCGGGGATCCCAACCTCGACCCGTCTGCTGCTGTTTATCCTGTTGAACGGCATTCTGTTAACCAGCGCGATAAACTCGATTTTTCACTATGACCTGACCGAAAAAATCCGCCACGAAGGCCAGACTGACGCATTAACCGGAGTATATAACCGGAAAATTCTGCCGCAGCTGCAGCCACAGCCGGCTGACTGTGTGCTGATGGCGGATCTCGACCATTTTAAACGCATCAACGACACCTATGGTCACGACGCCGGTGACTATGTGATCCAGCAATTTGCCATGCTGCTGCAACAGGCGTTGCGCCCGGCCGATGCGGTGATCCGGATGGGAGGTGAAGAATTTCTGATCCTGCTGCGCCATACCGATATCAGCACCGCGCAGCAAGTCGCCGAACGGCTGTGCCGACAGGTCGCCGCCACAGCGTTGGATTTTAACAATACCGCTTTGCAAATCACTGCCAGTTTCGGCCTGTGCCCGGTCGGCCCACACGATCTGACACAAGCCATTCAACACGCCGATCAGTTGCTCTATCAGGCCAAACAGCAAGGCCGCAATAGATTGGTGAGGAGTTAAATGCCAGAGAATTGTTCTTGCTGTAAATAAGTACAGATTAAAAAACCGCAGGACCAGCACAGCTTGAGTATACCTGCGGGCAGAACATTGTCAGAACAATATGCCGCAGACAGGACCCCAAAACCAGGACTGAACTGGCGATGTTGCCATAGGCGCTGAACCCAGCGATTATTTGCTGGAAGGTTGCTGGAAGATTAATTTTAACGAAAGTATTGGTGCCTAGGGTCGGACTCGAACCGACACGGGTTTCCCCGGCGGATTTTGAATGAAACGCGTCAAAAATAGCGCTTTACGAAACAGTGAGTTACACTCGTTTTTAGACGCTTTGCAAAAACTTTGCACAACGCTTTTAGGACAAATCCATGGCCCGAACCCCAAAACAATCCCCACACGCCCTTCAATTCGGCAATCTGGCTGCCATAAATCATCTTGATAAAGACAGAGCAAATCTGGAGCTTTGGGCATGACCACTCAACTAGAACGCCATGACATCAAAGCTGGATTATACATCTTTTTACAAGACAACAGTAAACGTTGGTACGTCCGCTTTTCCTTAGGTGGGAAATGGTACTGCAAGACAACCAAAGAGGCAGATAAAGACCGCGCAATTGCCATGGCGCACAGAATTTTGATTGAACATGAGGTTAGAGCCGAGACCAATACCCTTACCACGAGCAAACGCTTTGCAGACGTGGCGGAAAAGGCCATTGCGACGATGGAGAGTGATCTTAAACGGGGGACGGGAAAAGCCATCTATGAAGACTATATTGGCGCTTTGAACAAATACCACATTCCCTTTTTCGACCGGACATTCATAACCTCAATCGACGTCGACAAGTTGCGTGAATTCGATATTTGGCGGGAAAAGAAACTAAAACGCATACCTGCCCGCTCGACTTTGTTGACCCACAATGCAGCCTTACAGATGGTATTTAAAGAGGCTGTTGAAAACAAATGGATGCTGGCGCTACAGATACCGTCGCTGTCGACCGATGGAGCTAATACTGTAAGGCGTGCCGCTTTTACACCAGCTGAATACGAAAAAATTCAAGACCACCTATATGAGTTGGAACAAAACAGCCGCAAAGATGTTACAAGACAAATAAGGGAACTTACCCAAGACTATGCAGAATTTGTTATCCATACGGGTATGCGCCCTGGTACCGAACTGGATAATCTTACATGGGGCGATTTACATATTGAACGGCATGGTGAGCAAGCTACGTTCTTTATCACTGTACGAAAAGGCAAAACAACCTTACATACCGGCACGCGTGAGATAGTTTGCAAGCGCGCTTTACAAAATACCATTTGGCGAATGACTGAGCGCTTTCCTAACCGTCAGGCCAAAGACCTGATTTTCCGCTTACCTGATGGTTCACTGACCAAGGAAATCGGGAGGACATTTAATAACGCTCTGAAAGAATTGGAATTAGATGACGCACCTCATGGTAAAAGAACACTTTACTCTTTACGGCATTCGTTTATAACATGGGAACTAATAGCACAAAAGGTGACTATTGATGTGCTTGCACGCCAATGCGGAACCAGTATAGAAATGATTGAGCGGCATTACAGCCATGTAATTCCACGGATGTTCAGTCAGCAGCTCTCAGGAGTAGATCTTCCGAATAGAGATGAAATTGAGAAAAAATGGAATCGTTACGATGACGCGATTATAAAAAAATGGGCTCAACGCTATATTAAATGGGAAACAAATTACAAGCGGAGAGGTTGTATTTAGCATATAAATCAAGGATGTTTATTGTGAGGAATTTGCTTGAAGGATCCCCAGATATTTTTTAACCATATCATCCGATCACCTTCCTGACATTAGCCCAATCAAAAACACTCGCCCATTCAAGCAGTTGCCTGACTGCCGCTTGGATTTCCTCACCGCTGATGCCCACTCTGGCTAACCGACACAGGCGTTTACCCAGATAATTGAATGACAACACCCTGCGATTTTTCACTGAGTTCGCCTGGAACGACCGGTGTTTTCCGGCAAGTTCTGCCGCCAGACCAAGCATGTAATGCAGCCAGTTGGCGAGCGCAGCCAGCAACAGTAACACCTCTAACCGGCCTTTCTTTTTTGTCCGATGCGCGTTGCTGCCAAGACCATAAGTCTGGCTTTTCTGGTCACGGAATGCTTCTTCGATTTGCATCCTCGCTGCATAGAGCTTATTGATTTTCTTCGCATAATTGAAGCAATACGCCAAGTTAGACACCAACAGCCACGGCTCTTTAAACGGCAGATGCTTATCGCTTTTTTTCAGTTTCCAGCCTTTGCTGGCGAGCACGGCGCGACAGATATATTGCTGAGATTGGCCCAGCGCAATTTCACCCAGCACCATCGGCTGTTGTTTGGCCTTTTTATACACTTTCGAGACGCTGATAAATTTGGACTGGCCCGGCAATCGGACCGATACCTGACCGCGAACCCGGCCGATAAAATGCCAGCCCAAAGCACTTACTTCCTTAAACCACGGCACTTTGAAGCCTGCATCGGTGACTATCACCGGCCGGCAGCGCTTGGGTAGCATCGCCTTTAACCGGGTCAAAAAGGCTTTGTGAAGATGTGGGCAGTTGTAGTCGGATTCGGTCGTGACCATCTGCAACAGTGTCATCGCCCGGCCTTCAACGGCCAGGCTGGCGCGTAGGATAAAGTGACGGCGCTCTTTGTCGGCATTGCTCCAATCGACCAAGATAAGTGGTTGTTTTCCCTTCACTAAAGCGCTGGTCATCGCTGTGTAAAACTCAGGCACAGCCTGTTGCATGGTGGTGTGGCTGAGCAGCCGGTCCGCACGTTTGATGCAATGCCGTTCTTGCGCCAGACTTTCAATACCACGGCCAATCGCGGTGACGCTGCACTGACCGTTGGTCAGCAGACTTTGTAGTGACGCTGTCAGCGAATTTAAAAGATGTTTATGGAAAGATTTTGGGGTGACAATTTCGAGAAAATCGGCGAGCATGGCTTGAGCATTCATGGCTGTTATTCATGGTTTGTTGTTTTTGGCGAAAGATCAGATCAGGAACTGCCATGAATGTTCCCTCCATCGCCTAAATTATTGTTTTACATTCCATATTTCTGGGGATACCTCAGGGGTAGGCCACTTCAAGATCTATCTGTTATCGGTCAAAATTTTTCGCTTATGACTTTCTGCTCAGCGCCAACTTATTATGGCTGGGCGATCATTTTTTCATGGCATAACTCTGATGACCATGTTTGCATGAAATTCATTAATTCATTGAAAGAGTTAGTTAAAAGCAGCAGAAACTTAGGGGATGCAGTCTTTCGACTAGTAATCACCTGTTGTGAGAACGTTGCATATTCTCCAGATTGGTGGGAATCTCTGGATGCGCAGACAAAAGACGAACTCACTAATACCATGCGGATAAACTCTGATCCATGGATACCTATAACACATGACTATCTAATGTCCGGATTGGAAGGCATAGTCCAGTGGGAATTTAATCGCGTTTATTCTTCTTACTAATAAGAGTATGTAAAATTTTCTGTGTAAGTGGCTGTTTATCATAGCGACACACTAATAAATATAAGGGAGCTAATCTTTTTTAATGCATCTAGTCTTCTTTGAATATATTGGATGAATTAAATCCGCTATTGCAACACGAATTTACGCAATAGCACTGTATTTTTTAGCTGG
This sequence comes from Rheinheimera sp., assembly GCA_034519945.1. Taxonomy (GTDB): domain Bacteria; phylum Pseudomonadota; class Gammaproteobacteria; order Enterobacterales; family Alteromonadaceae; genus Pararheinheimera. Next base: position 109,372 of record JAXHNX010000028.1, read on the forward strand.
GTAATGTGTGTAGAATGCATGATGCAGCACTCGATTGAAATCCCGCATAACACTTTCCCTATCTTAATGCACTTTAATATTTGTTAAAGTGCATTTTTCCATCTTATAAATGCTGTTAACATGCGTTTATTCGACATTTATAGTTAACGTGCATTTTCAGTAATAATTAAATCTATTAACGTGCAAATTTTTATGCTGCAATTGCAAACCAGTGAATTTATGTCCTTTCAAAACGCAATAGCTCATTATCCTCAGCGTCAATTAGTTTGTCGAAAAGACTAACCATAACACTTGGCACTCGGGCAAACGTGCGCTTACCATCTTTAGGCACAGAATACCAACCTGTACCAGCCTTAGACACTATCAATGACAGTCGGTCTTCCGCTCTGGTCATCGCAACATACAGGTTACAGCGCTCTTCTACCAAGCTAGAATGCCTATGGGCACCAAAGGTTGAATCAAACACATAACAATTCTTTGCCTCTTGCCCTTTAGCTTTATGGTAAGTCAGCGCTCTAAGTTTGAAATTTTCATTATTACCAAGATGGCCCTTTAACTTCTTTTAGTGCCCGCTCTACTTTTTCTAAATGTTTGTTAAATCTGCATAAGATAAGGAAGTCTGATTGCCCCTCCAGCGCCTCAGCTTTATGTCTTTAACTAACCAACGGATTGCACTTTGTAAATCGTCAGACTCGATATAGCGCGGTATGGCGCCATCTAATCGCTTTGCTGTCGCGATAAGATACTTATTGTTGATAGCGCTCCTAACATGATTTGAAAGCTCAACAATCGCACTCACCGAACGGCTATTGACTGTCTGAACAAACTTTTTCGCTTTCTCAATTTGCATCAGGTTAGTTAAGCTCTTCGAAGTGCGTATTCTGCCCCAAAGTGAACACCTGTTCTGGTTCAAAATGAACACCTGTTCTGGTTTTATGTGAACACCGATTCTGGCGCAAAGTGAACACTTTGTGCGGATTTCCAGAATCAGTGTTCACTTTCACCAGAATGCCTTTCCCGCGTTGATTGTTGTCACTGATAACCTGTTCATTTTCAGATGGATATGGTTATGCCCAGACAGAGAACTTCAATGCGTAAACTTCGTGAGATCTTAAGGCTGCGTCTGTATGCCGGCCTGTCCATCCGACAAATCCGCGATAGCCTGCGTGTCAGCGTCGGCGCTATCCAAAAAGTCGCTGCTATCGCTGAGCAGCAAGGCATCACCTGGCCGCTGATTTGTAGCCTTGATGACACCGAACTGGCGCAGCGGTTTTACCCGCAGGCGGATCCGCAACCGTCTTCCCGGCTCGAACTGCCCGATTGGTGCCTGGTACACAAGGAGCTGCGCAAAAGCGGCGTCACCAAGCATTTACTGTGGGAGGAATACACGCAGCAGTATCCCAACCGGTGTTACAGCTATGCCCAGTATTGCCACCTGTATCAGCAGTGGCAGAAAAAACAGCGCCGCTCAATGCGCCAGCATCATGTGGCCGGTGATGTGCTGTTTGTCGATTACGCCGGACAGACGGTGCCGCTGGTGTGTGCCAGTACCGGCGAAATACGCCCCGCGCAGGTGTTTGTTGCGGTGCTGGGCGCATCAAACTACACCTATGCCGAAGCCACGTTCAGCCAGAGCCTGCCGGATTGGTTAGGTAGCCATGCCCGGGCCTTTAGCTTCTTTGGCGGCGTGCCCCGCCTGATTGTGCCGGATAACCTCAGAAGTGGCGTCAGCAAAGCCTGCCGCTACGACCCGGACATCAATCCGGCGTATCAGCAACTGGCCAATCACTACGGCTGCGCCATCATGCCGGCGCGGCCTTATAAACCGCAGGATAAGGCCAAAGCAGAGGTCGGCGTGCAGGTGATTGAGCGCTGGATCTTAGCGCGGCTGCGTCACCATACCTTCTTCTCGCTGGCCGAGCTGAATCATTGCATCAAAGCCCTGCTTGAGGAGGTCAACGCACGGCCCTTTAAACAATTTAGCGGTAACCGGCGCGAATGGTTTGAGCAGCTCGACAAGCCCGCGCTTGGCCATTTGCCACGCGAGCCTTACCAATACACCGACATCAAACAGGTGAAACTGAACATCGATTACCACGTGCAATACGATGCACATCTGTACTCGGCACCACACCATCTGGTGGGTGAGAAGCTGGAGCTGCATGCCACAGACAGCCTCATCACGCTGTACTTCCAGCACAAACGGGTTGCCAGTCATCCACGTGTGCACCGGCGCGGCACGAGTACACAGGCGCAGCATATGCCAACCCGGCACGAGAAGCACCATCAGTGGTCGCGGGGGCGGTTGATGAACTGGGCCAAGGATATCGGTCAGGATACGCTGAACTGGGTGGTGCGGGTGCTCGATAGCAAGATGCACGAACAGCAAGGCTACCGGGTCTGTCTTGGCCTGTTGAACTTAAGCCGGCAATATCCGCCAGAGCGGCTCAATCAGGCCCGCGCAATCGCCAACAACCATCAGTTAAACCGACTGAAAAACATCAAATGCGTATTCCCACGCATGGCGATCACCCAATAACATTCATGCCGATCACGAAATAACATCCATGCCGATCGCTCAATAACATCGCAAGCCGATCACTTTTGCCTTTGGATGGTAAACCCTGATCGGCATGAATGTTATTACGTGACATTTTCTCCCCGCTTCGTTAAACCCGCACTTTCTGCTCATTCAATCCTGAGGAAAGTGCATGTCTGCGAGGCCTATTACTGTGAGAAAACTCAAAGAAGTCCTGCGCCTGAAATATCAGGCAAAACTGACACACCGGCAGATCGCGCTGAGCCTGAATATCTCAGCCAGTACCGTGTCCTATTACACCAACCGGGCTGCTCAGCTTGGGATCCATAGCTGGCCGCTGAGCGAACTCTGGACTGATGACACGCTGGAACGCGCTTTCCTCAATACCCAAGCCATTCATAAAAAGCAGCATAAACCTATCCCAAACTGGGCTGTCGTTCATCAAGATCTGAAGCAACCTGGCCAAAAAGGCGTGACGCTGGAACTGTTGTGGCAGGAATATGCGCAGCGCACTGGCACCGAGCATTACAGCTACAACCACTTCTGCCGCCTGTACAAAGAGTGGGCCAGGTTGTTGCAGCCCTCAATGCGCCAAACACATATCGCCGGTGAAAAACTCTTTGTTGATTATTGTGGCCAAACCATGCCGATTGTTGACCCGCACACCGGTGAAATTCTCTATAAGGCGCAGGTGTTTGTGGCGGTGCTGGGCGCTTCCAATTACACCTTTGCTGAAGCAACCCGCACCCAGCAGTTGGAGGATTGGGTGATGAGCCACAAGCGAGCCTTCGAATTCTTTGGCGGCGTGCCGCAGTTAGTGGTGCCGGATTGTTTAAAAAGTGCCGTCAGTGTGGCGCGCAACACCGATCCTGACTTGAATCCGACTTATCAAATGCTAGCCGCTCACTTCGGTACGGCGATCATGCCGGCCAGGCCGCGCAAACCCAAGGACAAATCTAAAGCCGAAGTGGGCGTACAGATTGTTACGCGCTGGATCTTGGCCGTGCTGCGCCATGAAGTGTTCCACAGCCTGACGCACCTCAATCAACGCATTGGCGAATTGCTGGTTCGCCTGAACCAAAAACCGTTCCAGAAAATCCCAGGTAGCCGTGCGTCGTTGTTTGCTGAATTAGACGCACCAGCACTGAAACCGTTGCCGGCTTACCCGTATCAATACACCTTCGTCAAGCAGATGCTGGTCGGCAAGGATTACCACGTTGATATAGAAAAGCATTATTACTCAGTCCCTTACGCCTTGCAGGGCAAGCGAATTGAAGCCCATGTCAACGCGCATACGGTGGTGTTTTATCACGGCAGTAAGGCTGTGGCTGAACACAAACGCAGTCAGCGCAAAGGTCAACACAGTAGCAACCCTGCCCACATGCCAGCCAATCATCAGATCATGCTGGAATGGACACCTGAGCGTTTGCTGAGCTGGGCGTCTTCAATCGGTCCATACACCAGCCATTGGGTGTATGAATTTATTCGTCAGGCCGATCATCCGGCGCAAGCGGTGAGACCCTGTTTGGCGCTGTTAGGCCAATCAAAAACTTATGGCAAAGAGCGGTTGGAAGCCGCCTGTTTACGCGGCCATCTGACCGGTGCCAACCGGTTGCATAACATCCGCACCATGCTCAAAAACGGTCTTGAACAGCAATCCATCAGCCAAACCAAGCACGACCCGTTGCAGTCCATCAGCCACGACAACGTTCATGGCGAAGGCTACTTCCATTAAACATAACGCATACAAGGAGATACAGATGCAACTACGCGTTGATGAACAACTGAGCCAGCTGCATTTAAGCGGCATAAAACAAGCGCTAAGCCAACAGCAAGAACAAGAAACGCTCTATCAGGACATGAGCTTCGAAGAGCGGCTGCAATTACTGCTCAGCCATGAATTGGTGCAACGGGAACAAAGAAAAATCAACAGGTTAGAGAAGCAGGCACGCTTCAGACTCGCCGGTCAGGTGGAGCAGCTAGATTACCGGGCGAGCCGTGGTTTTAGCAAAGCACAGATCCGGCAATTACTGGAAGGACACTGGTTAAACCATCAGCAAAACCTGCTGTTAACGGGGGCCGCTGGCTGTGGCAAAAGTTATCTGGCCTGTGCACTTGGCCGTTACTTTATCCGCCAAGGCATGGCGGTGCGGTATTACCGGCTAAAAACGCTGCTGGAAGAAATGCGACTGGCGCAAGCCGACGGCAGCTATCCAAAACTGCTGGAGCAGCTCAATCAGGTCGCGATCTTAATCCTGGACGACTGGGGCATGGAAATGCTGGATGCCGGTGAGCGCAGTAATCTGCTGGAGATCATCGACACCCGGCACGGCAGACTGTCGACCATGGTAGCGAGCCAACTGCCGGTCGACAAATGGTACGGCATGATCGGTGAAGCAACCTTCGCAGAAGCGATCTTAGACAGGCTGATCCACAGAGCCGTGAGGGTGACCTTAACGGGTGAATCGATGCGAAAACAAGGTGCAAACTTGACGCATGCCGATCAGGCAGAGTAAAAGAAAGACGTTGTAAGTGCGGGAAGAAAATTAGTGATCGGCATGATGTTATTGGCTGATCGACATGATGTTATTAGCCAAAAATCGCCAATCCGGCCAACACCAAAGCTCAGGCTTTATGTAACGGCGGCGCATCCACCGGGCCACACCAACACTGGAGCCTGAAACAAAACGGCAGCTGGGTGCATTTAAATACGGTGTATTTATCCGGCTGGCAAATTACCGCGACCGGCAGTAGTTATGACACCAACTGCTCGCGGTTTTATCTGAGCAAAAACGGCGTGAAAAAATGCTCAGGTTTTTTTAATCACTGACAGTGAAAGCGATAACCGGACGCAAAAAAAAGGCCTGAACTATCAGGCCTTTTTACCTTGGAAGCTGTTTATCAGCGTTGTGTCGCTGCTTTCATGCCCCGGACAAAATCACCCAGTTGTTGTAATAACACCGCAGGCTCTGCCAGATGTTTTTCAATCAGCTGCACAATCGCCGAACCAGAAATCGCCCCGGCAGCGCCTGAATTGAGCGCCGCTTTCACATGTTCAGGTTTGGAGATACCAAAACCGAGCAGTGCCGGCGCCGCATGATAGCTGCTGAGTTTGCTCAGCATCGCATCCGCTGGCATAGCGGCTGCGGTTTCAGTGCCAGTGACGCCGGCGCGTGATAACAAATAAGTGTAACCACGGCCATAAGAGGCGAGCTCTTTTAAGGTGTCATCGCTGGCGTTCGGCGTCGCGATAAAAATCGGCGCGATGTCGGCAGCGAGCGCGGCCTCGCGAAAGCGCAGGCTTTCAATTAATGGCACATCGGCAATCAGTACCGAATCAACGCCAGCGGCTTTGGCCTGTTGATAAAAATGACTGATACCACGCGCCATCACTAAGTTTGAATACAGCAGGAGGCCAATTGGCAGGTCCGGCGCATAAGCCCGTACTTTGGCGATAATGGCAAAAGCATCGGCGGGCGTGACGCCAGCGGCTAAGGCGCGGATATTGGCACCCTGAATGGTCGGGCCGTCGGCAATAGGGTCGGAAAACGGAATACCGAGTTCTAACGCATCGGCGCCGTTATCTACCAGCGTTTTGATGATGTCAAAAGACAACTCAGCAGTTGGGTCACCCAGCGTGACAAATGGTACAAATGCACCCTGATTGGCTGCTGTTAAGCGGCTGAACATCTGGTCGTAACGTTGCATCAGTGGGCACTCCCTGTCGTTGCTGTATTGGTCTTTGCTGCCTGTGCCGCCAGCACGGACATCACATGGCCTAAGTCTTTGTCGCCACGGCCGGATAAATTCACCAGCAGCACCATCGGTTCTGTCGCGGCTTTGGCCATTTTTAAGGCGTGGGCCAAGGCGTGTGAGCTTTCCAGCGCCGGAATAATGCCTTCCGATTTCGCCAGCAACTGGAAGGCTTCTAACGCTTCATCATCGTTAATGGCAACATATTCGGCGCGGCCAATTGACGATAAATAAGTATGCTGTGGGCCCACAGCAGGATAATCGAGACCGGCGGAAATTGAATACGATTCTTCAATCTGACCGTCGGCGGTTTGCATAATGGCGGTATAAGCACCATGCAAAATACCGAAACTGCCGGTGGAAAGCGCCGCGCCATGTTGATGGGTATTGATGCCCATGCCACCCGGTTCCACGCCTATTAAACGCACGCCTTCTTCCTTGATAAAATCAGCAAACATGCCGATGGCGTTGGAGCCGCCGCCGACACAAGCCAGCACGGCATCCGGCAGTTTGCCTTCGGCCTGCAGGATTTGTTGTTTGGCTTCTTCACCAATCATTTTTTGAAATTCGCGCACAATAGTCGGGAATGGATGTGGGCCGGCCGCAGTGCCCAGCAGATAATGGCTGGTGGCGTAGCTGGCGGACCAGTCGCGCATCGCTTCATTGACCGCATCTTTTAAAGTGCCGGAACCCGCAGTGACCGGGATCACCGTCGCACCCATCAGCTTCATCCGGAATACGTTTGGCTGCTGGCGCTCAATATCTTTGGCGCCCATATAGATTTTGCAGTTAAGACCGAGCAAGGCACAGGCTAAGGCCGTGGCGACGCCATGCTGACCAGCGCCGGTTTCAGCGATAATGTCTTTTTTGCCCATGCGTTTAGCCAGTAAAGCCTGACCCAGCACCTGATTAGTTTTGTGCGCGCCGCCGTGTAATAAATCTTCGCGTTTTAAATAAATTTTCACCAATGGATTGGGCGAAATATTCCGCGTTAACGTCAGCGGAGTTGGCCGGCCAGCGTATTCGTTTAACAGCTGCTGGAACTCGGCGAGAAACGCCGGGTCCTGCTGCGCGTCAATAAAAGCCTGCTCGAGTTGCAGCAAGGCCGGGACTAATAACTCCGGCACAAACATGCCGCCGTAGTCACCGAAATAAGGGTTAAGCTTGGGTGCTGTCATGACTGGTTTCTCCGAAACTGAAAGCTCTGATACGTTGAAATGCGCTGCTGATTTTGGCCGGATCTTTGACGCCAGGCGCCGATTCCAGACCGGAATTCATGTCGAGGCCGCTGGCGGCCGTTTTTAACGCGTGCTGGACGTTGTCGGGATTTAAACCACCGGCCAGCATCACGGGTTTATGTAAAATACGCTCGCCGAGCAGGTTCCAGTCAAATGACAAACCGGTGCCGCCCGGAATGCCCGGCTGATAAGCATCCAGTAAAATCCGATCTGCGCTGTGGCTAAACTGCGGCAGCGTGTCTTTGACCCGGTAAGCTTTCCAAACCTCACAGCCTTTGGGCAATAAGGTTTTTAAACCAGCGATATAACTTTCATCTTCATCACCGTGTAGCTGCACTGCGGCTAGTGCTAATTCACGAGCCACCAGCGCCACTTGCGCCGGAGCTTCATTGACAAAAACTCCGACAAAACGCAGTGGCGCACTGTGGCGAATGGTTTTGGCTTGTTCAAGCGCGACAAAACGCGGTGACGGCGGATAAAAAATCAGCCCGCCATATAAAGCCCCGGCTTCTGCCACGAGTTGTGCTTGCTCCGGCGTGGTCAGGCCACACACTTTATGCTCGCCGCGGGTTAAGGCGTGCACAGCGCGGGCTAAATCCGGCTCCGCCATTAAAGAGCTGCCGACCAGAAAGGCGGTCGCCACTTTGCCGAGCTGACGCACCTGATGATTAAAATAAATGCCTGATTCGCTGACCAGAGGCGTGGATGGCGGCACCAGCCGCGCCAGGCGGAAACTGGTGTTTAAATCCGTCTCCAATGTGCGCAGGTTACGGTTATTAATGCCAATCAGTTCAGCTTTCAGTGCCACTGCGCGCAGCGTTTCCTCTTCGTTACTGACTTCGGTCAGTACGGTCATATTGAGCTTGTGTGCCAGCGCCGCCAGCTGCTGATACTCAGCATCATCCAACACCGACAACATCAAAAGCACGGCATCAGCACCACAAGCGCGGCCGCGGTAGATCTGATATTCGTCGATGATAAAGTCTTTGTGCAGCAGCGGCTGGTCGACTAAACCACGCATCGTCGTCAGATAGTCATAACTGCCCTGGAAAAACTTTTTGTCGGTCAGCACCGAAATGCAATCCGCGTATTTGCCATAGACGCCGGCGATTTCATTTAAGTCAAAGTTGGCGCGGATTAAGCCTTTGGACGGTGACGCTTTTTTGCATTCCAGGATAAAACGCGCGCCAGGCGCGGTCAGTGCTTTGAGGAAGTTGCGTTGGGTTGACACCACATCGGCGATAAAACTATCAAGTGGCAGCGCGATTTTATCTTCAGCCACTTCAAGCATTTTATGCGCAATGATGGTTTGCAAAATGTTCGGCTTGGCTGATGAAGCCGTGGTCGAAGCTGGTGTTGCTGTTGGATTAGTTGCCATGACTGGCCTCCCGGAACTGCTGTAAGGTGGTCATCGCCTGATCTGTTGCCAGCAGCGCAAGCACGGCTTGGGTATTGGCGGCCAAATCTTCACCTTGGCCACAGATCTTCAACATGGCCGCGACATTGGCGGCGATGGCATCCCGATGTGCTTGCGGTGCTTTGCCGGCGAGAATATTGCGCGTGGCGTCGGCGTTGTCAGCGGGTTTGCCGCCGCGCAGCGCTTCGAGCGGCACCGGATCTAAGCCAAAATCGGCTGCGGTTAAGCGGAACTGATGCAATTGGCCGTCACGCACTTCACAGACATCGGTGACGCCATGCAAAGCAATTTCGTCGCAGCCTTCGCCGTGCACCACCCAGGCGCGTTCCACACCCAGCTGCAATAACGCTTGTGCCAATACCGGACACAAGGCTTTGTCATACACGCCAAGCAGTTGAAACTTCGGCGCGGCCGGGTTTAACAAAGGCCCAAGCAAATTAAACAAAGTCCGGCTTTTCAGCGCAGTGCGCACAGTCATCGCGTGGCGAATGCCACTGTGGTACACCGGCGCAAATAAAAAGCTGACGCCGGCCTGTTGCAGCGTTTGTGCGGCAATTTGTGGACTCATCTGGATGTCGATGCCGAGTTGTTCGAGCAAATCGGCCGAACCACTTTGTGACGACACACTGCGGTTGCCGTGTTTGGCCACTTTTAAGCCGATAGCCGCTGCCACAATTGCCGCTGTGGTAGAAATGTTGATGGTGTTGCTGCCATCACCGCCGGTGCCGCAGCAGTCGATGACCGGCAGGCCAGTCGCTGGCAATGGCGTCGCGGCAGCGCGAAAGGCTTTGGCGGCGCCGGCAATTTCTAAAGCAGTTTCGCCTTTGAGTTTTAATGCGGTCAGCACCGACGCCAGCACTATCGGGTCAATGTCACCGCGCGCGACGGCGGCAAAAAAGGCTTCGCTTTGCGCTTCGCTTAATGACTCGCGGTTCAGCAATTGGCTGACGGTGGCCAGTTCCAGTTCGCGTGGGGTTAACGTTTCAGTCATGCAGTGGCCCCTTGTGTCAAAAACGCCAGACTTTGCGCCAGTAGCGGTTTGCCTTGCGTGGTCAAAATTGATTCCGGATGGAACTGATAACCCAGCGCTTTATGTTCGTTGTGCAGCACCGTCATTGGAATATGCTGATAGTTGGCAATCACCTGAAGACAAGCTGGCACTTCGGTCGCCATTAATGAGTGATAACGCGCCACAGCAAAAGGCCGTGGCAAACCAGCAAACAGCGCGTGGTCGGCGAGGTCAATCAAAGAAGTTTTGCCATGCACGGTTTCACCGGCCCGGCCCACCACACCACCATAATGCTCGACTAAGGCCTGATGACCGAGGCAAATTCCCAGCATCGGAAAGCGGCCGGCGCACAGGCGGATAAGCTCTGGCATCGAGCCCGCATCTTTTGGCGCGCCAGGGCCTGGCGATAACAGCAGCACCACAGGTTCGCTTTCCTGACACATCTTGTCGAAGATATAAGCCGCCGGCACTGTGTTGCGATAGAGCTTCAGCGTGCAGCCCAGCTGCGCCAGCTCATCGACCAAGTTGTAGGTAAACGAATCTTTGTTATCGAGTAAATACACCAGGCTCATTGGGCACCTCCTGTGCTGGTCATTTGCACACTGTCGGGCGAATGTGCCGCCAGAATGGCGCTTAACACCGCTTGCGCTTTACTGCGGGTTTCTTCGGTTTCAGCCTGCGCCACACTGTCAAACACCACGCCAGCGCCGGCTTGTACCGAGGCGACACCATTTTGCACATAAGCACTGCGGATGACGATACAGCTGTCAAAATCGCCGTTGCCGGATAAATAACCGACGGCGCCGCCATAACTGCCGCGTTTTTTACCTTCGACCTGACGGATCAGTTCTGCCGCCCGCACTTTTGGTGCGCCAACGAGAGTGCCCATATTCATACAGGCCTGATAGGCGTGCAGCGCATCGAGTTCTGGTTTTAATGTGCCGACCACGCGGGATACCAGATGCATCACATAAGAATAACGGTCGACTTTGAGCAGCTCTTTGACATAACGGCTGCCTGGCACACTGATGCGCGCTACGTCGTTGCGCGCTAAATCGACCAGCATCAGATGTTCGGCTTTTTCTTTTTCGTCTTGTCGCAGTTCCAGTTCAATCCGGCTGTCGAGGTCGCGATCGAGCTGGCCCTGCGCATTAAAACCGCGTTTGCGGGTGCCGGCGATCGGGTAGATCTCGACCTGCCGGTTGGCGGCGGCAAATTTCAGCGCCGATTCCGGTGAAGCGCCGAATAACACAAAAGCCGGGTCCTGCAGGTAAAACATATAAGGGCTGGGGTTTTGTTGTTTTAACCGGGCGTAAGAAGCCAGCGGGGACGGGCAAGGCAAAGAGAAACAGCGGCTCGGCACCACCTGAAACACATCGCCGGCGATGATATTATGCTTCAGTGCTTCGACCTGGGCGCTAAATGCGGCGTCGCTGATATCAACCTGCAGATCGGCTGGGTTCACAATGCTGCGATTTTCCAGTGCCGGGTCAAATACACAGGCACCCTGTAATGCGCGGTTTAACTGTTCTAAGCGTTTGCCGATGCCAAAGCAGCTTTGCATGGCTTGTTCGCCACAAAACACGTTCCCCACCAGGCGTGCTTGCTGGCGCTGGTGGTCCAGTACTAACAGCGTTTCAGCCAGATAAAACACAAAATCCGGGCAGGCATTATTGCCCACCGGCACCTCTGGCAGCAGTTCGGCGCTGGCGACATAGTCGTAGCCAATGACGCCGCCTAAAAACACCGCAAATGGCTCGTCGCTGTGACTGCGTAAACTTTGTTGCAGAGCGCGCAGCACTGACAGTGGTGTGGGTGCCAATAAACGCGTGGCTTCATCGCACAGTGGATCTGGCCGGCTGAACTGCACGCTGAGCTGGCGTGGCTTGCGGGTCACGCTGGCGATTGGGTCTAACCTGGCGGCCAGGAAATCCAGCAGCGGCAGGCCATTGTCAGAAACGGCGTCGACCTGAACGGTTAAATCCTGGCATTCAATGCGCAGCGCCGCGTCGAGCAGTAATAAGGTTTTTAGATTGTCTTTGCTGTCAATTTCGGCCGATTCGAGCAATAAGCTGTATGGGCTGAGCCGGCTTAATTGCTGATAACAGCCCAAAGCGTCGCTTTGGTAGGGGATGGCGGTAGCAATAGATGCGACTTCGCCCGGGGTCTGAGTGATATGACTGAAAATCATCCGGAAGTTCCTGTATACCCGCTGGGCTGCGTTGCCAGTGCGGGCGGTCAGCTGACCTTAATTAAAACGACAATAGTCCAAAGCCGGGCCACAATTGCCCTTCGAAAATTGCCACCATCGCCAGGAAATCAGTGCTGTTGTGCTCATTTTAACTCCACGCTTAAAAAATTTGTCTCACCAGATATGACAAAGGCCCGTTTTAGAAAACGGGCCTTTGGTTTTTCGGCATACACCGCCAACACACGCCCGTTAAGGAGTATGCCACCACCAAGTGATCAGCAAAGGTGCGCTGAGAGTGTGTGGTACGGCCATTGTGTAGTCCTCGAATATTGCGACCGAATCTCGGTCAGGCCCACATAAAACCGCAAATGCAGGGATGACGTCAAGCAAAAAACGGTGAAATTGGAAAATAAAAACGTAAAGGTGTCTGGATGGCTATTCTGGTTGTTGGAACTGTGTTGGCACTTGCGCTGGATCAACACGTTGATAACCCGAAGAGCGTAGAGTCCAAACAACAGCAGCATGCGACTTCACCGCGCTAAATCAGGGAGTTCCCACATGTCCGAACAACGCCAACAATTACTGGATTTGCAACAACAACTGCAACAACGTTTAAGCGCAGTGCAGCGCGACTTGCGCCAGGATCACGACGCCGACAGCGCTGAGCAGGCGCAGCAACGCGAAAATGATGAAGTGCTGCTACAGCTGGAACAGCAATTACAACGCGAGCTGTTGCAGTTGCATCTGGCGCTCGATCGGCAACTGCGGGGTGACTACGGTCTGTGTGAGCAGTGTGGCGCAGCCATTGCGCCGGCGCGGTTGAAATTATTGCCTTTCGCCTCACGCTGTCAGCACTGCGCCTGAGTCTAAACTCTGCCCTTTGAAGCCCTGCCGATAGCCGCAGTAGCGCTTCTGTGGCACAATTAACGGGTCAGCGCCCGTGTTCCGGCGCGCTCTTCACGTCAATTGAGTCTTTCATGAAATTTGATCTGCACAGTCACACTTTTTATTCCGACGGTATGCTCAGTCCTGCCGATTTATTGGCAAGAGCCATTGAGCGCAAAGTCGATGTGCTGGCTATCACGGATCACGACACCTTATTAGGTCTGGCGCCGGCCCGCGCTGCCATTGTCGAACAGCAGCTGCCAATCCGGCTGGTGGATGGTGTGGAGATCTCCACCAGCTGGTACGAATTTGAGATCCATATCGTTGGCCTGGCGATAGATCCCAGCAACGACAGCCTGCAACAACGCCTGGCCAGCCAGCAGGAACGCCGGCTGGAACGCGCCCGTGAAATGGCGCGTCGCCTGACTAAACACAATGTACCTGATTGTCTCGACGCGGTGCTGGCGCTTGCCAATGGCGGCGCGGTGACCCGCACCCATTTTGCCCGTCATCTGATGACCATTGGTAAAGCGAGCTCGATGGCGGGTGTGTTTAAACATTATCTGGCACGCGGCAAAGCGGGTTATGTACCAAATAACTGGGTGAGCCTGGCTGAAGCGGTGCAGTGGATCCACGACGCTGGTGGTATCGCGGTGCTGGCGCATCCACTGCGCTATAACCTGAACGGCAAATGGCTGACCAGACTGATGCGGGAATTTGCTGCGGCAGGCGGTGACGCGGCCGAAGTGGCCAGTTGCCAGCTGACACCGGTGCAAAAACGTGATGTCTGGGTGTTGTGTCAACAGTTTGGCCTGGTTGCCTCACAAGGCTCGGACTTCCATCAGCCAACCGACTGGAGCGATTTAGGCCGTGGCTTGTATCTGACCGACGACATCCGTACCGTCTGGCAACAGTTTCCGGCACTTTTTCCGCAAGAAGAACTGCAACTGCAGACTGATCCGGCGCAGAACGAAAGCTCTGACAAGCCGGCGCTTTGCAGCTAAGCTGTAGCAAAAGGCAGCATTTTCGATTTAAGCTGCTGATCTCCAGTCATTTTCAAGACTTGCCTCAGGCAATAAGGATTCAGGCATGAGTCAGTTTTTCTACGTGCATCCGGAAACGCCGCAAAGCCGGCTGATGAAACAGGCCGTGCACATCATCAAACAAGGTGGTGTGGTGATTTATCCAACCGACAGTGGCTATGCGCTTGGCTGTCAGCTTGGCGATAAAAATGCGCTGGAACGTATTCTGCAAATCCGCCACATCAGCGGTGAGCACCATTTTACAATTATGTGCCGCGACCTCAGTGAATTATCCATTTACGCCAAAGTAGAAAATACCGCGTTCCGGCTGATTAAAAATAATACGCCGGGTGCTTACACTTTTATCCTGCGCGGCACCAAAGAAGTGCCACGGCGCTTACTCAATGAAAAGAAAAAAACTGTCGGTCTGCGTATTCCGGACCATAAAATTGCGCTGGCATTGCTCGCTGAATTAGGCGAACCGCTGATGTCCAGTTCGTTAATTTTGCCAGGACGCGAGTTTACCGAAGCCGATCCGGAAGAAATGCGCGACCAGCTCGAACGTCAGGTTGATTTGATCCTGCATGGCGGCATTCTGGCCGGAAATCCAACTACTGTGATTGATTTGTCTGATGACAATCCGGTGGTGGTGCGTGAAGGCGCCGGTGCCGTGCAGCCGTTTTTATAACAACGCTGCTCATGTCCGCCACAACTCAGTCTGCAACAAAACAAGCCGACGCCGAGTCACTCAGTCTGCTCACAGTGCAACAAGTGCTGCCGCTGGCGTTTGTCCGTGGTGAAGCCGTACTGGAGCGGCCGGAAGACTTGTTTATTCCGCCGGACGCGCTCGAGGTGTTACTGGAAGCGTTTGAAGGCCCGCTGGATTTTTTGCTTTACCTCATTCGCCGCCACAAGTTTGATATTGTCGATTTGCCGGTCAATGAAATCACGCTGCAATACATGGAATATATCAACCTTATGCAGGAGCTCAATTTTGAGCTGGCGGCAGAATACCTGGTGATGGCGGCGATGCTGGCGGAAATCAAATCGCGGTTGTTGCTGCCAAAACGTGAAGCAACGCAGACTGAAGAACTGGACCCACGGGCGGAACTGGTGCGCCGGTTGCAGGAATATGAACAGTTTAAGCTGGCGGCCACACAGCTTGATGCCGTGCCACGGCAGGAACGGGATTTTTTCCCGACCCATGCGGCGCTGGCCGAAAATTTTTCGCCTTTTGTCATTGAACCGGAGGTCAGTCTGGCCGAGTTGGTGCTGGCATTGCAGGATGTACTCAAACGCACCAAAGATTTTCAGCATCATCAGATCCAAAAAGAGCAGCTTTCCACTCGAGAGCGGATGAGCCGGATCCTCGAATTGTTGCGTCAGCAGCCGGTATTGGCATTTGGCCAGTGTTTTGCGCCGCAGGAAGGCCGGCAGGGTGTTGTCGTCAGCTTTTTAGCGGTGCTGGAGCTGGTCAAAGAGAAACTCATCACGCTGACGCAGGTCGAATCTTATGGTCAGATCCACCTGAAATTGGCATAATGCGCGGCCGTTTTGGCTGGCCGGTTCAGGCCGGACGCAACGCGCTGGATAAAAGGGGCACAGATGGCAACTAAAATTCAGGATGATCAGCTGGTTCAGCTGTTAGAAGCCTGTTTATTTGCCAGCGAGAAACCGCTGAGCCAGACTGAATTGCTGGAAACCGTGTTGGCTGATTTTCAGCTCAGCAAAAAGCGGCTGCAGGCAGCGCTCACGCGGCTGGAGCAGGATTATCAGGGCCGTGGCATTGGCCTGGTTGAAACCGCCAGCGGTTGGCAATTCCAGACGCGTGCCGAGTGGAGCCCGTATCTTGCGAAACTCGGGCCCGAACGTTCACCCCGTTATTCACGGGCTGTACTGGAAACTCTGGCACTGATCGCCTATCGTCAGCCCATCACCCGGGGCGAAATTGAAGAAGTGCGGGGCGTTTCGGTCAGTAGCCAGATCATGCGCACTTTGCTCGATCGTGGCTGGGTTAAAGTTGTCGGGCACAAAGAAGTACCGGGGCGGCCGGGTTTATATGCCACCACTAAAGAATTTCTCGATTATTTTGGCGTGAAGCGGCTGGATCAGCTGCCGTCACTGCCTGAACTGGTTCCACTGGGGCCATTGTTTAATACAATTGCTTAATGCAATCGCTGAACACCAAAATCCTTAAACACAGTCGCGATGACTGAGGAGTCGCAAATATGAGTGAAAAACTACAAAAAGTCCTGGCCCGCAGTGGCGTCGGTTCGCGCCGGGAAATGGAAACCTTTATCAGCGCTGGCCGTGTCACCGTCGATGGCAAAGTGGCCCAGTTGGGTGATCGGATCAATGCGAACCAGCTGGTGCGGCTGGATGGTCATCCGGTCAAAATAGCGACCGAAGAAGAACAAGTCTGCCGCGTGGTGGCTTATCACAAACCTGAAGGCGAAATTTGTACCCGGACTGATCCGGACGGTCGTCCGACCGTGTTTGACCGTCTGCCGAATATCCGCGGCGCGCGTTGGATCGCCATTGGCCGGCTGGATATCAATACCTCAGGGTTATTATTGTTCACTACTGACGGTGAACTGGCTAACCGTTTAATGCACCCGAAATTTGAAGTCGAACGCGAATACTCAGTGCGGGTATTTGGTGAAGTCAACGACGCCATCATTCAGCGGTTGCGGATTGGCGTCGAACTGGAAGATGGCAAAGCCAACTTCAAGAAAATCAAAGCGATGGGAGGCGAAGGCGTAAACCGTTGGTTTAACGTCGTGCTGACTGAAGGCCGCAACCGCGAAGTACGCCGGATGTGGGAATCGCAGGGGACTGTGGTCAACCGTTTAATCCGCATCCGCTATGGCGACTTGCTGCTGCCAAAGCATTTACCGGCGGGTGGTTATACCGAGATGGGTCTGGAAGACGTGAATTACCTGCGTAAGCTGGTGCATCTGTCGCTCGAAACTGAATCGCTTGCCAAAGCCGAAGATCGTGATGAACGCCGTCGTCGCATGGCATCAATCAAACGTGCAGTGCGTAAATATCAGGTTAATCAGAAGTTGGTGGAAAAAGGCGAAAAACCGGCGGCACCACCGCGCGCCGAAAAAGCCAGGACCGACGAGAAAAAGCCAGGGAAAACACCGTTTAAAGGCAAAAGCCGGACCCGGATGTAAATCAGCGCACATCATCATAAAAAACGCAGCCTGGGCTGCGTTTTTTTATTTGTAGCAACGCGGTCAGTAATAAATATCAGAGCTTTGATGAATTTGCGGCTCATCCTGCAGTTCTTCAAAGCTGACGGCGAAGTGTTTACTTTGGTCATGTAAGTCCGACAGATAGACTGCTCTGTCCTGGGCATCGATCCAACTGACCACGCCAGCGCCTTTTTTACTCTGGCAAACCATTCCTAACTTGAGCTCTTGCACATTCATCGGTGGCCTCCTGATTTTCTGACAGAACTGTAACGTTAGACGCATTTAATTACAGATGTGTGATCCGACCAGTGATTGATGAAGCTAAGTTACGCATTTTTCACTCAATTTATTTTTTTGCTATGGCATGATGGCGGGTATATCTGCAAATAGACTGTCACAGGAACTTAAACGATGTGTCATAAATCTGGTTGGCACCTGTTGTTGCGCTGGTGTCTGGTTTGTTGCTGCGCGCTGAGCGGACTTGTGATGCTGCAGCCTGCGGTGGCCGCGTCTCTGGCTGACAGCCAGCATAGTCACTTCTCGACGGTGTTGCAGCAACAACGCCGTTATCAGCTGAGCCTACCGGAACGTTATCAAAGTTCTGCCCGCCACTACGGCGTGTTGTATCTGATTGATGCAGATTTTCAGTTTGAACATGTCGCGGCCACAGTGCGGCAACTGGCACGGGCTGGCCGCATAGCACCGCTGATAGTGGTGGGCATCGCCACCAACGGTACCAGTGATTACCAGCATAAAACCAGCTGGGCGACCGCAGATTTACCCGGTTCCGGTGGTGCAGAAACGATGTTGCAGTATCTGCGCGCTGAACTGCAGCCTGTGATCAACAGACAGTATCGGACCAGCGGTCAACAAGCCTTATTGGGTTATTCGCTTGGCGGTTTATTAAGCTTACAAGCCCTGTTGCAGGGAGACGGCAGTTATTCGGCGTTTTATGCGTTAAGCCCGAGTGTGTGGCTGGATAATCAATCGATCATCAGCCGCTTTTCGCGCGCTGCTTTGACAAAATTACCGCCGTCGCGCTTATTTATCAGTCTGGCCAATGAAGCCGGTATGGGCGTGCTGGAACTTCGCAGCCAGTTACAACAGCAGGCGCCGGCGACGCTGCAATGGCAGTTTCAGCATTTTCCGGCGGAGACCCATTACAGCATGGCGCTGCCAGCGCTGACCGCTGCACTTCATTGGGATTTCGCTGGCTATTTTGTCGATTTGGCGCCGTTGCTGAAGTTTTCAGGTTACGCGAAGGTGCTGGATTATTTTGCTGCGAGGCGTCAGCACTGGGCTGGTTATCAATATGACTGGCTGCAGGCTTATACCATTGCCAAGT
The DNA here is from genome assembly GCA_034519945.1 of Rheinheimera sp. GTDB lineage: Bacteria > Pseudomonadota > Gammaproteobacteria > Enterobacterales > Alteromonadaceae > Pararheinheimera. Next base: position 127,971 of record JAXHNX010000028.1, read on the forward strand.
ATCTGTGGCTCAGTAATCAATGGCCACAAGCCGAACAGTTATTACAGAAAACCGAGCAAAAACTGCCCGGCAGCAGTAAGGAACTGCGGGTACAACTGGCAAAAGTGCTGCTGAAAAAACAACAGGCGAAACTGGCGCTGCAGTTGCTGCAGCAGGTGCCGCAACCTGAGTATCACGACTGGCACAAACAAATGGCCGATGCATATGCCGCATTGCAGCAGCCTGAGCTTGCGCGGCAGTATCAGCAACAGGCCGAAGCGCTGGCTATTTCGCAGCAGCTCGAACACTGGGAATATCAGGAACTGGAACCGGGTACTTACCGCTAAAGAACACGCTATGTTTTAAAATCAATCTTCTGATGAATATTGACCCAGTTTTCCGGAAATTTACCTTGCAGCACATATGAGAAGGCGATGAGTTCGGCGATCAGCACGTACAATTCCGGTGGGATCTGATCGCCCAGTTCCATCCGCTGCAGCAGCTGATTGAGCTGTTCGTCTTCATGGATCAATACGCCATGTTCGCGCGCCAGCGCAATGATATCCGCTGCAAGGTCACCATGGCCTTTGGCAATGATTTTTGGCGCATTTTTGCCGTCATAATGCAGCGCGACCGCGCTTTGTGGTTTGTCACTCATACCCGCACCTGCAATAAACTGGTGCCACGCTGATACAGATGCTCCGGTATTTTACCGAGCTGGCAGCCAGCTTCTGCCACTTGCAAGCCTTGCATCGTCAGGCGGTCTTTAAATAACGGCAAAAATTGCCCGGTATCCTGCACCGTTTTTTCATTGTCGGCGTAAAACTGCAGACTGACTTCTTTACCGGTGAGCCTGACCTGCACCAGCATTTCACCTTGCTGACCTAAATCAAACTTCATCGTCAGCTGCCAGCAGCGTTGCTGACTGCGGTTGTCAGAGCCGTCCGCTTCGCGTTCACTGATCGCCAGTTCTGTAAAACGACTTTCGCCCTGTTGCAACAATGGCAGTTGGATCAACAATTGTTGTTCAGGTTTTTGCGGTGTGGCCGGGTTGGCCTGTTGTTCGACATTGGCAATTTGAGCGCTTTGCAGCTGGCTGCTGTGGCCGGACAATTGCCGTAACAACTGTGCGCTCTGACTGCGATCCAGCTGACCGACTAATTGTTGTAGCTTTTCTTTTTGCGGCAGATTTTGCCGCTCTGTCGGCAGCTGCGCGCCTAAACGCCCGAGCAGTAACTGAATGGCGATGGCGAGACCACCGGCGGCACTGTTCGGTTGCGCCGGGGTTTGTAACGGGCTGAATTGCAGCGCCGCATTGATTTGTTGCATCAGCTGTTGTTGTGTCAGCAGCTTGGCGGCATCGGGATGCTGGGTGCGCAGTTCCTGCAGCACCTGACGCACCGGGGCGCTCAGCAGCGGACTATCAGCCAGTAAGTCCGGATTAGCCTGACTAAGCGGCAGCCACTGTCGCCATAATTCGCGACTGTCGGATTTCAGTGTGGTAGCCGCAGGAATGGCTGTGCTGGCTGGTAAAAAGCTGAATGGCCGGCTGATGTCACTGACCGATAACTTCAGTTGCCGCGGCTCAATTTGCGGTGTCAATTCCAGTTGCAACTGCTGTTGGCCCGGATGTTTCAGTTGCCATAACCAGCTTTGTGCATTGGCTGCCGGCGCCGCGACCCGGGCGTGCGATAACCAATGTTTCATATCGGTACCCAACTGTTCTGGCCAGGTTTGGCGGGCTAACAACGGGACTAACTGTTGTTGCGGTGCTGGTTTCAGCGCAATGGCTGCTGGTATGGCATGCTCGCTGTTGGTGCCGGTTGGAGATGCGGGTTTGCCTGCTGCGGCGGCTGGCGCTGCGGTGTCGCCAGCTTTGCTGTGGTCGGTCAACTGTAGTTTGTAGTTTACAGTTGCCCGTGCTGTTGCTGCAGTTCAAATCGTGCCGGCTTACCATCCGTTGTTCTGGCCGCTGTTTTGCCTGCGGCGGTAGAGATAGATCCGCTGCGACGGGCTGACCTTGTGGTAGTTGGATGATTAATTGTTGGCCCTGGCGGCTAAGGTGCACTGGCCACTGCAACTTGTTGGTCTCACTGTTGGCTGCCAGCTGCTGTGCCTGTACGCTGAAATGCTGTTGTGGGCCAGGTGCCGGCTGTTGTAGCAGTTGTAATAGCTGGCTGGCCTGCAGTGGCATGGTCAATGTTTTGCCAGCCTGGCGAACGGTTAACAGCAACTGATCCATACCAAGAGGCTGCAGTTGCACAAACAGTTTCACTTCGTG
>JAXHNX010000018.1:0-77291 GCA_034519945.1 Rheinheimera sp.
CTTCACAACAGCTTCTGGCCTTTGTTTAAGTCGGATTTCTTAACGCCCTGTTTATTAGGGGGCTATCGTCCTTCACACCAAAGATCTTTGACAGATACTGTCCGCGATCTTTGTGAATAGTCTTCTTGTCCGTTCCCTTCGCACCATCACGTGAGGGAAAGAAATATCGCGATATGGCGCCAGACTGGTTGACGACGTTCTGCAAGCAATCCAGCAATATGTCCTTCTGCTCTTGCGGATCAATCTCCCCATCTGAGATCTTTTTGATGAGCTTTTCAGCGATGCTGCAAGAGTGAAAGGCAGAAGTGGTATTGAAAAGCATTGACTGAATGTAGAACACCTGGTGCGGAGCCCAGATGCTAAAAACTTCGTCCTCCATCTCCATCCCTTCATCCGTCCTTTTAGTAAGGGAGAAATGTAACATGCCGAAAAGAATCAACACACACATCACATTAATTAACTCATGATTTTTGACAAAAAAAAATTGCCAACATTTTCAGTTCGGTACAAGTCAACTTGACACTCTTGAGTGACTAATTCCGGTGCTACTTGCGATATGGCTGGCAGCAAGGCTTACTCACTACTCAGAAGCTGTGCAAGTTACCCGCGCGATGACGAGGCAAATTGAATATATGCCACCCCGTTACAGCGCCTCGGACAAGCAAAAATCAGCTTTTGCTGCGGCATCACCGACAGTCCGTGACCGAGTAATTCAATGAGGTCAATGTTTTCTGACTCTGGCGAAATGTCGGTGTCTGCTGATTTAAGGAGAATGGTTCTTGTCCCGAACTCCTCCAGGTAGCAACACCATCCGTCAGAGAAATCACCGCTCAGTGACGTTTTGGTCACTACCACAGGTCGATCGTTTGCCAGACCATATGAATATGCCAGTCGGCTGATATCAATCAACACCAGCCCGTTTAACCCCCTACGCTCATGCGCAGGAACCGCTGTGTAGGTATCCATGTGACATCCTCACGAATCCAGGCGGGGTCCACCAGTATTGGCAACCCACCACTCACAAAACTCACGCACTGGGTGCGTATAGTCGTCCGGCGCATTCACCAAGAACAACTCCAACACGTGCCGGCAGATCTCATGGAACCAGTAATTTCCCCAAAAATACGAAAATTCACGCTCGAACCCGGGGTCTCGGTGATGGATTAAAAAGGCAGAGATCCCAGCAAACAAATATTCCGAGCTTGCGAGTGGGCAGATGACCCGTGGTGTTCCAATGTAATCAAACGATAGGGAATACCCAAATAATAACATCGCCGGAATACATCCAAGGTGCGCCAAATGCTGGCAGAATGCCTGCTGTTCGACGGTTTCGAGTGGAAAAAAACCGGTCTCACCTTGTTTTGTATATGGGTACAAAAACCGGTTGTGGGACCGATCTTGTTTAATCCCCCGAGCGATTTCATGTAACTGGTCTTCTGACACCAGATTTCCGAGCCAACAGAGCTGCGTTTTTAATTCCATGATTGTATCCACCACATCACTTTGTTCGATGTTCCTGCTCTGTAGTTTTGTGTATCATCCGTTCATCACAGGAGAACAATATGATCCGTTACTACCTACGTCGTTGCATGGACGATTACGAGTTCAAAAACGACACAACACTCACGATCATCCAACTTGCAGAAGCGACAGGGGTCCACAGAGCCACTCTGTCAAAAATGTTGCACGAGCGTGGCAGTAACCTGACGACAGATGTCATAGACCGGTTGTGCACATTTTTCGACGTTCCAGTCCAGCAGCTGATGGAGCATGTTCCATCCGAGCAGGACCATTAATCACACCAGGAACCAATACAACGGTCCAAGTGATGACGTAGCTCGCGAGCGATCTGCTCCGTTGAAAACGAGTCCAATCGCTGTTCACAACAAATGGATTTCTTCATCCAGGCAATCAGGGCCTCACGGTTAGTGCGTTCTTCACCTGTGCCGCAGGCCATAATCAGCTGCCGTCCGCATGGGTCAATGTCCAGTGCTGCTAGCAGTGACTCGACAACGTTCTGAATACGCCGCGATAGTTTTTGACGTTCTTGCATGTTGATGAACATGCTCATGGTTGTAATTTCTGTCATTTGGCTGCTCCCCTCAGAGCCTTTTACAAATGCAATACCTTGATAAACACTTACGCCGCATCACGTGACAGTATCCCTGGCTCCTGCGAAAACCATACTATTCAAAGTGGTCGCGGATGCCGGCATTTCGTCACAAATGCAGATGGTTGATTTGATGTGGGGGGGCTCTGGGTCTCATGAATGGTGCTCCTAGTGGGGCCATCCATGGCGTTCAATGCTATTGGGTCTGAGGTCTCTTGGCAGGTCACCTCACTAAAAGTGTAGACCACAATTGACGTATGTCAATTTAAAGCGACATTATTTTATCGGTTTTATGTTATTCTTCTTCCTTGCTGCATATTTAAGGCTCTCTTGAATGGGTTTCTCAAAAGTATCAGGTTGTAGCCCCTGTTTGGCGATGTTATGCAGGAACGTCGCAAACCGCAGCTCATACAGCTTCAACTTCTTTTCAAGTGCGGCATTCTGCTCCTCCAATTGAGCACACCTTTTTTCCAGCTCGGTAGGTTTCATTTTGCTGACAGGATCGATGGCCACTTGAGCCCCACGCAGCTTTCGTAACGCTTGCTTTGCTTCATGATACGCTTGGAAAATACGTGGATTCTTACCCAAGGTTTGATAAGGAAGACCGCAGACGCGCTCCAAATCCTGCCAGCCGAATCGTTCGCCCAGCACTCCGCTTGCATAGGTGTTGCAAAGATGCACAAGCTTGTCGACCACAGCATCAGTTAATTTCACGATCGGCATCAAGACTCCTTAATGCCGGCGCAAAGCGCCGGCAACAGCTTAAGTTGGTTTAAAATGCTTCACAGCTATCGCGGCCATTGGGGAAAATCGCCACGATTTGCCCCACTTCGTACCGGTCATCCTGTTCAATCGACAATGCTGCATCGCATCCCGCGAGGAGTCGCTGATGGTGTGCTAACCACACATGGGCGTTCGTAAGACCGTCGTCCGCATCAAATTGCGCTGTCGCAACTTGCAACTCTGCTTCAGCCTTCATCTCATGGAGTCGTGCAATTTCTAGCGCATTGCCTTTTTGCCTACGGTAATGTTTGCATTTGTTGAGGCAGGCATAGTGTTTGCCGCAAGGCTCTTGCGTATAGTCATGCCTGCACCGGCCAATACGCATGACATGGCTTGAGCCCCTGGATTCGAGCTCCGCCATCAATTCCTCAGGCCCCAGCAACGGAAACCGACTGATCAACCCAATGACGTGACTGGAATCCAGCTCGTTATTTTTCGCTTCAAATTTTGGTGCAAATTTCGCCTGGAATTCATGCAGCTTCCTCGCCCCCTGAACAGCGAGATGTTCTGATGATGAGTGGTCATACCATTCGTTATCGCGAACGCCTGCACGCAGAAAAAATTTGGCGATATCTTCCTGATCAAACTGGGCTGATTGCTGTAAGACGGTATTCAGCAGGTGCCTGAATTGATGTGTCCGAATACCGCCTGGTTCGAGGACCAACCCATCAAATTGATAGCGTTCAAATAAAGTCTCGATCCGCTTTTCTTCTTTTGACAGCCGGCTGATATAGTTACGCCCCCGAAAAGCGTCCTGGATCTGCGTACCTGACACCGGAATGGGGAACATTTTGATTGAGCCTCTGCTGTGTTCAAACTTGAACTGCAGCGTCAAAAGGTCCCAATAATTAATCATCCTTGCCTGTGGACCAAAGCCATCAGCGACCGATTTCAACTCCTCTCGATACGCACGGGATACTCCCTGATGAATATCCCGAATACAGAAGGTTGTGCGTTTGGGGGCTGAGCTGATGTGTCGGGTAATGCCAAGGCGCCCGAGCTGTGTGATCAAATTAGACGTTTTCTCTAATTTGAAATGTGCAGCGAGGTCTGTGGCAAGAACAATCTCATCTTCGTCAAATCCATCCAACGCGGGCCAGTACGACTCATTTAGTAGCATTGAAGCATAATACCGGGCTTCAGCACTCAGAGCCTTCAAACGATCAACCGCCAGAAATACGGTGTCCGTAAGACTATTGGGGATAATTTTTGAATCCCATACAAACCTCTTTCGAGCCAATACGCTCATGCGCAACATTTTCCCGACCCGTCCGTCAAAGGTAAGCTCAAGAGGTGCTGATTCGTATTCCTCTTTACTCGGGATACATCCCACATGTAAACCGCAAAATTCGTCCATCCGAAGACCGGTGCAGAGTGAAACGATCCCCATACAGACATGTATTTTGTCCGATGGCTGCAGTTCGTCGTAATGTTTCCACAACGCCGCTAAGTGAGTCAGGTAGGCGGCTTTAGGGAGCTGCTCGGCTTCTGGAAGCGCCGTTTTTTGTCGGATATGACGTTGCTCTGACGCCCCAGTCTTTACGGGCCTGGGGATTGGATTGTGCCACTCAAACACCATGCAAAGACCAAACAGGTTCAGTTTGTCGGCAATGGCGCTCAGATGCTCACCGGTCCGATATAGTGTGGACTCGGCTTCATTCCGATCCATAGCCATTTTCATCGCGAGATCAAAATGAAGCCCGTTGATCTGATGGATCGCCTGAAGCTGATGCTCTGTAAACACGTTATACAGATAGCGGAATGCACGGATCCATACCATGTGCGCATCATGTGTTATTGCGCGACCAAGATGGTTTAACACGATGATCCCTTTAACAAGATCCCGAAACGGCTGAGCAAAAGGCTCCTGCGCCTCCGCAGCTATTTTCTTCTGTTTCTCCAAGCCGTTAAAACGGGTGAAGAGAACATTGCTATCGTGTGAGACTCGCCGAGCCGATTGCGTTGACTCGTATTCAGAGATCTCCCATACATTCGTCGACCAGTCGACCGATGGAAAAACGTGGCGAATTTGTTTCTGGCTATAGAACACAAATTTTTCATAATGTTCCACCTGAGAGTCATCCGGCGTCCAAAGTTGCTTCAACTCTGCGGGAATGACGTCCAGTTTTAACAGTGCATTTGACTTACTCATGGTACGCCTCCAATGTGTTGACTAATTCTTCGCATGCTTTGATGTGCGGGGCATTGAGTAGCTCTGGAGGCGCATCTTCGCCAAAGCAGACTTTGACATCTGCTTTCATACTGTCCAGCACCTCACGATGACGCGTTGGGTCATTACAGGCTTCGAACTTTGGACACACATAGCAGGCGTTAGGCGGGGTTAAATCACACGGCGCCCCTTTAGCGCACATGCCAATACCAACCAAACGACGCAATTTATCGGGCCCAAAAACAGTATTGGGTACCGTTTGGCTGATCAACGTCGTGAGACTGATCTGACCTTTGAAGTAAGACAAAATGTCTTTGAATTGCTCCTGAAACACCCGGTCAAGCTTCTGAGCAAAGGACAATCCCAGCTGGTAATACACCATGACATGCTGGAGATCCTCATGGTCCAATAGCTCCGCTAACTCGATGATAGGGACACCGGTCGCTGCTGCGCGGGTTGCGAATGTTTTACGTAACCGCCGCGGCGTTATTTTGAGATCAAAAGGCATTTTGCCTTCCCGGACTCGAACCGTGTTAATCACACCAAACATCTTCTTCAGCATTTTTTGGACCGAATCTGATGGAAGGGTTTGGAGGTAAGGCAGATGCACGAGACCTTCCTCGTACCGTTTTTTGATTTTCCAACGCGAAATTGCAAAAATTGGCTGCTTAGCGAATGGCGGGATGTGTCCACCAAAATCCGCGAACATCGCAGAGACCCGCGCCAGTTCTGATTCCTTGTGAAGCATGTATTTTTCCAGCATTTCACCAAGAAACATGGGCAGCTGCCGGGATTTGAATCGCGACCGAGGTAATTCATGTCGTTTCTTCACTGAAGGAACGTTCAGAACGTAGGTCTTCTCGCCGCTGTACTGGTCGACATTAATTAAAAAGTCCGAGTTCATGAGCAGCACTAATTGCTTGCTCCGAAGCCCCAGACTGATCAATAGCCATGCACTCAGAAGTCCCCGGTAACTGTCATGGGAGACATCGATTTGAGCATCCCTCAAAACCTGGTGCAACGCATCCAACTCTTGTGCGGTCAGCGGACTTCGATGGGGGAAATAGCTGAGGACATCGGCCCCTTTCAGGTTTCCCCGGAATTTGAATACACCCAGCGCTTGGGCTGTCTCGTATTCAAATGTCGAGAGCCCCATCCGGTAGCTGCGCCGATACCAGTACCGCAGTGCGTTGAGCGTATACTCATTTGATTGAGAGCGATTGATGTAAATGTAATCAATAAGCTGCTCACTCAATACATCGGTGAGAGATTCTTCCCCCACATCTTCCCAATCGCATTGGGAGAGGAAATGAACAATAGCAGAGAACATATTGCCCACCGTCAGCGGAGACTTGCCAGGTAACTGGCGCGCAAGAAAATACTTCAGGTTGTTGAGCAACTCATCCGGTAGTGGAGTTGCCGTTTGAGCACTTACCTCGTGTTCATCCTCAACATCTACATCAAAAAAATCACATTGCAGATTTTTTGGAGGATTAACTTTGGCCGTGAGTCGCTCAAAATTGAGCACTTCAGACGCTGTTTCCCCGATTTTCCAGACATCGCGAGATGTATCAACCGACCGGAGTCTTGCTTGAACAACAGGAATGTTAAATGGAGTGTAAGAACGGCGTTCAATGAACGGTAGACTGCGGACTTCACGCTCAGGCGAGCGAGCAAAACGATCAAACTGCATCATAGTCATTTCTCTCGGCAAATAGACTACACATGACATTCAATAGAACATCATCCAGTCATTGAGCGTTTTTGTGACTGCTCAAACGACTAGGTAGCCTAGGAATCGCCAAACGAACCAAAGGTCCATCGGCTATTTTTCGCTTCACCAGACCAAACTCTGGTTTAGCGACCCTCGTGAACCTTTAAGGTTCGCGCTTCTGCCAAGATGTAATTAACTAACGTACCCAATATAAAATGGTTGATGCCTTACCCTAATCAAACAGTTGTACTGATTAGGCGCGTTCAAGGTTACCGCTTCGTCGGTCAGCCCTTTGAGAGTTTTTTTACCTTCTGTCAGTTGCAGTGAGTGTATTGTCCAATACACCGCCCTTTTTGCATTTGCCTTATATCAACAAATGGTTTCTGGAAGATTTTTTGGTGGCTCCAGTAACACCAGTGAGTGAGGGATCTCACAGGTCAAATTTAACAATAAGCTCATCGTGAAGTTTTAGCAAGGTCAGGTGTGCTGAAAATATAATTTGTTTCGCTGCGTAATGTTCATGCTGATCACTGGTTGATGACCAGCCCCCCATGTAACGCAGGATCTTTTTGCACTCTTCTTCGTTGTCTTGCTTGACGTCCAACAGCCGCATTAAATCCTCTATCGTTGTATAACGGAAACGGTGCGCCTGAATATTCGAAAACACCGGCTTGTCCGCATTTCCGACGGATTCAATACGAGACAAAATTTTATAAAACCCGCCGATACTCAGCGGCGCAGGTCGATTATCAGAGTTGAGAAACAGAAAGGCCGCAGCCCGCTGGGCATTGCGCCCCCGATATCGTCTGCCTGTTTTGATATAGTGATCAATCCTCATCGCCAGCTTTTCTGAAATAGGCAACTTTCTAGAGGTCGTCTTGGCGTCTGGCGGTATGCTGCGAGGGTCTTCATTGAGGTACACGTTTTGATTGACCACTAGAAAGTGCAACATGCCGTAGCTCACGTCCATCTCTGTCACAACGGCGTCACAACGGAGGGACAGCAACTCACCGACTCGGATCCCTGTTTCGAAGAGCAGATTGATGATTAACCAGTTTCGTTCACGAACCCGCAACTGGAACGGATTTTTTTCATTCAATGGGTGGATCAATTCGAGCATGGCTTGTCGTTCGGTATGCGAGAATCCTTCCCGTTTGGCCGGAGGCATCACCACATAATGAGCTGCTAAAAAATCGAACAAATCTTCAATCCAGGAAAGCACTCGGATCAGATAGGGTCCCCTCTCACGACGGGTGTCACCGTATGTTCGCGCTAAAAACCGAAAAAACGTCCGGAGCTCGCGGCATCGGTCCTTATAGGTATCAGCACCGACATATGGATCGTTTTCATCAGGTTCTGCCCGGGAGCGAAGCTTGAACACCAATGACTGCTGCTCAGCATAATTGAAGCCTTCGCCCGATCGGATCCGGTCAAACAAATCGATTTTTAATTCCCGTGCCCAATTCAAAATCAGTATGACGGTTCTGGCACGACGTTGCTTTGTGCTAAAGGCTTGATTGATTATCTGTACGAAGTAATGATTGGGTAGGATCGGAGGAAGATCATGCTCATCATCGATGAGGACTTGCCGCTCTCCATTGACCAATACTATCTGACTTAAAGCATATGTCATCTTGATATCTCCTGATGTGCTTGCCAGGACTTTAGCACTATCGGATGAAAAGTCAAAAAACCGAATTAAAACATGAACATACTTTTATTATGTTACATAGCTTTATTGAAAAACTCCGAAAGCAGAGCGAGCGAAAGCATCGTGTGCGGTGATACCAAACAGGGGAAAGTGAGTAAAACTTTGATAATAATGCATGACTTTTTGACGAAAAAAATACCCACCAAAGCAGTCAGATTTTTACGTTATAAAATAAAAGGTGTAGAATCGGCAGATGTTAACGATTTGTTTGGTTATACTTTTTCAAAGTAAAAAACGCAGGTAAGCGTTTGAATTCACTCATTACCTGCGTTAAATATTATTCTTTTACGTTATACAATTATAAAGGTTTAAGTCAGAACGGAATATCGTCATCGAAATCGATTGGTGGTTCCATCGGGCCGCGTTGCTGGCCAAAACCGCCTTGTTGTGGCTGGTTAAAACCTTGCTGTGGCTGATTGTAGGCCGGTTGGGCCGGTGCCTGATTGTAGGCTGGTGCAGCGGCCGCCGGGGCTGGCTGGTTAAAGCCTTGCTGAGCTGCAGCCGGTGCCCGGTTGTAACCTTGTTGCGCGGCCGGAGCTGCCTGTGGTGCGCGGTTTTGTGGTGCCTGATAGGCTTGTGCCGGAGCTGCCATGCCGCCCATTGCCGCGCCTGCACCCATACCCGGGGCGCCGCCCATTTGGGCACTTTGGCCTTCACCACGACCGTCTAACATTTGCAGTTCGTTGGCGATGATTTCTGTGGTGAAACGCTCAACGCCTTGTTGATCCTGCCATTTACGCGTGCGCAGACGACCTTCGATATACACTTTGCTGCCTTTACGCAGGTATTCACCGGCGATTTCGGCCAGACGCTGATAGATCACCACGCGGTGCCATTCGGTCTGTTCTTTTTTCTCGTTGGTCTGTTTGTCAGTCCAGGACTCAGAAGTCGCGATGGTGATATTGGCCACTGCGCCACCGGTTGGCATGTAACGAACTTCAGGATCTGCACCTAAGTTACCGATCAAAATGACTTTATTAATTCCACGCGCCATGCGCATTCTCCTGATTAACTGTGACGACTCAGCAGCGCTTCGACCTGTTTCGGGTCAAAACCGGCAGAGCTGACTTTTAAATAACAGCGTTGTTCGTTGACGACAACTGTCGCTTCCAGCACGCCACTGAGGCTGCTGAGCTGGCTGACCAGCGTTTTGGCTGTGGCGTCATCGACGTCACCAACCAGATAAGATAAGCGTTGGGCCCGCTGCGGGACTTGCATGCGGCTGGCCAGAAAAAGCCATATTAAACCAATTCCGCCAGCGAGGGCAAACAGGCTTGCTGCACCAAACTGGCCGGAAATAATGCCACCGAGCACACCGCCTAAAAAGGCACCAAAAAACTGCAGACTGGCGTAAATCCCCATCGCTGTGCCTTTCTGGCCTGCTGGTGCAATTCGCGACACCAGCGCTGGCATACTGGCTTCCAGATAGTTAAACCCGGTGAAAAACAGCAACAGCGCAATCGCTAAAGGCCACAACCCGCCATTTATCATTAACAATAAACTTACAATCAGCAAGCCGATCGCAAATAAAAAATAACCTTTTTCCTGTTGTCGCCGCATCGACAAGATCATCAGCGGCACCATCAATACAAAAGCAGCGACAAAAACCGGTAAATACACCTGCCAATGTTCTGGAGCTGCCAGGCCATCAGCCAGTAATTGCGCCGGGATCACGACAAAAATCGCCGTCAGCAGCAGGTGCAGCATCAGCACACCCAGATTTAATAACCGCAGTTGCGGGTGACAAAATAACTGCAGAATAAAACCGGGCCGGGCCAGCGCTTCGCTGTCGATGGCCTGTTGCTGCGTTTTTGGCACCAGCGTCAGCACTATGACAATCCCAGTCAGCGCCAGCGCGGCCGTGAACCAGAAAATGGCACTTAAGCCACCAAAGGCAGCCAGTGCCGGGCCGGCAATCATCGACACGGCGAATGACAAACCGATCGTTGCGCCAATCACAGCCATTACTTTGGGTCTTTGTTCTTCACGGGTCACATCAGCAGCCAATGCCAGTACGGCGCCGGAAATAGCGCCCATCCCTTGCAAAATTCGGCCAATAGTCACGCCGTACACAGATTCCGCCAATGCCGCAACGACAGAACCAACCACAAACAAAGACAGCCCCAGCAACATCACCGGTGTGCGGCCAATGCGGTCCGATAACCAACCCATCGGGATCTGCAAAATGGCCTGGGTCAGACCATAAGCGCCAATCGCCAGACCAATCCACAGCGGCGAAAAACCGACTAAGTCTTTGCCATAAATAGCAAATACCGGGATCAGCATAAATAGTCCCAACATACGGAACGCAAATACCAGCGCCAGCGAAATCGCGGCCCGCCGTTCCAGTGCGGTTAAATTTTGCATCAGTGATGGATCTCAAATCGATTCAGACAGCGCCAGCGACAGAGAAAAGCGTGGCGACAATTAGAGTGGGTGATTGTACCACAGGCGTTCAGCTGGCGGCAGTAATGCCGGCGAATTCAATGCGGTCGCGGCCATTCAGCTTGGCGCGGTACAGCGCCTGATCGGCCAGTCGTAACTGACGGCCAAAATCATAATCCGGCCCAAAAACACTGACGCCAATACTGATCGTCAACTGATAATCTTCCGGCATCGACGCCGGCCACTCCAGTTGGCGGATCCCGTCTAACAAACGTTGTGCCGTAGTAGTTGCCATCTGCAGGTTCGCCGCCGGCAGAAAAATCAAAAACTCTTCGCCACCAAACCGCGCCAACACATCGCTCTGACGCAGCATCGCCTTAATTGCCTGCGCCGTTTGCACCAGCACCAAATCGCCACCGTCATGGCCAAACTGATCATTCACCCGCTTAAAGTGATCCAGGTCGACCATCAGCAATGCCGCGGGCTGCTGATTACGCTGCAGGTAACTGAGGCTGCTGGTCACCACTTCATTCAGACCACGCCGGTTCAGCTGCCCGGTCAGCGGGTCCAACACTGCTTCGGCTTTTAAACGCTGCTGGGTTTCTTCCAGATATCCAGTGATCGCCAGCAGCCCGTAGGCGGCCATAATGCCAGGCCATAGCACCTGCGACACCAGATATCCGGATAAAATCCAGTCTTCATGGATTTCGACAGTGACAGTGCGCAAGACACAAATCAAAAACCAACTCAGCATGACCAGGGCAAAACCTTGATCAGATACTGTGCGGTTTAGTTTTTTAAACCAGAACAACCAGGCGACGGGAAAAGTCACACAGGCAGTGACCAGCGTCATAAAATGCAATGACGCATACCCCATGCCGTTCAGATTTAACTGGGTGTAAATACCCGCCTGTAATACAACCATGGGCCACAACAGCGACCAATGCACTTTCAAATCACAACGCGCCAATGCAAATGCCAGCAACAACCAGAAGTTGGTCGCAGCAGCCAGACTGGAACATAACAACAAGATCGGGTGAATTGGCCACAGATAAAAAAACCAGCTCAATGCATCACAGCCAACCGCGAGCTGAAACAAACGTAAACTGCGCACGTCCTGCTTTGGCGGTGCGACCCGAGTGCTGGCCACTAACATCACCAGTGCCAGCTGCATCATGGCTAAAGTGTAAATTTGTTCGGTGGTCATACTACCTGCAGAAAAAGCGTTAACAATTCACCTTAGGCTTTGCCTGCAACAATTGCAAACCGATTCGACCACTGGCTGCAAGCTTTGAATTAGGGCTCGCCCCGCAGACTTTGTTACATATTCTGCGTCGCGGCCGCGTTGTGCTGGTGCAGCCAACCAATTATTTTTGTTGCTGATTTTATGCCACCTTGCCGGAGATTTTATGTTCAGACGCTGCTTATTCAGTACCCTGTTGCTGTGGCAAGCCGCAGCTGTTACCGCAGAACCATTGCAAGCAAGACCGCTGACCGACCATGCCAAAGCGGTATTGCAAGCCGACCAGGCGGCCACAAAACGTGGTCAGCTCAGCCAGATTGCGGTGCTCGCCACCGCGCACTTAAGCGCATTACCCGCTGATTTTGATCAGCAGCGGCTCATGCCTTTACTGCAAAAATTACAGGCCTTTGCACCGGACAAAATCGCCATTGAGAGCCTGGCCGGGCCGCAATGTGATTTGTTGCGAGATTACGCGTTTTTGTATCCGGACAGCGCCGAGCAATATTGCTACGACCCAAGCGGCGCCCGCACAGCGCTGAATCTAACCGGTTCGCAGGCCAGTGCTGAGCTTGAAAAAATACTGGCAACACCACAAGCACAGCGCCCGGCTGCAGAGCGGCGTCGCTTGTCTGCGTTAATGATGGCTGCTGGCGACCCGGTGTCCGCCTTGGTGCAATGGTTGCGTTTGCCACCGGCCGAACAAAAAGCCGCCGACGGCCTGACATCTGAACTGGTGCAGGCGCTGGAAAAACGCCGCTTGTCGAACAACGAAAATATCAGCATTGGCGCTGCACTTGCCGTCAAACTTGGCCATGAGCGGGTTTATCCGGTCGACGACCATACCGGCGACCGCGCCACCGGCGTCATCGATGAAAAAGTCTTTGGCACTGAGATGACAAAAATATGGAATAACGCTGCGGCTAACCAACGTAAAAATGGCTTTGAACGACGCCTGCAGCAGGTTGGCAGCGAGCCGGCAGCCAGTGTGCTCGACTGGTACCGCGAACTGAACGCGCCGCAGGAAAGCCAGTTGGCCGTGGCCGGCGATTTTGGCGCAGCGGCAGGCGATAACCAAAGCGGCCAGTCTGGCCGCAAATATCTGGCGTACTGGGAAACCCGCAACATGCGGATGGTGGCCAATATCCGCGAAATCACCGGCGCCCACAGCAAAGTGCTGGCGATCGTTGGTTCCGGCCATAAAGCCTATTACGAACGTTATCTGGGCGTCAGCAGCGACCTTGAGCTGGTCGATATGTCCCGACTGTTGCAATAGCGACCATCTGACTCAGGCCGGTTTTTTAGCCGGCCTGAGACTTGCACAAACATCTGTATTTATATACAGTTCCTGCTTATCCTCTTGCATTATTGATCCGGGCAGCGCCCTCAGCCATAGAGAGTGCCATATTGCTCTCGCCCGATCCCAAGGCCATAAACAGAGACTGTGATGAATAAAATCGATATCCGCGGCGCCCGTACTCACAACCTGAAAAATATCTCGCTGGAAATTCCGCGCGATAAACTGATTGTGATCACCGGTTTGTCTGGCTCAGGGAAATCCTCTTTGGCCTTTGATACGCTGTACGCCGAGGGCCAGCGCCGTTATGTCGAGTCTCTGTCAGCCTATGCCCGCCAGTTTTTGAGCCTGATGGAAAAACCGGACGTCGACCATATTGAAGGCCTGTCACCGGCGATTTCGATTGAACAAAAATCCACCTCACACAACCCGCGTTCAACCGTCGGCACTATCACTGAAATCTACGATTATTTGCGGCTGTTATTCGCCCGTGTCGGGGAGCCACGTTGTCCAACGCATGATCTGCCGCTGGCCGCGCAAACCATCAGTGAGATGGTCGACAAAGTGGTGTCATTCCCGGAGGGCAGCAAGCTGATGGTGCTGGCACCCGTAGTGCAGGATCGCAAAGGCGAACACGTCAAAACGCTGGAAAACTTAGCGGCACAAGGGTATATCCGCGCCCGTATCAACGGAGAAGTCTGTGATCTGACCGATCCGCCAAAGCTCGACCTACACAAAAAACACACCATCGAAGTGGTGATTGACCGGATCAAAGTACGCGACGACATCAAACAGCGGCTGGCCGAAAGTTTTGAAACTGCGCTGGAATTATCCGGCGGTATTGCCAAAGTAGCGTCGATGGACGACCCATCCGCCGAAGAGCTGATTTTCTCCGCCAATTTTGCTTGCCCAACCTGTGGTTATTCGATGGCAGAACTGGAGCCGCGGTTATTTTCCTTTAACAACCCGGCCGGCGCCTGTACCGCCTGCGACGGCTTGGGTGTGAAACAATATTTCGACGCCAATAAAGTCATTGTCGATGCCAGCTTAAGCCTGGCCGGCGGCGCTATTCGCGGTTGGGATAAACGCAATTTTTATTATTTTCAGATGCTGAAATCCTTAGCTGAACATTACGGTTTTGACGTTGACGCGCCGTTTCAAAGCCTGAAACCGGAGCAACAGCAAGCCATTTTAAGCGGCAGCGGGCGCAAAGAGATTGAATTTAAATACTTAAATGACCGTGGCGACATCGTGCTGCGCAAACATCCGTTTGAAGGCATTTTGCCGAATATGGAGCGGCGTTATCACGAAACTGAATCCAATGCGGTGCGCGAAGAGCTGGCGAAATATCTCGCCACCACCACTTGCCCGGTCTGCGACGGCTCGCGGCTGCGCGAAGAAGCGCGCCATGTGTTTATTGGCAAAACCAATCTGCCCAACATCGTTGAGTTATCGATTGGTGACTGCCATCAGTTCTTCACCGCACTGACGCTGACCGGCCAAAAAGCCAAAATCGCCGAAAAGATCCTGAAAGAAATTCAGGACCGGCTGATGTTTTTGGTCAATGTCGGCCTGAATTATCTCAATTTGTCCAGAAGCGCCGAGACTTTATCCGGCGGCGAAGCGCAGCGCATTCGCCTCGCCAGTCAAATCGGTGCCGGTTTGGTTGGCGTGATGTATGTGCTGGACGAGCCATCGATTGGTTTACATCAGCGCGACAACGACCGGCTACTCGGTACCCTGACCCATCTGCGTGATCTGGGTAATACCGTGATTGTGGTTGAACACGACGAAGACGCGGTGCGCCTCGCCGACCATATTATCGACATAGGCCCGGGCGCCGGCGTGCATGGCGGCCATATCGTGGCGCAAGGCACGTTAGCCGATATCGAAGCGGCGCCTGAGTCACTGACCGGCCAGTATCTGTCCGGCACCCGCAAGATCGCAGTGCCGGATACGCGGCACAAAGGTAAAAAAGGCAAAGAACTCAAAGTATTGGGTGCCAGTGGCAATAATCTGAAAAACGTTGATTTGAGCATTCCGTTTGGCGTGCTGACTTGTATCACCGGTGTGTCTGGCTCCGGCAAATCAACGCTGATTAACGACACGCTGTTTCGCGTCGCGCACAAAGTGCTGAATAAAGGCGAGGGCGACGACCCGGCACCGCACCGTGCTATTGAAGGCCTGGAGCATTTTGATAAATGCGTCGACATCGACCAGAGCCCGATCGGCCGCACCCCGCGATCAAACCCTGCCACTTACACCGGCATTTTCACTGCTGTACGGGATTTATTCGCCGGTACGCAAGAAGCACGTTCACGCGGTTATCAGGTCGGCCGCTTCAGCTTTAACGTCAAAGGCGGGCGCTGCGAGGCCTGTCAGGGCGACGGCGTGATTAAAGTGGAAATGCACTTCCTGCCAGACGTGTACGTGCCTTGTGATGTCTGTAAAGGCAAACGTTACAACCGCGAAACGCTGGAAGTGAAATACAAAGGCAAAAACATCCACGAAGTGCTGGAAATGACGGTGGAAGACGCACGCCAGTACTTCGACAGCATCCCGGCGATTTCACGCAAACTGCAGACACTGATGGATGTAGGCCTGACCTACATCACGCTCGGCCAGTCGGCCACTACGCTGTCGGGTGGCGAAGCGCAGCGCGTCAAACTGGCGCGTGAACTGAGTAAACGCGACACCGGCAAAACCCTGTATATCCTCGACGAGCCGACCACAGGCCTGCATTTCTACGATATTCAGCAATTGCTGAACGTGCTGCATAAACTACGCGACGCCGGCAATACCGTGGTGGTGATTGAACACAATCTGGACGTGGTCAAAACCGCCGACTGGGTGGTCGACTTAGGTCCCGAAGGCGGCAGCGGCGGCGGCGAAATCCTCATCGCCGGCACGCCGGAACAAGTGGCTGCTTGTGACAAATCTTATACCGGACAGTATTTAAAGCCGTTGTTGGTGAGGGGTTGAACGAAATAGTAGTGACTGGGGCAAACTGGGATTGGTGTGGTCGCCGGCACACTCAATTTGGTGAGATGCTGTGATATAGTCCTTGTGCTGAGACTCAATACAGGCTTACAAGATGCGAATTGACAGTATTCGAATGACCAACTTTCGTTGTTTTGATCAAATTGAATTTGAATTTGATGCAAGTATGACGTTGGTAATAGGCAACAATACTGCAGGTAAAAGCTCGTTACTTGATGCAGTTGCGGTTGCATTGGGTGGATTTATGCTCGGCATACCCGCACCGATGAAAAACAAATCTGTGTCCTTACAGTCTCATACCAGAGCCATAGCTAAAGATGATATTCGCCGTATTTTTGCAAAGAACAGAGAAATATCAACGCCGGAATCTGAAACATATTGTGCCGTTGCTGCGACCGCAACGATAAGGCACTCCAACTCTTTAGTCTCTTTGCAGTGGCAGCGTTTTATCAACGGTGTGAACGGCAGAACAAATAACAGTAAAGCGACAAAAATCCGAGATTACGCGACTCAATTGTATAAAACTTCGATTGAAGGCCATGACCATCTACCACTGATTGGCTACTACGGTACAGGCCGCTTATGGTCCGGTATGAAGAACTCAGCCAAGTTGGCCGAAGCCAATACCGCACTGGGCTATTACTATTGTTTGGCACCTGATCAGCAAAATAAAATTCTGCATGAATGGATCCGACACTTTGCAGAAATTGAGTTTGTGAAAGGAGTGCATTCTCCAGCTTTACGGGGTGTCTATGCCACTATTCGCAAGGTAATTCCTGACGCAACTGCAGTGTATTTTTCACCAGCGCATGGAGAGCTTTTTATCGAGTTCGGTTCTGGGCAAGGATTTCCGTTCTCTTTACTTAGTGATGGTCAACGCAGCCTGGTCACATTGGCTGGCGACATGGCTGTCAGGTGTGCTCATTTGAATCAAGCTCTTGGCGCTGATGCGGCGATAAAAACTTGCGGTATCGTGCTGATTGATGAAATTGACCTGAATGTACACCCGTCTTGGCAGCAAACTATGCTGCCAACATTGCAGCAGTGTTTTCCGGCGATCCAGTTTATCGTGACCACTCATTCACCATTTGTAATCCAATCATTGACTAAAGGTCGAATTATCAATCTGGATGAAGCAACGGTACTGCCTGACGACGTGACCTTGACCAAACAACAAGGGATTGAGGAGATTAGCGAGCAAGTCATGGGAGTAGAGCACACTAGTCATAGCGTCTGGTTTCAGCAACGACTTGAATTGGCAACCCAGTATTATCAGATGCTTGATAGTGGCAAACCTGACAGTGATGCCGAAGTTCAACAAATCGCGCAAAAGTTGGACGACATAGAGCAGAGGTTTATTGATAATCCAGCTTGGCTTGCCTTGATGCGTACCGAAAGAAAAGCGGCACAAAAAGCTTAAGGAGCTCAGGGAATGAGACCCATAAAACGACCTGCTTGCCCAATTGCGCGACCGGCACAATACAAGGCTTACCTTAATCCGTTGCGGCAAGCATTTGGGACTTATTGCAGTTACTGTGAACGTCGGGACAAGCTTGATGTAGAGCATGTGGTACCAACCAGCCATCAACCTGCACTGGAATTAGATTGGGATAACCTACTCCTTGGTTGCCCCCGCTGTAACCGAGACTTCAAGAAGGCTAAAAACCAGACTAGGGCAGGTTATATCTGGCCTGACACTGACGATACCTTCCACGCATTTGAGTACCTGCCGGACGGAAGGGTGAATGTTGCAATCGGCCCCATGAATCAGTCTGCCGCAGCATTGGCCGATTTGGTGAAACTGAATGACGCAGCATTTCAGGCAGTACTGAATTTAGGTAGGAGAGACACCTTTAAAATCGCCGAAAGAACTCTTGTCCATTACCAAAATGGTATCGCGAACCTTGACGATGTGATTCTACTAGCACAACAAGGATTCTGGTCTGTCTGGCTGACTGTTTTTGCTGCTCAGCCTGCAGTGGTCAGTGCCATGCTGGATCCCATCCATTTCCCTGGCACGGCACGACGATACTTTCCATAGAATTTGGCAACAGATACACACAATCTACTAATAACTCAGTGCTCCCCAGCCACATAGTGTTGCAGCCCTGAGCAAACAATGAAATATTGATATATCCGCTTCCGGCACAGCCTGGCATTGGCTTCGGCGCGTCATTTCATAAGGAAAGTTGCATGGCACATCAATGGCGTTTTTTCCGCTCCGGCGGTTTTGATCAGGTCAAACTGGATAAAATCGAAGACTGGCAACAACTGGCGACGCTGGACCCTAAACTGTGGGCGGCGCTGAGTTGCCCGGTCAAGGGGCTGGAATTTGATCCGCGGACTATGGCGTATTTAGACAGCGACAATGATGGCCGGGTGCGCATTGATGAAATCAAGGCGGCCGTGAGCTGGGCTCTGTCAGTACTGAGCAGGCCAGAGGTGTTACTGCAGGGTAACGAGCTGCCATTAAGCGCGATTTGCAGCCAAAGTGAAGCCGGCCAGAAATTGCTGGCGTCGGCCAAACGGATTTTACAAAACCTCGGTAAAACCGAGGCGACGCAACTGACTGTTGACGACACCGCTGATCTGGCCTTGATATTCCCGGCCGATCAGCTGAATGGCGACGGCGTGATCACCGCTGAACTGGCCGGCAGCGAGGCGCTGAAGCAGCTGATCAACACATTGCTCGGGTTGGGTATGCAAAGCACAGATCGCAGTGGCGCGCCTGGGATAAATCAGGAACAACTGGATTTGTTTGTCGCCGAAGGTCAGGCGTTGACCGCATGGCAACACAGCGGTGCCGACATCACGACCACGCTGGGAGCCGCTACTGACGAAGCCTGGCAGCTGCATAGCAGCCTGCACGCCAAAGTAACCGACTATTTTATCCGCTGCCAATTGGCGGCTTATGACGCCAATGCCACAGTGGCACTGAATGGCAGCGCCGAAGATTATGCCGCGCTGTCGCGCCAGCTGTTGTCTCAGGCGTCCAGCGACACGGATCATTTACCGCTCGCATCAGTCAGTGCGGACGGCAAACTGGCACTGCACAAAGGGGTGCATCCGCACTGGGCTGAAGCGCTGGCACGGCTGGCTGAACTGGCCGGCGCGTTGTGGGGCGAAGGCAAACACATCAACAGCAAAGACTGGCAGCAACTGACTGACACCTTACAGCCTTATGCCGACTGGCAGGCGTTACGGCCGGTCAATCAGGCGGCTACGCTGGCGCCTGAGGTGTTAGCGGCGTGTCTCGACGCGCAGGTCGTCACTGCTGCCCACGATTTAATCGCACAGGATCTGGCACAGCAGGCGGAAGCTGAATCGGTGCTGGATGTCGATAAACTGATCCGTTATCAGGCCTGTTTACGCGATTTACTGCGCAACTTTGTCAGTTTTGAAAGCTTCTACAGCTTAGAGAAACCAGCGATTTTCCAGAATGGCCGCTTGTATATCGACGGGCGTAGCTGTGATTTGTGTCTAAACGTCAATGACGCCGGCAAACACGCCAAACTGGCCGGTTTAAGCGGGATGTATCTGCTGTATATCGATTGTGTGCGCAGCAGTGGTGAGAAAAAATCGGTGGTCGCGGCGATGACAGCGGGCGATGCCGGCAATCTGATGGTTGGCCGTAACGGGGTGTTTTATGACCGCGCCGGCGTCGACTGGGATGCAACTGTGACCCAAATCGTCAGCAACCCTATCAGTATCCGCGAAGCTTTTTACACGCCTTACCAGCGCATCGGCCGGATGATTTCTGATCAGGTGCAGAAATTTGCTGCCGCCAAAGACAAAGAAATTGAAACCAAAAGTGCCAGTGGCGTCGGTGAAGCGGCCAAAGTGGCTGAAGCGCCGGCTCCGGCCAAACCGCCGGCGCCTTTTGATGTCGCCAAATTCGCTGGTATTTTTGCCGCCATCGGATTAGCCATTGGCGCCATCGGCACCGCGCTGGCTGCAGTCGTCACCGGCTTTCTCGGTCTGGTCTGGTGGCAAATGCCGCTGGCGCTGGTTGGTATTGTGTTGTTTATTTCCGGCCCGTCGATGTTAATGGCCTGGTTTAAACTGCGCGCGCGCAATCTGGCGCCACTGCTCGATGCCAACGGTTGGGCAGTGAATACCAACGCCAAACTCAGCATTAAATTCGGCACCCGTTTAACCGCTTTGGCGAGCCTGCCAACCGGAGCCAGCCGTTCGCTGACCGATCCATTTGAAGAGAAAAGCAACTCCGGCTTATGGCTGATTTTAATCGTCGTAGTGGTTGCGACCTGGGTGTTCTGGCGTCAGGGTTTGTTGGCGGCGTGGTTGTAAATCAGCACTCAGCGCGGCGTGAATATCCGCCGCGCTTGTGCTTTAAAGGCTTCACCAATGCGGATCTGCTGCTGGTTGCTCAGTTTTAACAGCTGGCTGTCGAGGCTGATCACATGGCTGGGATTAATCAGAAAAGATTTATGCACCTGAACAAAACCAGCCGCGGCCGTTTGCTCCATCAGCGCTTTTAGGGTACTGCTGGCCAGCGTCATCTGCAGGCCTTGCCAGACTTTGACGTAATTACCATAACCTTCAAAACAACAAATTGACGCCAGCTCAAAACGGCGTAATTCGCGGTCGACTTTCAGCACGAGGTGTTTTTGCCCCTCAGTAACTGCCGGCATCGCCACTGGTGCTGGCAGACCGGCGCGGCGGCGTACTTTATCCAGTGCCAACGCCAGCCGCTCACCACTGACCGGCTTTAGCAGATAATCCGTCACATCCAGCGCAAAACCATCCAGCGCAAATTCGGCATAAGCCGTTACCAGCACCACCTGCGGCGGCTTTGCCAACAGCTGCAGCATTTGCAGGCCGGTCAGCACCGGCAGCTGAATATCCAGCAAAATCAAATCGATGGGTTGTTGCGCCAGCACCGCCATCGCCTCGGCAGCGTTATAGCAGTGGCCAGCCACCACCACATCAGCATGCGCCGCCAGGTGATGCAGCAACACCTGATGCGCCAGCGGTTCATCGTCGACTATCAGCAGTTTGAAGGTCATGGCGACTCCGGCCACAGCGGCAGTTGTAATTCGGCGTGCCAGTAACCGGCCCCGTCTGGGCCGCTTTTCAACACAAAACCAGTGCCATACAGCAGTTGCAAGCGGCGGCGCAGATTGTCCAGCCCCATGCCTGTATCTGCAGTGTTTGCAGTCTGTGCCGGCAATGTATTGCGGCAAATAAACACCAGCCGCTGTTGTTTGAGCGTGGCCGACAACCAGATTTGACTGGGTGCAGCGCTGGTCTCCACGCCGTGTTTATAGGCGTTTTCCAGCAGCATGATCAGTAACAGCGGTGGCAGCAGCAACCGGGGCTGTTGCCAGCTGCCAGTATCTGTCGGGAACTCTACTGTCACTGTGGTTTTATTGCTGACCCGCAGCTGCTGCAGGTCGAGATAATGCTGCAGATAGTCCAATTCAGCTTGCAGCTCGACACGCTCCTGCTGCCCCTGATACACCACATACCGCAGCAAATCTGCCAGTTTTAACACCAGCAGCGGCGCCGCGTCGGACTTCAGCAAACACAGCGCATACAGGTTATTTAAGGTGTTAAACAAAAAATGTGGATTAATTTGTTGCTGCAGCAATTGCAATTCAGTGCGGACCTGTTGATGACGCAGTTGCGCCAGTGTGCTGTCCTGCTGCTGGCGCTCAAAAGCCAGAATGATCGGCGTGGAAAGCAGCCACTGCAGCAGCATAAAATTAAAGTTGTACCAGTCAAAAGGGTTCTGACTGCCACCCGGCACGGCGGGTACGGCAACGCCCTGATTCATCGGCAACTGCAATAACAGCCAACTGAGCGGTGCGTAGCTCACTAAAATCAGCACTAAACTCAGCAGCACAAAAGTCAGCAGGCCCCGCTGTGCCAGCACCTGGCGGATTAAATAATACCGCGTCAGCCAATAACAGCCGAACATCGCCGCAGCCGACACGGCAAATTGCCACAGATACCACAGCCACAAAAGCGGCTCTGCCACTATTCGCGACCAGTTTATCCGCACCGGGATTGGCTGCTGAGCAAAACCAGGCGCGTGCGAAGTGAGCAAACAGGCCCAGGCCAGCGTCCAGAGCGCGAGTAACAGCACCAGCACCGCATCAAGCGACCACAGCCGCGACCAGCCGGTCAAAAGCCCGCTGCGTTGCCGGCGCTGCCAGGCCAGCTGGCACCAATACAACAACGATAAACCACTCGCCAGCAGCCAGTCGGTGCTGTCGAACGGATAGACAGTCGCATCACTTTGGCGCCAAAACCACCAGCACGCCGGATACAACACAAAAGCGGCCAGCCACAGCAGAGCAAGCGGTACGCTGCGTTTTGCCGCGGTTGCTGGTTGCAGACACAAGCTTAACCAACCCTGCGCCAACAACAGCGGCAGATACAGTAGCGCTGACTGCCAGATGGATGTCCAGAACGGTGTGATTGGGCTGGTGGCGGCGACATCGGCCGGTAACATTTGCGGCGACAGCAGCGCCCACAGCCAAGCCAGCAACACTGGGAACAACGCCGGCACAGCGTCCGTTTTAATCAGATCAGCAAGTTTCATCAATACAGACAGTCCAAGGGTGATGACCTTATGCTGCCTGCCATCACCGCGCTTGTCATCTGTGCGCTGACAAAAACCGCTTTTGGCCTGACTAACTGGTCGCAGGCGATTTTCACCGCTTGGTCATCGCAACAGGCGGCTTGGTCATTGCCGGCTTGAGGCCCACTACGTTGTGGTTTTAGCCTCAAGTGCATGGACCACCGCAAGTAGACTCACCATGTTACAGATCCAACAACTTTCTAAAACTTATGCCGACGGCACTCAGGCGCTGCGCAAGTTAAGCCTTGAAGCGGGCTGCGGCCTGTTTGGCCTGCTCGGGCCGAACGGCGCCGGTAAATCCAGTTTGTTACGCACTATTGCCACGCTGCAAAACGCCGACAGCGGCACGCTGCTTTTTGACGGCATTGATGTGTTGCAGGAACCACAGAGCCTGCGCGCGCAGCTGGGTTATTTGCCACAGGAATTTGGCGTTTATCCGCATCTGTCGTGCCAGGCGTTGCTGGAACATATTGCCGTGCTAAAAGGCCTGCATCAGGCCGGGCCTCGGCGCGAACAAATAGCGCAGTTGCTGGCGCTGACCAACCTGAGCGCCGTGGCCGGCAAAACCGTGGCGCATTTTTCCGGCGGTATGCGTCAGCGGTTTGGTATCGCGCAGGCGCTGCTCGGTGACCCTAAACTGTTAATCCTCGACGAACCAAGCGCCGGGTTGGACCCGCAGGAGCGCGCGCAGCTGCATAACGTGCTCTGTGAGATCAGCCGCGACCGGCTGGTGCTGCTGTCGAGCCATATTGTTGATGACATCGAACAGCTTTGTCCGAACGTTGCCATCCTGCTGCAAGGTGAGATTGTGCTGCAGGGCGACACGCAGGATTTAATCAGCCCGCTTTGCGGCCAGATTTGGCAGGCTTTTGGCGCCGATATCGACCTGCCCCCACAGGCGCAACTGCTGCAGCGCAGTTATCAGCGTGGGATCCCGCTGCAACGGGTTTTTGCACCGCAATGCCCAGGCGCAGATTTTTTGCCGGTCGCCGCCACTTTGCAGGACCGTTATTTTCTGGCGCTGGCAAAGCAGGAGGCGACGCAATGAAGCTCTGGTCTCTGCTTTTGAACGAATGGCGGTTTTACCGGGTGCAGCCGCTGTTTTGGCTGAGTTTATTTCTAGCGCTGGCCTTTGCCGCGCTGGTTAATCTGAACCCGGGCACCGTCGATGCGCAGCCAGTCAAAGCGCTGCTGCTACGTCATAGCATGCTGCTGATGTCCATTCAGCCACTGCTGATTGGCGTGCTAGCGCCGCTGCTGTTGTTACGCGATAGCCAACATGGCATCAGCGCGTTGATTGACGTCACGGCACAAAGTCGCCGCCAGCGGCTGGTGGTGCGTGCGCTCGGCCTTTGGCTTTGTGCCGCGCTGTTGCAGCTTTGTTTGGTATTGTGGGTGGCGTTGGTATTTTCGACGACTTATGCCGAGACCACGGGCATCTGGCGCTGGTCCTGGCAGTTGTTGCTGGTGCAGCAATTACCGGCGCTGGCTTTGTTGACCGCGCTGGCCTTGTGGTGCAGCTGCCGCAGTCAATCACCAATAGTGCTGTATCTGCAAGGCGCGGCGGTCTGGCTAGGCTATATGCTGCTGGCAGCCGCCACCGGTTCGCCGCTGATGGCCAACAGTCAGTCGATATCGCCGCTGCTGAGCCAGCTGATGTTGTATCTGGACCCTTATGCGTTGACGCCGGTGCTCGCGCAGTTGCGTCAAAGCGGCGAGATGCCGGCCGATCTGAGCCAGCTCACTGCAGCCTTTTGGCTGAACCGGTTGTTGATCTTAAGCCTGAGCGCGTTGCTGTGCTGGCGCGCCTTGCAACGCCGTCCAGCCGCCGCGGGCCAGCGTAAACCACCGACAAGCGCCGACATACCGCGCACCACAACAGCGCTGCAGTATCAGCCTTGCCCGCCGGACAGACTGCGTCCGGCGCCAGTGTTTGCGGCTTTGCTGCGTCTGCAGTGGCAGCAACTTTGTTTTCAATACAGCACATTACTGGCGATGCTAGCGCTGTGTTTACTGGTGTTCAGCGAGGTCTATACCGGACTGGGTTATGCCGAAACTTTTAGTCAGCTGGTACCAAATAGCCGCGATGCGCTGAACCGCGTCAGTGGCGATGTGATCCCAAGGTTTGGCTTGTTACTCGTCGCTTTCTGGGCGCATCAGCTCAGCTGGCTAAACCGCCAGACGCGTATCGACGGGCTGATTGCCGCCACGCCGCTGCCTTCGGCGCTGCTGTTGCTGAGCCAGTTTATCGCCGTATCCGGCTTGGTGTTGCTGCTGGTGCTGTTGAGTCTCTCTGCAGTTGCGCTCGCGCAAATGCTGTTACAAGTGCCGTTCGACCTTATCGAATATGGCCGGCAGGGCCTGTTGGTCCTGCTACCACTTTGGTGCTGGGCGCTGTTATTACTGGCCTGCCATGCGTTGTTGCGCCAGCCGCTGTGGGCCAATCTGGCGGTGGCAGTCTTGCTGGCATTTGGTTTGTCGCCGTTGCCGGATTTACTGCAGCTACAACATCCGCTGTGGCATATCGGCCAGAGCCAGTTGCAGCTGCCGGACAGTCTATGGGGTTATCAGGGCGCTTTAGGCAGCACAGCGCAAACCTTTGCCGGCGACTTTTATCACGGCGGCTTTTGGCCTTATTGGTTGCTCTGGGTTTTGCTCGCAATCAGTTTGGGCGCGCTGGCGTTACAGTTTTATCACCGTGGCACTGGTTTTAGCCGGCCGAATGTTGCTACGCGCTTCACACCTTTAACCGCCGCTGCCGCGCTCTGCGCTACATTGGCACTGCTGCAGGGTTTGCATATTCACCAGCAACTCGATGCGGCCGGCGCGCTGCAAAGCCGTGACGAGCGGCTGGAAAAACGGGCTGCCTATGAACAGCAATATCAACACTGGCGAATGGTGCCGCAGCCGGTGGTGCAGCAGGTGACTCTGCAAGTCAGCCTGGACCCGCATACACAGCAAGCCAAAATCAGCGTCACGCTAACGCTGCATAATCCGCATCGGCAGCCGGTTTCGCAGCTGTTGCTGGGCTTCCCCGGCTTGCAAACGCCCACTGCGCTACAGCAGCTGCAAAGCGGGCAGGCGGTGGCGGACATCAACCATCAGCTGGGCCAGCAAGTATTAAACATCCAACTGGCGCCGGGCGCGCAGACTGAACTGAGGCTGCAGTATTTGCTGCAGCAACAAGGCATAGCAGCAGCGCCCAGCCATCAAATTATCCGGCCAATATTCAGCTACTTGCGATTGTTACAGCTATTGCCGCAAATTGGTTTTGTGCCGGAATTGCGGCTGCGTGACGATGCCGAACGTGTGCGTTTTGGCCTGGCACCGCTGCCGGCGTCTGAGACGCAGCCGTCCGTGCTGGCCGCCAGTCACACACCAGCGTCAGCGCGTTATGACTGGGCCATACTCGATACCACCATCGCCGTACCGGTTGGCTATCAAGGTATCGCCGCCGGGGCTTTGCAAAAAACCTGGCAGGCCGATGGCCAGCAGTTTTTTCACTATCGCACTAAGGCAGCAGTGCGCAATTTACCCGCCTTGCTTGCAGTGCCCTGGCCCAAACAAAGCAGCAGCGCAGCTGGTATTCCGCTGGAGATCTACAGCCCCGAATTTAATAGCGCCACCGATTTAACCATGCAGGCGATGCAAAATACGGTGCAATGGTTCAGCCAGAACATCGGCGCTTATCCGGGCGACGCGCTGCGGCTGGTGATGATGCCGGACATAGGCCCAACCGGCTACGCACTGCCGCAGCTGGTGCTAATTAATCATCGCGTCGGTGTACGGGCGAAACCCATTGCAGATGCACCTTTTAGTCAGGTGTACCGGCGCGCCGCGCATGAAGTGGCGCATCAGTGGTTTGGTCATGGCATTGGCAATGGCGTGCCCGGCGACAGTGCCTTTTTGGTCGAGTCTGTGACCAAATATGCCGAGCTGGTATTGCTGGAGCAGCAGTTTGGCGTGGCAGCGATGCAAGGACTGGTCGATTACGAGCAACAACGCTTTGCCCGCGCGCAGGCCGGCAGTCTGGCGGCCGCCAGCAGCCTGATTGATGCTGACGAAGCGTATGACCAATATTCCCGTGCCACACTGGTGTTTGCCAAACTCAGAGCTGAACTGGGGGATGCGGTGATCCTTAAAGCGCTGCAACAGCTGTGGCAACAGCATCGTTATCCGTTGCCGCCAGCCAGCGCGATGGATTTTGTCCGGGCGTTGCAGGCACAGAGCCCGGCCAGCGCGTTGCCCTTGATCGATCAGTTGCTGCTCGGCACTGACATCAGGCCTTTACTAAACGAAGAATAAACACAAGACCAAACAAGCTGATATACTGCGCTGGTTTTTTAACCAGCGCGTTTTTATTTACAATGTCATCAGCAACAAGGAGTCTGACGATGAAAAAACCACTGCCGCATGAACATCAACGCGGCGATATTCAGGACAATATGCTCAAAGCCGTTATCACCAGCCCGCTGTTCAGAACCCGGGTGGTCAAAGCGAAAAAAGGCAAAGGCTCATATAACCGGCACGATAAGAAGGGGCGACAATCGCAAGATTCCGCCCCTTTTTGTTGGCTGTTGTTTGCCAGTATTTAAAGCAAATCAACACCATCCGGCCACTGCCGCACCAACTGCACTAACCGCGTTATTTTCACATCACTGAGTTGGCGATAGTCCAGGTAAGGGCAAACCAGCAGACGCATTTTTTCCGCTACGGCAAACTCCTCATCCAGCCAGACTAAACCACCAGTCAGCGAATCCGGTAACAAGCCTTGCGCCGATAAATCACGCGCATGCTGACGGCCGGCGATAATATGTAAAGTGTCGGCGCCAGCGCCATCCTGACCAAAGCCATTCGCGCCAAACAGCAACGCGGTACCGGAGCCGGCCTGCAACAACACCCGGTCGCGCCATTGTTGCCAGCTTTGGGCGTCTTGTAAATCAGGCTGCCACGACGCCGGCAAGGCCCAGACCAGCTTGGCATACACGTTAAACACCTTGCGCCAGCCATTGCCGCAGTGCCGGTAAATTTGGTCGATTTGGCCAGGCAACAGCGCCGCGCAGCCATCAAGCCCGGCAAACTCGGCCATCGGCGGCGCTTTGGCGACATAGATACGCAGCCGCGCTGTGGCGTCGCCTAAACCGGGCTGTGGCAACAGGTTCACCGCTGCTGCGATTTCAGCCAGGCGTCAACCTGCGCCGGAATGCGCTTGACCCGATCTAACCGGCGTTCGATACCGGCGGCCGCTTCCAGATAGGCAGTTTTTACTGGCTTCGTTTTCGCAGCCGCAGCCTTTTCACGCAACAAAGTTGCCGTGGCGGCATCGCGGGCAGCGCCTAACAGCGAGGCATCAAAGCCGTCTCGGCGCAGCGGATCTAAACGCTCGTCAAATGCCGCTTTGTTGGCCAGATAAAAATCGTAGGCCAGTTGGGTGTGTTCCAGTGCGACGCGGTTTAACAAACCCGGGGCAAATTGTTTTGGCGTTAACTCAGTGAGTAACAATGTCAGCGCCTGTTTTGCCAGTGCGGCGTCTTTGGCCGAGGCCAGCGCACCTAACAACCGGCGTTTTTCGGTGCTGTTACTGGTGTTGGCAGCCAGCGTTTTCAGCTGGTTAAAGTCAGCAGCCGTCGCTTGCGTGCCGACAATTTTCAGTACCACTCCATAAAGATCGCCAGGTAATACGGCTTTATCCGTCTGACTGGCAGCAAATCTTTTACGCGCTTCGGTAATAACTGCGCTGTCACCGAGTTCCGCCAGCACGCCGATCAGGCTGCTGCGCAGAATACTGGTATTGTCGGATTCACCGGCTTGTTTCTCCCAGCCGACTTTGGCAAACAGCGCCTGTGCCTGTTTCAGTGCAAAGGCTTTGTATGCGGCTTCGCCTGGCAAGCCACGATATAAATCGGTGAAGCCTTCGAGTTGTTCCGCCACGTCAGTGGCGATGATCGGATTGGCATCAACCGGCAGTTGCTGCGTCAGTGCCAGATAACGGCTGATGTCGCTGTAACCGGCGTAGCCCAGCGACACACTGTCTTTCAGTAAACCCAGCTGATCGACCGCCGGCAGTTTTGCAAAGCCTTTCACCACATCGGCGAACAGCGCATCGCTGTAATCCACCCGGTAATAACCGGTCTGGCCGGCGTTGACCGTAACCACGCCACAGCCCGGCACTGTCATAGTCTGCTCGGCATCACCGCGAATTTCGGCACGGGCGGCAACTTGCCCGGCCACTTGCGCGGTCACCGGGACTGTCCACTGCTGCGCTTGTTTTGACGCGGTGTCGAGGCCAAAGCGGCCTTGCGTTAAGGTCAGCTTGGTGTTGCCCTGCTGACATTCGGCTTTCACTGCGGTAATTAAAGGCACGCCAATCTGGTTGGTAAAATCGTTGGCGATGGTTTCCACCGGGCGGCCAGAGGCTTGCGCTAAGGCCTGCCACAGGTTACTGGTCACTGTATTGCCGTATTGATGTTTTTGCATATAAGCGCGCACACCAGCACGGAAAGCATCTTCGCCAAGGTAAGCTTCCAGCATAGTAATGACCGACAAGCCTTTGGAATAGGTAATGCCGTCAAAAGCGGCATTGGCTTCCTCGAGGTTACGCACCGGCTGCACTATCGGGTGCGACGTGTCCTGCGCATCCTGGAACATGGCGTAATTGCGCGAACCCACGGCGCCTAATTCAGCATGCCACTGCGGGTAAAAATGCTGGCTGGCTTTGGATTCCATCCAGGAAGCAAAGCCTTCGTTCAGCCATAAATCATCCCACCACTGCATGGTGACAATATTGCCAAACCACTGGTGCGCCATTTCATGGCCGACCACGGCAAAGACTTCTTGTTTGTCGCTGGTGTTGGAGAATTGCGGGTCGAGTAACAAGGTGCCTTCGAAATACATCACGGCGCCCCAGTTTTCCATCGCGCCAAAACCACCGGCGCCCGGCACGGCGATGTGATCGAGCTTCGGCAGCGGGTACTGCACGCCAAAGTAGTCGTTGTAATAATCCAGCAGCTGATAAGAGGCGTTTAAGGCAAAAGCACCTTTAACGGCGTCGCCTTTTTTCGCCACCACACCATGTTCAATGCCACCGGAGCGGCCAGAAATGCGCTCATAATCGCCAGCGCCGACATACAGCAGGTAGCTGCTCATTTTTACGCTGGGCGCAAAATCAACGCGGTTGCGGCCATCCGGCAGTGGCTGACGGCGTTGCTCCGGCATATTGGATAAGGCCAGCTGGCCTTTGGGTTCAATAATGCTGATTTTAAAGACGGCTTTGTGGGAAGGTTCGTCCCACATCGGCGCTAATTTGCGCGCATCGCCCGGCTCAAACTGGCTGGACAACATTCGGCCGGTGCTGCCATCGGGTTTGCTGTAGTCAGTGACAAATAAACCGGCCGACTGCTCATAAATCTTGCCCTGATACCGCACGCGCAGTTGGTGCTTGCCGGGGCTGACCGGCGCTTTAAAGTGCACGCGCTGTGTGGCCGCGACCACTTCAGTTTCGACCTTTTTACCGTCAATGCTGGCGTCAAGAATGATTAAATCCAGCGCATTGAGCACCAGTTCATCCAGCGTTTGACTGGCCTGAAAATCCAGCGTCAGTTCACCCTGAAAGCTCAGTTTCTGTAAATCCGGATCTATGGTCAGCTGATACTGTTGCGGGCTGGCGCCGGCGGGTAATACATCGCGGTCTGCTGGTACCGCTGCAGCCATAGAAAAGGTGGAGCAAAATAACGTTGCGCTAATCGCCAGCGCCAGTGGTGTTTTTAACAATAATGCGGACATAAAATTAGAATTCCATGCTGAGTCAGAGGGTTGCAGTAGCAACCTTTGAAAAAATAGGGTTATTTAGCAGAGTTAACATAATGAAAAATAAATGTGAGGTCACTCATTTTTTTCAGCAACGCCGCCGACTGCGCTCAATGGCAGTCCGGCTGCGTTGAAATTACGCTGCAGTGGCAAATAAAACGATAATCAGCTGCTCAGGCCGAAGATTGCATTTCTGCTGCAATTTGCCGCAGCGTCTCAGCCAGTTGCGCTGGCTCCTGCGCACCGGAGATCAGGTAACGCTGATTGATGACAAAAGCCGGCACTGAACTGATACCCGCCTGCTGATAGGCAGCCTCTTCGGCACGCACTTCATCGGTAAACTGCGTTGAGGCCAGCACTTGCGCCGCAGCATCCACGTCCAGCCCGGCGGCTTCGACGCAGCGCAGCAGCACATCATGCTCGCTGACTTGTTCAGCACGGCCAAAATAGGCGTCAAACAAGGCCAACTTCAGCCGGGTTTGTGCCGATGCCTGTTGTGCCAATGCTTGTTGTGCCAATGCTTGTTGTGCAGAGTCGCTTTCAGGCGACGCCGGATAAGCATCTGCCGCCCATTTCAGCAGCCGGTGCGCGTCAAAGGTATTGCAGGTCAGCCGCTGCTCCATGCCGGAAAAATTCACACCAAGCCCAGTCGCCAGCTGCATCAGCATCTGCTGTGATTGCTGCATTTGCGCCGCTGGCACGCCATATTTGCGAACCAGCGCCGGTAAAATAGGCTCCGGTTTTAACGCCGGATCAGGATTGAGTTCAAACGCGCGCCAGTGTAAATCCACCTCAACAGCACCGCCAAGGCTTTGCAGTGCCTGCTGCAGGCGGGCATAACCAATGGCACACCAGGGGCAGGCAATATCAGACACTAAATCGATGCGCAGCAAGGTCATACCGTGACTCCTGTTGCCGCCAGGGCGTAGTCAAAACCGGCGCAAATCACCGCGACCTGCGCCTGATTACACTGTTCTGGCGTCGCGCGCGGGCTGTCCGGATACACTTCTGTAGTGGTGACATACAGCGCGTCGGTCATACCGCCACAAAGCGCCAGTGATTTTTTCGCGTAGTTGACCACGCCAAACTGCTGCAGGGCTTCGCCAATCAGACAGCCATTGTCATCGGCTTCCGCCACATGAGTGACTTTACTGACGGCTTCAATCATCACGCGCTGAAACTCCGGCTGCGGCTTGTCGGTATCACCGACCAGATAAAACCCATCCGGAATATTCCAGTTATTGTTCACAGTACCGTCGCGCGCCGCTTTAGCCGGGCGAAATTCGCTGTTATCTGAATCGGTGGTTTCGTGTAAATCGATATGCACCAACGGTGCCGGGAACTGCTGCATCAGCGCCAGCACGGCATTGGCTTCTTGTGACGGGCCGCCGGCAACAAAAGAACGGTTCGGGTCGACCGCATCCGGGTTCCAGCGGTTGATGGTTTCATAACCCCAGGGGCTGATACAAGGCAACACCAGCACATTGGCGATATTGGCATAACGGGCAAAATGCTCGCGGATAAATAACAACGCGCCCTGCACGCCACTGGTTTCATAACCATGCACACCGCCGGTGACTAATAACAAAGGTTTAGCCGCATCAAACTGCCGGCTTTTCACCGCATACAGCGGATAAGTACCGAGCTGGTGCGCACTGTAATCGAGCGTGCCATAGCTTAGTAATTCCGCACATTCCGCCAGCGCTGGTGCGGATAAAATCTGTTGCAACGGACTGAGTACTTCGGCCTGATAACTGCGTTTTGCCTGCTGTTGACTGAGCCATAAAACTTTTTCCGTAGCGCCCCAGGGGATGCCCACAGTGCCAATAGGATAAATACGCTGTACAGATTCAGTCATGTTGGAAGCTCCGGAGCAGGAAAAAGCAAAGCCGTACTATAACATTGCCACTCTGGCGGAAAACAGGCCAAGCGTCGCAAGCGCTGGTGCTGCCTGACGTTTTTTGTTATTAATCAGCACATTAATACGTGCGACAGTGTGACTGTCAGCTGACAGTATACGCCATGACATAACAGTGACGCATCGTGACGCATATCTGTCGTCACGCTGTGGCCGGACGCAGGTTACAACAAGCTCAAGCAATATTGCTGTGTCCGTCCAACTGAAGGAAATCTGCCAATGAGCGAAAAAAATGCCCGAATGATCAGTGTGTTTGATTACGCCGACCATGTGATCCGTCTTGAAGTCTGCCTGTTCAGTGGCCGTGAATGGCTGTATCTGGACGAACAATTACTGGAGCACAAATGGAATCTGCTGTCCTGCCACAGCCGCTACCATTTTGTACTGGATGGCAAACCAGCCGAACTCAAAATGGCAGCCAAAGGCTTTAGCGGGGTGCTACGTGGCGCCTATGACATTCAGCTGTTCGTCGATGGGCAGCTGGTCGACACAGACCAGTTTGATTATATGGCGATGCTGCAACAGCCCGGCCCAAAACGCCGCCAGGCGCTGCAACAAATTGCGCTTTATGTCATCGCCGGATTTGCTTTTGGCTCTGCTTTATCTTGGCTATTGAAGCACTGAGGCCACTATGCAATTGAACCTGCACCTGATTAAACAGCTACGCAATGAGCGGGGCTGGACCCAGCAACAACTGGCCGACATTTGCGCCGTCAGCCTGCGTACAGTGCAACGCGTCGAAATGCAGGGCGTTGCTTCGCTGGAAACCTGTAAAGCACTGGCCGCCGCTTTTGTCATTGAGCGTGAGCAATTGCTGATCCGCCCTGATAACACTGACGACTCGAATCAGCCTGGGCAGCTGCCGCGGATGTCG
Source organism: Rheinheimera sp. (assembly GCA_034519945.1). Lineage (GTDB taxonomy): Bacteria > Pseudomonadota > Gammaproteobacteria > Enterobacterales > Alteromonadaceae > Pararheinheimera. The sequence continues at coordinate 33,616 of JAXHNX010000018.1, forward strand.
TTATGGATTGGCGGTGCTTTTACGCTCGGTCTGACGGCCGGCATGTTATTGACGTTACTACTCAGCAGCTGACTAATTTACAGTCCAGAACGCCTGCCTGCCGCGCACTTGCTACTGTGGCCGGCGCAGGCGCCACCACAGCCACAAGCCGGACAATGGCAATAACAAGCAGGCTGAGCCCAAAGATCCAATCAATAAACTTTGCGTCAGCAGCCAGATATCACTAAAACTTTGCTGCCAGGTGCTGTAACCGAGCGCCAGCAGCAGGCAAACGACGGTCCAGCGCCAGGCTGGCCAAAGAAAATACTGCGGATACATCTGCTGCAGGCTTTTGCTCAGTAAATACACCGGTGCCAACACCGTTGCCAGCAGCAGCATCAACGCAGCCAGAAAAAAAATAGCGGTGATTAACGTTTGCATCAGTCCTCCATGTCTGGCGCCATCTTAGTTGAATCACTGGATAACAGGGAAGAGCCGACGAACCGGCTGAATTTTGGCATAATGCTGTTTTTGCGCATCCAGAGGTTTTCATGCTACAGGCAACCCGTTATTTAAGTTATTTTTTTGTACTGAGCTTTGTTGTGGCCTTCGTTTTTATCGCAGTGAAAAAAGGCGCGTTGTATCTTGATCCTTTGCATCTGCAGTACATGCTGATGAGTCTGGGCCTGGCTTATTTAGGGCAGTTCGTACAAAGCCAGACTATGCTGACAATAGTTTTTGCCGTGATCCTGACCGCACTGGTAAAGATTTGTACGCAGATGTACGGCTGGCCGGTGACAGAGCGAGCGATTGGCGGCATGAATCTGGGTTATCTCATCGCATACCTGCTGTGTATTCAGCAGCTGATTAAACTGAAAAAGCAGCATCAATCAAGGAACTGATGCTGCCGGACAGGCGGGACGCCGGTGGTCTGACAGAGGTCCGGTATGAAGTGGTTTCGCTGTTACTGTTTGTGTTTACTGTTGCCCTTTCACGCGCTGCGGGCAGAACCGCTGCAACTGGTCGACACATTGGCCAGCCTGAAACCGAGGTCCGGGGAGATCCCCGCCGAAGCGCAAATTCTGCTGCAGCTGTTGTCGTTATATCCTTCACCTTATCAATTGGTCGATATCAGCCGAAACCGGGCGCGTGAATGGACCAAAACCGCCGGCAATGCCTGTATTCCGTGGTTGCGTAAAACGCCGGAACGCGAGCGCGACTATCTGTTTACCTTACCGTACATGTTGGAAAGTGCGATTACGCTGGTGTCACTGCCACAATCGTCCTGGCACACCCAGCTGGAAAAACTGCAGGATGCCGACGGGAAAATCCGTCTGGCGCAACTGCTGCAACTCAGACGTCCGCCATTGATTGGTATTGAACTGAATCGCAGTTATGGCGACCGAATCGATGCCATCCTGCAACAACATCAGGGCCATGCAGCCATTTATACCCGCAGCACTGCCGGCGAATTTGTTGGCAGTATGCTGCCGATGCTGCAAAAGGGCTTTGTCGATTTGATGCTGGAATATCCGAAAATTGCCCAGCGCAGCAGTACCGCCTTGCGGTTCTGGCCAATCGCTGAAGCCGAACCATTTAATCTGGTGCATTTTGCCTGCTCCCGGTCAGCGCAAGGAGAGAACATTGTCGCATTGCTCAATCAAATCATCCGCCAACAAGCCCGCCAGCCGTCTTATTTTCAGCTTATGCTGAACACGTTAGCCCCGGCTGAACACGCGGTCGCGCTACATTATTGGCAGCAGGCGCTGGCCACAACACCGTAAGCACTAACCCCTGCTGACGCAATGGCCGCCCGGAGCGCTGGCAGCGACGTTTACCCGAAACGACGGCCATCTGTTTACAAAAATTACACCAGTATCCCGAATAGAAACCCACTTGTACGCAGCATAACGCATGCTGCTGGCGCCAGCGCGGATCGCCACCTATGCTAGGCCAATACACAGGTTAAACAGAATTCTCTTATGCAATGGCGATGTGGCATCTGGCTGAGTGTATTTTGCAGTACATGGTTACAGGCAGCGCCGGTCCGGTTAGTGACAGAAATTTTTCCGCCTTATCAGCAGCAAAGCGCCGATGCCGCACTACATGGCTGGTCGGTTGATATTGTGCGACAGATTCTGCAGGCCGCGCAGCTGACGTACAGCATCGACGTCATGCCGTGGGCACGCGCCTATAAAACCGCCAGCAGTCAGCCGGATACGCTGATTTTCTCATTGCTACGCACTGAAGAGCGCGAGGAACAGTTCGCCTGGATTGCGCCGTTATGCCCGATGCGCATTTCTTTTTATACCGGCGCCAACCGCACGGATGTGCAGGCCGCTGATATTCAGTCCGCGCTGAAATATGTCGTGGGTGTCGAAAACGGCCAGGCTAACTACCGTTTTCTGCGTGAGCAGGGCTTTCGCGAAAGCCGGAATCTGGTGGTCGTAGGCCACAATCATCAGCTGCAGCAAATGCTGGAACTGGGCCGTATTGATCTGATGTTGGTGTCTGATAATTATGTGCAGCAATTGCCAAACCGTGGTGCGCAGTTACGCCGGGTGTTTACCGCTCATGCCCTGGAAAGATACTTGTTCCTCGCCGCGCACCCCGCGACCGATCCGGTTTTACTGCAAAAATTACGGCAAGCCTGGCAACAGGTGAAAAGCCAGCAAATTCCGGCTTGCCAACAAGTCAGCTCACCGCCTTTCTAATCGAGGAACCGGCTGATGGAAATCAGCAGCCGGTTCCTTCAGCTCAGGTTTTGAAATTGCTGACCAGTGAATTCAGCTCTACCGCCAGCCGCGATAACTCATGCGCCGAAGCGCTGGTCTGATTGGCGCCAGTCGCGGTTTGTGCGGCCAGGTCGCTGATGTTGACGATATTGCGGTCAATTTCGCGCGCGACTTTGGCCTGCTCTTCGGCTGCACTGGCGATCACCAGATTGTTATCGCTGATGCTGCTGATCTGGCTGTTGATGGTTTCCAGCGCTTTGCCGGCCGATTCAGCCACTGACAAGGCCTGACTGGCTTTTTCGCCGCTTTGTTGCATCGCCTGCACGGCGGTGCTGGTGCCGGCGCGGATTTTTTTGATCATCTCTTCGATTTCACGGGTCGACAACTGGGTGCGGGCTGCCAGCGCCCGGACTTCATCAGCGACCACGGCAAATCCCCGGCCGGCATCGCCCGCACGGGCCGCTTCAATCGCGGCATTCAGTGCCAACAGGTTGGTTTGTTCCGCAATAGCGCGGATCACATCCAGTACTTTACCGATATCCTGTGCCTGCAATGCCAATTCCTGTACCACTTTGGCACTTTGCGCCACATCTTCATTCATATGGATAATGGCATTCACCGTCTGCTGCACCTGCGTTTTGCCAAACTCGGTATTGCGGGCCGATTCGGTCGAACTTTCCGACGCGCGCAGCGCCGTTTCCGCCACTTCGTCGACGGCGGAACTCATTTGTGTGATCGCCGTTGCGGCTTGCTGGATTTCATCATTTTGTTGTTGCAGACCACGGGAGTTGTCTTCGGTCACCGAGTTCAGTTCTTCCGCCGCCGAGGCCAGCTGATTGGATGAATTCGAGATATGCGCCAGCGTGTCGCGCAAATTCTGCTGCATCCGCGCCAGAGCCTGCATCAGCTGCGCCGGTTCGTCGCTGCCACTGCTGTCGATGCGCGACGTCAGATCGCTGTCGGCAATTTTTCCGGCCAGCTGGAGCGCGCTTTGCAACGGCGTGGTGATACTGCTGGTCAATACCACTGCAATAAATACCGCGGCACCGATCGACACGGCGATCAGAATCCAGGTCGTCAGCTGACTGCTATCAAAATCCGACGCCGATTCCGCAGAGATCAGCTTCGAATGTTTTTTGTTCAGACTACTTAGCTTTAATAATGATGCCGTGATTTTGTCGGCGAATTCGCCCATCACGCCATTTTGCAGCGCAATGGCTTCGTCCTGTTTGCCGCTCTCAGCCAAGGCAAGCACCTGTTCCTGATTGGCTATGTATCCAATGATGGCCGCACTGAATACCTGAAACTCTTCCCGCTCGCCGGGGATCGAAATGAGTTTTTCATAATTGGCTTTTTGCGTGGTGAGGGTTTCCCGTAATTTAATAATTTGCGCTTTGGTCTGAGCCTTGGCGTCTGCAGAATCGGCGAGCAACAAGCGCAAGGTATAGATCCGCAACCGGCTGGCAGTTAAATTCAGTTCCGCCAGCGTCTCCAGACTCGGAATGGTATTTGTTTCTAATTCAACGGTTACATCCCGCAACTCTGTCATAGTGCGCAGTGACATTAATCCTTGTACCAGTACCATCAGCCCCAATAATAAAAACCCGGCCAGCAGCCGATTTCGGATCCCCGTCGCACGAATTGCCATAATGATTCCCCATAAGAAAGCCTGAAACCTGTGTTGCAGCTGCCCCTTCAAAACCACAAATATAGAAAAGTACGTGACGAATTCAGTGTAGAGCAGAGATGAGAATTTGAAAAAATCCATACGGATTTAATTACTTGGCTGCGACATTAATCCAGTTGCGGTATTCGCGGCCCTCGTCAGGGTAAAGCACAGGCCCACTCGGTTTGTACCGCACAATTCCGGCCATTCGCTTTGGCCCGGTATAACGCTTCATCAGCCTGCGCCAGCCACTGCGCGGCGGTCTGTCCACGTGCCGGCACCTGACAAAGCCAGCCAATACTGACGGTTAACTGGCTTTGTTGGTGAGCCAGGGCCACCGGCACTGCGGCCAGTGCCGTGACAAACTGCTGAAACATGTGGGCCATCGTAGGCGCATCCACGCCAACACTGACCAGTACAAACTCCTCGCCACCAAACCGCACCAGCATATCCGCCGGTCGCTGGAAATGTTGCTGCAGCAAAACCGCAAACTGACGCAGACACTGGTCGCCAAACAAGTGACCGTGTAAGTCGTTGATTTGTTTGAAATGATCTAAATCTAACACTGCCAGCGTCAGCGACATCTGCTCGCGCTGACACAACGACAGACAAGCCGGTAATTTTTCATCCATAAAGGTGCGGTTGTACAAACCGGTTAAACCATCGTGCAGACTCTGATGGGCCAGCCGGACATTGGCCTGCAGCAGCTGGCGATTCAGCCGCCGCACCTGCAGATAGGCCCAGACCAGCGCCGACAGCACCAGCAAGGCGGCGGCAGTAACACTGAGCACCAGCCGGTAGTCCTCAGAGGTCTCCATCCGCACCGACAGCCAATGATTGTCGATTTGCTGCTGTAAAGCCGGATCTATCTGGTCAATTAATAACTGACTGATTTCATTGAGTAGCGGTTCATCGTTGCGACTGGCAATACTGAGTTCGCTGTCGCCGGGCAGCCGGCCGGCAATTTTCAGATTAGTGATTTTGTATTGCTGCAACAGGAAACCCAGGCTACCCATATTGCCAAACATGCCCATCAGCTGGCCACTTTGTACCATCAGCAAGCCTTCTTCATAACTTTGTACTTCCACCAGCTTTAGCGTCGGATGCAGCTGGCGATACAGTTCGGCAAAGCCAAAACCACGGCGGATGCCATACTGGGCATTCCCCAACTCTGCCACGCTTTTGACCCGCGGGTGTTCAGTCCGGGTCACAATCACACTGGGGATCACCAAATAAGACTTTGTGAAGTGCATAAACTGGCGCCGGCTGGGCGTCGGCATTGCCAGCAGCAACAGATCACAGCGTCGCTGTTCAGCAGCAGTGATTGAATCAGGCCAGCTGGCAGTGGGCAACAATTCGAGGGGGATCGGCAACAAGCTACGGAAAAAATTGACGTAATCTGCCGACATGCCGCGATGCTGACCATCCGGGCCGACACTTTCAAACGGCGGCCAACTCGGGTCGATGCAATAACGCAGTGTGTGTTTCATCTGCAAATAATCGCGCTGCGCATCGGTCAGCGCCAGTGGCTCAGCCTGCAGATAAGCGGCACCTAATAACAGCAACAAGCAGAACCAGCGGTTCATAACAGACCCCGTAATGCGCGCAGGCGGCTGGAAATCAGACGATACAGCGACAACAAACCTGCATCAGACCGGGCCACTGCGACGGTCAGGCAGATTTGCTGATGCATATCAAACCAACCTTAGCTGAAACCAACTACATTAGAAATGCCTGATAGGAGATTTGCGATGACTGAGCGCCAAACACTGCGGCTGCTGAAAATTGTGATGTTGTGTGGTATCAGCTTATTGATACTGGGCCATTACCTGTGGTCCGGTTTAAAGCTGCATGAAACTATGGGGGTGCAGGGCATTATTCTGATCGGTTTGTGCTGTGCTCTTGGGCTGATTTTATCGTTACCGACTAAAATTTATCTGACAATACTGCTGATGAAACGCGAATCAGAACGCGACAAATAACGCCTGTGCAGCAATCATCACACACGTCATGCGGTAGCGGCCGACCGCCGTTGCTCACGCACCAGCATCAGGCCGGCAAGGGCGATAAATACCGCACCGGTCCAGAGGATCCAGCTGGCGCCAAACAGGGCAATGACACCGCCGGCCAGGGCGATAATCACATTGCCGGTACACATCAATAAGGTCAGCAAGCCCATTACCCGCCCGAGCCCCAGCTCACCAAAATGTTCAGTGCAATACACCTGAAACCAGGCACTGAACATCGCATTCGGTACGCCACAAAGCACCAGCCAGAGCCAGGCCAGCTGGCCACTGGTAAAAGGCAACAGGAACAACATCAGCGCCACACTGAATGCGGCAAATTTGGCACTGCGCAGGGCCGGCAAACGGTTGCCAAGCCGTGCCATACCCACAGCACTGACCGTGGTCATCACCGCACACAACACCGCAGTGATCAAGCCAATCTGCAGGCCGCTGAATTGCTGCTGCTCAACCAGCCACAGTGGGTAATATTCATAAAAAGCGTTCAGCCCTATGGTGTACAGCAACTGCGCGGCCACAACCCAGCGCAACAACGGCAGACGCACTAAGCGCAGCGAATTATGCTGGCGCAATTGCTGCCAGAACGGCTGATGTTGCTGCAGCGCTAAGTCCGGCGGTAACAAGAAATACAGCAGCAATAAACAAGGCAACATCGCTGCTGCTGCGATCACAAAAGGCACATGCGCGCCCAGATGCATGGTTAGCCCGCCCACCAAAGGCCCCACCAGCCAGGCCGCATATAAGGCGCTGTTCATCCAGCTAATCGCCACTGTGCGTTCAATTTGCGGATGTAAATCAGCGGCGATAGCCCGGCAGATGCTGACCGAGCCTTCACACAAACCGGTCAGAAAACGAAACAACACAAAACCCGGATACCACTCGGCCGACAGCGCCCAGGCCGAACCTAAATACCCGGCCACCGCCAGCGCCAGCGACAATGCCAGCACCCGCCGCCGGCCATAATGATCGGATAATGCGCCTAACGTCGCGCTGCCAAACAACATACCAAGCGGATTGGCCGCCAGCGCAATGCCCAACAGGATCTCGGGGGCGATGCCCAGCCAGTGATTAAAGTCATTCAGCGCTGTAGCCGCAAACAGCGGTGCCAGGATCGGATAGGGTAAAGCAATGCCTGCCACTGCAATCAGCGCGATCAGGCAAACAACCCACAGCACAGCCTGCGGATGGGCGTAGCGAACAGAAACAGCAGGTGAGGACATAACAGCTCCGGAGTGGGGTTGTTATGCTAAAGCGGGCCCGTGACAGGCGCAAGCGCGGAACGACCCGGTGCGACCAAAACAGGCCGCAGCGGGTTTAATCTGGGATTAAATCTAATCAGGCCGCGCGGTACGGCATTGGGCCCAGATAGTCTTTTTTACCGACTTCAACACCGTTGTGACGCAAAATGGCGTAGGTCGTCGTCAGGTGGAAATAGAAGTTTGGGATCACGTGTTGCAGCAAAAACTCTTCACCACTCAGCGTTTTGCCTTCCCAGCGTGGCTGGGTGATCACTTGTGTCGCCGCATTGGCAAAATCAGCTGCGCTGAAGGTTGCCAAATACGCCTGCGTATCGCGAATGCGCTGTTGCAACTGCTCCAACGTGACTTCATCGTCGGCATGTTTTGGTGCCTGATCGACAGTACCGGTTAACCGCGCGACGCCGAGTTTGGCGGTATCGCAGGTAATTTGTACCTGACGGATCAAAGCAAACTGGTCCGGAGCCAGCCGGCTGTTCAGCAGCACTGTGACATCAAATTTTTTACTGTCGGCATAAGCTGCCGCTTTTTGCAAAATGGCGCTGAGGTTATCCAGCATTTTGCTGAATTGTGGCACTGTCAGTTGGTAAATCATGTCTCTCTCCGATTGAGGCCCGATGCCTGTGCAGCAGAGATGGGCGCCCGGTGTGGCAATTTCAAGCGGGGCTCACCAATTGGTCACTTGCAGCGCGCAACAGCGCAAGGTAATTTGTCGTTTCTGCAGATTTTACTTATCTTTTTGAGGACACCGATGGATGCAATCTGGTCTGCTCTGGCGATCGCCAGCGCTTTAGCGGTCGGCGCTGTCAGCCCCGGCCCGAGTTTTATCGTGGTCGCCCGCAATGCGATTGCACTGTCGCGCCGGCATGGTCTGGCGACGGCCTGCGGCATGGGTCTTGGCGCCGGCACTTTTGCTGTACTGGCACTGCTGGGCGTGCATGCAGTCCTCACAGCCGTGCCGATGGCGTTCTGGGCATTAAAAGTCGCAGGTGGGTTGTATCTGCTCTATCTCGGCTATCTGATTGTCCGCGGTGCTAAAGCGCCACTCCAGGTGCAAACCGATAAACCGGTGGCGATGATCAGCCTGCGCCGCGCCTTTCTCGGTGGTTTGCTAACGCAGCTTAGCAATCCGAAAACCGCGATTGTGTTTGCCAGTGTGTTTTCGGCGTTGTTGCCGGCCACTATCCCATTATGGTTTTACGCGGTACTGCCATTGCTGGCGCTGATGATCGATGGCGGCTGGTACATTCTGGTGGCGTATTTATTGTCAGCTGAAGCGCCGCGCCAGACCTATCTGAAATTTAAAACTGGTATCGACCGTACCGCCGGCACTGTGATGGGGTTGTTGGGCTTAAAACTGGTGACCAGTCTGCCATAAGGACAAAGTCCCGGCGTTCCAATGGTTTTAATAAAAAAACAGCGCAAGAAGCGCTGTTTTTTATCCTGGAGATCGACGCGATTACAGATGAGTCTGTAAAAACTTCAGATAAGCTTGCTGCGCACTGATCCGGTTGGCTTTTTTCACAAAACCATGACCTTCGTCCGGGAACAATACATATTCGACCGGCACACCGTTTTTCTTGATCGCAGCGACCATTTCGTCACTTTCGACCTGCAGTACACGCGGATCATTGGCACCTTGCACCACCAGCACCGGTTTTTTCACTTTATCGCCATGAAACACCGGAGAAATACGGCGTAGGCGCTCGCCATCTTTGGTTGGATCGCCAAGCTCGGCGTACAAAGATTCACGGAACGATTCCCACCAGGGCGGAATACTTTCCAGCGTCCGCACCCAGTTGGTGACGCCAAAGATATTAATGCCCACTTTAAACTCGTCGGTGAAGGCCATTGCGGCCATCGTCAGGTAACCACCATAACTGCCGCCCATCACGCCGATGCGGTCGTCCGCGATCCAATCCAGCGACTGCAGGTATTTTTTGCCAAACACGATGTCCTGCAAGTCATGTTCACCGTGTTTTAAATCATCAAGGTGGAAAAAGGTTTTGCCATAACCACTGCTACCGCGATTATTCACCGCCAGCACGGCATAACCCTGATTCACCAGATGCTGAATGGACGCACTGTAACCGGTGCGTGACTGACCACCCGGGCCGCCGTGGATCCACAGCAACGCCGGCACCTGCGCGCTAGTCATGGCTTGTTTGGGTTTGTACAGCAATGCCGGAATTTGCAAACCGTCAAAACTTGGGAAGCGCACCACTTCACTGACGACCAGCACCGACTCATCAATCGCTTTGTCGAGCGCCTGCGTTAACCGTTCCGCTTTCGGGCTGCCGATAGTCCAGACGTACAGATTGGATGGGCTGTTGTCGGCATTTAAGTAAAAACTCAGTGTCTTGCCGTCATCCGAAAATTCGACACTGCGTAAGTCTCCGGCCGGTAATGCCGGTAACGTCAACGGTTGGCCACTTTGCTGATCAACAATGGTCACTTTGGTTGCAGCATCAGCATTGACGCCTTCCACGCGGAATTTATTGTCTTTGCTAAAGCCGATATACATGATGTCCCAGTCGGCTTTGCTAAATAACGTGGCTTTGCCGGCGGCGATATCAAAAGCCATCGCCTGACTGAATTCTGATTGCTCATCAGTGCCAAAAATCAGCGTTTTGCTGTCGCGGCTAAAACTGTAAACCTGATGGCTGATATTGCCCTGATGCGGCGTGACCAGCGTTTCGGTTGGTTTTTCTGCAGATAAATCAATTAAATGCACATTATTGTCGGCGTTGGTCCGCGATTTAATCGCCGCGAGATAACGACCATCCGGGCTGATACCGGCGACGTCATAGCCAGCGTCATTCTGATAGACCAGGCTACGCTGATAACTTTTGCCATCGTATTTATACAGGTCAAAAAATTTCGGGTCACGCTCATTGGTCAGCAGATAAAAACTGCCATCGGCCGCCCAGTCGACAAACATCGCTTTGAGTTTGTCACCTGGCGTCAGGTCTTTCACTGAGCCATCTGATTCACGCACATACAAGTGATGCAGCTCGTTGCCGCCCTGATCTGCGCTGTATAACACGCGGTCATCCTGCGGAAACCAGCTGACCGGCATGATCGCATCCGTGGTCGACTGGGTCAGCGGCTGCCAGCTTTTGCCGTCCACGCTGACTTTGTACAGGTTAAAGACACCGGTTTCGTCTGACGCCACCAACATGGCGTCGCCCGCTGGCATTGATATCGTTGCCCAGATAAGATTTGGTGGCGTAAAACTGTTCAGGGGTGTACTGGCTTAATTTGGCTGGTGCAGCAGCTGCTGCTGTGGCTGGTGTACTGGCCGGCGCCTCCGGCGCTTTGCCGCACGCCAGCAATAAGCTGGCCGTCAGGGCCAACAGTGGGTAACTCATTGTTTTCATAGCATTCCCTTTATATTTAGTCTGGCAGGAACAAAGCGGCTGTCACGACAACGGCCGTCTGAGCCAAACTAGAGCAAAAAATCGACAGGCACAATGTTTAAAACAAATATTTAACACAATATGGCAGCTTGCGGTAAACCCGGCGCTGAATACAAAAAAACCGCCAGGAGGCGGTTATTTCAGCAGATGAACTGCCGGGATCAGAATTTATATGTAGCCGTCAGACCTAAACCACGGTTGGAGAACTTGCCACCGACTTCATTCATGTCGTCACTAAGGTCAGGCCGCACCAGATATTCCAATGCCACTTTGAATGCAGGTGTCAGTGCATATGACATGCCCGCACCATAAGCCAAACCACTTTCACTGATATCGGTGCTTTCGACGAAACCATCAATCGCGCCTTCGATGTTGTATTTAGTGTGATCGTAACCGGCCAGACCATAGACTTCGACCGCAGTGCCTAACTCGTAACTTGCTTTGGCAAATACACTGTAACTGCGGTCAATGCCAAACTCGGCGAAATCAGTAACGTCGCCAATGCTGTCATTATTGGTACCAGTCGCAATCCGGCCTTCAATGGCAAAATTTGGATGGAACTGATAGCCGCCAAGCACACTGAATGTTGTCAGATCCCAACTGACGTCTGCCGGGCCAACACTCAGCTCCAGGCTTGGGCGGTGCATTGCAACACCGACATAAAATTCTTGATCTGCTGCTTGCGCTGCAGTCGTGATCAATAAAGCAGTGAAGATGATACGTTTTAACATCGGAATTCCCTTTTTCATTAAGTTCGTGAATTGGCCACAAGAGTGGAACCTGTAGTGACAATAACCGGCCAAACATAAACAGAAAATGAACAAGGTGAATTTATGTGCTTATTTGTATATTTTTTGTATTTTACACTTCCAAATCAACATGGAGGGATTGGCGGCGTTGCTGCCACCACAGTAGTGGCGTGGTCAGCAGCATAATCGCCACGGCATACCATAACAACGTCCCCAGCGTCAGCATCAGGCCCAGACACAACAAAGCACTGACAATGGCGGTCGTCCGATAGCGGCCTGGCAGTAACTTCAGTGCAGCCAGCATCGAGGCCAGATAAATCACTGCAAACACGCCGTTGACCCAGCCAATCAGCGCTTCCAGCTGTTGCGGAAATGGCGAAGAACCCAGGATCACAGCGGCCATCAGACCGATGATCAAATACAATGCCCGTTCCGGCACCTGATGCCGGTTCAGTGGCATAAACCAGGCCGGCAACACGCCTTGCTGGCTGAAACTCCAGGTCAGTCGCGCCACACTTGCGGTGTAGACATTGACCGTTGCCAGACCACTGCACAGACCCAGAATGCCAATGACCCACTGACCATAACCACCACAAAGCCGATTAAATGCCTGTGCCATCGTCAGCGACTCCCCGGGTGCCGCCAAGGCCCACAACAAAGCACTGCAACCGAGATAAATCAGCCCCACCAGCAATAAACCAATTAACAATGCCGGCACCATGTCACGGGCCGGATCGCGAAAATCCTGCGCCAGATGGGTCATCGCTTCAACCCCAAGAAAACTCCAGAAGCCCAGCGCCAGCGCGGCGCTGATACCGCTCCAGGCTGGCAACTCCGGCACGGGTGCCTTGAGCGGTGCGCCTTGCCAGAAAAACGCCCCGAGCAGTAACAAGACAACGGCGACAATAGCCAGGGTTAAACCAAGCTGCAGGCGGGCAGACAGCTGAAAACCCACCCGGTTCAGCGCAAACAACACCGCAAGAAACAGCAGCTGGCCGGTCAACTGATATTGCGCACCAAACCAGGGCTCGATAAAAGACCAGGTCATCAACAATGCCGCCGAGCCTCCGACCGGCACAACCAGTAAAAACAGCAGACCCATCACCCGGCCGGCCACAGCACCAAAGGCTTCGCCGACAAAATGAGCAGGGCCAGCGGCATTCGGAATGGCACCAGCCAATGCACCAAAAATAACCGTGATCGGTACCGCCAATAAGGTCAGTACCAACCAGATGCCAATTGCCGCACCACCGGCTTGCTGTAACGACACTTGCGGCAAAATAAAGACACCGGTACCCAATAATGTTGTCGCGAGCAATGCTGCGCCCTGATAACGGCCAATACCGCCTGTTGCTTTCATCGGATGCTTCCGTTCAAATAGCAGAAAAATGCATTGTAACGTAGCCAACACCGCCAGTTTGTCAGGTCTTACCGTCAAAATGACGGAGCAACCGGCATTTTCACCGGAGTAGCCCCAAGTGGATAAATTTGATCAACAGATCCTGCAACAGTTGAGGCAAAACGCCAGGCAAAGCGTTTCAAACATCGCTGCGGCAGTGCATCTGTCCCGCAGTGCAGTCACCGAACGGATCCGTAAGTTAGAACAACAAAAAGTGATTCTGGGTTATCAGGTCGTGTTGCGTGCAGCGACAGAAGCCAAAGTCCGCGCCTATTTTGAATTACAACATAAGGCTGCCCGTTGTCAGGAACTGATCCCTTTTTTACGTAGTTTTTCTGAACTCAAGTCCTGCCACGGCATCAGTGGCGAAGTGGATTTGATGCTGTTTGTCGAAGCAGACAGCATGGAACGTTTGCATCAGATCCGTGAGCAGATTGATGCCCACCCGGATATTCTGCGGATCAGAACCCACATGGTGATGAGCCAGTGGTTTACGCCGCAAACTGATGAAATATCTGCAGTTCCGACATAAAGTGCGGTACAGTTCGCCAACAAAAAAGGCCCGCAAGCGGGCCTGATTCAGCAAATTTTAATTTACTTAGCCATTTGCATCGTCGATTGCAGCAGAATGCCTTGTGGCGCCATTTTCATCTGCAAACCCACTTGCATATTGGTTTGTATCAGCTGCGCCAGTTCTGCCGGTACCGGCTCGCCAGTGCTTTCCAGCGTGCCTTTTAACACACTGAAGAACTGCTGATAATCCATGCCAAACGCCAACAGACCCGCTTTATTCAGTGGCTGTGTGCTTAACTCTTTGGCCTGCTGCAACGCTTTGTCACCGCTGTAGATCACCAGGTGATGCTCTGAAGCCATTAGGCTGGGCTTAATACCCAACATCGCCAGTTGCGGGATTTTATCGGCAAGCGGCAGACTTTCACCGGCGGCTGGCAGTTCCACAGTGGCTAACGCTGGCTGCAATGCTTTCACGCTATCAAACAACTGCTTCACGTTGCTGGCGCTTAATACAAACAACGCATCCGCCGTTTTTGGCACTTGCTGCACCGCATCAATTTCCAGCTGATTCACTTTCAGTGACAGCCCCTGCACGCCGGCCGCCATTCCCGCCATCATCAGCATCGGCATTGGGTTGTTTTGCTTCAGCGCCTGTTGCCATTCCACTAATGGCGCGCACTGATACTGCGTCGTTGTCAGGCTGTCCCATAACTTGCCGACAGAGGACGATAGCTGACCAACGTCGAGGCCAAGCGCCATTTCCAATAACGCCGTCTGGCCGCTGATTTCGCCTAAACCTGCCGGGATAAAACCCTGCAACTGTTCCAGTGCTGCCACCGTCTGTGCGTTTTCCGTCGGGATCAATAATTTGCTGTGTACTGTGGTCGCTGCCGCAGCGATGTTAAAGCGGTTCGAGGCAAACAAACCTGGCCAGCTGGTCGCAATAGCCGCAACGTCGGTCTGACAATTGGCTTCACGCCATGGCGCGAATGCGACACCAAGCTCAGTGCCCATAATCGCTTCGACATCTTTTGCCAATCGGTTGCCGTCTTTGCTGGTCAGCACTTTACTCAGTTCCAGGCTGCTGACATAACCAACAGAACCCTGATCTAACTCATATTTTTTTGTGACTTGCTGTAAGTATTTAGTACTTTGCAGGCTCTGTTCCGGTTTTTGCGTGCCAAGCGCGATGGCCAGGTGCGCCGGGTCGAGCTTGTCAGAGGTCAGGGTTAACGTCGCCCAACCGTCTTTGACGCTGACCAATAAATCCAGCATCAGCTCTTCATGACTGAGTTTGTATTGCCGGTATTTTTGTTCACTGAGCTGCTGCGGGCTGTGACTCAGGCCACTTTGTGCTTCGATCGCATCAAACATGGCCCAGAATGCTTTTTCATCGCCCAGCTCCACTTTCAGCACAGGCGCCAACCCCACCATATATAGCAGGCTACGCATCTGGCTTTTGATACCGGTCTTGACACTGATTTCCGCCGGTGTTGCCAGTGCAGACAAATACTGCTGACCCAGCGCCAGGACAAATTTTTCACTGCTGCTTTGCGCGGCCTGTAACTGCGCATCCAGCTGCGCCAGCGCCGCAGCGCTGTAATATTGCGGCCCCATGCCGATGCTGCTCAGGTAACTCGGCAGATCAACCGGCTCCAGCTGGGCGGAAAATACCGCGGTATCAGCCGGTACATATTCCAGTGCCCCCAGCTGAGCTGCGCTTTGCGGCGCGCCCAATTTGTACCAGGCAAATACCCCTGCTGCAATCACGGCTGCAGCGATCAAACTTTTCCGCATTCCTTACTCCTTCGTTAATCGCCGGTAGTTGCGCCGGTCACGCATCAGATCTGTTGTATGTTGTTAGCGGCGGCCCAGTTGGCACCGGTTGTCCCGTCATGGCCAGTGCAACCGCCTCGGCTACTTTAATGCCATCAATACCCGCGGACAGAATGCCGCCAGCATAACCTGCACCTTCGCCGGCTGGAAATAACCCCTTGGTATTCAGGCTCTGATAGTCTGGGCCGCGTTTGATACATATCGGTGACGAAGTGCGGGTTTCCACGCCGGTCAGCAAACCGTCTTCCCGGGCAAACCCTTTGATTTGTTTATCAAATGCCGGGATCGCCTCGCGAATAGCGGCAATGACAAAATCAGGCAACACGTGCGACAAGTCCGTCAGTTTGACGCCTGGCGTATAACTGGGCAATACATCACCGAATTCGGTCGACGGCACTCCCGCGAGGAAATCACCGACCCGCTGCGCCGGCGCATCATAATTGCTGCCACCGAGTACAAAGGCCTGCGCTTCCAGTTTGCGTTGCAGTTCAATACCCGCCAGCGGATGGCCCGGATAATCCCGTTCCGGATCAATGCCCACCACAATGGCGCTGTTGGCATTGCGTTCATTGCGCGAATACTGGCTCATGCCATTGGTGACCACACGGCCTTCTTCCGAAGCGGCCGCAACCACAGTCCCGCCCGGACACATACAGAAACTGTACACAGTGCGGTTGTTACTGCCGTGATGCACCAGTTTGTAGTCAGCCGCGCCCAATAATGGATGGCCGGCGCTGGCACCAAAACGACATTCGTCGATCATCGACTGGCGGTGTTCAATGCGAAAACCGACCGAAAATGGTTTGGCTTCAATATAAACACCACGCTGATAGAGCATTTCAAAAGTGTCACGCGCACTGTGACCAACCGCCAGCACGACATAACGGCTATGCAGTTCAGTACCGTCATTGAGTCGTACACCGGTCAGTTGTTCGCCGTCCCGCAAAATGTCGTCAACGCGGGTGCTGAAGCGGATCTCACCGCCCAGTTCGATAATACGCGCGCGCATTTTTTCCACCATCGTCACTAGTTTAAAAGTGCCGATATGCGGTTTACTGACATACATGATCTCTTCCGGTGCGCCGGCTTTGACAAATTCACTGATGACTTTACGGCCATAATGTTTCGGATCTTTGACCTGGCTATACAGTTTGCCGTCCGAGAAAGTGCCGGCACCGCCTTCTCCAAACTGTACGTTGGATTCAGTATTCAGCGGTTTTTTCCGCCAAAAACCAAAAGTATCTTTGGTGCGCTCGCGCACTTCTTTGCCACGTTCCAGAATGATCGGATTAAAGCCCATCTCCGCCAGCAATAAACCGGCGAACAGACCACAGGGCCCAAGTCCGATCACAATCGGACGCTCGGTCAGTTGTTCCGGCGCTTTGGCGACAAACTTGTAGCTGGTATCTGGTGCCGGGCGGATTTGTTCATCTTTGTTAAATGCTGCCAATACCCGCGCATTGTGATCGGTGTCGACATCTAAGGTATAAGTGAGCTGAATATCGGATTTTTTCCGGGCGTCGACGCCACGTTTAAAGACGGTGAATTGTAAGAGTTGTTCAGGCTGCAGTTTCAACCGGGCGCAGATGGCGGCCGGTAAATCGTCTTCGCTGTGATTGAGCGGCAGTTTTAATTCGTTAATGCGGATCATTGGACTTTCCTGTTGGTGTCATGGCGAAATCGTCACGCGTTTTCGCTCACAAAGCAGAAATAAAACCGCTATTTTACGTCAAACCGGCCCTTTTGTCCGGTTTTCTGGCGGTGCTGTAGCCCTTGTAATTTCAATGCACTGCATTACAATTCGCCGGATCCAACCGGCATTAACTTCAGGAAACGCTGTCATGGCCTTTGTAGTGACTGACAATTGCATCAAATGCAAATACACCGACTGTGTAGCCGTGTGCCCGGCTGATGCGTTTTTTGCCGGTCCAAACTTTCTGGTGATTAGCCCAACGGCTTGTATCGATTGCGCTTTATGCGAACCTGAGTGCCCGGCGCAGGCGATTTATCAGCAAGATGCCTTACCGCCTGGCCAGGAGGCCTTTTTGCAACTCAATGCCGAACTTAGCGAGATCTGGCCCAACATCACCGAAGTTGAGCCGGCACCGGCCGATGCCGACGCCTGGAACGGCGTGCCCGACAAACTGAAGTATCTGCAAACCTGACCAGGCCGTTGTGATGGCCAGTTCAGGCCTGTTTCGCCGTCACAGCAAACAACTGTTGTTCCAGTGTCTGGCCTTTGGTCAGCATGCGGTAGCGCCAACCATGCTGGCGCAGCGCCATCAACAGCGTTAAATCAAAGTCGGGCGCCAGCTCGGCATCAAACTGCAACACATACTCATGTTTCTGACTATCGCTGACACTGATCACGCCGGGTAACTGCCTGAGTATCGGTAATACATCGCTTTGCGCACCGGCTTCCAGGGTCAGCGTCAGATAACCTTGCGTCGACGCGCTGTGCACCTGACTCTGCTGCACCAGCTTGCCGTGTTCCAGATACAACACTGTGCCGCACAGCCGTTCCAATTCAAAAATATTGTGCGAACTGATGATAAAACTGGCTTCATTCGACAAATTGGCGATCAGCTGACGCACCTGCAGCGCATTGACCGGATCCAGGCCGGCCGTCGGTTCATCCAGCATCACCAGCTCCGGACTGCCCATCAGCGCCTGTGCTATCGCGACCCGCTTGCGCATACCGTGACTGAGCGCTGTGGCTTTTTGTTCCGCATTCGCCGCGAGGTCAACCAGACGCAACACACGCCGGCTTTCTGCCTGCGCCACTGACTTATTCATGCCCTGGAGCTGACCAAAAAAGCTCAACTGCGTCAGTAAAGAGAAATTCGGGTCCAGCATCGCATCCTGTGGCAAAGCACTGACCCGACCAAACAAGGCGCTGCTGCCAGGTTTATGGCCAAGCACTTTTAACTCACCGCTGCTGGCAGGCAGATAACCACACAGTAAGCTGAACAAGGTGGTTTTGCCGGCGCCATTCGGGCCAATCAGTGCAATAGGTTCACCGGCCGGCAGACTGAAAGTCAGATCCTGCAATACCGTTTTCTGACCAAAAGATTTGCTTAAATTTCTCGCTTCAATCAGATAACTCATAATGCTTTCTCCTGCATCACGAAACGACCGGCAATTAATAACACCACAGTCTGCATCAAAGGTAACCCACTGTGTTTCAGCGTATCCCAGCCCTGTGCGCCTAATAACATTGGCAATTGGGCACCCGGCAGATATTCCAGCACCGCACGCAGATCCGGGAAGTGCCAGACCAGATAACCCAATACACCGGCGACCGCGCCGATACTGACAATCGCCAGACTAATCGCCAGCCGGCTGGAGCGCACTAGCGCTGAGCACAACGCCATCAGCGCGGTAAAAGGCATTAACACAATCAACAAATTCAGCCAGATCAGCAACGCTGCATTCAGTGCCGCCGGCGGCAATTCACCAACACGCCACACCGCCAGCACTAAGGTCGCCAGCAGGCTCAGGCCAATCAGCAACGCCTGCACCAGCAACTGGCCGATAAAGCGGCCAAAAAAGATGCTGTCCCGGCTGGAACGTAAAGTCAGAAAACGCAAAGTGCCACGTGAGCGATCGGTACAGGTCTGGTCGGCAGCGGAAAACATCACAGCTAATGGCATAAAAAACACGGTCATGGCCCAGTACACTGATAACTCCGGCAACGACCAGTTCAACAGATTGTACATACCCACCATACCCAGCATGCCACTGAGCATTTGTTGGATCTCGGGTTCCTGCAGTTGCACACTGGCCTGATAGATTGGATAACGTAGCAGGAAATACCAGATGGTGGTAAACGCGGCCAACGCGAACCAGCCCCTGGGGGTCATAAATAAACGATGAAGTTCGAAACGGCTGTACAACCAGGTTTGGCGAAATAACAGGGGCAAGGGGCCGGTCATAAGGACTTCCTTTTTACAGTTCAGATTGTTCTGTCTGGCAAGGATAGTACCAAGTGCTAACTAAATGAAATCAAATAAGTTTATCTTTCAGATGCCACACCTGATGACAAAAAATAACTAAAAATTAGTCATTTTCACATCAGATCACAATAAATCGCCATATTTCAGCTGGCGCTGACTCAGCCAATAACCAAGCCATGACAACAATAAACAGGGTAATAATGCCAATAAACGCTGCCGCAACCCATGTTGCTGATCAAGCAGTGTCAGCAGGCAAGGCGCATACAAGCCGTAGATGAAGAAAAACGTGAGGACAAAGCCTGACCAGTCCATGGCCAACAATTCCATTGTGACATCCCTTAATCCATGAAGAGATCTCACGATAGCGCCGGCCAACAAACATTGCAACAATATATTTACCAAATTTACGTCGATTAAATAATCACCACCATTGGTCTTTTAACTTACCGTAATGAAAATAACCCCACTGGCCAACCCGGCGCAGTGGAGCCAACGGAAATTTTGGCAAGGCTGACTGAAACAATGGCAGATCCGGTTGTGCCAGCCCCATCACTTTGTCCGCCAGCCGTTTCCCGGCCTGCACTGAAAATGACAATCCACTGCCACAATACCCCATGCTGTACACGACATCCGCATGCGCATCAGCCTGATAAATATGCGGGATATCGTCGAGTGACATACAAATCCAACCGGACCACTGATGGTCATATCGCAGACTGTGTAAAGCCGGAAAACTCAGCTTTAACACCTCGAGCAGACGCTCGGCATAAAATGGGTTTTCCGCATCCCGGCCGGTAATAGCACCACGCCCGCCAAACAAAATCCGGTTATCGGGTAATTTACGGTAATAGTATTTCAGCGCCCGGGTATCCATCACCACCTGACTGGTCAATAGATTACAGGCCGCCAGCTGGGCTGGGCTGAGTGGTTCTGTCACAATAATTTGCGACAACACCGGCAAAGTGCGGGATTGCACGCCCGGATGCAGTTGTTTCGGTGTGTAGCCATTGGTTGCCAGAATCACCTTACGGGCCCGCACCACTGCTTGTGGCGTATGCAGCACTTGCGTGCGCCCATCTGTCTGCCACTGCTGCACCGGACTGGCGGTATGGATCATCGCACCGGCGTTACGGGCCAGTTGCTGGTAACCCCAGGCCAATTTCAGTGGATTCACGCCAAACGCATCGGCAAAACGTAACGCGCCAAAACTTTGCTGGTCCGCGACATATTGCTGATGCACTTCACTGCGGCTTAGCAGCTCCACTTCAGCACCGAAAGTCTGCTGTAGCAAACGGGCCTGCGCCTGCAACGCCGGCACCATCGACGGTTTATGCGCCATCCGCAGATAACCGGGTTCCTGCTGATCACAATCAATGCCGAGGCTAATCAAGTGGCGCACCCGGTCCAAACCGGCATTAAATTCCTGGTAAACCCCGCGCATCACCGCTTCACCCCATTGCTTCTGCATTTGCGCATAGGGTTTACGACCACTGGATTTCAGCACAAAACCGGCATTGCGGCCGCTGCAACCCCAGGCCGTCTGATTCGCCTCCAGCACCAGCGCTTTGAGACCATGTTCCGTTGCCAGATGATAAGCCGCGGATAAACCGGTGTATCCGGCGCCGATAATCGCCACATCTACCGCCATATCCCGGGTTAATGCGCCATCATCCGCTGGCGCCGGCCCGGAATGCGCTGCCCAATAGCTGTCCGGATAAGGCTGACCCTGGCCAGGTGAAAGGTCGTGAAGCGGATCGTACATAAGAAAATCCTGATTACTGCAATTCCTGATGCATCATGGCAAGATAAAACGTAATTTCCAAGCCATTCGGATCTGTTATGTCAAAGGCTCAGCGCAGTATCAGCGCCATCGTCTATCAACCATTATCACCAGCGCATTTTGCTGCGGTCATTGCTTTGGGCAATCGGGTGCACGGTGACGGGTATCTCACAGCGGAGCTGATCAATACTTATTACCAGCAAGGCCAGAAAGGTAATCACAACGCTGGCGTGGTGGCGCTGGACAGCCAGGGCTTAGCTGGCTTCAGACTAGCCTTTGCGCCGGGCCAATGGCAGCCGGACCAATGGTGTAGCCCACAGTTATGGGGCGTGCCTTTGTCGCAGGTTGGCTATTTTAAATGCAATACCGTACGGCCAGACCTGCAGGGCAGTGGCATCGGTGGCGGTTTATTGCAGTTATCAATACAGGCTTTTATCGCTCAGGGTGCATCAGCCGGTGTGGCCCACTTGTGGGTGCAAAGCCCGGGCAATGCTGCAGTGCGATATTTCACGAAACATGGTGGTGAGCTGGTGAAAATACATCCGGACAAATGGCGCCAGGACAGTCTGAATGGTTATGAATGCGTCCGCTGTGGCTTTGATTGCCATTGTGATGCCGCAGAAATGTTGTTGCGACTGGCGCAAACAACACCGGGCTGAAAAAACAGTTTCCTCTGTTTGCCGGGATGACAAACGGCAGGCAGAGGAAACTGCGGGGGAGCCGGAAACTGAACTGGCCAAAGTCGGTATCAGCGATACAGACAACACATCACACCGTTTCACGTGGAACCCGCTTAAACCTGTCGAATTGCCGGTGCCGGGACGCAACACAGCAAATGTAAGCGGTTACATGAAGTTTAAATATGACAGAGCTCTTAATGCGATGCAAGCGCTTACAAGAGGTTTTTCTGCTTAACTGGCGAGGTCGACCACACGTTCTGCCACTGCTTGCGGCGTGGTCTGGCAATGCGTTTGCGGGCTAAGCCTGCATTGCAGATACTGCAGCACCACTTTCACCCCGGCTTTCATATGCACCCGGTGCGGATAGACCAAATGTACAGGTAGCGGTTCAGGCATATATTCGGTCAAAATGGGGACCAGCCGGCCAGCATCAATTTCGTTCGCCACCTGATAACGTGTGACAAACATCAAGCCCACACCAGCCAGCACGGCGGGTTTCAGTGCACGATTGCTGTTGGCATGCAGTGGCCCTTGCGTCAACACTTCCAGCGGCTGACCTTGATCAGTAAAGCGCCAGTAACGCTCTTGCGGGCTGTTGTCAGTACTGAGGCAGCTATGTTGGACTAAGTCCCGCGGATGCTGCGGAATGCCTGCTTGCGCCAGATAAGACGGCGCACCAACCAGCACAATCGGCAGTTTGGTTAGTGGCCTTGCGATCAGGCTGGAACTGGCCAGCCGGCCAAAGCGGATCGCGACATCCACTTCTTCGCCGACCAAATCGACCAGCCGGTCGGTTAAATCCAGTTCCACGCGTAATTTCGGATAACGCTGCAACAACTCCGGTAACAACGGCGCGATGATCTTGCTGCCATAGGTCACCGCCACACTGATACGGATGATGCCGGCCGGTTCGTCACGCATCTCATCCAGATGATGCTCAGCCTGATCAGCCTGGCGCACCACTTGTTGGCAATAGGCAAAAAAAGCCTGGCCTTCAGCGGTTAAGCGGATCTGCCGGGTCGTGCGCTGTAACAACCGCACGGATAAGTGCTGCTCCAGCCGGCTGATGGCTTTACTGACTGCACCTTTGGACATTTGCAGCGCCACGGCTGCTTGGGTAAAACTGCCGGTTTCGGCCACCCGGGCGAAAATCGCCATATCACTTAAGCGTTGCAGTAATGACATCAGAACGGAGGAAAGGGGGGGAGGAGAGAAACGGCGAAAAAAGCGAGAAAGCCGCCACCCCACTCGCCTCCCCCCCGACTCCAGAACAGATCACTTCGGCTAGTGTATCAAAAGAAAAATAGCCTGATTGTTTCTTGTTGGAAACAATCTGTCCTGAGATGACCCGCTAATCAGCGTCACCTGCGATGCGTATCATTGTGCAGAATTTGTTCAGTGGAGGATAACGTGATGTTTCTGCAAATTTTATATGCAATCGCCAAAGGATTACTGGAAATGGACGGTTATCAGATCACCCGCAGCAAGCCGGCGCCAGCAGAAGTGACGCAACCCGACCAACATATCGCGCCCTGCGATGAGACAAAATGTTATAAATGAAGTGTTTAATAAATAATTTGTTAATACAATAATTGCTAAATTGCCAAAAACTGCATTCGGCGTGTGTTTTTTGTGCATTTAACGCTGGGGTAAATGGCATTGACCGCATTCGGTCTGGCCTTTACCCATTTTTTCTATAGAATCCGCGCCCCGTTCCGAGGGTTATTTTTCTGCAATATATGTAACCGGGAAATGTGTCTGTACACATTTTTTGTCCCGGCTTTATGAGGTATTCATGTTTCGTTATTCATTGTTAACTCAGGCATTCAGACTTAGTCTGACAGCCGCCGCCACTTCTGCTGCATTATTAAGCACTGCAGCTATCGCTCAGCAGACAACTGCCGCTGAACCTGTCGAGCGCGTTCAGGTCACAGGCTCCCGCATTATGCGCGAAGGCGCTATCGCACCGTCTCCGGTCACATCCATTTCCGGTGCTGAACTGATGGAAACCGGTGCGCTGAACATTGGTGAAGTGTTAAACGAATTACCGGCACTGGCATCCACATATTCGATGGCTAACTCAGGTAACTACATCGGTACCGCTGGCCTGAACCTGCTGGATTTACGTGGCATGGGTGCTGACCGTACTCTGGTACTGGTCGATGGCAAACGCCATGTGTCATCCAGCGCAGGCTCTGCTTCTGTTGATACCAATACTATTCCAACAGCCTGGATCGAATCGGTAGAGATCATCACCGGTGGCGCTTCTGCCGTCTACGGTGCCGACGCGGTGACCGGTGTGGTCAACTTCAAGCTGAAGAAAAACATCGAAGGTCTGGAAGTCAGTGCAACGGCCGGCAAAGCCAACGATAATCCATACAATAACCAAAAATTTACCTTCTCTTACGGCAGTGATTACGCTGGTGGCCGCGGTAATGCCGCATTTGCCGCTGAAGTGTCTGGCCAACGCGTCCTGAACGCGAAAGAGCGTTCGTTAACCCGCACGTCTTACATGAACGTGCGTAACGCCGCCAGCAAAGACAAAAAAGACCCGCTGACCAATGCCACTATCCATGACGGTATTCCAGACCGCATCACGCTGCCAAATACCGGCTGGTATGACAGTTCAGTGAACGGTAACTTCTATCTGGAAGAAGGCGATGACCTGAATTGGTATACCTTCAACAAAGATGGTTCTGTTCGCCTGCAAAACCTTGGCACCACTTATGGTGACTGGGGCCGCTGCAGTAACTGTGATTTGTTGGATTTAAAAGAATATACCGATTTACAGCCCGAATTTAAGCGTTACAACTTCAACGCAAAAACCAACTTCGAACTGAACGACGACCACCTGTTAAGTGCCGAAGTGAAACATGTGGTGAGCAAAGGTGACAGCGCCGGCCAGCCATCTTTCTTTGAGTATGACTCCGCGCTGGAAATGAAAGCCGACAACGCCTACATCCACCCGACTTTAGCCGCGCTGATGGCGAAAAACGATTTGGATGCTGTTTATCTGCACCGGTTTAACAAAGACGCCGGCCGCCGCATGGAAAACAACACCCGGATCACTAACCGTGCCTTAGTTGCGCTGGAAGGGAACCTGAACGACGACTGGAGCTATGAAACCTATGCGGTCTATGGCGAAACCAAACTGGAACAGCAAAACTTCAATAACCTGATCCGGAAAAACTTTCGCGCAGTCGATTGATGCGGTAAAAGATGCCGACGGTAAAATCGTCTGTCGTGACGTTGCTGCCCGCGCCGCCGGTTGTGTGCCAACCAGCGTATTTGGTTATGGTGCAGTAAACCCGGCCGCCAGCGCCTGGTTTAACACCAACTCAATGTCGACCAGCACCATCCAGCAAGAAGTCGTGAACGCCAGCGTGGCGAACAGCGCTTTGTTTGAATTACCAGCCGGTATGGTTGGTTTTGCTGCCGGTACCGAATTCCGTCATGAACAAAGTGACTCAGTGCCAGATGCTTTTGCTGCCACAGGCGCAACCTTCTTAAACGCGCTGCAGGAAGAACACGGCAAGTTCAACGTCAAAGAAGCCTTTACTGAAATCACTGCACCATTGATTGCAGACGTTTTCCTGATCCAGGACCTGACCTTTGATGCGGCCATTCGTGTGGCGGATTACAGCTCTATCGGCAACGCCACCAGCTGGAAAACCGGTTTAGACTGGACCATCACTGACGAAGTCCGCGTGCGTTCAACTTATTCAGTTGCGCTGCGTGCGCCAAACATCGGTGAGTTATATGGCCCGCAAAATCAGACCTATTTCAGCGTCTACGATCCATGTGGCAAAGAGTACAATCAAAGTGCACTGCGGGTACAAAACTGTCAGGCGCTGGGTATTCCGGCCAACTTTGACCCGACTGCCACAGCGTCATCGATTGAAGGTTTATCTGGTGGCAACCCGAACCTGCAACCGGAAGAGTCAAAATCTTACACTGTCGGCGCTGTTTACCAGCCTGAACTGATTGAGAACCTGATTTTCACTGTCGACTATTGGTCTATTGATATCGACGACGCCATTTCAACAGTGGCCGCGCAAGACGTTCTGAACAAGTGTGTTGATAGCCCAAGTGGTATCAACAACCAGTTCTGTGCGCTGGTGAAACGTGATACGACCAGCCGTGAACTGAAGCTGATCACCTCAATCACGCAGAACGTTGCCGCGCAAACTGCCGAAGGTGTCGATTTTGAAATTGGTTATGACTTTGACGCCGCTGGCGGCCAGATCAAAACCAAACTGTTAGGTACTTACCTCGATTCACGCAAAACCTTCTCGTTCCAGGACAATCCGTCTGTATATGAGCAGAACGCCGGTACTGAAGGTGAAGCGGTATGGCAGGAAAACTTCTCGGTATCTTATGCACGTGATGCATGGACAGCGAGCTGGAAAACCCGTCACTTAAGCGCGGTCAGTCTGTACTCAGACCAGGACCTGGTGACTAACCCGGATCCGGTCGACATCATGGGCTACGGCAGCTACTTCATCACCGATATCAGCCTGGGTTACCAGTTTGAAAACGGCGTGAACTGGAGCGTCGGTATCGACAACCTGTTTGACCGCAACCTGCCAGGTGTCACCACCGGCACAGGTACTGGTTCAGCCAGCTACGACAATATCGGCCAGTTCTTTTACACCACAGTGTCTTACAAGATGTAAGTCCGGTTAGAAGCACCAACAAGGCGGGGATCTCCCCGCCTTTTTTATCAGCAGAAATCGCTGAACACAGTCCTAATGGATTGCGCGATCTCCAGTTGTGGCTGACACGCAGTTAATATTCCATGACCAGATGTCAGAGTGGCTTATGCCACTTTGTTCTGAATAAGTTGGTTTAGCTGTATCGGGAAGTCTGAAAGTCTGGCCGCGGAGCATGCTAAATATGTCAGCATATTTCGAAAATATCATTAATTTTCAATTACTTTACCTACAACCTAGGATTATATGACACTGTATTTACCCGCTTTCTCACATATAACCAGAATATTAATTAAACCGCTAAACACCCAGACATCCGGTTATAACTAAAACATCTGAGTAAGCAGCAATTGCTGCTTTTTCAACACTTCATCTGCTGGTTAAATGCGCCGCAATGACCGCCGTACTGATACGACGGCAGACTCAAGATGCGGAGTTGATTTATGACCACAGCCACTTTACCGATGCTGGATTTAGCGCAATACCAGGGCGCAAACCGGGCTGAGTTTTTACACAGGCTGCGGGTGGCGTCGCGCGACGTCGGCTTTTTCTACCTGACCGGGCACGGCATCAGCCTTGAAGCACAGCAGCAATTGCTGGCGCTTGGCCGCGAATTTTTTGCCTTGCCACTGGCGGAGAAAACTCAGGTGCAAATGCTGAATTCAGCGCATTTTCGTGGTTACACCCGCTTAAACGGCGAACTGACGCGTGGTCAGCCGGATCAACGTGAGCAGTTTGACATCATGCGCGAAGACGAAGTCGTCGGCCTGCCCACCAGCAATGCCTTGTGGCGCCGTTTAGTCGGGCCAAATCAATGGCCAACGGCTTTACCAGCGTTAAAACCGGCGCTGTTGGCCTTTCAGCAGCAGCTGAGCGACATCACGGTCACTTTGTTACGCGCTATGTTAGAAGCGCTGGAGTTACCGGCCGATGCGCTGGACCACACCATCGCCGGATTGAATGGTCAGGAAGGCCCGTATCAGCATATGAAAATTGTCCGTTATCCTGTGGCAGCTGCGAATGCCAGCAAACAGGGCGTTGGCGCACACAAAGACCCGGGTTATCTGACGCTGGTGCTGCAGGACCAACAGGCTGGCCTTGAAGTGGAAACTGCAGACGGCTGGGTGCTGGCCAAACCGGTTCCGGGCGCTTTTGTGGTCAATATCGGTGAGTTGCTGGAGATGGCCTCAAACGGTTATCTGAAAGCCACCACCCACCGCGTCACTAGCCCACAACAACAAGACCGCTACTCGGTGGCATTTTTTATGGCGGCGCAGCTGGATGCCACAGTGCCGCTGCTGCCACTGAGTGCCGAACTCGCCGCCGAAGCGCAAGGGCCAGCGACAGATCCGGCCAATCCGCTCCTGCGTCAGGTCGGCGATAACACGCTCAAAGGCCGTTTGCGTTCGCACCGCGATGTTGCGGCTCGGCATTACCCGGAGCTGGCGCAAGCAAGCTGACCGTCCCGATCACAGATCATCCGAATACAGCCGCCAAGCAAGCTGCGCGTCCGGATGGCTCGGTTTTTTACTGCAGATTCGTTAGGCTGGCCGGCAATAACACCGGCTCGCCCGGTCTTCGTTTACAAGGTAACTCGCAATGAAAATGCAAACGCTGGCGGTCCATGCCGGCCAACAACCAGACCCGTCCACCGGCGCGTTAAATACTCCGGTCTATCTGACCAGCACCTACAGCTACGGCACAGCGCAGGAAGGTAAAGACCGTTTTGCCAGCAAAAACCCGGGTTATATCTACAGCCGGTTTGCCAATCCAACCTCCAGCGCACTGGAGCAAAAACTGGCGGCCTTAGAAGACGCCGACGAAGCGGTGGTGGTCGCGAGCGGCATGGCTGCCATCAGCTCTATCGTCTACGCCCTGACACAACAAGGCGACGAAGTGGCCTTTATCGACCCGGTCTACGGCGGTACCGACGCGTTTTTGCGCAATACCCTAGTGCGCGCCGGCGTCAAAGTGGTCAGTTACAGCTCAGATGATGATTTTGTCAGCCGCCACAACCCAAATACCCGCTTAGTGTTGTGGGAGCCGGTCACGAATCCGACGCTGAAAGTTGTCGACAGCCGTAAAATCATCGCAGTCGCCAAGCAAATTGGTGCCATCACGGTCTGTGACAACACCTTCCTGACGCCGGCACTGTTTCAGCCACTCAGCATTGGCGCAGATTTAGTCATGCACAGCGGCACTAAATACCTTTGTGGCCATGGCGACATTATCGCCGGGGTGATTGCCGGCAACGGCCCGCTGATCCAGCGTGTGCGCACTGTGGCGCTGAAACACATTGGTGTGCCAATGGGGCCACAAGAAGCGTATTTATTACAACGCGGCGTCAAAACGCTGCCACTGCGGATGCGGGCGCATTGCGACAATGCCAAAGCGGTGGCGGAGTTTTTAGCCACGCAAGAAAAAGTCGCCGCGGTGTATTTCCCGGGTTTATCGACTCATCCGGGCCATCAGGCGATTGCCGACACCGCCAGCGGTTTTGGCGGCATGGTGGCGCTGGAATTACACGGTGGCTTTGACGCCTGCGCCCGTTTGCTCGACAATCTGACATTGTTCGCGCAGGCCGTGAGCCTTGGCGATCTGGAAAGTCTGGCCTGCCACCCGGCCAGCACCACGCACGCAGCGATGACACCGGATGACCGGGCGCGAGCCAATGTTACCGACAAGCTGGTGCGCTTAAGTATTGGCGTGGAAGATATCGAAGATTTGCTGGCGGATTTAGCCCAGGCGCTGACGAAGGTCTAAGTTACCAACACGGTGAAAAAAGACTGAAGCAAAACCGGCTTCAGTCTTTTTTCATGCCGGACAACAACAAATAAAAATTCCCTTGCTCAGCCCCTGGCAGGGCCATGTCCATGACCATCGTATTGGTCTCGTGGGAGTGGAAGCGGCGCAGCTGACGATTGAGTGCATCCAGCGCGGCGGGTTTCAGTGAGGTGCCATACAGCTCACAGCCATTTTGCCTGCACTGCACCCGCTCCACCTGTAACAACTTCAGCTCTGGTTGTGTGACCAATAAATCCTGCAATTGCTGCTCTGTGGCGAGAGCCCAGTCAGTATCGACTTCCGACTGCTGAAAAGCCTGCATCTGCTTTTTCACCGGGTCCGGAAAGGCCGACAAATCCTGCTGTAGCCGCTTGGGATACTGCTGTTCAACAAAGGCCAGCCAGTTTTCATCGACTGGCGATTGCTGCAAGGTTGGGTCGGGGAGCGCCGGCGCTTTTGTGCTCGCCGGATGCTGCGGTTCTGGTTGTTTTTGCTCAGTTGCCACTGCTGGCATCGGTGTGCTTGGAGCCGGAACAGCAGTTGATGAAGTCGCAGGCGCCGGATCCGCGACTGGCTGCGCGGATAAAGCCGGTTGCTGCAATTGCGCCAGGCCAAAACCAAGCGCCACTCCAATCAATAAAACCACACTGTAACGCAGCATTCCTGACATAAAAGTCCCTGCACTGATAAAAACCCTCAATAGATCAATACCAAATTAATAATGTCACCACAATGCCGGACTGATCAGATTTGCTTTCACCCATCTGCAAGCCAATACTGGCAGGGCTCAAGTGCATATCCATAATAAAAACTCAGGAACATTTATGAAAACATCTTTCCAACCTACGTTAATCGCAGTGCTGGTCGCCGGCGCGCTGATTGGCTGTCAGCCAGCCAGCAAACCCACTGAACAAAGTACTGCAGCGCCAGCACAGGCGGCAGCCCCCACGGCAGAAGAAGCCAAAGCTTTTGTCGCCAAAGCGTCTGAACAAACCCGCCAGCTGCTGCTCGAAGGCAATCGGGCTGAATGGATCGCCAACACCTACATCACTGAAGACACCGAAGCCTTATCCGCTGATTACAACCAAAAAATGACCTCGGCAGTGGTGGCATTGGCCAATGAAGCCGCCCGCTTTAATAACACGCAGGTGGATGCAGATACCCGCCGGCAGCTGGATAAACTGAAACTGGCGCTGACCTTAGCCGCGCCGAAAGATGCAGTAAAAACTGAAGAACTGGCAGGGATTGTCGCCAAACTGAATGCGATGTATGGCAAAGGTAAATACACCACAACGGCCGGCAAAGAGATGGCGCTGGGTGAAATGTCGGCGCTGATGGCCAGCTCTCGTAATTATGACGAACAGCTGGAGATGTGGAAAGGCTGGCATGACACCGCAGCCCCGATGAAACCACTGTACGTGCGTCAGGTTGAACTGGCCAATGAAGGCGCGCGGGAGTTGGGTTATGCCGATACCGGCGCGTTATGGCGCTCCAAATATGATATGGACGCCGACGCCTTTGCCGCGGAACTGGACAAACAATGGGGCGCAGTGAAGCCACTGTATCAGGCGCTGCATTGCCATGTCCGCGCCAAACTCGGTGAAAAATATGGCACCGATAAAGTGCCGCAGGACAAACCGATCCCGGCGCATTTGCTCGGCAATATGTGGGCACAGACCTGGGGCAATATTTATGATTTAGTCGCGCCGGAAAACTCAGATCCGGGTTATGACGTGACCAAACTGCTGGCCGACAAAGGTTATGACGAGCTGAAAATGGTTAAAGGCGCGGAAGGCTTTTTTACCTCTTTAGGCTTCGCGCCACTGCCGGAAACCTTCTGGACCCGCTCACAGTTTACTAAACCGCGTGATCGCGATGTGATTTGCCATGCGTCGGCCTGGGATTTGGATGCCAAAGACGATTTACGCATCAAAATGTGTATCGAAAAAACCGGTGAAGAATTCGCGGTTATTCACCATGAATTGGGGCACAACTTCTATCAGCGTGCCTATAAAAATCAACCGGTGTTTTATCAGGACAGCGCCAACGACGGTTTCCATGAAGCCATCGGCGATACCATCGCTTTGTCGGTGACGCCGAAATATCTGCAGCAAATTGGCCTGCTCGAACAGGTGCCGGACGAATCCAAAGACATTGGCCTGCTGATGAAAATGGCGCTGGATAAAGTGGCGTTTCTGCCGTTTGGCTTGTTAGTCGATCAGTGGCGCTGGCAGGTGTTTTCTGGTCAGGTGAAACCAGAGCAATATAACGACGCCTGGTGGAAATTGCGCGAGAAATATCAGGGCGTTTCCGCACCTGTAGCACGGTCTGAAGCGGATTTTGACGCCGGCGCCAAGTTCCACGTGCCAGCCAACACGCCGTATACCCGTTATTTCCTCGCGCATATTCTGCAATTCCAGTTCCACAAAGCACTGTGTGAAATTGCTAAAGACGCCGGCCCTATCCATCGCTGTTCGATTTATAACAGCAAAGAAGCTGGTACTGCACTGAACGCGATGCTGGAAATGGGTGCGAGCAAACCCTGGCAGGACGCCTTAGCGACATTAACCGGCAAACCGGAAATGGACGCATCGGCGATCCAGGCTTACTTTGCGCCGCTGCAAAGTTACCTCGACGAGCAAAACAAAGGCCGCCAATGCGGTTGGTAATGTGACTGGTCATTTGAGTTGACTGTGTTGCAAAGACAAAGGGCAGCGCCGGCTGCCCTTTTATTATGTCAAACAAGCATTCAGCCAGCGCAACGCCAGGTCCAGGTTTTCCAGACGTTGCTGCAGGGCCGTTCAGAATTTACTGTCGAGTTGCTTTTGTAGCTCCTGTAGCTGTTCTTTGCTGAATTTGCCTTTGGCCAGTAATTTTTTAATCAGCTCAAACTCATGACCTTCACCGGCGACCATTTTGTGCATCACCACTTTGTCGGTGATCACCCGGACATCCAGGTCCAGATCGTCGCCATCGCCAGCACTCAGGGTTTTTACCAGCACCTGCGGTTCGCCAGGTGCAGTAGCTTGCATTTGTTCGACGATTTTGCGGATTTTATCGCGTTTTTCTGCCGGTAATTCCGCCAGCGCTTTATCCAGTTCAGCCGGGCTTTGGCTGCTGTCCCATTTAAATGTTTTGCCGTCGGCGTCATTCAGTACCAGCACTTTGCTTTGTTTTTTCTCGGTGACTTTGTCCGGGCTTTGGTCGGTCGGTGCAGGCACGGCACCAGCCTGCGCACAAGCGGTCAGCGACAACAACAGCAGCGATAACAGTATCTTCGGTAAAAACTGGCCAGATTTTTTCATCATTTCACTCCTTGGGAATAAGAGTCCGGCTGTGGACTCCGACGCATCACCATAGGAAGATTGATGCCATAATTTTTATTGTTTATTTTCATGCACTTAAAATTTAAGGCTTGCGAATGCAAAGGAAATATCCCGAAATGAGGAGGTCAAAGTGCTGATATGCGCCACTGGCTGCGGCAGTCTCCGACATCATTTAATAAAGATGTTTTATTTCAGTATGTTAATCGCCGGCAACAGTCAGCTGTACTGGCACCGAATTTGCCATTAGATCGCATTAGCGGCCTGCTCCGGGCCTAGCAACAGGAATAAACATGTCATTTAGTTTGCCCAAAGCCCTGATCCTCGGCGTCTGTGGTCTGTTTGTGCTGCTGGGCCTCAGTCAGGCGCTGACGCTGTGGTGGTTCCAACAGCAACTACAGCAAGAGCTTAGCGAACAAAGTCAGGCGCTAAGCCGGATCATTCTCGCCCGCACCGCAGAAAAACTGCAGCATCAGTTTGTGTTTAATACCAACAGTGCAGTACAAGTCTTCACAACGGATCAGACGGCCCAGCAGCAAGTCTCAGTCCAGTCAGCTCCTACTCAGACCACAGCTCAGGATCGGCAAGTGGAAGTGCGTAAACTGGAAAACGGCGTCACCATCGTCAAAATGCAACAGCACGAGGATAGCGCAGGCAAAGCCGCTGTCGACCTCGACTTAAACCTGCAACTCGAGCAAACCCTGTCTGAATTAAAACAGCAAGGCGCAGCGCCGCAGCATTGGGTCAGCCAGTTTAAATTAAAAACCAGCGGTTCCAGCCAACAGCTGATCAATCAATATTTGGGCTATCAATTACTGGCGCTGGCGCTGTCCACCGCCTTAGCGCTGGCGCTGTTGTTATGGTTTGGTTCGCGTTTGTTGCAGCCGCTGCAGCGGCTGGTGCAGGGGTTTCGCGCTCTCGCGCAGGGCGACGCCGGTATTCAGCTCGATACGCAGGCGCCGCTGGCGGAATACCGGCAGGCATTGCAGCAGTTTAATTTGGCCAGCACTGAGCTTGCCGCTTTGCAGCAGCAAAAAGCTGAGCTGGCCCGCCAGCAGCAACTGGTCGAACTCGGCGAAATGAGCCGCGGCCTGGTACATGCACTGCGAAATCCGATCCATACCATGGCATTGGCACTGGAGCAGATAGCCGGCAACGATCCGACGCTACAGCAGCTGATTGAGCAAAAAATGCAGCATATCAACCGTACGCTGAGCACCTTATTGACGCTGAGCTGCCAGGGCGTCGACCGCGGCGCACCAATTGCACTCAAAGCCGTGCTGCAGGACCTCTGCCTGGAATTCTCCGCGCAGCAACTGCAACTGGACGCGCCCGCGCTGTCTTGTCGTGGTGCTGAAGCCGAACTGCGTTTTATTCTGCATGTACTGGTCAGCAATGCGGTCGAAGCAAGCCCGGCAGTGGGTACTGTTTGGCTGAAATTGTGGCGCGACTCCAATGGAATTCACTTTCAGGTCAGCGATCAGGGGCCGGGGCTGACCGCAGAAGTCGCAGCCAGCCTGTTTCAGCCGCATATCAGCAGCAAAGCCGAAGGCGCCGGCATGGGGCTCTATCTGGCGCAGCGTCTGCTACAAATGTATTACCACGGCGATATCCGCCTGCACAACAGACCAGAAGGCGGCGTGTTGGCGCAAATCAGGCTGGGGACGGAGATTTGTCTATGAACATGCCGCCAGAGTCCCATCAACCGCTGTCGTTACAGCAACCGCAGCTGCTGGTGGTCGAGGATGACCACAGCCAACGCCAATTGGTCACCGAGTTATTGCAGGCGGAAGGTTATCGTGTCTGCAATGCCGACAGTGTGCCGGCCGCTATTTTGCTATTGCAGCAACAAGCGGACATCGCGCTGGTATTCAGCGACTGGAAGCTGGGCATTCTGACTGGTTTAGAACTGCTGGATTATTGCAAAGCGCATTATCCGACGCTGGGTTTTGTCATTGCGACTGCGTATGGCTCGGTCAGTCATGCGGTTGAGGCTATTCAGGCCGGTGCCGACGATTATCTGGCCAAACCCTTTAAACGGCAGGAATTGTTGCTGGCGGTACGTAAAGGCCTGCGCGCCCGCAGCCTGCGTAAACAAAATCAACAATTGAGTGCCGCGCTCAGTGAACAACAACAACTGGTCGACATCATCGGCCATGCGCCTTGTATGCAGCAGCTGTTCCAGCGTATTCAGCGCATTTCCGGCACTGATGTAACTGTACTTATCAGCGGCGAAAGCGGCACCGGTAAAGAGTTGGCCGCGCGGGCGTTGCATCAGCTATCGCCACGCCGGCAGGGGCCTTTTATCGCACTGAACTGTGGCGCTATTCCGGAAAGTCTGGCGGAAGCTGAATTATTTGGTGCCGAAAAAGGCGCATTTACCGGCGCCCATGCGGCCAAGGC
Organism: Rheinheimera sp.; assembly: GCA_034519945.1. Taxonomy (GTDB): domain Bacteria; phylum Pseudomonadota; class Gammaproteobacteria; order Enterobacterales; family Alteromonadaceae; genus Pararheinheimera. The sequence goes on from JAXHNX010000018.1 coordinate 68,830, forward strand.
CGGTAAATTTGAAGCGGCAGAAGGCGGGACTTTATTTCTGGATGAAATCGCCGAATTGCCACTGAGCTTACAGGCAAAATTGCTGCGCTTATTACAACAAGGCACGGTGACGCGCCTTGGCAGCCATCAGGAAATTAAACTCAATGTGCGGATCATTGCCGCCAGCCACCAGGACCTGGCGCAAGCCGTCCGCGAAGGTCGTTTTCGCGAAGATTTGTTTTACCGGCTCAATGTAGTTCCGCTGCATATGCCGGCCTTGCGCGAGCGCAGCGAAGACATTCCGCGGCTACTGGAACATTTTCTACAACAACATCAGCAACGTTATCAGCAACAGGCGCCAGCGCTGAGTAAGTCCGCCCTGAAACAATTGTTGGGCTATCGCTGGCCCGGTAATGTGCGAGAACTGGCCAACCGGATCGAACGATATGTGCTGCTACAGGATGAACAGGAACTGCTGGCGGGGTTGCAGCCGGACGCCAGTCAGGCTCCGACCACAGGCTTTACCCTGCCTCCTGAAGGTCTGGCCTTTGAATCTTTGGAGAAAAGTTGTCTGCAGCAGGCACTGCAACACTGTGACGGCAACAAAGCTCAGGCCGCGCGTTTACTGCAGTTGCCCTATAAAGCGTTTTTATACCGGCTGGAAAAGTTTGGCTTAACGGGCTGAGTACTACCACTCAGTCTTCAGCCGCTATTATCTTTTTTGCCGCCCGGCTACGATAGCGGGCTCTGAGCTGATAAAACGCTTTGGTCAGCAAGGTTGCCAGCGTCACCCCAAGCAAATCAGCCAAGATATCCAGCAGTTCAAAGCTGCGTGATGGAAACAACAGCTGACTGCCTTCCTCAAGCAGTGCAAAGCATAAAGTCAGCACCACACCGAGATAAAGCCGGATTGAGCCGAAAGCCAATTGCCGAGCCTTCGTTGCAAAATTCAGTAGTAATGCCAGCGCGGCAAATAACAAAAGATGACCCATTTTGTCGCCATAAGGCAAAGACCCGGCCAATTGCAGAAAGTAATTCTGCCGGCCTGAATCTGCCGCAACAATGACCCAAATAAGAAAACTAAAAAAAGCGAACGCCGGTAACCAACGCATATATTCCCCTGTCATCCCGCTGTGATGCGCGATGGTCACAATAAAAACGATTTATTTTCGCATCTGCCCTAAACTTTTTTCCGTATGCACACGACCAAAGTTCAGATTCAACATAGACAAGGATATTCATCATGGCCCAAAGTGCTGTCCATTCAGATCTGATCCAGTCCCCCGGCTGGCGTCAGGCCGGCCAGGTTTTCCTGTTGTTTGTGCTGGCGATGCTGTTTGCCAATGCTTTGTTGCTGTTACTGGAAAGCAGGCTCGGTCTGTACAGTTACTTCGCAGCACCGCAGTTACAATTACTGACTCAACCTATTCAGTGGTTTTGTCAGGTGATGACTGGATTTTAGCAGCTTCCACCTGATAGCCCGCTTGTTGCAGCAAAGCCAGCAGGCCGTCAGAGCCCGTTAAATGACCCAGTCCTACTAATACCAGTTCCTGCTCTTTGTTGCCAAACAGCGCCTGAATTTGCGGTAACCAGGCCTGATTGCGGGCGACAAACATTTGCTGAAAAGTCTGAGCGTCTGCAGCTTTCACTGGTGCTAATACCAATTGCTCCACCTGATTCAGATCGCCGGCACGCCAGGCACGTAACGTTTTGTCCATTAAATCAGCACTCTGCTCAACGTCACTGAGTGCATGTTGCAAAAACAAGTCTTCCCGGCCAGTGCCCAAATCACCCAGTAATTTCAGCTGAAACTCAATCGCCTCTAGATACTTCAGCGTTTTTTTCTGTTGCAATGCCAATGTCAGAAAATGCTGGTCTACCCCAGGCGAGCTGAAACCTTGTTGTTGTAACTCCAGTAAAGTTAACTGGGTCACCAACATGCCAGGTTTGAACTGTTCGATCTGCGGCAGCGTCAGCCGGTGTTTCTGCAATAGCGTCTGCAATTGCTGGCGGGTGGTTGTCGTCAATTTACTGCTGAGCAAAGTACCAGAGGGATACAATAAATATTGCTGGATCAGATTGGCATTGCCTGCGTCCTGCATTTTGTTAAGGTCCGTTTCCAACACCAGCGTATCGGTTTGCTGATACGCAGCGTCAAATTCGGCCGGTAACGGATACTGTGCTGGCGGCAATAAATGCACTGTACCGCCAATCCATAACTGATCAGTGCCTTTGCTGACACGCCAGACCGAACTTTCGGCATGGGCCAACAAACTACACAACAATAGAACGCCACTTATCAACGGTTTATACATCCGACAACTCCTGCACCGGCGGCGCTGAAAAAAAGGCCAGTCTGACTGGCCTGATTGGGATTATTTTTTGATTTTCTGTGGCCGTTGCCAACCAGAGATATGCCGCTGCTTAGTGCGGGCGACGACTAATTCGTCAGCGGCCACATCGTGCGTCACGACTGAGCCTGCACCGACGGTGCTGTTTTGACCTAACGTCAGCGGCGCCACCAGCGAGCTGTTGGAGCCAACAAAAACCCCATCTTCAATGGTGGTCTGAAACTTGTTCGCACCGTCATAGTTACAGGTGATAGTGCCGGCACCGACGTTCACTTTGCTGCCGATCACTGCATCACCAAGGTAAGTCAGGTGATTGGCTTTGGAGCCTTTGCCGAGACGGGTTTTCTTCAGTTCAACAAAGTTACCGACATGGCTGTCGTCCGCCAGCACCGAATCCGGCCGGATGCGGGCAAAAGGTCCGACCGAACAGTCGGCACCAATAGTCGAAGCTTCGACCATCGTATTGGCTTTGATTTCAGTATTATCGCCGACAGTACAATCTTTCAGGATACAGTTGGCGCCAATCACCACACCATTACCGAGCACTACTTTGCCTTCGAAAATGACGTTGATATCGATCATGACGTCCGAACCGACTGTCACTTCACCACGTACATCTATCCGCGCTGGATCGCGTAAGTTCGCGCCGTTCAGCATTAGCTCTTCTGCTTTACGCGCCTGATAGGCCCGTTCCAGCTGGGCCAATTGCACGCGGTTATTCGCGCCTTCGGTTTCAATCGGATTGGCTGGATGCGCCGTAGTGATATCTGCGCCTTCCGCATGGGCCATCGCGATGATGTCAGTTAAATAAAACTCGCCCTGCGCATTGTTGTTTTGCAACTTACCGAGCCAGCTTTTCAGTTGCTTACCCGGCACCGCCATAATGCCACTGTTCACTTCAGTAATTTTCAGCTGCTCAGCATTGGCATCTTTTTGTTCGACAATTCCCACGACTTTGCCGTTTTCACGCACCATTCGGCCGTAGCCAGTGGGGTTTTGCAAATGGACGGTCAGCACCGCCAGACCATGTTCGTTGCGCGCTGCCAGCAGTTGCTGCAGGGTTTCTAAGCGGGTCAGTGGCACATCGCCGTATAGCACCAGCACCACGTCATCGTCGGCAACATGCGGCAGCGCCTGTTGCACAGCATGACCAGTGCCCAGTTGCTCAGCCTGCAGTACCCAGTTTAATGGCTGCTCACCTAAACCATCCTTCAGCTGGTCTGCACCATAGCCATACACCAGATTAATTTGCGCCGCATTGAGCTGACGTGCAGTGTCAATCACATGCTGCACCATCGGCCGCTCAGCGACCTTGTGCAAGACTTTTGGTAAAGCTGATTTCATCCGGGTGCCTTTGCCGGCTGCCAGGATCACGACGTTTAAAGCCATCTGTGCCAATCCTTTATTAAAAGTTATCCAGCGATTCTAACCGAACAGCAGGCAAATAACAGCGCTATCCAAGCTATCAAAAGCACATCTTAACCGCGTCCTGCCGGTTGTCCCCAACTAACCTGATAGCTGTCACCATACAATGACTGATAGGTCAGCTCTATTCGCAGCTGCTGATGCAGTTTTTGGTACTCTGCATCTGTCAGCAGACATTTCTCGTCCGCCCGGATCACCATCTGTTGATCATCGACTTTGTAAAAACGCGCGACGTTACCGGCCCCCAGACAATCCATGGGCGCTGCAACTTTCAGCGTCGGCCAAATTCGATGCGTGGACGACAACTGCTCGCCATCCAGCCAAATATTCATTTGCGTAACTTTTGCGGGTCCAATGCCGTTATTGTTCACCAACAGCTCGAAACTAATCCGTTTATCCGGCATCCGCTGAAAATTGGCTTCAAATTCGAGGTAAGGCCTTAATGACAATTTATTGTGCTGCTGTAGGGTATAGCTTTGCCAAAGTGACGTCAGCAGAGCACATACCGCCATCACAACGGTGCCGACGGCAGTCCATTTTTCCCAATGAATGTCGCGTTTTTTACCTTGTTCCATCCGCGAGCTGCTCCTGTAAGTGTTTTTACAAAGATCTGAATTGAATGATGTAACTAGCAAGTTAACATAAACTATCAGCCACAAAAATTGACCGGAGCAATTTTTAACAACGCAAGGCATTGGCCTGAAAGGTGAGCTCCATGGATCGCGCGCATAAAAAAAGCCACCCGAAGGTGGCTTTTTCAGCAAGAAACAACTTACTTTTTGCGCAGTTTCTGGATCAGACGCAACTGGGCAATTGCTTCGGCCAACTGGGCCGCCGCTTCTGCATAGTTGAAGTCGGCGCCGGCATGTTGCATCGCTTCCTGGGCTTTTTTCTGAGCCGCCAGCGCTGCCTGCTCGTCCAGGTCTTCAGCACGGATCGCCACGTCGGCCAGCACTGTCACCGTATGCGGTTGTACTTCAAGTACGCCACCGGCTACATAGATCAGATGCTCTTCACCGAACTGTTTCACGATCCGCACCATGCCTGGCTTGATGCCAGTCAGCAGTGGAATGTGACCGGGTAAAATACCCAGCTCACCTTCGCTACCAGTAACCTGAATGGACTCAACAAGGCCGGAGAAGATACGCTCTTCAGCACTTACCACGTCCAACTGTACTGTCATCGCCATTTCGCTCTCCTAAAGCTGTAAAATTACAGCTTCTTCGCTTTTTCGATCGCTTCGTCGATAGAACCAACCATGTAGAAGGCTTGTTCTGGCATGTGATCAAACTCACCGTCCAGAATGCCTTTGAAGCCACGGATAGTATCTTTCAGTGAAACGTATTTACCTGGAGAACCAGTGAATACTTCAGCAACGAAGAATGGCTGCGACAGGAAACGCTGGATCTTACGAGCGCGGAATACTGTCGTGCGGTCTGCATCTGACAGTTCGTCCATACCGAGGATAGCGATGATGTCTTTCAGTTCTTTGTAACGCTGCAGCACTGACTGCACGCCACGGGCCACTTCATAGTGTTCTTTACCGATCACCAGAGGGTCCAGCTGACGTGAAGTTGAGTCCAGTGGATCGATCGCCGGGTAGATACCCAGAGACGCGATGTTACGGCTCAGTACAACAGTTGCATCTAAATGCGAGAACGTGGTGGCTGGTGACGGGTCAGTCAAGTCATCCGCTGGTACGTATACGGCCTGGATTGAAGTGATAGAACCAGTCTTGGTTGAAGTGATACGTTCCTGCAGAACGCCCATCTCTTCCGCCAGCGTTGGCTGGTAACCTACCGCTGAAGGCATACGGCCTAACAGTGCAGATACCTCTGTACCGGCTAGGGTGTAACGGTAGATGTTGTCAACGAAGAACAGCACGTCACGACCTTCGTCACGGAACTTCTCGGCCATCGTCAGACCAGTCAGTGCCACGCGCAGACGGTTTCCTGGCGGCTCGTTCATCTGGCCATAAACCAGTGATACTTTGTCCAGAACGTTGGAGTCGTTCATTTCGTGGTAGAAGTCGTTACCTTCACGGGTACGCTCACCAACACCGGCGAATACTGAGTAGCCGCTGTGCTCGATTGCGATGTTCCGGATCAGTTCCATCATGTTCACGGTTTTACCGACACCGGCACCACCGAACAGACCTACTTTACCGCCTTTAGCGAACGGGCAGACTAAGTCGATAACCTTGATACCGGTTTCTAACAGTGCGTTAGAAGCAGCCTGGTCTTCGTAGCTTGGTGCTGCGCGGTGAATTGGCATACGCTCTTCTTCACCGATAGGGCCAGCTTCGTCGATTGGCTCACCCAGTACGTTCATGATACGGCCCAGTGTGGCTTTGCCAACTGGTACGTGAATAGCTTTGCCAGTGTTGGCAACTTCAGCACCACGACGCAGACCGTCAGTGGAGCCTAACGCGATGGCACGTACAGTACCGCCACCCAGCTGTTGTTGTACTTCAAGTACCAGACCAGCCAGATCGCCGCTTGTTACGTTTAACGCGTCATAGATACCAGGTACCGCATCTTGTGGAAAATCGATATCCACAACGGCGCCAATGATTTGGACTACCTTACCTTGACTCATGTTAATTCCTCTAATTTCTCAAACCTGTAAACCAAGCATTAAACAGCTGCAGCACCAGAAACGATTTCGCTCAGTTCCTGCGTAATGGCTGCCTGACGTGCCTTGTTGTAAACCAGTTTCAGTTCGTCCATCAGGTTGCCGGCGTTGTCGGTAGCGGCCTTCATTGCCACCATCCGTGCTGCCTGTTCACTCGCCGCGTTTTCCACGACGCCCTGATAAACCTGAGACTCAATAAAACGGTCCAGTAACTGATCCAGGATGACCTTCGGATCTGGCTCGTAAATGTAGTCCCAACTGTGTTTTCTGGCTGACATCTCTGCTTTTGGCAAAGGTAAGAGTTGCTCGATCACTGGCTCTTGTTTCATCGTGTTCACAAACTTGTTGTAAACCACATATAAACGATCGATCTTGCCTTCTGCATATGCATTCAGCATGACACGAACAGAACCAATGACATCAGCCAAACGTGGTGTATCGCCTGAACCCGTCTGCTGCGCCAGCACTTTGCCACCGAAGCGTTTGAAAAAGGCCGTTGCTTTGTTACCGATCACGGCAAACTCAGCTTTCACGCCTTTGTCTTTCCACGCTTTGAGGTCCTGTGCCACACGCTTGAATTCGTTGGTATTCAGGCCGCCGCAAAGGCCACGGTCTGTAGATATCACAATGTAACCAACACTTTTCACATCGCGTTCCGTTAAATACGGATGACGATATTCGATAGTGCCGTTTGCGATATTACCGATCACTTTGCGCATAGCTTCAGCGTATGGACGACTGTGTGCAACCCGCTCCTGCGCTTTGCGCATTTTGCTGACCGCAACCTTTTCCATAGCGCTGGTGATCTTACGAGTATTGTTAATACTCCCGATCTTACTTTTTATCTCTTTTGCGCCGGCCATGACTAATCTCCGAAAATTTCAACGTATCGGGTGATGTTGCCATCACCCGCATCAGTTACCAGGTCTGAGTCGCTTTAAACTTCTCAATCGCGCCTTTGATGGTCGCTTCGATCTGGTCGTTGTAGTTACCGGATTTGTTCAGATCAGCCATGAACGCGCCGTGCTCTGCGTGCATATAAGCCAGCAGGGCCGCTTCGAAGTCCAGAATCTTGGCAACTTCGACGTCTTTCATTAAGCCTTTCTCGATGGCAAAAATAGAAACACCCATATCAGCCACGCCCATTGGTGCGTACTGCAGCTGTTTCATCAGTTCTGTCACTTTCTGACCGTGGTCCAGCTGCGCACGGGTCGCATCGTCCAGGTCTGAAGCGAACTGCGCGAACGCAGCCAGTTCTGAGTATTGTGCCAGCGCCAGACGGATACCACCGCCAAGCTTTTTGATGATCTTGGTCTGAGCAGCACCACCAACCCGCGATACCGAAATACCAGCGTTGACTGCTGGACGGATACCGGCGTTGAACAGGCCTGATTCGAGGAAGATCTGACCGTCTGTGATTGAAATCACGTTCGTCGGAACGAATGCAGACACGTCACCAGCCTGGGTTTCAATGATTGGCAGAGCGGTCAGAGAACCGGTTTTGCCTTTCACTTCACCATCAGTCAGACGTTCAACGTAGTTGTCGTTGACACGTGATGCACGCTCCAGCAGGCGGCTGTGCAGATAGAATACGTCGCCTGGGTAAGCTTCACGGCCTGGTGGACGACGTAACAGCAGAGAGATTTGACGGTAAGCAACGGCTTGTTTTGACAAGTCATCGTATACGATCAGTGCATCTTCACCGCGGTCACGGAAGTATTCACCCATGGTGCAACCAGAGTATGGTGCCAGGAATTGCAGGGCAGCAGCTTCAGAAGCAGATGCAACGACCACGATAGTGTGGGCGAGGGCATTGTGCTCTTCCAGCTTACGTACCACGTTTGCAATGGTCGATGCTTTCTGACCGATACAAACATAAATACATTTCACGCCAGTGGTTTTCTGGTTGATGATCGCGTCGATCGCCAGTGCCGTTTTACCGGTCTGACGGTCACCGATGATCAGCTCACGCTGGCCACGGCCGATAGGGATCATCGCATCGACTGATTTGTAACCAGTTTGCAGCGGCTGATCAACCGATTGACGGTCGATAACGCCAGCAATACGTAACTT
>JAXHNX010000042.1:0-184690 GCA_034519945.1 Rheinheimera sp.
TGCAACGTAAATGGGACGCCGCAGACGGAGGCATGGAGGCCAATATCGGCTTTTTCCGCCAGTTGTATTTTCTTGAACAAATCAAACGGCAGGGGCCAAAAACTGAACTGGTCAAAGAGCTGAATGACTCCATCGCCTTTCAGCAGGAAGCCGTGGATGGTCTGGTTGCCACCGGCCTATTCGCCATCCCGGCGCCAAAAAATTTTGGTAACACGACCTTAGGAGACAGCTATCTGCAGTTGTTTGAACAACATAAACAGCAAATCAAGCTAACGCTGGACGCCTTGGTGCAAATGCAGAAACAGCAGGCGGAGTATCGGCAACACAGTATCGCTTTGGTCAGTGCGCTGCAAACCATGCAGCAATCACTGCATGGCAGTACGTCAAAAATCGTGGCCCAGGGCCCGGAAACTGCTGGAAATGTTGCCAGGCTGCTGGTTGCAACTGGCGGCGTTACGTTGATTTTATTGATACTAATAGGTACCTATGTACGCAAAGGCATGTTGACACAGCTGCATCAGGTGGCAAAAAATCTGCATGATGTTGCCAGTGGCGATGGTGACCTGACCCGGCGGCTGGTAGTGAAAAGTGATGACGAATTAGGGCGGATCGCGCAGAACTTTAATCTGTTCGCCGGTAAAATTCAGCAGATTGTGCAGGATATTCATCAGAGCGCGCAGGTGTTGATTGACACCAGTGCTCAGAGCCAGCATCTGTCACAGCACCTGAAACAGGAAGCCGAAGATACCGAGCATCATAGTGCCGGCCTTGCCAGTGCGATGCAACAACTCGATCATTCAGCGCAGGATATTGCCAACAGCTGCGGCATCGTGGTGAAACAGTCGGAACAAACTTCCAGTGCCGTCTTACAGGGCAATGCCGCCATCCATGGCACCATCAATCAGATGCAGCAGATGAGTGATACTGTGCATCAGTCAGCCAATGCGTTACAGCAACTGACCGCCAAAGCAGAAAAAATTGACCAGATTGTCGGCGTGATCCGCGGGATCGCCGAGCAAACCAATCTGCTGGCACTGAATGCCGCGATTGAAGCAGCGCGTGCCGGTGAACAGGGCCGGGGTTTTGCGGTGGTGGCTGAAGAAGTGCGTAATCTGGCGCAGCGGGCCGAATCTTCGTCCCGCGAAATTTCGGCGGTTATCGCCGAAATTCAGCAGGAAACCCGCATATCTCATCAGCAGATGCAACAATCCGTGGTGCTGGCCGACCAGAGTATGCAGGCCTGTGAAGCATCCGGCACTGCATTGGCTTCGGTACAGGATCAGATTAAATCGGTGGTTGAACAAATCAACCGGATGTTTAATGCCACCACGGAGCAGGCGCAAACACTCAGTCAGATGCTCGGCCAAATTCGTGAAGTGGCATCGCTGGCTTCCAACTCCAGCCACGAGGCGGGGAGTACGTTGCTGCTGATTGATGGTATGCAAGGCCGCGCCCAGGATTTAAACCGGCTGGTGGCACAGTTCCGCTTCTGACGGGACAACAGATGCTTGCGGCAAAACGCTTTTGCTGGTTAATTCAGCGCGCCGGCCTTAGTCGCAGCTTGCAGGGCAGAGGTCAGAGTTATAGGCTAGACGTTTTTCCAGTCACGGATATTTCTGATGTATAAGTACACGCTGTTTCCGGCGGCACTGCTTTGCAGTGTCGCTGCTATTGCTGACGAAGGGCAATGGCAACCTTATCAACTGCCGCAATTACAACAACAACTCAGCGCCCGCGGTATCTCAGTGCCTGCCGCCGATTTAGCCGATTTAAGCAAATATCCGATGAATGCCATTGTCAGTCTCGGCTATTGTTCTGCGTCTTTTGTCTCGCCGCAAGGCTTGGTCGTGACCAACCACCATTGTGCTTATGGTGCCATCCAGCAGAACTCCAGTGCAGAAAACAATTTGATTGCCAATGGTTTTCTGGCTAAAACCCAAGCGGAAGAACTACCGGCAGGTCCGTCTGAGCGTTTATATGTGACCGAATTAGTTGAAGATGTCACCGCCAAAGTCAGCGGTACTTTAGCGGCTACACTCGGTGATTTGGCCCGCTTTGAAGCCATTGAGAATAACCGCAAGCAGCTGATCCAGAGTTGTGAAAGCGATGCGAATTACCGCTGTAATGTGGTCAGTTTTCATCATGGCCTGCAGTTTTTCCTGATTAAGCAGCTGATGATCCAGGATGTGCGTTTGGTTTATGCCCCAGCTGAAGCCGTGGGTAATTTTGGTGGTGATATTGATAACTACGAATATCCGCGCCACACCGGTGATTATTCGTTTCTGCGCGGTTATGTCGGCAAAGATGGCAAACCAGCGCCTTTTGCCAAAGACAATGTGCCGTATCAGCCGAAATTTCACTTAAAAATCAATGCTAGTGGCGTTAAAGCGGGTGACGGTATTTTGCTGGCTGGATACCCAGGCCAGACCAGTCGTTACCGTTTGGCCGAAGAGATTGCCTTTGCCCGCGATTGGCAGTATCCGGCCAACGTGACTACGTACTCGCAGATGATCCAGACCATCGATGCGTTTGGCGCTAAAGATCCGGCATTACAGGTACGGTATGCCTCGGTGGTTAAAGGCTACAACAACCGGATGAAAAAAATGCAGGGTCTGCTCGACGGTTTTAAAGTCACTGATATTCATGCGATCAAACAACAGCAGCAGCAGGAGCTGGCGGCCTGGATCGCAGCGGACAGCGGCCGTAAAGTGCACCAGAAAGCGTTGGCAGCACTGAAAGAAGTGATCAGTGCTGAACAGCAATATCAGCAGCAAACCTGGTATTTTGATAATGCCAAACGCAGTGATTTACTCAAAGCGGCGCAGGATCTGTACCGATTGGCGCAAGAACGGCAAAAACCGGATAGCGAGCGCGAGCTGGGCTATCAACAACGAGATCTGAAAATGTGGCAGGGCCGGCTGAAACGGTTGGATACCAGTTTTGCACCAACCGTCGATTTGGCGCTATGGAGCCAGCAGCTGGCAGTGTACCTGCAGCAAAAACCTGTGCTGCGGGTCAAAGCGCTGGATGATGCATTAGGCTTGGTACCTGGCATGACTGCAGCACAAATCAGTGCCAAACTGCAACCCTGGTATGACAGCACCACGCTTGGCACCAGTGCAGGGCGTCTGGCCTGGCTCGATAAAACACCGGCTGAATTTGCCTCAAGCCAAGACCCCTTTATTAAAGCGGCGGTGGCTGTCTATCAGCAGCAAATTGCGCTGGAGCAGCAACAAAAAGCCATCCAGGGCGCACTACTCAATACTCGTCCGGCTTATATGCAGGCGGTGATTGCTTTCAACCAGAGTAAAGGTAAACCGGTGTATCCGGATGCAAACAGCACACTGCGGATCACCTATGGCCATGTCGACGGTTATCCGTCAGCAGATGGTGTCTATAAAACGCCATTTACCTCGGTGCGCGGCATGATCGCCAAGCAGCAGCCAACAGGCGTGTTTCAGTTGCCAGCGAAGCTGGTGCAGGCTTATCAGGCGAAGCAGTATGACGGTTATTTTTATGCAGATTTAGGCGCAACGCCAGCGTTGCCGTTTAACTCAGTGCCACTGAATTTCCTGTCAAGCGCCGATACAACTGGCGGCAACTCAGGGTCAGCCGTGATGAATGGCAAGGGTGAATTGATCGGATTGAATTTTGATTCGACCTACGAATCCATCAGCAAAGACTGGTACTTTAATCCGGCGATCACCCGGGCTATCCATGTCGACATCCGTTTTGTGCTGTGGATGATGCAGTATGTGGATGGCGCGCAAAATCTGCTGGATGAAATGACGATTGTCCGTGACTGACATCATCTTCGAGCGAAAGTAACACAACGGGCAGCATCATAGCTGCCCGTCTTTTTTGCTTAGAAAATACTAAATAACGCCGGATTGAGCAGGCTCAGGATCGACATACCTTCTAAGAAGGCAAAACTGCTGGCGTCATGTAAATCGTCTTTGCTCAGGCCCAGTACTTCCATGATTTGTTTATCGACCAGATCATGCAGCTGAAAAACATCGGCATTGGCTTCACTCAGCGCCAGACAGCTGGCGAGATGCAAAATCAGGCTCACTTTGTTCGCTGCAGAGTATTCGGGCTGATTCAGTTGTTTTAGCGGCTGAATGATCCGCTCCGGTAACTGCCAGTGTTTCAGCAGCTCAACTGTGCAGTCCACGTAGCTGAAACCCAATAATGCCTGCTGTTTCGTCCAGGGTTTGAGACCTTTTTTATACTGACCGCAGATTTGGGCGACTTCTGGTTTCACTTGTACGACAACCAGCTCGCCGAGATTATGCAACAGGCCGGACAGGTAAATGGGCTCATCTTTTTTCACGCCCAGATGAAACGCCAGATGTTTGGCAATCAACGCCGTATTGATGCTGTGCTCCCAGAACTTGTCCAGAGCGATCACATCGGGCTTTAACGTCGCAAATGCTTCTGCGGCACCACTGGCAACGACCAGGTTGTATACCTGTGTTTCCCCCAGTACCTGCACCGCTTTTTGTACCGACTCGACCTGTTTCGGAAAATTGTACAGTGCGCTGTTGGCCAGCCGCAGTAACTTGGAAGACAACACCGGATCGTAAGACACTAACTCGGCAATTTCATCAATATCACTGATTTCGTCATCGATGATTTCTTTAATTTTCAGGCAGGTGTCAGGTAAAGCAAAGATGTCACCAACCTGAAGAGCACATTCGGCAGCGTTCAAGTTCCACTCCGTTTTTTTATTAACAATGACCATTGTCTAGTGTTGCCTTCTGGCGCTGATTTACAAGGGGGGATAGCATATTTCCCGGTTTTTTTTTCGCTTGCGGACAAAGTAGCTGCTTGCCCATCGCGCTGTCATCAGATTGACATGCCATTTTCACACCGCTGTCATTCCAAATCGCTAACGTCTTGTTTTTTTGAGTCTCTGGAGTAAAAACATGAAGGCGTTAAAAGTTTCTGTAGCGGCGTTGCTGGTGTCGGTGGCGCTGAGTGGTTGTGATCTGGACGGTAAAAATGGTGCGGATGGGGCTACTGGCGCAGCCGGCCAGGCCGGCGCGACAGGACCGTCTGGCGCCAATGGCAGCAATGGCCAGAATGCGCCGGTCGGCATGCAACTATTGCCTGTTGCCCGTTACGTCACTGGCAGTTATGGCGCCGGCGCTGCAGAAATTGCCGCGTTTCACGCACCGTCAAAACGGATTTTTGTGGTGAATGGGGCCGCCAACCGCATCGAAGTGCTGGATGGTACCAATATTAAAAGCCAGGCTTTATCGGATCCACTGACAGCCAGCAATCTGACCAGTCAACCATTGGCCTTGCCAGCGACCGCCACTGTGCGTAACAGCGCCGATCAGGATGAAACTGTGGCGCTGGGTTTTGCCAATTCCATCAGTATTCAGGGCCAATTGCTGGCGGTAGCGGTCGAAAATAAAAACCGCACTGACGCCGGTGTGGCACTGATTTATGACCTGAGCCAGGGCGCGCCGCTGTTAAAACAAGCGATCCGGGTGGGTGCGCAACCAGATATGCTGACGTTCAGTAGTGATGGCAAGTGGTTACTGGTGGCCAATGAAGGCGAACCGGCAAATGATTACAGCGCAGATCCGGAAGGGGCGGTGTCGCTGATCAGTCTCACTAACGCCGTCGCCGCAACACAGGCAAAAACGGTCAGTTTCACTGCGCTGAATAGTGACAAAGCCAGTCTGGCAGCAAAAGGTGTGAAATTTGCAGGCCCTGCCAGCACGACAGTGGCGCAGGATCTGGAACCGGAATATATCGCCTTTAGTCCGGACCTGAAAAAAGCCTGGGTGGTATTTCAGGAAAACAACGCAGTAGCGGTAATTGACCTGGCGACAGCCAAGTTGGATAAAATTTTACCCTTGGGCTTCAAAGACCATAGCCTGGCGAAAAACAGCCTTGACGTCAGTAATAAAGATGGCGTGAACTTACAGACTGTTCCCGGATTATTTGGTATGTATCAACCAGATACCTTACAAAGTTATGGATGGCAGGGCAGCGCGTTTTATGTCAGCGCCAATGAAGGCGATGCGCGCGACTGGGCTGGATTTTCTGAGCAAAAACGGGTCTCAGCTGTCAAACGATCTGCTGCGCTGAGCGCGCGTCAGCCATACCATGCAGATGTGTTAGGCCGGCTCAATGTGACCACCGCGCTTGGGTCTGAACGCCAATGGTGAATATGATGCTTTGTATGCCTATGGCGCCCGTTCTTTTAGTATCTGGGATCAAAACGGCCAGCAGGTATTTGACAGTGGCAATGATTTAGAACGCATTGCTGCTGGTGTGCATGGCGATAAATTTAACTCGAACCACCTGACAGTCGAAGGCGACAACCGCTCTGACGACAAAGGGCCAGAGCCTGAAGCGTTGGCGCTGGGCCAGATCAATGGCCGGACTTATGCGTTTGTCGGTACTGAGCGGATGAGCGGGATCTATGTCTATGACATTTCGAATCCGTATGCACCGCAGTTTGTTGATTACAGCTATAACCGTGATCTGAATGCGGTCTATAACATCAACGATGACAAAATCCCGGCCGTGGTGACCGGCAATGTGACGCAGGCCGGTGATTTGGGGCCGGAGTCGTTGTCATTTGTGCCGGCAACCAATAGTCCAACCGGCAAACCATTGCTGCTGATGGCCAATGAAGTCAGTGGTACGTTAACGGTGTTTGAACTGACCCCTAAAGTTTGACCTTGATCTTTGCTTGAATTCAGGCCGGCTTTGCCGGCCTGAATTATTTTCAGCCATCAGCAACTTCCGTAAATGATAATTTTGTGTAAACTATTGTTTTCTGGCATTCTTTTTTGCTTTTTAAGCAGTTCGGCTATACTCGGCTGTATTGCCTTTCGTTAGCAGACTCAACCTGAGCTGTTCATCAGTTCAGCACAGAAGGACATTGTGAAAAGGTTATTTCTTATTTTTTACATGTTGCTGTGTCTGCCAGGGGTGTCTGCCGACCCACTGACACCACAAGTTCAGGTCATCGCCCATCCTTCAGTGCCGGTGGACGCGTTGTCTCAGGCGCAATTGCGCAGTATTTATCTGATGCGTCAGGTGGTTTGGCCTGATGGTGTCGCCATCCGTGTGTTCACTTTAGCGCCGCGTTCTGCGGCTAATCTGCAATTCTGCCGTGACCAGCTCCAGCTGTTTCCATATCAACTGGAACGGGTCTGGCAAAAACTGACGTATTCCGGGACGGGCACTCCCCCAACCGAATTACAGGATCAACAGGCGATGCTGCAGGCGATTGCCGCGACTCCAGGCGCCATAGGTTATATCGGGAAACAGGATGAAACTCACGGTGTTAAAGTCATTCCAATCAAGCCTTAGCAGCTGCCTGCTGGCACTGTGTAGCGCTTTTTCTGCTTCTGCCGCGGACAGCTGGCACTGGCACGGTTTTGTCGCGCAAGGGCTGATTCAGGCGGAACAAAGCAACTTCGTTAATGACGACGGCGACATTAGCAGCGATTTGACCGAATTAGGTCTGAACGGCAGTTATAAACTCAGTCCGGACTGGCGCTTGTCGGGTCAGATGATGTATCTGGATGGCGGCAATCGCTACGCCACAGGCTGGCGCATCGATTATCTGTTTCTGAACTGGACCGCTGTCAATAGCCTCGACTGGCAACTGAATCTGTACGCCGGTCGGTTTAAAAACATGCACTGGCTGTATTCCAGTACCCGCGACGTCGCACTGACGCGGCCCATGATCGTGTTGCCGCAATCGGTGTATTTTGATGCATTTCGCGATATTGCGGTGGGTTCGGACGGTCTGGCGTTGCAATCAACCTACAGCTCCATGTTGGGTGAGTTAGAGTTTATCTGGAGTTATGGTGCGACGCCGATTAACCGCGAGATGAGTCAACGTGTGATCGCCACGCAAATTCAAGGCGATACCAAGCAAAAATTTGTGCATCAGGCGACTGTGTTTTTCCGTCCGTCCGGCAGTCAGACACAATGGGGCATATCGTTGCTGGATTCTGATTTCAGCTATCGCCGGGTGCCGGTGGATATGTTTTTTGATGGCGATTTCACTGTGCAAAGAGTGATGGCGAACTGGCGTTACAGCGCAGAATTGTGGGAATTGTCCAGTGAGCTGGTACAAGAGCGGGTGCATGCCAGTGGATTCTACCTGCCGGTGTTTGAACGCAATCAGTTTGCTCAGGGCGCATTTTTACTCGGTAGCTATAACTGGTCCGACAGTACCCGGTTGTATGCCAGTTACGACTGGTATACCGCAAATAAAGATGACCGTGGCGGCGCTTTGCTGCCGCTGCAGTCAGGAGGCCTGATCCCGCGTTATTTCGGTTATCAACGCGACTGGGGGCTTGGGCTGACGCAGGATCTGGCCAAACAGTTACGGCTGAAACTGGAATATCACTGGATCACCGGTACCGGCCGGCTTGGACCCAATGTGGTTCCGGCCATTGAAATTAACCGCAGCCGGCACCACGATTTGTGGGCGGTCCAACTGATGTATTGGTTCTGATCCTATGCGGCCATTTTTAAGTTTACCGTGGAAAATTCTCGCGCTGACATTAAGCGCTTTGTTGTTGATGACCGTGGTACTGACCAGTTTTGCGATTGTAAAAATGGAAGAGGATTTCCGTCTGCAACAGCAAAAACAACTGCAGCTGCGCCAACAACAATTTGAACATCTGAACATGTTGCTGGAAAACCAGCTGCGTAGCTGGCTGGAATCTTTTACCGACATGGCCAACATCCGTGAGCAGGCTGATTTCAGCGAGTTTGCCGAAGCTTTAGCGCGCCACTACGACACAATCGCACTGCATCTGAATGTAGAACATCAGTGGCTGTTTAGTCAGGATGGGGTATTGCTGTATGCCTCCACTCCTGAAGTGCCGGGACGGGTGCGTCAGGCAGTACAACAGGTGTTGATGGAACTGCAGCCATTTAGCGAAATCGTGTGTGCTGAGCATTGCTCCAAGCTGGTGCTGGTGCCGGTGCAGAATCAACGTGGTGATGTTGCAGTGGCAGCGTTATCAACCACCTTATTGGATGTACTGGCGTCACTGAAACAAGGCGTTGGCTCCGAGGTTGCTATTGTACGGATTGACGGCGATCTGGAACGACCGGCGCGTGAGCTGCAGTTATTAAGCTTATCCAATGCCAGCCGGATGGCGTCGGTGTTCTCTGCTTTGCCGGCGGAAGCGACTGTACAGCAGGCTATTGAGAACGGTCTTCCTGTGCAAATCGGCGCAGAGCATTATCTGATTAGTTTTTTGCCGTTAGTCGGCAATGGGCAGGGCTATTATCTGGCGTTGGTGGATGACACCAATAAATTTGCCCGGACTAAAGCGGAATACCAATTTCAGATGGTGATTTTCGCCGGCGCCTGTTTCGCATTTCTGGCTGTACTGATTTATTTCAGCACACAACGTCTTAGTTTACGCCTGTTAAAAATGGCGCAACATTTGCCGTTGTTAGCCCAGCGTCAATTCCGCGAATTCCGCGAACGCGGTCGCAATACACCTTTGTTATTTCAGGACGAATTGGACGTGCTGGATACAGCGGCCAATCAGCTCAGTCTGGAACTGGAACAGTTACATCAGCAAATTGAGCAAAACACCCGTGAGCTGGAAAATATCGCGATGTACGACCTGCTGACCGGGCTGCCAAATCGCAATATGTTATTGTTTCAGCTGAAAAAGTATCTGGCAGCACTGGAACGCCATCCGGGCCGTATCGCGGTATTGTTCCTTGATTTGGACAATTTTAAGCTGGTCAATGACACGCAGGGCCATGCCGCCGGCGATCTGTTATTGGTTGAAGCGGCAAGCCGGCTGCGCGCTTGTATCCGGCCCTCTGATCTGGCATCGCGCTTTGGTGGCGATGAATTCGTACTGGTGTTAACTGATGTCAGTTCTGACGGACATCCGGCCGAAGTGGCCAGCCGCATCCTGCAGGCGTTTGAACAGCCGGTGGAGCTCAATGGACAGTTGTTCTATGTATCCGGCAGTATTGGTATTGCGATGTCATCTGATCCGCAGTCCATCCCTGATGATCTGATCCGCCAGGCGGATATTGCCATGTACAATGCCAAAGAACAGGGCGGTGCCGCCTTCACCGGATATGATCAGCAGATGTATCAGCGCTTATCCAGCCGTATTCAACTGGAAAGTGATATCAAAGAAGCGATCCGCCTGCAGCAGTTTTATCTGGTGCTGCAACCGCAGATTGAGCTGTCGACCGGCCGGCTGGTCGGTTTTGAAGCTTTATTACGCTGGTTACATCCACAACGTGGCATTGTGACGCCGGATGAGTTCATTGGCGTGTTAGAAAACTCACCGCAAATGGTTGAACTGGGCTATTGGGTGTTCCGCCGCAGTTTTGAACTGGTGCAGCAGTTAATTAATCAGGGTTACCGCCATATCCGGATGTCGATTAACTTATCCGCCGGCCAGTTTCTTGATCCGCTGTTGCCGCAAGTGCTGCAGGGCTTATTGGAGGAATTTGGATTACCGGCCAATCATTTTGAGCTGGAGCTGACCGAGCGAACCCTGGTCAAAAACATCGACACCACCTTACAAATGATGCGTCAGCTGAAAGGCATGGGCTTTTGTTTTGCCATCGATGACTTCGGCACCGGTTATTCCAGCCTGAGTTATTTAAAACAAATGCCGGTCGACATTATCAAAATTGATAAATCCTTTGTGTTTGGCATGCTGGAAAACGATGCCGACTATCAAATTATCGTCTCCACCATTGCGATGGTGCAGAAACTGGAATTGTCGGTCGTGGCTGAAGGTGTGGAAAACCGCGCCCAGTTACAACTGCTGAAAAAACATAAATGTGATGTCGGGCAGGGCTATTATTTTGCCCGGCCACTGAATGATGAGCAGTTGCAGCAGTTCCTGACCGAACAGGTGCCGGATGGCTTTTTACGTCTGGCTTAATCGCGCTGTGGCAGACCCGGCGCTTTAGCGCAGCGGGCTGTGGATTAACGGGCGGCCGGGGTTGGTTTGCATCTGGTCGTAGCTTTCGACCCGGTTACGGCCATTGTATTTGGCCAGATAAAGCGCCTGATCGGCATGGCGCATCAGCTCGCTGGGTTGATAGCCGCTGATCTGGCTATAAGACACGCCGAAGCTGGCTGTCAGTTTCAGACCGCTCTGAATATGACTGCAATCGAGCTGTTCAATCGCATCGCGGCAGATCTCGGCCAGCATCAATACTTTGTCTGGCTGGCAGTCGGGCAGCACAATGGCAAATTCTTCACCGCCGATCCGGCCAAAAATATCGCCGCTGCGGATAAAGTGGTTACAGATTTGGACCGTCGCCTGCAACGCTTTATCGCCTATATCATGGCCATGGTTGTCATTAATCAGCTTGAAGAAATCCAGGTCAAATACGATGACCCCCATCGATTTCTGTAGTTGTTTACAGCGTTTAACCTGCTTTTGCAGCTGCAAATCAAAAAAGTGCCGGTTGCTGATGCCGGTCAGTCCGTCGTTTTCCGCTGCGATCTTGTAATAACGATGGCGCCGGATCAGCCGGTAGGTGACGTAGACCAGCACGATACTGGCGAGGCTCAGCAGACCAATATACAAACTGTCGCGTTGTGCCTGCTGGTTTTTCAGCTGGTTTTCCAGTTCTACCACACGGAATTCTTCTTTTATCAGCTGTAACTGCTGATTTTTTTTCAGCAATTCACCTTTGGCCAGTTGGTAGGCCAGCAGACGGCTGGAATGTTCGTCACGCATCGCGCGTTCCGCTTCAGTGTATTGCTGATGTAATTTAAAGGCCTGAGCAAAATCCTGTTTTTGCGCGGCAATGTTGGCATGAAGTTTTAATCCGGCGACCATCGGCAGACTAAAATCCAACTTATTGCCGAGCTGGTATAATTGCGCCAGCGAGGCTTCTGCGCCATTAAGTTCACCGAGTTCGCTGTAAACAACGGCCAGCAACTGATAGTACTCGGCTGCCGTGCGGGGGAATTGGGTCAGTTCAACCGCAGTTCTCAGCGTCAGCAAATACGAAAGTGCGCTGTTGAAGTCTTTGTTTTTTAAAGATAACCTTGCATATTGTAGCTTGACGATGGTCAGCATTGTTGCTTCTTTTGCAGCTTCACAGGCTTGCTCGGTTTCAACAATATCCGGCAATGCGATGGATAAACCTAAATGCTGGTTATTTTGCAATCTAAATGACAAGTAGAGGCATTTATCCCGTCCTGTCAGTTCATGTCGGTTCAGTTGTTCCAGATATTCCTGACTTTCCTGATAAATACCAGCTTCCATATAGGTAAATGCCGTTGAGATCAGCGCCTGAGTTCGCCATTTCTCATCTTCAATATCTGGTAAATTGGTCAGCGCCAGCGTAAGGTTGGAAAATGCTGGAATGAATTGTCGTTGAATAATTTGAATATTGGCCAGCGTAAAAGCGGCTCTGAAGCGAAACACTGCCGTTTTACCATTAGAGATCAGTTTTTTTAGCACCGGCTCGGCGACAGCGTATTGTCCGCTATAAGCATCTTTATATGCTTTCAGGAAATTCAGATGGTCAAGCTGAGATGGCGACATGACTGCTGTCGCCAACTTCAATTGCTTGAGTAAATTGTCAAAAGCAACAGGATCGGCACTTCTGACCTCATCAGCCGTAGCTAATAAAGCGTCAATCTCGTTGATTTGCTGTGCAACAACCGGACTGCAAACTACAAACAAGCACAACCAACATAACCGGATCACCTGATGCATTTACATACTCAACTAAAAATTAGTGACTGATTTTTTCTCTGTCTTCTTCTTTGTCGTCATCTTCAGCCGGTGATTCGCCATCGTCCGGTGCTACGATAAACGGAGCTCCGCCTCCATTTGCACCTGCAACAATGATTAACTTGGATAAGTCAGCCTGCTGAATGGCCGCTTCAAGTTCTGGCGACAACTGATGCTCTGCAGACAATGCATTGATGACCTGATCGCGTTGACTGTTCAACCCGGTATTGACAGCCATTTGTTCCAGCATATGAATCACATTTGACATAATCATTCCTTATTATTCAGTTGTTTAATATTGCTTATCGCTTTTGGTTATGCAGCGGCAGCTGGCTGATAAAAGGACATTCAGTATTCTGAATTTCCCGGTATTCAGCGTGGTCCGCCGGCAATTTCCTACAGGCATATATTACCGTTCAACAGATTTGTGAGCAGCTCTTCAGCCTAGAGCAATCAATTTCTTTTGTAAATCAAAGGCCGTTGCATTCTTACAACTGCTCCGAGTCAGGGAGACGATATCTAGGATATTTTAGGCAGGAGGGGAGCCGCTAAAATACGAAATCCCCTTTATCAAAAACGCCTGTGACTCAGTGCTGGGGGACTTCCGGTGCGACAATCACAAGGCAACCCTGATGGGCTGCTGGAGCATCAGGGGCCACAATGAGCATGCATGTTGATAATTGCTGATTCGTTAATCTGGATAACTGCTCGCTGTCACCGTTTTGCAGTGCTGCAGTGATCGCGTCATCCAATCCATGCTGACGGGCCAGGCTGGCGATCAGCCCGGAGCGTTGCTGAGCTGGCAGCACATTGATGGCTAGCTCATTTAATACCTGATGTAGTGCAGACATAAAAATCTCCTTGCTGAATTTTGTTTTCATTTCCGGTATTTTTACGACAACCGATAGTCCAGACTAGAGCAAATATTTTGTTTTGTAAATCAAAGGCTGCTGTCATAACATCAGTTTTATCATCGCATAGTTAAATACAAACAGAACCAAGGAACTCCGGATGCAAAACGAGGGACGAATAGTGATTTTGGGTACGGGTATCATGTTGGGAGCCCATCTGACCCCAGTGGCAAAAAGCCATCTGCAGGCCGCTGATGTGGTGTTTGCCGCTGTGACTGATGGTATCAGTGAGCAGTGGCTGCAGACGATGCATGCTGATGTGCGCAGTTTTGCGCCTTTATATGCACTGGGGAAATCCCGTCATGAAACGTACCAGCAAATGATCGATTTGATGCTGACCGAGGTGCGGGCCGGCAAGTTTGTCGTAGGTGCTTTTTATGGTCATCCGGGCGTGTTTGCTTATGCGCCGCACAAAGTCATCGAACTGGCGCGGCTGGAAGGCTATGAAGCGCAGATGCTGGCTGGGATCAGCGCGGCGGATTGCCTGCATGCAGATTTGGGCATAGATCCGGGCCGGGTCGGCTGTCAGTATTATGAAGCCAGTCAGTTTATGTTTTATCAGCGCGTGATTGACCCCAGTGCGTATTTGGTGCTGTGGCAAATCACTCTGGCGGGCGACCGCAGTATCGCCCGTTTTGATACCGGCGCCGGTGAATTACAGTTGCTGGTGGAATTGTTGTCGGCCCATTATCCTGCCGATCATCGGGTGGTGATTTACGAGGCGGCCAGCATGCCATTTGAAACGCCAAGAATGGACTGGATCGCGTTGGCGGAATTACCACAAGCCCGGTTGACGCTGAAATCGACCTTAGTGTTGCCACCGGCACAGCCGCTGCAAAAAAATGCGCAAGTGCTGGCTCGGCTTGCAGCGCTGCAAGACGGCTGATGCTGCAGCCGGGTGATTTTGCCTTTCAGACAGATGTAGCTGTGGTGCGCCCGCTGCAGGCCGCAGATGTGGCTGGTCTTAGCGGCATCTATACAGATCCGCGTACCCAACAGTTTGTCGGCCAACTGTTGTCTGAAACGCAAGCCTGCGCCAGATTACAGGCCTGCCTGAGCGCAAATCAGCAGCAACCGCTGCAAAAGTTTTATCTGGCGGTGGAAAATAACCGCCAGCAACTGGCGGGCATGGCTGCGGGTTTTGCTCTGCAGCCAGACCGCGCCTGGCTGGAACTCGGCATCATGTTATTGCCCGGTCTGCAGACACCTGGCCTTGCGAAATCGGCTTATGCCGGCTTGATCCAACAGGCTCTGGGCTTAGGTTTTTCGCAGGTGCAGGCCAGTATGCAACCGCAAAACCTGGCGGCGTTACGTCTGGTTCGCCAATGCGGTATGCAGCTACTGACCGCAGGGCCGGCTGAAGTGCGGTACCAGATCTGTCGCGCAGAAAGTTAACGCGACAGCGGCTGACACATCGGGCTGGTTTTCACCACATAGGGCCGTAAAATTGGCGCCATGCCCTTCAGCACCTGCAGCGGCAGGGCAGAGGTAAAGCTGAAATCGTCAGCACCTTTGCCTGGCACAAACGCAGTCAGCGTGCCGAAATAACTATCACCGAGGTAAAACACAAAAGTTGCCGTACGACTGGTCGCCGTCGACGCCACTGTTTTGCCGCGGATCACCTGAGTTGCCACCCGGTTGTCGCCTGTACCGGTTTTGCCACCAACCTGAAACAGCGAGCCGTCAGATTTGACAAAGCTGCCGTTTAAACGCCGGGCTGTGCCTTCAGCCACCACTTGCCCCAGCGCTTTTTTCAGCGCCCGCGCCACTTCCGGGCGCATCACCCGCTCGCCGGCGCTGGCATTAAAACCAAGCTGCACTTCATAAGGCGTATGGGCGGCAAAATGCAGACTGTCGATGCGGATGGTCGGTAAGCGCATGCCATCGTTCTGAATAATCCCCATCAGTTCTGCCAGTGCCGCCGGACGGTCACCGGAACTGCCAAGTGCAGTGCCGAGGCTCGGCACCAGGTGATCAAACGGGTAACCAAGTTTGGCCCAGCGTTGATGAATGTCGGTAAAAGCTTCCACTTCCAGCATGATGCGGATCCGCGCGTCACGAGCTTTGCGGTTCGGCGTTTTAAACAACCAGCGATAAACTTGCTGGCGCTGCTCGGCGCTGGCGTCTATCACTTCTTTCATCGTGGCTTGCGGATGGGTGTTCAGGTAGTTCAGTACCCACAGCTCCAGCGGATGCGCGCCGGCAATATAACCCTGATCCGGCAGACTGAATTTTCCAGGCCCGTATTGCGCGTACATATCCTGCAACTTTTTATTGGTCAGTTTGTCGCTGTCCGGCAGCTTGGTGCGTAAAAACGCGGCAAAGTCGGTAAAGCTGGCATCTGGCAGCAAATAACGATGCACCGCAGCCAGCCGGTCCGGCGTTTGTTTTAAGCCGTCGAAAAAGGTTTCCAGCCGTTCGTCCATCGGCTTTTGCTGGTACTTGCGAAAGAAACGGCGCAGGAATTCGCTGCCTTCTTTGTCGACAAATTTACGCAGATATTCTTCTCTTTTTGGGTCGTTGTCGGCGCGCAATAATAATGAAGTACTGCCTTGTGTCTGATAACTGCTGGCAAAACTGACGATGTCACGCAGTAAGCGTACAAATGGCAGGTTATGCGACTGCTGCAGCGACTGACGGATCGTCGGCACTTTGCCATCTTCGTCTTTATTAAAATTGTTAAACACTTGCAAACCACCGCCGGTAAAGAAGCGCTCTGCCGGCGAGGCCGGATAAGTGCGCTCCAGCGATGCTTCTAACATGACCGGTAAACTGCGATCGGCGGTAGTCGCCATGTAATTGGCAGCCCAGCGCGTAATATGATCGTTGGGTGCAATGTCCATCGTCAGCAGACTGTCAGGCAGCTCATCGACAAATGCCTGATGCAGCTCGGCGATGATTTCCAGATAACTGGACAACACCCGCAGTTTGGCAGTGGAGCCGAGCTCCAGTTTGCTGTGCTCATTTAAATCAAACGGCTGATCGGTACTGTCGGTCTGCACCCGCACCCGGTTGGCGTCGGCAGTCTTTTCGAACAGGGTAAAGGTATACAGCACATCGCCGGTGCGGGTTGGCGCCAGCAATCGTTCGCCAATCAGCCCGTGTTGTGCCGCAATATTGGGATTGGCCAGGCTTTTCAGATATGCACTGACTTTTTGCTGCACATCGCCGTGCAAAGTACTGTGGGCATTTAAATCGAGCCGGTCTAAATCGTACATCGATTGATTCAGCAGGTTACCCAACCGCAATCTGGCGGCATTGATACCTTTGCGACTATCGGCTTCGTCTTTGTCTTTATTCGGTTGCAGCCGGACAAAGGTCAGCCGCTCGTTCAGTGCTTTGTCGCGCAAGCCCGCATCGATAATGCCGGCCCGTGCCAACAGACGGATATGGCTGTCGGTCAGCTCTTCCAGATCGGCATGGCCCTGTAACAGATAATAAGATGGCCGGCGCTGCGCAATCATCAGTGACAGCATCTGGCGGAAATAGCGTGCCCGCTCAGCGGCGCTGTCTGCTTGTTCCGGCTGGCTCAACAGCAGATTAGCGCGCTCAAATTCAGTACCAAACCAGGCATACAAAGCATCGCCAACACCATGCACTTCACCATGACCCGGCGCGGAAGACAGCGGCACAGTGTTGAGATAATCCTGCACAATGCGCGTACGCACGGCCTGGGTATTCGCGCCATGCTGATAAGCGCGGATCGTGCCGGAAATAATCTGAATAGCTTTGTCTTCGAAATTCTGCGTCAGGCCCATTGGCGAGTGACGGAACTTTTCGATTTGGGTGGCGAGCGTAGAGCCACCGGCTGACTGACCGCCAATCGCCAGAACTTTACCCACCTGACTGACAGCGGCCATGACAAAACGTGGCCAGTCCATCACCGGGTTGGCGTGTGGCGGAATAGTCAGCAGATTGCGGTTTTCAATAAATAACAGACTGTGCGCCACTAATAGTGGGATCTGTTGTGGCTGGCGATAAACCCGCTGCGGGTAGTTAAAATCAAAAATAGTTTCGTTGCGGCAGTCTGCCAGAAACAGACCGCTTTGGACTTTCTCCCGGTACGGCGGGAAAAAGCCCTGGGCGGCAAAGCCTTGCATCGCCGGTGAAAATTCAGCCTGCGCACGTACCACAAAACCACGTTCGGTCAGGCGGGGCAGTAGTGCAGGTAATTTAGTGTATCCATGGCGTTCATCAAAGGGGCCGGCTGTGGGGTATATGACCTGAGTCGTTGGCCCATTCTGCAATTGCCAGGTCAGTGTTTTGGCGTACTCGCTGATTGGTTTAGCGCTATACCAGGCCGTGCGCATTTCAAACGCGGCTAATACAGCAAGGGCAGCCAATAATAACAGCAACAGCACCGGAACTAACGAGCGTCGCTGCACTGTCACTTCTGGTTCGGCAGTTGACACCACAGCTGGTTGTTCCCGGTAATTATCAAACTGAATGTTTTCTAAAGGAAGTTGCGGTGACAACGGCTGGATCCATGTGCTGAACTGAAAAAACAGCCGCAGATTTTAGCCTGAAGCGCGTTTGATTGCAGCTTATATTTAACCTTTCCTCAGCGGGGCTGTTCCGATGGATAAGGCGGCAGGTTGTCGCCAAACCAGAATTGCAAATTTTGCCGTAACGCCTTGTCTTGCCTGATGTTGTCGATTATGGCGTCGACTCTGAGTACGGCGAGCTGCCCCCAATTGCTGTCCGGACAACTGACGGCGCCGGCCAGCCAGTCTTCAAATCCGGCAATTGGCAGAAAAACCAACGGCTCAGCCGAGTGGCGGTCGTAATATTGCAGGCTGCTGATGTAATCAATCGTCGCATCAAGCTGATGTTGACTGAGCATTTGTAAATGCAGCATGGTGGCATCTTTGCCGGTATCCAGGCTGATGTGGTAAGGGCTGTGGATCCGGTGTTCATCCAGCAGCGGTTGCAATTTGCCATAACGGCGCTGCGATGGAAAACCAAATCGCAATTCACTGGCCAGCAGCTTCTGCAAATTAACCGGCATGCCAAAACGTTTGCGTATGGTCTCGGCCAGATCTGGCCGGGTAATGATGCCGTGCGGCCGGTAATAGTGGGTCGGTTTGCTGAACAGGCGGCCTTTGCGGTCCTCTGAAGCCGGTACATAAAGAGCACAGGGGTAACACAGATGTTCTTTGGCATCCATACGTTGGCGAATGCGGGATTGTGGCTCGATTAGGGTTTGGTGCCGGACATCCGGCAAATAGACTTGTAAGCGCTGAATTAATACGTCGCAAAAACCCTGGCCTTGGTCCGGTCCTTCCAAAATATGAAATGGTGCCTCTGGATTAGTCCCCCACAGCAGGCGGAATTGGCGGGCGCTGCTTTGCTGGATCAACGAAAGCTGTTGTTCTGGCTGCAAAGCCGGCAGTTGTAGTGCGGTTTGCTGACTGGACTGCTGCGGCGCAGTGACAGGGCCGTCAGCGCTCAGCCGATATAAATTCAGCCCGAACAGTACCAATGTCGCCACAATCAATGAGAATAGAATTTTCATAAAGCAGACAGGCCAGCCCCGCGTATTACCAGCCTAGCATAGTGGCTGCATAATCAGCCACTTGCCAGTTTTAAAGCTTAATGATGGTGGTGACCACCGACGCCATGTGCATGGCCATGGGCAACTTCGTCGGCCGTGGCGGCGCGGACCGAGACGACTTTTAATTCGAAGGTCAGTGTTTTGCCGGCCAGCGGATGATTCACATCAACGTCCGCTTTAAACATGCCCATCTTCACAATCTTGACCTGACGCGGACCCTGTTCTGTTTCGATCACAGCCGTCATACCTGGCGCCCATTTTTTTGCGCCTTTTAAATGTTTGACCTGAACGCTCTGAATCGCATTTTCGTCGCGCTCGCCATAAGCATCTTTTGGTGCCACCACCAGCGTTAACTCGTCGCCGGCAGCTTTACCGGCAAGAGCCTGTTCAATCGCGCTCAGCATATTCTGATGGCCGTGCAGATATAACATTGGTTCGCCATTGGCGGAGTCTTCAATCAGACCCTGAGCGTCTGACACACGGTAATGCAACTGAACAACACTGTCCTGGGTAATGATCATCGGTAATTTCCTGCTTGTCTGTTTCGCGAATCAAAGGCGGCGATTATACCAAGTTCGCCGCCCGGCGAAACCCGCTTAATGATCACAGTCATGGTGATCGTGGTGACCATGGCGCCGTTTGTGGCGTTTGGGTTTGTGCCAGTGCCGTTGTTCCTGGTATTCCCGCACTTCGACAAATCGCACTGACTGGTGGCACGCACCATAATGATGGCAGTACCGGCCCCAATCGCGTTGATGCGCATAAGGCGCTTCGATCACGACGATGCGGTCATCATGCCGATATGGTTCGGCAACCCTGACATGTCCATGCACTCCCGGCAGCACCTGACCATACAAATTAACTTCTACATTGGTTGCATGGGCAGGGGTTATCAGGCCAATCGCGCTGCAAAGGCCAGCCAGCAATCCTATTGATTTGAACATAACGCCTCCAAAGTGACATCAGCAGTTGCTGATATAACCAATATGGCGGGTTCATCTGAATTGATTCTGAATAGCAGCGCACCAGTTTGCCGTCAGTACCTGGCCGAATGGGCAGTTTTGCCAGGCAATTCGGCTTGTTGCAGCGGCCAGCTTTGTGGGTCGAGCTGAAAAAATTGCTGCATCAGCTGGTAAAGACGGGGCTGACACGCAGCCAGATACGCCGGCATTTCAAAAAACAGCTCACTGAGCACGGCAAAAAACTCGGCCGGATTGGTGGCGGCATAAGGGTCAATCCACGGTGCGATGCCTTGTTGTAAATCCTGTTGCAAGCGGGTAAATGCTGCTTGCATTTGAGTACTCCAGTCTTGCTGCAGCTTCGCTGTTGGCAGCGGCGGGAAGCCGTTCACACTGCCGGTTTGCTGGTCCAACTGATGGGCAAATTCATGTACCACCAGATTGCGGCCATCATCAGCGACAGCCGCACCCGCCAGCGTATGACGCCAGGATAAAATCACCTGACCCTGTTGCCAGGATTCGCCCTCGCGCCACTGCAAATTGTTGTGCACCACGCCGGCCACATCGGGCCTATCCTGCTTGACCGCAAATGCGTCCGGATAAACCAGCACCTGACGCAGCCCCGGATAATCATTGACCGGCAGCTTTAACGTCAGCAGGCTGGCTTGTGCAGCAATCATTACCCGCATCGGATCAGTCACGGTCAGACCATCGCAGCCAACAAATTCCACTTCGGCGATAAAACGCTGAATTTGCCGGCGCAGCTCCTGTTGCAAATCGGCTGGCAAAGCCCGGTATAAAGGCCAGCGCAGTTGCAATAATTTACGCCACGCCCGCGGAAAAGGCCGCTGCCGCAACAATTGCCGCCTGTGTTTGCGGCGCCAGGCCGGATACAGGATCGCGGCAATCGCCAGCAATGTGATCAGCAGCAGTGACAGCGACTGACTGTTGTTTTGTAAAAATTCCGCTAGCATAGGGGTTTAGCAGTTCCTGGTTGTTTTCTTACAGATGGGCTTGCCGCATGACTATTTCAAGTTCAGCGGCGATAAACCTGTCAGACAGTGCAGTTTTTTGGAGTATTTCATATGCATCTTTTTGAGTTAAATCAGCAGCTTTCTGTGGCGCAAAGCCTGTTGGCGCAATTGCGTGATCCGGACATCCAGCAAGATCGCTGGCGCTTTCGGCATAATTTGCAGCGTCTTGGCATGTTATTGGCGTATGAACTGTCTAAAACGCTGCAATATCAAAGCTTTCCTTTGCACACGTCGCTGGGCGTCGCCAAAGCCGCCGACCTGGACCAGCAACCATTATTGATCTGTGTGATGCGCGCCGGTCTGCCATTTTACCAAGGCTTTTCCGATATTTTTGATCAAGCCGACAGTGGTTTTATCGGCGCGTACCGTCAGGCTGAACAGGCTGGTATGGATCAGGATATTTTCCTCGGCTACAGCGCCAATCCGGCCATTGACGGCCGGGATTTAGTGTTAATTGATCCTATGCTGGCCACCGGCTCGTCGCTGCTTAAAGTCTGGCATTTGCTGCAACAAAGTGGCACACCACGCAGCCTGCATATCGCCGCCGCCATCGCGGCTCCGGAAGGACTGGCACTGCTGCAGCGAGAACTCGGCAACGCCGCCCATTTCTGGATTGGCGCCGTTGACGAACGCCTGAACGAACAGGCTTACATAGTGCCGGGACTGGGTGATGCCGGCGACTTATGTTTTGGCGATAAAGGCTGAGCTGGTTTCGACGCCATCACCGGCTCAGTTACTGAGCTGATGATGGCGGTGTAACCGGTACAATAAAAAACTGACACCCAGCACCACCAGCGGCAGACTCAGGCTACGACAACTTTCCAGCGGCAACGCCGGCCACCAATAATGCAGTGACTCCAGCGCCTTATCGACCAGCGCTATCGCGTAGTAGCTGATCGCCACCACCGACACCCGTTCAACGGCGCGTTGCAGACTCAGCTGCAACCGCACTCTTTTATCCATCGACGCCAGTAAATCGGTGTTTTGCCGCTCTAGTTGCAGGTTGATCCGCGTGCGCAGCAGCTCAGTGGAACGGCCCAACCGGTTAGACAAGCTGCGTTGGCGGCTTTGCACGGATTGCGCGGTACGAAAAGCCGGCGTCAGCCGTCGCTCAGAGAAATCCTGTAACGTCATCATGCCGTCAACTTGCTGTTCCCTGAGCGCTTTTAAGCGATCCAGCGTCAACTGATAATAGGCTGCACTGGCGTCGAGCCGGGCGCTGTTATTGGCGATCAGATGTTCAGTCTGCGCAGACAGCTGACTGATCTCACGCAGCAATTGTTCGTCAGAGCCTTGTTGTTGTTCGATGCGCTGAGTGATATCAGACAGCTGTTGTTCCAGTAAATGCAGCTGACTGAGCGTCTGGCGGCTGATTGGCCAGCCGAGCAGACTTAGTTTGCGGTAATTCCCCAGGTCGAATAATTGCTGCACCAGGCGCGCCAGGGCAGAAGGCGACAGCCCGTGATCGAGCAACAACATGCGACCGGCGCCTTCCGGATGTTTTCGGAAATCAGTCCAGACCCGCGCTTTGCCATCGGCCAGCAGGCTTGACATGCAATGTTCGGCCGCAAACAAAGTGCTGGCCGTCTGTTGTTCGGTTCCGGTCAGAATTTGCAATTGCACCACGCGAAATAATTGACCAGGCAACGGATTAAACCAATCCAGGCTAGGCAGGAAACTGAGCGGATCTTCAAAACTGCTGGATTGACCGGATTTAATAAAACTGTATGTCGAGAATTCAGAATGCCGCTCCCAGCGCAGCATTACGTTGCCTAAATCCAGGTTTAAATCGACATCGCCATCCAGCAGCGCCACACCATTTTGATGGGCCAGCTGTTGCAAATGTTGGAATTCATGGCTGCGGGATGCCGGCGACAATGTCAGCATCCAGTGGCAGATCCGGCAGGGCGCCTGCAGCGCCGGGAAAAAGCGTTGTTGTAATTCCTTTTCCAGTAAATCGCGTTGCGGATGATTTTTCAGATCCAGCATAAGTCCTCCTGAGCGGATGGTTCAGCCTGACCTGTATTTGTGTCAGCCTGACGACATCCTGTACTGCAGCAAGGGTTGTTCCAGAAACAAAACTTTTTATCTTATTGATTTTTAATATTAAAAACTTATCGGCTTTAAAGGAGATCCGCTGCAGGTACCAGTCTGGTGCAGCACAAATCAAAAAAGGTGCAGGACGTAAAAGCGACATGTTAGAGTAAAACTTCGGTTTTTAGCTGCAGTGTGGTGTGCATGGTTCCGGTAGAAGTGATCCTGATTTTGTTAAGTCCGGTGTTTTTCCTGTTTATCGGCTTTGAGTGGTATCAAAGTGTTCGCCGCAAGCTGGCGGTTTATCAATGGCGTGATTCATTGGCCAACCTGGTATTGGCGGCGATGCATCAGGCTGGTGATGCGCTGTCATTGCTGCTGTTATTGCCGCTGTTTTATTGGTTGCATCAATATGCCTGGTTGGATTTACCATTTACTGCGTTGAATTTATTGCTGTTATTTGTGTTGCAGGATTTTCTGTATTATTGGTTCCACCGCGCCTCGCACCGGGTGCGCTGGCTGTGGGCGTCGCATGTGGCGCATCACAGTTCGCGGCTGATGAATTTCAGCACGGCTTTTCGTCAGAGTCTGACTTATCCGTTATCCGGGATGTGGCTATTCTGGTTGCCTTTAGTGTTACTGGGTTTTGATCCAAAGCTGGTGCTGGCAGTGGTGGCTATTAATCTGGGTTTTCAGTTTTTTGTGCATACCCGCTGGGGCAAACACTGGGGGTGGCTTGGTTATGTGCTGAACACGCCGGCCTGGCACCGCGTCCATCATGCCTGTAACGATGTATATATTGATAAGAATTTTGCCGGTGTCCTGGTGATTTGGGATCGTTTATTTGGCAGCTTCGAGCCCGAACACGACGCCATCCCGTGTCGTTTTGGCATCACCGAAGATTTTGAATCCGTTAATCCGCTGACGATCACTTTTCACGAATGGCACCGCATGTTGACTGCGGCCCGCGACGCAAATGGCTTGCGCGCTAAAATGCAGGTCTTATTTGGTCCACCGCGGCCCGACCCACAGCAGGAGTCTGCATCTTGATCAATTTGAGCCTGATGGGCTTGTTTGTTCCGACTTTTTTATTTGTCTCGATCACGCCGGGGCTGTGTATGACGCTGGCCTTGACCGTGGGGATCAGCCAGGGTGTGCGCCGGGCACTGTGGATGATGGGCGGCGAACTGCTTGGGGTTGCGTTAGTGGCAATGGCGGCGGTGTTGGGCGTC
The DNA here is from genome assembly GCA_034519945.1 of Rheinheimera sp. Lineage (GTDB taxonomy): Bacteria > Pseudomonadota > Gammaproteobacteria > Enterobacterales > Alteromonadaceae > Pararheinheimera. The sequence goes on from JAXHNX010000042.1 coordinate 24,468, forward strand.
TCGGCATTGTTGCTGGGGATGCCGGGCCTATTAACCGCTTTTAAATGGCTGGGCGGTGCTTACCTTGGCTATCTGGCGCTGCAGATGTGGCAAAGTAAAGGCAAACTGGCGATCCCGGAGCCGGGGCAAGCGCAACAAAGTTCGCGCCGTGAGCTGTTTATGCAGGGTTTTATTACCGCGGTGTCCAACCCCAAAGGCTGGGCATTTCATATGGCGCTGTTGCCGCCATTTATCGACGCCAAGCTGCCGTTCTGGCCGCAGCTGACCGTCCTGCTGGCAATTATTTTGCTGCTGGAGTTTGCTTCATTGCTGTTATATGCCAGTGGTGGTAAAGCGCTGCGGGTGCTGTTTATGCAGGAAGGCAACGCCCGGCTGATGAATCGCATCGCCGCGGCGCTGATGTTTGGTGTCGGTGTCTGGCTGGTGCTGTCTTAGCATGCGAAGCTTCGCCTGCTAACACCCATACACCCTAGTCAAAACGCCAAATCAGACTGAGCTGACTCTGATAAAAGTTGCGTTGTAGTGGCCAGTTTGCCCACTGTCCGCGCGACGCCTGGTGGCTGTTCAGCCGGCTGAATTCGCCGAGCAAAGTCCACTGAGCCGAGAGCGGATATTGCAGTGCTACAGTCCAGTTGTGGCCGCGGCCGCTGTTGTCATCACCAGCGGTCTGGTCGCGGTCCCATTGTTGCCAGTGATCATAACGCACACTGGCCTGCCACAGATCATGTTGATAATTCAGCAAAACAAAGGCAGCACGATAATCCACTAACACAGTTTCATAGCCCATTTCAGTGTGACCATCGAGCCATTGGCTGACCAGACGCCATCTTTCACTCAGTTGTTGCTGTAGGGCCAGCTGATTAAAGCGGTTCAGCCAGGCATATTGCCCTTTAACAAATACCGTCGGATCGGCCTGATTGTCATAGTGGTAAAACCGAATTTCAGTATCCTGCTGATAGAGATAATGCAGACCGCCATACCAGCCAGTGTGGCCGTCAAGTTCGGCAAATGGTTCGACCCAATCGGGCTGAAGGTCGAGCGGAAAACGTCGCAGGCTCGGGTAATGCGCAAAATCAACACGGCCACCGATGCGGGTTTGCAGGTTATGCACGGCAAAACCACGCCAGGAAATCAAGGTGCCAAGCGGGTCATTGTCACGAAAAGCACCAAGCACGCCTTGCCAGCTGTGATTGGATGCAAAACTGCGACCGGGCCGGCTCAGGCTCAGCTCCAGAGTCTTGGCACGCAGCTCTTCGGCATACCAGCTGTTAATTGCCGAGAAAGTACTGGTATAAGGCGAGCTCCAGACGATGTCGGTATTTTCCAGCGACAATGCCGGATAAAACCAGCCGGCACGGGCTTTAAGCCGATAACCGTCGATGGGCAATGGCTGATATTGCAGCCAGGCTTCAGTGATACCGCTGGCAGCGTCCAGTGCTGCTTGTTGACTCAGATGGAGCCGGGCGGAAAACGGGCTGTCCGTGTTGATTTGGAGGGCTGCGAGGATTGGCCCTGTGGTTAGTCGATCATCACTGATCGCCAGTTGCCCGGTGCCATGCTGCCACCAAGGCCCCAGATTGTTGTTTTGTTCACTATGTTGTACCCAGCCAAACTCAGCTTTGGCTTGCAGTTCCAGCCAGGAGGTTAACTCTGCCGTCTGACCCGGCGCTGCAAACAACATAGTGGCGGTGATCAGACAAAACCGGGGAATGGCGCGATGCTGTAGTGTGCTCATGCTGAGCTCCGGGAAGACACCAATTAATTGTAAACTATACCCTTTGTTGCAGGCAGACCGGAACAAAATCGGTAAAATTTCCGCACTCTGGCAGATTTCACGCTGTTATACTGCCGGCTGAACCAGCTGGCCATCAACTGCGTACCAGCACCTTGTTGGCGTCTTTCCGGAGCAACCAGATGACCTTTCTGACCAAATTGCTGTGTGCTGCCTGTCTGCTGCAGGCCGCTGTTACTGTGGCAGATCCGCTGCAAATCCGCATCACCGACCAACAGGGCGTGCCACTGGAAGACGCGGTCGCTGAACTGCAGCTACCGAATCCGCCGGTGTTAAAAACTCCGGCTGAACTGGCCCAAAAAGATCTGACCTTTGTACCTTTTGTCTCAGCAGTGCAAAAAGGCACCGCCGTTGAGTTTCCAAATCAGGACAAAACCCGCCACCATGTCTACTCATTTTCGCCAGCGAAAGTATTTGAACTGAAACTCTATGCCGGCAAACCGGAAGCTCCGGTGTTGTTTGATAAATCCGGTATCATCGCCATCGGCTGTAATATCCATGATTACATGCAGGCTTATGTTTATGTTGGCGACAGCCCGTATCTGGCTGTCAGCCGGGGGGATGGTTCTGCCCAGTTTGCTGATGTTCCGGCAGGTAACTATCAGCTGAAAGTCTGGCATCCATGGCAGGACAGTGATGTCGCGCTACAACCCGTGAAATTACCAGCCAATAGCGCTATTGAAATTAAACTGCCGGTCACCCGGCAACAAAAACCGCAAAAACCGAAAAAAGGTTTTGGCAATTCATACAACTGAGTGTGACTCGGCAAATTATAAGGAATCGATATGGCGACCGTAACGTTAAAAGGAAATCCATTTCAGACGGTTGGCGATTTGCCAGCTGTAGGCAGCCAGGCGGCTGATTTTGTGTTGACAGGCGCAGGTTTGGCTGACGTGTCTCTGGCTGATTTCGCCGGCAGCCGTCTGGTATTAAATATTTTCCCAAGTGTTGATACGCCGACTTGCGCCACATCAGTGCGCAAATTTAACCAGGCGCTAAGCAGCCTGCAAAACACCAAAGTGCTATGCATCTCTGCCGATCTGCCATTTGCGCAGGCACGTTTTTGTGGTGCTGAAGGTCTGGAGTCGGTTCAAAACGGTTCAAGCTTCCGTAGCAGCTTTGGCCAGGATTATGGTGTGACATTTGCCAATGGTCCGTTACGCGGCCTGCTGTCCCGTGCTGTGATCGTGATCGACACCGACGGCAAAGTGCTGCATACCGAGCAGGTTGCAGAAACGGCAGATGAGCCTTCTTACGACGCGGCACTGGCTGTGCTGGCCTGAGAGATCTCCGCCTGAACCAATAGCAGCCTTCGGGCTGCTTTTTTTTGCTAGAAAATCACTGAGGGTACGCTTGTAAACTGAATTTATATCTATTGATGTGGATGTAAGTTATTTTAGTGCGTAAATAAATTCAATAAAAACATAATGATAATGTAGCTCTCAATTATATTTGTGGAGTTTACTTTATTTTAAGAGTACAAATGTGCGCTGAAAGTATGTAATTGGTAGTTCGTGCATGAGTAGTATTTACCGACGCTTCTACACCGAGTTGTGTCAGACGTTGTTTCGTCAACCCAATATCCTGACTGCGGCAGAGCCATTGATCCAGCGCGTTTTCCCCTGGTTCAGTGCCGGGTTTTACGCGGCAAGAGTGCTGCAAATCAAACCTCAGGCCGGTTGTCTGCGACTGACTCTGAAAGTGAGTCGGTTTTTTCCACTGTTTACGCCGGGGCAACACCTGCAATTGCGGGTAAGTATCCGTGGCGTACCTATGGAACGGACCTTCAGTATTTGTAGTCCCGTGCAACAACTGCATGCGAAGCGCGAAATAGAGCTTGCAGTGAAAATACAACCGCAGGGCCGTTTTACCAGCGCCCTGAGCAGCGAATTAACCCTAAGTAGCTATGTCCATTTGGGGGCGCCGACCGGCGATTTTTCCTTGTCGCAGGATCATGCAGCTTGCCTGGTCGCGGCCGGCAGTGGTGTCACACCATTGTTTTCGATGCTGAATTCGCTAAGCCGGCTGACAGTTCCGTTGCTGTTTGTTTACAGCTATCGCGGCGCCACACAATTACTGTTTGCCGAGCACTGGGCAGAGTTGCAGGCAAAGTTTCCTTTGTTGCAGCTAATCCTGTGGGACTCAGCGGTCATGGGGCGGCTGACCCCCGAACGCTTATTTGCGAAGTTGCAACCGAAGCTGCGCGGTAAGTTTCTGTTATGTGGTCCGACGGAGTTTACCCAGGATTTTCGCGCCGCATGTTTAGCACAGGGCGTCAGTCCAACGCAGATATCGATCGAAAGTTTTGGCTTACTGCAGCGCACTGCAGCATCCAGTCAGCCGGTGCGGTTAGCGCTTGGGCAACAACAACATGTTTTGGGTGGGCAAGGCTCCATCCTACAGCGGGCTGAACAAAGTGGTCTGGTGCTGCGCTATGGCTGCCGCCGTGGTGTCTGTATGCAGTGCCTTTGTGACAAAAGCAGCGGCGTCGTGCGCAATCTGTTGACCGGCGAGTTATCGGATGCTGGCGCTGGCCGCATTCAGCTGTGTATCAGTGAGGCGGTCAGTCCGGTGGAATTAAGTAGCGAAGGGTTAATAGTCTGATGAATCATTTACAAAATCCGCGGCCGGACGCCTTGCAACTGGAGTCACTGGCATTGGAGCTTGACCAGTTGTTGTGTCAGGAAAAAGCGCGCCTCGGTCAGGCCGACGCCCGCTATTTACAACAGCTGATCTTCTGGCAACGCTGTGCAGCGCTCTGTGGCCGGGTGGGGATGATGTTGTGCTGGTTCAGCTGGTGGTGGTTGGTGCCAGCCGTGCTGTTGCTGGCGCTGGCAAAAATACTCGACAATATGGAGATCGGCCACAACGTATTACACGGTCAGTATGATTTTCTGCGCCATCCGCGGCTTAATTCTCAACAATATGAATGGGATATAGCCTGTGATGCCAAATCCTGGCAACGCACCCACAATTTTGAGCATCACACATATACCAATATTATGGGTCTGGACCGGGACTACGGTTATGGTCTGCTGCGACTCTCGGCAGATCTGCGCTGGCGCTTACAAAACAGTTGGCAGTTCTTGACTTATCTGGCCTTAAGTACGTTTTTTCAGTGGGGGATCGCTTATCACGAACTGGCAGCGCAACGGGTGTTTTTCGGCCGGAAAAAAGCTGATCGTCACAGTCAGGTAACAGATAAACAATTAAAATCGGCTTTTCTGACCAAAGCTCGCCGGCAGTTGCTGAAGGACTATCTGGTTTATCCGTTGCTGTGTTGGCCGGTCGCGTTGCCGGTGCTGGTTGGCAATGTTGCCGCTAATCTGTTGCGGAACTGGTGGACTGCAACGGTGATTTTTTGTGGCCATTTCACCGGGCAGGCACAAGTGTTTCAACCGGCTGACTGCATTGATGAAAGCCGTGGCCACTGGTACTACCGACAAATTCTGGGCTCATCAAATTTTACTGGCCCGCGCTGGTTGCATATTTTAACAGGTCATCTCAGCTGTCAGATCGAACATCACCTGTTCCCGGATCTGCCAGCCTGGCGTTATCCTGCCATGTGTCACGAGGTGCGCTCTATTGCGCAGCGACACGGCATCCCTTACAACAGTGGCAGTTTTGGCCGGCAATATCTGAGTGTACTGCAGCGGATCTTGCGTTATTCACGCCCTTGATGGCTTGACCTGTCTGGCAGAAATGTTCAGGCTAGTGATTTTGTTCCGACAGGCAGGCTCAAATATGACAGCATCATCGATCAGTGCCCTGAAACAATTGGCTTATGTAGTCTCTGATGTGCCGCGGGCAGTGGCTTTTTTTCAGCAATTGGGTTTGCCATTGTTGTTCCAGCCATCGGCGCAGCTGGCTTTTATCGCTGTCGGGTCTGTGCGGTTAATGCTGACACAACCACAGGGGGCTGGCATTGTTGGGCAAAACTCGGTGTTGTATTTACAGTGTCAGCAGATTGAAGCTGAGTATCAGCGCTTGCTGGCGGCAGATATTGTCAGTGAACAGTCACCGCATTGTGTAGCACAAATGGGTGACTATGATTTGTGGCTGGCGTTTTTCCGCGATCCGGATGGCAATTTGCTGGCTTTATTGGAAGAAAAGTTGACGAAACGCTGATATTTTCTGGCAACAGCGTCAACTGATTGCTATTCGCGCGCAAGTCTGGGTACACTCGGAATTATAATAACAATAATATTATAAATCTGAGGCTTAGCTTGAGAAATCTATACTCGGGGTTCCTGCTGGGATTACTGCTGATTTGTTCCAGTCTGTTTTACGGGCTTGCCCTGACCAATTCTGATAAAAAATTTCAGCAACAGTCGTCCGTATTGGACGGCACATGGCGCTTAGTGTCGGTGCGTCAGTTTGATGCGGCCGGCAAAGCACTACCGGTGTCTGCGTCGGCGCAGGCTTTGCAATCATTGAAAATTGTCGCAAACCGGCACTTCAGTCGTGTCACGACGGCTGACGATGGCAAAGTGATCAGCGCCACTGCTGGCCTGATTGAACTCAGTGCCGATTTGTATCGTGAGTACACCGGATTTAAACCGGATGCGCACAGCGGTCTGGCCTACCAGTGGCAGCTGGAAGAGGGACTGCTGACACAACGGCGGACCGATAAAGATCAGGTGATTGAAGAGGTCTGGCAATTGGTGGACTGAGCGGCAGTTTGCCGTAGGTTTCCGGTTCATCCCGATTAAATTCCGATGTTTTTCCGTAACTTCGTAAATATTTATTTGCAGCTCCGGCAGATCGGATGCAAGGCGACGGAAATGCACTAAGCTTGCTCAGAACGAGTCAAATCGACGGGGCAAGTTATGAAATTTTCAGGTTTTGTGTGTTTAATATCCGTGCTTTTCGTCCTTTCAGCGTGCGGCCCACAGGCGCCAACGTCTGCCCAGTCAGAATCTAAACCAGTCAGCAGTACCACACCAGAAATCAAAGCACCCGCAGCCGGTGCCGCAACCAATGCAGTCACACCTTTGGCGGCGCAGTGTCAGCTGAAGCTTGGCTTTGAAGCCTGGGAACCATACCAATACACAGCGTTGGATAACAAACCGGCAGGTCTTGATATCGAGTTAGTACAAGAGATAGCGCAGCAAATGGGCTGTGAAATCGTGGCACAACAAGGCAGCTGGACTGAATTAATCAATGCCCTGAAAGGCGGGACTGTCGACTTGTTGCTCGGCGCGTCGATCACGCCAGCCCGTCAGGAATATGCGTTTTTTTCTGAGCCATACCGGCAAGAGCAGTTTGTATTATTTGTCCGTTCGGCAGACGTTGCCGGTTATCCGCAAAACACCCTTGCCGAGTTTATCGGTGCCGGTAAAAAAGTGGGCATCATCAGTGAATACTACTACGGGTCCGAGTTTGCTGATTTATATAATCAGGCGCCACTTAAGAAGCAATTTATCGAAGCGTCATTGGGCGAACTGAATCTGGCGCGGCTGCTGGATGAGGATATTGATGGCATGCTGGAAGACAGTTTTGTCGGCCATGCGATGTTAAGACGCAAAGGCCTGGATAAACAGATCGGCGCTCATTCTATTTCAATGGGTAATACCGATGTGTTTGTCATGTTTAGCAAAGCCACAGTGAAAGCAGAGCAGGTCAGTGCTTTTAATCAGGCGTTAGCTACGATCAAAGCCGATGGCCGATATAACGGCATTATTCAGCGTTATATCCATTAAAGACGTTGTGTCGCCTGCAACAGGACCTGGCTGGTAAAGCTAGTCTTCAGATAAAACCCGCGCGGTAAAGCCTGGACTGGCTCGCCGCCGGGACCAATTGCCAGAGTTAGGGCTTTGCTGTTGGCACCCTTCGGGCGTAACTGTAAAACTTTGCCATGCGCACCACGGATCTGGCCAAGTCCACCCAGCGCCAACAAATCCATCAATTCTTCCCAGTCTTGTTGCAGCAGCTGTTGTTGTTGTGTGTCGGGTTGCCACAAAAATGCCCGGCCAATCATCCGATCACCGAGTGGAATATCCCGCGCGGCCAGCACCGGTACCCACAGTACATGTTGCAGTTTTCGGCATACCCAGGAATCTTGCCAGCGTTGCAGTGTTGCGCCGGTCATTGGCGCTACACAGACATAGGTACTTTCCAGCGGCTTGCCATTACGGTCGACTGGCAAAGTTTTCAGTTCGACAGCCAAATGTGGGAAGTCAGGTTCAGCCTTTGAACCGGCACTGGCCCCCAGAGCCAGTTCAATCAACTGACCAACAGTTCCTTTGTCACGACGCAGATCTGCTGGCAAGTTCTGCCGGAGTTCAGTAGCCAACTCAGTTAGGGTCAGACCGGCCAGCGCATGGGCGCGGTGTAATAATTCAGCAGTCGATTCAGGAGAGGAAGGGCGCATATTAATATCCGTTTATCACTCTGAACACACTAACATTTTCATCCGGATCTTTCTGGCGATTTTATCAGCAATCCAACTTATGCACAGAGCAGAGTGGCTTCTGATGTAAAAAAATGCGACCTAAATGCATGAAAAATAATGTATTTTAATATTGTAGTTGTTTGGCTTTGTCGCGTTCTGATGAGTTATTCAGGGATAAGAACATGGATATGCACAGTTATATGCACAGTCTCTGTGTAAAAGTGCACAGAGGCATACTGTATAAATGCCAAGTTGTGGATAACTTGAGGGCAAGCAGAGAGAAATTCAATTTGCTGTCCCTGCCACTTTGTGAAAGAATCAGGACAACGCTGTTGTAAACAAGCCAGAGGTTTGTGTGATCGATGCCGAAGGCTTTCGGGCCAACGTCGGTATAGTGATTTGTAATCACCAGGGACAGGTGTTTTGGGCTCGCAGATACGGACAGCATTCGTGGCAGTACCCGCAAGGTGGCATTGATGATGGTGAAACGCCAGAGCAAGCGATGTACCGGGAACTGCATGAAGAAGTTGGATTAACCGCGGCAGATGTAGAAATAGTGGCAACCACCAAACACTGGTTACGCTATAAACTGCCAAAGCGTTTGATTCGACGGGATTCAAACCCGGTGTGTATCGGGCAAAAACAAAAATGGTTTTTGCTGCGGTTAACCTGCCGGGATGAAGATGTCAATCTGCTGAAAACCACGCATCCTGAATTCGATGACTGGCGTTGGGTCAGTTATTGGTACCCGGTGCGGCAAGTTGTGGCTTTTAAACGGGAAGTTTACCGGAAAGTCATGAAAGAGTTTGCCCCAATCGCTTTACCTTTTGTTCGACGGGAAGTTAAAAAGAAATAAACAAATGCCAGCCTGTGGCTGGCATTTGTTGTTATGTGAGGTCAAACATGCTCAGCCAGTTGCGGCGCATCGTGCAGGACGTAGCTCAGGAGCCTTCGCTGGACAGCGCTTTGGCCGGATTGGTCCGCAACGTGAAACACGCGCTGCGTACTGAATGCTGCTCGGTTTACCTCGCTGATTACGAACAACAACACTTTATGCTAATGGCGACGGACGGACTTAATCCGGATGCGATTGGCAAAGTATCCATCGGCTTTTCTGAAGGGCTGATCGGCTGGGTTGGTCAGCGTGAAGAGCCGATCAATCTGGCGCAAGCACAGCTGCATCCACGCTTTAAAGTTACCCCTGAAGTTTCTGAAGACTGTTTTTCTGCATTTTTAGGTTGCCCAATCATCCATCACCGCAAAGTCCTGGGTGTACTGACTATTCAGCAATCCGATTCGCGTATTTTTAATGAAGATGAAGAGTCGTTTCTCGTGACTTTGGGCGTGCAGCTGGCGTCTGTGCTGGTCAATGCAGAAATGCGCAAAGTGTCGGCCGGAACGTCATCGTCGCAGCAAAACAGCCAGATGCAAGGCTTAATCGGTGCACCGGGTATCGCGATTGGCGAAGGGTACATTCTGCAACCTGCCAGTGATTTTGATGCAATCTCGCTCAAACACAGTGATGATCCGGAAAAAGAACTGAACCGGTTTTACCGGGCAGTCAAAGTCACCAAGGCCGAGTTTAATCGTCTCGCTGAGCGGATGAGCGGGCATTTACCTGCTGATGCGCTGGCAATTTTTGACGTTTATCATCAACTACTGGACGCCGCCAGCCTTGGTAATGAGATAGAAGCGCAAATCAAACTTGGCTGGTGCGCCAAAAGCGCATTAAAGCTGGTCGTCGAGCGGTTTGCCCGTCAGTTTGACGATATGGACGACCCTTACCTGCGCGAGCGTGGTACTGATATTCGTGATTTGGGCCAGCGGGTGTTAAATCATCTGCTGGAAACAGAACAGCGCCAGCATCGTCTGCCGGCGCAGGTTGTCCTGGTCGCAGAAAATGTCACAGCATCTATGCTGGCCGAAATACCGCGCGCACAATTAGTCGCAATTGTGTCATTAAAAGGCTCTGTCAATTCACATGCCGCGATCATGGCGCGCGCTTTGGGACTTCCTGCCGTAATGGGCGTTGACGAGTTGCCTTTAATGCAATGGCAAGGCCAGCGGCTGATTGTTGACGGTTATCAGGGCCATATTCTGGTGTCGCCAGCCGACGCGATCTGCCAGGAATACCGTCAGCTTATTACCAAAGACGCTGAACTGAGCGCCCGTTATCAGTCAGAATTGCATTTGCCGGCACAAAGCAGTTGTGGTCAGCAGTTCAGTCTGATGGTGAACTCGGGCCTTGCGATTGAAATTGAAACGACGCAGTCTGAATTCACCAATGGTGTCGGTCTGTATCGTACCGAATTTCCCTTTATTATGCGTAGCCGGTTCCCGACTGAGCTGGAACAGGTCGAGCTGTATCGCAAGGTGTTTCAGGGCTATCCGGGTAAATCCGTAGTGATGCGGACACTGGACGTCGGGGGTGACAAGCCGTTGCCTTATTTTCCAATCTCAGAAGAAAATCCGTTTTTAGGTTGGCGCGGGATCCGGCTGACGCTCGACCACCCGGAAATTTTTCTGGTGCAAATCCGCGCCATGCTCAAAGCAAACATCGGCTACAACAGCTTACATATCTTGTTGCCAATGATTTCGGATCTGGCTGAAGTGGACGAATCGCTGCGATTGATCCGTCAGGCCTGGTTTGAAGTCGATGATGAGTTTAACGGTGAGAATATCGTCGCTAAACCGAAAGTCGGCGTGATGATTGAAGTGCCATCCATTATGTTTCAGCTGCCAGAACTGGCACGAAAAGTTGATTTTTGTTCGGTCGGAACCAACGATTTAACCCAGTACCTGCTGGCGGTTGATCGGAACAATCCACGGGTCGGTAATCTGTACGATGCGATGCATCCGGCGGTATTACGGGCGCTGAATCAGTTAGGCCAACAAGCACATGGTCTGCAGTTTCCTATCAGTATCTGCGGCGAACTGGGTGGTGAACCGCTCGGTGTATTAACGTTGGCTGCGATGGGCTTTAACAGTTTTAGTATGAACCACAGCAATCTGGCCAAAATCAAATGGTTATTGCGTCGGATTGATTTATCCGAGTTACGGTTGTTACTGCCTGATGTGTTGGCCTGTCAGTCACCGAAACAAGTCAGAGTGCTGGTACAACGTTTTCTTGATCAGAAACAATTGTTGAATCAGTTGCGCGCCTGATCGGCTGCAATGGTAGATCCGGCATAAAGCCCTTGGCTTTCGCGCCGGTTCTCGTATCATGTGACCCTTAATTTTATATCTGCTGACGAGTTGTCCAAATGTCGCCATCTTATCTGGTATTCCCACAAATTGACCCGGTGATTTTCAGTCTGGGTCCGCTCAGTATCCGTTGGTACGGGCTGATGTATCTGATTGCTTTTGTTATGGCTAATTATCTGGCAAACCGTGCTGCTGATAAGCCAAATTCTGGCTGGACGCGCGATCAGGTCAGCGATCTGATGTTTTATGGTTTCCTCGGTGTGGTGCTGGGGGGCCGGATCGGTTACGTGCTGTTTTACAACTTCGGCGAGTTTCTGGCCGACCCGTTGTATCTGTTCCGGACCTGGGAAGGCGGTATGTCGTTTCATGGCGGTGTGTTGGGTGTGCTGACCGCAATGTGGCTGTTGAGCCGCAAATTCAGCAAAAGTTATCTGCAGCTTGGTGATTTTGTTGTCGTGCTGCTGCCACTGGGCCTTGGTGCCGGTCGGATCGGTAATTTTATCAATGGTGAATTATGGGGCCGCACCGCAGAGGTGCCCTGGGCTATGTTATTTCCGGGGGCTGGCCCGTTACCGCGTCATCCGAGTCAGCTGTATGAATTCTTCTTTGAAGGCATAGTGCTGTTTTTATTGTTGGTATGGTACAAAAAACGCAATCCGCCAGCTGGCAATATCGGTGGTCTGTTTCTGCTGGGCTACGGCACATTCCGCTTTGGCATTGAGTTTTTCCGCGAGCCGGATGCCCATCTTGGCATCCTCAGTCTTGGCATGTCGATGGGGCAGTGGCTCTGTATGCCGATGATCCTAAGCGGTATTGCATTGATTGTCTGGGGTTATCGCCGCGAAGAGAGCAAAGCATGAAACAGTATCTGGATTTGATGCGCCATGTGTTAGAGCATGGCCATCGGAAAACCGACCGCACCGGTACCGGCACCATCAGCGTGTTTGGTTATCAGATGCGCTTTAATCTGGCTGATGGTTTTCCTTTGATCACCACCAAAAAATGCCATCTGAAATCAATTATTCATGAGCTGCTGTGGTTTTTACAAGGCGATACCAATATCGGTTATCTGAACGCCAATGGTGTGTCGATTTGGGATGGCTGGGCCACAGATACTGGTGAATTGGGGCCGGTCTATGGTGCACAGTGGCGCAGCTGGCAGGGCGCTGATGGTCAGGTCATTGATCAAATCAGCCAGCTCATCAACGACATAAAACGCACACCGGATTCGCGCCGGCTGATAGTTAGCGCCTGGAACCCGGCAGTATTGCCGGACACCCGCTTCTCGCCGAGTGAGAATGCAGCGCAGGGCAAACAGGCATTGCCGCCTTGCCACACCCTATTCCAGTTTTACGTCAACGACGGTAAATTATCCTGCCAGCTGTACCAGCGCAGCGCTGATATTTTTCTCGGCGTGCCATTTAATATCGCCAGCTACGCGCTGTTGACACTGATGGTGGCACAAGTCTGTGATTTAACGCCCGGTGATTTTATCCATACCTTTGGTGATGCGCATCTGTATCTGAATCACCTGGAACAGGTGGAACAGCAACTGAGTCGTACGCCATATCCTCTGCCTCAGATGCAGCTGAACCCAGCCATCAAAGACCTTTTTGCTTTTACCTTTGCCGATTTTGAACTGCAGGGTTATCAGGCCCATCCGCATATCAAAGCGCCGGTCGCGATCTAGCTCAGTTCTGGCGGTAGCCCATGGTTTTTCAGCAGAGCCGGTGTTAAGCCGGCTTTTTTACAGCAAAAAAACGCTCTGAAAGGCTAAAAATCTACACGATGGTTTTATTTCAGTATTTTTTGCCGGGGCTTTAAACCATTGGCAACAGCCTTGCGACTACACTGACAACAACAACTTAAGATGGAAATTGCATCCCGATGCAGCAACAGGTGGAAACCTGGGTTAATCAGGCAAAAAAAGGTGATCAACAAGCTTTTTATCAGTTGTATCATCAATTTAAGGGACGGGTTTATGCAATCTGCCTGCGTTTGCTTGCCGACCGCGGCCAGGCCGAAGATGCTACTCAGGAAGCCTTTGTAAGGGCCTGGCAGCAACTACCGGGATTTCGCGGTGACAGTAGTTTTTCGACCTGGTTACACAGTATCAGCAGTCGTACTGCCGTCGATTTGTGGCGTAAAAACAAAGTGATGCGATTGGTTGTCGATGAAGAACCAGAAGAACAGGGCTATCTCGATGTGCCGGAAATGCCGCAGTTAGAACAGGCAATTTTGCGTCTGCCGGCTCAGGCCCGCGCCGTGTTTGTGTTATTCGCGCTGGAAGGATATCAGCACAATGAAATTGCAGAGTTGCTCGGCATCGCCGAAGGCAGCAGTAAAGCCCAATATCACCGGGCAAGACAGTTATTACGGAGTTGGTTAGATGAAAACTGAGCAGCAGTTAGATGCACTGATTTCACAGTTAGCCCCAGAGCTTGCACCGCAACGCGACCTGTGGCCAGAGCTGTCAAAGCGACTGGCGCCGCGCCGGCAAATGATATACCGCAATTGGCTGGGGGTTGCCGCTGCGGCAGTACTGACGCTCTGGTTCTGGCCACCGCAACCGGCAATTGAACCGCGGCTGAGTGCTGAAAATGCTTTGTCAACCGATGACAGCGGATTGTTACTGGCAGTCAGCCAGCAGCTGCAACAGCAACTGAACGCTGAACAAACCCGTCAGCTTAAAGGGTTACAACAAGTGCCGGACGGCTTTACTGACTGGTCACGCCAACTGTTAATCTGGGACAAAGCCCAGGGGCAGATTGAACTGGCATTACAGTTTCAGCCGGATGACCAGAAACTAATTCAACAATTACAAAGACTTCAACAACAACAACTTAACTACATTGCTAAGCTGGTAAAAACCAGCGAACTGACTTAGGAGTACGACCATGGATCTATCAATGAAACAACAATTGAAATTGACGGTACTGGCGCTGGCCTTGTTACAGGCGCCTGCCTGGGCTGCTGGCGAGGCGATTGACCAAAGCCGCAATGTCAGTGCCACTGAAAAAATCGAAATTGAAAATATGCGCGGTGAAGTGCGGATCGTCGCCGTCAAAGGCAACAAATTCAGTGTAAAAGGCACGCTGGACGAAAAAGCCGAAGGCTATGAGCTGACTTCGGAAAAAGGCGTTACCCGCTTCATCGTAAAAATGCCACGCACTATGTACAGTGGCTGGAATTCGGAAAAACAGGAAGGCTCAGATCTGACTATTGAAGTGCCGGTCGGCAGTGAGCTGAAATTCAGCGGCGTCAATGCCAATGTCAGTGCCGTGGGTGTGGAAGGCGGTGCTAAATTGACGACAGTCAACGGCGTTGTCAGTGGCGAGAAGCTCAAAGGCGATATCGTATTGGAAACGGTCAATGGCCAAATCAATAGCGTCGACAATGCCGGCCGGTTACATCTGACGACCGTCAACGGTGAAATCAACGATAAAGGCTCGAGCGGATCGCTGGAAGTAGAGTCGGTGAATGGTGAGATCTCTGCACAAAGCAGTGCCCGTGAAGTTGAGCTCGAAGTTGTCAATGGCGAAGGGAAACTGGACCTGAACGGTACTGAGCGGTTGGAGTTCAGCAGCGTCAACGGCGAGATCCGCGCAGTACTGAAAAACAGTAAAAAGCCGAAAATATCTGCCAGCAGCGTCAGTGGTGCCAGCCGGTTAACGCTGGATGCTGATGTCAGTGCGCGGTTTGACCTGGAAGCCAGTGCCGGCGGGGATATCGACAATGGACTGACTGGCGACAAACCGACTCGCGCTAAATATGGCCCACGCCGCCATCTGGAGTTCAGTACCGGCAGTGGCGAAGGCAATATCGAGATCTCAACAGTGTCTGGTGAAATTGAGCTGAAGAAAAACTAATCCGACTTCGCTCAGTCCGCAGTGTTGCTGCAGGCCTGTCGTTCAACAAGACCCACTCCGGTGGGTCTGTTACTTTCTGCAGCTTTAATAGCGATAGTTCAGCTGCATGCCGAATAACCAGGCGTTATTGTCAAAATGCGCATTCAGACCTGATTTATACAATGCCACTTCCTGCACATTGTATTCGTGTTCCCGTACATTCAATGCGTCCATCCACATCCAGCCGGCGGCCAGATCCAAAGTCCAGCGTGCTGATATTTGCTGGTTCATGCCAATGGTCCACCAGATGCGGTCAGTGGTTGGCACCCGTGCCGTGCGATGTGATTGTTTAATTGGATTTTCGTCAAACGCCAGCCCGGTTTTTAACATGCGATCGCTGTAGATTTGCCAGCTCAGGCCCAGCGCTGCGGAGAAACTGTCGCGCCAGTGTTCGGGAATATACCCAATATAACCGGCTTGATTCAGATTCTGTGGTTGTTGTGTCGACAACGAAATAGACGGGGTGGCGTCACGGCTGATGATATCAATCGACCGAAACTCACTCCACAGTGTCCAACTCAGACTCGCTTGCCAGGACCAATTCGGACTGAGCTGCTGATCAAGGCTCAGTGCCAGGCTGGCAGGTGTAGTCAAAGCCAGTTCACTGGCTTCGGTCGCCAATGGATTAATAGCAAGTTTTCCGCTTTGTTTGCTGATGGCGGGTTGAGTAGGGCCTGCCACGATAAAATTACTATTTCCGGCAACTTGCGCGCCTGTTATGGGGGTGTTGCGGATCACAGAATCGCCTTGCAGGTTAAACCGGATGGCGCTGTGATACGCCAATGCGATGCGAAGATCAGGCCTTAGCTCACCATGCAGGCCAATGCTGAAACCAACAGCAAGGTCATCGCCATTGACCGAATAGTGACTCTGGCATACCAATGGGTTATAGACATCAGCTTTGTACAGTTGATTGATACCGGCGCCAAGTTCACATAAGCCATTGTGATCTTTAAATTTAGACAATGTGCCTTCGGCATGATCCAGGCTGAGTCCTAAGCCAAGCGACCATTGTTCGGTCAGCTTGTAACCAGCGACGGCTGACAATGCTAACACTTCTATCGCAGTTTCATCGGCGAAATAACGGCCAGCCCAATCGTCCTGATAATCTGCCGACAAGCCAAATGGTACATAAAAACCGGCGCCCAGCGATAACCGGTCATCCACCGGTGTGCTGTAAAACACAAAAGGCACGACTTCATTCAAACTATTTTGACCATCGGCGCGACCAACCACTGCAGAGCCAGCAGCACTTTGTGCACTGACCTGGTGGTATTTGGTTTCGGCGTGGATCAAATTCAGACCACTGGCCCATTGCGCTGCTGCCAATTCTGTAATAGCGGCCGGGTTAGAATAGACCAAAGTAGCATCAGTGATCTGCGCACCACGGCCAGCATAGGCATTGCCCATGGCGCTGACCGACTGCTCAAAAAGTTTATAGCCTTCCGCCTGGATAAGCTGACTGTAACAAACTGCGGAAATCAAAAGGGCAAGACTGGATTTTTTCATCAGGACATCAAACTCTGTGCATGGGGTGGGTTTCTGGACGGACCAGTTGTAGAGGCGCCGCAGTATAAGGCGATTCACAGGCGTGGCATAGCGGAACGTATCGCAGAAAAGTGTGATTAGTCGCAAATGACAATTGAGCTAAACGACTAATTAGTAGCGGAATTTACTATCGGGCAGAAACATTTTGTTGCAACTGCGCCAGTTGAAGACTGTATATCTTAATGATTTTAAAGCATAAAATTTATGATATCGGACATGGCATGACAGCTGCAAACTGCCAGCATCACAGTTTTAAAAATTGACCACCAGGCAAGGAATTCAACATGAACAATATCTCTCAACTTTCCAAAGCAATGTCGCTGGTATTATTGACCTCGACTTTGCTGCTCAGCGGCTGCGAATCTGCCAACAGCAGTCCGGATACCGAGAAAAAGGACGTTGTGGTCAGTATCCCGGTTGAAGCGGCTAAAGTCAGCCGCGGCGAAATCAGCAGCACCTACCGCACCACGTCGACCCTAGAAGCCAAGGCCGATGCTGAAGTCAACAGTAAAGCGACCGGCATCGTACAAACCCTGTTAGTGGAAGAAGGCGATTTAGTGCAGGCTGGTCAGGTCCTCGCCACTTTAGATACCGAGCGTCAGCAACTTGCGCTCGCCAAAGGCAAAGCAGACTTAGGTCAGCTGAAAAGTGAATTAGAACGTGTAGAGAAAATGCACCAGCGCAAACTGGTCAGCACTGATGTGTATGACAAACTGAAATGGCAGGTGGAATCGCTGGATGCTTCGGTACGGATGCAGGAGCTGGCGCTGCGGGATACCAAAATCATCGCGCCAATTAGCGGTGTGATCGCCCGCCGTTACGCCAAAGTAGGGCAGTTAATCACTGAATTCTCATCTAAAGCGTTGTTCCATGTGGTGTCACAACAATATCTGGAAGCTGTAATTAACCTGCCTGAACATCAGTTGACCCGCGCCCGAGTTGGCCAGACCGCATTTCTGAACTTTGCCGGTATGCCGCAGCTGCAGGCAAAAATTATTCGTATCTCGCCGGTGGTTGATGCAGCAACAGGTACTGCCCGGGTCACTATCGGTGTGCAAAACGATGACCTGAGCCTCAAAGCCGGTATGTTTGCCCAAGTTGAACTGCAATACGACACTAAAGCTGCTGCTTTATTAGTACCAAAACGGGCTGTCCTGGCGATGGATAACAGCAGTTCAGTGTTTGTGGTCAAAGATGGCAAAGTGTTGCGTAAAGCAGTAAAAACCGGTTACGAAAACGATGCCATGGTTGAAATTACCGACGGTATCACCGAAGGTGAAGAAGTAGTGACGGCAGGCCAGGCGAGCCTGAAAGATGCCAGCGCAGTCACCGTGATCGCCAGCAATAGCTAATTCAGACCACACGGGAAGCGGTTCCGCTTCCCGTCCTTCCAATAAAAAAATACAACAGGAATGTGCTTATGAAACTGGTCAATATCGCGGTGGCCCGTCCGGTCACGGTTTGGATGTTTACCCTGGGGATCATGTTGTTTGGTCTGGTTGCGATGTCGCGTTTAGCGGTCAATCTGCTACCAGACTTGTCTTATCCGACGTTAACGATCCGCACCGAATACGCCGGCGCAGCGCCAGCAGAAGTCGAGCAGCTGGTCAGCAAACCCATTGAAGAAACTGTGGGTATTGTCAAAGGCATCCGCAAAGTCGAATCGGTATCCCGTGCCGGCCGCTCTGACGTCATTATGGAATTTGACTGGGGCACAGATATGGACCTGGCCGGTCTTGAAGTACGGGAAAAACTCGACGTGCTTTTGTTGCCACTGGATATTAAAAAGCCACTGTTGCTGCGTTTTAATCCGAATCTGGATCCGATTTTACGGTTGGCATTGACGCGTACAGACGCGCCACAAGGCTTGTCGAGTGCTCAGCAAGTAGCACTGCGTACCTTTGCTGATGAAGATTTGCGCCGTCGGCTGGAATCTTTGACCGGCGTTGCTGCGGTGCGGCCGGATGGTGGTCTGACCCAGGAAATCCAGGTACTGATCGACAATGAAAAGCTGGCGCAGCTGAAACTGGATATTAAAACCGTCAATGCCCGCCTGACAGAGCAGAATATCAACCAATCCGGCGGCCGGCTCGAAACCGCAGCCCGTGATTATCTGGTCCGGACTATTAACCAGTTCACGACGCTGGATGAAATGCGTAATTTGTATATCGCCACCGTCAACGGCAGCCATGTACGGTTATCCGACATCGCTGAAGTGCGCGATGCATTTGTCGATCGCAACAGTATTACTTATGTAAACGGCAAAGAAGCGATTGAAATTGCAATTTATAAAGAAGGTGATGCGAACACGGTACAAGTAGCGAAAACATTGTTGGGCCGCCTCGACGATCTGAAAAAGAATTTACCAACCGGCTATGAACTGACCTTAGTCTACGACCAGTCAACTTTTATCAGCGATGCGATCAACGAAGTGAAAACATCGGCCTGGCAAGGTGGCTTGCTGGCAATGCTGGTGATCTATCTGTTCCTGCGCAATGTCTGGACCACGCTGGTTATCTCAATTTCGATCCCGTTGTCGGTAATTGCCACGTTTAACCTGATGCATAGTCAGGGGATCTCTTTGAATATTATGAGCCTGGGTGGTATTGCACTGGCGATTGGTATGCTGGTGGATAATGCAATTGTCGTACTAGAGAATATTTCCCGTTACCGTGAACAAGGCATGACGCCACTGGAAGCGGCTAAAAAGGGGGCCAGCGAAGTATCAATGGCGATCACCGCATCGACATTAACCACAGTGGCCGTGTTTTTTCCGCTGGTATTTGTTGAAGGGGTTGCCGGACAACTTTTTAAAGATCAGGCGTTGACCGTTACTTATGCCTTGTTAGCTTCTTTATTAGTGGCACTGACGCTGATCCCGGCAATGGCCGCGCGTGAACGGGTTGGCTCGACGGATACTTCAGCAACTGCAACCAACGAGAAACCGGTCCTGGTGAAAAACTGGAAGTATTGGCTGACGTTGCCACTGCGGTTGATCGGTCGTTTACTGATCGCATTGATCTCAGGCTTTATCACGCTGTGGACACTGATTTGGCGTCTGCTGTGTAAGCTTTGCAGCTTAGTATTCGGCCCGTTAGTGAATGGCGTGCAGCATATTATTGTATTACTGGAGCGGGGTTACCGGCGGGCATTGTCTGCCCTATTACAGGCGCGACTCATGACCATGACGGTGACTCTGGCTGTCACGCTGGCTTGTTATGCTTTAGTACCACGGCTTGGCTTTGACGTGATCCCGACTATGAGCCAGGGCGAGTTCTATGTAGAGCTGAATTTGCCGGTAGGTACGGCAATTGAGCACACTGACAAGGCACTGAAACAGCTTGCTGCTGCGGCGGCCAAGCAGACACAGGTAGAACGTACCTATGCTCAGGCCGGTACAGGCCAGCAAATGACAGTTGACCCGAGTATCGGTGGCAGTCATTGGGGCCGCTTAAATATCGTATTAAAAGCCGGTTCGACCGCAGCTGACGAACAGCAAGTGATGCAAGCGATGCGGGATGCGGTAGCCGGCATGCCGGAAGTGACGGCAAAAATTGATACGCCGGAGTTATTTAGCTTCTCGACACCACTGGAAATTGAGCTGGCAGGCCATGATCTTGGCGCTTTAAAAGCGGCATCAGAGCAAGTGGCCCGGGCACTGGAAGCGCAAGACCGTTTTACCGATATCAAATCCAGCCTGCGCGCCGGTCAGCCGGAAATCACTTTGCATTTTGATCATGCGCGCTTGTCTCAGCTCGGCATGACGGCGTCTGATGTAGCAAAACGGGTGGCGAATTACGTCGGTGGTGAAGTGGCAGGTCAATACAGCATTCAGGACCGCAAAGTGGATATCCGGGTGCGGCTGGCCGAGCAATACCGTAATTCGGAGCAGGAACTGGCACAAATCATTATCAATCCGGGCAGTGCATCACCATTGCCATTGTCAGCAGTCGCGAACATCAGTCGTGAAATAGGTCCTAGCGAAATTACCCGCATTGGTCAGCAACGGGTTGCAGTGATCAGTGCCAATCTGGCCTATGGGGATCTGGAACAAGCGACGCAAAATGCCCGTCAGGTGTTAAACAGCCAACAGTGGCCCTATGGCGTGACGGCGAATCTGGTTGGCCAGAGTGAAGAAATGGAACGCTCGTACAATTCACTGATGGTGGCGTTAGCACTGGCCGTGTTCCTGGTGTATCTGGTAATGGCTTCGCAGTTTGAAAATTTGCTGCAGCCGATGTTGATCCTGTTCACCGTGCCTTTGGCTGGTGCTGGTGCGGTGCTTGGTTTGTGGCTGACAGATACCCGGATCTCGGTCATTGTTTTTATCGGTTTTATTATGCTGGCCGGTATCGTAGTGAACAACGCTATCGTGTTAATTGACCGGATCAACCAGTTACGTGCAGATGGCTGCACATTAACAGACGCAATCATCGAATCCGGCGGCACCCGCTTGCGCCCGGTGTTGATGACGACATTGACCACGGTACTGGGATTGCTGCCAATGGTTTTTGGCGGCGAAGGTGCTGAATTACGCGCGCCGATGGCAATCACGGTAATTTTTGGTTTATCTCTGTCAACGTTGCTGACGCTGTTTTTCATCCCGGTGATTTATCACCTGACCGCCCGTAAAACGGCCTGAGGAGTCACTCGTCATGGAACATAAACCTTTAGCATTGACCCGGTTCGCGTTAAACCGTCCGGTCACCCTGTGCATGATGTTTTTATCTTTTCTGGTGTTTGGTTTGCTGGCCAGCCGGATGTTGCCGCTGGAGAATTTTCCCGGCATCGATATTCCGGAAATTTATATCAATGTGCCTTATCCCAATGCGACGCCGGCAGAGATAGAACGACTGATCACCAGACCGGTCGAAGAAGCGCTGTCAACCGTGACCGGCATTAAGAAAATGCGCTCGTTCTCCAAAGAAGATTCGGCAGAAATTGGCCTGGAATTTAACTGGGAAGAAAACATCAATACCAAGAGTATTGAAGTACGTGAACGACTGGATGGCATCCGGCATTTGTTGCCAACAGACGTCGAACGGGTACTGGTGTTTCAGTTTAATACCAATGACATGCCGATTTTTCAGGTGCGTATTTCCAGTGAGCGGGACTTGTCGATGGCGTATGACCTGCTGGAACGGCAAGTGAAACGGCCGCTGGAACGGGTACAGGGCGTGTCGAAAGTTGAACTCTATGGTGTGGATAAGCGTCAGGTCACAATCCGGTTGTTACCTGAGCGGCTACGCGCTTTGCAACTCGATGCTGGCCTGTTGTTACAGACACTGAATCAACAAAACTTTGCCATGACGGCAGGGGAGATCAGAAGCAAAGACGAAAGTATTCTGGTGAAACCAGTCGGAGAATTTGAGTCACTGGATCAAATCAAACAGTTGGCGATAGGCCGTGGCCTGCAATTAGGTGATGTGGCTGAGATTAAACTGGAATTGCCAAAACGAGTGGAAGGACGCCGGCTGGACCAGCGCTATGCTGTGGGCATGAACGTGTTTAAAGAGTCGAATGCCAATTTAGTCGACGTATCACGCGCGGCAATGAAAGTGATTGATCAGGCAGGGAAAGACCCGGCTTTTAATGGCATCAATATCTATGTGATGGATGATACCGGCAAAGGCGTGACCGAAAGTTTGTCCAATCTGCTGAGCTCTGGCGCCATCGGTGCACTGTTGTCTTTTATTGTGTTATTCCTGTTTTTACGACACACCCCCACCACATTGTTAGTGGTGCTGTCGGTGCCGGTTTCTATCAGTATTACGCTGGGTCTGATGTATTTCCTTGACTACAGTCTGAACGTCCTCAGCATGATGGGCTTGATGCTGGCAGTGGGGATGCTGGTCGACAACTCGGTGGTGGTGGTGGAAAGTATTTTCCGCGAGCGTGCACTTGATGGTGATGTGCGTCGGGCGACCGAGCGGGGCGTTTATCGGGTCAGTCTGGCGGTGTTGGCAGGCACTGCGACCACCGCAATTGTGTTTTTGCCCAATATCATCGGTCAGAAAGTCGATGTGACGGTGTTTCTTGAACATGTCGCGATCGCCATCACTATTGCACTGACGGTGTCGTTATTGATGGCGCTGACTTTAATCCCGTTGTTATCCACGCGGATTAAAAGTATCACCGGGACTGAACATGCTGAGCCATCGAAACTGGATAAATCTTACAGTCGGACCTTGCGCTGGACTATGGCGCATCCACGCTGGTCGACGCTGATTGCGCTTGCACTGTTGTTCAGTATTGCCATCCCGATGCAGTTTATTTCCGGCGGCGATGAGAATGAAGGTGATACCAACCGTTTATTCCTGAACTACAACATTCAGTCGAACTATGCGCTGGCGGAAGTAGAGCAGGAAGTCAGCCGGATGGAATCCTATCTGTATGCCAACAAAGAGAAATTCTATATCGATTCGGTGTACAGCTATTACACGCCGGGTTTTGCCGTGTCGACCATCATGTTTATCGACAAATTGCCGGTACCACTGCAACAGGTGAAAGACGCTATCCGTAAAGACTGGCCGGTGTTAGTCCGAGGTAAACCTCAGTTTGGCTGGGGGGACGCTGGTGGCGGCATGCAACTACATTTATTGGGGCCGTCCACCGAACAACTGACCAAACTGTCGCAAGAACTGGTACCGGTACTGAGCCAGATAAAAGGGCTGGAAGATGTGCGTTCTGAAGTGCAGGGCGGGCAGAAAGAACTGCAGATCCGCCTGAAACACGACGAATTGCAGCGCCAGGGACTGACCGCGCAAAATGTGGCGCAAGCGATTAGTCTGGCGCTACGTGGCAATAACTTGCGCACGTTCCGCACGCTGGATCAAGGCGAAGTGCAGTTGCGGGTGTTATACGACGAGAAGGTTGGTCATTCGCAACAGGAGCTGGAATCTATTCCGGTGAAACAACAAGGCACCGAAGTGGTCCGCCTGGCCCAGATTGCAACCTTAACAGTCAGTGATCGTTTGGGTGAGATCCGGCGCTTTAACCGCCAGACTGGCCTCGCGGTTGGCATGAATCTGAACAAAGATTTGAAAATGGATGATGCAAAAGACCAGATCAAGAAAGTGATGGAACAATTACAGTTGCCACCCGGCTACAGCTGGTCGTTTGAAGGCAGCTTCCAGTATCAGGATGAAGCGGAAGGTATTATGCAAATCAACATGTTACTGGCCGTTGCGATGATTTATCTGGTGATGGCGGCATTGTTTGAAAGTTTGTTGCTGCCGACGGCAGTGATTGGCTCGCTGTTATTCTCGATGGTCGGTGTGTTCTGGGCATTTTTAGTGACCGGTACAACCATGGGCATCATGGGGATGATTGGT
The DNA here is from genome assembly GCA_034519945.1 of Rheinheimera sp. GTDB lineage: Bacteria > Pseudomonadota > Gammaproteobacteria > Enterobacterales > Alteromonadaceae > Pararheinheimera. Next base: position 48,648 of record JAXHNX010000042.1, read on the forward strand.
ATGCTGGTGCTGATGGGCATTGTGGTCAATAACGGTATTGTGTTGGTGGACCGCATCAACCAAATGCGTGAGGAACAACCGGACGCGGCAATGGTGCCGCTCATTGTTGAGGCCTGTGAAGCGCGGTTACGGCCTATTTTGATGACCGTATCGACCACAGTATTAGGTTTGATCCCACTGGCCTTTGGTGACGCCACTATCGGCGGCGGCGGACCCGGCTATGCGCCGATGGCTATTGCTATCATTGGTGGTCTGGTGTTCTCGACGCTGACCAGTTTATTACTGGTGCCTTTAACATACTGGGGACTGGTCAGGCTCGGCATGTGGTGGAGCCGGTTTAATGGTCTGGCACGAAACCGTGCCGATCGCTGGTTACCAAAAGCAGCGAAGTCAGAAAGCTGAGCAAACAGCCCAGGGTAGCGCAACAGATCCGCGCGGCCCTGGGCTTTCAAAACTGATATTTTACTTGCCTGACGTTTTAGCACTGCTTACAATGCGCGCTTCCTGACTTGGGGGAGTAATCGCCATAAGCACCCTGCTTATGGGTTGCCGTCAACATACTTGTGCCAATGCACATGGCGGCAGCGGAACTTGCAACAGCAATGTTCTGATGAGACCTGAGACTGCGTCGTGGCCCACTGCGGGAGCCACAGCGTTGTCTTTGGCTTAATCCCGCTGAGTAATCCCATGGACGCTTTCATTTCCTCTTTCACCGGTGTCGCTATCGCTGAGATCGGTGACAAAACGCAGTTGTTATCCTTATTCCTTGCGGCACGCTTTCGCCAGCGTGGCGCAATAGTCGCCGGCATTTTAGTCGCAACTTTACTCAATCACGCAGCATCCGCCTGGTTTGGCGCCTGGGTGGCACAATTTATTCCTGTGGGATGGCACGCCTGGCTGTTAGGCGGTTCCTTCATCGCAGTTGCATTGTGGTTACTGATCCCGGATAAAGACTACAGTGAAGAAAACGCCATGTTGAAATATGGCGCTTTTGCTGCCAGTACTGTGCTGTTTTTTCTGGCGGAAATTGGCGATAAAACTCAAATCGCGACGGTGATCCTGGCCGCAACTTATGATGCGACCATGTTAGTGATCCTTGGTACCACGCTGGGCATGCTGGCGGCCAATGTGCCGGTGGTTTATTTCGGCAAATATATTCTGGAAGTGGTACCGCTGGACTGGGCTCGCCGCGTGGCTTGCGGCGTGTTCATGCTGTTAGGCGTGCTGACGATTGCCAAAGGTATGGCCTGGTTTTAAAACCGCAGACTCAGTTCCACCCCGGCAAACCACTGACCATCATCTGGCTGGCCATGGACCCTTGGGTCCAGCGCCGCCAGATATTCCTGCTCATAGCTGCGTAAATAGCGATAGCGGCCAAAAGCACGCAGCGACAAGTTATTCAGTTCGATGCCGGCACCCACGCCGGCGAACCAGTCAATTGGGCCCATCTTTTCATAATGGCCACCCCAGCTGTCATGATAATCTTGTTCTTCTTCATCAAAAATCAGCTCATCCAGCGCAATACCCACTTCGCCATACAAACTGAATTTATCAAAAGTGCCGACACGGACTGAGGTATCCAGATTCATAAACTGAATTTCCGGCTGATATAAGCCGTGTTGCGGCTTGTCATCGCTGTAATAAGAAGCAAGACCCACGGCCAGCTGAAAATGCGCATCGGTTTGAAACACCGCGCCTAGCGTAGTGATTTGACCTTTATCGTTGGCTTCGTAACTCAAATAAGGCGATACCCAGCCAACATCGGGTTCATCGAGATAAACAACCGTTTGAGCCTTGATATACAAGGGGAGTGATAATGTACAAAGACTGAGGAGCACAGCAGGGCGGAGTTGGAAATGCATAGTGTATATCTGGTTGCGTTGGTGATAATTGCAATCTAAGCGTCTGAAAATTAACAGTGCCTTAACGCTGTAAACAGTGCCGTTGGAGCCAGATCGCAGATAAGGCTATAGTCAGTTGTATAGTCAGTTGAGACAAGGGTTCAACCAGGGGAAAACGATGTTGCGTTCATTATTGATCTGCGTAGTAGCTTCGGGGCCTGTAGCCGCCAGCAGTGAATGTGAGCCTGCGGCGATGCTGGCTGGGCAGTGGCAAACCGAAGCTAATCAAAAAGGTGTCTACTGGCAGGAAAAGTGGAGCCGCTTAGATGCGAATAACTGGCATGGGTTCGGCCGGACCTTCAATAGCAGTCACACAGAAACTGCACGGGAAGAGCTGCGGCTGCTGCGGATGAACGGCCAATGGTTTTATCTGGCAAAAGTCAGGCACAACGCATTACCGGTCGCCTTTACGCTAACTCAGTGCACTGCGAGCCGACTGCAGTTTGATAATCCGGCCCATGATTTCCCCAAGCGACTGGTCTATCACTATCAACAAGACGGGCTGCAGGTTGAGGTCTCAGATGCAGCCGGCAAGGGCTTTGAACTGCAGTTTAAGCGCGCCGGCAATCAGTAACGGCTGTCGCATTCAGCCCAATACTTGAGTATAATGCTCAACCTTTTTTGCCGCTGATGAGACATCGCTATGACCAGCACCATAGTTCCATCCCGAAAATCCGCGCCGGTCGAGCGTATGTCCGCAGAACGCGGTTTATTTTCTTATCCAAAGTACCGCGGCGACCACTTTAAACCGGCGCCATTTTTACCAATGAGTAAAGCCGAAATGGCCAAACTGGGCTGGGACTGTTGCGACATTATCCTGGTGGTTGGCGATGCTTATGTCGACCATCCGAGTTTTGGTATGGCGGTGGTGGGCCGGATGCTGGAAAGCCAGGGCTTTCGCGTTGGCATCATCGCGCAGCCGGATTGGAACAGCAAAGACGACTTTATGCGCCTCGGCAAGCCCAAGCTGTTTTTCGGCGTGTCTGCCGGCAATATGGACTCAATGATTAACCGCTATACCGCGGACAAAAAGCTGCGTCACGACGATGCTTACACGCCGGATAACGAAGGCGGGAAACGGCCGGACCGTGCGGTGATTGTCTATTCGCAGCGTTGCAAAGAAGCCTTTAAAGAGGTGCCGGTGATCATCGGTGGTATTGAAGCCAGCCTGCGCCGCATCGCCCATTACGACTATTGGCAGGAAAAAGTCCGCCGCTCCATTATTTTTGACGCCAAAGCCGAACTGCTGATTTACGGCAATGCCGAGCGGCCGTTGGTCGAAGTGGCGCACCGGCTGGCTGCTGGTGAAGCGATCAGTACCATGCAGGATATCCGCGGTACCGCAGTGATCCGCAAAGAGCCATTGCCTGATTGGCGCGGCGTGGATTCCACCGCGATTGATAAAGTCGGCAAAATTGACCCGGTGCCAAATCCCTATGGTGCTGATGATGTCGGTTGCAGCAGTTATTCTGAATTTGCCCAAGCCGGCATCGACCTGTCCAAGCCGGCCGAAGTGGAAGCCAAACCCATTCTGGTGCAGCCGCCACGGCAAAAACCGTGGGAAAAAACCTATGTGAAGTTGCCGGCGTTTGAGCAGGTCAGTGTGAATAAGCCACTGTATGCGCATGCCTCCCGCATTTTGCACCAGGAAACCAACCCAGGCTGTGCCCGCGCTATTATGCAGCGCCATGGTGACCGCTCGGTCTGGCTCAATCCGCCAGCGTATCCTTTGACGACCGAAGAAATGGACGGTGTGTTTGGCCTGCCGTATCAACGCATACCGCATCCGGTGTATGGCAAAGCCAAAATTCCGGCCTATGACATGATTAAAACCTCGGTCAACATTATGCGTGGCTGCTTTGGCGGCTGTTCGTTCTGCTCTATTACCGAACATGAAGGCCGCATCATTCAAAGCCGTTCGCAAGAATCGATTTTGCGTGAAATCGAAGAAATTCGTGACAAAGTCCCGGGTTTTACCGGCGTTATTTCCGACTTGGGCGGCCCGACAGCGAACATGTACCGGCTGCGCTGTAAGAATCCCAAAGCTGAACAAACCTGCCGCCGGCCGTCTTGTGTCTATCCGACCATCTGCGAACATATGGATACTGACCAAAGCCCAACGGTGGATTTGTATCGTGCGGCGCGCAAACTGCCTGGCGTGAAAAAAGTACTGGTCGCTTCTGGTGTGCGTTATGACCTGGCGGTCGAAGATCCGAATTACGTGCGCGAGTTGGTGCAACATCATGTTGGCGGCTATTTAAAAATTGCCCCTGAGCACACCGAAGATGGCCCATTGTCGAAAATGATGAAGCCTGGAATGGGCGCTTACGACAAATTTAAGGCGATGTTTGACAAGTACAGCCGCGAAGCAGGTAAAGAACAGTACCTGATCCCGTATTTTATCTCCGCGCACCCGGGTACCACCGACCTTGACATGGTGAATCTGGCGCTGTGGTTAAAAGAGCGGGATTTCCGGCTCGATCAGGTGCAAAATTTCTATCCAAGCCCGATGGCGAACGCGACAACGATTTATCATACCGAATTGAATTCACTAAAGAATTTAAAAGGAAATACCGAATCTGTTCCGGTCCCTAAAGGCGAACGTCAACGCCGGCTGCACAAAGCGTTGTTGCGTTATCATGACCCGGCAGGCTGGCCGATGATCCGCGAAGCGCTGCAGAAAATGGGCCTGAGTAAACTCATTGGCAAAGGCAAACAATGTCTGGTGCCGGAAGAAACCCGTGACGAGAAAAATCTGAAGCCGAAAGCCGGCGGCAAAATTGCCGTGACCAAACACACCGGTATGAACCCGGTGAAAGAGGCACTTATTCGCAAACAGCAACAGACTTCTAAATCATCAGGTCAGGCGTCTTATAAAAAGGGCAGAGGCTAAGTGCAATTGCAGGATGCGGTTTCATGGCTGAATTGATCCACACCGCCAGGCTGCAGCTGCGGCCTTTTACCGCTGCTGACGTACCGGCAATGTTCCGGCTCGGCAGCGACCCGGTGGTGATGCGTTACATTGGCTCACCACCAATGCAAACTGTTGACGAAGCAATAGCTTATTTGCAAAGTCATCCACTTGCAGATTATCAGCGCACCGGCTTTGGCCGGCTGGCGATAGTGTGGCCACAAAGTGGCGATATTATTGGTTTTTGTGGCTTGAAATGGGTCGATGAAATCAATGGTTTTGACTTGGGCTATCGCTTATTGCCATCTTATTGGGGGCAGGGATTGGCTGTTGAAGCGGCAGTTGCGGTGCTGGCTGACGCGAAACTGCGGTCGCTACACTGTCCACAAGGCACGGTGCAACACCAGATCTTTGGCTTAGTGCATCCGGATAACCAAGGTTCGATCCGCGTGCTGGAAAAACTTGGTTTTGTTTATCAGCAGGATATTTTGTTTAGTTTATTGCCAGATCTCGCGGTGCGTCAGTACGGCCTGTTGCTGGATTCTGTTACCATACCATCAGTTTTTTCAACAAATTCAGGTGCATAGATGCGCTGGTCGCTAGAACAAATCCCACTGCAATACCGGGCGCTGGCCGCCGGTGTCTGCGCCTATCTGTTATGGCCATTTGCCCATGCGCCGCAGTGGCAATGGCAGGCGTTATGGCAATCTGAAGCCGAGACGGCGGCAGCATTAGCGCCGTTAATGTCGTTTTATACCAAATACTCGGAGCCGGCTTTGCCGGCGTTGAACGCCCAGCTGGAGCTGAATAAGTTACGTGATTTGGAACTGGCGCTGATTGCTGCCAACGCCGATTTTGCCGACCAGGATCGTGACGACAGCTGGGCGGAAGCCACTGAGTTTATGATTGCCCACATCGCACAGAATGTCGGCGCTAACGAGCTGCGTATCTACGACAGCGAATGCCGCAATAACTTATGCCGCATAGAGCTGGCTGCGCCAAAGGGGCTGAACCCGGAATTTCGCGCGCTGGTGCTGAAATATGCCGCGACGCTGAAAGCCGGAGATTTAGAGTTTCATGATTTAAAAGAAGGCAAGGATCGCATCATGTTGGAACTCAAATCAGATAAACGCCTGCAATATGGTTATTTTGAAGAGCGGGCTCTCAAATCCGCCGCCCGTGAACAATGGTTAGCAGAGGTAAAAACATGGCTTGGCACCCAACAACACAACAAAAAGTAGCAGTCGGCTATTTTGTTGCAGGTTTTTGCGCTATCGCACTGCTGGATGCTGTTGTGACGCTGTTGCTGCCAAAACCCGCTATTCTGGCACCACAGCCGGCCCTGAGCAAAGCCATGGCGCAGCAGGATGTAACACTCGAACAATGGAGCAACGCGGCTGAGCGGCTGGAAGAGAAACGTAAACTGGCCAGATTGTAATAGGGCGCTGAAACTTGACCGCCTGCGCTGCCTGTGTCAATGATTGCAACTAAATGCAATTAGTGGCGGTGCAGACTAGATGAAATCAATCACAACTTTTTTAGGTTATCTGGCTACCTTTTTCGCCGGTGCGTCGGTGGTTGGTGGCCCTGGTTATTTGTTGCTGGTGTTTTTTATGACATCTGCGCCGCGCACTGAGATGAGTGTGATTAAGACGGAGATACAGCTGTTAAAAAGCACGGGTCAACATTTGGAACCGCAGTTTGCCGGCATGCGTAAGATCCATTGTATGGTGTTGCGGGCTTCGCTGGAAAACCTGCAGACATTTAATCAGTGGCAATTTCCTTCTTACCGCTTTGAGCACTACGAGCATATGAAAAAAGACGCAGAAGAAACGCTGCAACTGCTGAAAGACACCAGCTATTGTGAGCCAGCGGATTATCAGCAATATCTCAATAATATGAAAATGCTCAATCTCACGCCGATGTGAATGATTGTCCGATGCTCACTGCCCGCCAATCCGCAGGCAATGCATAGCGAGATTGCCCAGCGTAAAATCCTGATTAAACCAGTGCAGCTGCTCCTCGTTATCCGCAGCGCCGAGCAGATAAAACAGTGGCAGCAAGTGGTCCGGATGGGGTACAGCCAGTGCTGCCGCCTCACCCCAGTTGCGATAGTCGGTCAGTTTCTGCCAGTCTCTGCTGTCGATACAACTTTGCACCTGCTGTAAGAATTGCACTGCCCAGCCTGGTGCCGGGCCGTCGCGCCAGTCCAGCAACCGCAGGTTATGCACTATGTTGCCGGAAGCCATGATAAGCACGCCTTCGCTGCGTAAAACCGCCAGTTTTTTGCCAAGCGCTAAATGCCAGGCAGCGTCTTTGTGACTGTCTATCGAGAGCTGCACCACAGGCACATCGGCTGCCGGGAAGGCATGACAGAGCACCGACCAGGAGCCGTGGTCAAAACCCCACTGACCGTCTGCGACCGCGCCGTCATCCGCTAATAACTCGAGCAGCAGTGCAGCCAGAGCCGGTGAGCCCGGCGCCGGGTATTGCTGCTGATACAACTCAGACGGAAAACCGCCAAGATCATGAATGGTTCGGGGCAGTGGCTCGCTCAGCACCCCTAGCCCAGGTTTATCCCAATGGGCAGAAATCATCAGAATCGCCTTAGGCTGCAGGGCTGCCACCTGCTGACGCCACTCTGTCGTCCAACGGTTAGACTCCAGCGCATTCATCGGGCTGCCGTGACCGATAAAAAACATCGGCAGTGAGGGGATTGCAGACATAAAGCGCTCCGTTTAATTAACTGCTCGCAGCATAAATCGGGTGCTGTCGATAAAAAAGCGCATTAAAAGCCAGTAACACTTGCAGAAAATAGAAAGAAAAACGCCGGCAGCTGCCGGCGTTTTGCGATGACTCACAGGGCTTGCTTATCGTTTTTCAAAGTAAAACGGCAGGCGTTGTTGTTGCTGACCGTTCAGTTCATTCATCGATTCCGCATCAAACAAACGACCATTGACCATAGTGTATTGCACCCGCTCACTCTGACGGATGTCCGCAAGCGGGTTGCCGTCGATGACAATCAGGTCGGCCAGTTTGCCGGCTTCGACGGAACCTAACTGATGGTCCATACCAAAGGTTTTCGCCGGGTTAATGGTGGCGGTTTTCAGCGCTTGCAATGGGCTCATGCCGCCTTGGGCGAACATCCAAATTTCCCAGTGCGCGCCTAAACTTTCACGCTGACCGTGTGCGCCGATATTGGTGATCACGCCCTCGTCACTGAGCTCTTTCGCCATTTTGGCGATGCTGAAGTGGTTGTAGTGCGAGTCGGGTGCAGTCGGGCGGCGCATACTGCGCGGCCGTAACTCGTCCATCGGCACATATTTCGACAGGCGAGGGTGTTTCCACACTTCGGTTTTATCGTACCAGTAGTTTTCGCCCCAGATGCCGCCATAAGCCACCACCAGGGTAGGCGTGTAGGCAGTTTTGGTGGCGCGCCACAGTTGCTTCACATCGTCATACAGTTTGGCCGCCGGTAGAGAATGCTCCAGCGTAGTATGGCCATCAACCGCCATGCTGAGGTTGTGTTGCAGCAGTGAACCACCTTCCGGCACCACCATCATGTCGAGCTCACGCGCCGCTTCAATGATTTGCTGACGCTGATTGCGGCGTGGCTGGTTATAGCTTTTTACCGAAAAAGCGCCGACTTTCTTTAAGCGTTCCAGATGGAATTTCGCATCGTCCAGACTATCGACATGCGAGGTATATCCGGCACCATAGGCGCCGTACAAAATAGTGCCGGTGGAGAAAATGCGCGGGCCAACAATCTGCCCGGTTTTTTGCATTTCGCTGGCCGTGAAGATTTCCTGCGTGTCGTTGGACGGGTCATGGATGCTGGTGACGCCAAGCGCCAGCGACGCATAGTTGGCATAGTTTTGCTGCGGGATAATTTGATTCACGCCCTGACTGCCGTGCGCGTGTGCATCAAACAGGCCCGGCATTAACGTTTTGCCTTTGATGTCGATGATTTTGGCGCCGGCTGGCACCTTCACTTCACCGGCAGTGCCGACGGCTTTGATTTTATTGCCTTCTACCAGTACTACACCATCAGAGATGACTTTATCGCCTTGCATGGTGATGATCTGGCCGCCGACAAATGCCACCACACCTTGCGCCTGGTAAGCCGGCGTGGTGAAACTGATATTCTGGCCGTTGGCGACTTTAAACTTGTCCGCCGCTTTGTCGCTGCCGACGTCAAACACGCTGCTTAAGTTGGCGTGATAAAGCTCCGGGCCTAAGTTCCAGTACAGCTGTTTGCTGTTACCGCTCCAGCTGATGTTCTCACCGGCGCGCACAGACAGCTGCCGAACCGGGAACTGGGTGTCGCTGCCACTGATATCAATGACAGCGCCGCGCTCGGCAAATGGCGTGACATACACTTTAAAGCGGTCGGCAAAAGCCACGTATTTGCCATCCGGTGACACTTTAAATTCAGTGCCGTATTTGGCGCTGTATAAGGTGCGCTGGGTTTCGGTCGTCAGGTCAATCGCCAGTAACGTCGGCGACTGACCATAATCCATGGCAAAAATCCGGTCGTTACGGTCAGCGAAATGCGGCGCAAAGCCGTTGCGGCTGACCAGTTTCAGCTCGCCACCGGCGGCCGGTACCGTGTAAATACCGGTATTGAGTGACCAGCGTTTGTCGAGCAGACTGCCGGCGCCACCTTTACGGAACACCAGAGTTTTGCTGTCCGGGCTGAACGAAGGTTCCAGATATTTACCCGGTGCACTGACCACAGTTGTCACCTGATTGTTGGTCAAATCAATCACTTTAATTTGACCCTGCTGTTGGTCATGCCAGCTGACATACACCAGCTTTTTGCCATCGCGGGAAAATGACGGGTACAGTTCAAAATGTTCGTTTTGCGCGGTCAGCCGTTGCGGTTTACCGCCTTTGGCGGCAACTTTGTACAAATGGCCGAGCGCTGAATACACCACTGTGTTGCCATCCGGTGACGCCTGCACAAAACGCAGCATTTTCACGTCGATGTTGTCGTGGTCCAGATCTTGTTTGACCCGCACGGCCTGCTGGATTTTCTTCTCAACATCGACTTTAAACGGGATCGCCGCCACTTGTTTGCTGGCGACATCCAGTTTCTGGATCTTACCGCCGGCCCAGAACACAATGGCTTTATTGTCCGGCGTCCAGCTCATTTGCGGGTAAACGCCATGGATGGCCCAGGTTTCCTGCATGTCGCGGTCGAGCTTGCCGTAAAGCTCAGTGGTTTCACCGGACTCTAAGTTATACAGCATCAAGGTGGTCTGGAAATCTATTCGGCGGATATAGGCGAGGAATTTACCGTCCGGCGATGGTGTCGGGCGAATCGCGCCGCCAGCACCTTCTAATAACACTTCGATTTTGCCGGTTTCGCGTTCAAAGCGTTTGATGACATAAATGCCTTGCTCGGAATCTTTGCTGTAATGGAAGGTTTTTCCCGGCGTGTCGTCCTGCGAGAAATAGACATATTTGCCATCCGGTGAAAAAGCCGGTTCGCCTAAATCTTTCTCATCATTGGCTTTTTCTGTCAGCATCACGCCATTGCCGCCGGATTTGTGATACATCCAGACTTCACCGGCGCCTAAAGAACGGGTGTTGGTAAAGTGCTTGCGCGCGACGATAAATTCACCGTCTGGGCTCCACGCCGGGCTGTTCAGCAAGCGGAAGGTTTCTTCGGTCACGGCATGGGCATTGCTGCCATCGGCGTTCATCAACCAGATATTGTCGCCGCCGCCTTCATCCGAGGTGTAAGTGATGAATTTGCCATCCGGGCTGAAACTTGGCTGCATTTGCCAGCCGATGTCAGAGGTTAAGCGTTTGGCAGTGCCACCGCTGACTGGCATGGTATAAATGTCACCCAGCACATCAAACACCAGGGTTTTACCATCCGGACTGACATCCACATTCATCCAGGTGCCGCTGTCGGTATTAATTTGTACCGTTTCGAATTTACCTTGCGGGGCGTTGACGTCCCATTGCGCTTTTTTATCTGCGGCCAATGCCGGAAATAAAGCAGAGGTGACACAAAGTGCCAGCACTGCCGGTTGCCATTTGTTCATAGAGGTCCCTGGGATTGATGTCTGCTGTTGCAGATCTGGTTGGTCAAAGCTTAAACCTGCCACAGCCTTAGACGGAATGTAAGAGGTAGCCCGGCAACCTGCGCCTGTCAGGCGCTGCACAGCGACAAACGTCAGTGATTTGCCGGTTCAGGAACAAGTTAAATCAGCCCTGTTTGGATTACGCGAGTCAATCCGACAAATTTTTGGCATACTTGCAACCAAACTTGCCAACTGATTGGCCGGAGGCCTTAATGGATTCACCTTGTGTCGCTTGTTGTAAACTCAACAACGATAAAATCTGTACCGGCTGCTATCGTCATATCGAAGAGATTGTTGACTGGAACAAAAGAACGGATGCTCAGCAACTGCAGATCCTGCAACGCTGTGCAGCGCGCCGGCAGGATATTGATGCACAAAGCAGCCCGACATCGGCCATCACTTCTGCCGAATGGCAAAGTGCAAAACAGGCGCTGGCACTGAAAAAACTAAGCCAGCTTAGTTGATCTGGCGCAATCGGTTATCTTGATGGCAGTAACTGTGGCTGTCAGACTAAAACAATAAGAGTGACAGGAGTGAGCGTTGATTTTAGAAGCCGTCTGGATTGGGTTTGCTTTTAGTCTTGGCATGCTGGTGCGCGTATGCGGGCTGCCGCCATTAATTGGTTATCTGGCAGCTGGCTTTGCCATTACCGCCAGTACCGAAGCGCTACAGTTGCCACAAGGCCACGCTATTATCGAGCATGTGGCACATCTGGGTGTGCTGTTGTTATTGTTTACTGTTGGTTTGAAGCTAAACGTCCGAAGCCTGCTGAAACCTGAGGTTTTAGGGGGGAGCGTGCTGCATTTTGCGTTGTCGGCGTTATTGTATGCGCCGGTGATCTGGCTGGTGTTTGCCCCGAGCTGGTATCACGCATTGATGCTTGGAGCTGCGCTGGCGTTTTCATCAACGGTGTTAGCCGCCAAGGTATTGGAAGGAAAACGCGAGATCCGCGCCTTTCATGGCCGTGTAGCCGTCGGTATTCTGGTGGTGCAGGATTTAATTGCGATGGCCATGCTGAGTTTTTCCAGCGGTATTACACCATCGTATTGGGCGTTATTAGTACTGGCAGTGCCGCTGCTGCGGCCTTTATTGTTTAAGCTGTTGGATTTAACCGGTCATGATGACCTGCAGATCCTGTTTGGTGTTCTGCTCGCCGTGGTTGCCGGTGGCATGGGCTTTCATGCAGTTGGTCTCAGTGCGGAACTTGGCGCACTGGTGTTTGGCGCTTTGCTGGCCAAACACCCCAGAGCGGGTGAATTGTCGAAGACGTTGTGGAGTTTAAAAGAGTTTTTTCTGGTGGGCTTTTTCCTGCAAATTGGCCTTGGTGGTCTGCCGGATCAAAGTGCCTGGCTGTTTGCAGTGCTGATGTCGGTCATGTTACCGCTTAAAGCTGCGTTGTTTTTTGCATTGTTGGTATTGTTTAAACTGCGTGCCCGCAGTGCTTTTCTCTCCGGTTTGACGTTGAGTAATTACAGTGAATTCGCCTTGATTGTGGCCAGTGTTGCGATGCCTCAATTTTTGATCCCGCTGGCATTGACGGTCGCTTTGTCCTTTGTCATCTCGGCGCCACTGAACCGTTATGCGCACCCGCTGTATGAACGGTTGGCCAGCCGGTTGATCCCGCTGGAACGAAATATCCATCACCCAGACGAACAACCGGTCACCTTAGGTGAAGCAGAAGTGATGATTATGGGGATGGGGCGTACCGGTGGTGCGGCTTATGATTATCTGAAACACAAAACCCATCTGGTTGGCCTTGATTCGGATCCGGCGCGGGTCCGGCAATTTCAGGAACGCGGTGACAACGTCTTATTTGCCGATGCAGAAGACCAGGTATTTTGGCAGGGCTTGGATTTAGGCCGGGTCAAAGCGGTGATCCTGTGCCTCAGTGACAGTGAAGCCAAGCTCATCGCGACGCAAAAACTGCGTGCCGCAGGTTTTGCCGGCCTGATTGTGTCGCATTCGATGCAACAGGATGAAGCGAGCAAAATTATGGCGGCAGGGGCGGATCATACCTATCTGACGATGTCTGAAGCAGGGCTTGGTCTGGCTGAGCGGGTGCGGCAGCATATTAGTTTGCCCGGTTAAAATCGATATGGTGTCAGTTAATTTTACATTTTGTGTAATGTAAAAATCCAACTTTAAGTAGCAACTGCGCGTTAGCAGTTGCCGTGCCGCCTTTCTGTCAATTTTGCAGGGACATACATGATGCTGGCGCAATTTATGCTTATATCCACGTCCTTCATTTCAGTCTGACTGAAAGTACAGAACAACAAGTCCGGCACAGGACTGCTAAGGATCTCAGGCATGCGTGTACAAAGCCATTTTATGTTTTTGCTTGTCCTGGTGTTATTTAGTGTCGCGGCTGTCTGGCGTTTAAGTAGTTTGCCGGACCTGCAGGTGTTTGGTGAGATTAAAAGTCAGGCGTTGATCAGCGAAAAAGTAGTCGCCTTGACGTTCGACGATGGCCCAACACCAGACAAAACCAACCAAATTCTGCAAATTCTTGCAGAGCAACAAATCCCCGCCACCTTTTTCCTGATTGGTCAGGAAGTGCAGCAACATCCGTATTTGGTGCGGCAAATTTTGGCCGCCGGTCATCAGGTGGGCAATCATAGTTTTAGTCATCAGCGGATGATCTTTAAATCGCCGGCTTTTATTGCCGCTGAAATTGAACAAACCGATACGCTGCTGCGTGATAGTGGTGTGGATGGGGTAATTTACTTTCGGCCGCCTTATGGCAAAAAGTTATTGATATTGCCCTGGTATCTGATGAAACACCATCGTGTCAGCGTGACCTGGGATGTGGCGCCGGAAAATTTCCCGAAAATTGCCAATGATCCGCAAGCTTTGGTCGACTTTACCGTGCAACAGACTAAGCCCGGCTCGATTATTTTACTGCATGTGATGTATGACAGCCGACAGGCGACGATGCAGGCAGTGCCGGAGATCATCCGGCAGCTAAAAGCTCAGGGGTATCGGTTTGTGACTGTGCATGAACTGCTCAAACTCGAGCAGGCGCAGCACTAATCCAGAGTCCCGCCGGCTGCCGTGATATCCTCTGAATATTGCTGGCAACATCGGACGATTTCAAGCAACGCTTGAACAACAACAGTAACTGACAGACTGGCTGCGTCCGGCTTGCCGGCTGCTTGTTCTGGCGTATACGGAATGTGAATGAATCCACCACGTCGGCCGACCATGGATGACAGCTGATGCAGCAACTGATACATCAGCGCATTACAAACATAAGTGCCTGCCGTGTAAGAAATATTCGCAGGGATCCCCTGTTGTTGCAGCTGCTGACGGATTGCTTTAAGTGGCAGCGTACTAAAATAAGCGGCGGGGCCTGTCGCCACAATTGGCTCGCCACTGGGTTGCCAGCCGCTGTTGTCCGGGATGCGCGCTTCCAGCAAATTAATGGCGACTTGTTCGAGACTGATCTGCGGCCGGCCACCAGCCTGACCAACGCAGAGCACCAGATCGGGTTGCCAGCTGTTGATGCAGGATTTAAGCAGTTCGGCGCTGCGGTTGAATTCGACCGGCAAAATCAAAGCCTGCCACTGCACACCAGCCGGCGGCGGCAGCTAGGCAAATCTGCTCCACTGCGACAGCGCTTGGATTAGTGCTTTCGCCGCCAAAAGGTTCAAAACCGGTAAACAGAACTTTCATCAGAATGCGCCCGTTACAAAAATGCCAGCTGATCCAGCAATACAATATTGACGGCCAGCAGCAACAGCGCCGTCGGCGCCTGTGCTTTGATCACCGCATGCTGGTCTTTCAGTCCTAATAATGCCACAGGAACGATATTAAAATTCGCCGCCATCGGCGTCAGCAATGTACCGCAATAACCACAGAACATTCCAATCGCCGCCATCACCGCCGGATTTGCGTCATGCTGCTGGATCAACAACGGAATGCCAAGGCCTGCAGTGATCACCGGAAAAGCTGCAAAGGCATTGCCCATAATGATGGTAAAACCGGCCATGGCGAGGGCATACGCGGCAACAGCTGCCAGCCGGCTGTCGAGCTGCAGGTATTCATGGCTGAGCGCCGCGATGATTTGACCAACGCCGGCCTGATTAAACAACAAACCTAAGGTGGCCAGTAAATGTGGCAATAAAAATGCCCAGCCGATTGCTTCCAGCAAGCGTTTGGCTTCAAGTCCACCCTGACGCGGTGATTCGCGGGTCAGGTAACAGGCAATAGCAAACGCCAGCACACAGGCAATCCCCAGACTCAACAAGGTCAGGTTTTTCGGGTCAAACCAATGCAAGGCCGGCAGTTGCCCCATGGCCAGCACCAGCAACAGGGTAAAACCAGGGATCGCCAATGCCGGAATAAACAGCTTTTTACCCAGCCGATCTAACGATACCTGTTGCACCTTGTCCGTCAATGCCTGATAAGGGCCGGCCGCAAGCCCGCCAAGCCCTGCCAGCAAGGCCATCCCGAGCACCAGTGCGCCAACGGCCGCAGTTGGCAAATCATCACCGACGACAAAAATAGCGGCATAGCTTAACCAGAACAAACCGCTGCGAAACCGGCGCGGATGCTGTGGATCCAATAAAGTCAGTACAGCAACCAGTGCCATGATGGCGCCGACCAGCCAATACAGATGGGTTAATGTCAGCATCAGTTTGGCTCCGTTTGCTGCGGGGCGACTTGTGCCAGCCTTGTTTGTTCAGTCGCCAGAAAGTGGTCAAGCCGGCGCAAGCGGACCGTATGAATAAGCAACGCCGCAATGGCGGTAGGGATGCCCCAGAATGCGATGTGCATCGGATCGGTTTCGATGCCGGATTCGCGCAAAAAAGTATGCATCAGCACGATGGCGCCAAAAGCGACAAAAATATCTTCACCAAAAAATAAACCGATATTGTCAGTGGCGGCAGCCATAGCTTTTACTTTGTCACGCACTTGTTGCGACAGGCCGGGATACTGGCGTTCCGCCAGTGCTTCGGCCATCGGCGCGACCAGCGGCCTGACCATTTGCGGGTGGCCGCCGAGGCTGGTTAAGCCCAAAGCGGCACTGCCTTCGCGCGCCAGCAGATAAATACTGAGTAACCGGCCTACTGTGGCGCCTTTGACGCCGGCGATAAAACGCTGCGCCTGTTGTTTCAGCCCGTGCCGTTCCAGCAAGCCAATAATGGCCAGTGGTAACAGCAAGATCACCGGCAATGAGCGGGTTTTCAGGAAACTCTCGCCGATGGCGCTAAGCAGTTCGACGGGCGGCATCAAGGCACAGAGGCCCGTCACAATCCCGGCGCTGATCACGACTAAAACCGCATTAAACCGCAGGACAAAACCAATCATCACGACCGCGATGCCGAGCAAAGGCCAGTAGTTCATGCTGCACCCCGTAAAAATGAGCGGATATGGACGCCGGCCAGCTTTAATGTCGAGGACAAATCGCGGGCGAGATGTAACGCTTCAGGGCTGTCGCCATGCAGACACAAACTGTCAGCAGTTAACTGTAATTCTTGCTGCTCGATGCTATTGATGATGCCGGTTTGCACCAGTCTGAGGCTTTGCTGCAGAGCAGCCTGATGACCCAGTACCGCACCGGGCTGACTACGTGGTACCAGCTGACCCGTTGCCAGATAAGCCCGATCGGCAAAAGCCTCCTGGAAAACCGGTATGCCTGCAGCCTTGGCAGCATGAAACAGCGCGCAGTCGGGTAAGGTCAACACTGCCAAATCAGCGCGATGGGCTTTAATTACTTCGACTATCAGTGCCGCCAAATCGCAGTCCACTGCGGCCTGGTTATATAAAGCCCCGTGTGGTTTAACGTAGGCCATCACCACACCGTTTTTGTTGGCCAATTGTTGGAAATATTGCAGTTGCTGTTGCAGACTGCTGACGAGTTCAGCGGCGGTCATCAGCATAGTCTGACGACCGAAGTTGGTCCGGTCCGGGTAGGAAGGATGTGCACCGACACACACCTGATGTTGCTTACAGGCCCGCAGCGCATTAAGGATATCGGCTTCGCTGCCTGCATGGGCGCCACAACTGATATTGGCAGATGATAACAACGGGATAATCGCCAGATCATCACCGCACCCTTCGCCGAGGTCGGCATTCAAATCAATATACTTCATCAGGTCACCGTCAGGGGGAGTGCAGACAGCACCTTAACAGGCTGTGCTTTTTGCTGTAAAGCTGGCTGCCGTCAGGTCGTACCGGTACACTGGCAGCAGAACCGGTCTGGCATCAACCGCTTTGACTGCAGATTAATCAGGAGTGTATATGACTGAGTTGTCGGGTGTGATCTGCTTTGGCCCCGTGTTAAAACATCAGATTGCTGCCGTGGCGCAGCTCGAGGCGACAGCATTTCCGCCGCCGGTATATCCGGTATTTTTTTTCCGCCAGGCCTATGATCTGTGGCCTGAATTGTTTTGGGTCGCCCGGCGGGATGAACAAATCCTGGCATATCTGCTTTGTGCTGCTGAATATGCTGACCCGGCGCGTCTGAGCCTGATGTCTTTTGCCGTGGCGCCGCAGGCGCAGGGGCAAGGGGTGGGGAAAGCGTTGCTGCGGTCTTTTTTTGATGCCTTGCCGGCTATTGCTCCCACAGTCCGGCAGATCTGGCTGACGGCAGATCCAGCAAACGAGGCGGCAATACGGCTATATCAGCAACATGGATTTCGGCAGAGTGGTGAAGAGATCGATTATTATGGTGCCGGCTACAGACGACTGGTTATGACAGCAGAAATCGCAGCAAAATAGCTGGGAAAAATGCAGCAGAACACCGTCAAAACTCAGCGCCAGAGCGCGCCAATGCTGAGTTTTAATCAAATGCTCGACGCCTCGAAAAACCCCCGCTATAATGCCGCGTCCTATTAAACGTTCAGCTTGGCGGCCATAGCTTCTAATGCAACAGTGCCAGGCTCTGGTAAGCAGGCGTATCGCTACGCCCGATTTTGATTTTGAGGTAACAAAATGCAAGTTTCTGTTGAAACCACTCAGGGTTTAGAGCGCCGTGTCAATATTACAGTTCCGGCGGCCGCCATCAGTGTTGAAGTCGAGAAAGAATTACGTCAAATTGCCAAAAACCGTCGCGTAGATGGTTTCCGTCCAGGCAAAGCGCCAGTCGCAATTATCAAGAAAATGTTCGGTTTATCAGTACTGCAAGACGTGGCTTCACGTCAGATGCAAAACCATTTTTATCAGGCTGTTGTCAGCAACAAGCTGAATCTGGCGGGCAACCCGACTTTCGAACCAGGTCAACTGGCTGAAGGTCAGGATCTGGCATTCTCTGCCACTTTCGAAGTATATCCTGAAGTTGCATTGACTGGCCTCGACAAAGTCGAAGTGACCAAGCCAGTGGTTGAGATCGCTGCTGACGACATGAGCAAAATGATCGAAACACTGCGTAAGCAACACGCGACATGGGCAGCTAAAGCTGATGCCGCAACTGCTGGTGATCGCGTCAACATGGACTTCTCTGGTTCAATCGATGGCGAAGAATTCGAAGGCGGCAAAGCAGCTGCTTTCACACTGGAACTGGGCCAGGGGCGGATGATCCCAGGTTTTGAAGATGGCATCATCGGTAAAAAAGCCGGCGAGCAGTTCACTATCGACGTGAATTTCCCTGCGGAATACCATGCAGAAAACCTGAAAGGCAAAGCTGCACAGTTCGCAATCACGCTGAACAGCGTTGAAACGCAAGTGTTGCCAGAAGTAAATGAAGAATTTGTTAAGCTGTTTGGCTTGGGTGAAAACAGCGTTGACGCGCTGCACACCGAAGTGCGCAAGAACATGGAGCGCGAGCTGAATCAAGCCATTAAAGGCAAAGTGAAAGAGCAAGTGATCAAAGGTTTATTGGCAAACCATGAACTGGAAGTGCCACAAGCACTGATCGACAGCGAAGTGGAAGTACTGCGTCGTCAGGCTCTGCAACGTTTCGGCCAGAACATGAATGCGAAGAACCTGCCAGAACTGCCAGCAGCACTGTTCACTGAACAAGCCCGCGACCGCGTCAAAGTAGGTCTGTTATTGGGTGAAGTGATCAAAACAAACAATCTGCAAGTTGATGACAGCCGCGTGCAAGCGCTGATTGAAACTGTCGCTTCTGCTTACGAAGATCCAAAAGAAGTGGTGCAATACTACAACAGCAACAAAGAGCTGTTGCAGGGTATGCGCAACGTCGCACTGGAAGAACAAGCCATTGATCTGGTTTTGGCAAAAGCCAAAGTCACTGAGCAAGCGGCGAAGTTCGACGAAATTATGAATCCGGCTGCTGCGAACTAAGATTGACTTTAGGCAGAGCGACAGCTTTAATGGCCTGAGCAGCAGTGTTCAGGCCATTTTCATTTGTGCTGCCGCATTTCAGGGAATCAGTTATGGTGTCAACACCTCATATGAATGAATTAGTTAACGCGTTAGTCCCCATCGTCATCGAGCAAACCGCCAAAGGTGAGCGTTCATTTGACATTTATTCCCGTCTGTTGAAAGAACGGGTTATTTTTCTGACCGGCCAGGTTGAAGACCATATGGCCAATCTGATCGTGGCGCAGTTACTGTTCCTCGAATCAGAAAATCCGGAAAAAGATATCTACATTTATATCAACTCACCGGGTGGTTCTGTTACCGCTGGCCTCGCCATCTACGACACGATGCGGTATATCAAATGTGATATCGCGACAGTTTGTGTTGGCCAGGCCGCCAGTATGGGAGCCTTCCTGTTATCAGGCGGCACCAAAGGTAAGCGGTATGTGTTGCCAAACGCCCGTGTGATGATCCACCAACCTTTAGGTGGTTTCCAGGGCCAGGCAACCGATTTTGAAATCCATGCCCGAGAGATTCTGACGATCAAAGAAAAACTGAATCGTCTGATGGCAGAGCATTGTGGCAAGACGCTGGAAGAAGTGGTGCGCGACACTGAACGCGATAATTTCTTAAGTGCGCAGCAAGCGGTGGATTATGGTCTGGTCGACCAAATCCTGACCAAACGCGAAGCCAAATAAGACTGGCCAATGTCAGTATAGATAAGAGGCGGCGTCATAGACGTCGCTTTAGCAAGAATGAGGTAGTTCCATGTCTGATCGCACTGATGGCGAGAAGAGTAGCAAGTTGCTGTATTGCTCTTTCTGTGGCAAATCGCAACATGAAGTGCGTAAGTTGATCGCAGGCCCACAGGTGTATATCTGTGATGAATGCGTTGACCTGTGCAACGACATTATTCGTGAAGAAATTAAAGATATTTCGCCAAAACGGGATGGTAATAAACTGCCAACGCCCAAAGAGATCCGCAACCACCTGGATGATTATGTCATCGGCCAGGAACACGCGAAAAAAGTTCTGGCGGTTGCGGTATACAATCACTATAAACGCCTGCGCACTGTGGGACAGAAACAGGATGTTGAGCTGGGTAAGTCAAATATTCTGTTGATTGGTCCAACTGGTAGCGGTAAAACTTTGCTGGCGGAAACATTGGCCCGTTTGCTCGATGTGCCATTTACCATGGCAGATGCCACCACGTTAACCGAAGCCGGTTATGTCGGTGAAGACGTCGAAAACATCATTCAGAAACTGCTGCAAAAATGCGACTATGATGTCGAAAAAGCCCAGCGTGGTATTGTTTATATCGATGAAATCGACAAAATTTCGCGCAAATCAGAAAACCCTTCGATCACCCGTGATGTGTCGGGTGAAGGCGTGCAACAGGCCCTGTTGAAGCTGATCGAAGGCACTGTCGCATCAGTACCACCGCAAGGTGGTCGAAAACATCCGCAGCAGGAATTCCTGCAAGTTGATACGTCGAAGATTTTGTTCATCTGTGGTGGCGCATTCGCGGGTCTGGATAAGATTATCGAGCAACGTAGTGCAAAAGGTTCGAGTATCGGCTTTGGTGCACAGGTGAAGAGCAAAGAATCCAGTCGTAGCCTGACGGAAAGTTTCCGTGATGTGGAACCGGAAGATCTGGTGAAATTCGGTTTGATCCCGGAGTTTATCGGACGTCTGCCGGTTGTCGCCACATTGACGGAGCTGGATTTAGCGGCACTGATGCAAATTCTGAGTCAACCAAAAAATGCGCTGATCAAACAGTTTGGTGCATTGTTCCAGATGGAAGGTGTTGAACTCGAATTCCGTGAAGACGCACTAAAAGCCATCGCGCAAAAAGCGATGGAGCGTAAAACCGGCGCCCGTGGCCTGCGCTCGATAGTTGAAGGCGTATTACTGGATACCATGTATGAACTGCCATCGATGCAGGACGTGGCGAAGGTGGTGGTTGATGAAACGGTGATCCGCGGCGAATCACAGCCAATCCTGATGTATCAAAACCCGGAAAAGGTTGCGGCTGAATCGCACTAAACCACTCGTGTTGGCGCAGCGTATAATGCTGCGGGAGATGTATGAATAAAAAGGAGCTTCGGCTCCTTTTTTGCGACCTGTTTTAAATTGAGTATGCGTACAAAGATTTGACGGTTTTGTATCTTGTTTCAATATCTTGCTGTTGTTTTGACCGGTAACTAATAACTTTTGGCCTTTTTTTTTTCGTGGCGTTGAACTGAAGCTTTTGAACCCCATATACTCCTGTAATCACGCCTGAAGTAACTAATTCGAGAGTAATTTAATGACAGAAGCAACAGTCGAACGTTTGCATATGCCTGTATTGGCATTACGCGACGTAGTTGTCTATCCGCATATGGTGATCCCATTATTCGTCGGGCGGGCAAAGTCCATCAAGTGCCTGGATGCGGCCATGGACAAAGACAAACAAATTTTTCTGGTGGCGCAGAAAGACGCGACACTGGACGACCCGGCTGAGGCTGATTTGTTTACTGTCGGGACTGTCGCCACTATCCTGCAATTACTGAAATTGCCAGACGGCACTGTGAAAGTGCTGGTGGAAGGGGGGCGTCGGGCCAAACTGGCTGGGTTTACTGAAACCGACAAAACCTTTATGGCCTATGTCGATGTCATTGCATCACCAGAACTCGATAGCCGCGAGCAGGAAGTTTTTCTGCGTTCAGCGGTGAACCAGTTTGAAGGCTACATCAAACTCAACAAAAAAATCCCGCCGGAAGTGCTGACCGCTTTATCTGGTATCGACGACGCCGCGCGTCTTGCTGACACTATGGCGGCACACATGCCGCTGAAGGTTGAAGATAAGCAAAAAGTACTGGAAATCATCGACGTTACTGAACGCCTGGAATATTTGATGGCGATGATGGAGTCGGAAATTGACATTCTGCAAGTTGAGCGACGGATCCGTAGCCGCGTGAAAAAGCAGATGGAAAAAAGTCAGCGTGAGTATTACCTGAACGAGCAGATGAAAGCTATTCAGCGTGAGCTGGGCGAGCTGGATGATGCACCGGACGAGTTCGAAGCGATTAACCGCAAAATTGAAGCAGCTCAGATGCCAGCGGAGGCTAAAGACAAAGCCAGCGCTGAATTGTCTAAGCTGAAAATGATGTCGCCAATGTCGGCTGAAGCCACAGTGGTTCGTTCTTATATCGACTGGCTGACACAGGTGCCGTGGAAAGCCCGTTCTAAAGTAAAAAAGAATCTGGCGCTGGCTGAAGAAATTCTCAATGCCGACCATTATGGTCTGGATAAAGTAAAAGAACGAATTCTGGAATATCTGGCAGTACAACAGCGTGTCAACAAATTAAAAGGGCCGATTTTATGCCTGGTTGGTCCTCCGGGTGTTGGTAAAACCTCTTTAGGTCAGTCAGTTGCCAAAGCGACTGGCCGTAAGTATGTGCGGATGGCGCTGGGTGGCGTGCGGGATGAAGCGGAAATCCGTGGTCACCGCCGCACTTACATCGGTTCTATGCCGGGTAAAATTATCCAGAAAATGGCTAAAGTCGGCGTGCGTAATCCGCTGTTTTTACTCGATGAAATCGACAAGATGGCATCAGATTTTCGTGGTGACCCGGCAGCGGCACTTTTGGAAGTATTGGATCCGGAACAGAATTCATCTTTCAGTGACCATTATCTGGAAGTCGATTATGACCTGTCGGATGTGATGTTCTTCGCGACCAGTAACAGTCTGAATATTCCGGAAGCGTTAT
The DNA here is from genome assembly GCA_034519945.1 of Rheinheimera sp. Taxonomy (GTDB): domain Bacteria; phylum Pseudomonadota; class Gammaproteobacteria; order Enterobacterales; family Alteromonadaceae; genus Pararheinheimera. The sequence goes on from JAXHNX010000042.1 coordinate 71,572, forward strand.
TGGATCGGATGGAAGTGATTCGTCTGTCTGGCTACACCGAAGACGAAAAATTAAATATCGCCAAACAGCACCTGGTCAATAAACAAATTGAACGAAATGGGCTGAAAAAAGGCGAGCTGACGGTCGAAGACAGCGCCATTATTGGCATTATCCGCTATTACACGCGGGAAGCCGGTGTGCGCAGTCTGGAACGTGAGATCTCCAAACTGTGCCGCAAAGCTGTGAAGCAAATACTGCTGAACAAAGCCGTGAAAACAGTTCGGATTGGCCAGGATAATCTGGAAGAGTTTTTAGGCGTACAACGTTTTGATTACGGTAAAGCAGAAGACAGTAACCGGATTGGACAGGTCACAGGCCTGGCCTGGACTTCTGTTGGCGGTGATTTGTTGACCATTGAAGCGGCTGCGGTCGTTGGCAAAGGCAAACTGACGCACACCGGTTCGCTTGGCGACGTGATGAAAGAATCCATCCAGGCCGCCATGACGGTGGTCAGAAGCCGGGCGGAAACGTTACGCATCAACGAAGACTTCTATGAAAAACGCGATATCCATATCCACGTACCTGAAGGTGCCACGCCAAAAGATGGTCCTAGTGCAGGTATTGCGATGGTGACTGCATTGGTATCCAGTCTGACCGGCAATCCGGTGCGGGCAGATGTAGCAATGACCGGAGAAATCACCTTGCGCGGCGAAGTCTTGCCGATTGGTGGCCTGAAAGAGAAGTTGTTGGCGGCGCATCGTGGCGGCATCAAACGGGTATTGATCCCACATGACAACGTGCGCGACCTAAAAGACATTCCGGATAACGTCAAAGGTGACATCGAAATCTGCCCGGTAAAATGGATAGATGAGGTGCTGGAACTGGCTTTACAGGAGCCGCCAACCGGTATGTCTGTGATCACTGAAGAAAAAAAGAGCACAAGAGCCAAAAAAACCCAAAAAAATCCGGTTTAGGGGCTTTTCAAAAGCTCAGGCTGTGCTAATTTAGGGGCAGTTTCGGTGCAGCCCTTGTCGGACAAGGGCTGGCGAGACACCAAGAATTTTTCAGGACCCTTGGATTTGTGCTTGCAAGCCTGTTTATGGCTTGATATAACAAAAGCCGAATACAAGAATGTACTTTGAATCTGGTTGTAGAAAATAATAACAATTGAAGGGGATGATATTGTGAACAAGTCTCAACTTATCGACAAAATTGCTGCTGGTGCAGACATTTCTAAAGCGGCAGCGGGTCGTTCTCTTGACGCGTTCATCGAAGCCGTTACTGAAGCTTTAAAGGAAGGTGACTCAGTTGCGCTGGTTGGTTTCGGTACTTTCGCAGTACGCGAGCGTGCAGCCCGTACTGGCCGTAACCCACAAACTGGTGAAACGATCCAAATCGCTTCTGCGAAGATCCCTTCTTTCAAGCCAGGCAAAGCGTTAAAAGACAGCGTTAACTAAGAAATGCTGATCCGGCGCGCCGGGTAAGTGATTCGGGCTCAAAGGAACCCGTGCCTGTTGCCACTGTCGCTCAGATGACAATCAACTAAGCCCGTTACAGTTCCTTCACAGCTTCTATAAAAAAGGCGCATCTGATAAGATGCGCTTTTTTTTTAAGCCAGCTATTGCAGCGAAAAGAGATAAATCAAGCATGTTAGAAAAGATCAGAGATGGTTCGCAGGGCGTCATTGCTCAGGTCGTGCTGGGCCTCGTTATCCTGACGTTTGCGGTTTCAGGTGTCAGCAGCTACTTCGGTAACAATACCGATAAACCGGTTGCCGTCGTCAACGGTGAAGAAATTAGCCGGACGAAGTTTGAACAAAGCTATCAGAATGAGCGGGCACGGATGGAACAGCAGTTTGGCGAGATGTTTGCCAGTCTTGCTGCTGATACCAATTACATGAATAATTTCCGTAATCAGGTATTAGAGCGTTTGATTGATGAAACGCTGTTAAAACAACAAAGTACGGTATTTGGCATTGCGATCAGCGATCAATTCTTAAAAGATGCCTTACTGAAAATGCCGGAATTTCAGGTTGATGGTGTGTTTAATAACGACCGTTATCTGGCTGTGTTACGTCAGAGCAATCTTACAGCTAACCAACTGCGTGATTTGTTACGTGAGCAATATAGCCGCAATCAGTTGTTAGTTGGTTTAGCCGGCTCAGACTTCGCTTTACCGGGTGAAATGAAGTCGCTGATGACGTTGCAACAGCAAACACGTGATATCGAATATGCCAAGGTGAAAGCCACAGATCTGGCAAAAGACGTCAAGTTCGATGATGCACAGCTCAATACCTGGTACCAACAGAATCAGGCGCGTTACGCGACGCCTGAGCAGCTGTCATTGCAGTATGTAGAGTTAAAATCTGCTGATTTAGCCAAAGACATCCAGGTGAATGATGGTGACATCAGCGCATATTATAATGCGAACCTGAGCCGCTATCAGGGTGAAGAGCGTCGTCGCGTATCGCATATCCTGCTGGAATCAGCCGAAGACAACGCCGAGGTAAAAACTAAAGCCGAAGGTATTCTGAAAGAACTGCAGGCCGGGGCTGATTTTGCGGCGCTGGCAAAGCAGCATTCTGCAGATAGCGTCTCAGCTGAAAACGGTGGTGATTTGGATTTCATCACCAAAGGCGTAATGGAGCCTGAGTTTGAATCTGCAGCCTATGCACTGGTAAAGGCCGGGGATTTATCAGCGGTGGTCAAAACGTCTTTCGGTTATCACATCATCAAGCTGACTGAAATTGAAGCGGCTAAAGTGAAAAGCATTGACGAAGTGAAAGACACTATTGTTACTGCAGTCAAGACTGAAAAATCTGCAGAGAAGTTCGCCGAGTTACAACAGAAGCTGGCTGAAGTCAGTTTTGAAGTGGCGGACAATCTGGAGGAAGCTGCAACTGCAGTTGGTGCTAAAGTACAGACGGCCGCCACGTTCAGTCGTGCCACTGCGCCTGAGGCACTGAATACGCCAAAGTTTCTGGATACAGTATTTAACACTGATTTCATCAGTGCCGGCACCAACAGCGAAGTAGTCGAACTGGCTCCTCAGCATGTAGTGGTCGCGCGTCTGATTGAACATCAACCTGCAAAAAACAAGTCTTTTGATGAAGTGAAGGCCGAAGTGCAGGTGGCCTATATTGCTGAACAGTCAGCTGAGTTGGCGCAGCAAAAAGCTGCGGCATTACTGGTTGAATTACAAGCAGGTAAGGCGATCAGCGAACTGGTTGCGGCCAATGGTCTAACACTGGAAAAGTCGGTTGCTACTGCCCGGTTTGGCGGTGCGCTTGATGCAGAGATCCGTACCAAAGCGTTTGAGTTGGCAAAACCAACCAAAGACAAAGCGGTAAGTTTTGGCAGCGCCAAGTTGCAAAATGGTGACGCTGTATTGGTTTTAGTCAGCAAGGTGACAGATGTTCCTGCACAAGGCGAGCCGGCACAAGCAGAGCTGGATAATCTGGCGAACCAGTTAAGCCAATCGCATTTTGCTATTGTGCAAAAAGCGTTGCGGGAACGGTCGGAGATCAGCCGCAATCTGTCGGTACTGACAGCCGCAACCGAACAACAGTAACTTTGACTTGTATAAAAAAGCCCGCATAGCGGGCTTTTTTTATGGCCGGAGTGGCAGTGAAAGACTCCAGATTATATCGATGTTGATCTTTGCGTCGGCCAGGATAGGCGCTGTCCGTGGCAATGCTTAGTACTGCACGCTATTAATCAACTTCCGGCTGAATTCGTGCACCGGATTGGCGAATACCTCAGCCGTCGGGCCATAGTCGAGACATTCACCACGATGTAACACCATCGTATGATCGGCAAAGTGACGTACCAGTCTTAGCTGATTCGTGATCAACAGATAGGCTATACCGGTGTTTTGCTGGAGTTCCAGCAACAAATTGACGATTTGCGCCCGCAATGACGGGTCTAATGCTGTCAACGCTTCGTCCAGGATCAGTACTTTTGGATCCAGGATTAAGGCGCGTGCCAGCGCAACACGTTGCAGCTGACCACCAGAGAACATATGCGGGTAATAATTGGCATGCTCATTTAATAACCCCAGCAACCTGAGCGTTTGGCTGATTTTCTGCTCACGCTGTTCAAAACTCAGCACGGTACTGTAGCGCAACACCGCATGCAGGATCTCGGCAATTTTCTGATTCGGATTCAGTGAGCGGGCGGGGTCCTGAAAGATGTAGCGGATAAACTGATTCGTTTTGCGATATTCGCTGCAATTAATCTGATTACCGGCATACCAAATTTCGCCTTGATCCGGTTGTTCAATCCCAACCAAAAGTTTTGCCAGCGTGCTTTTACCAGACCCCGTTTCGCCAACAACCGCCAGTGTTTCGCCGGCCTGTAGTGTGAAGCTGACATGAGCCAGAGCAATAATTTCTTTGTGATTAAACAGACCTGTTGCTTTGCGATAGGTTTTGCCAAGGTTGCGAACTTCAATCAGATCACTCATTGGTATCGCTCCGCTGAATGGGGAAATGGCAGCTGAAAAAGTGGTTTTGGTGGCGCTCCAGTTGTGGCGTTTTCACACATTCTTTGCGTGCATTCGGGCAACGTGGCCCCAATCTGCAGCCGATTGGCAGGTGTTGCAGCGTCGGGATGCTGCCGTGTAAAGCATAGAGTTGTTGTTTGAACCCGAGATCTGGCTGGAACTCCGGCACACTGCGGATCAGTGCATCGGTATAAGGATGCCGGGGATTCTGCAGCAGATCAGCTGTTTCTCCAGCTTCAACCAGTTGCCCACAATACAACACACTCAACGTATCGGTATTTTTTGCAACAGTCTCCAATTCGTGACTGATCAGCAGAATCGAGGTGCCTTTGAGCTGATTAAAACTGGCAAGCAAACGAAATAACTGAGCTTGGGTGGTGCTTTCCAGTGCAGTCGTAGGTTCGTCGGCAATCAGCAATTTGGGGTCTTTGGCAATGGCCATCGCAATCGATATTTTTTGGCATACCCCTTCCGACAGCTGATAGGGGTAACTGTTAAGTACGGCCTGATGATCACGAATACCGACTTTATGCAAAAGATTCACCGCCCGTTTGCGACGAAAATAGCCACGTTGCCACCAGGAGACGCCTTCGACTAAGTGGTCAGGCACCGATTCTGCCAGCTGCTCACCGATAGGTGCGGTTGGATCCATGCTGCGGCTGGGTTCCTGATAGATCATCGCAATATCCCGGCTGATGATCTCACGTTGGCGTCGATAAGGCAGTCGAAGCAAATCTTCACCACACCAGCTGAAACGGTCAGCTGAGATATGCCAGCGCTCATGTAATACGCCCATAATCGCTTTGGCAATCAGGCTTTTACCTGAACCTGACTCACCAACCAGCCCGCGAACCTCACCTTCCCTGAGTGATAAGTTGACGCGATCAACGGCTCTGACAATGCCATCCGGTGTTTCCAGTTCCAGGGTCAGATTGCGGATATCCAATAACTGCATCAGCTTTCCCGCCGTTTTTTCATCGCTTTGCGCAGGCCGTCGCCAACCAGATTGATCGACAACACTGTAGTAAAAATCAATAAACCGGGCAGCGCGACAGTCCAGGGTGCCAGATAAATTGAATCGAGCGCATCGGCGACCATACTGCCCCATTCCGGGGTTGGCGCCTGTGCACCTAATCCAAGAAACCCTAACGCGGCGATATCCAGAATTGCGGTCGACAAGGCCATGGTAAACAACAATGAGACCGGTTCCCACAGGTTGGGCAATACCACCGACCAGAGGATTTGCCAGTTGTTGGCACCGTCCAGACGATAAGCGACCACATAATCCTGTTTCAGTTGTTGTTGAATGGCGTTACCAACACCGTGCACAAACTGCGGCAATAACGCCAACATAATGGCCCAGATCGTATTCATCAGGCCAGGGCCGAGCACTGCGACGATTACGATGGCCAACAGCAGGCTCGGAATGGTCAGGGCAAGATCAAGCAGGTGGTTAAAAATACTGGATTGAACGCCACGTGTCATACCGGCCAATGCGCCCAGCAACAGGCCGATTAGCATCGAACCAATTACAGCCAGTATGGCAAGACCAAAGCTGTAACTGGCACCCAACATCAACCGCGACATCAGGTCCCGCCCTAAATCGTCGGTGCCAAATGGATAAGATACCAGGCCATTTCCTTGCCACGAAGGCGCCAGCAGCAATAGCTCAGAATTTTGTAAGTAGGGGTCGTGTGGACTGACGAAAGGACTGATGACTGCCAGCAGGACCAGTACAGACAAAATAATCAGGCCGAACAAGGCGAAGTGCTGTGGCATAAAATGCCGCCAAAGCAGCTGGTAAGGCTTTTTATTGTACTCTTCGTAATACAAGCGCAACTTTTTCATCAGAGCTTCCGCGCCAGTGGGTTAAACAGCGTATGCAGGATCTCGGTCAGCATGTTGACGCAAATCACCAGACTCGAGACAACCAATAAACCTGCTTGAATAGCGGGATAATTGCGCTGATAAATGCTGTCGATCAGCCATTGTCCAATACCTGGCCAGGAGAAAATCACTTCGGTCAGCATCGCAAGTGTGATCAACGTACTGAATTGCAGCCCAACCTGCCGGGTGACCGGCAGTAATGCGTTGCGCAGACCATGTCGGTACAGCACCTGCGCGCGCGACAGCCCTTTGGCTCTGGCGGTTTTGATGTAGTTTTGTTCCAGCACTTCGAGCATTGAATGGCGCACAAAGCGGACCATTACGTTGGTCGGATAACTGGCCAGAATGAAAGTTGGTAATGCCAGATGTAACAATGCGTTGTAAGCTGCCGCACTGCGGTCAATGGCCGGTGTCAGCAGAATATCGATAAATACAAAACCAGTCTGGGCCGGGACTTCAAACAGAACGCCGAGTCGGCCTGACGTAGGCAGCCAGCCTAGTTGCAGTGAAAACAACATAATGCAGACCAGCGCCAGCCAGAACACCGGCATGGAATAACCAATCAGCGCCAGCCCGGAAATAAGCTTGTCCAGCACACTGTCTTTTTTTACTGCCGCCAGCAAGCCTAATGGAATACCAACCAGCAGGCTCAGGCAAAGGGCATAAGATGCCAGTTCCAGCGTTGCCGGCAACACCCGGCCAATCTCGTGTAACACGCTCTGCTGACTGGCAAAAGATAGCCCCCAGTTGCCATCCAGCAATCGGCGATTGTATTCGATATATTGCTGCCAAAGGCTCTGATTTAGCCCGAGCGAGTGTTGTAACTGTTGATGTTGTTCGGGCGTGATATCCCGTAACCCGGTCAGGTTACTGACCAGATCGCCGGGAAACAGATAATTCAGGCTAAACACAAAGATGGTCAAAGCGACAAACACAAAGCCAAGTAAAAACAAACGACGGGCGAGATAGCGCAGGATCATGGTGTTTTCCCGGCATGAACAAAACTGATACCGCCATAAGGGTTGATACGAACCCCCTGGACCCTGCTGTTTTTAACCTGAAAACGCTTAGAGTGCGCAATTGGCACCAGTGGCATTTGTTCCTGCAGGTACTGCTGCGCTGCCAGATAATAACTACGGCGCTGCGGTACGTCGGTTGTCTGCAGTGCACTGGCGATAAACTGGTCAAAATGCTCATCACACCAGTTCGCGCGATTACTGCCGGATACTGCTGCTGCACAGCTTAACAATGGCCGCAGGAAGTTGTCCGGATCCGCATTATCGGCTGACCAGCCTATCAGCACTGAATCATGTTCTCCCTGGCCCAGTTTGCGGCGAAAAGTATTCCACTCATAAGACACAATCCGGGCCCGTACGCCGATGACCCGCAGATCAGCCTGGATCAGTTCGGCCATTTTTTGCGCATTCGGATTGTACATGCGCTGCACAGGCATGGCCCAGATGTCGAGATTAAAACCATTGGGATAACCGGCTTCTGTTAATAACTGGCGGGCTTTCTCCGGATTAAAACTGTCAGTGGCAGCGTCTTTCCGGTAGGCCCATGAATTGGGTGGCAGAACTGAGGTCGCTTCTTCCGCCTGGCCGAAATAAACCGCCTGTAAAATGTTGGGCTTATTAATCGCCAGAGCCAACGCCTGACGCACTTTTACCTGATTAAATGGTGCTTTTTGGGTATTAAAGGCCCAGAAGCCAACGTTCATGCTGGTTTGTTGATCGACGCGAAAATCGGCGCGATTTGACAGCATTTGCAATTCTGCCAAGCGGGGGATCGGTGCAACGTCGCATTCCTGTGTCAACAGTTTGGCCAGACGTTTGGTATTATCCGGCACAATATCGATCACCAGTTGCGCCAGTGAGCCATGTTCGCGCCAATACGCCGGATGCCGGTAGTACCGGATCAGTACGTCTTTTTGATATTCGCGGAACATAAAAGGTCCGGTGCCGATGGGTAATGAATCGAGTTGGGTTTTTTGCTTGTTCTGTACCAGCATATGACCATATTCGGCCGATAGAATCGCCGCAAAGTCGGTCGCGAGTACGGATAAAAATGAGCTGTCTGGCTGATTCAGCCGGAATTCGACTTCATCGTTGCCTAATGCGGTGACGCTTTGAATGCGCTGACGCCAGTCGATGCTGTCAAAGTACGGATACTCCGTGGCCGTCTGAAAAAACGGATGATCAACCAACAGCATCCGGTTGAAGGTGAACGTGACGTCTTCTGCATTCAGCGCGCGTGTCGGAGTGAAATAGCTCGTATGGTGGAACTGAACATCGTGACGAAGTTTAAACCGGTAGGACAAACCATCGGTACTGACTTGCCAGCTGTGCGCCAAAGCCGGTTTTAATGCACCACTGGCAGCGTCGATATCCAGCAGCCGGTCATACAAATGTTGGCTGATGGCATCAATAGTGGTACCTGACGTGACCAGTTGTGGATTAAAAGTTTCCGGTGAGCCTTCGGCGCAATAGACCAGACCATTGATGCTGTCAGTAGGGCTCGCCGGCTGGCAGGCAGCCAACCACAGGACCAGACTGAGGCTGCCAAAGCGGCATTGGGTTGAATTCATTGTTGGCTGTCTAACAGTTTGTACTTTTTCATATAACCACGAAGTTGATGATACGTCAGATTTAATGCATCCGCAGTCTTTTTCTGGTTGTACTGGCAGGCCGCCAATGCTTGTTTAATCAAGGTCACTTCGTAGTTTTCAGACAGCAGTTTAAAGTCCTGCATTTGCGAAAAATCAAACTGCAATGCCGATGTCGCGTGTGCCGGTGCAGGCGTATGTATCACCTGCGGAGCAGGGTTGGCGCCTGGAGCCGCGGCCGGCGTACTGACCTGACGGTCAATAGTCCGGACCCGGGCTTGCGGACGAAATGGTGACGCAAAAGGGTCAAACAAGATGTCGTGGACCGGCACGTACGGATTGTTGGTGCGATACACACTGCGCTCGACGACATTTTTTAGCTCCCGTACATTGCCTGGCCAATCGTAATCCATCAATTGGCGTTTGGCTCTGTCGCTAAAACCGCTGAACAATTCGAAATTCAGTTCGCGCGCCATATTGATTGCAAAGTGCTCTGCCAGTTGCATGATATCTTCCTGACGCTCGCGCATCGGTGGCAGCGTGATCACGTCAAAGGCCAGCCGGTCTAAAAGGTCTGCACGAAACTCACCGCGCTCAGCCATGCCCGGTAAATCTTCATTAGTAGCGCAGACTAACCGAACATCTACTTTAATCGGTCTGCTGCCGCCGACCCGTTCAAATTCGCCGTATTCAATCACCCGCAGTAATTTTTCCTGCACCAGTCCCGGCGTATTGGCCAGCTCGTCGAGAAACAAAGTGCCGAAATTCGCGCGTTCAAAGCGCCCCTCATGACGTTTACTGGCACCGGTAAAAGCGCCGGCTTCATGACCAAACAACTCACTTTCCAGCAAATTTTCATTTAAGGCTGCGCAGTTCAGCGTCAGGTAATTTTGGTCCCAGCGTTGCGATAAATAATGCAGCCGCGCTGCGATTAACTCTTTACCAGTCCCGCGTTCGCCAATAATGAGTACTGGTTTATTCAATGGGGCGATCTGAGACACCTGATCCAATACGTTGAGAAAACTGTTAGATTGGCCTATCAGATTGTCTTGTTGAAATGCGCGTGCCATGAGACTGCCATTTAGTGGTTAAATTTGCTAATTAGTAGTCTATTTGAAAGTGAAGGTTGGCGACAGCTTTTAATGAAAATAAATAAAGTATTTAAATACAATGAGTTAAATTAGTTTTCAGAGTTGGCAAGGATCCTGAATAAGAATATCTGACTCAATCAGACACCAAACGGGGTAAACATCATGGGTATTTTCTCTCGCTTCTCAGACATCGTGAATTCAAATATCAACGCACTGTTAGATAAAGCTGAAGATCCGGAAAAAATGGTTCGCCTGATCATTCAGGAAATGGAAGATACGTTAGTTGAAGTGCGTTCGACCTCTGCCAAGACCATCGCAGAGAAAAAAGAATTGCAGCGTGTAGTCAGCCGACTGGAAGAAGATGTGGCCGACTGGCAAGGCAAAGCCGAACTGGCGCTGAGCAAAGATCGTGACGATTTAGCCCGCTCTGCGCTAATTGAAAAACAGAAAGCCGCAGATCAGGCAGCTTCAGTAAACGCTGATATCGCAAATTTAGATTCACATATCAGTAAGTTACAGGATGAAGTTTCGCAGCTGCAGGAAAAACTGGCGGACGCCAAAGCGCGGCAGAAAACTATGCTGATGCGTCAGCAAACGGTTGCATCGCGGTTGGAAGTGAAAAAATCACTGGACAGCACCCGCTTAAACGATGCGATGTATAAGTTTGAACGTTACGAACAAAAGATCGACAATCTGGAAGCTCAGGTCGAGTCTTACGATTTAGGTAAAAAGACTCTGCGCGATGAATTCGCAGAGCTGGCTTCTCAGGACAAAATTGACTCTGAACTGGCCGCGCTGAAAGCAAAAATGAACCAAGAGAATAACGCCTGATTATCAGGCGTTTCTGGAGCCGAACATGGAAATTACTGAAGCTTTTGCGATACCGATGATCATCTTTATGATTTGTGTGGCACCGATCTGGATCATTATGCACTATCGCAGCAAACGCAAAATTTCAGAGGGCCTGTCCGAACATGAACTGGCGCAACTGAATGATTTATCAGTGAAAGCGGAGCGAATGGCGGACCGGATCAAAACGCTGGAGGCCATCCTGGATGCAGACGCACCAAACTGGAGGCGTAAACATGAGTAGCAAACGTCGCGAGCTGTTGCGGGATGACCGCAATGGCAAAATCGCCGGAGTCTGTGCCGGTATTGCCGATTACTTTGGTTGGGAACTGTGGCTGGTTCGGGTGGTCGTGCTGGCATCAGTATTACTGGGTTTCGGTGGGATTTTACCGGTGCTGTATCTGGTTGGCTGGATAGTACTGGAGAAAAAATCGGTGGCAGAACAACGCAGTGGCGAACCGGTCCGGGCTGCTGCCGAGCGGCCGGTGGAAGTGAAAACCCGCGTCTGGCAACGGGGTGAAGCACCACCCAGAGCGCTGAATCATCTGAAACAGCAGTTTGACAGCATTGAATACCGGCTGCGCGATATGGAATCTTATGTCACGTCCAGTAAGTTTCAGCTACATCGCGAGTTTAATAAACTCTGACAACCGGCCATCGCCGCTCATCAACCGCAGGAAGTGTGTAACTGATGGAATTTCACCTGCCAGGCCGCGCCAGAGAACTTGGGCAACGTCTGGCGAATCAGCATCTGCGTTTAGGGATAACTGGTGTCAGTGGTGCAGGTAAAACTGCATTTCTCACCAGTTTCATCCATCAGCTCACGAACACTCAACAGCCTCAACTACCATTTTTCCAGGTGATGCAACAACAGCGTTATCTGGGCGGGCAGTGCGTGCCGAACCTGATGGCGCAACGCGCCCGTTTTCCATTTGAGTTGAATTTGCAGCAGTTGCAGCAAGGTCAGTGGCCTGCGTCCACCACGGCGCTGAGTCAAATTACTCTACAGCTGCGTTATAAACCGCAGAGTCCGTTAAAACAGAAACTGCTGGATTGGCAAACTCTGACGCTGGAGATCACTGATTATCCAGGTGAATGGTTGCTGGATCTACCAATGTTATCCCTCGACTATGCGACCTGGTGTGACAATGTCTGGGCGATGTTAGACACCGAAGGCGTGTCTGCACTCGCCCAATCGTTCCGTGGCCAATTGCAGCTGGCCGATACCGCTGGTGGGCCTTTGGTTTTGCAGCAGTTAACCGATCGGTATCAACAGTTGCTGCAAACCCTGCAACAACAGCAACTCAGCCTGATTTTGCAGCCGGGCCGGTTATTGCGTCCGGCTGAACTGGCTGGTGCGCCGTTATTACAACTTTTTCCATTGTTGCCCGCTCAGCTGATGCAGGAGAACGCGCTGACGCGTCAGTTGAAGCAGAATTTTGCAGATTATAAGCACAAAGTGGTCGAGCCTTTTTATCGGGATTATTTCGCCGGGCTGGATCGCCAGGTGATTATGGCTGACTGCCTCGGTGCACTGAATCGGGGACATCATGCAATGCAGCAGTTGCAACAAGCGCTGATGTTAATCATGCAGCATTTTTCTTATGGTCCCGACAGCTGGTGGCGCCGGCTTTGGCAGCCCCGCATTGATAAAGTATTATTTGTCGCGTCCAAAGCCGATTTGCTGACCCCGGACCAGCATCGCAATCTGTTGTTATTGTTACAACAGATGCTGCAACAACCGCTGTATCAGCAACGCTACCAACGCTGTGAAACTGAAGCGCTGGCTGTTGCAGCCGTTGTCAGCTCTGAACTGGGTCAGGTACAGACGGCAGAGGGTAATAAACCATGCCTGCGCGGCAGGCTGGCCACGACCGGGGAATTGCAGCTGCTCTATCCGGGCGAAGTTCCACTCTCCATGCCGTCACCATTATTATTTCAGCATCATCAATTCGCTTTTCCGGAGTTTCTGCCGCTGATTGGGACTGGTTCGTCATTTCCACAGCAACTTCGCATTGATCAGGCGCTGCAATTTTTGCTTGGAGACCATCTGCAATGAAGCCATTAAAAACGGCAGAGCAATATAATCTGGATGCGTTTGTCAGTGTAAAGCCGGCCGCGGCAGAGCACCCGCTGGCACAACCACAACAATTTTCTGCCGACGCCTTTGTATCAATGAATGAAGCCGCAGCAAACCCGAATGATGTGCCAACGGCCCTCAAAACAGCCGGGATCTCGCGCTGGCTCGGCGTTGGCCTGAGCCTCGTGCTGCTGGTTGCGTTGCTGCAATGGGCCGAATTTGTCCAACACAGCCTCAGTAGCAGTGTGTTGCAAGGTGCTGCGGCGCTGGCCCTGACCGGTTTTGGCCTGGCGGCGTTGGCTAAAACATGCTGGATTAGCTGGCGCGGCCGGCGTCAGCATGCAGAACGCCAATCCTGGCGGCAGCAAGCTTCAGCTATGCAAAATAGTCTGCAATACGGGCAGGCATCGGCGTTATGTCAGCGTATGTTAAAACAGTTGCCGGTTTCTGCCGACGGTTTTTATGCGCAACATAATGCGCAGCATTCAGATGCGGAAACATTACAGCTGTTTGATCTGCTGATCCTGCAGCCACTGGATCAACAAGCTGCGGCGCTGATCAGTACCGCAGCAAAACAGACGGGCCTTGCTGTGGCATTAAGCCCATTTGCATTGGCTGACATGGCACTGGTCAGCTGGCGGGCCTGGCGCTTGATGGCCGAATTGTCGGCACTCTATGGTGTACATGTTGGAGCCATACAACGATTACAGTTTATTAAGCAGTTTGCCAATCTGCTGTTTTGGACTGGCGCGACGGAGCTGGCAATTGATATTGGTGGTGATTTTCTGGGTGTGGAATTGAGTAGTAAGTTGTCAGCCCGCGCCGGGCAGGGCGTGCTGGCCGGTCTCATGCTGGCGAGGCTTGGCCGCTATGTCCAACAGGAATTGCGGCCTTTGCCGTTACTGAAACAACAGGCATCTGTTCAACCTTTGTTACAGTCATTGTTACAACGTTTGCTGCAACGACCACCTGCACAATAATATTTACAATTCGACAGTTCGGACCTGTGGCGACTGCATCGCAAACGGACAGACAGATGTCTGCATGCCTTGTCGTGGTTATAACTTGTTTGCTTAATTGTTTGATAAAATTATCTAAGCAGTCAGGTTGTTATGAGCAGTAGCAGTAAACACGCAGAAACGATGTGCATCCATGCCGGTAAAACTTATGATCGGCAGTTTGGCAGCCTTGCCACACCTTTGTACCAAACCTCCACATTTGTATTTGACAGTGCCGAGCAAGGCGCCGCACGCTTTGCCGGTGAAACCGAAGGGTATATTTATACCCGGCTTGGTAATCCGACCACCCGCGAACTTGAACTCAAAGTAGCTGCGCTGGAAGGTATGGCAGATGGCGCTGCGACTGCGACCGGAATGGGGGCTGTGGCTGCAGCCACACTGGCTTTCTTGCAGCAAGGTGACCATCTGATCGCCAGCAATGCGATTTATGGCTGCAGTTTTGCGCTGTTTAGTCACCAGTTTGCCCGTTATGGCATCGAAGTCAGTTTTGTTGATATGACGGACCACGCGGCCGTCGAAGCCGCACGCCGGCCCAATACCCGCATGCTGTTTGCCGAGACGCCGATCAATCCCAATCTGGTGGTGTTGGATCTGGAATTCCTTGGTCGGTTTTGTCGGCAACATCAGATTAAATCTGTGATCGATAACACTTTCCTGACCCCATTGCTGCAGCAGCCGGCGCGGTATGGTATCGATATCATTATCCATAGCGCGACCAAATATCTGAACGGTCACGGCGACGTCGTCGCCGGTATTATTCTGTCCGACGCTGAAACCATCCAGACCATCAAGCTGACGACCCTGAAAGATATGGGTGCAACAATCAGTCCCCATGATGCATGGCTGATTATTCGTGGTTTGAAGACTTTATCGGTGCGGATGGAGCGTCATTGTCAAAACGCGCAGCGTGTCGCGGAATTTTTGCAGGCGCATCCGGCAGTTGCCACTGTGTATTATCCGGGTTTGCCCGGTCACCCTGGCCACCGGTTTATTGGCACTCAGATGAAAGCCGCTGGCGGCGTACTGGCATTTGAACTGAAAGGAAGTCTGGAAGACGGCCGGTATTTTATTAATCAATGTGAGTTATTGAGTCTGGCAGTCAGCCTCGGCGATGCTGAGTCCCTGATCCAACATCCGGCCTCAATGACCCATAGCCCATACACGGCAGAAGAGCGCCGGCTGGCGGGTATCAGTGATGGGCTCATCCGCATTTCAGTGGGACTCGAGCATGTTGAGGATATCATTACTGACCTGCAACAAGCCTTGGTAAAGATGCAGTTACAGCAGGAATAATGTTTTAAAACAAGCAGATGTGGTGTTTTTGCGCGGCGTTGTAAATTTTTTTGCACAGTTGCGCAGGCGCAAGTTTGTGGCGGCGGGTTAACAGCTCAGATGCAATCCACTAGGATGCCTGCCATTCAGCCAGCCCAACCGAGGCCGGCAAGCAGAATTAACAGGTTGTAACATGACATCTTATGTATCCCGTTTATCGGATGCCAACGGCATTATTGCCTGGTCTGATGAAGAGAACCAGATTTGGTCCGATCTGATCAAGCGCCAGCTCAGTTGTATCGAAGGTAAAGCCTGCAATGAGTACTTGGCTGGCCTGCAACGGCTGAATCTGTCACAAGACCGAATTCCGCAATTGCACGAAGTGAATGCTGTGCTGCAGGCGACCACCGGGTGGCAGTGTGCCGAGGTGCCGGCCCTTATCAGTTTTGACCGTTTTTTTGAATTGTTAGCAAATAAACAGTTTCCGGTTGCGACCTTTATCCGCAGCCGTGAAGAGTTTGATTATCTGCAGGAACCAGACGTTTTCCACGAAATTTTTGGCCACTGCGCCATGCTGACGCATCCGGATTTCGCCGAATTTACCCATATGTACGGCAAGTTAGGCTTGGCAGCCAGCAAACAGGACCGGGTGTATCTCGCCCGATTATATTGGTTCACGATTGAATTTGGTCTGATTGATACGCCGGATGGGTTGCGAATTTATGGCGGCGGCATTTTGTCATCACCTGGTGAAACCCAATATGCAATCCATTCTGACATTCCGGAGCGTAAAATATTGGATGTGGTGGATGTATTCCGCACCCCCTATCGCATTGACATAATGCAACCAATTTACTTCCGCATTCAGAGCATTCGCCAGCTGTTCGACATTGCCCAGATGGACCTGATGACGCTGGTGCAGCAAGCAAAAGATCTTGGACTGCATGCGCCAAAATTTGCGCCAAAACAGAAAAAAGCCAGTTAATTTTAATGAAAATGAGCACAACAATGACTGAACTAGCCAGACAACAATGTGAAGCCTGCCGTGCCGATGCGCCGCGTGTCTCCGATGAAGAATTACCGCAATTAATGCGGCAAATTCCGGACTGGACTCCTGTGGTCCGGGATGGCATTTTGCAGCTGGAACGCGAGTATAAGTTTAAAAATTTTAAGCTGGCCTGGGCTTTCCATCACAAAGTGGCGGAAATGGCAGAAGCAGAAGGCCATCATCCGGCGTTACTGCTGGAATGGGGCAAGCTGACAGTGACCTGGTGGTCACACTCCATCAAAGGCCTGCACAAAAATGATTTTATTTGTGCCGCCAAAACGGATGCATTGTTGGTGACTGCATAGGTCAGTTCGCATCATTGATGAAAGCTGCTCCGGCAGCTTTTTTTTCGCACAGAGTTTAGGTTTAATTCCTGCTCACGTTCACAAAAGTTTACAAAAGAGCTGGTCTGGAGCTTGCGCTTTGCCGTATGATAAAAATACCTGTCATCTCGCAAGGTTGTCATTCAGATGCGCTTAGAAATCCATTGCCAGGACCGTGTTGGTATCGCTCAGGAAGTATTAAATATCCTCGTATCATTTCAGATAGATCTGCGCGGTATTGAAGTTGATCCCGAATTAGGCCGGATGTTTGTTGCCTTCCCTACGGTCGATTTTGAAAAATTCCAGGAACTAATGGCGAAGATCCGCCGTATTCCTGGCGTCGAAGACGTCAAAACCACTGCTTTTATGCCATCAGAACGTGAACATAATGAGCTGTTCACGCTGCTAAAAACTCTGCCGGATGGTGTGATTGCTATCGACACCAAAGCCAATGTGACCGTGATCAATGAAGCTGCGCTCGATGCTTTAACGCTGCAGCGCGACGAAGTTGCCGGTTTGCCTCTGTCGCCTTTGGTCAAAGGATTTAATTTCCAGCGCTGGCTGGAAAGTGATGATGTGTTGGCGCAAACCCGCAAAATTGAAATTCATGGCAAAAAATTCATCGCAGATATTCTGCCGGTGATGGTGCCGGCCGAGGCTGGTCATGAAATCCTGGCCGGAGCCGTGATCACATTAAAATCAGAGAGTCGTCTCGGTGAGCAAATGGTGGCGTTTAAAAAAGGCGATCAGGAAAGCTTTAATTCGATTCAGGCCAGCAGCAATCTGATGCGCAAAGTGGTGCGGGAAGCAAAAAAAATGGCGCAGCTCGACGCGCCGATTTTAATTACCGGTGAAACCGGCACCGGCAAAGAATTACTGGCGCGGGCATGTCACGGTGCCAGCAGCCGTGCCGGCAAACCCTTCCTTGCCGTCAATTGTGCCGCATTGCCGGACAATGTCGCAGAGTCAGAATTATTTGGTTATGGCCCGAATGCATTTCCGGGCACGACCGAAGGTAAAAAAGGTATTTTTGAGCAGGCCAACCGCGGTACTGTGTTTTTGGATGAGATTGGCGAGATGTCGCGTGAGATCCAGACCAAACTGTTGCGGTTTTTACAGGACGGCAGTTTTCGCCGTGTAGCCGATGAAAATGAAGTAAAGGTCGATGTGCGGGTGATTTGTACCACGCAGAAAGATTTACCCGGCATGGTACAGGAAGGACGTTTTCGCGAAGATTTATATTACCGCCTGAATGTACTGACGTTAGTGCTGCCACCGCTTAGGGACCGCAAACAGGATATCGTGCCACTGGCAGAACACTTTATGGCGCGTTTGGCTGCGCGGCTTGGGCGTAAACCACCGAAACTTACCGAAAATTGTGCCAATTTCATCCAGCAATATCCGTGGCCAGGCAACGTGCGGCAGCTGGAAAACGCGTTGTATCGTGCGGTGACCCTGCTCGAAGGCGCTGAGCTCGACAAGGAACAGTTGCAGTTACCGAGTTACACCAATGACTTTGGCTATCTGGAGAAAGATTTTGACGGCACGCTGGACGAAGCGGTGAAACGCTTTGAAGCCAGTTTATTGCGAAAACTATTCCCGGCTTATCCAAGTTCGCGTCAACTGGCAAAAAAGCTGGGTTTAAGTCATACCGCTGTGGCAAACAAATTACGCGAATATGGCATCAATCGGAAGAGTGTAAAAATTTAATTACGCTTTGTCCTGCATACGCTACTGAACAAAGGCCGTTTTGCCCGCAAAACGGCCTTTTTTATCGATTTAATAGCAAAAAGCGGTTTTCGTATGCCAAACGATACAAAACCACTGTTTTCGGCTGTTAGCAGTATGTAAGCAGCCACGCTTTCTTTTTCTGTGGCGGACGGCAAGATAGTAGTAATCCCCCTGTATTTATTTCCGGAGTTAGTCATGTTTGACCCAATCAACCCGCTTGGTACTGATGGTTTTGAGTTTGTTGAGTACACAGCTGCTGATGCCGATGGTATCCGTCAGTTAAAAGAACTGTTTCAGTCACTTGGTTTTTCTGAAGTCGCCCAGCACCGCTCAAAACAAGCCTGGTTATACAAACAGGGTGATATCAACTTTATCGTCAATGGTGAGCCGAATTCACAGGCCGAAGAGTTTGCCCGCGTGCATGGTCCAAGTGTCTGTGCCATGGCCTTTCGGGTGAAAGACGCCGCTGCAGCACTCAAGCATGCAATCGCAAACGGCGCGAAAGAATACAAAAATCAGATTGGCCCGATGGAACTGAACATCCCGGGTGTGTACGGTATTGGTTCAAGCCTGCTGTATTTTGTCGACCGTTATGGCCAGAGTTCTGTTTATGACATCGACTTTAAATTCTATGACAACTGGCAGACGACGATGGCGGCGCATGGCGTGGGCCTCGAAGTACTGGACCACCTGACGCACAACGTCAAACGCGGCAATATGAATGTCTGGGCTGGTTTTTATGAGCGGATCGGTAACTTCCGTGAGATCCGTTATTTTGATATCGAAGGCAAACTGACCGGTCTGGTGTCCCGCGCCATGACTGCGCCTTGCGGCAAGATCCGTATTCCAATCAACGAATCGTCAGACGACAAATCACAAATCGAAGAATTTATCCGTGAATACAAAGGCGAGGGTATCCAGCATATCGCCCTGACTACGGATAATATCTATGAAACAGTCCGGACATTACGCAGCCGTGGGATGGACTTCATGCCAACGCCGGATACCTATTACAGCAAAGTGAATGCCCGGGTTGAAGGTCATACCGAAGATCTGGATGCGCTGCGTGAACTGCGTATTCTGATTGATGGCGCGCCGGAAAAAGACGGCATCCTGCTGCAGATTTTCACCAAAACCGTGATTGGTCCGGTATTTTTCGAAATTATTCAGCGTAAAGGCAACGAAGGTTTTGGCGAGGGTAACTTCAAAGCCCTGTTCGAATCGATTGAAGAAGATCAAATCCGCCGTGGGGTATTAGCAGATGCGTAAATGGGCGCAATTTCCGTTAAAAGAAGGCGATATTTCGCGCCAGGCGCATGCCGATTTCCCGGAACAGGCGATCTATGAACGTGAAACGGGTCGCAGTGGCTTTTTTGGCCCGGCCAGCCATTTCCATCATACCCATGCACCGACGGGCTGGAGCAACTGGGAAGGGGCGTTAAAACCACGTTTATTTAACTTCAATGACATCGGCGAAGATAAAACCAATTCGCCATGGCAGGTGCCGAATTTACTGCACAATGCACATTGTAAAATGCGCACCTGGCGCCTTGAACAATCGATGGATTTCCTGGTCCGCAATGCTGATGGCGACGAGCTGCTGTTTATCCACGAAGGCAGCGCTGAACTGTTCTGTGATTACGGCCATCTGAGTCTGCGCGATGGCGATTATGTCGTGATCCCAAGGTCGACCTGCTGGCGGCTTGAGACTTCTGCACCACTGTTTGTGCTGCTGATTGAAGCGACCAATGATTCATACCAGTTGCCGGAAAAAGGTCTGGTTGGCAATCATGCAATTTTTGACCCGGCGATGCTGGATACGCCAAAAATTGACGATGCCTTTAAAGCGCAGTACAGCGAACAACAAACCCAGGTTCAGGTAAAACGTCATGGTCAGGTCTCGGTGATCACCTACCCTTATAACCCGCTGGATGCCATCGGCTGGCACGGCGACTTAGCCGTGATGCGGATTAACTGGCGGGATATCCGGCCACTGATGAGCCACCGCTATCATTTACCTCCATCAGCGCACACTACGTTTGTGGCCAGTCGTTTTGTGGTTTGTACTTTTGTGCCGCGGCCGATTGAAAGCGATCCGGGTGCGTTAAAAGTACCGTTTTACCATAACAACGACGATTATGATGAAGTGCTGTTTTACCACGCCGGTGATTTTTTCAGCCGTGACAACATTGAACGTGGCATGGTGACTTTCCATCCGGCTGGGTTTACTCATGGTCCGCACCCAAAAGCTTTCCAGGCCGGCCGCGAGTATCGCAAAAAGTTCACCGACGAAGTCGCGGTGATGCTGGATACCCGTGATGCGTTGGAAATGGGCGCGGCGGCTGTAGCCACTGAGAATCCGGATTACGTCAACAGTTGGAAAATCAAACCAGCTGAAACGAAGTAACAGTCTGACAGGAAAGATAAAATGAAATTAGCCAGTCTGAAAAACAATCGCCGTGATGGCCAGTTAGTGGTCGTCAGCCGCGATTTAACCAAAGCTGTGGCGGTAGCGCATATTGCCGGCACTATGCAATACGCATTAGATCATTGGTCCGTAGTGGCGCCACAACTTGCTGAGGTCTATCAGGGCCTGAATCACGGCACTGTGCAGGACGAATTTGCCTTTGACCAAAGGGTCTGTGAGTCGCCATTGCCACGCGCTTATCAGTGGGCCGACGGTAGTGCCTATGTTAACCATGTCGAATTAGTGCGCCGTGCACGCAATTCAGAGATGCCACCGAGTTTCTGGACAGATCCATTAATGTATCAGGGCGGCTCAGATGACTTTATCGGTCCACGCGATCAAATCGATGTGGTCAGCGAAGACTACGGTATTGATTTTGAAGGTGAAGTGGCCGTGATCACCGGTGATGTCGCGATGGCATCCACGCCAGAGCAGGCGCGTCAGCAGATTCGTTTAGTGATGCTGGTCAACGACGTGTCGTTGCGTGGTTTGATCCCGAATGAGTTGGCCAAAGGTTTTGGTTTCTTCCAATCCAAGCCTGCGTCTGCTTTTAGCCCGGTCGCGGTGACACCGGAAGAACTTGGCACTGACTGGCAGGACGCAAAGTTGCACCTGCCGTTGATATCGCACTTAAACGGTAAACTGTTTGGCAAGCCAAATGCCGGCGTTGACATGACCTTTGACTTCGGCCAGCTGGTGGCGCATGCCGCCAAGACCCGAAATCTCGGCGCAGGTGCCATTATCGGCTCTGGTACTGTGTCAAACAAACAAGGTACTGACTACGGTACTTCGATTGACGAAGGTGGACTGGGTTATTCCTGTATCGCTGAAGTCCGGATGATTGAAACTATCCGCGACGGCGCGCCAAAAACCTCATTTATGAAGTTTGGTGACCGGATCCGGCTGGAAGTACTGAACGGGCAAGGCCAGAGCATTTTTGGTGCTATTGACCAGCAGGTTGTACAGTATCAACCGCGCTGAGCGTCGAGCAGTTCAATCAAATAGTAGTGAAATCAAAATCAAAGGCCGGCATTTGCCGGCCTTTTTTAAACGGAGTTTCTGATGTTGACTTTATATACCTACTGGCGTTCGTCGGCGGCTTATCGGGTGCGTATTGCGCTGGCGCTCAAAGGGCTGGACGCAACACTAATCCCGGTACATTTATTAAAAGACGGTGGCCAGCAGCGTGCTGAACCCTATAAAGCGCTGAATCCGGCGCAGTTGGTGCCGACGCTGCAACACGACGCACTGACACTGAATCAGTCACTGGCAATCATTGAATATCTCGATGCTGTCTATCCACAGCAGCCATTGTTGCCGGCAGATCCTGCCACTGCGGCTGTGGTGCGGGCACTGGCGCTGGATATTGCCTGTGACATTCATCCGTTGAACAACCTGCGGGTGCTGCAATATTTAACCAGTACGCTGGGAGTTTCAGAACAGCAAAAAACTGATTGGATCCAGCACTGGCTGAAGCAGGGTTTTGCTGCGCTTGAACAACGGCTGGCGCTGACTGCCGGACTTTATTGTGTTGGTGATCAGGTGACGCTTGCTGATTTGTGTCTGGTGCCGCAAGTTTATAATGCGCTACGCTTTGCGGTTGATTTAACACCATATCCACAGATCCAAAAGGTGTATCAACAGTGTTTGTTGCTACCGGCTTTTGTCAGTGCCGCACCCGAGCAACAGCCGGATGCACAAAGCTGACCCCTCTATTGCTGCGGCGCATCGCTGGCCGGAAATCGTAGCGTAAATGCAGCACCACCGAGCTCGGAGCGGCTTACACTAATGTCGCCATGATGCTTTTGTACGATGGCAAGGCAAATTGGTAAACCCAGACCAGTGCCAGTCCCCGGTGCTTTGGTGGTAAAAAACGGCTTGAAAATATCGGGTAGTACTTCGTCTGAAATGCCAGCGCCACTGTCTTCGATACAAATCTGCAACCAGTTATCCAGTCGGGCTGTGCTAATCCGCAGCTGCCCGGCAACCGGGCCTATCGCTTGTAATGCATTGAGCAACAGGTTAACCAGTAGCTGCGTTAACGCTGCAGGTTGTCCCTGTAGCCACAGCGGATCGGGACCAACGACTTGCGAAACTGTTACATGCCTTTTCAGTTCGTTCCGTGTCAGCCGTAATGCCATAGCCAGCAATGGCTTGAATTCTAAGAGCTGAAATTCAGCATGGTCCGGATGGGAAAATCGCCGCAGGTCCAGCACTAAATCCCTTACCCGCAGCGCACCTTGCACCGAATCAGCCAGCAGACTCTGGGTATCCTCGAGCAACAGTTGCAGATTTTCTTGTTGTTGCAGCAGGACCAACTGCTGCCGCAGTTCCTGACGAGCAGTGGCATCGTCACAGTCAGCAATCTGCTGCAACAGTGAAAAATACTGCTGGAATACTGGCAGATATAATTGAAAACTGGTCAGGTTGCTGAGTATGTAGCCAATTGGATTATTCAACTCATGTGCAACACCGGCAGTCAGAATACCCATAGTCGCCAGACGGTCAGTTTGTTGCCAATGTGCAGGCGTTTGGGGAGATTGCGGATCCTGCGACATGCATGAACTCCAGTTTTGAGAAAAGTGGCCAGTGACGTCATCATGGGGGGCAACCCGACACAGAGCAAGGGAAATGGAAAAAACTTGCGGCAATGACGTGCACCTGTTTATGTTCATATATGGCTGTTTACTTTTATTTTGGCTGGAGTGTTCGTGGCAAAAACTATTTTGTTGGTTGACGATGAGCCGGCTATCCTCCGAGCCTTGCAACGCACGTTGCTACGCGCCGGGTACCGCGTCCTCCTGGCCGAACATGGTGTGCAGGCGCTAAGCTTGCTGAGTACTGAGCAAGTAGCGCTGGTGATCTCAGATTTTCGCATGCCTGACATGAATGGCGCCGAATTGCTGCAACAAGTCAGGCTGCAGTTTCCTTCGACCATTGGGCTAATCCTCAGCGCCTATGCCGACCGTGAAGCTCTATTGGCCTGCCTGAATAGCGGCGCTGCCTGGCGCTTTATGGAAAAGCCGTGGGAAGATAATCAATTATTAAAAGATATCACCGCAGCGCTCAGCGAGCGCGACAGGCGACAGGCAGAACAACAACGCACCAACCTGTTGCTGTCCAGTAACGAGGCGCTGTTGGAGTTATCCGCGACCGGTCAGGTATTGCGTTTTAATAACGCAGCCAGTCAGGTGCTTGGGTTGCAGCCTTCGGAACTGCGTGGTCAGGTGTTGTCGGCACTGTTTGTTGACATCAATCCGATTGAACTTGCCGGCTTTTTCCATAAAAAAGATCACGATATTCAATTACATGGTATTCATGGCGATTATTTCAGCTTCAGCCACCGTATATCGGATTTGCATCACTATTTGCTCAAAGTCACTTTAGTGCAGCCGCTGAGCGACCAGGTGTTTTGTGGTGTCAACGAACTACTGAATGCGGAGGATGTGCGGTCACAGATTGAAGATCTGTTGTCAGCGGGTCAGCACGATTTTGCCGTTGTTGCGTTGATGCTGCCGGATTTTGCCTTGTACAGTGATTCGTTACCACAGCAGCAGTTAGATGAGTTGATCGAACAGACCGGGCTTGTGCTGAAAACCCGCATGCCGACTAAGGCGTTATTGGGTTACGTCGCGGCGGATAAATTTCTGTTGGTATTGCCCGGTGCTGCGCAGGAAAGCCAACTGCAACTGCTGATAGAACAATGTCTGCAACCTTTTCGGCAGCCATTAGTTCTGAGCTTTAATCGCGTACAATTGGCTTTTTGTGTCGGCTATGCGGTATCTCCGTCAGATGGCACTACGGCGCGACAGCTATTGCAGCATGCAGATGTCGCTTGCCGGCATAATCTGGTAAACCCTGCCGGCTTCTATCTGCGATTTGAAGCAGAGATGGTGACACAAAAACGCCAGCATTTTGAGATCAGCAATTCGCTGTATGCGGCGCTGGAAGGACAGGAATTCACTTTGTGTTATCAACCTAAGATCCGCTTGTCTGATGGTTTTTGTGACAGTGCTGAAGCGTTGATCCGTTGGCAGCACCCGACATACGGATCAATTTCCCCGGCGGTTTTTATCCCAATTGCCGAGCAAGACGGGCAGATCCAGGCCATCGGGGATTGGGTGCTGCAACACGCTTTACGCCAACTCCATAGCTGGCGGGCACAGGGACTGGCGTTGTCGCATTTGGCCATCAATCTGTCAGGCCGACAATTGACCGATGTTCGGCTGGCTGAGCGTATTGCCAGTTGCCTGAGCAGTTTGGGTTTACAACCAGACACGCTGGAATTGGAAGTTACCGAGACCTTTCTGATGGCCGATATCGACGCCAGCAGCCGGTTATTAAGCAGCTTGCATCAGCTTGGCTGTCAGCTGGCGATGGATGATTTTGGTACTGGTTATTCGTCGTTGGCGTACCTCGCGAAATTACCCGTGAATAAACTGAAACTAGACCGCTCTTTGTTGCTGGACCTTGAGGACTCGCCGCAATGTGCCAGTATGATCAGACACATGATCCGAATGGCGCATGAACTTGGTATGCAGGTCGTGGCGGAAGGGATTGAGTCGGTGAATCAGGTGCTGTTGCTGCGTGAGATGCAATGTGATTACATTCAGGGTTACGTGTTCAGCAAACCGCTGAGCAGCCTTGAATTTGGTCGTTTTTTAACGGCCCAGCCGGTCCGCCTGCAATGGGAGGAGTATCTCAATGTTTGAAGCTGATCGCTGGTTAGTGCTGATAGTCGAACCAGACAATGCCGCGCGGGCTGCGACTAAACGTTTGTTACAGCGGCTTTGCCCACACTGGCAGTTGGAGTTATGTGCTGACGCCTTAAGTGCCACTCAATATCTGTTGCAACAGCCAGTGGCGCCGCAATTGCTGCTGACCGATCGGCTGGATGCATCATTGCGGGGCGAAGAGTTACTGGAGTTTTGTGCTTCGCATTCGCCCGCCACCATCAGAGTACTGATGAGTGCAGAGAACGATGATGCGGTGATGCTGGCCGCAGTGCAATCAGCGCAGATGTTGTTAGGTAAGCCTTTTACTGATCATGATTTACTGGCGGTGTTCCAGCGCGCAGAGCAGATCATTGAAGGGCCGTTTTCAGAACATGCACGATATCAGTTAGGGACCCTGCAGGCACTGCCTATTCAACGGCGGCAGTATCAACAAATCCTGGCGTTGCTCGACAACAACGACAGTTCCCAGCGCGAGCTGGCACGGGCGCTGGAGCGCGAAGCACCGCTGGCCGGACGGTTAATTCAGATGGCAAACTCGGCCTACTTAGGGTTTCGTCGCCAAACGCTGGACTTACAGGAAGTGGTCAGCAGGCTGGGACGGGAAATGATCAAAGCCATCATGCAGGCCTTTTTATTAAACCAACAATATCAAGGTAAGATCCGGCCAGAGCTGCATCAGAAATTACAGGACTATGCGGTCGCGCTGGCATCGGTGTCTTTTCAATTGGCTCGCAGTCAATGCCGGGATGACGCAACACTGGCTGAAAAGGCCTATGTCGCCGGATTGATGCAAGCGTTGGGTCCTCTGGCTTTGTTGGCGACTCAGCCGATGGCGACGCAACAACTGACACAGGAAGATATGTTTCAGGATGGTGTTGCTGATCATTGTATATTGACCGGCTATTTGATGACGTTGTGGGGATTTTCTGCAGATATTTGTGCTGCGGCGATGTACCGGCTGAATTTGCAGGGTTCTGCGAGGGTCGACCGGTTACAGGCGGTCTTACATCTGGCAAGTTATGTATTATCGTTACAACAACAAGATCCTACCGGGGTGAAAATTACTCCGGATCTGGCTGCCTTGGAGCGTTTTGCGCTGACGGACAGTTTTTTGACTGCATCGAGTAACTTTTGAGGCGGTATAGTATGTGGCAATTACGTCGACCTAAACGTTGGTTTAACTCGCTGTTGTTTTATACGGGATGGTTAGGCATGTGCTGCCACCTGCAACTGATGCTGTACTGCTGGTGGCAACAGATCCCCTATCAGATGAGCTGGTGGTTTACAGCTGTTGCACCGGGATTGTCGGTATTGTGGGGCGGGGTGCCGGCGCTACAAATACAGCGCGAGTTACCGGCCCGCCGCAAGTGGTCATTTTTAAGTTAAAGTTTTGAGCACAGCTTTGAGCCAATGCTCAGCGTTTAGGTTGTAGCATCGATTCGACTTCGACTTCAGTAATGCCTTTTTCATCAAAATGGAAATGGATCTGCGCGGGTTTCCCTTCAATAAAATGGTACCGCATGCCATCAATTATGAGCACAAAATCACCGGGGCGCGCTGGTTGTAACTTTTGTTTGAATAACTGCAACGAGTGTTGACCAACTTTCCATTCAAAGCCTTTTAGTGGCTTTTTCGTGAAGTCTCGCGCCCAGATCAGTTGGTCTTTGTTTAACATCAGTGCCAATGTATAGCGTTTGGGTACTTCTTCGACCGCCATTTCATGCCGACCAACGCTGAATCGAAAAGCGCCTTCATTTTGTAAAAATGCAAAACCAAATTCGATGTTTTCTTTACTGTCGTCTGCAAACGTCAATGCGATTGGACCAGGAAGGTCAAATTGAGCATGACTGAATGGACTCAGCAACAAAGTGGACAACTGTAGTAAGAACAGGAACTTTTTCATATCAACCTCATATGGTGTCATGATTGCCGGCGTTTGGGCGCCAACAACAACTGTTGACCTGGTGTTAGTTTACTATCGGCCTGCAATTGATTCCATTGCAGTAAGTCAGACAGTTTTATTTTGTACTTGCGGGCGATCCGGTCTAAAGAGTCGCCTTTTTTGACCGTGTGTTGTGGAGGCATTTTATTGTCTGCTGTTTTGCCCTGCAGGGGGGCGGCACCGGATGCCGGAACCTTCAGTGATTGGCCTGGTTGTAAATGAACGCCTGATTTAAGCTGGTTAAACAGCCGCAATTCCTCACTGTCTATTCGTAGTTTTTGTGCGATGGTCCACAGACTTTCACCCGCTTTGACCTGATAAGTTTGCGCTTTCCGACTGGCGCGCGCTACGTTTTGCCCTGGCGACTTAACTGCCGGTAGTTGTAAACTCTGGCCAACTTTGAGTTGATCTGATTTTAGCCGATTGAGTTGGCGTAAAGTCTTCACGCTGGTGTCGGCTTTTGCTGCGATGGTGCCCAGGTTGTCGCCACTTTTTACTATATAACTGCGTTTACCAGATTTCAGCGCTTCTGCAGCTGACACCACAGTGACCTTTTTCAGCAGATGCTGTTGTCGTTCAAAATCATCAATAGCTGACAGCGGCAACAGCAAAGGGAAGTCTTTGCCATGAGGCGTCATCGCCAGTCGAAAGCCAGGATTCAAGGTCTTCAGTCTGCCTAATGAGATGCCGGCTAAATCGGCTGCCTGTTGCAGTTGTACAGCACCGGCAATCCGCGTTATGCCAACGGCAGGTTTATTTGCAATAACCGGAAGTTTCAGTTGGTAGTCCTCAGGTGTTTTAATCAATTGAATCATCGCCAACCATTTCGGCATGGTTTGGACAAATCGTGCAGGTATTTGCAGGCTCCAGTAGTCGGTTGCTTTGCCGCGGGCTTTATTTCGCGCCACAGCGGCCATAATTCGCCCCTCACCGGTATTGTAAGCGGCTACAGCATTGAGCCAGTCGTTTCCGAGTGTGTCATGCAAATGTTGCAGATAGTCCAGTACCGCCAGCGTAGAACTGAATGCATCTTTGCGGCCGTCATAGCCACTTTGGACTGTCAGGCCAAAATTTCGCGCTGTTTGTGGTACCATTTGCCAGAGTCCGGCGGGGCCGTTGCCTTGCGCCGCTGGGTTGTATGCACTTTCCACAATAGGTAATAGCGCCAGCTCAATGGGCATCCGGCGTTTTTCAAGTTCGCTGACGATAAAATACAGGTAGGGTTCGGCGCGTGCCGAAACTTCATTAAAAAACTTCTGTTTACTGGCATAAAAAGCGATTTCGCGCTGCACGTCGGCACGAGCCGGCACCGGAATATGCATCTGGCTGCGGATGCGTTGCCACAGGTCCGATAGGGCTTCGAGTTCATTTTGCTGCAGAGCAGGATCTAATGGCGACATAGGTAATACATGGGCGTCGGCCTGTGCCGTTGACTCCGGTTCACCAGCGGCAGATGGTTCCGCGGTTGAGACTTCTGTCGGATGCTGTGCCAGCTGCGCACAGCCTGACAGCAAAAGTATCACCAGCAGCATTAAACGGGGTTTGAACATGCACTCTTCTCTCATTCAGCCGCAACAGGCACAAAAAGGGCCGTATGTTAACGACCGTTGTGCCAAATGCAAGCAGACTAAAAATTGTTTTTCCACTGCCGTAAAAAAGTAAATAACGCTAGCGGATCAGGTTGTTGCCAGCGCTGCTGTAATTCTGGCAATGCACAGCGCAAAAACGGATTGATTTGTAACTCCAGACCGATATTCGATGGCAACGTTGGTAAATCGTTGCTGCGCAATTTTTCGGCTGTTTGCTGATATTCGACCAACGCCTGATTTTCTGGTTCCACAGCAAGGGCAAATTTCAGGTTTGCCAGCGTATATTCGTGGGCGCAACATACCAGCGTGTCTGCTGACAACGCGGCTAAACGTTGCAGCGATGCCAGCATTTGCGCCGGGGTACCTTCAAACAGGCGGCCACAGCCAGCGCTGAACAAAGTATCCCCGCACAACAAGACGGCGGGTTCACCAGTTTGCAAGTAAGCGAGATGATTTTGTGTGTGACCCGGTACGGCCAGAACCTGAATGGGCGTTGGCCATCCGTGAGGCTGTAAAAGTTGGCCATCCTGCACCTGAGTTCCATCAAGCTGAACACCTTGTAATGACGGGGCAGGTACGTAAACTTCAGCATTGGGCCAGTAGTTGCGCAGTTGCGCCAGACCGCCAATATGGTCCGGATGCTGATGCGTGATCAGAATCGCACAAAGCGTAAGCTGGTGCGCCAGCAGATACTGGTGGACTGCGTCACATTGACCCGGATCAACAATGATTGCCTGCTGTCCTTGGCGCAACAGCCAGATATAGTTATCCTGCAGTATCGGGATAGGTTCAGGAATAAAATGCATAGGCAGGTACCCGTTGTCAGTGTGAGTCAGCAGTTTGTCGCAAACCGGTGGAAGTGAGAACCGGGTTTCAGTCCAATCGCAGTATACAGGGGAGTCCGACCATGAAACCAGCCTTAAGCCGTTATGCATTAAGTCAGGTACCACAGTCCTGGCAAGCATTTGCCCAAGGCGAGGTGCTGGCGCATCAGCTGGAAAATCAGTTCAACTTGTGGTGGCCACGTATTTTTGGTTATCACCTGTTAAAGGTGGGCACTTTAAGTTGCCAACTGGACACCAGCGCTTGTGGTATTCGTCATCAAATACATCTGGCTGGTAGTGGGGACAAAGTTTCAGTGATTGCCGACCCGGACGACCTGCCTTTTATCGAGCATGCCGTTGACGCGGTTTTATTGGCGCATTGCCTGGAATATACCCAAGATCCGCATCATGTGATCCGCGAGGCGCATCGCGTGTTGATGCCTGACGGCTATTTGTTAATGAGCGGCTTTAATCCCTACAGCCTGATGGGACTACTCAAACTCTGGCCAGGATTGCACCGGCGCTTGCCTTGGTCTGGGCGATTTTTCTCACAGGCGCGGGTCAGGGACTGGCTCCAGCTGCTGGGCTTTGAAGTGTTATACGAACAGCGTTTGTTTTGCACCAGTATGTTGGCACAGTCGCCGGCGAATTCCGCGTTCCGGCTGTGGGCAGAGCAGCATCTGAACTATTTTGCAGCGGCGTATGTACTAGTAGCCCGAAAACGTACTTTACCGTTAACGCCGATAAAACCGAAATGGCAATTGACCAACAGTTTTAAACCGGCGGTTAAAGGTGTCAGTGTGCGCCAACAGGGCGGGGTCTAGCCGCCATATTTGTCGTAGATCTATTGTTGACTGCGTTGCCACTGTTGCAAGTATTGATCTAAGGCATTGCCAAATTTTTGCCGGTCACGCTGGTCGATAGCAGGCGGGCCGCCGCTGACCATGCCGGCACCACGCAATTCTTCCTGCAAATTGCGCACAGCCAGCCGAGCCTTTACGTTATCTTTGTCGAGTTTGTCGCCACGTGGGGTTATGACAGTCGCCCCCTGTTCGACACAAATAGCGGCCAGCGGAATATCCTGAGTCATCACCAGATCACCGGGACGCACCGAAGTTGCAATCAGATTATCTGCCACATCAAAGCCGGCTTCGACGCGAAACTGGCGGCACCATGGCGCCCGCGGCAGTGGCAGTGCGTGATTAGCGACAAAGTTCAGTTCTATTTTTAGCCGCTCACCTGCGCGGAGCAGCATATCACGACACACTTTTGGGCAGGCATCAGCATCAATCCAGATGGACATTACAACACTCCTTGTGGTGTGTTCAGTGCGGGAGCGCGCGCAGCCAGCAAACGACTGGCGGAATTACTCAGAGTCATAAAAGACAAATCGGAACGATAGGGGCCGGGTTGCGGGGCTTCAGTAAAACCAAGTCGCAGATAGCTGCGTAACGCCGGCTGATTGTCACGAAATACATAAAGTGATGCTTCACGTGTCGGCCAGAACTGCAGACCTGCGCTAAGCAGGGCGCAGATCAGTTGTTCTGACAAACGTTGTCCGCGATAGGCGGGCAACACCAGTAAACGGGCCAGATGTAGCCGGTCAAACCGATCACAGATCTGACCAAAAGCCAGCAGATTATCCTGATCATCGAGCAGTACATAACTCTGAGTGTCTGGCAGCTGAAGTCGCTGTAAGAACTCAGTACGACGTGATGGAAAGCGAAATCCTTCACCGCCCCACTGAGTCAACGCCGCCGCGCTATTAAACTGATCAGCCAGCGACCATTGCTGCTCAGTGGTGGCAAGGCAAAGTTGCATCAGAGCTGCTGCGCCAGATGGTAACAACCTGGGATCAGCAGTAACCACAGCAGGATCATGCTGCTTTGCCAGGCCAGCCGATAAAAAGGTTGGGTATAAAAATCTGGTTGCTGGCGGATCCACATCAACATTGCGGCGCCTATCACACTGGGCAAGCCATATATTGTTTCAAACTGTCCATTGAGCAAACTGGCCCAACAGGCGACGACGCCAGTGACTGATAATAATAACCAGCTCACTACCATGGTTTTACTCTGATTTACAGACATCTAAGCTCCGGCGAATCTGTGGCATTACCACATCAGGTCATCAGGTATTTTAAAATCGGCATACGGATCGTCGGCAGGCATTTGCTTATCTTGCTGGTTTAACAAAACGACGGCGTCAGGTTGGCGCAACAACAATTTTTCTGCAATTTGGATCGGTACCAGATGATAGTGCTCATCCAATCGGGCGATGGCAATCAGACCTTTGACTAATTGTTGTTGCACTTTGTCGCTGACATAAATCTTTTTGATTATATTGCCATCAGTGAAATTAAAACCAAGTTCGCCTTTGTCGCGGATGATATTCATTTCAATGATTTGTTTAACTTGCGCCGTTAGCGCTTTTTTGTCGGCTTCCGCTTTTTTCTGCTGGTTGAGTTCTTTATCACGGGCAATTTGGGCCTGGCGGGCCTGTTCTGCCAGCACAGTTGCCTCGTTGACAACCTGACCGTGTTTGCCGGCCTGCACGCGTTCTTTGTGCTGTTCTTTCTTGATGTTCTTCAGCTTTTTGGCATCGCCAAGACCAGCTTTTAACAATTGTTCAGCCAGAGATTTACTCATGGTCAGTTCCTGTTTACCCGAATCGAATGTGTATATTGTTCCACGGCTATCGGGTAGTTGCCAAGCGCCATGGCTGACGACGCTGACGTTTTACAGTACACTACGTGATTATCTTTTGATTCAGAGTATTTATGGCTGCTTTTCAGGAACTCGCGTTAGATCCCCGTTTGTTGCGTTCAATTCAACATTTAGGTTTTACCCAACCTACTGAAATACAACAAGAGGCAATACCTGCTGTGATGCAGGGCAAGGATTTGATTGTTTCGTCGAAAACTGGTTCTGGTAAAACTCTGGCCTATCTGTTGCCGATGATGCAACGGCTGTTGCGAAGCAAACCCTTGTCAGCAAAGGACCCACGCGCATTGATCCTTGCGCCTACCCGCGAACTGGCACAACAAATTTATGCACAACTACGCTTGTTTGTTGCAAATACCCGGCTCACGCCGGCGTTTATTGTTGGTGGCGAGAATTTTAACGATCAGGAAAAGCTGCTCAAGCGCCAGCCGCATATCATTGTGGCAACACCGGGTCGATTAGCCGATCATCTGGAACATAAAAGTTTTTTCCTGCAAGGCCTTGAAGTGCTGATATTGGACGAAGCTGACCGGATGTTGGATCTCGGATTTATGCCGCAGCTGAATGCAATCCATAAACAAGCGTCGCATCGACTACGTCAGACCCTGATGTTTTCTGCAACGCTTGACCATGCCGAAGTTAATGAACTGGCGTTGTCCTTATTAAGAGATCCATATCGTGTTGCACTTGGGGCTGGTTATGACCCGCATAAAGACATCACACAAAAGTGTTTTTTTGCCGACAACCTGACTCACAAAGAAGCTTTGCTATTACATTTTCTCAAATCTGAAGTGGTCAGACAGCTCATTCTGTTCACAGCAACCCGGGAAGATACCGATCGGCTGGCCGTTCTGGTACAAAAAGCCGGATTTGCTGCAGTGGGCTTGAATGGGAAACTGACACAGGCACAGCGAAATTCGGTCATGCAGGCGTTTGCTGCAAATAAGTATCAGGTTTTAGTCACGACTGATGTGGCATCACGTGGCTTGGATTTGTTGCAGGTTTCGCACGTGATCAACTTCGACTTACCAAAACATCCGGAAGAATATGTCCATCGGATTGGCCGAACTGGTCGCGCCGGGCAGCAGGGCTGCGCATTTTCATTGGTTGGCCCTAAAGACATCGCCGCGTTCTCGGCTATCGAACAATTTTTACGCCGACCACTTGAAATGGCTCTGGTAGAAGGGTTGCCTGCAAAATTTGATGGCACTTTAAAGAAAAAGCCTGCAGCGGGCTTCACGAAAACGTCAAAGAGTACAGGGCAACAATCAGCTGCAGTGAAAGCGAAAATTCGCTCGGCAGACAGTCCCTTACCAAAGAAAAAACCGAAGTTTTTCGAGTCGGGTGATGATGGCGCTGCGCCACCGAAAAAAAAGCAGAAATAATTGCTTTTGGTCACATTTCATCCAGAAATCAGTGCTAAACTCGGGAAGTCAGTTGAATGTTAAATATACACATTTGCTGGCAATGTGTTGTTTGTAAAGGTAAAAACCAACAAGCAATAGGAACGGTCAATATACGGTTAATTTTATTTTCCGTTTGTTCAGAAATACCTATTGACCCCACCATGTGGTTCACACATAATGGGGTCGTAATATGTACTAGCACGAACGTGGCCGGTAATATTTAAGTCGCCTATAAAGGCAAGTATAGTTAAAGTAAGAGAATGTTATGTCACAATTAATTTCCGGCACCGTTAAGTGGTTCAACGAAGATAAAGGTTTTGGTTTCATTGAGCGCGAAGGCGGTAAAGATGTATTCGTACACTTCCGCGCTATTAACGGTACTGGCCGTCGTACGCTGGTAGAAGGTCAGAAAGTGACTTTCGAAGTAACTGAAGGCCAAAAAGGTCCTCAGGCAGAGAACGTAACTGTAGTTGCTTAATAGCTAACTCAGAAAGTTTCTTGAAAAACCGGCTTCTGCCGGTTTTTTGTTTTTGTAGATCTCAAATGTATTCAGTTTTACTTAAAAGATAATCCGTCAAATCTTCCATTTGATGGGCATCTGTTGTTTAAACACAAAGTGCACGTCATTGCGGGCACAGCTTAATTAGTTCAGTTTCAAATACGCGCACAATTTTTATCAATGAAGTGTGGGCGAATGAAGTATCCTTCGTATATTTAGAGCCCGTCATATGGCTTTTTTGACTTTCACGGTAAAGCGGGTAGGAGTTTGATTCCGGGGTTAGTACTAGTGCATCCAGTCTAGATCCAGCTGAGCTTGGGCCGCGTTACTTTTTAATCCAACGTGAATACCTACCAGCCTGACGGCTTTTCCCTGACCGCGTAACCACGCCTGATTCAATAGCTGCTGCAGCAAATTAAAACACAATTCAGGATGTTGTCGTTCAATCGTTGTTTGCCGGAAATCCTGAAATTTCAATTTGATCCCGATTTTTTGGATTTGTTCTTGCGCCTCACAGCGCTCAATCCGTCTAACCAGTTTCTGATACATTTCTGCCAGAGGTTGCATACTCTGTTCTGGCGTT
This sequence comes from Rheinheimera sp., assembly GCA_034519945.1. Taxonomy (GTDB): domain Bacteria; phylum Pseudomonadota; class Gammaproteobacteria; order Enterobacterales; family Alteromonadaceae; genus Pararheinheimera. The sequence continues at coordinate 106,728 of JAXHNX010000042.1, forward strand.
GTCAGATCCTGACTGAATGTTTGTTCGACGGCTACTGATTTACGCTCCCGTTCATTGTGCACTTCACGACTATCCAGCCCCTGACTTCGTTCAAGTAATATTTCTGCAAAACTACCAAATTCCCGTACTAGGATTTGCAGGTCAGCTTTAAGAACGTCACTGCAGCGGTGTAGCCCCAGTTTCGCCAGTTTTTCTGCGGTTTTTTGTCCCACCCCCGGGATTTTTCGCAAAGATAATGTTTCAACAAAAGCACTTACCTGATCCGGCGGAATAACAAATAAACCATCAGGCTTATTTTCATCGCTGGCTATTTTGGCAAGAAATTTATTTGGCGCGACACCAGCGGAGGCGGTCAGGCCAGTTTCCAGAAAGATGGTTTGGCGAATGTGTTCCGCGATACGTGTAGCGCTGCCTTGAAACAACTCACACGTTGATACGTCGAGGTAGGCTTCATCCAACGACAGCGGTTCAACTATGTCGGTATAGCGGTGGAAGATGGCCTGGATGCTGGTACTGACCGCTCTATATTTATCCATATTGCCTGGTACCAGCACCAGCTGAGGACAGAGCTTAAAGGCTTGGCCGCTTGGCATGGCTGAGCGCACTCCATAGGCACGCGCCGGATAATTGCAGGTACTAATCACGCCGCGCTCGGTTCTACTGCCACCTATCGCTAACGGGATATGTCGCCAAGCAGGATTGTCCCGCATTTCTACTGCAGCGAAAAAACAATCCATGTCGATATGAATAATTTTGCGCATAACTGGAATTTACTGTCTAAATATACAGTTATCATATGCGAAATTGTCGAGCTGTAAAGATGAGATTGGTACTCATATGATTTAATTGAAAATCTAAAATGTATGACGTCAATCCTACTGCTCGGATATGCAGTAGAATTTCACATTTGGAAGTTCAGACGTCTAAATTTGCAGTGCACGCCCGTTTGAACCGGTGTATCATACCGCGCAGTTTTTGTATCTTAATTTGCGACTGTGCCAAAGCAGGAGAAACCATGTTAAAGCGTGAAATGTCGATTGCCGATTTTGATCCACAATTATGGCAAGCTATTGTTGATGAAACTCAGCGTCAGGAAGATCACATCGAGCTGATCGCCTCTGAAAACTACTGCAGCCCACGCGTGTTGCAGGCCCAAGGTTCACAGCTGACCAACAAATATGCCGAAGGTTACCCGCATAAACGCTACTACGGTGGTTGTGAATTTGTTGATATCGCAGAAGATTTGGCCATCGCCCGCGCGAAAGAACTGTTTGGTGCTGATTACGCCAACGTCCAGCCGCATTCTGGCTCTCAGGCAAACTCTGCAGTGTTTCTGGCACTGTTAAACGCCGGCGACACTATCCTGGGCATGAGCCTGGCTCATGGCGGTCATCTCACCCACGGTGCATCTGTCAGTTCCTCTGGTAAGCTGTACAAAGCTGTACAGTACGGACTGCACCCAGAAACCGGTGTGATTGATTACGATCAGGCTGAGGCACTGGCGCTTGAACATAAGCCAAAACTGATTATTGCTGGTTTCTCTGCCTATTCAGGTATTGTGGACTGGCAACGTTTCCGTGATATCGCCGACAAAGTCGGTGCTTATCTGATGGTGGACATGGCCCACGTTGCTGGTTTAGTTGCTGCCGGTCTGTATCCAAATCCGGTACCAGTTGCCGACGTAGTGACGACCACCACACACAAAACGCTGGCGGGTCCACGCGGTGGTCTGATTTTGGCGCGCAAAAACGAAGAAATTGCAAAGAAACTGAATTCTGCGGTATTCCCTGGCGGTCAGGGTGGTCCTCTGATGCACGTGATTGCTGCCAAAGCAGTGGCATTCTTAGAAGCGTTACAACCAGAGTTCAAAACTTACCAGCAACAAGTGCTGAAAAACGCTGTCGCTATGTGTGATGCAATGAAAGCACGTGGCTATAAAATCGTTTCTGGCGGCACGCAAAACCACTTGTTCCTGATGGACCTGATTGACAAAGACATCACAGGTAAAGAAGCCGATGCCTGGTTAGGTCAAGCTCACATCACGGTGAACAAAAACTCGGTGCCGAACGACCCGCGTTCACCCTTTGTGACTTCAGGCCTTCGTATCGGTACGCCAGCAATCACGCGCCGCGGTTTTAAAGAAGCCGAAGCACAGACTGTTGCCAACCTGATTTGTGACGTGTTGGATAGCCGTGGTGATGCTGCGGTGATCGAAAAAGTACGGGCACAGGTTTCAACCTTGTGCGCAGGTTTCCCGGTCTACGCGTAAGTTTACAGAGCCGGTGCCTGACACTTGTCAGGCTGAAGTGATATGATGGCCGCCTTTCGCGGCCATTGTTTTTTCAGGAGAAGTCCTGTGTTTTGTCCTTTTTGCCGGGCGGACGATACCAAAGTTATCGATTCACGGCTGGTTGCTGATGGTTATCAGGTCAGGCGGCGGCGTGAATGTACCGCGTGCCACGAACGTTTTACCACTTTTGAAGCCGCTGAATTGGTGATGCCGCGTATTATCAAACGCGACGGATCCCGTGAACCCTATAATGAAGACAAACTGCGCAGTGGCCTGCAGCGCTCCCTTGAAAAACGCCCGGTACCAACCGAAGATGTAGAGTCGCTGATCACTAAAGTTGAGTCACAGCTGCGAGCTACCGGCGAGCGTGAGGTGCAAAGTGAAATGATTGGTCATCTCATCATGGAACAACTGCTATTGCTGGATAAAGTCGCGTACGTGCGGTTTGCCTCTGTCTATCGTTCCTTTAAAGATATCCGTGAATTCGGTGAAGAAATCGCCCGGCTCGGAGACGATCCGTCATGAGCATGGCTACAAGCTTTTCGGCGTCCGATCATCAATTTATGCAGCAAGCAATCGCTCTTGCCGAACTGGGTCGCTATACCACAGCTCCAAATCCAAACGTCGGTTGCGTGATTGTAAAAGACAATCAGGTTATTGGTGAAGGTTTCCATCGCCAGGCAGGAGGCCCTCATGCCGAGGTTTTCGCCTTACGTCAGGCGGGGGCTACTGCTGTGGGCGCAACCGCTTATGTGACGCTGGAGCCATGCAGTCATTTTGGTCGTACACCGCCTTGTGCCGATGCTTTGATTGCGGCAGGACTCAGTCGTGTGGTGATTGCTATGCAGGATCCGAATCCTCGTGTAGCGGGAACAGGCGCCGCGAGGCTCCGCGCTGCAGGGATCCAGGTTGATGTTGGGTTGTTAGCATCTCAAGCCGAAGCACTCAATCCCGGGTTTCTGCATAAAATGCGTACTCAACAGCCTTATGTACGATTGAAACTTGCGTGCAGCACTGACGGGAAAGTTGCGCTGGCTAATGGCCAAAGTCAATGGCTAACGGGTGAAGCGGCGCGGGAGGATGTGCAACTCTTTCGTGCGCAAAGCTGTGCCATCTTATCGACCGCAGAGACGGTCAAAGCCGACAAAGCATTATTGAATGTCCGCTCTGAAGCTGTGACCCGGTTAGAAAACGGTGCTGTCCGCCACCCACTGCGGGTTATTTTGGACCGACGCTGTCGCCTGACAGGCCATGAGCCGCTGTTTCAACAAGGTGGTGATATATTATTGTGTCATGCCGGGCCTTCGGAGGAATGGTCAGCGTTGGCAGCTGTTCCGCAGCATGTTTCCTGCCAGGTCACGCGATTACGGCTTGGGCTTGATGCCGTCGGTCAGCTCGATCTGAGTGAATTGCTGGTTATGTTAGGACGCCGGCAAATCAATATGCTTTGGGTTGAAGCGGGTAGCACGCTCGCTACTTCGTTCTGGCAGCAACAACTGATTGATGAATTGGTGTTATATCAGGCACCACTGTTACTCGGCGCAGATGCCTTGCCGCTGCTCAAAGCCGGCGGACTGAGTCAATTGTCACAGGCGCCACGCTGGCAATGGCAGGATGTGCGGCAAATTGGTGCGGATTTGCGCCTGACCGCGTACCTGAAACCAGCCACCGCGCCAAAGTTGTGAGGAGCTATCATGTTTACCGGCATTATTGAAGCAACTGGATATATTGCTGCGATTAAACGCAGCGGACAAGATGCACAGTTAACAATCCAGAGCGACGCACTGGATTTTTCCGACGTTAAATTGGGTGACAGTATCGCCAGTAATGGTGTCTGTCTGACGGTGACATCGCTTAGTACCCACAGTTTTACTGCGGACGTATCTGGCGAAACCTTAAGTCGTACGCTCTTTGGCAGTTATCAAACCGGCCAGCGCATTAATCTGGAAAAAGCCTTGTTGCCAACCACCCGGTTAGGTGGCCATCTGGTCAGCGGCCATGTCGATGGTATTGCGCTGGTAAGCCACGTCGAAAAAACCGGCCAGAGCTGGCAAATCTATCTGCAATCACCGGAAGAACTCAGCCGCTATATCGCGGAAAAAGGCTCAGTCACTATTGATGGTATCAGTCTGACAGTGAATGAACTCACTGCGAACGGGTTTCGTCTGACCATTGTGCCGCATACTGCCCGCGAAACGACCATTCAGGTATTGCAGGCCGGTAGTAAAGTGCATTTAGAAGTGGATTTACTGGCGCGATATCTCGAACGATTACTACAAGGGAAGCAGGCTGCAGCGCCTGCATCTCATGTCACGATGAATTTATTACAACAAAGCGGTTTTCTCTGAGTATGGCCTTGATTGGTGATGCTGAACCCTGTACCCGAGGATTTGAGATGCAATTAAATACCCCAGCCGAGATTATTGACGACATCCGCAACGGCAAAATGGTCATCCTGATGGATGATGAGGACCGTGAAAACGAAGGCGATCTGGTGATGGCAGCAGAATATGTCACGCCGGATGCGGTGAATTTTATGGCGACACATGGTCGTGGCCTGATTTGCCTGACATTAACACGTCATCGCTGTAAGCAGCTTGATTTGCAGTTAATGGTCGACAAAAACAAATCGCCATTTTCAACGGCTTTTACCGTGTCAATTGAGGCGGCAGAAGGTGTCACCACCGGTATTTCCGCGGCGGACCGCGCCCGCACTGTCAAGGCTGCTGTCGCACGCGATGCTAAACCTGCCGACATCGTGCAGCCTGGTCATATTTTCCCATTAATGGCGCAGGATGGTGGTGTGTTAGTCCGTGCCGGTCACACCGAAGCCGGTTGTGATTTAGCCCGCTTAGCCGGGCTTGAACCGGCCGCGATGATTGTCGAAATCCTCAACGAAGATGGCACCATGTCGCGCCGGCCTGACTTAGAAAAGTTTGCCGCCAAACACGGTATTAAAATCGGTACTATTGCTGATTTAATTGAATACCGAAACTTAAACGAAACCACCATTGAACAGGTAGCCCGTTGTCATTTACCAACGGCTGCCGGTGATTTTGACCTGGTAACGTTCCGCGATACCATCGACAATCAATTGCATTTTGCGTTGGTAAAAGGTCAGATTGATGCTGACCTGCCGACACTGGTCCGGGTTCATCTGCATGACACTTTTAGCGACTTGCTGTTATCAAACCGTGGCGCCAACCGCAGTTTTTCTTTGCAATGTGCGATGGAACGTATCCAGCAGGAAGGCGGAGTGCTGGTGCTGTTAGGCAAACAAGAATCGACCGACGATTTAATCAGCACAGTGGAATATTTTGCTGCAGAAGACCGCGGTGAAAAACCAAGAGCGGCGGCCTGGAAAGGCACCAGCCGCAATGTCGGCGTGGGTTCGCAAATTCTGGCCAGTCTTGGCGTGAAAAAAATGCGCTTACTCAGTCAACCAAAACGATACCATGCATTGTCCGGTTTTGGTCTGGAAGTGGTCGATTACGTTTCAGAATAAGCTCAACAAAAGCAGGATGGAAAAGGCCGGACTTGTGCTATCATATGCGGCCTTTTTCACAAAGTACTACATAAAAGAGGATCTCCGATGCAGGTGATTGAAGCTGGCTTGTCCGCCAAAGGAAAAAAGTTTGCCATTGTTGTGGCGCGTTTTAACAGCTTTATCGTCGAAAGTCTGCTCGACGGTGCCGTGGATACTTTAAAGCGGGTCGGTAACGTCGACGACGCTGATATCACGGTCGTACGGATCCCGGGTGCTTTTGAGTTGCCGCTGGCAGTGCAAAAAGTTGCGGCCAGTAAACAGTATGATGCCATCATTGCGCTGGGCGCAGTGATCCGTGGTGGTACACCACATTTTGAATATGTCGCCGGTGAATGCACTAAAGGTATTGCTCAGGTCATGATGCAGTACGGTTTACCGGTTTCTTTTGGCGTGCTGACGGTTGAAAGTATCGAGCAGGCCATTGAACGAGCCGGTACTAAAATGGGCAATAAAGGCGGAGAAGCAGCGTCTTCTGCGTTGGAAATGGTCAACGTTCTGGCTCAACTCTAGGATTTTTGCATGAAACCGAATGTACGTCGTCAGTCCCGTTCACTGGCTGTTCAAGGGATTTACAGCTGGCAGGTCAGCAAAAACCCGATTGGTGATATCGAGCAACAACTGTTGCTGGAACAAAACACCAAACATCTGGATGTCGGATTTTTTCAGGATATATTGCGCGGCGTGGTAGTTAATCTGAACGTGCTTGATGATGCGCTGAAGCCATTTGTCGAACGTCCGTTTGAAGAAATTGATTTGGTAGAGAAAGCTATTTTACGCGTTTCCGCTTACGAGCTGAAGTTCCGTCCTGATGTGCCCTACAAAGTGGTGATCAACGAAGCGATTGAACTCGCAAAAGCTTTCGCCGCCGACGACAGTCATAAGTTTGTCAACGGCATCCTCGATAAAGCAGTCAGGCTACTGCGACCAAACTGATGGAGAGCCGGCGAAAGTCGGCTTTTTTATGCACGAGTTTGAATTAATTGAACAATGTTTCGCCCGCTCCGGTTATCGTCGCAATGACGTCAGTATTGGCGTGGGCGATGATGGCGCCGTGATCCAGGTCCGCGATGGTTTTGATCTGGTCGTGACCACAGATACTATGGTACAGGGCGTGCATTTTTTTCCAGACGTGGACCCACGCTCGCTTGGCCACAAGCTGGTGGCCGTTAATGTCAGCGACTTGGCGGCTATGGGCGCAGAGCCCTGCTGGTTATCGCTGGGGCTGACATTGCCCGCAGTGAATGATGAGTGGTTAAAAGCCTTTGCGGAAGGCCTCAGTGAAACTGCGGATTATTACAATTGCCAGCTGGTCGGCGGTGATACCACACGTGGCCCTCTGACACTGACGCTGTGCGCTAAAGGCATTGTGCCGCGTGGCAAAGCGTTAAGCCGGGCCGGTGCTAAAGTCGGCGATTATGTATATGTGACTGGTACTTTGGGAGACGCAGCGCTGGGGCTGAAAGTTGAGCAAGGTCTAAGCGAAATCAGCAAGAAACACCGTGGTCACATTATGCAGCGTTTTCATTATCCGACAGCACGGGTTGCTATTGGTCAGGCGCTACGGACCATTGCCAGTAGTTGTATGGATATCTCAGATGGCCTCTGTGGCGATCTGCCGCATATCCTTAAACGCTCAGGTGTTGGCGCGATCATCGACGTAGCCAAAATCCCGATGTCACAGGCATTGAAGGACAGTTGTGACTGGCAACAGGCACTACAGTGCGCGTTATCTGGTGGTGAAGACTATGAATTACTGTTCACAGTACCAGAGGACAAACGCGGCTCGCTTGAAGTGCTGCTGTCACCTTACGGAGTTCCAGTGACTTGCGTTGGTCGAATCACAGGAGCTGCTGGTAAGTTGGAACTGCGCCACCTTGATCAGCCTTTTGTTTATAACCACAGCGGATATCAGCATTTTTAATGAAAAAACAGCCTTTTAACCTTAAAAGTTGGCAACACTGGCTGGCTATCGGCCTTGGTGCCGGTTTGTCACCTAAAGCGCCAGGCACTGTAGGCACTGCTTTTGCCATACCGTTAGTGTTTGGTCTGGCGATGTTGCCGTTAGTCTGGTCAGCAACTTTGATCATTGCGCTGATGGTATTGGGTGTCTATGTCAGTGAACGTACCAGCCGCGATATCGGTGTAGAAGACCACGGTGGTATCGTAATTGACGAGGTGGTCGGTTTTGCGATCACGATGTGGGCGTTGCCAACGAGCTGGCCCTGGCTCTGTGCTGGGTTCGTCTTATTTCGGTTTTTTGATATCGTCAAACCCTGGCCAGTGCGGTTTTTTGACCAGCATGTTACCGGCGGGCTTGGCGTGATGGCAGATGACATCGTTGCCGGATCACTGGCGTGTTGCTTACTGCATGGTGTATCGTTAGTTCTGTAAGGTCCGTTCCATCGGTATACAGGTTGCTATGTCTCTGAAGTACTTCTGCTTTTTAATAAATTTCTCATTGCTTGGGCTGTGGTCAGGTCTGACGTCTGCCCAAGCATTACAATCCATCTACGACTACGACATCAAACAATGGACGGCCGTTGACGGTCTGTCTAACAATTCAGTGCGTGCGGTCACCCAGGATCAACAAGGCTATTTATGGGTTGGTACCCTGGAAGGGTTAAATCGCTTTGATGGTACCCATTTTGAGAGTTTCAGCAGTAATAACACCCGTCGCCAGTTGATTGGCAACGTCATCACCCGGTTGTATACGGACAGTCAGGGTTATATCTGGGTTGGGACTATGACTGGCCTGTCAGGTTTGAATAGCCGCACGCTGATATTCGATCGCTACAATGTCCTGGGGGAAGTTACCGCCATTGCTGAAGTTGGCGAACGCGAGATCTGGGTCGCGGCGGATAATCTGTTTCGGATCAAGGACGGGCAGGTGAGCCGTGTCGATGAGATTAAAGAATCGGTCAGTCAGATAGCGGTCACCCCAGAACACGTCTGGGTTAGCAGCAGTCGTTACTTGTACAAGCTGGCGCGAAACGGTCAGCTCGACAAAATCAATTTGCCCGCCGATTTAGCGCAGCACCCGGTCTACGACCTGCTATGGAAAAACGGCGTCATGTATCTGGCCAGTGAGCAGGGTTATTACCTGGTCGACGCACAAGGACAGGTACAACCAGCCCCTTTGCCGATGGACCGCGGCATTCCGGTTTATCAGCTGCATAGTGACAGTCAGGGCGGCGACTGGGTTTCCAGTTACGACAAACTGTTTTACCGTCATCAGCAGCAACAATGGCAGGTGATTAGCAGAGACGAGCTTGGCAGTGCCACGCAATTTAATGACATCTTTGAAGACCAACAGCAAAACGTCTGGTTGGGTAGCTTTGGCGACGGTCTGTACAGGGTCAGCCGGGGTAAAATCAAGCGGGTGATTGGCCAGGGGCAACGTGACTCGATGGTGCGCAGCGTGGTGCGTACGGCCGACGATAGGTTGTTGATGGCCTCCAGTCAGCGGCTGGGACTGCTCGATAATACCCAGCGTTATACTGAAATTCAGCTGTCCGGTGATACGCCGCTTAATGTGGTGCAGGACCTTGAACCGGATGGCGACAGTTGGTTGCTGGCCACCGACAATGGCCCCAAGCGTCTGACGTTGGCGGACGGTAAGTTGACACCACTAACTGACGCATTACGTGGCATCAAAACGAAAACGATCAAAAAACGTCAGGCAGGTGGTTACTGGCTTGGCACCAATGATGGTTTGTTCCAGTTCCAACAAGAATTAATACCTTTTGCCCTGAATCACGAGTTTGAATCCAGTGTGATTACATTTGTGCAGGACAACCCTGAAAAGCTGCTGGTGGGGACTACACGTGGCGCTTATCAATATCAGCAGGAGAAACTGCTACGGGTTGGTTTGGGCACACCTTTGTACAATGCCTTTGTCACCACAATGCTGCAATTACCGCATGGACCGTTGGTGGTCGGCACTGTCGATGATGGCTTGTTTGTCAGATTGTTTGATGGAAAGTGGCTGCAGTTTGATACGTCAAACGGCTTGCCATTTGAACCTGTGGTCAGCCTGTTTCACGATGCTGCCACAGATTATATCTGGGTCAGTACCCTTAAAGGCATTTTTCGTTTTCAACCGCATTTACTCAGTGATTCTCCGTCCGGCCAGAATCTGTTTGAAGAAGTGTTGACCCCTTATGAGCGCCAGCTCGGCACTGCTCCGGGCCGCTGTTGCAATGGCTCGGGTGCCAGCAAAGTGGTGTTCTGGCACGATCAGCTTTGGTATCCGACCTTAAAAGGTTTAGTCGCGGTGCCGGTGAAATTAAAAGCCAGCAGCAGCCAAACTTATCAGCCGCTGATCCAGCAAGTACAGGCCCAGAAACTCTATAGTCTGTTGCCTGAGCAAAATCGTCTGGTGTTAGAAACCGATGAACGCAACGTGTCGCTGCGCTATACCGCCATCGATTTTCTAAAGCCTGTGGCGCTAGAGTTTCGTTATCAACTTGCTGGGTTTGATCAGGATTGGCATCTGGTCGGCAGCCGGCGTGAAGCGATTTATACCAACCTGCCTGCCGGTCGTTATCTGTTCCGCCTGCAGGCAAGAAACCTGAATCAGAGTTGGGATGTGGCGGGGCAGACCCAGCTGGAACTGGTGATCCCACGCCGGTTTGATGAAACCGTGATGTATCGGGGTTTGTGGTTATTGTTAGGCTTGTTTCTGTTGTATGGCTTGTTTTGGTTGGCGCGGCGTAATGTACAGTTGCGCGAAGCCGAGCTGACAAAGTTGGTGAAGCTGCGTACCCAGGAACTGGAAACCTCAAACATTCGCCTGAACGAGCTGAATGAACAGTTATCGCAATTGACGCATAAAGACGCTTTAACGGGCCTGCGTAATCGCCGGTTTTTGTTTGAACAACTACCAAAGGACATTGAGCATTACCAACGTAACCGGGAATCTATGCTGGCGCAAAACAAATGCATTGCGCTGATGCAACTGGATTTAGATAACTTTAAAGTAATCAATGACAAATTTGGTAACAGTGCCGGCGACAGCATCCTGCAGCAGGTCAGTGGCTTATTGATCCGGGAAACCCGCGGTTCTGATTACGTCGTGCGTTATGCCGGTGAAGAATTTATGTTGGTGATGCGGGATATTCCACAGGACATGGTGCGCGAGTTTGCCTGTCGTCTGAACGAACTGATCAGCAGTGAAGCCTTTGTGTTGCCTGATGGCAGAACTGTGTCAGTGCAATGTTCAGTTGGCTATGCCGTTTACCCGCTTGAGTTACTTGGTGGTCAGCTCATTGGGTGGGAAATTTCTTTGCAACTGGCGGAATTGGCGCTTTACCACGTTAAGCATAACGGTCGCAATGGTGTCGCCAGTATTCAATTTGACCGGCAGGTTGATGCGTTTGAGTTTGAAGATTCCGATCACATCGAAGCGCAGATTGAAAAGTTGCTGGCTGATGGGGTTGCCTGGTTTGAACTAAATAGCGGTCGCCAGCAGGACAGTATTATTAACTGATAACACTGAACTTCAGCTGCAAAAAAGCCCGGCTATCCAAACCGGGCTTTTTTCATTCAGAGCTAAAGCGCGAAGTGTCGCCGGATCGATTGTTCGATACCGGCGCTGTCAAGACCGAGCTCAGCATAAAGCTGCTCCTGACTACCATGGCGGATAAACTGATCCGGCAGACCCAGATTCAGCAGCTGCACCGGCAACTGCAACGCCGCAATGGCTTCGTTGACACCGGAGCCGGCACCACCGGCAATGGCATTGTCTTCCAGCGTGATAAATTTGCTGTGAGAGGTACTTAGTTGTTGCAGCAGCGCTAAATCCAGCGGTTTGACAAACCGCATATCTACCAGTGTTGCGCCTAGTTCGTCAGCCACGCTGGCGGCAGCATGTAGCAAGGTGCCGAACGCCAGAATTGCAATATCTTTACCTTGTTTGATGATACGGCCTTGTCCCAGCGCCAATGCAGTCATCGTTTGCTCAGGGGCAATTCCGGTCGCCGCGCCGCGCGGATATCGTACTGCTGCCGGGCCTTTATGCTGATAGGCGGTGTACAACATTTGCCGGCATTCATTTTCATCGGAAGGGGCCATGATCAGCAGATTAGGTACACAGCGCAGATAACTTAAATCAAAGGCTCCCTGGTGAGTAGCGCCGTCGGCACCGACCAGACCTGCGCGGTCAATAGCAAAAGTTACATCGAGATTTTGCAGGGCAACATCATGAATTAACTGGTCATAACCACGCTGCAGAAAGCTGGAATAAATTGCGACGACTGGTTTTAAACCCTCGATGGCGAGACCGGCAGCCAGCGTCACAGCATGCTGTTCCGCAATGGCGACGTCGTAATATCGTTCCGGATATGTCTTGGAAAACTGCACCAGATCAGAGCCTTCCCGCATTGCGGGTGTAATGGCGTGCAGTTGTGCGTCTTGCGCGGCCATATCACATAACCAGCTGCCGAAAATATTAGAAAAACTCGGGCTGGCGGCTTTTTTCGGCTGCATTTGACTGGCTGGGTCAAACTTGCTGACGGCGTGCCAGCCAATAGGGTCTTTTTCAGCAGGCGCGTAACCCTTGCCTTTTTTCGTCACAATATGCAGTAATTGCGGGCCTTTGAGCTGCCGCATATTGCGGATAGTGTCGACCAGATTCAGCACATCATGCCCATCGATGGGACCAATGTAGTTAAAGCCGAGTTCTTCAAAAAAAGTACCCGGCGTGACCATGCCTTTAAAATGTTCTTCCGCGCGGCTGGCGAGCTCGTGCAGCGGGGGCACGCCACTTAAAATCTTTTTACCGCCTTCACGCAGGCTGGTGTAAAAGTTACCCGACAGGATCCTGGCAAAGTAGCGATTTAACGCACCGACATTCTCAGAAATCGACATTTCGTTATCATTTAAAATCACTAACATATCCGGCCGCACTTCGCCGGCGTGATTTAATGCTTCAAATGCCATCCCTGCAGTGATAGCACCATCGCCAATGACAGCAACGACTTTGCGGTTCTTTTGCTCAGCACGGGCAGCTATCGCCATGCCCAGTGCAGCGCTGATTGACGTCGAGGAATGACCGACGGTCAGGGTGTCATACTCGCTTTCTTCGCGACATGGAAACGGGTGTAAGCCATCCAGTTGACGGATCGTTGGCATCCGTTCACGCCGGCCGGTCAGAATTTTATGCGGATAGGCTTGATGGCCAACATCCCAAATCACCCGATCAACAGGTGTGTTGTAGACATAATGCAAGGCAACGGTCAGTTCGATAGCGCCAAGGCCTGAAGCGAAATGGCCGCTGCTTTGACTGACACAATGCAACAGATAGTCGCGAAGTTCGTGACTCAAACGTGGCAGCTGGTCCTGCGGAATTTGTCGCAGTTCAGCTGGCAGGTTGGCTTTAGCCAGCAGGGGATAGTTCGAAATGTCAGGCGCCATTAATGTAACCTTGCTCAGAATTTGCGGGCAATCACATAGCCAGCCAGTGCAGCCAGCTCAGTGGTGTCATACGGTAAGGCGCGCAGGGCCTGTTGTGCCTGCGCAACCAATTCTTCGGCTTTTTTTCGCGCCGGTTCCAGCCCCATTAACGCCGGATAAGTCACTTTATTGGCTTCAAGATCAGAGCCTTGTGGTTTGCCAAGCGTGGCGGTATCGCCTTCGATGTCCAGAATATCATCCTGCACCTGAAACGCCAGCCCGATCGCTGATGCGTAACTTTGCAGGGCCTCCAGATGTTGGGGCTGTTGGTCTTTACTGCATAACCAGCCGAACTTCACTGCACATTGAATTAATGCACCTGTCTTCAGTTGATGCATATGTTCCAACGCTGCCAGTGTCATTGTTTTATTCGTGTGCGCCAGGTCAATCGCCTGACCACCACACATACCATGGTAACCGGACTGTCGGGCTAATTCACGCAGCAGCTGTAGTTGCCTGGCTGCATCGACATGTTGATAAGGATGGTGGGCCAGAATATCAAACGCCATGGTCTGCAGCGCATCTCCGGCCAGTATAGCGGTGGCTTCATCAAACGCTTTGTGACAGGTTGGTTTGCCACGACGCAGGTCATCGTCGTCCATCGCCGGTAAATCATCGTGGATCAGCGAATAGGTATGCAAACACTCAATGGCTGCTGCCGGGCCGTCCAAATCCGTCAGCTCCGCACCAAGCATCCGGCCTACGCTGTACACCAGAAAGGGCCGCAATCGCTTACCGCCCAATAACAGACTATATTGCATGGCGTCCAGCAGACGCGGATCGGTAACGGTCAGTCCGGCTAACACAGATGACATATGCTGACCAACACGTTGCTGGTCAGCGGTAAGGTTATGCAACATCAGTTCAGACCCCGGTATCAGTCTGGAACGGCACCAATGTTTCACCCTGTGCCTGTTGTAATAACAGCTGGACTTTTTGCTCTGCCGTCTGTAATTGTTGTTGGCTCAGGCGGGACAAAGTAATACCGCGCTCAAAGCGGGCTAATGCCTGTTCAAGAGTCAGTTCACCTTGTTCTAATTGCTGGACGATTTCACTCAGTTCGCGCACATTGTCTTCGAACTGAGCAGTTTCTGCCTGCTTTTTGCTCATAGCGGTCCCCACCTTGATTTGTGCGCAAAGTTACCTCAGCCACCTGAACTGGTCAATCAGAAAGGCCGCTCACGATGCTATTTTTGCCGGCTGACAGAAAAAAATTTAACATTGTCACTAGCTTGGTCGATAGATAGCGGTAAGCTAGCATTATTACATCAGTTTGTGCTGATTCAGCAGGAGATAAGAAGTGGATTTAGCAACCGTCATAGGACTGCTCGCAACAATGGGTATGATGGTCTGGGCGATGTATTTGAGCGCCTCTGGTAATTTGATGATGTTTTATGACTTTGGTTTCTATCATCATCGTGTTTGGCGGCAGTTTTACGGCATTAATGACCAAATTTACTTTTGGGCAGTTAGCTGGCGCCGGGAAAGCGGTTGGCAAAGCTTTTATGTTTAAAATTGAATCTCCCGATGAACTAATTGAAAAAGCAGTACAACTGGCTGACACTGCGCGAAAAGGTGGTTTCCTAGCGTTAGAAGAAGCAGAAATCCCCAATGAGTTTATGCAAAAAGGCATCAATATGCTGGTTGATGGTCATGATGCAGATGTTGTTCGTGCAACTTTAGAAAAAGATATTGATCTCTCTTATAACCGTCATGGGATCTATATTGCGTATGTTCAAACAAATGGGTGACTTGGGGCCTGCGATGGGCATGATCGGTACTCTCATTGGTCTGGTCGCTATGCTTGCAAATATGTCGGACCCAAAAGCGATCGGTCCTGCGATGGCAGTTGCTTTATTAACTACTCTGTATGGCGCAATGCAGGCAAACTGTATATTTATGCCGCTTGCTGACAAAATGACCATCCGTAATGAAGAAGAA
The DNA here is from genome assembly GCA_034519945.1 of Rheinheimera sp. GTDB lineage: Bacteria > Pseudomonadota > Gammaproteobacteria > Enterobacterales > Alteromonadaceae > Pararheinheimera. The sequence goes on from JAXHNX010000042.1 coordinate 121,958, forward strand.
AAAATGAGCCAACAGCTCATTTTGGACGCGATTATGGGGATTCAGGATGGTCAGAATCCAAAAGTGATTGAAGGTGTTTTACGTAACTATCTGATGTCGAAAAAACGTGCCGTGAAAACGGAAGAGGGTTAATCAATCATGGCTGAATGCCCCAAATGTCCGCCCCCGGGCCTTCCGGCTTACATGGGGACTTTCGCAGACCTGATGTCGCTATTAATGTGCTTTTTCGTATTACTGCTGTCTTTTTCAGAAATGGATGTACAGAAGTTTAAGCAAATCGCAGGTTCTATGGCTTTTGCTTTTGGTGTACAGAACAAAATAGAAGTCAAAGATATCCCAAAAGGTACCAGTGTGATTGCAATGGAGTTTCGCCCAGGGCGGCCAGAACCTACGCCTATCGATACGATACAGCAGCAAACCATTGATATGACACAACAAACCATAGAATTTCAGGCGGGTCAGGAAGATTCCTCGGGTGGTGTACAAGAACAACGTGGCGAGCAAACCGGTGGGGCCTCGCAAAATACCGACGCCCAATCATCTGCAGCCAGTGAAAGCAGTGCGCAGGACCAGCAACAAACTAACGAGCTGGCAAAGAAAGTCGCTGAGATGATGCAGGAGCAGATCCAGGACGGTGCGATTGAGCTGGAATCTCTGGGTCAGCAAATCATTATCCGCATCAAAGAAAACGGTTCATTTCCTTCAGGTTCTACGTTTCTACAGCCGCGATTTAAGCCAATTATTCAGCAAATTGGTGCCATTTTGCGTGACATACCGGGCGAAGTGACAGTGTCTGGCCATACTGATAATGATCAGGTGTCGGATGAACTGAACAGTAATAACTGGGAACTTGTCGTCCAAACGAGCGGTATCTGTCGCGGTAGAGTTATTAAACGGTACCGGTATGGATAAAAATCGCCTGGTTGTGGTTGGTCATGCCGATACCCGGCCGTTGGTCGACAATACAACCGAGCAAAACCGCAAACGCAATCGGCGGGTAGAGATCTCAATCCTGCAGGGTAAAGCCAAAGAGTCTGACCCGATCCAGCTAAAACAACCATCGGCACAGCCAAAGCCAGTCAAACAGCCGTAAATTCGGCTGTCGCACTTCAGACAAGGGCGCTGTATAATCAGCGCCCGTTTTTTTGTCCGGTAGCCCCATGATTGAATTTATTGTCAAACTGCATCCAGAGATCTCCATCAAGAGTAAGTCGGTGCGTAAACGCCAGACTATGCTGCTGGAACAAAACATCAAAACAATTTTGTTGCGGGTAGATCCGGCAGTCGAAGTGCAGAATTTGTATGATCATCTGACCGTGCGGCTGGACAAAGATGACGACACTTTACGTCAGCAAATGGCAGAGCATCTGCAATGTATCCCAGGCATCGTGCAATTTGCTGAAATGCAGTCGGCCGGGTTTGAATCTTTGCATCATATCTTTGAGCAAGTCTTTGCGTTATATGCGGATGATCTGGCGGGCAAAAGTTTTGTCGTGCGAGTCCGGCGCAGTGGCGATCATGCCTTTAGTTCATTGGATGCCGAGCGTTATATTGGCGGTGGTTTGAATCAACATATCCCGACCGCGCGTGTCCAGCTAAAGAATCCAGATGTTTCGGTACAACTTGAGATCCGCCGCGACAAACTGTTAATGAAAAAACGTATTTATCAGGGCATGGGTGGGTTTCCATTGCCAAGCCAGGGTGATGTGTTGTCTTTGATTTCCGGTGGTTTTGACTCAGCAGTCGCCAGTTATTTGATGATCCGCAAAGGCTTGCGCACTCATTTCCTGTTTTTTAATTTAGGCGGGGCGGCCCACGAAACCGGTGTGCGCCAGATGGCGTTTTACATTTGGCAAAAATACAGTCTGTCACACAAGGTCAAGTTTGTGTCGGTGGATTTCGCCCCAGTCGTCGATGAAATCTTAGGCAGGATCCCATCAGGTCTGATGGGCGTGGTGTTAAAACGGATGATGATGCGGGCGGCGGCTACGGTAGCTGAGAGCCTCAATGTCAAAGCGGTCGTCACTGGTGAAAGTATCGGTCAGGTTGCCAGCCAGACGATTGTGAACCTCAATGTTATCGATCGGGTCACTGAGACACTGATCCTGCGGCCGTTGATTTATCAGGATAAACAGGAAATTATTGATATCGCCCGCGCTATTGGTGTCGAAGATATGGCGAAGACGATGCCGGAATACTGTGGCGTGATCTCGCGTAGCCCAACCATCAATGCCGTACTGGCCGACGTTCATGCCGCAGAGCAACACTTTGATTTCAGCATTCTGGAAAAGGTCAGCGTCGAGGCCAAAGTACTGGATATCCGGACTGTTGAGTATCAGGCTGACCAGCAACTAACAACGGTAGCAACCGAATCTGTATTACCGCCAGATGCCATTGTGTTGGATGTTCGCGCGCCGGATGAAACCGATTTGCATCCGTTACAACTCGACAGTCATGCCGTGCAGGAACTGCCGTTTTTCCGGATCGCCAGTCAATTTGCCGCGCTGGATCAATCGAAACAGTATTATCTGTATTGTGACCGCGGTGTGATGAGCCGGCTGCAGGCCTTGCTGCTCAAAGAGCAGGGCTACCAGAATGTCGGTGTGTATAAAAAAATCTGAGCAGGCAGTGGCCTGGATCATCAGGCCGGTTTGACGGCGCGAAGTTGCTGGTAGAGCTGCTGATGCGCCGGTATCGCGAGTCCTGTCTCTGCTGCGGTATTTAATAGAAAACCAGTAATAAATTCCAGCTCATCCGGGCGTTGCAGGGCTCTGTCCTGCTGCATTGAGGAAAAATTACCGGCGGTCTTTGCCGCGACCTCCAGTACCGTCTGACTCAGCGCCTGCGGATCAAACACCTGGCCTTTGGCCAGTGCCACCAGACAGAATTCGTCTATCAATAGGTCGATTTGGCGCCGGTATTGCGGTTTGGTCAGTTCGCCATTTTTGACCATCAGCAGTGCAGTCAGTGGGTTAATTACTGAGTTAATCGCCAGTTTTTGCCACAGCACCGGCAGGATATCGGCCACGACATGTAAAGGGCCCAGCGCGGCAGCAAGCACAGCCGAGGGGGGCGATGAATGACCGGCTAATGCATTGACAGGGCCCAGCATGGTACGGCCGACGCCGGTATGCTGCAGTCGATGCGGGCCGGATTTTAAAGCGCCATGGGTGGTACTGGCAAACCAGAGCTTTTGGCCGCTTTGCAGTAGCAATTGGGCCAGCTCCAGCGTGCCCATACCATTGTGGCACAGCACTATATCGGCATCCGCTGAACAGCTGGGCAGCCATTGTTGCAGCGCCTGTGTCACAGAAAATGCTTTAACCGGCACCAGCAGTAATGGCAACGGCCGCTGCGGCAGTCGGCAATTGAGCAACAACGAATGTTCTTGTTGTTGCTGACGGAAATTCAGTACTAACGCAGACCGCTGTTGGTCCCGTGTCAGCAGGTGACATGGCCAGTGTTGCAGTGCCAGCTGACTGGCCGCTAACAGACCGATAGCACCTTGGCCGACAATGCCAATGGCAGGGTGTTGCTCTGACATTTTCATGCTGCCTGACGGACGAACCAATGCGCCGGTAGATATCGCACCAATGCAGCAGCGAGCAGGATCCCGGCGCTATCTGCCAACCAATCCAGCGGATCACCCATCCGGCTGGTGAAAGTGGCCTGTGCTACTTCAATCAGCGCGCCGTACACCGCGAGCAACACAAAGGCGTGCAGAAAAGGGCGGACAAATGCTTGTTTAAAACTCAGGGTCAAGGCGAAAAACACCAACACATGCATCACTTTATCATTCGGCATCCAGCCGGACGGAATACCACTGACATCTTTGAGAAAACCGTAAGTTGCGAGCGCAAGTACAGCTAAAAACAATGAGACTGCGAGCGGTTTTTGCAGAGGAAGCACGGAAAAACACCTGATTTTACGCCAAGATACTCGGATTATACGGTGCACGGCGGTATAATCGCTAGTTGAAAAACTTGGATTATCAGGAGCGCTACATGCCAACATTTGACATCGTTTCTAAAGCGGATCAGCAGGAAGTGCTGAACGCCGTGGACAACGCCAACCGGGAACTGGCTACCCGTTTTGATTTTCGCGGTGTCCAGGCTGAATTCAGCGTCAAAGAAACTACAGTGACGATGAAAGCGGAAGCCGAACCGCAGCTGACCCAGATGAAAGATCTGTTTTTTAATAAAGCCATCAAACGCGGATTAGATATCCGGTCCTTTGAATCGGCGAAAGTCGAGTTTTCCGGCAAGACCTGTAGCCAACAGCTCACCGTGAAACAAGGCGTTGAAAAGGAACTGGCGAAAAAAATCGTCAATCTGATGAAAGACAGCAAGCTAAAAGTGCAGGCCTCTATTCAAGGCGACGAAGTAAGGGTCACGGGTAAAAAACGCGACGATTTGCAGGAAGCCATTGCCTTATTACGCGCAACTGATTTAGGTCAGCCACTGCAATATCAGAATTTCCGCGACTAATTGCACTTTGCCGTTACAGCCTGCTTTGCACTGCAAAGCAGGTTCATCCTCAGTTAGACTTCATTAGACGTCTGGATTGCTGAATACATTGACATTCTCCGGCTCATCGCTAAACTGACCGCGCATTTTCAGGTGCTGCGTTAGTTCGCAGTGAAACGGGAAGCTGGTGTCCGTCATTTTGACCCAATCCAGCGCTGCCCCCGCAACGGTAAATTTTGTGGTAACGCCTGCGTGTAATGACGCACGGCAAAGCCGCGTCACGCCACCACTGTCTTCGGATGGGAAGGGACGTGTCGCTGTCGGCCCCGACAACAGGATCAGCCCGGAGACCGGCCTGAAAATTTCATCAACCAACCACATGCGGCGGGCATGTGCAGTGGAGTCAACATGTCGAAATTTTCTTTACTGGCCATTGCGGTGGCCGGCGTCTGTACTCATGCCAGCGCTTTGGCGCAACCAACAGTATCCAATCTTGAACATATCTCTGTCTACGCCAGCCGTCAGGCTAAACCGGTCAGTGAGACATTAACCAGCGTGACTGTATTGGACCGGGCTGCAATTGAGGCGGCACAGGTGCGTGATTTGCCTGCTTTATTGCAACAGGTGCCAGGCGTGACAGTGTTACGTCAGGGTGGTCGCGGTCAAACCAGTAGTATTTTTATCCGCGGTGGTAAAAGTGGTCATACGCTGGTGCTATTGGATGGCGTACGGATTGGAGCTGCGACATTGGGTTACCAGTCTTTAGCGATGCTGCCATTGGAACAAATTGAAAAGATTGAAATTATCCGCGGACCCAAAGCTGCTCTTTATGGTTCAGATGCCCTCGGCGGCGTGATCGCCATTTCCAGCCGTCGTAGTGACAATCTGACATTTAATGCCAAAGCGGGTAGTCATAAACATACCGAAGCCAACCTCGCAGGTAGCCAACAGATTGATAACGTGAAAGTCTTCGGCGCTGTCGGTACTGCGATGGCAGAAGGTTTTAATGCGACGGTGAATGGTGACCCTGACCGTGACGGCTTTGAGCAAACGTATGTCAAAGCCGGAGCAGAACTGGATAACCAGTTTGGTTTATGGCAATGGCAGTCGCAGGTCAATGATGGTGTGTATGAATACGACAATAGCTGGGGTGGTGATGAAGCTGAAATGCGTCAGGACTTGCATCAGCTGCAATGGCAAGGCAGCGGTCTTGGTGGGACGCACCAGCTGAAATTGGCGCATAACCTGGACGATGACCTGAACTACGGCAACAAAGCAGCGGAAAGTTTGTTCCGCACCCAACGTGACGAAGTGGACGCTCAGAGCCAATTTGGTCTGGCCAACAACATAAGTGCCTTAGTCGGCGGTAACTGGTATCAGGAAGAAGTGCGCAAAAGCGGTAGCCAATACGTCAGCGACAGCCGCACCAACCGCAGTGGTTTCGCCGGACTCAGTGCACAATTTGGCGATTGGTTATTGGACGGCACCGGCCGGCGCGATCAGGTCAGTGGCTATGGCGGCGAAAACAGTTATGAGCTGGGTGCCGGTTATCAGCTGACCAAGGCACTGCAGCTGCGTGCCAGTCAGGGTACCGGTTTTAAAGTCCCTTCATTTAATGAGTTGTATTGGCCAGGCTTTAGTAATCCGGCACTAAAACCGGAAGAGTCGCTGTCGCGTGAAATCGGACTGGATTATATCGACACAAGCGCGCAAAGCAGCCTGGTGTTATTTAAGCGTGACCTGACTAACTTGATCCAGCGTAAAAACCAAGTACTGGAAAACGTCGAGTTGGCTCAGTTTGAAGGCGTAGAATTCAGCCAAAGTTTGCGTCTGTCTGATGTGGATGTGTCGTTTAATTACAGCTGGCTAAATAGCCGGGACGTTGTGAAAAAGCAGCAGCTGAGCAAGCGACCGCGACATCAGGCAAATTTGCAGCTCGATCGCCAATTGGAGCGGTGGACGATAGGTTTGAATACGCACTTCCGCTCCCGCAGCTTCTCTGGTGATAACTTTGGTACTAAAGTCCCGGATTTGGCATCTGTCGTGTTGTTTGGTGTTGGTACGACTTATCAGTGGGACTCGCAAATCCGCTTACAACTGAAAATAGAGAATCTGCTCAACCGCCGCTTTCAGACCGATTATGGCTATCGGCAGGCTGGCCTTGAGCTGATGTTTGGTATTCAGGTAGCTCAGTTCTGATGATGAGTCGCTAATTCAGCAAAAGCCACCTTTAGTCAGGTGGCCTTTTTATCTCTGTTGTTTGAGCAAAGCTATCAGACGCCCGAAGCGGCTTTCAGATAGGGCGCATATGTCCCGCTGAATTTTGCCAGCTTTGGTGCAATCAGATATGCACAATAAGATTGCTGTGGATTCTGATTGAAATAATCCTGGTGGTAAGCTTCCGCCGGATAAAAAGTGCTGGCACGGCTGATTGCGGTAACAATCGGCGCCTTGAAACCCGCTTGTGCTGTGCTGATAAATTGCCGGGCTGCCTCAAGCTGTGCTTCGTCGTGGGCAAATATCTCTGAACGATACTGCGTGCCGACATCATTGCCTTGCCGGTTCAAAGTAGTTGGGTCATGTAATTGAAAAAACATCTCGAGCAACAATTCAAAACTGACCTGTGCCGGATCGTAGCTCAGCTGAACCACTTCGGCATGACCAGTGGTACCGGTACAGACTGCGCGATAGTTGGCGTTTGCACTGTTGCCACCCATATAACCACTGACCACTTGTGAAACGCCGCGCACTTGCGCCAGCGCGGCTTCAATGCACCAGAAACATCCGCCAGCAAAAGTTGCCAGTTGTGCCATGTTTAATCCCCGAACCGATCTGCTGAATGCACCAAAGCGTACTCTAATTCATACCCGCAGGCCAACAGATGAACAAAAAGGAGAACAAAATGCGAGTTGCGATTATCGGCGCAGGGATGACCGGCGCTAGTGCAGCGCATCAGCTTCGTCAGCGTGGGGCTGAAGTTGTGGTGTTTGACAAAGCACGGGGTCCAGGTGGGCGCATGACGTCGAAGCGGGTGGAGTCTATGGACGTGGCCCTGCCGTTTTCCCCTTTAGATTTTGGTGCGCAGTATTTTACTGCCCGCCATCCTCAGTTTGTAAAGGCATTGCAGGGCTGGTTGGCGCAAGGGGTGGTCCAGCGCTGGGATTTTGATCCTTATGTCTGGCAGCATGGTCTGTTGTTGCCTTCTACTGACGGCCAGAGCCGCTATGTCAGCACGCCAACAATGCATCAGTTGGTGAAGGATCTGCTGAATGACACAACGCTGCATCTGAACTGCCGCATCACAGAACTCAGTTTCAGCCAGAGTAGTTTCAGCAGTCAGCATGGTGGTGAATGGACGTTAAGCTCGGCCGAAGGCGCCAGCTATCCGGGATTTGACGCTGTGATCCTGACCTGTCCGCCAGAGCAATGCCGGCAGTTGCTGGCTGAACATCCGCTGGCATTGCAGATCCCGCCGGCTCTGTTATTGCCGTGTTGGGCAGTTTCACTGCAGCTGGACGGCGCGGTTGAGCATCCGGCGGAGGGCATTTTTGTTAAAGATGGACCGCTCAGCTGGTGTGCCCGGCAAAGTGCTAAACCAGGCAGAACCGGCATCACCGAACAATGGCTGTTACATTTTAATGCCGCCACCAGTCTGCAGTTGCTGGAAGAGGCGCCAGAAGAACTGGTGGCATTGGCCCAACTCGAATTCAGCGCTATTGTTGGGCAAAAAATTAAGATCAGCCAGTCACTTTGCCATCGCTGGTTGTACGCCAGTTTTAATCCGTCACAGCAAGCGCCCGGACTACTGACTGACCAAACGCAACAATTGATCCTGGCAGGTGACTGGAGCCTGGGCGGTCGGATTGAAAACGCTTATCTGGCCGGGCGACAGGCCGCTGCAATGCTACTGTCTGAGCCGACACTGGGTCCTGACTTGTCAGTCGCGGCCTTAGACTCTATGCTGGACAGCGCCACAGTGGCAACGCGTTGACGATAAAGGAGTTTAAATGGGATTGTTCAGTGGATTGTTGGGGAATGCCGGTGCAATTGATGTGGCTGAAGTGGAAGCCGAACTGGCCAGTTTATTGGCAGACGGCGAACAGGCTGAGCAAGCATTTAAGTTATTACGCGACATGATAGTATTTACCAATAAGCGGTTGATCCTGATTGATAAACAAGGCATTACCGGTTCCAAGAAAGAATATATGTCCGTGCCTTACCGGTCGATTGTGCGCTTCAGTGCAGAGACTAAAGGTCACTTTGACCTGGAATCGGAACTGGTGATTTGGCTTAGCAGCACGGCAGAGCCGTTGCGTAAAACCTTCAGCAAAGACGGCAACATTATTGCGGTGCAAAAAGCGCTGGCCACTTACGCCTGTCGCTAAAGCGTTGGCGGTTTATTGCGGCAAAGGCTGCGACGATGCGCCAGACTTTGCCGCATAAAACTGCCGGCTGCGGTCTATCAGCTGGCAAAGCTCTGCAACGCCATCCAGGGTGCGGATTGTTGCACGGTGCAATAAATCGGCATTGGGTTGGGCCCGTTGTTGCAGTTGTACTGCTTTGAGGCTGGAAAAACGGCTGTAGTCCGTCAGGCGGCGTGGTTCTGTGGTTGATACCGGCTGAACAATCAAATCCGGCTGCCGTTGCAACAGCGCTTCAGCACTGACCAGCGGATAGGCGCCGCTGGCATCGGCAAAGATATTTTCCGCGCCACACAGCTGCAAAGCCTGTAATGGCCATGCGCCCGGGCCAATCGTTGACAGCGGCTCATCCCATAATTCGTAAAATACCCGCACGGTTTTTTTCTGCTGATATAACTGGCGCAGTGCGGTCAGACGTAACCGAACAGTAGTGGCTTGTTGTCGGGCTCGTGTTGGCTGACCGATCAGGTCACCCAGGCGTTCCAGGTCAGTGGCAATATCATCCAGCGTTTTAGGCTCAAAGCCTGCAGTGCGGATGCCGAGCCGTTGTAACTGACTGATCTCTGCGGCCGGGCTACCGCTTTGCCAAAACACCACCAAATCAGGTTTAAGTGCCAGAATACTTTCCAGTTGTAAGCCAGCGTAATTGCCGACGCGGGGGATCGTAACAGCCTCCGCCGGATAATCGGCGTGTTCGACGGTACCGACAATCATGCCACCTGCACCAATACTGTAAAGCTGTTCGACCAGATGGGGGGCCAACACGACTAATCGCGGGCTTTGGGCTGCCAACAACGGCGATGTGCACAGCAACAACAAGAGTGCGCTGACCGTCCGACGCATCACCAATCCACTCCTTGTTGCGCCCGCACGCCGGAGTCAAAAGCGTGTTTGATATTTTGTACTTCACTGACGGTATCGGCCAGTTCAAGTAGTGCGCGGTGGCAGCCCCGACCGGTGATCACTACATGTTGGCTGGCTGGCCGGCCTTGTAATGCGGCTAAAACTTCATCCAGGGCAATATAGTCATAGGCGACCATGTAGGTCAGCTCATCAAGCAATACCAGATTAAGCGCCGGATCCTGCAAAAACTGTTTGGCCTGTTGCCAGACCTGTTGCGCTGCAGCGCTGTCGGTTTCGCGGTTTTGCGTATCCCAGGTAAAACCGGTCGCCATTACCGCAAACGGCACGCCGTGTTGCTGCAACAGAGTGCGCTCACCGCAGTCCCAGCCACCTTTGATAAACTGTACGACGGCAGCTTTTTGACCATGACCAGTGGCGCGCGCCACGACGCCAAACCCGGCGGTCGACTTGCCTTTGCCATTGCCGGTGATCACCAGCAATAAGCCTTTATCGATAGTTGCGCTGGCGATGCGGGCATCGACCTGTTCTTTCAGTTTTTGCTGGCGTTTCTGGTGACCGGTTTTTTCTTCCGGTACAGGTACTTCATGACTCATTTGGACTCCGGCGTCGACTTAATAACAACAGAAAAAACGCACTGCCGCATAATGCGGTGAGAATGCCGATGGGCAATTCTTGTGGTGCCAGCGCAGTACGGGCGATGGTATCGACCCAGATCAAAAATATCGCGCCACCAAGCGCGCTGCCGAATAATAACGTCAGGATCTGGCCACCGAACATAAGCCGGATCAGGTGTGGGATCATCAGACCAACAAAACCGATACCGCCGCAATAGGCGACAACCAAAGCAGTCAATAGTGCACAAAGCAACAGCAGCAGCAAACGCCAGCGCGAAACAGCAACACCAAGACTTTTTGCCATATCGTCCGACCAGGCCAGTGCCATCAGTTGGCGGCGGCCAAGACTACACGCGACCAAGGTCACGGCCAGTGACACCGCCAGTAACTTTACGGCCAGCCAGTCAGCGTGACTAAGACTGCCCATTAACCAGAAAATAATCCGGTTGGCGGCGAAACTGTCAGCCTGATACAACAATAAACTGGCCATTGCGCTGGCACAAAATGACACGGCCAGGCCTGTAAGCAGCAGGGTGCTGAGGGATTGCATCCCCTGAGCTGTGGCCCGTTGCGCCAGTGTCAGCACCAGCAGGATCGCGGTAAGGGCACCGGTAAATGCAGCTGCCGGCAACGCCAGCGCGAGTGCCGGGAACAACAAACTGCTGATAGTGGCGCCGAGTGCGGCACCAGACACAACGCCAAATAAATACGGATCTGCCAGCTCGTTGCGGCTAAGCAGCTGCAGCAAGGCGCCACATAGTGCCAGTGCTGCGCCGGCAAGGCCTGCCAGTAACACCCGGGGAAGACGTAGTTGCCAGAATATTTGCTGCGGCAGCGGGTCAGTAGACTGACCGGTGAGCAAAGACCAGAGTGGCAAATCGACCACGCCTATGTGCAGGGCCGTCAGCACACTGCCAGCCAAAACCCCTGCGAAAAGGAACATCTGCAACAAGCGTTGGCGGGTCATCTGCGCTCCGGGGCAAAAGTAACACGGCAGTGCTGTTCAAACGGGCTCTGATCAACCAGACAAGGACGACCATACATCTGTTCCAGCAGTTGAGGCTGCAGCACCTGTGACGGCGGGCCCGACGCCAGCAGCTGTCCATGCTGTAACATCAGTAATTCATCGCAATAGGCGGCAGCCAGATTAATGTCATGAAAACTGGCAAGAACGGTCAGACCACTGCTGCGCAGAGTCGCCAGCAACTGATGCTGATAGCGGATGTCCAGATGATTGACCGGTTCATCCAGTAATAATAAGCGGGCCTGTTGCACCAGAACCCGGGCCAGATGGGCACGTTGCTGTTCTCCTCCGGATAAGTGGCGCAGCAAAGCCGCTGCTTTGTCGGCAAGGCCAACCTGGCGGAGTGCGGCGTCCATCGCGGTTCTGTCCGAACGGCTGTCCGCTTGCCACAGTGCTTTATGTGGCATCAGGCCTAATTGCAACAGTTGCTGCACTGTCATATCCGTAGGTGGCTGCTGCTGACTTAAATAGGCTAACTGGCGGGCGCGGGCGCGCGGTTCGAAATGATGCAACGGATGTTGCTGTAACAGCACCTGGCCCTGATCGGGGGTTTGCAGTGCGGCCAACAGCTGTAATAAAGTCGATTTGCCGGCGCCGTTTGCGCCGAGCAATCCATAGATTTTACCGGCTGTCAGGGTAAAACTCAGCGGCCCAAGCACGAATCCGCCGGGGAGTTGCAGTTGGACTTGTTGGCATTGCAGTAACACCGACGTGTCAGTCATGGAATGCTGCACCAAAAAGAAGGGCTGTGGCAAAGCCTGAAACGATAATTCGCTGATAGTAACAAATATTCAACGCAAGGCCCAGCCCGCCGTACGCGTGACGGCGGTGGGCAATGTGCAGATTTAATCTTTTGGTGGGGCCAGTGCGTCCAGCGCTTTGGCGATATCCTGCGGTGAACCGGTATTGCGCGCCAGCGCCACATAAGCCACCGGCACTATATACAAGGTCAGCAGCGTGGCAAATCCGACACCCGCGCAGATCACCATCCCAATCACCATCCGGCTTTCAGAACCGGGCCCCGAGGTGACAATCAACGGAATACTGCTCATCACAGTGGTAAAAGCCGTCATCGTAATAGGTCGAAGACGCTGGACTGCTGCCTGATGAATGGCCGCAGTGAATTCGATACCGGCATCCCGCAGCTGGTTGGCAAACTCAACAATCAGAATGCCGTTTTTCGCCACCAGCCCGATGATCATCACCAGCCCGATTTGGCTGTAGATATTCAGTGTCATCCCGGCCAGATAGAGACCACCCAGCGCACCGGCTATACCAAGCGGCACCGTCAGCATAATGACAAATGGATGAATAAAACTCTCAAACTGCGCTGCCATTACCAGATAAGTAATAATGAGCGCCAGCGCAAAAATCATAATGGTCGATTCACCGCTGTTTTTAAACATTAGTGATTCGCCCTTATAGTCAATCCCGCCGACGTCTTTGATTTCTGTCCGCACCACACCTTCCAGGTATTCCAGTGCTTCACCCAGACTATATCCCGGCGCCAGATTGGCCATGATGGTGATAGCGCGCATCCGGTTGTAGCGATTCAATGTCGATGACGTCGCTTCTTCTTTTAACGTCACCAGATTGTCCAGCGGGATAAGTTTGTTTGAACCCGTGGAGCGCACATAAACGCCCGTGATGCTGGTTGGATCGCTGAAATCTGAATCGGCGCCTTCTAAAATAAGGTCGTATTCTTTACCCCGGTCAAGAAAGGTGGTGACGCGGCGGCCGCCTAGCATTGCTTCCAGCGCGCGGCCAACCACACCGACCGAAATGCCCAGGTCTGCCGCGCGTTCAGTGTTAATTTCCACCAAAATTTGCGGCACAGTTTCTTTGTAATCATGGTCGAGCATCTGCAGATTGGGGTTTTCCCGCGCTTTCGCCAGCACAATGTCACGCCATTTAGCCAGCTCTTCATAGGTATTACCCTGGATGACAAACTGCACAGGTCGTCCGCCGCCGCCCCGACCAGCGGTCAGGCCACTGCGCATATTGGTAAAAGCGCGCACATCCGACAGGCTATTGAGTTTCTGCCCAATTTCCTGCATCAGTGCCGGTGTGCGACGCTGGCCGTTGTGCCAGTTTTCGCTGCCGACAATCGCCATACCGCCGCTATTACCAAAGCCAGGAACTCGGATCAGCAAGCGGTTCAGTTCACCTTTTTCGTAGTAGGGCAGCAGAATGTCTTCAATCAGGCGCATATTCTGTTGGTTGGACTGGTAACTGGCACCTTCAGCCGGACTCATCATGACAAAAAATGTGCCGCGGTCTTCCTGCGGAGATAGCTCGGACGGTAGTATTTTCAGCAGCAACACACTGATCACGACACAGCTGCCGAGCACCAGCCAGCTTGGCCAGCGTACACGCGTGACTACTTGCAACTGACGCAGATAACCGGCTTCCACTTTTTCCATCGCCTGGTGGATCAGTAAGCTAAAGCCCCGTTTTTCTTTTTGAACTTTGAGCATTTTGCTGCACAGCATTGGCGAAAGTGTCAGTGCGGCAATCGCGGAGAATGCCACTGCGGCCGCAACCGCCAGCGCAAACTCGGTGAATAGCTTGCCTAAATCACCTTGCATAAAAACCAGCGGCACAAATACCGCAATCAGCACCAATGTGGTGGCGACCACCGCAAAGCCAACTTCGCGACTGCCGTGATAGGCCGCCAGCAAAGGTGGCTGGCCTTGCTCAATCCGACGATAGATATTTTCCAGCACGACAATCGAGTCGTCGACCACCAGACCAATCGCCAGCACCATCGCTAATAACGTCAGCAGGTTAATCGAAAAATCGAGCGCATACAGTACCGACACTGCGGCAATCAGGGCGACCGGCACTGTAATTGCCGGAATAAATGTCGCGCGGACACTGCCTAAAAAGGCAAAAATCACCAGTACAACCAGCACCATGGCAATGCCCAGCGTGACATAGACTTCATGGATAGATTCAGCAATAAACAATGACGAGTCGTAACCCGGCACTATAGTGGTTCCGGCCGGCAGACTGGCGGCGATCCGATCCACTTCAGTTCTGACGTTGCGCACCACATCCAGCGTATTCGCTTTGGACTGCTTAATAATACCGATGCCGAGCACGTTCTTGCCGTCGCTTCTGAATTCACTTTCTTCATTTTCTGAAGCCAAAGTCACATCAGCAATTTCACCAAGCCGAACTAAATAGTTGTTGTCGCCCTTTTTCACTACTAAGCGGCGATAGTCGTCCTGGGTTTTATAAGTACGGATCACCCGGACGATAAAATCGCGATCGGCGGACTTAACGTTACCAGCCGGTAATTCGACGTTTTCATTGCGCAACACGTTTTCAATATCGGCGACAGTGACATTGCGTGACGCCATTGCATCTTTGTTCAGCCAGATGCGCATCGCGTATTTACGCTCACCGCCGATTTGTAAGCGGGCCACGCCATCGACGACGGAAAATCGTTCAACGATATAACGGTTAGCGTAGTCAGTCAGTTCCAGATTGGTCATGGTGTCGCTGTTGAGCAAAAACCAGGCGATGGTGTCGTCATCCCCGTTGGCTTTGACCACTTGTGGCGGCCTGGCCTGATCCGGCAAGCGTTCCATCATCCGCGATACGCGCTCGCGCACATCGTTGGCGGCAGCGTCGATATTGCGGTTGACATTAAACTCGATAATAACGTTCGAGCGGCCGACACGGCTGCTTGAACTGATATTGATGATGCCTTCGACACCACTGATCAAATCTTCCAGCGGCTGGGTAATTTTCGATTCAACAATCTCAGCTGAAGCGCCGGGATAATCGGTGCTGATAGTGACGACCGGCGAATCGATATCCGGATATTCGCGCAGCGGCAACATGCTGAAACAGACGATACCGAAAATCACCAGTACCAGGTTGATCACGGTCGCAAATACCGGACGTTTGACAGACAAATCAGACAGCAACATGGCTTATGGCTCCGACCGCGTGATCACCACGCCGGTACGCAGCTTTTGGCTGCCTTCTGTGACAATTTCATCGCCGGCTTTGAGGCCGGAGATCACCTCAACCAGGCCGGGTAAACGCTGTCCTGGGATGATCTCAACCTGGCGGACTTTATTTTCAGCTTCCACCACAAACACATAATGTTTGCTTTGCAGTGGCATCACGGCTTTTTCGGCAATTTGTACTACTTCGGCTTTGGCCAGTTCAACATGCACATTCAGCAGCATGCCTGGGCGCAGTTTCAGATCGGCATTGTCGATCACCGCATGCACTTTTACTGAACGGGTGACCGGGTCAATCCGTGGGTCAATCGCTTTGACCTTGCCGCGAAAAGCAAATCCGGGGTAGGCGATATTGTCGGCAGAGATAATCATGTCATTTTGCAGCGCTGCCAGATAACGTTCGGCAATGTTAAATTCAACGCGGATTTTACTGATGTCATCCAACGTCGTCAGTTCTGTACCCGTCGCGAGGTAGGCGCCATTACTGACCTGGCGTAACCCCAGCACACCGTCAAACGGCGCGTGGATCACCAATTCATTGAGCCGTGCTTCGAGAGCATCGAGCTGCGCACGGGTGGCATTCACTTTGGCCTGTTGTTCGTCCAGTAAAGACTGCGCGCTGGCCTGGGTACGGGTTAAGTTTTTCAGTCGGGCGAGCTGACGATTTTGTTCCGTCATCAGCGCTTTGAGCTCAGCAATGCGGGCACGCTCTTCGGTATCATTAAAACGGGCAATCAAATCCCCCTTTTTAACTGGCTGGCCTTCCTCTATATTCAGTTCAATCAGATAATCACTGCTGGCATTGACAATTCGGGCAGAATCATAGGCCAGTGCAGTCCCCAGAGCGTCAACTTTCCGCGTCAATAACGCGCTTTGTACTTTGCTGGTACTGACAAAGATTTGGCTCTCAACCCGTCGACTTTGGTCTTGCGGCGCTGTTGTCTGAAAGAATAAATACAACATAAAGCCAGCCAGCAATAAAAAAATGATCCAAATCAGGCGTGAATGGTTAATCAATGTCAGAACTCCGGTCCATATATTTCATCAAAAACTGCTGTATTGTAGGGAATCCGTTGTGTATTAGATGTCGGCGTTATCGCAGTATGTGGTGGTTTGGTCGTATCAGCGCGAAAAAATCAGGAGAAGAAATGGCGGACAAAAAGTGCGAACGCTGCAGGATGATTCGGTTTTACCTCATCTGGACCATACTGATGGGCTTGTTAATGTATTGGTATATGCAATCGCTATGACGCACCGACAGTTTTATGCAGCCTCGGCCAAAGGTGGTGCAACATTGTTCCTCACCGCCGCGACTATGCTGCTGGCGGGCATTTTGTTGTTGGCGGTCCGCGCAGATTTGATGGCGGCACAAGGCTGGGTATTGTGGTTTTTGCTGACGCTGGTCGCGGCTTATGTTGGTATCATGAAGCTCAGAGCGCCGGTATTGCTGGCCGAAACTACGATTGAGGGCCTGCGTTATTTTCACCCGCGTGGCAGCTGGTTGATCCCCTGGAGTTGTCTGGGGCAGGTTCAACAGGTGACGCTGCAGGGGCGTGAAATGGCCTGGATTGGCGTGCGTGTGCTGGACTACGACCAGATTCTAACAGCCATACCATTGCGGCTTGCCGTGCGGTTATTAATTGAACAACGCGGGTTGCTGATCGCCGCTGCTGGCAGTGGTTGTCAGGATGGGCGCTGTGTCAGCGATTATCTGACAGACGTCAGTGCCTTTCGCAGTAAAACACGCTTATATAAAGGCGTGCAGGCGATGTTTGCTCAGCGCATGGTGCATCTGCGTCAGTTTGTGCAGGCTGATCTGCTGATCCCGGCGGACCTGGCTAATTGCAGCGTCAGTGAATTTTGTCTTTTTATCAATCGGCAGCGGTTGAATTTTACTCAGGAAAACAACGGCTAGACACACCCCAACCGCTGGTTCATAATGCAAAAAACTTCCTTGCAGATTTGGTGAATGCACAGATGAGTACATATGAAAGACCTTTTCTGGTCAGTGGCCGCAATACCATTATCCACAAACAGAAAAAACTCGATTTAGTGATTATTAATGGTGATACCGATCCGGTAGTCATTGTTTCCCGTACCGGCGTGAAAAAATTTGAAGAAGAAGTGCCGGCGAATCGGGTCGAAGCAAAAGAACGTTATATGGAACTGGTCGATATCGGCAGTTCAGATGTGTTTGGTGAAAGCAAAACATTACTGTTTGTGCAGGCGCTGAACAACAAAGAGTATAAAATCGACTACACCAAAATCGGCACCGATTTGTTTATCCGAGTCCATCAGGAAAACTATATCTAAGCGAATGTTTAACGGCCTGAATGCACATTCGCTTGCTTTCAGGCCCGTTTTTTGTTTCAGTAACGTCACAGTCGGTCTATTTCATGTGATGTTGTCGTGAATAAAGTTGCAATGCAATTCAGCAAAGATGAAGACTTCGTCGAAGTACGGGTCGCCGTCGGATTGTTTGATCTGACCCTGCAGGCTATTCGCGACGCATTGCAGGAAGCCGGATACGCCCGCTGTTTTATCCTCACCGATCAAATTAATCAGTTATTGTCCGATTATCAGGCACTTCAAAACGATATTAAGCTTAACAAGCTCAATGAAGGCGTCGTGGTCCGACGTAAAATCGCTGAGCGGCGCAACGCTGTATTGACCATCCAAATTGCCGCTGACTCTATGTCTGCTGTGGCTGAAATTGTCGCAGCATGGGGTGGAGCACCAGTATCAGCAAATGATCTGGTGAAAGCTGCACAGGACGCTGGTGTCAGCTTTGGTTTTCAAAAAGAAGCGATCATACAACTGGTTGGCACCGCCAGTCGCGCTGACCCCGGCAGTAAATTACAACAGATTATCGCGATTGGCCGAATGATGCAGCCTGGGCAAAACGCCAGTTTTGAGGCCCAGGTAGAAGGCCTGACCGTCCGTCCCAATAAACCATTACAGCTGAGTGAGTCAAAAGTTGATTTACGTGATTTTGGCGTGATCCCTTCGGTGCGTATCGGAGATCCGGTGATTAGGCGCCAACCGCCAACCAAAGGCACCGACGGTGTTTCGGTTCGTGGTGATATTACGCTGGCGCCTCCAGGGCAGCAGGTCGAATGGAAGCCAGGTGAAGGCACCGAAATCAGCCCAACCGACGCGGACGTGCTGATCGCCAGTCGGGATGGAATGCCACGCGTATTGGACGCCGGAGCGGCCGTTGACGAAGTGTATGCAGTTAAAAAAGTCGATTTGTCTACTGGTCACGTCCAATTCAAAGGTGCAGTTATTATTAACGGGGATGTGACTGAAAGTATGAAAGTTATTGCCGGTGGCAACATTTTCATCAAAGGCATGGCCGAAGGGTCATTAATTGAGTCTGGTGGTGATGTGCATATTAGTGGTGCAATTATTGGCCATCAGTTTTCAGCACAGGACAATAGTCTGGAAAATTTCAGTACCGTAGTGCGGGCTGCAGGCAGCATCCAATGCACGCTGGCACAATATGCCCGTATTGAATGTCAGGGTGATTTTCAGGCGACGAAACAAATTAATCATTGTGATGTAAATGCACGCAGTGTGATTGCCGGCACTGAAGATAAGCTAAATGGCAAAATTGTTGGTGGCAGGTTTTATCTGGATTTTGGTCTGAAGGCAGGTATTTTGGGCGCGCTGTCAGAAAGTGCGTTGCAGATTGATTTGAACCGGCGAATTGAGCCAGTACTGGAAAAGCAGCAGGCTCTGAAACAGAATATCGCCATGGTTAAACAGGAGATGGAACAAATCCGTCAAAGCCTGGAACAAATGAAGCAACAGGAACGGTCGGAAGCCGCCTTGGAGCAGATGAAATATCTGGTGCAAGATTTTGAAGCGCAAAAAGCCATCGCACTGGCATTGATAGAAGATGTGAAACTGCTCGAAGTCGACCGCCTTAGCAAAATGACGGAAGTACTGGTGCTGGTGAAGCAACAGATGTTCGCCGGTGTCGAGTTTAAACTTGGTACCGAGGTGTTGCCGGTGAAGCGTGAATATGGTCCCAGCAAGATCCATCAAGTGGAAACCCGGCTGAGCATTGAACCTTGGGTCAGCTGACAAAACCGACCAACGGCCTGCAGGCTGCGACTTCCACGGTTCTGGCAAGCGCTTGGCTTCACACCGGTATGATATGCTGTGATGATATTGTTATCGTACTGAATTGTGATCTGAAGTGAATTTAAAGCTTTTTTGCTTAACAGGCGTGATGTTTCTGCCATTCTGGGCACAAGCCAGTGAATGTAAGATGGCCTTTCGTCACGGGATCCTGATCTCGCCTGACCAAATCCGCATCCAGACGGCTGACCGCACCCAATACCAAATCAATAATGACCAACAGTTGTTCATTCAGGGCGAACTGCAACAGTTGTCTGCCGAAGATATCCGTGTGTTGCAAAAATACAGCCATGGCATGCGCAAATTTGTGCCACAAGTGGTGGGGATCGCTGTAGATAGCATGGAACTTGGTTTGCAGGCGATCGAGAGTATGTTAGTTGGCGTTGGCAACAAAGCCCAACAAGAAGAGTGGCAGGCGCTGGTGCGGGAAACTACTTATCAGATCATGTCGCGGTTTGTTCGTAGTGGTGAGCACTTTTATCTGGCACCGCAAAGCCTGAATGAAATGGATGCATTTTTACACGGTGAACTGAAGGAAAACCTGAATAATCTGGCAAAAAATACCGTTGGCGCGGTCTGGCAGGCGTTGCGTGATGCCTTACAGCAGACAGATGACAACTTTGAACTGAATGATAGCCGCGACTGGCAGCCGGTCGAGCAGCTGGTTGATAAAATCAACTTAGGTCTGGATGCCAAAGCGGACGAGCTGGAAGCGAAGTCAGCGTTGTTCTGCAATCGTCTGGTCGAACTGGATCAAATCGAAACCGAGCTACAACAGCGGGTATCGGGCCTGGCTGCCTATGATGTGGTGATCGCAAAATAAGCTTAAATCTGTTTCAGCTCAGACCACTCCATATTCGCCACCCAGCGATGCAGGCATCGCGTTATCCACTTCATCACTAATTGCATCCAGCGTCTTCTCTGCCTCGGCCAGTTCACTGACTTCCGCGATATGAAACAGTGCTTCACCTTCGTTGACCAGTGGCAGGTTATTGCGGCCAATGATGATGCCACTAAAAGGCGCAAGCACAGCTACTTCAAAATCAGAATAAGGCGAATAGATATGCGCTAGCGTATCGCCGGCATTAACGATTTGTCCCAGGCCCTGATAATAGCGGGCAATACCGTCATGTTCGGCGCGGACCCAACTGCTTTTCTTGGAAAATAACGACCCGGTTTTCTGTTGGCGTTTCAGCGTTCTCAGCATACCAAGACTATGCATCACATTGACGATCCCGCGCACACCGATATTGATCGCCTGCTCGTCAAACCGCAAGGCTTCGCCCGCTTCATACAAAATTATCGGAATGCCCATTCCATTGGCTGTACCGCGCATGGTGCCGTCACGACTGGCGGCTTTAATGATGATCGGTGCATTAAAACTCTCAGCCATTCGCAGTGATACTTTGTCTTTTGATGTCGCCCGCACTTGCGGATAATTGCTACGGTGAATAGCTCCGGTATGTAAATCAATGACATGTGTCGATTTTTTTAAAATGCGATCGGTAAATTGCCAGGCCATCCGACTGCCAAGTGAACCTTTTTCGCTGCCGGGAAAGCTGCGGTTTAAATCTCGACGATCAGGCAGATAACGGCTTTGTTGGACAAATCCATAGGTGTTGACGATCGGCACCACAATCAAAGTGCCTTTAATATTATTCAGTCGCGGCAGGCGCAACAGCCGGCGGCAGATCTCCACGCCATTAATTTCGTCACCATGCAAAGCTGCGGTAATTAATAAAACCGGTCCCGGTCTCTTGCCATGAATGACATGCGCTCCGATATTGAGTTCGGTATGGGTGTAGAGTTTGCCAAACGGGATGTCAACGACCAGCCGCTGGCCAGGTGCGATCTGGCTGTTACCGAGGACAAAATCAGCCTGTACCGGCGTGACTGGTGCGGGCTGTGCCTGCTCCGGCGACAGTTCAGCGGTCAGATCCTCTACTATCTCTGGTGCGATATTCGGCAGATCAGCAGGTGCAGTCATCAACGATCCCGATGTTTTTGGTATTGGCTTTCCAGATAATCCAGAATCGCACCGGCTACGTCAACCGTTGTAGACGCTTCGATTCCCTCCAGCCCGGGTGAGCTGTTCACTTCCATCACAACAGGGCCTTCCTTGGATTGCAGTATGTCGACGCCAGCGACGGCAAGGCCCATACATTTGGCCGCCTGCAGTGCGGTCTTCCGCTCTGCACTGTTGAGTTTCACTGCGGTCGCAGTACCGCCGCGATGCAAATTGGAGCGAAATTCACCGGCTTTGGCCTGACGTTTCATCGCTGCGATGACTTTGTTGCCGACAACAAAACAACGGATGTCTGCGCCTTTGGCTTCACTGATATATTGCTGCACCAGAATATTGGCATTGAGGCCCATAAAAGCCTCAATCACGCTTTCTGCGGCAGTGCGGGTCTCCGCTAATACCACCCCGATGCCCTGAGTGCCTTCGAGTAATTTAATCACCAGTGGCGCTCCGCCGACCATTTCAATCAGATCCGGAATGTCACCTGGTTTATCGGCAAAACCGGTGACCGGTAAGCCTATACCTTCCCGAGCCATCAGCTGCATCGAATTAAGTTTGTCGCGGGCCCGGCTGATGGCATCAGCGGTATTCAGGCAATAAACGCCCATCATTTCAAACTGGCGCAGCACTGCATTGCCGTAAAACGTGATTGATGCGCCAATGCGTGGGATCACGGCATCAATTCCTTCCAATGCGGCGCCACGATAATGGATGGATAACGCGTTATGGTTGATATTCATGTAACACAATGTCGGGTCTATAACTTCGACCTGATGACCGCGCGCCAACGCGGTATCCACCAGGCGACGGGTAGAGTACAGCTCGGCGTTACGGGATAATACTGCAATTTTCATGCGGACTCCGAAGCTCGCAAAGACAGATCAGGAATTGCCTGATTCTAGACGGATTTTTTTAAAAAGCGGGAAAGTTGCCAGCCTTTTTGCTGATCTATGGCAGCAGCAGCAAAGAACCAAGTCCCAGAAAAACAAAAAAGCCGATGACATCAGTCACCGTGGTTAAAATCACTGAGCCGGACAAGGCCGGGTCAATCCGGGCCTTTTCCAGCCAGACCGGGATCAAGACACCGGAAAATGCGGCGACAAAGATATTAATCACAATAGCAAGCGCAATCACCACGCCAATGATCCAGTCGCCAAACCACAGATAAGTGACCGCACAAATCACGATTGCCCACAACACACCGTTAATCAGGCCAACCCCCAGCTCCTTGCGCATCAGCGTCCAATAGGTTTGTGGTGTGATTTGACCAAGCGCAAGGCCGCGGATAATCAACGTCAGCGTCTGGCTGCCGGCGATGCCGCCCATACTGGCAACTATCGGCATTAATACCGCGAGTGCCACCTGTTGCTGCAGCGTGGCTTCAAACAAGCCAATAGTCCAGGCGGCCAGAAAGGCGGTTAACAAGTTAATGCCCAGCCAGACAGCACGGCTTTTGGCGCTGGAAAAAATTGGCGCAAATAAGTCTTCGTTTTCATCCAGACCCGCGGTGTGCATAAACTGACCTTCGAGGCTTCTGCGCACATTTTCCAGCGCTTCACCAATCGAAATACGCCCGAGTAATTTGCCTTCGTCGTCGATCACGGCCAGCGCGCTGTAGCCCGAGCGCGCCACAATATCCGAACCAGTATCAAGGTCCATTTCGCCTTCAACCACGGGAGCTTCTTCATCAATAAATTCAACGACCGGTAAATGCGATGGCGCGCCTAATAAGCGAGTGCCGTGCAGCTGACCAACATAACGACCGGTGCGATCTACAACCATTACGGAGTCTTGGTACTCGGCATCTTCATTGAGCTTTTTAAACATTCGCACCGCATCCCGCACTTTGGCATTATTGCGGATGGTCAGAACATCGTGATCGGCATAACGGCCACATTGATCATCGGTATAGGCGAGGGCTGTGGCCAACCAGAGCTTTTCGCTGGCATCGAGTTTAGAGCAGGCCGCCTGATAAACCGCGGCTGGCAGTTCGTCCAGCAGCTCAATCAGATCGTCGACATCCATCCGCGCCACCAGCTCAGTCAGCGCGTCATCAGGCAGTTGTTTAAAGATATTTTCACGCGCATCTTCACGCATATAACCGAGCGCGTGGATCTGTTCGTCAGGATGCAGGCCAAGCCAGGTGCTCAGTCGTTGCTCCAGTGGCATGGCTTCCAGCGCGACAGCGATAGCTTCCGGCTCCAGCTGGCTGAGTTTTTCCCCGAGCAGTTCGGCTTCTTGCTCGTCAAAACTGTCGCGGACTATCTCTTCGATATCCAGCAGCTGGTTTTCAGCCATAATCAGGGCCTTGTCGACAGGACTTTGCTACAGAGTCCGGTGGGTCAAAAATTTGCTGCGGATGATACCGCAGCTCAATAACATTTTTATAGTCAATTCAACTGCGTTTTTCGAGTTTGTCGCGTGGTGCTGTCACCACCAACGTTTAATTTTAAAACTCAGTAACATACCGAGCGCTATCACTGCCATACCAGCCAGCGTGAGGAAATAACCCAAAGGCATGTGCAATTCTGGCATATGGTCGAAGTTCATTCCGTAAATGCCGACAATAAAAGTCAGTGGAATAAACACCGTGGAGACCATCGTCAGCAGTTTCATCCGCTCGTTAATCTGGTGTGACGATGTCGACATATAACTACTGACTAAATCGCCCAGCTGGTCATAATACATTTGTGTCATTGAATGCAGCCGTTCGAACTTTTCATAGAAATCCCTCAGTTCAACCGGTTCAAACTGTGACATCACGCCGGCGCTGCTCTCATCCGGGGTCAGCAGGTCGGCAAACATGTCTTTCTGATAAGCGAGGTTGCGGTCAAGTTTACGGAATACCGATCGAAACCGCATGATCCGGCTCATTTTATGGTCATCGCCGTGTGCGAGCATGGCGTCTTCAAACTCACCGAGTTCATCTTCGAAATTGATTAATTTTTCCAGGTAGCTGGCGGACACGGTATGGATGTAACGCTTGACCCATTCTTTGATCGGTGTCACTGGCCGGTTAACATCAAATGGCTGGAATTTATAGTGGCCTGCCTGCTCAGGCAGCTGACATTTAAACAGCAGAACCTGATTGGAAAATAACAACGAGAGCTGGGCATGCCCCGGATATTCGTGGAAGCTTTCACCGGCAAAAGCCCGCAAAATCAATAATGTAAATCCATCGTACGCTTCAAGTTTCGGCGGATGACGTTCTCGCAGGTAATCCTCGGCAATCACCGGGTGGATTTGAAACCGGTTTAGTACATGTTGCTGCTCTGCATGACTGGCGGTCGATAAGTCGATCCAGGCTTTCTGGTCGCCATGCAGTGGTAGTTGCAGCAGATTCAGATCACCGGTTTGCCAGTCGTTGGTTTCCGGATTGTATAAATGCAGGGTCAGCATGCATCTTCCTTTTTGCTTCATCTGCACTCAGCATAAGCAGTTCGCAGCGGTTGGACCAGCACAACTTGGCAAGAGCCGCGGTAAAAAACAAACCCCGGCACAGGGCCGGGGTTTGTTTTTCATTGGATTGAACCGGCGGATCTATACGCTTTGTTTACCCTTGATATAGGCATCGACCAGTGATTCCAGCACATCCAGCGGCACAGCGCCGTTTTTCAGCACCACATCATGGAATTCGCGGATATCGAATTTCTCGCCCAATGCTGCTTTTGCCTTATCACGCAGCTGGACAATTTTAATCATACCAATTTTATAGGCGGTGGCCTGTGATGGCATCACGATATAGCGTTCAATGGAATTGACTGCTTCAGTGCGCGCGTTGGGCGTGTTGTCAGCCAAATACTGAATGGCTTGCTCACGTGTCCATTTCTTGGCATGAATACCGGTATCCACCACCAGACGGCAGGCGCGCCACAGTTCCATTGCTAAGCGGCCAAAGTCGGAGTACGGGTCCTGATAGAGACCAATATCTTTGGGCAGCAGTTCAGTGTATAAACCCCAGCCTTCGACATACGCTGTATAGCGGCCGAATTTGCGGAATTTCGGCAGGTCGCCGAGCTCCTGCGCGATGGCGATCTGCATATGGTGGCCCGGAATGCCTTCATGGTATGCCAAGGCTTCCATCTGATATTTCGGCATATCTTTCATGTTGTGCAGATTGGCGTAATAAGTGCCTGGTCTTTTGCCATCCATGGATGGTTGTTGATAAAACGCTTTGCCAGCAGACTCTTCGCGAAACGGTTCGACAGCTTTAACAATCAGAGCCGCTTTCGGTTTAACCAGGAACAAACTGTCGAGCTGTGATTTCATATGTTCAATCACGCGGGTTGCTTCTGCCAGATAAGCGGTTTTACCTTCGGCAGTATCCGGATAATAGAACTGGGCGTCATCACGCATAAAAGTAAAAAATGCCTGCAGATCGCCCTTAAAGCCAACTTTTTGCATGATGGCTTTCATTTCATCATGAATGCGCGCTACTTCCGTGACACCGAGCTGATGAATTTCCTCAGCAGTCATTTTTGTCGTGGTGGTGCGTTCCAGCGCCATATTGTAAAAAGCTTCGCCGTCTTTAAAACGCCAAACGCCGTCATCGGTCCCGGCTTGTTTTTCCTGCGCGGTTAAATAGGCTATCAGGCTTTCATAGGCCGGTTTGACACTGCTGGTCAGTGCTACTTCAGCTTCTTTCATCAGTAACTGCTTGGCTGCGTCATCAAGTGTCAGCTTGTTGACTTTATTGCGGAAGTCTTCCAGTAACGTACTGTCGGCACCTGCGGTAAACGGCGCACCTTTGATAATGTTCTGGCTGGCTTCAATGGTAAGCGGGAAAACAAATTTTGGTGGAATAATGCCAAGTTCAGCGCGTTTGGTCAGTTGTTGCTCCAGCTGTTTAAACAGTTGTGGAATGCCATTTAAACGCGCGATATAAGCTTTGGCATCGGCTTCATTTTCTATCTGATGCTGGTTAATCAGCAGTGAAGGAACGCCGGAATGCATGCCAAACATCTGATTGACCGGATAGTTGTAATAACGCCATTTATCGTTGGCGATATCCTGTTCCAGCTGCTGTTTAAACAGCTGATAACTCAGCGCGGTCTGAGTATCCAGTTTTGTGACATCAAACTGCGCCAGATCGGCCAGGGCTTTTTTGGTTAAAGCCAGCTCTTTGTCACTTTGTTCGTCGGTCAGTTGGTCCCACTTGTCGTAGTCCTGTTTGATGCCAAGCTGCGTCAATGCCATCGGGCTTAACGCGGCAGCATCCATGAAATACTGGTCAAAAAACGCATTGGCTTTGGCGGACTCAGTTTGTGCAGCAACAGGAGCTACCTGCGTGGCTGCGGCTGGTGCAGTTGGATTAGTTGCTTGTTCCGGTGCTTTATTGCAGCCCGCCAGTAAAGCCGCTGAGACTGCAATGGCCAGCAGTTGAAGTTTTAGTGTCATGATGTCCCCGGGTTATTGTTTATGTTTTGCTGGGTAACACCAGCTTGGCGCTGGTGCTATAAAAACAGCTGCAGCAGCTCGTTCAGGAAACGCACGCCATGCGGCGTGATTTGCCAGTGCAGTGATGAGTCGCTAACTAATCCTAACTGCACGGCGCGGGCAAGTGCCGGCGCAACCGTTTCGACAGACAACCCGGTATATGCGGTAAAGTCAGCCTTAGGGCAGGGTTCCAGTAAGCGGAAGCGATTCATAAAAAACTCAAATGGCAGTTCGTCGGGCGCTACCACAGTGCTGCTGTCAGAATAGCAACGGCTTAAATCCATATAGCCTTTTGGGTGTTTGATTTTGACCGTACGGACAATAGTTACGGATGTATCCGCTGCGTTACCGGCATGAGTGATCTTGCCATGCGCACCACAACCGATGCCAAGGTAATCGCCAAAGCGCCAATAATTCAGATTATGCGCACATTGATAGCCGGTTTTACTGTAGGCCGAGGTTTCATACTGCTGGTAGCCAGCAGCGCTCAGCAGCGCATGCCCTTGCTCCTGAATATCCCATAGCGCTTCATCTTCCGGCAGTACTGGCGGTCGTGAGGCAAAAGCAGTATTGGGTTCAATCGTCAGCTGATACCAGGATAGATGCGGCGGGTTTAAATCAATCGCTTGTTGCAAATCAGCCAACGCGCCGGATAAGTTCTGGCCGGGCAGGCCATGCATCAGATCCAGATTAAAACTGCTCAGGCCTTGTTGGCGCAATTGTGTCGCCAGTTCGGCGGCACGTCTGGCTTGCGCCGGATTATGAATGCGGCCAAGCGCCTGTAATTGCGCGGCCTGAAAACTCTGCACACCAATCGAAAAACGGGTGACACCGGCAGCAACATAACCGGCAAAGCGGCTGGCTTCGACGGTGCCTGGGTTCGCTTCCATCGTTACTTCAAGATTGGGTTCACAAGCAATTCGGGTGCGTACGCCGCTCAGGATCGCGGCGATGCCTTCGGCGCTGAACGTACTGGGCGTGCCACCACCGATAAAAATACTATGCAGCGCACGATTGGGGACCAGCGCCAGATCCTGATCTAAATCGGCCAGCAGATGCGCGATATATTCGGCTTCGGGTATGCCTTGTTTTACCGCATGGGAGTTAAAGTCACAATATGGACATTTCTGCACGCACCAGGGGATATGGATGTACAGCGATAGAGGGGGGAGTTGTAACACCGTTAACCCCGCAGTTGTGTCAGTAATAACCGCAGCGCCTGGCCACGGTGACTGAACGCGGCTTTATCGGCTTTAGCCAGCTGTGCTGAGGTCTTGCCGAGCGCTGGTAACCAGAAGATTGGGTCGTAACCAAACCCGCCTTCGCCGAGTTGTTGCTGACTGATTTGGCCAGACCAACGGCCATGCGCGATCAGCGGGACTGGATCGTCCGCATGCTGAACTAAAGCCAGCACGCAATGAAACTCTGCACTTCGGTCGGTATGCTGTTGCATGTTTTGCAGCAATAAGCGGATATTTGCGGCGTCTTTGCTTTCTTGCGCGTTGTCGATGCCATGCATCGCGGCATAACGTGCAGAGTAAATGCCCGGTGCGCCGCCGAGTGCGTGCACCGCGAGGCCTGAGTCGTCAGCGATCGCAGGTAAACCGGTGAGTCGTGAGGCATGGCGGGCTTTCAGAATGGCATTCTCAATAAAACTAAGACCGGTTTCATCGGCATCCGGCACTCCAAACTGGGTTTGTGGCAGCACCTCGACGCCATATTCGGCCAATAAACTTTGCAATTCAGCCACTTTGCCGGCGTTACTGCTCGCCAGTACCAGTTGTTTAAACATAACCGCTTCCTGTTATTCCGGGTAAACATCCTGGGTGAACTTTAGTACCTGCAGTTCGTTGCCCTGACGGATGGATAGTTCAATGGTGATTTTTTGTTCTGAACGTGCTTCAACACCGGCGAGATAATACAACGCCGCGCCTTCTTTGACTGGCTTAAAGCTCAGCTGTTGGCTTTGCCCGGCCAGATTGGTCGCTGTTCCGTTCAGGTCAACCGCCTGCGCCTGTTGGTCCGCAGTATTGAGCACGGAGATATTCAGCAGTTGGTAATTGCGGCTACGGCTTAACTGATAGTTTTTGGCGACCTCTGCGTCCAGCATGGTGGTCGGCATCAGCATGTAATGTACATCCCATTTACCAAGTTGTTGTTTTTGTTCGGCTATGCTCGGAAAGCTAGCAAGCAAAAGCAGCACAAACAGCGGGTAGAGCAGCGCGGTTACAAGTTTCATCACAGGCTCCTTGAAAAGACTAGGCGGGTGGCAACCCCAGCGCCGTCAGCGCCGCCGGGATAGTTTTTGGTTGGTGGATCCGCAATTGTTTATGTCGGTTCAGTTCGCCACGTTGTAATTCAATCTGGCTTTTGGCCACGTCAAACCACTGAGCCAGTAATTTAATCACATGGGCGTTGGCTTTTCCGTCGACGGGCGGTGCGGTGATCGCCAGTTTTACTGCATCACAATGTAAACCAACCACCTGATCACGGCTCGCTTTTGGCTGCACATAGATCTGCAGGATTAAATCCCCGTCAACCCAACGCCAGGCGCTGGCGGTAGCCGACATTTCAGAACATTCCGACAAAAAAGCTCTGTAACAGGATCTGCAGAAATTGCAGAGCGACCAATACAATCAACACCGACAAATCCAGGCCGCCCATCGGTGGGATCACTTTACGGACTGGCGCTAACAAAGGTTCAGTCAGCTGCACCAGCACCAGTTCCATCGGATTGCGGCCTTGAGAGAACCAGCTCAGGATCGCGCGGATAATCAATACCCAGAACAACAGACTGCAGGCTTCTTTGAGCGTCGTCAGTACGGCGCCGGACATTAACGCAATGATATTCAGCTGGCCAACCAGCAGCAGCTGAATTAACAGCATTTTGCCGGCACTGACCAACAACGCCAGCACCAGCGCCGCAGTATCGAGTTTACCGATACTTGGGATCAGCCGGCGCAATGGGATTAACAACGGATTGGTCGCTTTAACAACAAATTGGCTAAGCGGATTGTAAAAGTCGGCGCGGCTTGCCTGCAGCCAAATGCGCAATAACACCACCATCAGGTACAAATTAAACACAGTATCGAGCAGAAAATAAAATGCGTTGTTCATGCGGTTTCCTTGTCAGAGCAGGTTAAATCGGCAACTCAATGAATAGTTTATAGCGTTTTGGCCATCTCTTCAGCCCGGCGGATCGCGGCCTGCATCGCATCAGCGACCAGCAGTTCAAGACCGGCATTGCGCATCGTTTCAATGGCTTCATGCGTCGTGCCGCCTTTACTGGTGACCTGCGCACGTAAATCGGCAAAGCTCAGAGACGATTGGGTTGCCATCGTTGCCGCCCCTAATGCGGTCTGAACCACCATGTTATGCGCTTCATCCGGGCTAAAACCGAGCTGTTCGGCTTTTTGCGCCATCGCCTGCATAAAATAAAAGAAATACGCCGGGGCGCTGCCAGTGACCGCAATGATGTCGTTGATTTGGTTTTCCTGGTCGAGCCAGACGGTTTTACCGGTGGCGCTGAACATGCTGTCGACAAAAGATTTTTCATAGTTGGAACAGCGGCTGGCAAAAATGCCGGTGACACCCAACCCAACTAAAGATGGTGTATTGGGCATAGTCCGCATCAGCCGGACCGGACCGAGCCATTCTTCATAGCGGCTGACTGGTAAGCCGGCAGCCACAGTGACAAAAAGTTTTTCGGCAATGTCCGGCACACCGGCAATCAGCGCGGCACAGACTTCTGCCATCAACTGCGGCTTGACTGATAACACAATGACATCAGCTTTTTCGACCGCAAGCAGATTGTCTTGTGTGACTTCGATGCCAAAATCTGCGGCAAGAGTATCGAGTTTGGGCCGGCTTGGATTGGCGGCGATAATATTTGCGGCGGGGTAGCCGGTGTTCACCATGCCCCCGATGATGCAGCGCGCCATATTGCCGGCGCCGATAAAGGCTACTGTGTTGTCATTCATGCTTTTGATTCGTTGTCTGAGTTTTATCGCGTTAACTGCGCGCGCCGAAAATGGCGGAGCCCAATCTTATCATAGTTGCCCCAAAAAGAACGGCTTGTTGCCAGTCATCTGACATGCCCATAGACAACTGATCTGCCAGTGGAAATTCTGCCTGAAGCGTGGCTGAAAGCTGCTGCATCGCAGCAAAAGCCTGCTGATTGTCGCCATTCACTGCTGGTGCCGGGATCGCCATCAGTCCGCTCAGCTGGATATTCGGTAAACTGTGGATTTGACGTGCCAGTGGCAACAGGTCTTCCGGCAAAACGCCGGACTTACTGTCCTCGCGGCTGATATTCACTTGCAGCAGCACCTGCAGCGGGGCTTTGCCGGCCGGACGCTGGGCTGATAAACGTTCGGCAATTTTCAACCGGTCGATACTGTGTACCACGTCGGCATAGTCCGCGATATCGCGGGTTTTATTGGACTGAATAGGGCCAATAAAATGCCAGCGGATCTGGCTTAAATCCGTCAGTTCCTGTGCTTTGGTCACAAGTTCCTGCACATAGTTTTCGCCGAATTGGCGTTGCCCAGCCTGATATGCTTCGCGTATGTCATTGACTGGCTTAGTTTTACTGACGGCGATTAACTGAGCAGTCGTGCCATCAGCTGGTTGATTTTCTGCAAGCGCCCTGTAGGCTGTCTGTAAGCGTTCTGCTATGGTGTTATGCATCAAAACCTGATTTGCCTCTTCACTGACACAGGAGTATGTCGTCATGGATATTACCGAATTATTGGCGTTCAGCGTACAACACAAAGCGTCTGACTTGCACCTGTCGGCCGGTGTGCCACCCCTGATCCGCGTCGACGGCGATGTACGTCGTTTGAATATTCCACCGCTGACGCACAAAGACGTACATGCGCTGGTCTACGACATTATGACGGATAAGCAGCGCAAAGAATACGAAGAGCGGCTGGAGTCAGATTTTTCCTTTGAAGTGCCAGGTTTGGCACGGTTCCGGGTCAATGCCTTTGTACAAAACCGTGGTGCTGCCGCCGTGTTCCGGACTATTCCCAGTGAAGTCTTGTCGCTGGATGACCTCGGCGCGCCGGATGTGTTTCGCACCATCGCCGAAAACCCGCGTGGGCTGGTGCTGGTGACCGGGCCAACCGGTTCCGGTAAATCAACCACGCTGGCGGCGATGGTGGATTACATCAACACCGGGCGGCATGAGCACATTCTGACCATTGAAGATCCAATCGAATTTGTCCACCACAATAAACTTTGTCTGGTCAACCAGCGTGAAGTGCACCGCGATACTTTGAGTTTCTCTAACGCTTTGCGCTCAGCGCTGCGGGAAGATCCGGACGTGATCCTGGTTGGTGAATTGCGTGACCTGGAAACTATTCGCCTGGCGATGACCGCCGCTGAAACCGGTCACCTGGTGTTTGGCACTTTGCACACCACATCCGCGCCGAAAACTATCGACCGGATCATCGACGTGTTCCCTGGTGAAGAAAAAGCTATGGTGCGTTCGATGTTATCCGAATCGCTGCGTGCCGTTATTTCGCAGACGCTGCTGAAAAAAATCGGTGGCGGTCGTATTGCGGCGCACGAAATTATGATTGGGGTGCCAGCCATCAGAAACCTCATTCGCGAAGATAAAATCGCCCAGATGTATTCGGTGATCCAGACTGGTGCTTCACACGGCATGCAGACGATGGACCAGTGCCTGCTCAATCTGGTGAACCGCGGCCTTATCACCAAGCAGGATGCCTTAGCCAAAGCGCAGGATAAAAATGCCTTTGGTGCCATGGGCCGGATTTAACGGAGACTGTGATGGAACTAATCAGACTGCTGCAAAAAATGGTCGATGCCAAAGCATCGGACATGTTTGTCACCGCCGGCATGCCGGTGGCGGCAAAAATTAATGGCGAGTTACTGCCGATTGAAGAAATCCCGCTGACTGCGGACGACGCGCTGGCGATTGTGCTGGCCTGTATGAACGACAAACAGAAAACCGAATATCTGGCGCATAAAGAATGTAACTTCGCCATTGCGAACGATGCCGGCCGGTTTCGGGTGTCCGCATTTTTCCAGCGTGATCAGGCCGGCATGGTAGTGCGCCGGATTGTCACGAAGATCCCTGATGTCGATGAACTGGGCCTTCCGCCGATTTTAAAAGAGCTGATCATGTCCAAGCGGGGCCTGCTGCTGTTTGTCGGGGGCACCGGTACCGGTAAGTCGACGTCCCTGGCGGCTTTGATTGGTTATCGCAACAAAAATGCCCGTGGGCATATCCTGACTATCGAAGATCCGATTGAATTTGTGCATGACCATGCCAAGAGCCTCATCACACAGCGCGAAGTCGGTATTGATACCGAATCTTTTGAAGCGGCACTGAAAAGCTCGTTACGTCAGGCGCCGGACGTGATCCTGATTGGTGAGATCCGCAGTCAGGACACCATGGAATATGCGCTGAGCTTTGCTGAAACCGGCCACTTGTGTATCGCCACTTTGCACGCCAACAATGCCAACCAGGCGATAGACCGCATCCTGCATTTGGTACCCAAAGAAAAACACGCCAAGCTGATGTTTGACCTGGCGCTGAATTTACGCGGCATCGTCGCGCAGCAACTTATCGCAACTGCGGATGGCTCCAAACGGATGGCGGCGATTGAAGTGCTGACCAATTCACCGTTGGTCGCTGATCTCATCAAAAAAGGTCAGATTGATGAGATTAAAGCAGTAATGTCTAAATCGCGTGAACTTGGCATGCAGACCTTTGACCAGGCACTGTATGACCTGTATCAACGCAATCAGATAAGTTATGCCGATGCACTGCACCACGCTGATTCACCAAATGACTTACGTCTGATGATTAAACTGCGTAACAACGAAACCGCCGGCGCAGGCTTTTTGGCCAATGTCACAGTCGACGGTCTGGAAAAACCGGAACGCTGAGTTGTGGGCCTTATATGGGAAAAAGCGGCCTTGGCCGCTTTTTTTATGTACAGGAAGTACGGTATGTCGCAAACGCATGGCGCAGTTTGTGGCGATTCAGACTATCGGGAAACCCGGCCATAGCAGTTGACCGTCCAGTGCTGCTGGCAGTGCCAGACTCGCTGGCTGCTCAGTGCCGACAAAACTAAATCGTGCCACTGGTTCACCGTCAATACTGACATTCTCGCAGAACATTGGCAGTGGTCGCACCCAGAGACCAAAATTACCGTACAAGGCGCGATACAACGCATAAGGCGCGTCTTCTTCACTGTGACGAACCACAGCCAGTAGCTGGTAATACCGGCCTTTGTAATGCCGGTAAAAACCGGGGCAGGGCAAATCAGCCATGTTGTTGCTCAAACCAGCTCTCCAGAATTAACTTGGCGGAGAAACAATCGACGGCATCTTTGCTGAGCTTTTTAAATCCGCCTTGTGAAAACAATTCAGCCCGCGATTCAACGGTGGTCAACCGTTCATCGTGCGCCTGCACTTTGACACCAAAACGACCATGTAAGCGGTTGATAAACTTATGCACCCGCGCAGTAAAAGGTTGCTCGGTGCCATCCATATTCAGCGGCAGACCGACCACGACGAGCTCTGGCTGCCATTCTTTTATCAGCGCTTCAATCTGGTTCCAGTCCGGCGTGCCATCCACTGCTTTCAGTGCTTTTAACGTGCTGGCGGTGCCGGTCAGACGTTGTCCAACCGCCACGCCAATGCTTTTAAGGCCATAGTCAAAGGCCAGAATACAACTCATCTTTGTTCCTGTTTGTCTGGCCTGAAGTCAGGCGTGTCCGGCTTGTGGGCTTAACTGCCAGCTCTGGATCCCCAGTTTGGCTGTCGCGCCTTGCCATTTTTCGCCATGCGGCAAGTCAAAAATAATCCGGTTATCGGCCGGGATCACCAGCCAGCTGTTTTCGGCTAATTCCTGCTCGAGCTGACCCGGACTCCAGCCAGCATAACCCAGTGCCAGGATAAATTTGTCTGGGGCCGCTTCGGTGGTGAGTTGCTCCAGAATGTCTTTTGAGGTGGTGATCATTAAATCCTGGTTCAGTTGCATACTGCTGTTAAAACCAGCTTTTGGCGTATGCAGTACAAAACCACGGTCATTTTGCACCGGCCCGCCGGCACAGATTTTCATTCTGGCCGCATCAGAACCGCCGTCAAACTCGATTTCCAGTTGTTCCAGTAAATTGGCGATATCAACCGACAGCGGATGATTAATGACTATTCCCATGGCGCCGTCGGCATTATGTTCGCAGATATAGGTCACGCTTCGACCAAATAAAGGGTCATCCAAACTTGGCATTGCAATCAGCAGGTGGTTTTGTAAACTTTCCACGGCGAACTCCTCAGGCTTTTTTAGCCTGTAATAACAGTTCAATCTGATCAAACAACATGCCGGTGACTGAGACCGGAAACGCAGCCTCAATTTCGCGGATGCAGGTTGGGCTTGTGACATTAATTTCGGTCAGTTTGTCACCGATGATATCAAGACCGACAAAAATCAACCCTTTGGCTTTCAGTGTTGGGCCTACAGCACGGGCAATGGCCCAGTCACTTTCGGTCAGAGGACGAGCTTCGCCGCGGCCTCCAGCGGCAAGATTGCCACGGGTTTCGCCGCTGGCCGGGATCCGGGCCAGACAATATGGCACCGGTTCGCCGTTTACCACTAACACGCGTTTATCGCCGTCAACAATTTGTGGGATAAAACGCTGCGCCATGGCGTACATAGTGCCGTGCGCGGTTAATGTCTCCAGTATGACACTGACATTTGGATCTTGCGGTTTTAAACGAAAAATAGATGCGCCGCCCATGCCATCCAGCGGTTTTAAAATCACATCACCTTCGGCCTGATAAAAAGCTTTTAACCGGGCAGCATCGCGGCTGACCAGTGTTTTCGGCGTATGCTCTGCAAACCAGCTGGTGTACAATTTTTCATTGGCATCGCGCAGGCTCTGCGGTTTGTTGACAATCAGCGTACCGGCGTCTTCCGCGCGTTCCAGGATATAAGTCGCGTAAATAAACTCAGTATCAAACGGCGGATCTTTGCGCATCAGGATCACGTCGAGATCGCCCAACGCAATATCCTGTTCCCCCTGAAACTCATACCAACGCGCCGGATTTTGCTCGACGCTCAGCAAGCGGCTGCGGGCACGGGCCTGGCCTTCTAACAGATATAAGTCAGCCATTTCCATATAATGCAATTGATAACCGCGGCTCTGTGCCTGCAGTAACATGGCGAAACTGGAATCTTTTTTGATATTGATGGCGCTGATAGGGTCCATCACGATGCCGAGTTTGATCAACAGCTTACTCCTTAATCAGGCGAGATCGCCCAGTTGTAATTGCAGTGCAGCAATGGCGGTCAGTGCAGCGGTTTCGGTGCGAAGCACCCTGGGGCCAAGTCGTACTGGCTGAAAACCGGCTACAGTGGTGGCGGCCACTTCACGCTCGCTGAAGCCGCCTTCCGGACCTATGACTAGTCTGAGTCGGTCCGTCGGCGCTAATTGCTTTATGGTGGCGTTGGTCCAGGGATCCAAGGTCAGTTTCAGACAATTGTCGGTCTGACCAAGCCATTTTTCCAGCGTGACGGGCATATGCACTGGCGGAACTACAGATCTGCCGCTTTGTTCACAGGCGCTGATGACAATTTTTTGCCACTGTTCGCGTTTTTTCTCCAGTCGTTCGGCATCAAGTTTGACACCACAACGTTCGGTAAACAGCGGCGTAATTTCACTGACGCCAAGCTCCACCGCTTTTTGGATTGCAAAATCCATCCGGTCGCCGCGGGAGATGCCCTGACCCAAGTGCAGTTGTAGTGGTGATTCGACTGGATTCGCACTGGCGCTTTGGATATCTACAACCAGTTGTTTTTTGCCAACTTCAACAATGACGGCTGCGTAATTATGACCATCCCCATTAAATAACTCGAGTGCTTCGCCGGCTTGCATCCGCAAGACTTTACCGGCGTGATTGGCGGCATCTTCACAGAGTGCCACAGCTTGTCCCGGGGTTAACGGGCCGGGCTGATATAAACGTATTGTTCGCATGAGGCCTGATTCAGCAGCAGAAAAACTGATATGGTAGCAGTCCCTTGGCGCTAAGGGTACCTCCAAAGGAGTCCTTGTATGGGCGTGGCGAAAGTTTCATCGGCGACACCGGCGGTATTGGCCGTGACGCATTTGTGTAAAAGTTATGGCGCGCTGAAGGCGGTGAACAACCTTAGCTTCAGCGTGCAGGCTGGCCAGTGTTTTGGCTTACTCGGGCCCAATGGCGCCGGTAAAACCACCACGCTTGAAATGCTCGAAGGTATTATCAAGCCTGATAGCGGGCAGATTTATTATCACGGCGAAACGGCCGGTCGGCAGCATTTTCAACAACTTGGTGTGCAGTTTCAGCAAACGGCGTTGCAGGACTTTTTGACGGTCGAAGAAACGCTGCAGATGTTTGCAGCTTTTTATCCAGCGCCGGCGGATATACAGCAGCTCATCAGGCTCTGTGATTTGACAGACTTTTTAAGCCAGGACCATAAAAAATTGTCCGGCGGCCAGCGCCAGCGGCTGTTATTGGCACTGGCACTGGTGAATCAGCCGCAAATTCTGTTTTTAGATGAACCGACCACCGGCTGGACCCGCATGCCCGGCGTAATTTCTGGGCGCTGATCAAACAAATTAAACAGCAAGGCCGGACCATTATTCTGACCACTCATTACATGGACGAAGCCGAGCAGCTGTGTGATGACCTGATCATCGTCGATAAAGGCCAAATCATCGCGCAAGGCTCACCGCAAGCGTTGCTGCGCCAGCATTTTGAAGGCGCTTTATTGCAGCTGCCGGACCCGGGATTCATCCCGCTATTGCCAGAAGGCCATCATGCCTCCATTCAGGGCGGTCAGCTTTGTATTCAGACGCCAGACGTGCAGCAGAGCATTCAGGCGTTGTTACAGCAGCAAGTGCCGCTGCAGGGCTTATTGGTCAAATCGGCGACACTTGATGATTTATTTCTCAAACTGACCGGCCATGCGCTAAGTGCTGTCACCACGGAGGCTGAGTGATGTTTAGTTTCAGACGATTTGTCGCAGTATTAAAAGCGCGCAATCTGGAATTCTGGCGCGACCGGGCGGCGCTTGGCTGGAATCTATTGTTTCCGTTTTTATTGGTTGCTGGTTTTGCTTTTGTATTTTCCGGTGAACCGAAAGCAGAATACAAAGTGGGTGTGTTACAGCAAAGCACCGTGCTCGATACGGCGCAACATCCGCTGTTAACCACGCGTTTTGTCGAATTTGTGCCTTATCAGGCGAGAGGCTTTGGCCAGGCGACGGTTAGCACACCATCAGATTGATCTGGTGCTTGATTTGGCCGCCAATCGTTATGTGGTAAATCCGGATTCAGCCAAAGGCTATCTGGTGGAAAAAATCCTGTTGCAGCAATGGCCGGGGGCAACACGGGAAGAAGTGACAGGGCAGGCCATCCGTTATGTCGATTTTGTACTGCCAGGCATTTTGGGTATGAACATGATGTTTTCCTGTTTGTTCGGCGTCGGATATGTGCTGGTGCGTTACCGGAAAAATTCGGTGCTCAAACGCCTGCAGGCGACGCCTTTAACTGCTCTGGAATTTGTCGGGGCTCAGGTCGTCTCGCGTCTCGTTATCGTACTTGCGATCGCCGGTGTGGTGTTTGTCAGCTGTCAGCAGCTGTTTGGTTTAATGATGCTGGGCAGTTATGCACTGCTGTTGTTAGTGACGGCATTGGGAGCATTGTCGATGATTGCGTTGGCGCTGCTGATTGCCAGCCGACTGCAAAGCGAAGAGCTGACTGGTGGCTTGTTGAATATGGCCAGTTGGCCAATGATGATTTTGTCTGGCGTCTGGTTCAGCCTTGAAGGTGCGCCTGAAGCTGTACAGTGGTTTGCCCAGCTATTCCCGTTGACGCATTTAGTCAGTGCTGCACGCGGTGATGCTGGATGGCGCTGGTTTTGCCGATGTTGGCGTGCAACTCGGGGTGATGGCCGCGATGAGCCTGGTGTTTTTAGCTGCGGCTGCGACGCTATTTCGCTGGGCTGGCGACGGGCGCTAAACGGTATTTGAGATGATAAACCAATGAAACGCCTGAAAAGGGGTCGTACTTTTCAGGCGTTTTTCTATTACAGCGCAGGAAAGGTATAGTGGGCACCAATGCCAGCGGAATGCCCAGCGCCCAGTACAGCAGCAGGAACGCACTCCACAGCACCAGGAAACAGACTGAAAACGGCAACATCAGCGCAATCAGCGTGCCAATACCGGTTGATTTCACATACTTCTGACAAAACACCACAATCAGCGGGAAATAGGGCATCAATGGTGTGATGATGTTGGTTGAAGAGTCACCAACCCGATATGCCGCTTGGGTCAGATCCGGTGAGACGCCGAGTTCCATTAACATCGGTACCATAATGGCGCCAATCAGTGCCCATTTGGCCGATGCCGAGCCTACCAGCAAGTTGACGGATGCGGTTAAGAACACAATGCCAACCAAGGTCACACCAAGCGGCAGTGCCAGCTCTTTTAACGCCAGTGCACCTTTGATTGCCAGTAATGCACCGAGGTTTGATTGACCAAATGCATAAATAAACTGCGCACAGAAAAATGCCATCACCACGTAATAGCCCATGCCGGACATGGCTTTACTCATGCCTTGTACGATAGCGCGGTGATTTTTGGTCGAGCCCGAGGCATAGCCATACACCACGCCCGGGATCAGAAAGAATACAAAAATAAGCCCGACGATAGACTGCATCAGCGGCGCCGTAGCGCTGGTCAACAGGCCGTCTGTGCCGCGCCAGGCTGAATTAGCACCTGAAGCCGACCAAATCAGCAACAAGCCGGACACTAACATCGACAAGGTGGCGTAACGCAGGCCCTTACGCTCGGCATCTGTTAGAGCATCCAGTTTTGGCAGACTGGCCGGATCACCGTCGACGTGGGTGTTTTTAAGCCGGGGTTCGATGACTTTATCGGTCAGGAACCAGCCGACCAGAATAATCAACGCGGCGGAAGCGCTGGTGAAAAAGAAATTATTCAACGGATTGATGGCCATTTCAGCCGCGCCGGGATGCGCCGATAAACGCGCCGCGGCCTGGGTCAGGCCAGCCAGCATCGGATCCAGACTGGACGGTACAAACAGGCTGGCAGAAAAACCACCCGAGACCCCGGCAAAAGCTGCAGCGATGCCCGCGAGCGGATGACGGCCGGCGGCATAAAAAATCACTGCGCCGAGCGGGATCACCAACACATAACCAGCATCGACAGCAACATGACTCAGGATACCAACGGCGATCAGCACCGGAGTTAGCAGCAATTTTGGCGTGACATTTAAAATTGAGCGCAGGCCGGCATTAATAAAACCAGTATGTTCTGCGACGCCCAAACCGAGCATTGCAACCAGCACCACGCCAAGTGGTGGGAAGTTGACGAAGGTTGTGACCATTTTGCTGATAAAAGTCGTGAAGGCCGCGCCATCTAACAAATTGACGATGACAATAGGCTTGCCGGTCCGTGGGTCGATTTCATCAAATTGCACGCCCGACAAGGCCCAGGAAATGCACCAGACCGAAAGCATAAACAAGGCGAATAGCACCGCAGGGTCCGGTAATTTATTGCCGGCGCGTTCTATCGCATCAAGACTGCGCTGCAACCAGGGAGTGGTCGTTTGGGTAGACATAGAGTTTCCTTATTGTCGTTTGTCCTTTCTTATAAAAGTTTAAAAGGGCAGATGGCAATCAGGAAAAACCTGAGATGTAATCAGTTTGTTGCTGAGTGTAGATAAAAAAAGGGAGCCGAAGCTCCCTAATGATCAGTGTCTGTGATCACAGACCGGCTTCGGCACGCAGCGCGTCGGCTTTGTTGGTTTGTTCCCACGGGAATTCATTGCGGCCAAAGTGACCGTAAGCAGCAGTTGCTTTGTAGATCGGGCGTTCAAGGTCAAGCATGGCAATCAGGCCGGCCGGGCGCAGGTCGAAGTGCGCACGGATCAGCTTAATCAGCTGGTCTTCTGACAGTTTGCTGGTACCGAAAGTCTCAACGCTGATTGAGGTAGGCTCTGCCACACCAATGGCATAAGATACCTGGATTTCACAGCGCTCAGCCAAGCCTGCCGCGACGATATTTTTCGCCACATAACGGGCAGCATAAGCCGCAGAACGGTCCACTTTTGATGGATCTTTACCAGAGAAAGCGCCACCGCCGTGACGGGCCATGCCGCCGTAACTATCCACGATGATTTTACGGCCAGTCAGACCACAATCGCCCATTGGGCCACCGATGACAAAACGACCTGTCGGGTTAATAAAGAACTTGGTGTTCTGACGCAGCCACTCTGAAGGCAGCACTGGTTTGATGATGTGTTCCATCACCGCTTCACGCAGGTCTTCAGTGGAAATAGTGTCACAATGTTGTGTCGATAACACCACCGCGTCGATGCCGACTGGTTTGCCGTTCTCGTAAATGAAAGACAGCTGAGATTTTGCATCCGGGCGTAACCATGGCAGTGTGCCGTCTTTACGCACTTTTGCCTGTTGTTGTACCAGACGGTGAGAATAAGTGATTGGTGCTGGCATCAGCACGTCAGTTTCATTGCTGGCGTAACCGAACATCAGACCCTGGTCGCCGGCGCCCTGATCTTTCGGGTCTTTTTTATCAACGCCCTGATTGATATCTGGTGATTGTTTACCAATAGCGCTTAACACTGCACAAGAATTGGCATCAAAGCCCATGTCAGAATGCACATAACCGATTTCGCGGATGGTGCTGCGGGTCAGTTCTTCAATATCGACCCAGGCAGAAGTGGTGATTTCGCCACCAACCAGCACCATGCCGGTTTTGACGAAGGTTTCACAGGCGACACGGGCTTTTGGGTCCTGTTCCAGGATGGCATCCAACACCGCATCAGAGATTTGGTCGGCGATTTTATCCGGATGTCCTTCAGAAACTGACTCAGAGGTAAAAATGTGTTGTGCCATTCTAACTTATTCCAATGGGTTGGTTGTTTAAGCGCCAGGCGCCGGAAAATTGGGCTGCGTATTCTAGAGAAACAAATAGTAGTTTGCCATAGTTTTTTGCCGCCCGGACGTCTTTCTATCTGCAACAGTACGGGATATCGGACGAACGGATCAAAACTAAAGCCAATCAGCATGGATCCGGTTTTATTCGTTGCCAAGGTGGGCATGGTCTGGGAAAATAACCCGGAACCGATGCGACGCGTAAAATAAATTTGCCTGTTTATGAAAAAACAGTATCACGCCACCCGAAGCGATACAGGCAACATAAAAAACCACTTGGATATGATTCCGACAATTAGTAGCAGGAGTGACAATGCTGTCCCGCAAACAACTCGCCAACGCCATCCGCGCGTTAAGTATGGATGCAGTGCAAAAGGCCAAATCTGGCCACCCAGGCGCCCCAATGGGGATGGCCGATATCGCCGAAGTGTTATGGCGCGATTTTTTAAAGCACAATCCACAGGACCCGCAGTGGGCAAACCGTGACCGTTTTGTGCTGTCAAATGGCCATGGTTCTATGTTGTTGTACTCGCTGTTGCATTTATCCGGTTATGACCTCTCTGTCGATGACTTAAAACAATTCCGCCAATTACATTCACGTACACCGGGTCACCCGGAATATGGTTATGCGCCAGGCGTTGAGACCACTACGGGTCCTTTAGGGCAGGGTATTACCAACGCGGTGGGGATGGCGATTGCAGAAAAAGCACTGGCAGCACAGTTTAACCAGCCAGGTCATGCCATTATCGATCACCACACTTATGCATTCCTCGGCGACGGTTGCCTGATGGAAGGTGTTTCGCACGAAGCCTGCTCGCTGGCTGGTACGCTAGGTCTTGGCAAACTCATCGCCTTTTGGGATGACAATGGCATCTCCATCGACGGCCACGTTGAAGGCTGGTTTACTGACAACACGCCGGCACGATTTGAAGCCTACGGCTGGCATGTCATTGCCGGCGTAGATGGCCATGATGCACAAGCTGTTGCTGCGGCCATTCAGGC
Organism: Rheinheimera sp.; assembly: GCA_034519945.1. Lineage (GTDB taxonomy): Bacteria > Pseudomonadota > Gammaproteobacteria > Enterobacterales > Alteromonadaceae > Pararheinheimera. The sequence goes on from JAXHNX010000042.1 coordinate 164,931, forward strand.
GGCACAGGCTGAGACCGGCAAACCCACACTGATTTGCTGCAAAACCATCATCGGTTATGGTTCACCGAATAAATCCGGCAGCCATGATTGTCACGGTGCGCCACTGGGTGATGCCGAAATCGCTGCCTCGCGTGAATTCCTGCAATGGCCACATGCGCCATTTGAAGTGCCGGCGGATATTTACGCAGCCTGGGATGGCAAAACGAAAGGCGGTGCATTGCAACAAAGCTGGAACGAACAGTTCGCAGCGTATGCGAAAGCGCACCCAGCACTGGCGGCTGAATTAAAACGTCGGTTAAACGGTGAATTACCCGCGAACTGGAAAGCGGAGTCGGATGCTTATATTGCAAAATTGCAGGCGACGCCTGCTGCCATCGCGAGCCGTAAGGCTTCACAGAATGCGTTGAATGCTTATGGCCCGTTATTGCCTGAACTGCTGGGTGGCTCTGCCGATCTGGCCGGTTCAAACCTGACCATCTGGTCTGGCTCTAAGGGCATTAGTGCGGAAGACGCCAGCGGCAACTACTTATATTACGGCGTGCGTGAATTCGGCATGTCGGCCATGATGAACGGTATAGCACTACACGGCGGTTTTGTGCCATACGGTGCAACTTTCCTGATGTTTATGGAATATGCCCGTAACGCAGTACGGATGGCTGCGCTGATGAAACAACGGGTGATTTTTGTTTATACCCACGATTCTATTGGTTTAGGTGAAGACGGCCCAACGCACCAACCGGTTGAGCAACTGGCTTCGCTGCGTGTGACGCCAAACCTGATGAACTGGCGTCCTTGTGATCAGGTTGAATCTGCAGTGGCCTGGCAAGCGGCAATTGAACGTACTGATGGCCCGACGACGTTAATATTCACCCGGCAGAATCTGGCACAACAAGCCCGGACAGACGAGCAGGTTGCTGCGATTCGCCGCGGTGGTTACGTGCTGAAAGACAGCGTTGGCACGCCGGATTTAATCATCATTGCGACGGGTTCAGAAGTGGAACTGGCAGTGCAGGCTGCGGCGAAACTGACTGACGCAGGTCACAAAGTCCGGGTGGTTTCGATGCCATCGACTGACGTGTTCGACGCACAGGACGCCGCTTACCGCGAAGCGGTATTACCGGCAACAGTGACAAAACGAATTGCCGTTGAAGCCTGTATCGTCGACAGCTGGTACAAATATGTTGGTCTGAATGGCAAAATCATCGGCATGACCGGTTTTGGTGAGTCGGCACCGGCTGAGCAGCTGTTTGAATACTTCGGTATCACGACTGCTGCTGTGGTCAAAGCCGCAGAAGAGTTGCTGGCGTAATCAGCACTTCGAATGGAAAAGGGGCCCGGTGCCCCTTTTGTTTAACTTGGTGACAGGCCAGACAGGTAACAGCGCTCATGACAATTCGGATCGCGATCAATGGGTTTGGCCGCATCGGCCGTAGCATTGTACGCGCCATTTTTGAACAACAGTTACAAGACGAAGTACAAGTCGTTGCAATCAATGAACTGGCAGAAGCGCGCGGCATCGCGCACTTACTGAAGTATGATTCCAGTCATGGTAGGTTTGGCACGACCGTGACGCTCAAAGGCGAAGCGTTAGTTGTTGGTAACCAACAAATTCAGTTGCTACATCAGGCCGACCCGGCCTTGTTGCCGTGGAAAGCGTTGAACGTCGATTTAGTTTTAGAATGTACCGGTGTGTTTGGCAGCCGTGCGGATGCGATGAAACATCTGGAAGCCGGAGCCGGTAAAGTACTATTTTCGCATCCGGCGGGTGCTGATATTGACGCGACGGTGATCTTTGGCGTCAACGAACAACAACTCAACGCGACCATGCGGGTGGTCTCGGCCGGTTCCTGTACCACCAACTGCATAGTACCGGTGCTCAGCGTACTGGATAAAACCTTTGGCGTTGAAAGCGGCACTATCACGACAATTCACGCTTCGATGCATGATCAGCAGGTCATTGATGCTTATCATCCGGATTTGCGTCGGACCCGTGCAGCCAGCCAATCAATTATTCCGGTGGATACCAAGCTCGCACGAGGGATTGAACGCATCATGCCGCATTTGGCCGGCCGCTTTGAAGCTATTGCAGTGCGCGTCCCTACGATAAATGTAACCGCGATGGATTTGTCAGTTGCCCTGCATCAGGATGTCACAGTGGAAGCGGTGAATGCCGCGCTGCAACAAGCCCGCTTGTCGTTGCCGGGTATTCTGGATTACACCGAAGAACCATTGGTTTCCGTAGATTTTAATCACGATCCGCATTCGTGCATCGTTGATGGCTCACAAACCCGGGTCAGTCATAAACGACTGGTGAAATGTCTGGTCTGGTGCGACAACGAATGGGGTTTTGCCAACAGAATGATCGATACCGCGCGTGCCATGATGAGAAGTCAGTAACGGCACTTAAAGCAGAATAACAGTATTCAAATCAACAAAAGGAGATGGTCATGTCCGTGATTAAAATGGCTGATTTAGATTTAGCGGGTAAACGCGTATTAATCCGCGAAGATTTAAACGTACCAGTGAAAAATGGCGTAGTCACTTCAGATGCGCGTTTACGCGCCGCGCTGCCGACCATTGAACTCGCGCTGAGCAAAGGCGCAAAAGTGATGGTGTGTTCACACTTAGGTCGCCCGGAAGAAGGCGTTTATGCCGAAGAGTTCTCGATGCAGCCGGTGGTCGATTACCTAAAAAAAGCTTTAACAGCGCCGGTACGTCTGGCGAAAGAATACTTGCAAGGCGTTGATGTTGCCGCCGGCGAAGTGGTGGTGTTTGAAAACGTGCGCTTTAACAAAGGTGAAGGCAAAAACGACGAAACGCTGTCAAAACAACTTGCCGCTTTATGCGATGTGTTTGTGATGGATGCGTTTGGCACTGCGCACCGTGCTCAGGCAACTACACATGGTGTCGCTAAATTTGCTCCGGTTGCCTGTGCCGGTCCGTTGTTGGCGGCTGAACTTGAAGCCTTAGCTGCCGCACTGAAAAATCCAAAACGGCCACTCGTGGCGATTGTCGGCGGTTCAAAAGTTTCTACTAAACTGACCGTGTTAGAGTCATTGTCTGGCATCGTTGACCAACTGGTGGTTGGTGGTGGTATCGCTAATACCTTTATTGCAGCAACAGGGGCCACTGTCGGTAAGTCTTTGTATGAAGCTGATTTAATTCCGGAAGCGCAGCGTTTAATGGCAGCAGCCAAAGCGAATGGTGGCAATATTCCTGTACCTACAGATGTGGTGACCGGTAAAGCCTTTGCTGAAGATACACCCGCTAGTCTCAAACCGATTGCGGATATTGCTATCGACGATATGATTTTTGATATAGGTCCGGACAGCACTGCAGCTTTAGTTGAGATCTTAAAATCCGCTGGAACCATTGTTTGGAATGGTCCGGTTGGTGTATTTGAATTTGCGCAATTTGAAGCTGGCACTAAAGCTATCGCGGAAGCGATTGCGCAAAGTGATGCGTTCAGTATTGCCGGTGGGGGCGACACCCTGGCGGCTATCGATAAGTATGGTGTTGCTGAACAAATCTCCTATATTTCTACCGGTGGCGGTGCTTTCCTTGAGTTCTTAGAGGGAAAAACCTTGCCAGCAGTTGAAATTCTTGAACAACGCGGCAAAAGCGCGTAAAAATGATGTTATAAAACAGTCTGTTCGCCGAAACCTATTCCAAGCCGGCAGATCATGACCGGCACTTCCGGCGCAAAAGCGCCGGGTTCGGTGACAGCTCTGAAACTTACCCTACAAAAAGTGAGGATTTCATGGCTCTTATTTCGTTACGTCAGATGTTGGATCATGCCGCAGAATTTGGTTATGGCGTGCCAGCGTTCAACGTCAACAATCTTGAACAGATGCGCGCGATCATGCTGGCGGCTGATGCGACAGACAGCCCGGTGATCGTGCAGGCTTCCGCAGGTGCCCGCAAATACGCCGGTGCGCCATTTCTGCGGCATCTCATTCTGGCTGCTGTCGAAGAGTTTCCGCATATTCCGGTAGTCATGCATCAGGACCACGGTACCTCGCCGGCCATTTGTCAGCAGTCAATCCAGCTCGGCTTTTCATCCGTCATGATGGACGGTTCGTTACGCGCTGATGGTAAAACACCGGCTGACTATGACTACAACGTCGATGTAACCCGCCGTGTTGTTGAAATGGCGCATGCCTGCGGCGTTTCGGTCGAAGGTGAGTTAGGTTGTCTGGGTTCATTGGAAACCGGTGCTGCCGGCGAAGAAGATGGTGTCGGTGCCGATTGTGTGCTGAGCCATGACCAAATGCTGACAGATCCGGAAGAGGCTGCGCTGTTTGTTAAAGCGACAGGTGTGGATGCATTGGCGATCGCCTGCGGTACATCGCATGGCGCCTATAAATTCAGTCGTCCACCGACAGATGACATTTTGGCGATTGACCGGATTAAAGCCATTCACGCCCGTATCCCTGATACACATCTGGTGATGCACGGCTCCAGTTCAGTACCACAGGATTGGCTGGCGGTGATTAACCAGTATGGTGGTGAAATTCCGGAAACTTACGGCGTGCCGGTGGAACAAATTCAACAAGGCATCAAATTCGGCGTACGTAAAATCAATATTGATACCGATTTGCGTTTAGCTTCGACCGGTGCAATTCGTCGTTTTATGGCGCAGCATCCGGCGGAATTTGATCCACGCAAGTATTTGCAGGAATCTGTCAAAGCGATGATGGAGATCTGTAAAGACCGTTACCAGGCATTCGGTTGTGCCGGGCAAGGGTCAAAAATCAAAGCCATTTCTCTTGAGCAAATGGTGAAGTTATATGATTCGGGCAAACTGACTCCGAACATAAAATAAACAGAAAAATGAATGTTCTATTAAATTTTTAAGATAAGAAATTAATAGCAACATTCCGGGTAAATCTGTAAGCGGATATTGCAGTAAAACAGGTCTGGCTGGCTGTCGTAGTTATATTGACAACCATTGTTTTTGCTGCAATGATGCGGGCGGTTTACCCTCTAACCAGGTCATTCTTTTTTACAAGTTTGGCCTTTCAAAATACAGGTTACGTTAATCAGCAATTATTGGTTGGGAACTATGTCTAACAATAACATTCGTAAAAACCTGATCGCATCAGCCATCGTTGGTGCTTTCATGTTCGGTGGCGTTGCAACCGCAACGACTCTCGCAGAAGTCACCAACACTGGTGTGCAAGCTGCTAAAGCATCTGCGGCTTCTCAGGAAAAGATCAACAACATTTATGACCAGTCTCAGGAACTGCTGGCTGAATACCGTACACTGGTAGAACAGACAGAAAACCTGAAAGTTTACAACGATCACGTGAATACGCTGGTGAACGATCAAAATGCGCAGCTGGGTTCATTTGACAAACAGATTGGTACGATCGAAGGCACTAAGCAGGGCATCGTTCCATTAATGTACAAAATGATTGATACGCTTGAAGCTTTTATCAAAGCTGATATGCCAATCGATCAAACAAAACGTCTGGAACGTATTCAGCGTCTGCGCGATTTGATGGGTAATTCTTCTGTAAACACCTCTGAGCAATACCGGATGGTGCTCGAAGCTTATCAAATCGAAAAAGATCTGGGCACAGCCCTGGTTACTTACACTGACAAACTGAATGTTGGTGGTGGTGAGAAAACAGTTAACTTCGTTTATGTCGGCCGTGTTGCGCTGTTGGCGATGTCGTTGGATGAGAAAGAAGCCTGGATGTGGAACAAGTCTACCAACCAGTGGGAAGCACTGGGTGCTGAGTACCTGGATTCTACTAAACTGGCTATCCGTGTAGCTGGCAAACAATCTCCTCCACAATTATTAAAACTTCCAGTGTTAGCAGCGGAGTAAGAATAAATGAAGAAAGTGTTTAAAGGTTTAATGATTGCAGCTGCAGTCACCATGTCTGCCGGCGTATGCTTAAATGCAGCGGCAGATACAGCGAAACTGGATCAGCTGTTAGAGCAAGTCAAAAAGAACCGCGCTGCAGATGCCAAATTGGATGCTGCTCGTGAACAGGAATTCCTGTCTGACCGTGCTGACAAACAAGCTCTGCTGAGCAAGGCAAAAGCCGCTTTCGCCGCAGAAGAAGCGCGTGGCAAGTCACTGACTAAGCAATTCGCTGACAATGAAGGCGCCATCGCAGCTAAAGAACAAGAGCTGTTAAACGCTCAGGGTACTTTAGGTGAAATGTTCGGTATCGTCCGTGGTACTGCAACAGAAACGATCGGTGCAATCGCGACTTCTAACATCAGTGCTCAGTTTAAAGGTCGTGAAGACTTACTGAAAAAGCTGTCTGTTGCTAAAGAGCTGCCAACAATTTCCGAACTGGAAGAACTGTGGATCGCTCTGCAAACGGAAATGACCGAGTCTGCCAAAGTCTCTAAGTTTGACGGCGAAGTAACAGGTCTGGAAGGCACTAAAGCACCAGCTTCTGTAACTCGTGTTGGTTCTTTCAACTTGATTTCTGATAATGGCTACCTGGTTTACAACGCAGACACTAAAGAAATGCAGCCGCTGGTAAAACAGCCTGAGTCTTATGTTGTTTCAGCTTCTGCAGATTTCAAAAATGCAAGCGCTGGTGAACTGAAAGCTGTTTATGTCGACCCAACTGGCGGTAACTTACTGCGTCTGAAAACTCAGGAAGCTACTCTGGAAGAGCAATATCACTCTGGCGGTACTCCAGGTTATGTGATCACTGCGCTGTTGCTTATTGGTTTGTTGATCTCTGTTGTGCGTTTCTTTGCACTGACTTCAGCAGGTTCAAAAATCAACGCTCAGTTGAAAAATCTGAACAATCCGTCTACTGACAACCCGCTTGGTCGTATCCTGAAAGTTTACCATGACAACAAAAAAGCTGACGTGGAAAACCTGGAACTGAAATTAGACGAAGCAATTATGCGTGAAACGCCGTCAATCGAAAAAGGTATCGGTATCCTGAAACTGATCGCTGCAGTAGGTCCTTTGTTAGGTCTGTTGGGTACAGTAGTTGGTATGATCGGTGCGTTCCAGATGATCACGCTGCATGGTACTGGCGATCCGAAGATCATGGCCGGTTCGATCTCTATGGCTCTGGTAACTACAGTTCAAGGTCTGTTATGTGCTCTGCCACTGTTGTTCCTGCACTCATTACTGCAGTCAAAATCTAACTCAATCCTGCACATCCTGGATGAGCAAAGCGCTGGTATCATCGCTGCTCATGCGGAGAAGGAGCGCTCATAATGCATAGCCTGATAGAGCTTTGGGAATCTGTCAGGGATTTTATCGCAACCGGCGGTGATGTTCTATATATCGTCGCCTTGGTGCTCTTCATCATGTGGATTCTGATTATAGAGCGCTTTTGGTTTATCAGTCGTGAGTACCCGGTCATGCGAGAAAAAATCATCGCTGACTGGAATGCAAGGACCGATACAACTTCTTGGTATGCGCATAAAATCCGTGAAGCCTGGGTGTCGCAAGCGAATACCCAGCTGAATGAGCGTATTAATGTTATTAAAACTCTGGTTGCGGTCTGCCCAATGGTTGGTCTGTTGGGAACTGTAACAGGTATGATTGCAGTGTTTGAGATTATGGCGTTAGTCGGCACGGGTAACCCGCGTCTGATGGCATCAGGCATTTCAATGGCAACAATCCCGACAATGGCGGGGATGGTGGCTGCATTATCTGGAGTTTTTGTAACGTCCAAATTAGAAGCGAAGGTAAAAGCTGCTGTCCACGAGTTGGCAGATAGCATGCCGCATCATTGATTAGAGAGTGATTTATGGCACGTAAAACTAGACGTGAAGCAGAAGAAGCAGCGATTGACTTGACGCCAATGCTCGACGTTGTATTCATCATGCTGATTTTCTTTATCGTGACCACTTCTTTCGTTAAAGAAGCGGGTATCGATGTTAACCGTCCGAAAGCAGCAAAAGCTCAGCAGAAGCCATCAGCAACAATTTTCGTTGCTGTCCGGGCCAATGGTGAAATTTGGTTGGATAAACGCGCAGTTGATGTAGAGCGTGTAGGTGCAACCATTGAGAAGCTTTTAGCTGAATCACCGACTGACACAGTAATTGTGCAGGCGGACAAAGAAGCGAAGCACGGTGTGGTTGTATCTGTAATGGATCAAATCAAACTGGCTGGCATTGAGAAGATCTCGATCGCGGCGGAGAAGTAATATGGCTCGGTTATTACTTTCACTCTTAATTGGTGCGGTAATAACGTTTTTCCTGTTTGTATTGATGGCATTTTTGGTAGACAGCGATGATGTTGTCTCTAATGCCGCAAAGGAACAAATCGTTATTGAGATAAACTCGACGCCGCCTGAGTCTAAAGCTCAGACCCGAACTCGGGTACCGCCGCCGCCGCCGCCGCCGCCGCCACCAGAGCCGCCAAAGCAGCAGATCGTACAGGAAGCATCTAATACAGATGCAGGAACTATCGGTTTTAACGCTCCAACAGTTGATGTTGGCGGCGTAAATAACGGAATCGGTGATCCTTCTGGTGCGATGATGCGTGATGGTGATGCTACGCCGATTGTACGGATTGAACCGAAATATCCGGTACAAGCCGCACGTGATGGCATCAATGGCTGGGTAAAAATGCGTTTTTCCATTATGCCTGATGGCTCAGTGGATGAAATCGAAGTTGTTGATGCTGAGCCGAAACGGGTATTTGACCGTGAAGCAATTCGTGCATTAAAACGTTGGAAGTACTCACCAAAAATTGAGAATGGTCAGGCTTTAAAGCAGACCGGGATTATGGTGCAGTTAGACTTCAACCTTGATAATGCCGGAGGTTAAGTATGAAATTTAACAAACTTACATCTGCATTGATGGTGTTTGCTGCAGTCGGTATCGCCGCTCTGCCGGTAAGCTCTGCTTTTGCAGCTCCGGATGCTGCCAAGATTGCTGAGCGTAAAGCTCGCAAGTCTCAGGCAGTTGGCGAAAAAGTCGGTAAAGCGATCGGTAAGGCTTATGAGCTGTATGGTCAGAATAAAGTTGGTGAAGCACTGGCTTTATTAGAGCCTATCGAATCCGGCAACACTTTTGACAAAGCTTACTTAGACAAGTTTATTGGCCAGTTGTACATCGAAAAAAATCCAGCGAAGTCATTAGATTATATGATCAAAGCTGTTAAGCCCGATGTGCTCGGTTTTACTGATCAGGCCACATTACTGCGAAATATTGCAGACTTAAGCCTGATGGGGAAAAAGTACGAGCAGGCAATCACTTATTACACTAAGTGGGGCGATTTTACTGGTGAGATGGATGCGAACGTCGATCTGCGTATTGCCAATGCATACTACGAAATGAAGCAGTATGCCAAGGTAATTGCGCCGGCCGACCGCGCTATTGAGCATTCGAAGACACCGAAGAAAGAGCCGTATCAGATGAAGTTCGCTTCATACTACGAGCTGAAACAGACGAAGAAAGCAATCGAAGTTTTGGAGACAATGTTGCCATTGTTCCCAAATGAGAAGCAATCTTGGGTCATGTTAGGCCAGTTCTACTCTGTCGATGAGCAATACGAGAAAGCACTTGCGATTATCGATATGGCATATAAGCAGGGTTTATTGAAGACAGAAAACGAGATTAAACTCCTCGCTAACCTGTACAACAATAACAACGTGCCGTTTAAGGCCGCTGCATTACTGGAAAAACACCTGACCGCAGGTCTGTTAAAGAATGACCGTGCAATCCTGATGAGTATCGCAAGTTCATACTCTTCTGCACGTGAATTTGAAAAGGCTGCGAAGTTCTATGGCATGTTAGCTACTAAAGAAAACGATGGTGATGCATATCGCCGTCAGGGTGATGCGCTGGCAATGGCAAATAAAAATGCTGAAGCTGCCACCGCATTGCAGAAAGCTTTAGAAGCAGGTACCAAAGACAAAGGTAAAGTCCATGTGTCATTGATTGGCGCGTACTTTTACCAGGGCAAAATGCGTGAGGCTTATCAACAAGTTCTGCTGGCACGCCAGCATGGACAAGAAAAGATGGCTAATTCGTGGGGCCCTTACGTGAAAGAACGAGCTGAGAAGAAAGGCATTAAGCTGTAATCTTAGCGAATTAAAAAACCCGCCTATCGGCGGGTTTTTTTGTTATGGCATAACATAGATTTTATCGACTGTAACGGTTACCACTTCCTGACATTGTACAGACGCTATATTCGTCGATAGCAGACTCTGACAATATCAATGTTCTTCGGTTGCATGTCCTGATTGCTCGCTGTCCTGTGCACGCAGATCAAGCATCTTGTATTTATCGATTAACGAATACAAGGTGGGCCTGGTGACTCCGAGCAAGTCGGCGGTTTTAGACAAGTTTCCATTTGCAACATTATATGCATGGCGAATTGCCTGTGTTTCCGCTTGCTCCCGAACTTTACGTAAAGTTGGCAGTGTATGAGGTGCATTAGACAGCATGAGGCCCAAGTCTTCAGCACTGATAAATTTGGTGTCGGCAAGAATGACCGCTGATTTCAGTTTATTCTGGAGTTCACGGATATTTCCCGGCCAGCGATGACCCAAGCATTGCGTTGATTGCATCCTCGGTAAATCCTTGAATATTTGTATTAAACTCTGCATTAAATCGATGTAGGAGCGCCTTGGCGATGATAACAATATCGTGGCCACGATTTCTTAGCGGCGGAATGTTTAAAGTTATTTCGCTGACCCGGTAAAACAAATCTTCCCGAAAGCTTTGTTCTGCGACCATATCAGCGAGATTTCGGTGTGTTGCACAAACAACGCGCACATCTACTTCGATTTCAGACCTGGCCACCGACTCGTTCGATACACGCGCTCCTGCAGAAAAACGTAACATCTTTGCTTGCAGAGCGAGCGGCATATCACCGATTTCATCAAGCATTAAGGTACCGCCGTTGGCTGTCTCTATTTTGCCTAATGTTGTCTTGTGTGCGCCGGTAAATGCACCTTTTTCATAGCCAAACAATTCACTTTCAAGTAAATTGTCCGGAATAGAAGCACAGTTAATTGCAACAAATGGTTTGTCAGCGCGTGGGCTTTGTTTATGAATGGAGCGGGCAAACACCTCTTTACCGGTGCCGGATTCACCTAAAAGGAGCGTCGTTATTTTCGGTCGGCGCAATTTTTTTCGACCATCCGGCAAGCTTTCAGAATGGACTCGCTATTGCCAATGATATCTTGTTGCTTATAAGCGGTGGCTTTTAACAAACGATTTTCAGTTTCGATATCACTTAGCTTAAATGCTCTGGCCACAATGACATTTAAGACATCCACATCAATCGGTTTTTGATAATAATCGTAGGCGCCTAAGTGATATTGCCTGCAATGCATGTTCAGTATCAGTGCTGCCCGTGATCACAATCACTTTGGCATTTGGATTGTGTTGTAAGATTTCAGTCAGGCATGCCAGCCCTTCGGACGCATTTGTTGGGTCTGGCGGGAGTCCAAGGTCAAGTGTGATCACTGCTGGCTCAAAACGTCGAAGCTGCTGTAACGCAGAAGGTCGATCCTCGGCAAATACCACTTCGTAGTCAGTCAGACTCCATTTGAGCTGCTTCTGAATGCCAAGATCGTCATCAATCGCAAGTAATGTTTTCATACAACATTCCGTGTATCTGTAAGATTGTTTAGTTTAAAGGAAGCAAAATAGTAAAGGTAGTCCCTTGCCTAACCTCGCTGTGAACGAGTAACTGGCCCTTGCTGCTGCTGAACGAAGGTCAAAGCATCATACGCGCCAATGCCCATTCCTGCATTGCCTTTTGTTGTGTCAAAGGGCTTAAATAATCGTCCACCTGAATGAACTCTTCTGTCATACCACAACCGGTGTCCTTTATTTCTATACAAAGTTGATGGTGCTGGCACTGGACCGACACATCAACAGAACCGGTATCCGGGGTCGCTTGCTGCGCATTATCGATTAAATGAAAGAGTACATTACTGTAAACGTTCTGCATCAATGGTAATGGAGCAATCTGTTTTTAATGTAAGCAGTGGCGTGGGTGAACAACCGCTGCAGCGTTCGTCGATAAGCGTACGTAGCAGGGGGCCAATTGCGGTTTTTTTTATGTGTTCCTGTCCAACCTGTTTATTGGTAAGTTGTGCCAGCATATTTTGTAAACGGCTTTGCATAGCTTCAATAGTCGCAAAAGCATCATCAACAAACTCTGGATTATTGCGATGTTTTTTGGCGTTTTTCAGCAACATATCGATTTGAGCTTTTACATTTTTCAGGTCATGTACAACAAAAGCGGACATTCGGCTAAATGCGACGAATTGCGCATTTTCAGACAGCGTTTTACTGGCTTCATCCATAAACAGGTAGCTGGAAATCTGTTCAGTGACGGCGTTGAGATAATCGCGCAGTTCCCAGTTTAGCCTTAACTTTTCATTGACCATGCCTTCCAACAGGCAAAAACCCCACAGCTGATTATTTTTTAAGATCGGAATGACGATGCTAAATGTAACGGGGACATCAGTCAGTTGCGCTTTTAATTGCGCCACAATTGGATCTGTGCGATCACTAAAGTCTAATAACCAATGTTTATTTTGAAGCTCTGAAACCACCAGAGACAATGCCTGGCGTTCAACAGAGCCGACTTCTAGCTGGCCTTTAGTCGCTAATACTGAGCACTGTTCATGATTGAGCTTAAGTAAAGCCCCATGACTATATCCAATCGCATGGCACCATGCATCAAGACAGACCCGTGCGGTATTTTCGCTGGCGAACTCGATTTTTTTTAGCTCTCGGGTTAATTCGATCCACTTCTCCCGATAATCGAAAGTATTCGCAAAAAAATGTTTTTCGATAAATACCCGGCCCTTTCGTCTTAAACCGTCCGAAAACACCAGTGCGCCTAAAACTGCTGTACCAATAACAACAAAAACCACTTGTAGCAGGGTGGTCCAGTTGCCACCTATATAGCTCAGGTAGTAACCAACGACTGCGAGCAAACAGAGATAAACCCAGCAGCAAGAACCAGAGAACTTTTGCAGGACAATATCCCGGGATACATAGACATTGATTCCCCAGGATTTAATCCGTTTTACCGCAACGACGAGAAATGGCAGCATAAAGAGATGGATAAAACCACGGGCCTGCCAAGTTTGTTGATTAATTTTACTAAGCAAAGCAGCTTCAGCTAGCAGATAGAAATCGAGTAACAGACAAATACCAATCGCAATGACAAGTGGCTTAAATTGCCATTTTTGTGTGCCAGCTTGGCGGTATAAGGTTTCAACCATCGCCAACATGACAATGACGAGGAGTAAAGTACCTATCAACCGAAGCCCTGGTGTATGGATGAGATAACTACCGAATAAAATCCAAACAGACAAAATGGCGCAGGTAAGCTGAATCTTTTAACGAAAACCACTGGCGCAGCGGGATATCGGGTTTTGCTTAATGCTGATAGTAGAAACAAAACAAGCAGGATTTTTGCATCGTTTCTATGGCAAATGAGACATCAGTAACAAAAGCGAGCTGTTGCGATGCGGCGTTGTAAGTTGCCCAGATCACCGAAAATAAGGTGTAGGCTGATAACAACGTTTTTTGCGACGTTTTTACCCGGACAGTCATTTGCAATGCCCAGAATAATAAGTAGCCACATGCCGCCAATATAAATCCGGTTTGCCCCGGGGATAATTCAATGGTCATATCTGGCCTTAAGATTTGGGTTGTTGTAGCAACTGGTGCAAATGTTTGATTGGGATCGCGTAAGAAATACCACTTGGGTCACTTAAAATGGCCTCGCGAGAGCTCTTTATTAAAACCATGTTGACGACACCAACCACTTCGCCGTTGTCCTGACGATACAGCATACTTCCGCTATTACCCGGATATGCGGTGCCATCAAGTTGATAAATCAAAAACGGATCTCTAAGTTGGCGTATATTTGCCGCACTGATGGTCTGGCTATTGTCAGCCGGTATGGCGATTGGTGTTACTGCACTGAGCGGTGCTCCATGGGTTGCAGGATACAAACCCAAAACGCCTGTTATCGGGTAACCGGTAAACGCGAGATCAGTGCCTTCATCTATGTAGTTTGAGTTTGCCAGTGTCACAGCAGGCAAGGTTGCTGAGATTTCCAATACTGCCAGGTCATGAGTGACATCCACTCTTTTCTGTACGATCGGATGTACCAATGGTTGAGAACCGTGGCCTGAAAGCACCACAAAAACTTCATTTTTTGCCAAATCGATTGGTGCGTTAATGACGTGGGCATTGGTCACAATCAGGTTGCCGGGATCTATGACAAAGCCTGATCCGATTAGTTTTAGCCGAGGCGCGGCTGTCGGGCTATAAACAGCAATGGCGACGACGGATTGTTTTTGTTTTGCGATAAGTTCCGGTAGCTTGGCTTGTGCACCAAACATCACGAAAGTACTGAAAAGTATAGTCGTCATCAGATAAGCGCGAAAAATGCCAAGCTGGAATTCCATAGGGTTCAGGCTCTATTCATGCTGGACTAAAATCGAGTTCGCATCTTTAGTAAATTGGTACATACTGAACTCTCAGTTTAGTGGCAGATGCATGATGTCTCGGTGGCCAGTATGACACAACTGCAATCACATGAAATAGTACCAATTTTTTCTGGTGGTGGTACCAGATTGCCTTGCTACGTCGGCATTCTTAAAGCGTTAAAAGATTTGAATCTGGGCTTTCAAAGTGTAGTAGGGGTATCTGGCGGTAGCATCGTGGCTGCGATGGTGGCCTCGGGAAAAACGATCGAGCAAATGAAACACTTAGCTTTGCATACTGATTTTAAACAATTCCGTGGTTTCTCTCTGATGAACCTGATTCGAACCGGTGGTTTGTCAAGCGGTGATACCTTTGAACGCTGGATGGATGAACAGCTGGCCGGTGCAAGGTTTTGTGACCTGGTACTGGATTTACATGTGTTAGCAACAGATATAAACGGTGGCGGACCCGTTGTATTTAACAGAGCCAGGACGCCGCAAATGAAGGTATCCGAAGCCGTCCGCTATTCGATGTCTATTCCTTTGTTGTTCTCGTTCAAAACGTTTGAAAATCATGTGATGGCTGATGGTGTGATCTTGGCGGAGGATGCATTGCATCAGGATTGGTCTGGTCGCAACGTCCCGGTTGTCTGTTTCAGGCTAAAAAGCGAAGGAGAAGACAAGCCCATTATCCGGCGTCGACTCTTTCCGTTGATATCGTATATTCTAATGTTAATTCAGACGTTTATGAACGCGATGTCTCGTGAGTATGTGCACGCTCAGTATTGGCACAATACAGTCCTCATTAACACGGGCGATGTGTCATCGGTGGATTTTTCATTGTCTGTGGAAAAAAAGAGGAACTTCTACGCCAAGGCTATGATACAACGATGTCAGTGATCCCGCATAAACTGGGGTGGATTTGCACAGATCTTAATTTAAATCAAAGAGATCGGTGTATTGGATTGTCATAGCGTTGCAGAATTCTATATTAGATTGTCTGGTCCTGATTTCATCAGGACTTTCTGAGATTCTGTTGGACATAGGGAAATAGTATGGAGCTGGCTTTCGGCGTCACGCTCTCCATTGAACATTGAGGATATTGTCAGGTTTTTTATGAAGCATTTAAAGAAACTACAAGATTTGCCAATCGTCGGAAACCTGGTTAAAAAAGCCATCGGTGTCATGGTTAGCAATAACGCCAGTAGCATTTCCAAGCATTTTTCTCAATTTCTGCAACCACAACTGGCATTGACTGAAGAACTGAAACAAAAAGTCTATAACGTTCGTCATCAAGTCTATTGTGAAGAACTTAAATTTGAGGCTGAACGACCAGACCGGGTAGAAGTGGATGACTTCGACGCCCATTCAATTCATTGTTTTGTCCGACATATGTCCAGTGGCAATATGGCGGGTGCAGTTAGATTGATCCGCTTCATCAAATGATACAAGAACTGCTACCCGATTGAAAAATTCTGCGGCCACATTCCACCAACGGACCACGAGTTTAGTCCAGCCGCTTTTCCGAGAAATAAAATCTGTGAGATTTCGCGCTTGGCGGTTCTCGAACAGTTTCGTCGTCGTGAAATCGATAAATTCAAGGGTGCCGCAACCGGTGCTATTAACGTAGAAGCATATTCAGAAAAAGAGTTACGTTGCTTTCCTTATATTGCGATTTGCCTTTATTTTGCAGCTGCATCAACAGCCTTTCATGCTCACAAAGAGCATGCCTTTGTGATGATGGAACCGCGCTTAGCCCGCAGTTTGGCTTTTGTCGGTATAAAGTTTCATCAAATTGGGCCAGTGATTGATTACCACGGTTGTCGTGCGCCTTTTATATCAACAAGCCGATGTTGTTTGACGAGATCTGTAACGCAGGCTTTAAGCGTTTACTTAAAGAGATTGAGAAATCGTTGGCAAACTCGGTAAAAGAACACGGGTTCTCTGATGGTCCTTTAGAGCCGGTAAAAGAAACTTCGCCAAAAAAAATAATCCCACATTGAGTTTGTTTTCAGCTGAGCAAGTGGCAGTCTTTTCCGGGGCTGCCGCTTTTTTTTATCGAATCAGGAGGCAAAGGATGTCGGTAGAAGCCAGATTGATATCTCTGAAGCAATTCTGCAGTGGCAGCAATTACTGGGCCCAGAATTTGTGATCACCGATGCAGAAGCAACAAGACGGGCATCAACCGCAACGCTGCCAACTCAATCGGTAGTTCTGGCCATTATAAAACCTTGCCGAGACGATGTTGCGCGTGCTGTTGCCATTGCGAATGCTGCTGAGATCCCTTTATACACTATTAGCTCAGGCAAAAACTGGGGTTACGGGTCGCGGGTTCCGAGCTCAAAAAGCGCGGTTTTGCTGGATTTAAGTCGCCTGAATGATATTTCTAATTATGATCCATTGCATCATATTGTCACAGTCGGGGCGGGGGTTACTCAACGACAGCTTGCCGATTATTTGCTGGCGCAGGGCGGAACCGATTGGATGGATTGCACCGGGTCACATCCGGACTGCAGTGTTGTCGGAAATACAGTTGAACGCGGTTTTGGCCATACACCTTATGGTGAACATGCCAATTTTATCGGTGCGATGGAAGTTCTGCTCGCTGATGGCAAAGTGATTAAAACAGGTTTTAGCCGTTTCACTGGTGCAAAAGCTGCAGGGATGTACAAATGGGGTTTGGGTCCGGCTCTTGATCAGTTATTTCTACAATCAAATTTGGGCATCGTATTGAGCATGACGTATTGGTTAATGGCTAAACCTAAGAAATTTGTCGCGTTTTAATTATCTGCTCCCAATGAAACTGCGTTAGAACAGATTGTTGAAGCCTTAGTGCCCTCAAACACAGGCGGTATCATCACGAGTCTGCCGCACATTGCCAATGCCTATCGGGTATTAGGTGGGATGCAACAGTGCCGCCAGCAGAATGGTTGCAAATCGCGCGGATCAGGTCCCACTGCCCTTTGATATCACGCAACAATTAAAAAAACAGTGGCAAGTCGGTACCTGGAATTTGTCAGGGGCACTGTATGGCACGCGAGAACAAGTTGCAAATGCAAAGCGGCAAGTCCGAAAATCGTTGCGGCAGGTCAAAGGTGCACGTCTCAATTTTATCAGTGACGAGTTGTTGAAATTCATTGAGGTTTTTCAGAAGCCGATTGCTTTTGTCACGCGAATGGATTTGCCCGGAATGCTGAAAGTGTTGCGGCCGGTGCACGATATGATGAAAGGTCAACCCAGTGCACAATTCCTGACCGAGTTCATACTGGCGAATGAAGAACAAGCCGGATGGCCGATTTGATATGGATAGTGATAACGTCGGATTAATTTGAGTGCATTTGTCGCGCCAGCGGATGCGAAAACGCTCGTGAATTGATTAAAGTAGTCGAATCCGTGCTCCCGCAATTTGGCTTTGAACCCGCTGTTACGCTGACTTTACTGAACGAGCGCTGCATTGATGCTGTCGTTAGTTTGTCATTTGATAGATCAGCTGTCGCTCCAAACGGCCAGCCGTGGGACCTTGTTGCGATTGAATGTCGAGATCAATTGTATCAGGCGATGTTTGCCAAGGGTTTCTATCCATACCGAACCGACGTTACTAAAATGGCAGAGATGACGCGATGCGGAGATGAGCAGTATTTAAAGGTACTGGCGGTACTAAAACAGTCGTTAGATCCTAAAAATATTCTGTCGCCAGGGCGCTATATCGCCGAAGCGTCGGAAAAATTTACAGGTTGAATCACGAAATTGAACAGTTGCTATTTAAGTTGTTGATTTTAAACAACAAAAAAAGTTGGCACGTGAGTTGCTTTATATATTTCAGTAATAGTTTTAGCCTGTCAGTTACTGCTAGGCGAGTCAATAATACAAGGTGGTAGTAAAATGAAATTCAAAACTCTGTTAACTGTAAGCGCTCTGTCAATCGCTACTTTCGTTGGTTCAGTTCAAGCTGCAATCATTCCAGCAATCGAATTCGGAACTCAATCTGGTTGGTTAGCTGATGGCGTTAACTCGTCTAGCAAGCAAGCAAACGGTACTGTTTATGACTGCGCTGCTGGTACTACTGATGCAGCAAACGGTTGTGGTTTAACTTTCTCAGGCGCTTCAGGTTTAACGAATGCATATACTGATGTTTCTTGGGGTGTAGGCACTGCGAAAAGTAGTTTAAACATCCTGTCTCAGTCTGGCACTCTGGTTACCAATGGTGCTTGGGTTCAAACCGGTCTGATCACGCACAGCAACAAAACAATCCCAGCGGGTACTCGTTCACTGTACACTCTGGACCTGAGCACTCTGTTCACTCTGATCAGCCCTCCACTGGGTTCAAAATCAGCGAACGTTGGTATCAAGTTTAACGAAACTCCAAACGTGTCAAACCCAGCAAATTGCCCAATTCCACAATTGTCTGGGGCACTGGTTGTGACGATACTTTCGAAATCAAACTGACCTGCCAGCTGTTAAGTTCCATATCGGTAAAGAGTACTACACAATCAACTTCAAACTGAACCCACTGTCAGGTGTAACTCAGTCAGTTGTTAATCCAGACGGTTCAATCGTTCTGATTACTCGCGAAGGTACTGTAAACCAACTGGAATTGTTAGCTCAGTTAACAATGACTGTTCCTGCTCCAGCTACAGTTGGTATGTTAGGTCTGTCTCTGGTTCTGTTAGGCCTGCGTCGTCGTAACAAATAATCTAGTGAACTTCTGATCCAATCAGATGTTCTGTAAAAAACCGGGTGCAAAACGCCCGGTTTTTTTATGCTCGATGGATGGGCATGGAATTGTTTGAATTTTTAAGTGCCAAGATTCCAGATTAGAATACTTCAGATTTGTATAGGATCATTTAGGGTGCGTCAGTGTTCTGAGGCAACGACGTGAGTTCCATCCAGTGATTCGCCTAGCATGGCGACATCTGCAAACAACTTGGTCCTGACGACTCTTCATCGCTGTATCGCGAAAATACCGTATCGCGTGTCTACAACTTCACTTATTTCATGTACTCAACATAGTGTTTAATGACTGGACTAAGGACTGAATGGTCCTGGCAGGACTTTGAACTGAATGTTTCCGGATGTGACCACTAAGCGCTCATAGCGCTTATAGATCGTCGTCTTGTTGCATACTCAGGCCGAGAATCAAGCGAGGCAGTCAGACATCTCTGCCGTCTGATTTTCATTGATGACAATGCGGGCGCTCACTCTCGTGTTGTTGGGGTGGAATGTAGCGCGACTGACTACTTTACCTGGAAAATTGAGGCATGGAGTGAGTCCTAAATCTGGAACGATACTCACAAGACATTGACGTTTAGGTTAAAAAAAAGGCTGCATGTTGCAGCCTTTTATGTG
>JAXHNX010000037.1:0-161305 GCA_034519945.1 Rheinheimera sp.
GCTTCAGTCTTGGCTTCAGTCTTGTCTTCGATTTTGGTGTCAGGTCTCGCAATATCCGTCAGAACAACGTCCTGTGGACGGCTACTGTCAGCCTCGTTGGCGTGATCTGCTACGGCCATAGCAACGTCTGACAAGGTTACAGCCTGCCTTGGACTCAACTGCCACTGCCGCGCTTTCAGCTACCGCTAATTCAGCGGCACTGCGGCTGTTGGTTTTATTCGCCTGTACTACCGGGCTGTAGCTGTGAGCTTTTTCAATAATATCCAGCCATGGTTTGTCGCCGGCGAAGGTTTCCACCGCCTCGTCCTCAGCTACCTCAGTAGCAGGTAGCCCGGCCAATGGGTCTTCCTGCCAGACCCGGCCGTCTTTGTCGGCGAATGTTTCAGTGTCAGCGGCAATCTGCTGCCGCGCGGCAATCTGTTCTAACAACGCCGGATCTGTTGTTTTTTTCTCATCAGGCATCATCAAAGGTGCAAGATCGCGTTCATTCAGTTCATCGGCCAATCTCAGACTAAAACCCTGATCCGCCATATCTTCTGCTGCAATTGCAGGGTTTGATGCGCTGTCCGCGACCGGACTGCCTAAGGTCAGGTTAATACTGAGATTCATTTTTACGCCTCCGTCCGTTGCAAAATTTTGCGCCCGGACCTTGTACTGCGGTAATACCGCGGGCCAGTCAAAGTTGATATTCTGCTATAGCTATACAAAATTCGCGCCATCGAGCTCAGATTCAAACGCCAGTTTGTTGTAAACGGCGGAAAAACTGCTGTGTGGCAATTTCATCCAGCAGCTTTTGCTCTAGTTTATTTTGCCGATGCTGGCTGGCTGCCAACTCTTTATCAATCAGCAGCTCAATCGCTTTACGCTTTTTTTGCATAGTCAGCCAGGCGGTCCGGCGCATATCAACGACCCGTTGCGCCTGTTGAATTTGTAAGTTCTGCTGTTCCAATGCCTGATCCAGTTTGGTAATAAAGTTCAGGTATTGATTAAATTGCCGGCTTTGTACGCCTTCAGCGCCGCGCTGCTGGGTCTGACGGATATAGTCAGTGCGGTAGTCTGCCAAGCCTTGGTAACGTTCATTACAAGTCTGCAAAAACTGCTGCGCCTGAGTAAAATTAGCCAACAACTTTTCTTCTTTATCTTTTTGCACCTGTACTAACAGTTGTAGTTGTTTCAACGCCATACTTAAAAGCTCCGGTTGGCAGGTAACAAGGTATTGAGACCCGACAGACACTCGTCATAAGGCACAACCTCTGTCATACCCTGTTGCAGGAATCGGTTAATTTTGGGCATTTGTGTGATGGCCTGATCTAACATCGGATCTGAACCTTTGACATAAGCGCCAATTGAAATAAGGTCTTTGCTCTGGCTAAAACTGGCATACAGCTGTTTCACTGCTCTGGCCAGTTTCTGATGCTCCATGCTGGTAACTGCCGGCATCACCCGGCTGATGGACCGTTCGATATCAATCGCCGGAAAGTGGCCGCTGTCCGCCAGCTGGCGAGACAGGACGATGTGGCCGTCGAGAATAGCCCGAGCCGCATCGGCGATCGGATCCTGCAGGTCATCCCCCTCAGACAACACCGTATAAAATGCCGTGATTGAGCCCTGACCTTCGCCGCCGTTACCGGCCCGTTCCACTAACGCTGGTAATTTGGCGAATACGGATGGCGGATACCCTTTAGTTGCCGGTGGTTCACCAACCGCCAGGGCGATCTCGCGCTGAGCTTGTGCGTAGCGGGTGATGGAATCGAGCAATAACAAAACATCCAGCCCCTGGTCACGGAAATATTCGGCAATTTGCACCGCGGTTTCACAGCCTTTGAGACGCATTAATGGCGATACATCTGCCGGTGCCGCGACGACGACAGAACGTTGACGCCCCTCTTCTCCGAGGATCTCATCAATAAATTCTTTCACCTCACGACCACGTTCACCGACCAACCCGACCACAATCACATCCGCAGCGGTGCCGCGCGTCATCATGCCGAGCAGCACCGATTTACCGACACCGGAGCCGGCAAATAAGCCCATGCGCTGGCCTTTGCCAACAGTAATGATGCTGTTGATCGCGCGAACGCCAACATCCAGTGGTTGTTTGACCGGGCGGCGGTTTAACGGGTTAATCGGATTTTTTTTCTGTTTGGCAAATTCTGTCGCACGCACCGGGCCTTTGCCGTCCAGCGGATTACCAGCGCCGTCGATGACACGCCCCAACAGTGCCATCGTCAGTGGTACCCCCAGATAATCCTGTAATGGGCTGACCCGGGCGCCCGGGATCACTCCGGTGATATCATCTTTTGGCATCAGGAAGATCCGGTCCTGAGCAAAACCCACCACTTCGGCCAGCAGCTCGCCGTCAAAGGTATCGACGCTGCAGGTCTGGCCAATTGCAGCGCTCAGGCCGGTCGCTTCCAATGTCAGCCCCACTACACGTACCAGCCGCCCGGCGACCACAGGCCGGTTCTGCCGGATAAACTGGTGTTGTAGCCGGACACGTTCGGCAAGTGCTTTACTGCGGGTCTCAATCGTCATGCTTTTGACGCTGCCAGTGGTTTATTCAGACTGTTCAGAGGATTGCAGGAAATGTTCCAGACTTTGTTGCAGCCGGTGTTTAAGCACGCGCTCGACTGATGAATCACCGGCGTCTATACGGATGTCGCCATGCTGCAATGCAGGTTCGGCGCGCAATTGCCATTGCCGCTCAGCTAAATCTTCTGCGCTGTAATGTTGTTGGATCACCGCCAGATCTTCCGGATGCAGCCGGATTTGAATGTGACTGGCTTTGAGTGGTAACGCGTCAATTGCCTGACGCAAGGTCTGTAAAATCACCGCAGGGTTGGTTTTCACTTCTACCGCCACCACCGCCTGCGCCAGTGCCAGCGTCAAGTCCAGCAGCGATTGTTCTACCCGTTGGTCGATTTGCGACAACGGCTGCTGCATTTGTTCAATCAACTGCTGCAACTGCGCCAGTTGCGCCCGGATCAACTCTTCGCCTTCAGCCAGACCGTTTTTACGGCCCTCGGCGTGTCCCTGTTGCTGGCCATCCTGATAACCCTGCTCGCGCCCTTCGTTGTACCCCTGGCTGAAGCCTTCTTCTTTGCCCTGACTGAGTCCTTCATCAAATGCGGCCTGACGGATTTGTTCAATATCATCGGCGGTCAGTGGTTTGATTTCTTCCTCTTCCACAGACCGGGCCAGCAGCCGGGTACCCGGTTGCGGTGGCGTTTTGTATAAAGTGCGTTGGTTTTACTGGTTTTTTTCTGTGGCGCAGCCTGAAAATCCGGCGCAGGCCAATTGCGTAGCAACTCCAGCACTTCGGCATCCGGCTCAAAAGGCCGGTGCTTGATAAAATCGTTCAGGCTCATTTGCTACTCCAAAAGCCGATAGGGCATCAATTACAGGAAGTCTTCGCCGCCGCCGCCGCCCAGCATAATCTCGCCGGCATCGGCCAGACGACGTGCTGTCGACAGAATTTCTTTCTGTGCAGTTTCGACTTCGCTGACCCGCACCGGCCCCATGGCTTCGAGGTCGTCGGCCAGCATTTCTGCCGCCCGTTTTGACATATTTTTCAGGATCTTCTCTTTCAGATTGTCGTCGGCACCTTTCAGTGCCTTCATCAGCACATCCTGCTGCACTTCGCGCAGAATGGCCTGGATCGCCCGGTCGTCGACTTCGAGTAAGTTCTCGAACACAAACATCAGGTCCTGGATTTGTTGTGCCATTTCTTCGTCGTGTTCGCGGATTGAATCCATCAGCTGACCTTCGACATTGGTATCCAGATAGTTCATGATATCGGCCGCCGCTTTGAGGCCGCCCATCTTCGCGGCCTGTGCACCGGCCTGACCGGCAAACTGTTTCTCCATAATCTCGTTTAATTCCTGCAATGCCGCTGGCTGCACTTCTTCCAGATTGGCGATCCGCATGGTTAAGTCGAGCCGTACTTTTTCCGGGAACTGCGACAAAATCTCGGCCGACTGTTCCGGTTCGAGATAGGACAATACAATCGTCTGGATCTGCGGGTGTTCGTTACGGATGATATTGGCCACCTGCTTCGAATCCATCCATTTCAATGAATCCAGACCTTTGGCACCACCGCCCAAAATAATTTGGTCAATCAGATTCGAGGCTTTTTCTTCACCCAAAGCTGCAGTTAAGGCACGGCGGATAAAGTCCTCGCTCTGGAAGCCGATGGTACTGAAGTTTTGGATCTGCTCAATAAACAACCGGTGCACGGCGGAGATTTTGGCTTGATTCAAATCCTCAATCGACGCCATCGCCATGCCGACTTTCTGTACCTGTTTAGGTTCCAGATGTTTCAGAATTTGCGCCGCATCTTCTTCCGACAAGCTCAGCAGCAGGATGGCGGCTTTTTCGACGCCATCCAGTTTACCAACGTCAAACGCCGGTTTTTGTGTGGTTTCTACATTACTCATCTTCAGCCAACCAGTTTTTCACGACCAGAGAGGAAAGTTCAGGCTCATTGGCAACCAGCGCCCGCACCGCTTTTAACAGGTCTTCATCACCATGCAGATCTGGCAGCATTAAGGTGCCATCCGCAGCGAAACCAACAGATTTTGCATCGAACTCTTTGCTTAACATGTCGATGGTATCATCACCCAGATCAACACCCCGTGACAGCGACATTTCGTCATAGTTTTCGGAAGTATCTTCAGGGTAGATCAGTTTCTTCAGCATTGGCCGGACGATAAAGATGATGAGCACAATAATCACTAGTACCGCGGCAACCAGTCTTGCCAGACGCATAAACCATTCTTGCTCGTATATTGGTAATTCGGCAGCTGCGACTATCTCTTCGCGGGTAAACGGCACTGATACAACTTCAATGGTATCACCACGTTGCACATCAAAACCGACACCGCCCTGCAATAACCGGCGGATATTCTGCATTTCAGCCTGACTGCGTGGCTCTGGCTTCGCTGGTGCATCAGCTGCAGCAGCACCCATTTTATAATCAACTGCAACAGAGACGCTGATGCGACGGATCACACCACTTTGTTGCGTGCTGTGGCTGATAGTGGTGTCCAGCTCGTAGTTGCGCGTGACTTCTTTGCTGTTGCGGCCAGGCACAACCGGCGCTTCACCATTGCCAGCCTTTTCCGGAATATTCGAATCCAGTGGCGGTTGATTCGACAACGCCCCTGGGATCCCCATCGCGCCACCGCCCACACTGTTTTCTTCCGAGGTCATTTCGCTGCGCACGGCAGGTAAATCCGGGTTGTAGCGTTTTTGCGTCTGTTCAGTGGCAGTGAAATCCATTTGCAGATCAACTTGTGCCGTGTAATTGTCCAGTCCCAGAATTGGGATCAAAATGGAGTCAATTTTCTGACGATATTCATCTTCACGTTTTAATTCAATCTCGTATTCGCGGCGTGAACGCGCAGAAGCCGCATCCTGTGAACCACTGTTCAGCAACCGGCCATTCTGGTCAGTCACTGTGACTTTGGCCGGCTCCAGTCCTTGTACCGCCGAAGCGACCAGATCAACAATGGCGTCGACTTCGCTGTCTTTAATTGCTTTGCCACCTTTGGCGGTGATCATCACCGTCGCCGATGGTTGTTTTTCCACCCGGGCAAAAATGTTTTCTTTTGGGATAGCCAATAACACGCGGGCACGGGCAATGCTCTGAAATTCTTCAATGGTGCGGGCCAGTTGCTGCTCACGGCTGTGTTTGAGCCGCTCCATTTCCAGACGTTGACTGACGCCAAAACCACTGTCTTGCATCAGAATTTCGTCGCCACTATTGGACTCTTTTTCCAGCCCGGCGCGGTTCAATCCCAGTTTGACGTCCTGGTATTTATCGCCACGTACCAGAATGGTATTCCCTTCCAGTTTGTATTCAATTTTCTGTGCGTCCAGGTGATCAAGATGGGTGATCAGCTCGCTGGTTTCAAAAGTGCCAAGTGGACGCATATCCGGTTCGCGTGCCCACATGATTATGAGGATCGCAATCGCAATACAGATGGTCAGTGCAATGATCAATGCGATCTGCCGAACTATGTCCATGCCGCCCATCGAGCCAATAAAACCGGATTTCTGTTCGACCGGCGTGCTTGACTCAACCGGCTGGTTAAAGTCACTACTGCTTAAGGTTAATTCTGTTGATTCAGCCATTTAGATTGCTCCCATCACACCGGCATCGCCATGACTTCTTTATAGGCTTCCACTAGTTTGTTGCGAACCTGCACCGTGGCTTCAAACGCGATGGAGGCTTTTTGTCCGGCAATCATGGCTTGCGCTAACGACACTTTGGGATCACCGAGTTCAACGGCGGTCGCCAGTTCATTGCTGTTCTGCTGCAGACCATTGACAGTGTTCAGCGCCTGCTTGAATAGCTGAGAGAAGTCACTCTGGCTGGTATTTTCAACCTGCGCCGGCCCTGTTTGCACGTCACCGGACAGACTGCGGGCCTGCCGGGCAAATGCCTGCATTTCCTGATAAAGCCCTGCACCTTTAATATCCATGATGATCTCATCTCTGAAGCTATTGATATAAGCTGATTAAGCACAAGTTGTGCCAATATATTATTATTTATATTCAACAACTTAGACTAGAATCTCGAGAGTCAAAAAAACGACACCGGTTCAAATTGCGGAATATTCCGGCGTGATGGCAGGTCTGAGATTTGGTTACGAAGCGGCGGTTCAGCTGGTCAAGCGGGTAAATAACAGCCAGCCACAGCAATACTGTAGCCGGCTGATTCATCAGTAATCCTGGTCGACTTCGACCTGTCAGAAAGGCAATGCAATACCGGATTCACGCATCCTGGCCAATTTGTAACGCAGAGTTCTGGCACTAATGCCTAGTTTTTCCGCTACTTCTTTGCGGCGATTGGCGCAGGCTCGCATGGTTTCCAGAATGATCCGGTGTTCTTGCTCATAGACACCGGATTTAAACACGCTGAGTTCAGGATCGATACTGACTGCAACCGGCTCAGGCCGGCTCAGACTCAGCGGACTGTTTTCCAACATAATATCTTCGTCACTGATCAGATTATCGTTGT
The DNA here is from genome assembly GCA_034519945.1 of Rheinheimera sp. Lineage (GTDB taxonomy): Bacteria > Pseudomonadota > Gammaproteobacteria > Enterobacterales > Alteromonadaceae > Pararheinheimera. The sequence goes on from JAXHNX010000037.1 coordinate 7,025, forward strand.
GCACAATCAACGCCCGTTGGACCACGTTATCCAGTTCCCGTACGTTACCCGGCCATTCATGCGTGAGCAATTTGCGTTTGGCGCCGGCCGATAACTCTGGCGTCGCAATTCCCTGTTGCTGGCAATGCCGCTCCATCAGATGGGCGGTCAGAGGCAGGATATCTTCAGGACGCTCCCACAGTGCCGGCCAGGTCAGTGGAAATACATTGAGCCGGTAAAACAGATCTTCGCGAAATTGGCCTTGTGCCACCGCCTGACGCAGATCGCGGTTACTGGTCGCGATCACCCGCACATCCAGTTTAATGGTTTTACGGCTGCCCAGACGTTCGACTTCACGTTCTTGCAGCACCCGCAGTAATTTAGCTTGCAGGTTCAGATCCATTTCGCTGATCTCGTCGAGCAAAATAGTGCCTTGTTGCGCCTGTTCGAATTTACCGGGACAAGCAGAAATGGCACCGGTGAAAGCGCCTTTTTCGTAGCCAAACAGCGTCGACTCCAGCATATTCTCTGGAATTGCCGCGCAGTTAATCGCCACAAATGGTCCGTCATGGCGTGCGGACTGCAAATGAATATATCGCGCCAGTACTTCTTTACCTGAACCACTGGGCCCAAGCACCATCACATTGGCGTCAGCACGGGCAACTTTGGCCGCCAATTTGACCAGCTGCTGGCTGCAAGGCGCGGCAACTATCGGCTCAAACGGCAACACTTCTTCCGCACTGACATAGCGGCCCACCATATTGATTAGTACTTCCGGCGAAAAAGGCTTGGCCAGATAATCGACCGCGCCCAAGCGGATCGCCGTTACTGCATCGTTCACCGTGGCATAGGCCGTCATCATCAATACCGGCAGTTGTGGATAATTCAGTTTGACCGATTTGAGCAGTTCCAGACCAGAGATAGCGCCCATCTGCACGTCACTGACAACTAAGCGGATTTTGTGCTGTTTTAATTGCTGCAATGCCTGTTCGGCATTCGCTGCCAGTACTACGTCATACTGGGCCAGTGTTAGCGTATCGGCCAGAGCTTCCTGCAAACCGGCATCATCTTCTACAACCAGAATTTTAGGCTTCTGCATTGCAAGGCTCCTCGATTGGTAACGCACTGCGAAACACAGTGCCTGGATCTGCCAGATATACCGGCAGGGTCAATTCAAAACGGGCGCCACCACTACGACCATTCAGACAACGGGCAATACCGTTGTGTGAATTCGCCACAGCCTGCACCACGGCAAGACCAAGACCAGTGCCGTTGCTGCGGGTGGTAAAAAAGGGTTCAAAAATTTGTTGCTGCAAATGCTCCGGCACGCCAGGGCCTTCATCTTCGACGGCCAGCACTACTTTGCGCTGATCGGGACTGGCAATCGCCGACAACTGAATGCGGGCTCCGGGCCCGGCATGTTCCAGCGCGTTATGCACCAGATTGCTGAGGGCACCAGCCAATGCGCAATGGTTGCCAAGCACAGTGACATCCGGATCTGGTAATTCGACCAGCACAGTCCCCTGCTGTTGCAGGACCAGGGGTTCAACAGCGGCAAAGACCTCGCTGAGCAGCTGCTGCATTGACAAAGGAACTGCCTGCTGCTCGCGACCGGCACGGGCAAATAGCAGTAGATCATTGACTTGCTGTTCTAAATCAGTCAGCCGGTTCAGGAGTTTTTGCGTAAATTGCTCGCGCGCTGCCGGACTCAACTTCTGATTCGCCAGATTGCGGGCATACAACAAAGCACCAGACAGCGGTGTGCGGATCTGATGTGCCAGCGACGCCATCATCTTGCCGAGTGAAGACAGGCGCTGCAGATGCGATAACCGGCTTTGTAACTGACGGGTTTCGGTCAGATCAGTCAGTACGATGAGTTGACCGGTTAGCGGTTCTAACGGGCTAATTGCCAGCTGTACACGCCGGCCATCATGTAGCGACACTTCCAGTCCATCGTCATTGCGTGGCCGGAAACTACGGTTAATGACATCCAGCCAGCGCTGACCATGCAACGGTTCACCGAGCATGGCAACAGCCACTGGATTAGCCTGCATCACATAACCGCGTTGGTCTAACACAACAATGCCGTTTGGCAGCACCTGCAACAAATGCTGTAAGCGCTGTAATTCCAGCCGCTCCGGGTCAGAGATCGGTACTGGGACAACAGTCGCTGTCACACCTTGCAATAAGGCCAGATGAGGTACCGCAGACGCAGGTGCCGGTAATGGGCCCTTTTTCAGCGCAGCCTGTGGGGACGTGAGCATAATTTCACCGTCAGGGTTTTGAACACAACCCTTTCCTAGCAGAAATCATGCCATTAGATTTAATGTTTAAATTCAGTAGCTTATCATTAATTTATCTGCCAATTTTTTGGCAGTCAGTCGTTTTGACCGTTGTCGGCTTCATCGCGCATCAGATTATATTTACGCATTTTTTCTACCAGCGTAGTCCGGCGCAGACATAAAATATCCGCAGCACGGGCAACAATAAAATCATGCCGTTCCAGGGCCTGATTGATCAGACTCACTTCCAGATCCGCCAGAAATTGTTTCAGATCCATGCCATCATCCGGCAACAGATCGAGCTGGCCAGCGGTTAGCGACGTGAATACAACGTCATCGCTGCTCTCTTCGTCGTCACTGCCAAACTGGAACAGTTCATTGATCGCATCCCGCTCCAGCAACGCTTCCGGATAATGCGGAACATAAGCTTCTACATCTATATGGCGATATTTTTGCGGTAGATCGGCGACATCAACCACCTGGTTCGGAAACATAATCGTCAGGCGTTCGACCAGATTTCCCAGTTCACGGACATTACCGGGCCAGGCATGTAATTTCAGACTCTCAATAGCCCGTTCGGTAAATTTAACACCGGCTTGACCTTGTGATTCCAGTCTTTGCAGCAGTTCTGTAACCAATAAAGGTAAATCGTCAGCCCGATCTTTCAGCGCCGGCGTGTCTATCGGAAACACATTCAGCCGGTAATACAGATCTTCCCGAAACCGGCCGTCTTCGATCATGCCTTCAAGCTGGCGGTGCGTTGCCGCGATAATACGCACATCCGCGCGGATTGGCTGACTGCCACCGACCCGTTCATAGGTCCGTTCCTGCAACACCCGCAGCAGTTTAACTTGCATCGGCAACGGCATGTCACCAATTTCGTCTAGGAAAATAGTCCCGCCCTGCGCCAGTTCAAACCGGCCTTTACGGGTCGAAATGGCGCCGGTAAAAGCACCTTTTTCATGGCCAAACAACTCGCTTTCGAGCAGTTCAGCCGGAATAGCGCCACAGTTAATCGGCACGAAAGGTCCATCACAGCGGTGCGACAACACGTGAATGTTTCGCGCCACCACTTCTTTACCAGTGCCCGATTCACCGAGGATCAGCACGTTGGCATCGGTCTTGGCCACTTGTTGGATCAGAAAACGCACTTGCTGCATCACCGGGCTGGTTCCCACCATCCCGACAAAACGATGTTGCAAATCATGCTGGCGTTGGCCAGGCAACAAACGGTGATATTCCTGGCAATCGCGCAGTTGCTGAGTTAACGACGCATAGGCGAATGGTTCCGTCAGCAACCCCACGGCATTAGCGTATTTCAACAGCGGTTTTAACGTCTCGCCAAGCAGCAGAAAAGCACAAGCCGGATATTGTTGCAGGATGGGTTCATGTTGCTGCGAGGTTAAAGCACCCAGCAGCACCACGGCTTTTGGATCAGCGCCCAGCTCGGCATGAAGTTGCGCTTCGCTTAGCACCGCATGTGGCTCATGAATGAAGTTCAGGATCACGCTCAGGCGCTGCGCCCGGCTATCCTGTTGATCCAAAATAAATAAACGTGGGTTCATGAAGTCTGAGTGCCAGCTTTTTTTTCATTGTTGCAAAGGCTTGGCGCCCTTGCAAGCAACAAACGCTGGTTTTTTGACAGTGGCGTCAAAAAAACAGCGTTTTGACCTTAACTCAGCAGTTGTAGGGCTTGTTCAGACTGGATCCGTCCCTGCGCTGCGACCGCGATACTGGCTTGTTCCCGGATTTGACCCTGTACACGTTCGGTACTGGCTTTGGCATAATCCAAATCAGCGATGCGGCTGATGGCGTCTTGTTCATTGACATTCTGGTTGGCCAGATTGCGTGCCGACGCGGTCATAGCGTTGGCAGTGGCGCCAATTTCGGTGCGTTGGTTGTCAATCTGCTGACTACTGGATTTCACCACATCCAAAGCGTTCGCCACACCGTCTGCGCTTTGCAGATCTATGGCAAAGACGCCGCCATCTTCCAGCTGTTTGGCCAGATCGGTGGTTTGCAGACTGAACTGACTTTTTTCGCCGCCAAGCGCAATACTGCCGTTACTGGCAAATAATTTAGTGCCCGCAAATTCGGTATTGGCGATTTGATCTTTGATCCCAGCACTGATGGCATCGACCTGCTTCTGCAGCGCGGCTTTGTCGTCTGCAGACAAAATGCCGCTGCCGGCTTGTGTAGCCAGACGGCCAATCTCATTCAGACCGTCAGTGACACCTTGCAGCGACTGATCGGCAAGATTAGCCATCGACAAGCCATCGTACAGATTCTGTTCGGTCTGGCGGGTACCACTATTTTGTGCACTGAGCCGATTGGCAATTTGTAAACCTGCAGCATCGTCCGCTGCGGAGTTGATTCGTTTGGCGGATGCCAGCTGTTTCAACTTGTCATCCGTATTACGCTGCAGACGGTCAGATAACAAATCTGCGGTATTCATCTGGCCATTGATATTCATACTGCGCTCCGGTTTGAGGTGCTATCGGATGATTGTACGCGCTGTTTTATCTTACTTGCAAAGTGTTTAGTGCCTGAAATTTGACCATATTGCTTCGTTCCGCAGTCATTCGACGTTAAGGTGCTTAATCTCAAGCATTTTTTAATACTGGAATAAATTATGCTATGGTTCTGTCAATAGACGGGACAGCGTAGGCAATTCGCTGGCAGGGAGTTGATATGTTTAACGGCAAAAATATTTTTATAACCGGTGGCACCGGCTCATTCGGTCATAAATACACCGAGACGCTGCTCAAACATTATAAACCGAACAAAATCATTATTTACTCCCGTGATGAACTGAAACAATACGAAATGCAACAGCGGTTCAGTGCGCCCTGTATGCGCTACATGATTGGTGACGTGCGGGACCAGGAACGCTTGATCCGCGCCATGCGCGGCGTTGACTTTGTCATCCATGCCGCCGCGTTAAAGCAGGTCCCGGCCGCTGAATACAATCCGATGGAATGTATCAAAACCAACATCAATGGCGCCGAACATGTGATCAATGCGGCTATTGAGAATAATGTTGAAAAAGTGATTGCATTGTCGACCGACAAAGCTGCCAATCCGGTGAACCTTTACGGTGCAACCAAACTGGCCTCCGACAAGCTTTTTATCGCTGCCAATAATATTTCCGGCGGCAGCAAACCGCGGTTTTCAGTTGTGCGCTACGGGAATGTCGTTGGCTCACGTGGCTCAGTGGTTCCATTTTTCGAAAAACTCCGCGATAGCGGCGCAGATCACATTCCAATTACTCATCCTGAAATGACCAGATTCTGGATTAGCTTGCAGCAAGGTGTTGATTTTGTTTTGAAAAATTTCGAACGCATGCTTGGTGGCGAAATTTTTGTGCCGAAGATCCCATCGATTCGTATCGTCGATTTAGCCGCAGCCATCGCACCGGATTTACCGTTTAAAGACGTCGGCATTCGCCCGGGTGAAAAACTGCATGAAATGATGTGTCCCGGAGATATGTCGTATAACACCTATGAATATGATGATCACTTTGTGATAGCGCCGTCGATTCTGTTCTCCAACCGAAGTAACGATTTCACTATAAATGCATTAAAAGAACGGGGGCGCAAAGTAGAACCGGGCACAGAGTATGTTTCTGATAAAAATCCCTGGTTTTTAACCGTGAACGAGATCCGCCAGTTTAATCAGGATGCAATGGCATGATCCCCTATGGGCGTCAGCAAATTGACGCTGCCGATATTGCTGCAGTCATTGATACCCTGCAATCAGACTTTCTGACACAGGGGCCTAAAGTGCCTGCGTTTGAGCAAGCTGTTGCCCATCAGTGTCAGGCCCGCTTTGCTGTTGCGATGAACAGCGCCACATCGGCGTTGCATCTTGCATGTGTAGCATTACAGGTTGGCCCGGGCGACCGGGTCTGGACCAGTCCTATCAGCTTTGTTGCATCAGCTAACTGTGCTTTATATTGCGGCGCCGCTGTCGATTTTGTTGACGTGGATGCCAGCACCGGCTTAATGGATCCGGCCCTGCTCGAATTAAAACTGCAGCACGCAGCAGCAACAAACACCTTGCCCAAAGTGCTGATCCCGGTACATCTGGCGGGTCACAGCTGTGATATGCAGCGTATTGCAGCGCTATGCCAGCCATACAATATCCGCATTATTGAAGATGCATCCCACGCAATTGGTGGTTATTACCAGAACCGCCCGGTTGGCTGTTGTCAGTTTAGTGATATCACTGTGTTTAGCTTCCACCCCGTTAAAATCATCACCTCGGCCGAAGGTGGCATGGCGCTTTGTAATGATCCGGCACTGGACTGCCAGCTAAAGCTACTTAGAAGTCATGGCATCACCCGCGATGCTGCTGACATGACTGAACCCTCGCACGGCCCCTGGTACTATCAGCAAATTGGCCTTGGTTTCAATTACCGCATGACCGATTTACAGGCTGCGCTTGGCCTTAGTCAGCTCGACCGGCTTTGCCAGTTTGTTCATCATCGCATCAAAGCCACCGAGTTGTACCAACAGCTGTTGCAGGATCTGCCTGTCGATTTGCCCACGCCAGCAGTTGATGGTGTGTCGGCCTGGCACTTGTATATAGTGCGGCTGCACCAGCCCGACAAACGGCTTCAGGTGTTTGAATCATTGCGTGCCGCCGGCATTGGTGTGAATGTGCATTACATTCCGATCCATACCCAGCCGTATTACCAACATTTGGGCTTTGACTGGGGACAATTTCAACAGGCCGAACAGTTTTACAGCCAGATCATCAGTTTGCCGCTTTATGCCGGTATTACACCAGAACAGCAACAACAAGTAGCCGACGCGCTGCGTCAGGCATGCTGCGAGATCTGAACAATGAAAACCGCAATTATTCCGGCCCGTGGTGGCAGTAAACGTATCCCACGTAAAAACATTCGCCTGTTTAACGGCATGCCCATGCTGGCATGGTCTGTCGAGGCCGCCCTGCAAAGTGGTGTATTTGAACGTGTGATTGTCTCCACCGACGATGCCGAAATTGCCGACGTTGCCCGTCAGTCTGGTGCCGAAGTGCCATTCCTGCGCCCGAAAACACTAGCCGATGATTTCACCGGCACTGGACCCGTGATCACCCATGCGATCCAATGGTTACGCGAACAACAACAGCCGCCCTCACTGGTTGGATGCATCTATGCCACAGCACCTTTGTTATTGCCATCTGACCTGCAACAAGCGGCTGCAGCACTTGTGGCAAATCCGGCACTGAAATTTGTGTTCTCCGGTTGTCGCTTCAGCTTCCCCATTCAGCGCGCCTTGTACCGCAATGCACAGGGCCAGATTGAGCCGGTGCAGCCAGACGCGATCCCAAAACGTTCGCAGGATTTGCCGGAAACTTTCCACGATGCCGGCCAGTTTTATCTGGGTCAGGCGCAGCATTGGCTGGATGGTTTACCAATGTTTGCCCCGCATAGTTTTTTACAGGAACTGCCACAGCACCGGGTGCAGGATATTGATACTGAAGCAGACTGGCTCAGGGCCGAACTACTGCAGACTCTGTTACTGCAGTCGCCGCGGAGTCGTTGATGCAAGTGCTGTTTCGCACGGACGCTTCCCTTGCCATTGGCTCGGGACATTTGATGCGATGTCTGACACTGGCGCAGGCACTCAGACAAGCCGGTCATCAGGTTTATTTTGCCTGCCGACAACATCCGGGACACCTGCTACCGCTGCTGGCAGACCTGGGCTTTACCACCTTCACACTGCCACTGCTTTCCAATCCGCCGCAGCAAGGTTATCAGGCCTGGCTGGGTTGCACTGAAGCGCAAGACGCATCAGCGTTAATTACCTGTCTTGACGCAGCACCACACGCCCCTGTTCAAAACACCGGCATGTTTGACTGGCTGATTGTCGATCACTATGGTCTTGGCGCGACATTTTGTCAGACCATGCGTGCAAAATGTCATGCCGTGCTGCAAATTGATGATCTGGCCAACCGGCAATATGATTGTGATGTGCTGCTTGATCAGAATTTATTACCCAACTTCGCCAGCCGTTATCAGGCTCTGTTGCCCGACCATTGCCAGCCATTGCTGGGCCCACGTTTTGCGCTACTCAGGCCCGAATTTACCGGCGTTACCCCGACGCAACGACAATTCCCTGTGAAATTTAATGCCCAGTCGCCGGCACGGCTTCTGGTGTTCTTTGGTGGCAGTGACGAGCAAAATTTCACCAGTCTGGCAATTAATGCCTTGCAACAGCTTCAGGAACCGCATTGGCTGGCCGATATCGTGATCGGTCAGGCCAACCCGCACCGTCTGTTGTTGCAGCAACTTTGTGCACAGGACCGGCGTCTGACCCTGCTTGTACAGACGCCAGGGATGGCAGGGCTGATGGCAGCTGCGGATGTGATGATTGGCGCCGGCGGCGCGACGCACTGGGAACGGGCTTGCCTGGGGCTACCCGCCATTGTCGTCGCGCTGGCGGACAATCAACAGGCAACAACCCACTATCTGGCAAGCCTGGGTGCTTGTATTGATCTGGGCCCTGCGGACCAGCTCAGCGCCGGACAATTGGCGCAAGCTACCGCCACGTTGCTGAACGATACGCCCCTGCGAACCCGGATGTCGGCGGCAGCGCAGCAACTGGTGCCTGCAGGTGGTGGCGTGCCCCATCTGCTGCAGTTGTTGCAGCAATCGACAACAACACACACGACCTGAGTTTTCATTTAACTGGAGCAGCGTAAATGGCAGCAGTCCCCACCATTGAACTGGGTTCTTTTCAGATAGGTGCAAATCATGCGCCTTTTATCATTGCCGAATTGTCAGGTAATCATGATCAGTCACTGGACAAAGCTCTGGCGATGGTCGATGCCGCTGCCGCCGCCGGTGCACATGCGATTAAATTGCAAACTTACACCGCGGACACCATGACGCTTGACATCAATAGCGGTGACTTCTTTATCGATAACCCCGACAGTCTCTGGTTTGGCCAAAGTCTCTATAAACTCTACGAGATCGCCAATACCCCCTGGGACTGGCACGCCCCCATTTTTGCCCGTGCCAAAGAGCTGGGCATGCTTGCGTTCAGCACGCCGTTTGATTTAACCGCAGTCGATTTCCTCGAAAATCTGCAGGTGCCCTGCTACAAAATCGCCTCCTTTGAAAATACCGATCATGCGCTGCTCGCCGCTGTCGCGCGCACCGGCAAAGCCGGTGATTATGTCAACCGGTATGGCAAGCCAAAGCGAACTGGCCGAAGCCGTGGAAGTGCTTAAAGCCAATGGTTGCATGGACCTGATCCTGCTTAAATGCACCAGTAATTATCCGGCAGAACCGGTGGACGCCAACTTGCGCACTATCCCCCATTTAGCTGAGTTATTTCAGTGTCAGGTAGGTTTGTCGGACCACTGCACCGGCATTGGTGTCGCTGTCGCCGCCGTCGCGTTAGGTGCAACTGTGATTGAAAAACACTTTGTATTGGACCGCAGCGAGGGCGGCGTGGATGCAGAGTTCTCACTGGAGCCGGCTGAACTGAAAATGCTGATTGATGAAACCCGCCGCGCTCATCTTGCGCTCGGTGGCGTGCATTATGGCGTAACTACCAAAGAAGTGGCTTCGCGCCGGCATCGCCGCTCTTTATATATCGCACAGGACCTCAAAGCCGGTGACGTGCTAAATGCGGACAATGTCCGTGCTATCCGACCCGGACTTGGTCTTGCACCTAAATACCTGCCCATGCTGCTTGGCAAAACAGTGAAACAGGATGTGGCGCGTGGTACCGCACTGAGCTGGGATTTGCTGGCATGATGCTATCGGCCGCTGTCATTGAAGCTTATGGCGTGACACTGACACCAGTGCAGCCAGAAGATTTAGCCTTGCTGCGGGAATGGCGCAACCGGCCTGATATCAGCGCCCAGATGCTGGACCAGCGTATTATCAGCGAAGAAGCACAGTTGGGTTGGTTCGAGCTGGTTCGTACCGATGCCAGCCAACAACATTTTGTCATCCGCTACAAAAATGAACCTGTAGGTGCGTGCAATCTGAAACAACCTGAAGGTCAGCCAGTCAGCAGTAGCGCCATGCTGGAAAGCGGGTTTTATCTGGCAGATCCGCGCTTTCGCGGCTCCATGCTGGCATTTTTTCCCGCGCTTGCCCTGAATCAGTATTGCTTTCAAACCTTAGGTTGTAAGACACTGCTGGCACATGTAAAACCGGACAATCAGGCTGCGCTGCGTTTTAATCAGCAGCTGGGATATCAGGCGACCACAAGGATCAGCTTTCCTACGCCCAATCAAGAAGTCATATTGCAAAGAATGCAACTTGATCTCGAAGGTTTCTCTCAGGCCGCCGCAAAGTTTGTCCGCTTTGCCAGAGGTTAAACACAAGGAATACCTTTGCGATTGAAAGCTCAGTCTCCGCAACACTTCTGTTCTGCGCATTCCGTGCTTGTTATTGTGGCGGTTGGCGGATGCGGCTGTTCTTTTCGCTGCGGAGTTGCTCCATGAGTCTGCACTTTGCCAAGAATCTTGAACGATTTGGCGAACAAACCGCCCTTTTGCTCGCTGACGGTACTGCTATCAGCTATGTCAAACTCGCCCAGCTTGCCGACCATTTCGCACAACGTTTTGTCCAGTTTGATGTTTGGCCACAGCAGGTTTGTGCGCTGCAATGCCGGAATAACCTGACGACGATTGTGGCCTATCTTTGTTGTCTGCGTCATCAGCGCCCGTTGTTGTTACTGGACCCGCAGCTGCCACAGATCTATCTCGAGCAAATCTTCCGCCAGCTTGAAATTGCAGTGCTGATTGACGATATGGGCACCATGCGCCGGGTCAGCGCCAGTGCTTTTCGCGCCCGTCCGGATTTAGCTTTATTACTGAGTACTTCCGGTAGTACAGGTGAGCCTAAATCTGTCATGTTGTCACTGGAAAACTTACACAGTAACGCGCTGGCCATCTCGCGCTTTCTGCCACTGCAGATGACGGACCTCGCGATCACAGCATTACCAATGCATCATGCGTACGGTCTGTCTGTGCTCAACAGCCATCTGTTATGTGGCGCATCGATTTTATTAACTGACTACACTGTGGCTAACCGTGAATTCTGGCAACTGATGCGCCAATATGATGTCAGCAGCCTATCGGCGGTATCGCTGACTTTTCAGCTGCTAAAGACCATTCGTTTTGAACGTTTGCCATTGCCGGGACTGCGCTATATCACGCAGGCTGGCGGTCCGCTTCCGATAGATCTGCAACAATACATTTGTCAGTTTTCCAACCAAAAAAAACTGCCGGTTTTTTTAATGTACGGCCAAACTGAGGCGACTGCTCGTCTCGCATGGTTGCGTCCCGAGTATCTGACTGATCATCCAGACTGTATTGGCGAAGCAATTCCCGGCGGGACGCTGTTCCTGCGCGATCCTGATACACAAAGTGAGATCATCGCATCGAATACAGAAGGCGAGCTGATGTACCGGGGTCCTAACATTATGTTGGGTTATGCACAAAATTCTGCAGATTTACGCAGTAGTGAGAAATGTCAGGAATTGGCTACCGGTGACCTCGCCATCCGTCTGGCCAACGGTTTGTATCAAATTACCGGCCGGCTCAAACGCATGTTGAAGATCCAGGGCAAACGTTGGCAATTGGACCATCTCGAACAGCAACTCCTGCGCGAACGCTGGACCACCATCTGTACCGGGAGAGATGAATTGCTGATTGTTGCAGTCATTGATGCGAACGCAGAATCGAACGCAGCCACAGAAGTAGCCAATCATCTGACAACTTTGATGCGTCTGCATCCAAGCTTGTTTAAAGTCATTTTAGTCCGTGATGTTCCTTACACATCGAGCGGCAAAGTGCATTATCAGGCCCTGATGCGGATCGCAACCGGCGAGACGCTCACAGAAGGACCCGCGACGGGTTCACATTAATAAGCCATAGAGATCTTTCATTTAAGGCCTCGACAAGGCAATTCTAATGGCTTGGTGAGTAATTTATATTTCAGATTGCCAACGACTGGTCGATAGTGAAGGCATAGAAATTGAATATTCCCAGTTTTATCCTGGCGCCATTTATCTGGTTTTTAGACCCGAAACGGCGACGGATTGAGGAGTTCCTAAATGCAAATATGCTGGCAGCAACACGCCGATTTACAGAGTTTATCGCTTCAGCATATCAAGCTGGTGTCGCTCGATATCTTTGACACATTACTTCACCGTGCCGTCAAAATTCCGTCAGATGTGTTCTGCCTGGTTGCAGAACGAGCCCACCAACAGGCCATTCTGGACTGCTCCGTCAGTATTGAGCAGTTCCGCCTGATCCGTATCGAGATGGAAAAAAACGCCCGTAAACTGGCATCAGCAGTGCGCCAGAGCAGCGAAGTCACTTTTGCTGAGATCTGGCAGCAAGCGCCCAGACATTGGCCAAACAGCGCCGATTTGGCCGAACTTGAGCTGGAGACCGAGTTTGCCCTGTCATTTCCTAATCCCTATCTGGTGGATTTTTGCCAGATGCTGCAACAACAAAACATTGAATTCCAACTGACCAGCGATACCTACTTTCCGCGGGAATTTATTCAGGCTTTATTACGGAAAAGTGGACTGTTTATCGCAGACAGCCACATTCTGCTGTCGCAGGAAATGGACGCTAATAAGTATCAGGGCCGCTTATTTGATTTATTGCTGGCTCAACATCCACAGTTACAACCGCAGCAGATCCTACATATCGGTGATGACACCGTTGCTGATGTGGTGCAACCGCAAACCCGCGGCATTTGTAGTCTGCACCTGCAGCATGCGCATCTGGCGGTCGCGCGGCAACAACGCTGGTTACTGAGTGGTGCTGCTGGCATGCAACACCCGTTGAACTGCCTGAACAAACTGGGTTATGCCAAAGACTGGTCCGGATTGACTGACTCAGAGTTGGCACGGTTTGGCAGCGCGTTGTATGGTCCGGTGCTGGCGGCATTCTGCTATTGGGTGGTCAAGGACGCGATGGCGCACGGTATCACCCGGCTGTGCCCTATCATGCGCGAGGCTCGGGTGTTTAAACCTTTATTGGCGCAAGCAATTACTGCACTTGGCGCCACTATAGAGGTCGTCGAGTTTTACACCTCACGCAAAGCCGCGTATCTGGCACAAATGGGCAGGCTGGATAGCGCTGCTATTACGCAATTTCGCAACAGACGTAGCTACTCGCTGCATGATTTGATCAAAGAACTGGCATTGCCAGCAGCACCGGCTGAACTAGCCAACGATTTAGCGCTGCGGCTCAACGAAATACCGGACCAGCAGGCCTTAACTCAGTGGCTGCAATCGGCTGAAGTACAAAACGCTTCAAAAGCCACCGCCCGGCGACAACAACAGTATCTACAACAATATTGCCAGCAATGTTTTGCTGGTCACACGGTTGCCATGATTGATATAGGCCCTGGCGGCAACAGTCTGGCCTGGGTCGCCAATGCCATTGGCGACGATGCCAATGCCATCCGGATGAATTACCTGCTGTACAGTATCCCTGAACTGGCGCGCCACTTAGCCACCGGCCATCCCTATCAAAGCTATCTGCCGCTTGAGAGCGCTACGCTGGAAAAAATGCGCGTGATAAATCGTTGCCCGGAGCCGCTGGAAATATTATTGACCGGACGAGATCAGACTACGCTGAGCTATCAGCAGCTGGACAATGGCAGCATAGGCCCGGTCACAGCGCATGTGTTTCAACAACCGCAGCAAGAACAACGTCTGTTGGACTTCATGCAGGGCACAATGCTATCGATGCAGCATCTTTGTCTGCTGAGTCAATATGTGGACACCAAATACTGGCTGACGCCGGCGACCAGTGCCGCACAGCTACACGAACTCTATTTGCTGCTCGAATTACCCACTCCGGCGGAAGCTCAGAGCCTCGGTTCGCTGCTGTTTGATGACAATTATGGATCCGACAGCTATGCGCCTATTTGCAGTGCCGACGACAGCAAGTTGTTACAAAAAATCGGAATCAGCCGTTTTATGCAGCTCTGCCGCCAGCAATGGGGTTATAACGGCATGGCGGTGCGCTGGCCACAGGCGGTGGTCACCCTGCAGTCTCCGTACTTTTTAACACAGCAGTATCTGTGTAGCTTTAATGATACTGAGTTCAAATTGCTGTGTTTTACCCTGATTAACCGGGCACTGGAGGCTGGATTGGCTGAAGTCAGTGTCTATGGCGCCGGCGAGCTTGGCCAACAGATGGTGCAGCAAGCGCTGGAAATGGGATTAAACGTCCGGGCACTGGTTGATTCCAATCCGAAATTACATGGCCTGCAGGTGCTGAACCGCCCTGTCACCAGTCTGCAGCAGGCTTTTGACAACGGGACGCAACATTATCTGGTTGCTTCGTCAGCGTTCTCGCGCCAAATCTGTGCCCAGCTTCGCGAGTTTTATCAAAACCATTCGACGCCACTGACACTCTTTGCAATCAATGAGGGCTGAAATGGACGAGATACAACGTCAGTTACATCAGCAACTTGCCAGTGGTGAACGCCTGGCGATTGGTTGGGGCGTCAGCGGCTATGTCGATTATCAACTGCGTTTTTCGCCCTATCCGTTTCACTATCTGGTCGATGGTAGTGGCAAACTGGCAGGTTCCGAACTGCACGGGATACCCGTGATCACTGCACAGCAACTGGCCACCCTGGACCCCAAACGCTATGTCGTAGTGGTCTTAGCCGAATGGGCCAGGTTTGGTCAGGAAATTTGTCTGCAGGCGCAAGCCTTAGGTTTCGATGCCATTGCGCCGGCAGTTGCCAGCGAACTGGCACCAGCTTTTCCGGAACAGCACTTTCATGCCTTATTTGACCAGCTGGCGGCCGACAACCCATCGGGCCAAAGGCATGCAAAGGTCGCGGTACTTTATATTCAAAGCCTGGTCAAAGGCGGCGCTGAACGGCAAATGGTCCTGCTGGCACAAGGGCTGACCGAACTGGGTTATCAGGTACATCTGGTCTGTCAGTCGCCGGACCATCCGGCCACTCTCGGCTGGCAGCAACAACTCCAGCAAAACGGCGTCGTGCGACATCAGTTTCCAAACCCTCGAAAACTCTGGGCAGAACAGCCGCCTACCCATGAAGAACTCAAAGTCCTCGGCGACTTCGCACCATATCTGCGGGTGCGTGGTTTGCATAACATCTTGTGTATGCAGCGCATCCTGCGGCAACTCCAACCCGAATTATTTGTGTCTTACCTCGATGATGGCAACCTGAGTTCAGCAGTCGCCGGAATTTGGAGTGGCCAGCCGCGGATATTGTTGTCGTGTCGAAACACACAACCGGATGCGCATTGGGATAGACAACATCAGGATTTTTATATCTGTCCGCGGTCGCACTTGTATCATTGGTATAGTGTACTTTATGAAGTCTCCCGTATTTGCGTTTATCACAATAGCGGGTCCGGAGCTGTTAGCTACAAAACATGGCTCCAGCAAGAAAACATCGTGTCGAGAATTGTGACTAACGCTGTAGCACCCGTGACATCTTCAAACGGGATCAATATTCGCAGTCTTTTCAACCTCAACGATAGCTGCACCATCATCTTGGGTATCATGCGGCTTTCGCCCGAAAAAAACCCGGACGGATTTATTAATCTGATAGCTGCATTGCTAAAAAACGACGTATCGGTGGTTGGTGTACTACTTGGCGATGGTCCGATGCGTTATGAACTACAACAGCTTATTGTCAAACTGGATATGCAAAGTTCACTCATCATGCCTGGTTACGTCGATGATACAAATCCTTACCTGTTACAGGCAGATTTGATTGTCGTCCCCTCACATCAGGAAGGTATGCCTAACGTGGTGATGGAGGCTTTAGCTACAGGTTGTCCGATTGTCTGTACCAGAGCAGGTGGCGCAGTTCAATTAATGGAGCAAAGCCTGTCAGAATGGTTGGTAGACATCGACAACTCTGACCAATTGCTGCAAACCAGCCTTCAAGCATTGCGAAACCTAGCATGCTACCGTACGGATTTGGTCAAGATACAAGCCAATTTTCTGCAGCAACACGGGATCAAAATGTTGGCAGCAAACACTATTTCACTAAATGAGGCTGAGACATAGTTATGTTAAAACAGCTAAATACTAATAGTTCGCATGTCCACACTATCGGTTGGGGGCTTTCGGCATATTTGCCCTACTACCTATATGGCAGCGCAAAAAAGATTAGTGAATTGATCGATTCAAACCCGCAACACGACTCTGCGCTTTACCTCAATTTGCCGCTGTCTTCACCTGACAGATTGACCCACTTATCTGTAAACAACAGTGAAATTATTTTGTTTGCTGACCCGTGTCGTTTTGGCTCTGAAATCAGATCGCAAATTCGCAAAATTGGAGACTTTGTGGTCCATGATGCCTGTGTATGGGCAGAACAAGCTTCAAATCTGCAAGCGTTCCAAGCTCAAGGTGAATATTTAATGCAGCACATTGCAAGCAATACTGCATTGGCTCAACCTAATCATGTGGTGTTGTTCATCAATCAGCTAGACAGAGGCGGAGCCGAACGCCAAATGGTATTGCTGGCGTTGGGATTGCGAAAATTAGGCTGGACCGTCAATCTAGTGACGCAAATGCAGGATGGTACTGAATCGGAATGCTGGTCTGCCGAGCTTATTGCTGCAGGCGTCGGCCGAATAGTACTACCGGGTAGTCGTCAGCTATGGCAGACAGAGCCGCCGTCCAACACTGAATTAGAATGGCTACGCCCGCTTTGTCAGTTGCTGCGTCCTCGTGGCAGTCACAATGTACTGAGTCTAAGCCGCCTGCTAAAGCAATATCAGCCTGAGTTGCTCATATCTTATCTTGATGACTGTAATATTCCTGCAGCACTGGCAGGTCTGATTGCCGGTACACCAAATATCCTGATTGCAGGGCGTAATCTTGAGCCCTATAAACCTTGGGTATCGACAGATCCAGATTACTATGTGACTCCAATGCGCCATTTGCACGGCTGGTATCAACATCTGCTCAAGTTCAACCATATCCGCTTATTTAACAACAGCATAGAGGGTGCTGTTTCCTATGACCAATGGCTATCTGCTGAGCGCCCCACTGCCGTAGTACCAAATGCTGTAGAAGTACTTCCAGGATTATCTACTGATGTAAGAGTGAAACATGGTTTTCAGCCCGACGATTTAGTCATTCTTGGCATCATGCGGATGAGTCACGAAAAAATCCTACAGCTTTTATCCGTATTGTTGAGTCACTGCATAGAAAAAACAAAAAAATTAAAGCCATCTTGCTTGGAGACGGACCACTAAAACAAGAAATGCAACTGCTCGTTGAAGTTTCAGGGCTATCGGAAATCCTCATTTTTGCTGGTAAACACCCCTATCCGGGCGACTACCTGCGGCAAGCGGACCTATTGCTTGCCACTTCAAATGTTGAGGGTATGCCCAATGCCATTCTGGAAGCACAAGTAATGGCATGCCCACTGGTTGCTACAGCAGCAGGCGGAACTCAGGAAGCATTGGAACCAGAATTGCATAACCGACTTGCAGCCCCAGGTGATGAAACGACGTTAGAAAATCTCGCTGTCGAAGCGTTGCGAAACTTGTCTGATTATAAGCAGTTAATGTTACTGGTACAGGCAAGGATTTTATCCCGAAGATCAGTCAAGAATCTCGCAATACAGACGATAAACTTAAGAGAACAAAATCTCTGGCAACCGCGGACTTAATCAGTAATGAGCAATCAGAAAGAACTTCGCTTTGAATTTGGTAAGAATTGGCAGAGCTTTCTTGCCCATCATATGGACGAAAACCGACTCGCGGTGTCAATGCAACACATGCTTGATTTCACAGGCCTGGATTCGCTCCATGGCCTCCGCATGCTGGATATTGGCTCCGGTAGCGGGCTACACAGCCTTGCAGCAATTAAAGCCGGAGCTAAAGAGGTTGTCAGTTTTGATTACGACCAACATTCGGTATTAGCCACGCAGCAGTTATGGAAACAGGCGGGTTCACCGCCCAATTGGCATATCTCTCAGGGATCGGTGCTTGATGAAGATTTTATTAGAAATCTCGGGACTTTTGACATTGTGTACTGTTGGGGAGTTTTGCATCACACCGGGCAAATGGGTCTTGCATTAACCACTTCTCTACAAACGGTCGCTCCAAATGGACTTTATTACTTTGCGTTATACGACTCAGATTGGTCACCAGAGTCCCCAGAGTTCTGGTTGGATTTAAAACAAAAATATGTCCAAAGTGGAGTTATAAAACGTCGTTTATATGATTTTTGGTACATCTGGCGATTTTATTTAAAGAAAAACCCACTTAACCTTCCGGATTTCCTGCATAAAAAACGTGAATACAACAAGCATCGCGGCATGGATATCATCCATGACATCCGGGATTGGATGGGCGGCTGGCCTATGGAATACTCCCGTTTCACAGATATTTTGCAACTACTTGATGCAAATGGCTTTGAATACAAAAAATCGAAAATGGGTCAGATCGTTACGGAGTATCTTTTCAAGAAGAAAGATGATGTTCTGGTCGAAACTGTCAAACGGCTCCCTAATTTGCAGGTGCGAAGTCTGCGGACAAAAGCTGATCTTTGTAGCATAACTAAAAATTTACCTATCTATATCTATGGCGCTGGTAAAGGCGGGCAAATTATTTATAACGCACTGAAAGCTCAAGGTTATCAAGTCGAAGCATTTATCAGCGCTACATCTACAGAAGCGGATATTCCAGTAGTTGAGACTACATATCTAGACAGCATTGAACCGGAAAGAGTGACCGTCATCCTTGCCAGTGGATCATTTGATGCAATGTCAATGCGTTTACTCTCGGCTGGGTTCAACAGTTGGTTCAATGCGTATCCGTATATTTTATCGACTATTGCGGGATATCGTCCGTAGAACACCAATATTATTTGCTCAGGAAAAACCTGAAAGCATTCATGTTATCTATTATTTCAAGGAACAAACAGATGAAAACTGAGTGGAATTATACAAATTTAGCTGAAGCGTATCTGAAACGTCCGGATTATGCGTCTAGCGCAATTGATAAATTATTCAAACACACAAGTCTAAAGGAAGGACAAATAGCCTGTGACGTTGGAGCAGGAGTCGCTCACCTTACACTACATCTGCTAAATCGAAAACTCAGAGTTCATGCCGTTGAACCAAATGATGCCATGAGAGAGCGAGGGATTAAGCGTACCGCAGGGATGAATGTTGATTGGTTTGAAGGTGTCGGTGAGGAAACAAAGCAACCCGATGGATTATTTGATATCGTAACTTTTGGTTCATCATTCAATGTCTGCGACAGGGCTAAAGCTTTGATTGAAGTCAAACGCATCGCGAAGCCAAATGGCTGGTTTGCAGCAATGTGGAATCACAGAGACTTATCAGACCCTATCCAAGCCGAAATTGAGTCGTTAATCTCAGCAATGATTCCTGAATATGGTTATGGGACCCGACGTGAAGATCAGACGGATATTATGCACGACAGCGGATTGTTTAAATCTGTCGATTTTATTGAAGGTAATGTAATTCACTCACAGACCTTGCCAGAAATTGTTGAAGCATGGCGTTCTCATGCAACTTTGCAAAGACAGGCTGGCGACAAGTTCCCTGATGTTGTGGCCAGAATTGAGAAATTCCTCGTCGAATTGAATAAGACTGAAATCGAGACACCTTATACAACACGGATTTGGTGTGGTCAGCTTAAATAAAAAATTTAGCTGAAAAAAGGTTATAGCCGCAGGATGCCTATTCTTTTACAAATGTATGCACTCTATATGTAAGTCGAGGACTGATGGAAATTAGTAAACGGCAGCAAAAAAACCATGTCATTTGGATCACGGGTCTGTCCGGTGCAGGTAAAACGACTTTGGCAAATAAAGTGTATGAACAATTGCGCATACACACTGATGCCGTGGTTCTGCTCGACGGAGATATCTTGCGAGCATTGTTTGGCCTTGACAGCCCTGATGGAAGTTACCATGACAAACAAACTCGAATGTCTCTGGCTCTAAAGTACAGTAACTTATGTAAGTTACTGTCAGATCAAGGAATTACTGTTGTAATAGCAACGGTTTCTTTATTCAAGGAAGTGCACAAGTGGAATCGTCGTCATTTGCAAAACTATCTGGAAATCTATTTAAAGGTTCCTATTACCGAGCTACAGCGTCGTGACCCCAAAGGGTTATATGCCAAATTCGCGCGAGGTGAAACACGACAAGTCGCAGGACTAGATTTAGAGATTGACGAGCCCGAATTTCCAGATTTACTACTGGAATACCAAATCGACTGCAATGTCGATAAATTTTGTCAGAGCGTAATGGATTGTCTTGAATTACATTCTGCCAAGGAAAAGTAGTGCGAACACAGCTGCTAATAGTCGGGCGATTGCATTTTGCAGAACGATACGAAAATCGCTACTCAAAAACAAACCGTTCAGAGCGCTAAGGGATAATGATGATTCTTTGCTTCGCCAGTAAGGCTGACACACTTGCTCTGCTGCAGGACAAACTGCACAGTGCCCGCATTGCGCCTTTGACTGCTTTTTGTGTCCGCGACTGGCAGGCAAGCCCGGGGAGCTGTCTGCAACAGGTGCGTACTGCATTTCCGGCGACGTCGTCGCTGATAGTCCGCTCCAGTTGCCTGAATGAAGATACCAGCCACAGCTCTAATGCCGGCGCATATCTGTCACTGCTTAACATCACTCCGGAAACTTTATTTGATGCCATCTGCCAGGTGATTGCTTCTTACGGTTCAGCGGCTGCAGCTGACCAGGTGCTGGTGCAACCGATGTTAAACGAGGTGGTATGCAGTGGGGTGGCATTCAGCCACGAACCTGCGACCTGCGCGCCATACCGCGTGATGAACTGGCATGACAGCGCCGATACCAGTTTTGTCACCTCTGGCCAGGGCGGCCGTTGCTGGCAAGGTGCCGCACTGCAGCCAACGCAACAACCACAACATCTGACCCCGGCACCGGTATTAAAGGTGTTGCCGCTGCTGGATGAACTGAGCGCTTTGTTTGGCGGCCAACCGGTAGATTGTGAATTTGCTATTACTGCTGATGGGCAGCTCTGGTTATTGCAAGCCCGGCCGCTGATCTTGCAACAAGCACCACAGTCGGCCACACGTCAACGCGAACTGTTAGATCTAATCGCGGCAAAAGTCAGTAAAGGCATGCAACCCCATCCGTTTTTAATGGGGCAACGCACTGTTTATGGTGTGATGCCAGACTGGAACCCGGCCGAAATCATTGGGATCCGGCCAAAACCGCTGGCGCTGAGTTTGTATCGTGAATTGGTCACCGATTCTATCTGGGCTTATCAGCGACATAACTACGGCTATCGCAATCTGCGCAGTTTCCCGCTGATGCCACACTTTTTTGGGCTGCCTTATATCGATGTAAGGCTGTCATTTAACTCCTTTATCCCGGCTGATTTGGATGAGAGCCTGGCCGGTCGTCTGGTTGACTATTACATCCGCAAGTTACAGGCACAGCCGACGCTGCATGACAAAGTCGAATTTGAAATCGTGTTTTCCTGTTATACGCCAGACTTACCTGAGCGCTTGCAGGCGCTCAAAGCTGAAGGCTTTAGCCAGAATGAACTGGACCAAATCGCCGATAGCCTGCGCCGCCTGACTAACAACATCATCGACCCAAATACCGGCCTTTGGCGGATAGATGCAGATAAACTGCACACGCTGAATCAGCGCCGCGAGCAAATCCTGGCTTCGAATCTCGACCCGGCCGCACAAATTTACTGGTTACTTGAAGATGCCAAACGCTATGGTACTTTGCCTTTTGCCGGCCTTGCCCGCGCCGGCTTTATTGCCGTGCAGCTGCTGAAGTCGCTGGTGAATGTGGGTGTATTCAGTACTGCTGATTTTGATGCCTTTATGGCATCCCTGCAGACCGTCAGCGGCCAGCTCAGCCATGACCGCCAGTTTATGGAAAAAAGCATTTTCCTGAATAAATACGGCCACTTACGACCAGGCACTTATGACATTTTGTCCGAACGTTATGACGAGGCGCCGCAGCGATATTTTGATTTTGATGAACCAGCAGAAGCAGCGACGCCATCGCATCCGTTATTCAGCCTGACTTTGGCCCAGATGCGTGAACTGGGCGATTTACTACGCCAGCATGGTCTGAACCCTGATGTGGTCGGCTTGTTTGACTTCCTGCAAGCCGGGATTGAGCTGCGCGAGCTGGCGAAATTTCACTTTACCCGTAACTTGTCTGATGCGCTGGCATTGATCACGCAGCTGGCCAGCCAATATGGTTTCAGCCGCGATGATATCGCCTTTTGCGATATACAGACGTTGCAGGAGCTGCACGTTGCCGCCTGTGATCCCCGGCAGTTGATCCGTGACGCCATTGCCCGTGGCAAAGCGCGCTACCAGGATACGGCGAGCCTGAGCCTACCGCCTCTGATCAGCGACATCAGCCAGATTTATCAGTTTGAATGGCCGGAAACGGCGCCGAACTTTATCACGCAAAAACAAACCACCGCAGCTGTGGTGGATTGTCATGATAAAAGCCAGCTGACGGGCAAGATCGTCTGCATTCCAAATGCTGACCCCGGTTATGACTGGCTGTTTGCATATCCCATTGCTGGCCTCATCACGGCCTGGGGGGCGCCAACTCCCATATGGCGATCCGCGCCGGTGAACTCGGATTGCCTGCCGTTATCGGCGCCGGTGAACGCAGTTTCCGCCAATGGTCAACGGCCAGCCGGCTGCATATCGATTGTGCCGGCCGGAGGGTTGAAATCATTGCCTGAAAACATGCTTAAAATCGCGTTGGTCAGTTGCCGGGTTGATGTCATACCAGAGCGGCATGAGACGCGGGACGCTTTGGATCAGGCATTGGTCCGCTGGTTGGCGGAACTTGGTTACCAGGCCTTGCTGCTGCCGAATGCGCTTGTTCTATCTACCCTATCATCGCTGGTGGCACAACTTAATCCGGCACTGATAGTACTGAGCGGCGGCAATGACCTTGGCCAATATCCGGCGCGCGACGACACTGAACAAACTTTGGTTGATATTGCGCGCCAGCAACAACTGCCACTGCTGGCGATTTGCCGCGGCATGCAACTGCTGGCGAAGTCTGAGGGGGTAGCGCTGGTGTCCGTCACAGGCCATGTAGCCCGTCGCCATCTACTCACCGGTCTCTGGCAGGGTGACGTAAACAGCTATCATCAGTTTGCACTCACTGAACTACCAGCAAACTATCAATTATTAGCGCAAAGCCCGGACGGGTGCATTGAAGCGATGTGCCATCAATACCTGCCCTGGCTGGCACTGATGTGGCATCCTGAACGTGAACAGCCTTTTTGCCCGCTTGATCTTTGCAGAGTGCGGGCAGTCCTTCAGCAGGAACAAAGATGACCAAAGCAATAATTCTGGCCGCCGGCCGCGGCAGCCGGATGAAACATCTGACCGACGACAAACCTAAATGTTTAAACGAACTGCATGGCAAACCCCTGCTGCAATATCAGCTGGATGCTTTGCACGGCGCCGGTATCAGCGAAATCGGTATTGTCAGTGGCTATCAGCGGGAAAAATTGCAGCCATTTGGTTTATATGAATTTTTCAACGAGCGCTGGGCACAAACTAATATGGTGTCTTCGCTGGAATGTGCGGCCAGCTGGTTGGGATCTGACACTGTGATTGTCAGCTACTCCGACATTTTTTATGACAGCACTGCGGTTACGGCATTACTCAATAGCCAGGCACCACTGGCAGTCGCCTACGACCCGCAATGGCTTAGCCAATGGCAAGGTCGCTTTGCCGACCCTCTTTCCGACGCTGAGACTTTTCGCATCGATACAAACCAACGCTTGTTGGAAATTGGCAATAAGCCGAATGCGATCAGCGAGGTGCAAGGCCAATATATGGGCCTGCTGAAGTTTACCCCGCAAGCCTGGCAGCAGGTGCAACTACTCAGGGCAAGCCTGACTGGCGAACAGCAAGACCGGATGCATATGACCGGGACTTTACAGCTGTTGTTGTCTGATTTTACCGTAACGGCAGTGCCCTACTCAGGCCGATGGGGCGAGATTGATTCAGAAACGGATATGCAGTTTTTTGAAAACATATAAAAACTAACTACTCAATAGTAGGTTATTGATATCTGATCGTTAAATCACAATATGGAAGTTGGTATGAAATATTTATTAACCACAGCTACAACGATCATATTAAATGTCCCGGCAATTACAGAAGTAGTCTCCCGAACAAAACTATAAATCGCAGCAGTTGCCAAAATATTAGATCGATCTAGCAATTGTTAATATGCTATTTCAACATATGTCACATTTACCGTAAGCGTAACAACAACCACACCTTGCAGCATGGCTGTCGTCTTGATCAGTACGGCAGCAACTTAACTAAGTCGCCCGGTATCTTGGCTGTCGGCAGTTTTTCAAATAACTCAGTGAGATATTTGTAAGGCTCCAAGCCATTGATTTTGGCGGTTTCGACCATGCTGTATAGCGTGGCGCTGGCCGTAGCGCCGGTTCTGGTGTTGGCAAACAGCCAGGCTTTGCGGCCGATGACGAAGGGTTTTACGGCGCGTTCGGCACGATTGTTATCGATGGTCAGTCGACCATCTTCGAGGTAGCGAAT
The DNA here is from genome assembly GCA_034519945.1 of Rheinheimera sp. GTDB lineage: Bacteria > Pseudomonadota > Gammaproteobacteria > Enterobacterales > Alteromonadaceae > Pararheinheimera. Next base: position 31,886 of record JAXHNX010000037.1, read on the forward strand.
AAGCTTCGGCCACTGGTTTTGCGTGTAGGAGATGCCTTTGCCGACCGCACTTTCTTTCGGGACTGTGTCTTTAGATTTCTCCAACCAGTCCCACAGTTGTTTCAGAAGTGGAGCCGCAAGTTGCTGACGCTGTTGCTGTTTCACCTCGAACGATTGGGTTTTCAGTTTACTTTCCAGTGCGTATAACTTCTGGATATGGTTCAGCGCCCAGTCCGCTTTGCCGGTTTTGCCTTTGCCTTGCGCTTGCTGTGCCTCGATAAACTTACGCCGTGCATGAGCCCAGCAACCGGCTAAGGTGGCTGAGGTTTGTTCATAACCGGCATAACCATCAACTTGCAGATAGCCGCTGTAACCTTCGAGGAACTTCACTGCATTGGCGCCGCTTCGACCATCCTGGTAGTCAAACAGCACCAGCTTGGGGCCGGTTGAACTTTCCACGCCGCAGCCGTACACCCACATGTAGCAGGTGCTTTTATCAACGTCTAATACATCTAAAGTGGTCTCGTCAGCCCAGAGCACGGGTTGTTTTAACAGCTCAGCTTTCATCAGCAACATCAGGGATTGCAGCTTGTCGGCGCAGGTGATGAGCCATCGGCTCATGGTCTGGCGACTGAGTTCAATACCAGCTTCGGTAAACATGGTTTCTTGGCGATACAGCGGCAAGCCGTAGTGCATTTTGTTGCTGACGATTTGCGCCAGCAGGCTTGGTGTCGCCATGCTTTTGGGAATGATGCTCGGTGGCACATCAGCAATGTGAATGGCTACACTGGTGCCTTCACGCTCGCAGCTGCGGCAGCTGTATTTGGGGCGCACGTGTTTAATCACGCGGATTTGGGCAGGGATAAACTCAACTTGTTCGCTGATTTCCTCACCCATGCGATGCAGTGCATGGCCGCAACAGCTGCAGGTTTTGTTGTCGATATCATGCAGCACTTCGATGCGCGGCAGCTCTGGCGCTATTCGCGGACGGCGCGGCTTGGCTGGTTCTTTGGCTTGGCTTTGTGACGCAGCTCCAAGCTCTGGACTCTCAGCATCTGACGCAGCTTCCGGCTCTACTTCTGCAAGCTGCTCGGCTTCGTTAAAGACTTGGCCGTCGCCTTCGTACGTCTCACTGCTAGGGCTAAAACGCTGGTGCTGCGCAAGGTTCAGCACTTCTTCAAAGCGCTGTACTCGCTCGGTCAATTGTTGATTGAGCGTTTCTAATTTGGCGATGCGTTGGTCTTTTTGCGCGAGTTGACGGTCTGATTTGGCTTGCTGCTCAAGCAACATCTTTTTGAGCAGTTCAACATCATCCGGCAATTCAGAAGGTATCTTTTTCATGGCCGTTATTGTAACGGCCTGTGCGGCTAAGTGCTTGTGTTCACTTAGATTGTTTTAGTGACGATCATCAAGGGTTAAAACAGATCGTCATATCAACCGGCACTTTGGTAACTGAGCGGCTGATGCGGCGTGAGCTTTTGGATATCAATGCCTTGCAACAACCAGTGCCACTGCTGCTCGCTGATGGTCAGTACTTTGCCTGACATCAGCCGCGGCCAGCGGAACTTGTCTTTTTCCAGCCGTTTGTACCACAAGCAAAAGCCGGTCTGGTCCCAGTACAACACTTTTAACCGGGTGCGCTGTTGATTGCAAAACACAAAGAGCGCACCGCTAAAGGGCGAGAGCTGCATGTCTTGTTCAACCAGCAGTGACAAGCCATTGATAGACTTACGGAAGTCGACCGGTTGTTTGTGCAAATAGATTTTGGGCGTGTCGGTAAACATCTTCATAGCGACATAGCCTTGAGTAAAGTGGCCACCCAAACTGCATCGGTTCCGGCAGGCAGATGTAATTCGACATCGCGTTTTTTGAGCACCATGGGTTGGCAAAACAGCATGCCTTGCGGTGTCAGTTCGACAAAACCGTCATTGTCATCCTGTTGCCAGGCGAGCAGTTGCCGCTTGCGCTGGCTGAAGTAGCTCGGGTCGATGCCTTGTTGTTTTGCAAACTCGGTCTGCGTTAGACCGCTGGTTTTATGCTGGTCAAATAACGCTAGCCATTGCTCGGTAGTTCTGTGGATCATTAGAAACCCTACTTGGTTGGGAATGCAAACAGGGTATGGTTGTTTAGCTAACCGGGAAATGTGGGGTTTGAGTTACGCTTACCATTTACCAATTCGTCTTGGTTTCCTTCGGCATATTGAGCTGCAGATGAACTAAGAATCCCCAACAATGATAAAATTGCGCTTGATATTGCATTGGCTGCTTTATTAACCGGAAAATCCCTGACTATCCGCGTAGAAACCAATAGAGTCAACTCGAGCTACTGCGACTTAGCTCAAATCGCTATTAATAATCAAGAAAATTTAGAAAGTATTTCTAAAAAAGCCTATAAGAGCTAATTTAAAGCAGCTGTCAGCGCATTTTAATGAATACATTTTCGAAAAAAATTAAATTCACTACTTGACTAGATAATGCGATGTCAACGTCATGAAAACATAAATTTACAACAAATAATTACAGCCCGTGAGAAGTATGCTACAAACATAGAAAACTCAAATCAAAAATGAGATTGCAAAATATTTACAACCATTAAAATCAGGCCATCATTTTTATAAAAAAACTTTTATCCTTAAAGTACATATTAATCGAACTAATAATGTAGCTCTGCTCGCCTTCTGGCAAGCTATCGTACAATGGTAACCTCAATAAGCTGTTGGCAATTCTGGTTGTATGTTGATCTTTTCCAAAAAAACAGGAGTATTTCCTTCCGGCGGGGCTTGTATGTAAGGGAACATAATGCGTGGTTGCTTCGATACCTATACCTTTCAAATACATCAGCAAACTATCCCGTATTTCCAGGGAGGGTAATATCATGTAGAATATATGTGCATTATGTTGACACTCTCTGGGGATATCAGGAAGTTTTATAAAACCTGCGTCTTCGCACCAAAGTAGCTCTTTATAGTAGTGGCTCCATTTGGCTAATCGTCGGGAAATTATTTCTGATGTTCTGGTTAATTGATCATATAAAACAGCACCTTGAACTTCTGACATGACATAACTGGAAGAGAGTTCCTGCCAGGTATACTTATCAACTTCACCACGCAAGAATCTCGAACGATCGGTTCCTTTCTCTTGAAGTATCTCAACCCGTTGAACAGCGGACTCATCATTGACGATAAGTGCGCCCCCCCCTCCCCACCTGCATGAATGTTTTTAGTATGATGAAAACTTATACAACCATAATCTGCAATAGTGCCAAGTGAGATTTCCTTATAAAAGGCGCCAATTCCTTGCGCGGCATCCTCAACTAAGGCAATCCGGTACTTTTTACAAACTGTTTTGATGCTATCCATCTCACAAGCAACGCCAGCATAATGGACTACAACAACAGCTTTGGTCTTTTCGGTGATGGCTTCTTCAATTAGTTTCTCATCAATATTTAACGTATCAGGACGAATATCGACAAATATAAGCTTGGCACCACGCAACGCAAACGCACTTGCAGATGTAACGAAGGTGAAACTAGGAAGAATAACCTCGTCTCCGGGTTGAATTCCGATGGACAGCGCACTCATTTCGAGTGACGCACTGCAAGATGGTGTAAGCAAAACTCGAAGGCCGTGCAATTGCTCAGACAACAACTTCTCACAACCAGCCTTAAATTTACCTTTACCTAGACCGGAAATAACACTTGTATCTATCCCCTTTTCTACAGGTGTTGGCAAGTTAAACGGAATAAATTGGCTGTTTGTGTTCATAATCACACCACCTTTAAATCTTCAACAAGATTTGCATAACTGCGCCCCGTATCAGGCCACTGAGTTAACTTCCAATCCGGACACTGCGCACAGAATCCGTGGCATTTGTATTCGTTGTCTAAATGAGCCTTACGTAGGGTTTGCATGAATTCACCCTGCCAAGCAGCTTTTAATGTAGTGTCTGAGAAGTCAGAAAAAGCCGAAGCATAACCCCAATCTGTCGGACAAAATGCCAACCGGCCCTTTGGATCCAAAGTGACGCGTTCCCAGGGGTACAAGCACGGTCGTCTGTTACTTTGCGTATCACTATCAGGTCCATTCAACATCCCTGCAGCTGAATGCAAATTTCTGATAAGAACCTGATCAACTCCTTGATCGTTCCAGTATCTGAGAAAATCATCAGTTTCAAGCTCGTTTAACGGTTGTCTGATGAAACTCACAACGACTTTAGTCTTCGACCCGGTCAGTCTGATTCGTTCAATCAATCGCCGCACATTCCGATCAACTTGCTCTAGTCTCCCACCTCTGACCTTTTGGTAAACTTCAGATGTGAACGCATCTATGCTGATGTCAATCATATGCAAGCCTGAAGCGAGCAACAGTTCCATTTTCTTTTCATTTAATATGGTACCATTCGTCGTTAAAGTAACGAATGTATTACTATTATCAACAGCATATTGAATCATTTCATGAGCGTGGGGATGCATGAGTGGCTCGCCATTGCTTGTGTAGCGAATGTATTGGCACAAACCTAGACCATCAGAACCGACTTCATCTACTAGCTTTTCATTAAGCTCCGGTGCAAGAAATCGCCCCGCATAGTGCTCAGATAACTTGAAAGAAGGATGCGGACAATGAACACATTTAAGATTACATACTTCGGTGATATCAACAATAACCTGAGATGGGAACTGTTCTGTCAGTCGATCATAAAAACCATAACGAGGCATAGCAGTTCTCCTAAACGCAGCAATGGAAATAATCTTTTGCTCCATCGCCAAGACTAACCAACATATCAATAACACTTACAGCCTGTACAAAATCACCATACAGCTGTTTGTAAGGAAGATAAGGACCATAACACATCCATTCAACTTCGATTCCGTGTCTGTTAAACAGCGCAACATCCAGATAATTCCGCGCTGCAGGGCCGCTAACGTAAACATCAGCCTCACGTTTCAAGCAAAGCTGTAAAAGTCTCTCTGATGCGCCGAAAAGCTCTGGAGCGTCAATAACTGAGCTATCGGCAGCGATTACGGTATCTATAGCGAGAAATTGACAAATTTGCCGTGTGAACAGACTATTAATGTCCGATAAGTATGACAAGGCATGTGCTTGATGGTAAATATTTCCAATAAAATCATCAACATTACCCCACCCTTCAGCTCTTGCGTATACATGCCGTAAAGTATCGAAATGTTGCTTGCTCCAACTCGGAGTTGCAATTTGTGTATCGCGAATTAGTTGCTTACGTTCGACATGCACAACAGGGATCGTCAACCAGCTAAGGCCCGCTGCAGTTTTGATTATATTTCTATTTCTCCAATCTCTTGTTGTATATTGTACACTATCCAATAAAATAAATTCATCGACACTATTAATTAGGTCAAAATAACCAATCCATGGAATATAATTCGATTGCACAATCGCAACTTTCTTCAAAAGGCCTCCAAATCCTATAGAGCACGGAATATTTTATTTCCTTCCTCAACACCAATATCTAAAATTTGTTTTTGCATTTGATGCCAATACTCAGAAGCAAGCACAATAATATCTACGGAATTGCACAATTCAACAGATACAGGCAAAACTAATTTTCCATCAACGTAAGAGCCGTGCTTGGCGCTGTTGTTGTCGAAAAAATAGGCTACTTTTATTTTATTCGGGTTTCTGTCATTATGCGAGTCTACTAAATTGCACCACCCAAACGATGCAGCCCCAGTGCCGAAAACCGCAATCGTTACATCCGAAAGACGGGGGTTAACTAAGTAAAAAAAAGAATCTGCTATCACATTACTTGGTTCATAAACTAATTTTTTATTAAAAGTAGAATTCATCATAAAACCAGATATTTTGCCCATTATTGTATCTACATCATGATACTTCCTGACATAATCCTGACACTTCCTACCAATATAATTTAGAGAATCAGCATCCGATATTATATTTTGTATAATCTCTGCCAGCTGCTGACGATTACCTGAAGCCTCGCCAATCAAATTTAAATATAGAGATGAGCCCTCATCAAATTCATCACTTGCATCGCAAAGCCAGCATGCTTTCACCCATTTTTCATAGCCTTTGACAGCTGAATCGATAGCTAGTACTGGTAAACCTATTGCCGCTAGGTGATATGCTGATGACCCCATGCCAAAGCCAAAGTGATATTGATTCTTGCAGAGCAGTATTTGAATATCCGCCTCTGATAGTTTACCGATAAAATTAAGGTCTATCTCTTTGGGAACTGATAACTCGCGTAGTTCATGCTCGTATTTCGCCTCCCCGTACCCGATCAAATCGATTTGAACACAGATCGAACTATCTTTAATTACTTCACGAATTCCTTCAATAAATGCTCGAATACTCGCATTTTTAAAAAAATCAAAACGACCTAACCAAACTATTCTAAGAACATTTAAAAAAATCATGGGCTGATATTTGAATTTCGCTTCCGGCAGCTCAACAGGAACCGTTGCAGAAGCTTGGTGTTTCATATCAATATCAAAATAATACTCGTTGTACCTTCTATAGATATCATTTGGATACCATAACGCTTTATGACTATCTAGCTCTTTCAAAAGGCGTCGCTTATAGTGCCACAATTCATCGACTTGCCTTGGTCCGAAACTATTACTAGCGTCAAAACCCGAATCAGGGTGCCATAAACTCCATGCTTCTGGATGGAGGATCCCACTCAATAAAGATACATCTGATTGACCATCAAACATATACATTGCTTTATGCAAATTCTCTATGTAACAGCAAAGAACAAATACTTTGCCATTTAAAACCCCTCTTATTTCGCGCCCTAACTCATATAGCATATCGCGAGAACGCGGAGATACATTGAATGTCCACGCATCAGGTATGTAAAAGACTTCAACATCAACATCATTATCTTCAAGTAAACTTTTGACAGTTCCGCCAGGGACAGTTAGAAGAACTACCCTGTTAGAAGATTCTTTGCTGAGATATTTGATAAAGCGAGCATTAAAAGTCTCAGCCCCCCCTAAAGATAGAGATGAATCCATAATGACAAAATTTTTCATATCCACCACGCTAAAGGTCGCTTGAATAGACTCTTTGAACTTCTAAACTTTCCATGTCGCAAAAATTAAACATCCAGCTTAAACCTTTGTAAACACCAATAATATTCACAAAATCATCCCCTTCACTATAGCCGATTCCTTCTAAATGTTTTTTAATCTCCGGAAACCAGTTACTTGCTATTAATATCAATGGCCTATTCAGTGAGTTTAGTTCACTTGGACCAATAACTGGCAAACCCATAAATTGAGTACCCGCGAGTAAATCATTTTTATCTACTACACCGGTAAAAACACCGTCAAACAATCTACTTTGTATTATCGCTGCAGAATACTTGCCGGCGCCCCAAATATAGACCGCCTTGCCAGAGTTATTTAACATGAATCGAAATAGTGCGTTGAAATTTGTGATAGTTTCTATTGTTGAATTAGAGATTACTCTCACCCAACTTTATAACCATCTCTGCAATGTCTTGTTGAAACTCGTACATATTTCATCCCTATAAGAAATGTTCCCATTGGATCTCAGGATGAGACTTCAAAAAACCTCGAACTCTCTCGCCTATTATTTCTTCAACCACGGGTATAAATTCATCGGGCAGCGACTGAATCTTCTTTGCGTTACAAAAAGCTTCTATTTCGAGAGCTTTCTTTATCCAATTATTGATTCCAATATCAAAAAGATCAGAAAAAATATTCTGGAGAACCCTCACTTCAGTCGGATGTAAAACCGCTATCTGAAAACTGTCACACCACATGAATAGAACTCGACCAGATAAACCTCTTACCCTATCTTCATTTATCTTCAAAGTACCGAGGCATTTATAGTTCTTACCAGCGTGTCCTTGGTTAAAAAAACCACACTTAGGTGCTACTTTATCAAATGTTAAAAAAATATTGACTACGTTAGTATCGGACAATTGAATTTGAATAGGAGTTGAGCTCAAAAAACCTACAATGTCAGAAAAGGCAGGAGCTTCAAAGTTCTGGTTGTAATATGTTGAATCCGTCTCTAGAAAATCGTATATCCTTTTACTAGTCTCTTTAACGCGTTCAGCCTTTAAAGTATTAAACTCTACAGGCATGCTATGTCTGAAGTGTTTTGATAAAATTTCGGAGTATGCTAATACATCTGCCGAGTATTTAAATATTTCAATCAAAGAGTCTTTAGAAAAAAACAAGTCAATTTCAGGAGTTTGATATAGGCCAAGTGAGCTTTCGTATAAAGCTGCGTTGTACATTCCAACCAATTGATCGATTGGATTTCGAACTGTATAGATGAACTTATCAAGAGATAACGAAGATTTTATCTGTTTCCAATACCGCAAGACCTTAGCATCATGTATGAATACCACTCTGGATTTCACATCATTTGGTTTAATCGACAATCCTAATGGATACAATACCGACTGAATTTCATAATCAGCCATATACACTTCGGGGTGGCTAGATATGATATTTTGTACGGCCGCGGTCCCGGTCCGTGTCAGTGATAACAATAGAGCATTGAACCTAATCACTGAAATCTCTCCCTACAAGGCCTATGTGGATTACTCCTGAGCCAGTAATCTAGCAAAAGAATTCCCCATAGATGATAGAAGCTCCAGTTTGGGCATTTTTCTGTAACTAAATTTTGGAGTCGTGTTTTAGATATATAGCGGACAAGTGTACATTCAGGATCTGTCAAAAGCTTATTTGCTTCGTCTAGTAGTCTACTTTTTACTACCGGTGAAAAAGGGTCTATGCCGAATCCCTTTTTTGGCCGTTCCAACCACGACTTAGGAATGTAACGTTCGGCAACTCTCCGAAGTATATATTTTCCTTTGCCGTCACCGTATAAAGCGGACGAATCTAAACCCGCAGCAAATTTAGCTATTTCAGGAGACAGAAAAGGGGTGCGACATTCCAATGAATTAAGCATGCTCATCCGGTCGACTTTTGCTAAAACAACAGGCAGGTAGTTCTTAACATCTACCTGCCGTAGCCTGTTTATAATGCTTCGACTGTCCATGTCCAATTCTCGACGGGCTTCCAATAGCAGATCAGAAGCGAGAGTTGGCACAGAATCAAAAATGTCCTTGATGTAGTTATCGGGAAACAACTGCCCCATAAATGTGTAATATGCTCGTCCAACATGCCATTTTCTATTTTTTATATCCGAACTGTGTGTTGAAGCTTCGTCTGCTAGCTGAAAATATCTGCTATAACCGGCGAACATTTCATCACCACCATCCCCAGTCATCGCTACAGTTACTTGTCTTCTAGCTAACTCTGAAACAAAATAGGTCGGTACGCACGAGCTATCTATATTTGGTTCATCGAGTACTGCTGCCAACATTTTCATATAATCAACATAATTTGCTGGATCAATCATTATATCATCATGTCGACTACCTAAAAGTTTAGCCATATTACGCGCGTCTTCGTGCTCACTTTCATTACAGTCGTTAAATCCGACTGAAAAAGATTGAACCTGATGTCCGAACTCTTTTGTCATGATGGCAACAGTAGTTGAAGAATCAACCCCACCTGAAAGAAAAGCGCCTATTGGCACGTCAGCAATTAGCCTCCGACGAACTGAGTTAAAAAGTAATTCATGCAATTCATCTACCTTTTTTCCAATTGAAGCGTCCGAATCAGGTTTATCGGTGCTTTGCCAGTGAGCATATCGGATAGGTTTTCCAGGTCCAGTAGGTGAAATTCTCAAAGTGTGACCCGGTTCAAGCTTATAGCAGTGATGATATATTGTATATGGCGCTGGAATCATTTGAAATGCCAGGTAGGTCGAAATCAAATCATCCGTAATTAATGGGTCAAAGCCAGGAAGAAGAGTCAGTGCCTTTAACTCAGAGGAGAATGCAAATATTCCGTTTTGGAAAGTATAATACAGAGGCTTTTCTCCGAAAGCATCACGAGCAAGGAGTAATGTATCATTGCTTGAATCAAAAAGTCCAAAGCCAAACATTCCGTCGATATAAGTCAAGAAGTCGACGCCTTTTCGATTTAACCCTTCCAGAAGTACTTCGGTATCCGATTTCGATTTGAAATTCGAACCTGTGCCTATGAGCGTATCTCGCAGTTCCTGGAAATTATATACTTCGCCATTAAATACAATAACTTTAGAACCATCATGACTTGTCATAGGTTGATGGCCACCGGAAGTCGTATCGACAATGCTTAATCGGCGGTGAGACATCGCACAACGACCATTTTCAGATTGCCAAAAACCTTGATCATCTGGACCACGGTGAGCCATTAAGCCAGCCATACGAGTGACTAGCGTTGCAATCTCTAACGCTGTGAGATCGCTTGACACGTTATATATACCGGCAATCGCACACATCACTCACCTCACTGATATCTGGTACGTAGAAATTGCATTAATGATTATCTTTCTCGAAGAGGTCTTTTACTGTTATATCATCAAGGCCTAGAGGTGCATTTGAGTACCTACGGAAACCTTCGGCCAGGTAGTACCTCCATAATTCTAATACTCTATTGAATGCTGCAATGATCGTCTCTTTTTTATCGCTTTTATCATCTATGTTCGCAGCTAGTTTTGTTAAAATACCAGCGATGTAATTTGCGCTTCCATGATAGAGGCAAAACGTGAGATCATCATCCTGTACAGCTTTTTTTCTAAGAAACTCCCATTGCAATCGGATCATAGACTTTGCTTCTTTTTGATCTCTTATATTATCTCTAACAATTTCTTGCCATTGTTCCATCGTTGCAGCAAGATTTTCCATGGAATAGCTCCCATATATATCATCTGCTAATTCTTCCAAGTTAGAATAACAACTCAACTGCATTATTTCCTGCAAACTAGACGCCCGAACATTGACATATTCTATAATAATATTCTCTGGACGAAGTGGCATTGCACCGTTAATCAACACACCATCACTGCAGTTATAAACTTCAATTTTTCTACCTGCATGTGAAATAGCTTGTTCTAGCAATTTCCTGGAAACGTCAAACTCGGGCTTTGTAAATACAAGTGGCCTAAAATTCCCTCTTGAAGCAATACCACCACCATGTTGTCCAAAGTAATCATAAACCTGTGAACCACTTTGGCTATAATATGAAGAATGAATTGAGTGATGCTTGCTTACATCTGTAAACCCCAAATCTACGCCAAACAAATAGAAGTATTTAAATCCCCATTTTATACAAAAGTTCATTACTAAATTTGTAACTGTTGGATAAGCATACGATAGAGATGCGGGATAAATGCCACGGCTTTGCAATCCGTTTTGGAATACATATGTAGATGCTTCACCTTCTTTAAAGCAAATAACAGTATCCATAAAAAGTTCAGATGTATCCGGATGAATGCCATTAACACTTAGAAGAATTATTTTACTCAGATAATTTTTATCATTTATCTGTGAAATCCAGTCGTATGTTGAACGATTCTGCTCTATTTCTGCATGGAAATCGGGGGTGATGCCTTTTTTATACAAGGCTCTTAACGATGTGCCACAGCTTATCAGTATAACTTTGTCTCGAATTTCACTTATATATGCGAATCCTTCGTCGAGGCTTGGTCCATTACCAACGATTACGACCGGCTTATCGAAAAAATAGTCCGACGCAACTAAACTTAAATCATTCCTGATTATTTTATTATTGTTTTTCAAGTTATGGTATGTATGAGAAATTCCGTATTTCGAATGATCGTAATACTCCCCCAATGCCAGCACAACTTTGAGCTCAGAACGTAAATCTGAGATAGATTTTTGCATTCCTGAGTTGTAATAGCTAGCAAGTATATAAGTGTCAGCTATCGAGTATGCGCCAACTTGATAGAACTGAGCCATTAAATCATAAAAGTAATTACTTCCATCGCCACCTAGATTAAGATATATTCTTCCTTGTAACTTATCAGCTGCATAGAAGTGTTTACTCCAATCAATTATGTATAGACTTGCATAAAAAAGGTCTATATTCGGCTCGCAAACATATAAATTATTTACAACCGTTTTCTCTAATAACTTATCTAGATGTTCGCCTAAGGCAACACCAAAAACTAGTAAAGAATCAACTTTCTGGAAGGTAGTCTAGTTTGTTTTTCTAACACAGTTTCCATAACTGGGTTTAGATTTTCTATAATATCGAAGTGCAAATACTTCCACAGTTTCCCTCCACCTTTTTGGCTGATAACGACATCATCTTTAAAGGGGTGAGATATGAAGTAGTCTGATATTTCTCGTGATTCGACTTCAAGGTCACTATAAAGAAATGCTTGACGACGTCGATGGAAGACATTTGCCTGACCATTATGATCTTCGACCAAAAACCAATTCGCTGGCTGGTACACAAGCATACTTTGGTATATTTCAGGATAAAAACGTTGCAAAGCCTCCATGTTCGCAGCAAACTTTTTTTCGGCTTGACTATCATTAAGTTTCTTTTCCTGATAAACCGCAGCCGTATTCGGCGCATGTTCCGGCACATAATCGAGCGCATGCTGGTAACCGGCAAACAGTGGTTTTGCTTTGGTCAGCTTGTCCAGATCGCCAGAGTTTTCCATCAGGTAGTTAATCACTTCATCCATCACGGGATGAAATTGATGACGATACACATAGATATCACGCAAGTTGGCATCAAATTGCAGCAATTCAGCAAGCTCTGAAGTGATGCCTGACGCATCCGAACCGGCCTGAATAAAAATATGAGTACCAAGCGCTCTGGCGGTATCCAGCAACATCGACCAGTCGTGGGTTTGGACTGAACACATCAACATGTCCAGATTTGGTTCATACACCACCAAAAAGCGGATACGACAATTTGAAATCAGCTCGGTCAGGTGATAACCAAGGCCCATACCAAATACCAGCATCACGTCGACGCTGTTGGGTAATGGCCGCCGACGCCAGGTATGCCCGTCAGCGTCCATTAAGCTGAAATAACTGGCCGCTTTAAAATACTGCGCTAATTCTTCACTGACGTCTTGCTGCGGGTTCACGCCATAGAAGGCGCGACCGGTCGAGAAATCTACAATATTGAGTTGCTGTTCTTTGGTACAAAACAGTGAATATTGCTGGACCTGATGCGAGTCGATGATCTCTACAAGGCTTGGGATATGCTCGCGAAACGCCGCAATGTTGCCGTTGATATTCTTGGCAATGCCGGCGGACACCTGCTTTTCCAGCACCTGCTGCGCTTCGGTGTCATCGTTAATTTGATACTGAATAAATTTAAGCATAACGTCTCTGCCAAAAAAGAAGAATCAGCAGCGGCAAAGCGACGGCTGCTGCTGCAAGTGAATTCTATAATGCGCCCGAAGGTTTTGATTCAGCAAACAATTTCTGTGCCAGTCAAGACTGTCGGGAATCTGACACCTAGCCTTTATTAGCTAGTCTGGATTGAAAAATCGCCAGTGCATTGGCCACTGCGTCATCCATATTGAAGTATTTATACTCTGCGAGCCGCCCGAGGACCAGCAACTGCGGATACTGCGCTGCCAAGGCCTGATATTGCTGATAGCGTTGTTGATTTTCGCTGGTAAACACCGGGTAATAAGGGATATTTTTTGCAGGGTCGTTTTTGTCGTAATCCTGTGGGTATTCAAGTACCACAGTGGTCCCTGCGCTCTTGTCCCCCAAAATGTGCTTGAACTCGGTAATACGGGTCAAATCTGGCGCCATCGGGTAATTGACAGTTGTCGCCGTCTGATAATACGGATATTCATAGCTTTGAAAAACAAACTGCAATGAGCGGTATGGCAAATCGCCGCATTGGTAGGCAAACAACTGGTCCAGCATGCCGGTATAAATCACAGTGCCTGGAAAAACCTCGCCGTCGAAACTGACTTTGCCATCAGCCAGTGTCAGTCGGGTTAGCGCATCAACACCAGTCTTGGTATCAATTTTCGGGTGTGCCAGCATAGCGCCAATCATTTGACTATAACCGCCAACCGGCATCGCCTGATAAGTGTCGTGGAAATACCGGTCATCGCGGCTCAGCACCACAGGCACTCGGGACAATACGGAAGGATCTATCTGCTCAGCACTGATGCCCCACTGTCGCATCGTGTACTGCACAAAAATATTGTCGTATATCCAGTCGGCCAGCTCCTGCAATGCACCAATGCCAGACTGACGTAAATCCAGGATCGGTACCCTCGCACCGGCACCATAGCGTTCCAGCAATTGCTGCTCCAGCAACTTAGCCTGCTCTGGTTGGTAAAGGCGGTACAACGAGTTCAGATTAAACGGCAGCGGGATTCGTATATCGCCAACTTGCGCCAGCACTTTATGTTCATAGGGCTGCCAGCTGGTGAATCGGCTCAGATAGTCCCAGACTGGTTTTTTATTGGTGTGGAACAGATGTGGGCCATACCGGTGAATCAGACAGCCGAATTGATCACGCTCATCAAAACAGTTGCCCGCCAAATGCGGACGCTGGTCCAGCACTAACACCCGCCAGTTCAGCACTGAGGCCATTTGTTCAGCCATGACAGCACCAGACAAACCGGCTCCCACAACTATCGCATCATACTGCATGGTCACCCCACAAGATTCGGCGTACTTCGTCCGGTTTGGCCCGTAACTCAAACGCTTGCTGATGCCGGTTATCGAACCATAATTGTTGCTCAGCTGATTGCTCTATCATTTGCAAAAACAAATCATCTTCGTGATTTTTAAGGAAAAACAACGAGGCTGCAAAATACTGATGGTTCACACCGAGTTGAATCACATCCGGCGCCACACCAAAGCGTTCACCGAGCCGGCAAGCGCTGGTCAATTCTTCAGTGACCTGCACACGCCGGGCAGCACTTTGCTGCGTCATCGCACAAAAACTATTCGGGTGAACCCTGTAGCGCCCAAGCACTTGTGGCAACAGATCGATAGTTCCCTGCCAAAAGCCGGCATTCATAATATGCCATGGGTAATCACAAATGATTTTACTGCCATGCTCCAACGCCTGTAGCAGTGAATCGTGGCGGCGAAACATGATGCTACTGGCCTGCAGAAAAGTGCCGTAGCGGATTAAATGGCTGATATCGGCTTGTTGTGGAATGTGACCGGCATTGTAAAATTCTTTGGAATACCACTTGAGCCTGGCCCCGGTCACAGTATCAAACATATCTGATTCGTGATAACTGATAGCACAGCCCAGATTCGCATCCAGATAATCAACCTGCGCCTGTAATTTACCAGGAAGTGCGACGTCATCCCCATCCAGATAAGCAATATAGTCACCGCGTGCAGCCCGCAGCAGGTTTGCCATACTGCCAATCAGGCCGGTGTTCTGAACATTATCCAGCACTTTTAACTGCGGGTAAGCGGTTTCCAGATAACGGATCACATCACGTGTATTGTCGGGGGAACAGTCGTTACAAACCAGCACTTCAAAATCAAAGTTGGTTTTTTGCGCCAGCACGCTGAGCAAACACTCATGGATATAGGCAGAAAATTTGTAGGCGGGAATAAGAACACTGAGTTTCATGCGTTACCTCGGCATTGAAATACACTGAGCATGCCCCTCAGCACGCAGCCGGTTACAGCATAAGCGGTCAATATAAGAGTGACAACTGCAGGTCAATAATTACCATAATTATCAATGGCCTTGCGGCCATTTTGCAGATTTATTAAAGCACCGCCAATACGTTGACGCTCATCAGATACCTGCTGCTGTTTTGCCTGCACCCATTTTAATTCAGCTTCAAGTACAGACCGATCGGCCTCAGTTGCCTCAGCACAAAAGGCTTCCAAATCGGTTTGGTAGTTCTGCCAGGATTCGGCAAACTCACTGAGGTCATAATCTTCGATAGTCAGCAGCATTTCAATGACGGCTCTACGCTGCGCGATGCCTGCTAAGCCCGGGTTCATGCGGAAGCCAGATTTTGCCGAGAATCACGATCAGCCAGCATCCGGAATCCGAGTTCACGTTCACTGACTGGGATTTGATCCCAGGCCGATTTTATTTTTAACATGATTTCAATAACATCGTCTATTTTTTCGACACTACTTTCGCGGCTGGCTAGCATCAGGTGGTTCACCATAAAATCATACAAGGACCAAAGATTCTGTGAAACCTCTCCGCCTGCGTCCATATCCAGCGAATGCTGTAACGCCGTGATGATACTCATTGCTTTAGACATAGTTTGCGATTTACCGACGAAGTCTTTGCGTTCAATACAACCACGGGCTTTGGCCATATTCTCCAGCGATCCCTGCATCAACAGTTGAATTACTCGATGCGGATCTGCCACCGCCAGATCGTTTTTTACACCGACCGATTTATATGCGTTGATACCGTAACTCATCTGAAACTCCTGTGATCATCGGATGCTGGATAAAGATGCCAGCTGCGAACTTAACATTGCTGATGTACTCTGTAACTGACCCAACTGCGAATCCAGTGCACCATATCGTTGTCGCAAAGTGTTTTCATAACTCTCTATGTATCGGGTGTATGCATCACGATCTTTAGTATTTTTCGACAAACTATTTTTAATTGCTGTTTCTTTGTTCTCCAGTAACCCTCCCCTTTGCGTAAACTGGGTCACCAGATTCGTGATGGTCACATTAAAACCGTCTGCATTACCAAACAACTTAGCGATCCCATCAAAGTTATCTTTTAAAGCTGCGTCCAACCTTTCACGCCCGGACGAAGTACCAATCTTCTGCTCGAAGAAATCTCGAGCCGACCATTGTTAGTCATGGTAATGCCCATCGCATAGAGATTATTGAGACCTGGCTCTGCTGAGCCTACCGGTTTACCGAGCGCGCTGGTTACCATATTCAGCATGCTACGGACAGTTGGGTCACTGTTTAATGCGCCACCTTCACTGACAACAGTTTTACCATCAGCACCCAGCACCCGATTTCGGGTCAGCGATTCAACTTCTGTCACCAAAGCATTGTAATTATCAATAAAGGCTTTGAGTTTATCCTCTGTGCCTTTTTTGTCCGTCGCAATGGTCAAGGTGGCATTGTTGCCATCCGGCGTCACATTTTGCACAGTAAATTCAGTGTCCTGCAGCGCATTAGTGAAGGTGTTGGTGGTGCTGAAAGTACTTATGCCATCTATAATGACCTCAGCACTGGTGGCAGCTTTTGCTATCGTCAATCCTGCAGTCCCACCGCTATTGGGTACTGTAGAAATAGCATCGAGCGCAGCATTATTGTTAGTGATGCTTAGATCATTGGCCGCGCCAGTGATACTGGAGGTCAGCACCAGTTTGGTGCCTATCGCACCGCCCGCATTAATAATGTTGGCGCTGACACCAAAATTATCTTTATTGCTATTGATAGCCTGACGCAATTGGTCGAGCGTCATATCGGCGGTCACATTAACTTTAAAGCTCTTGCTGCCGGCACCGAACGTTAACTCCCCAGCCGTCGTACTAACAACAGCTGATGCAGATGCATATGCCAAATCTGCACTTTCTACTCTGCTACCAGATGCTAAGGTTTTGACTTTCATATCAAACACACCAGGAGCCGCAGTCTTTTTAGCTGTGGCTTCCAGGTATGTTTTGTTATCTGTAGGTTGTTTGACGGTAGCAGTTCTGGCGTTGAGATTATCCAGACTCAACGCCTTCACTGAATCCTGAAATTTGGACATCGACGATTTCAGTTTACCGTAGCCAGACAAGGAGGAATCCAGGCTTTTCTTAGTAGTGTCCAAACGGTCTTCTTTCGTCATCCGCTCAGCTTTTACTAATTGTGTGACCAAACTTTCCAGATCTAAGCCAGAGGCCGACCCTAGGGCACGGATTGCCATGATTTCTCCTCGCTGTATTACACTTTACTATTAATCAGCAAACCGGTTGCTGATCCGAGATCATCCTGCAACTTTTTGATTGCACTTGCCATTTTAAGCACTTCTTCACCTGGGATCTGCCGGATCACATCTTTGGTTTCAAAGTCGATGACTTTGACCACTGCTTTTCCGGAGTTCTCATCCACTGAAAAATTCAGTGTGCGCATCTGTGCATTCACAAACTGGTTAATGCTCTCTACCGCTTCACCAAGCTCAGCAGCACTTGGTGCTGACTGAGTTTTAGTGACTGCGACATTCTCATTAGGCAGCTTTGCTGCGTCCTGAGGAAGCCGGGTTGCAGTCCTGATCTCATTACCGACCGCCACCAAGTCTTGCGGAGGCGGTACATTGCGCTGCTGACGCAACACACTGTTCATTTCGACTGAGTTCATGATCTGTCACCTCTTATCGGCCGGCGCGGCGGCAACTTAAATATAGTTCCCGCCTGACCGGACAACATCAGAATTAACCCAGTAAAGATAATGCAGATTGCGGACGAGTGTTAGCCTGCGCCAACACTGTTGTACTCGCTTGCTGCAAAATTTGTGCCCGTGTTAGCTCTGCTGTTTCTTTCGCGAAGTCAGTATCACGGATCCGGCTGCGTGCAGCAGATACGTTTTCTACTACGTTGCTTAAGTTGCGGATAGTTGACTGGAAGCGGTTTTGTAAAGCACCGAGGTCGGCACGTGTGCTGTCGATAGTTTTGATTGCATCATCGATACTCGCCAAGGCAGTAGAAGCGCCACCGACAGTTGCAATCGACACACTTCCGAGGCTTAAACCAGAAGAACCAAAACCACCAGCGCGTGACAGGTTAACACTGATTGATTGACCAGCATTTGCACCAACCAGGAACTTGGCTGAATAACCACCTTTCAGAATATCTACGCCACCAAACTGTGTGTTTTGTGCAATACGGCTAATCTCTGTTTTCAGTGCTGACACTTCTTTTTGCAGTGCTGTGCGGTCGGCAGAGTTGTTGATACCATTTTGAGATTGAACTGCTAACGTACGGATACGTTGCAGTGATGTGGTGATCTCATCCAACGCACCTTCAGCAACCTGAGATGCAGAAATACCATCATTGGCGTTACTGATCGCCTGATTCAGACCGTTCACCTGAGAAGTCAGACGGTTACTGATCTGCAAGCCGGCGGCATCATCCGCTGCACTGTTGATACGGAAGCCTGAAGACAGACGTTTATACGCTGTGTCCAGAGCTGTACCTGAAGTTAATAATTGGCGCTGAGCGTTCAGCGCCGAGACGTTGGTGTTTACTGCTAAAGCCATAAGTCACTCCTTAAAAGTTGGGTCAGGTCTGCAAACCCTCGGCAACTTCTTGATTAAGCGGATTCCCGCAATTTTCGCCAAACTGCAATTTGGCTTAACTGGGGTATCGGCAACAACTTTCAGGACTTTAGAAAAAAAAGGCAATTTTTTTCCTTTTTTTCGAAGAAACTAAAAATACATATATTTATCATGTAGATACAAGATAGTAAAACTTCTCTTTCCCACTAAAACAGCGAAGAAAGCGGCAATATTTCGCCCAACACAAAGCATTTTCTCAAAAACGTGGCAACGAAAAATACAGTGCGTAACACGAGTTAAAATAACGAGAAACGCGTTCACACAAGGCAATACGGATTTTGAAGTGACTAGCAGTGTTGTTGATGGACAAAATAAAAGCAGGAAACTTCGATGAAGCAAAAATAAGAGCGCCCCTGCCCGGGGCCGGGCAGAGGCGTTCATCCCTGAAGCATCTCTGGTCCTCTCAACTGCCGGGTTAACCCAGCAGTGACAGTGCAGACTGTGGACGCTGATTTGCCTGCGACAGGATCGTAGTACTGGCCTGTTGCAGGATCTGCGAGCGGGTCAGTTCAGCTGTTTCTTTGGCGAAATCAGTATCCCGGATCCGGCTACGTGCAGATGACACGTTTTCAACGATATTACTCAGGTTGCGAATCGTAGACTGGAAGCGGTTTTGTAACGCACCCAAATCTGCCCGTTTGCTGTCGATTGTTTTAATTGCACTGTCAATGCTAGCTAAAGCTGCAGAGGCATTTGCAATTGTCGCAATTGACAAAGTCCCGATACTTAAACCCGACGCACCAAAACCACCTGCTCTTGACAGATTGACACTGATGTTCTGATTAGCGTTTGCACCAACCAGGAACTTGGAAGAATAGCTTCCGTTTAACAGTGCCACACCACCAAACTGGGTTGTGGTCGCGATCCGGCTGATTTCCGTTTTCAGCGCAGATACTTCTTTTTGTAACGCAACCCGGTCCGCTGAGTTATTAATCCCGTTTTGAGATTGTACCGCCAGCGTCCGAATCCGTTGCAGTCCGTTGGTAATTTCATCCATCGCGCCTTCAGCCGTTTGTGCCAGAGAAATACCGTCATTGGCATTTCGGATGGCCTGATCCAAACCCTGGATCTGACTGGTTAAGCGGTTGCTGATTTGCAAACCCGCTGCATCATCAGCTGCACTGTTAATGCGAAAACCTGATGACAAACGTTTAAACGAACTGTCCAGTGAATTGCCTGAGTTAATCAGCTGACGCTGAGCATTTAACGCTGAAACGTTAGTGTTTACATATAATGACATAGCGTCATCCTCCGGTTGTGTAATACGTAGCCATAAAAGCTGTCCTCTTTTCTTCGACAGATGCTGCCACTTTGTGGTTGGGCTGCAGTGTCATAAGTCATTGATATGGTCTGGTCGTTAAATGCATGAAAACCCAAGACCGCATGTAATTCAGTGGGGCGTCAGGCGCCCCTATTTAAATCAGCCTTAGCCCTGCAGCAGCGATAACGCAGACTGCGGTCTTTGGTTGGCTTGTGACAGAATTGTGGTGCTGGCCTGCTGTAAGATTTGCGACCGGGTCAGTTCTGCCGTTTCTTTGGCGAAGTCGGTGTCGCGTATACGGCTGCGCGCCGAAGAGACGTTTTCAACGATATTCGATAAGTTGCGAATAGTGGCCTGAAAACGGTTTTGGATCGCACCTAGGTCAGCGCGCTTTGAATCGATTATGGTAATGGCGCTGTCAACAGAAGCCAGTGCGGCAGAAGCACCTGTCAAGGTTGCAATTGACAAAGTTGACAAATTCAAACCTGACGTGCCATAGCCCCCACCAGCGCGCGAAATATTCACACTGATGTTCTGACCCGCATTGGCACCGACAAGGAATGTTGATGAGTATTTACCATCAAGCAGTTTCACGCCCCCGAACTGGGTCGTCGTTGCAATCCGGCTAATTTCGGTCTTCAATGCAGACACTTCTTTCTGCAATGCCAGGCGGTCTCCGGAACTATTGATGCCGTTTTGTGATTGCACAGATAGCACGCGAATCCGTTGTAATGCGGTTGTTATTTCGTCCATCGCACCTTCTGCGACCTGGGACAAGGAAATCCCATCGTTCGCATTTCGGATGGCCTGATCCAAGCCCTGAATTTGGCTCGTCAGCCTGTTACTGATCTGCAGACCGGCGGCATCATCCGCGGCACTATTGATCCGGAAACCTGAGGACAAACGCTGGAAGGACACATCCAGACTTTTACCCGAGTTAATCAGCTGGCGTTGCGCATTAAGCGCCGATACATTGGTATTTACAAATAAAGCCATGGTTCTTTCTCCTGAACTTATGATTAATGATGCGAGACTTCTTTATATTATTTAACTCGCTCAAAATATATATCGGAAGACGAACAATATTCTTTAGTGGTTCATCTTAAATTTATTTAATATAATTAAATTTTATTTAGTGAAAATAAAAAAGGCTACACAATAATGTGTAGCCAATGAGCAAAAGCTCAGGAGTTGTATCAAAGAGGTTTCATCATTTAGTATTTTGAATATTAGCCTTGTAACAATGACAGAGCAGATTGAGGTCGTTGATTCGACTGCGCCAAAATCGTCGTGCTGGCTTGCTGCAGGATCTGTGCACGCGTTAACTCTGCTGTTTCTTTAGCAAAGTCAGTATCTCGGATTCGGCTGCGAGCTGAAGAGACGTTTTCAACAATGTTCGATAAGTTACGAATAGTCGACTGGAATCGGTTCTGAATAGCACCCAAATCTGCACGTTTCGCATCAATCGCATTAATTGCACTGTCAATTGCAGTCAATGCTGTAGATGCGCCTGCTAATGTTGCGATAGATATCGTCGCAAGATTGAGGCCTGATGTGCCGTAACCACCTCCTGTGCGGGAAATATTCACACTGATGCTTTGCCCTGCGTTCGCGCCAACCAGGAAGGTCGATGAATATTTACCATCAAGAATTTTTACCCCACCAAACTGCGTGGTACTAGCGATCCGGCTGATTTCAGCCTTCAACGCCGAGACTTCTTTTTGCAGGGCCAGCCGGTCTGACGAGCTGTTAATACCATTTTGAGATTGTACTGAAAGCACGCGGATCCGTTGCAATGCAGAGGTAATCTCGTCCATTGCACCTTCAGCAACCTGAGCCAGCGAAATACCATCGTTAGCATTACGAATGGCTTGGTCAAGACCTTGAATTTGGCTGGTCAACCGGTTACTGATTTGCAGACCTGCGGCATCATCTGCAGCACTATTGATACGTAATCCAGAAGATAAACGCTGAAACGCGGTATCTAATGATTTACCCGAATTAATTAGTTGACGCTGAGCGTTCAACGAAGACACGTTTGTGTTGACGAATAAAGCCATGATATTTCTCCTGAGTCTTATATTTAGCCGGCTTATTTATTTGTGTGCCTGCTTAATTAATGTATCGACCTAGAGATAAATAACTTTAATATTTTCCGAATTTATATCGCATGAACCAAACAATAAGCTACAAAAAAATGCTGCCGGCTATATCGACAAGTTTAGAAAAAACTTGAGAAAAAAATAAAAAAAGAAGCAAATCGCTTCTTTTTCATTCGTTCCAATTACTGACTTAGCTTTGCAACAGCGACAATGCTGACTGTGGACGCTGATTTGATTGCGCAAGGATCGTGGTACTGGCCTGTTGCAGAATTTGTGAGCGCGTCAGCTCAGCTGTTTCTTTAGCAAAATCTGTATCGCGGATCCTGCTTCGGGCAGACGATACGTTTTCAACAATATTCGACAAGTTCCGGATGGTCGACTGGAATCGATTCTGGATCGCCCCCAAGTCTGCTCTGGTCGCATCAATTGCATTAATAGCACTATCGATCGCTGTCAATGCTGTCGATGCACCAGCCAATGTCGCAATTGAAATAGTTGCCAGGTTCAAACCTGAAGTGCCATAACCACCGCCGGCTCGTGAAATATTCACACTGATACTTTGCCCAGCGTTCGCGCCAACCAGAAAAGTCGACGAATATTTGCCATCAAGGATTTTTACGCCACCAAACTGTGTCGTCGTTGCGATCCGGCTAATTTCGGCTTTCAACGCTGATACTTCTTTTTGCAGTGCCAACCGATCTGAAGAACTATTAATACCATTCTGCGATTGTACTGACAGCACACGGATCCGTTGCAGTGCTGATGTAATTTCATCCATTGCACCTTCTGCGACCTGAGCCAGCGAAATACCATCGTTAGCATTACGAATAGCTTGATCGAGACCTTGAATTTGACTGGTCAAGCGGTTACTGATTTGCAGACCTGCAGCATCATCCGCTGCACTATTGATCCGTAAACCGGAAGACAAACGCTGAAATGCGGTGTCTAGTGATTTACCTGAATTAATCAGCTGACGTTGAGCGTTCAGCGATGACACGTTGGTGTTGACAAATAAAGCCATGATACGTTTCTCCTGATGTTATTTTGCTACATCACCAGCTGATTTTATGATTCTGAATGCTGATACTTATATAACGGCTATAACCAAGAAAACTTGAACGAATTTTAATCAAACCCCTTAATTTTAAAGGGCTGCGCGGCAATTTCTGACTAGCAACAAAGCGGCAATACATTGCCGCAAATGGCATCAATGGGGGGGGGTTAATCAGGGCAAGATCGCGAACGTTTTTCAACCAATTAGCCTGATAGTTGCAGCATCAGCCTGTTTATGATCAGATACGGCCTTTTATTGCCAGGGCCGTTGTAATGCATACTGACTCATTCACCTTACATTTTTCTGCGCTCGAAGACCCACGTCAATCTGCAAAAGTTACTTACCCATTGTTTGATATCCTGTTTTTGACACTCTGCGCTGTGATGACTGGCGCTGAAGGCTGGGAAGATATTGAAGATTTTGGCGTTCACCGGCTTGGATGGCTGCAAAAGCGCGGCTTCTTTCCTCACGGGATTCCGGTACACGATACCATCGCCCGGGTCATTGCTCATCTGGACCCGAAAAAGCTGCAGCAGTGCTTCGTAGACTGGATGCGCGATGTAACTAAACGAACTGAAGGCGAGCTGATTGCCATTGATGGCAAGACTTTACGGGGTAGTTGGCAGCCGGGTGACCGCGGCTCTGCTATTCATATGGTCAGTGCCTTTTCCTGCCACAGTGCTTTGGTGCTGGGACAGGTGAAAACTGATGATAAATCCAATGAAATCAGTGCTATTCCTGAACTGCTGGCGATGCTGGAGTTAAAAGGCTGCCTGGTGAGCATCGATGCAATGGGCTGCCAGAAAGATATCGCCAAACAAATCGTGACACAAGGCAGCGACTATCTGCTCGCGGTGAAAGGCAACCAGCGCAAGCTGCACCATGTAGTGGAACAGTCGTTTCTGGAATTCGACAGCCTGAGCAAAGAAGAAGTGACGTCGCAGAAATCACGGGTGGAATACCGCAGCTATCAGGTTTTGCACGCAGCCGTGTTGCCAGAGTCCGTCCGAAATGACTGGCCAACGATTAAAACAATTGCGATGTCAGACAGTTACCGGATGACGAAAGGGAAGAAATCAGCATTGGAACGGCGCTATTTTATCAGCTCTGCCGAGCTGGATGTCGACCGATTTGCAGAAGCCTGCCGCGGTCACTGGTCGATAGAAAATAAGTTGCACTGGGTGTTGGACGTTAGCTTTGATGAAGACAGCTGTCTGATTTACAGAGAGAAAGCTGCAGCAAATCTGGCAGCTATCCGCCATATTGCCCTGAACATGATGCGGCAAGAAAAAAGCAAAAAGCTAAGTATTCCGCGGAAAAAACGAGCGCTTATGATGGACCCGGATTATCTGGATATCGTGTTAGAAGCGGGTGTTGGCGTGATGCTGGCGAAATAGTGAGCACTCATGCTCCCGCCCTGGGGGTTAATAGATACTATTTAGCATCTGAAGCCGAAAACACTGAAATTCCAACGATGTTATTCGAAATGAGTTGGCAGTTTGACGGCAACAGCTTGCCGTTGAAAAAAAGAAGGGACCCAATAAGATACAGAAAAACTTGCAAGATTAATAAATCTGCGGCGCAGGGAAGACATACACCGCGACCTTACTGCCAAGTAACTCAACTCAACGGATATAGTCAAACAGACTGGTATTAGTTACCCGCTGAAAGGTATTTTGCACTGCCTGTAGAGCAGTTTCCTGCTTAGTCAGTTCTGTCAATGCTTCGGCATAGTCAACTTCATAAATCTGTGCACGGAATGCTTTGTTCGTGATCTGCAAATCTTCATTCCCTTCGAATACACTGTCGAGGACATTTTGACGGCCCCCCACACCCGATACTCCTGCATCTATCTTCAGTGCCGCATTGTCAATTTGCACTAAAGCATCAGCAATAGCTTCCGATAGTGGCCCACCAATCACCTGATCTTTTTCTATGGCATTGACCAGCTCTTGTAGCGTATTTAGCACATTTTTCTTTTCCGGCGCCTGTAAGGTGAAATCAAGTTGACCAGGTCCGGCTCCTTGAGTTTGCAAACTCAGCCCCTGAAAACTCACTGCTTGTCCTGACGTATATGCACCAGTTACAGGAGGAGTAAGACTGACACCATTGCGACGGACCTCATAGTTGTTCGCAGCATCTACCACTAGACGGTAATTATTGTTGGCTGCCGTTTGTCCGTCGTAATTCTGTCGATAAAAATCATCGAATACTGACTGATTCTGTACATTGATAGATCCCGTCGTCAAGCCGCCGGCAACTGTAGCTGAGGATGTTTTAAATCTGGCATTGACATCTTCAAACAACACCTTGCCACTATCGTTACTGGGGATCGTGACCGTTGGCGACACCTGCAGCGCTTTTTGCCCTTCGTCACCATTAAAATCATACAAGCCAGTAGATTGGTTGAAGCTATAGGGCTGAGTTTCTTGCTGAAAACCAGAAAACAGATAACCACCGGCAGCATCTTTTTGGTTCATCAAGTCAAACATTTGAGTTTTGATATTATCCAGCTGTTTGGCTATTGCACTACGATCTTGCTGAGAATAAGTGCCGTTGCCGAGTGACACCACCAGACTACGAGCTTGATCACTGGAAGTGCGAAGGCTTGATAATACCGTTTCTTCGATACCCAAGCTGTTTTTCAGCAATACACTGTTATTTTGATACTGGCCAACCTGAGAGATTTGCTGATCAAGCGCAACCACGCGGGCGGAGCCAGCAGGGTCGTCAGATGGACTCAGGATTTTGGTTTGCTTTTCAAGTTTAGCGCTAGCGGTTTGTAATTTTTCCTGCGCATTTAAGATCGCATTCAGATTGATCTGATATTTCTGATTAAAGGAAAGTCGCATCTGTTACTACCTCGCCGCCGCCAATAACGTGTCAAATATGGTTTGGGATGTGGAAATAATCTTAGCCGCTGCGGCGTAAGACTGCTGAAAACGGATCAAATTCGCTGCTTCTTCGTCCAGATTCACCCCGGAAATTGACTCATACCAGGATTGAGACTGTGCCAACAAGGCCTTCGACGATTCTGTTGCAATTTTCACCTGGCTGGTTTTCTCACCAATAAAACCGACCATTACCCCATAACCTTCGTTCAAACTCATTTGGTTATCGGCACCTGGAACTGCAACTGCATTTTTTCTGATAATTTCTTTTTCCTGCAGTTGCCCCAAGGCCAGACCGTTCCGGTTATCTTTCTGCCCTCCAGTGTTGTAACTTAGGGTAAAAGTATCACCGGCTTTAGGGACGCCTGAGATGGACATATCAAAGCCATATGTCGTTAAACCTGCAGAATTAAACAGGTTGTTGTAATTTCCGGCGGACATAACCGCCGTTGTCCCCAACAATGTATTTGCATTGTTACGGATCTCAAATTGCTCACCGCCAATGTATGTCAATGTGAAGGGTTCACCATTCACATCGCCAGGCGACGTGAACTGGGATGTAGCTGGATTGGTATTCGTTACGTTGATAGTACCAATTTTACCGTTTCCCAGATTATTAACGCTGAATTCTCCACGCAGTGGCGACGCCAGAGCCAAATCTTCGGGACGACTGTTCAGCAACGTAACATTCTGGGCGGCAACACCCAATGGCTTCAGCACAAACTGATCGCCATTCCCAAAAGCGCCCGCAGTATTATCTAACTTGATTTCGTAACCGTTCAGGAAATTGCCCGGCACGTTGGTACTATTAAAGGTTGCAGGATATGCAGTAATAGTTTGTGTGACCGCAGACCCTGCAATCACTTTGCCACGCTCATCTAAAGTTTCCACTTTAAACTGATCGGGGGCAGTAAATGTCACCAATAAGTCATTTGGTGGAATATCTTTTCCTTTACCTGATTCGACTGTCGCGGTCACGATTCCAGAGCCGGTATTGCTCGTCAGGGGGTAACCGCCATATGTACCGAGGCTGAAAATGTTTTTGCCGAGCTGACCATTTCCATCCATACCTAGGCGGTTTTGCGTATTAAACGCATCAGCAAGGCCAATCGCTAACTGACCCAGTTTGTTTTGAGTCGGTTCAAGTAACTGGGCACGAAACTCTAATAGGCCGCCAATTTTGCCACCAAGCGTCTGGCTTTCAACCTCACCAATAACATTACTGTTGTAATCCAGTTGTAACTGCAGGGTTTTGCGTTCGGGATCAGGATTACCTATGGCACTCATCAGACTGAATTTGCCGTGTTGTAACACCACTGATTGTCCGGTGTTGAGAAATACCAGCTTTTCACCATTTTCTGCGTCAAGTGTGCTGATTTCGACCATCTCAGATAACTGACGCAATGCTTCATCACGTTTATCAAGTATATCCATCGGCACCGGAGTATTGATGCCGCTGCCGTATGCTGAAATCTGCTTATTCATTTCTGCGATAATGGTGATCTGTGAATTGGCTGCTGAAACGAGATTATCCAGCTGCTGGTTTATGGAAGTGCGCTGCTCTAACACAATACTAGATAAAGTATTGAATTTACTGATCAATGTTTGAGCACTCCCCATCACCAGCTGACGGGACGACGTATTGGCAGGATCATTGTTAGCGGATTGTAGCTGCTTGAACATGTCCGAAATGCCACTGGAAATGCTGTTTGATGTGTTGGAGAACAACGTATCGACCCGACTGGCTTCTGTCAGAAATTGCTGGTTGTAACTTAAAGACGAGGTATCCCGGCGCAACTGTAACATGGAGAATTCATTGGCGAGCCGATTAGTAGTCCCCCGGCCAACGCCAAGCCCCAGCATCGCGGACTCATATTCAGTGCTCTGCCGGACATACCCCTTACTGTTGAGGTTGCTGATGTTATTACCGGTGGTATTGAGCAAGCCGGTACTGGCCAGGACACCTGAAGTGCCTATCGTTAATAAATTATCAGCCATGGTTTACTCCTGTTCAGGCGCATTACACCGGTTCACAACGTTGTTTGACCTGAATTTTTCAGCAAATTCCGTACCTCTTTAAGTACAGAACCATTCATCACCTGTAAAATCTTTTGTGCATAGTTTGGATCTGTCGCATAACCAGCGGCTTGCAGCTGCTGAAAATAGTTCGCCGTGTCATGACTGACCGCCACCGCGTCCTGATAACGTGGTTGTTGCCGAATAAAGTCAACATAATCTTGCAGACTAGCCTGAACGTCCTGATAAATACGGAATTTAGCTTTTTCCTGCCGGGCAATGCCCTGCCGGTATTCTAGTGTATCAACCACGGCCACCTCACCCTGCCATTCACCCTGTGCTTTGATGCCAAACAAATTGAAACTTTCCCGGCCATCTGCGGCTTTTAACATGCGCTGACCCCACCCGGTTTCCAACGCAGCCTGCGCAACTAAAGCCAGAGGCTCCAGACCGAGCTGACGGGCAGCCTGCCGCGCAGCTGGCAGGATATTGCGGACAAACTCGGCTTCCGGCCCCTGCATGTCAGCAAGTGGATCAACCGTATCTGTATCAGTTGTAGCGGCGACTGGCGTCAGTGGTGTGAGCAATGGCGCACCTGCGGCTCTGGGCTGAGTGGCAACTGAAGGCATCGCTGTTTGTGCCACAATTAGCTCAGCTCCCAGTTGACGAACGTCAGGTGCTGTCACGTCATTCGCACCTGCAACATCTGCCTGTGCGTTTAGCTTACTAGCAGCACCAACTGTCATAGACGCGTCAGTCCTAACATGTTGCGCCGGATAGATGATGCGTTCCGCATCAAGTTTCATGGCCTGATGCTTTGGCAATACTTTGGCATGTATTACCTTTTCAAGCGGCAACGATTTTTCGGTTTGCTCAGAAAATTGATTGGACGCGGACACCAGACTGGCGACTTTACTTTTTGCAGCTTCAGGTGCCAGTTGTTGTACCATCAAATCTGCCAAGCCCAGAGTGCCTTTTTTTGATAACTCTGCGGTCAACTGACTGTCATACATGTCACGGTAAAATCCGGTCGCCTGGCTATTTAACGGGTTATCTTCCTCAAACGTCTGGTTGGCTTTGCGCATACTCGACATCAGCATGCCCATAAAAACCGATTCAAACTGCTGCGCCGCCTGCCGGATCGCGCCAACTTTATCCTTACTGGCTAAAGCACGAATATCATTGAGGCTGGAGAGGTCGTGATACGACACATCAACTTGCGGCGCGGCCATATTAGATCACCACCAGTTCGCCGTGGATAGCACCGGCTTCTTTCAGTGCTTCCAGAATGGCCATCAGGTCACCAGGTGCTGCGCCAACCGCATTCACCGTTTGCACCAGCTCATCCAAAGTGGTGCCTGGATCAAATTTAAACATCCGCGACTTATCTGGCCGTACGTCGATAATAGTATTTTGTTCCACAGCGGTCTGGCCGCCGGCCAGTGCATTTGGTTGCACCACGGTCGGATTCTCCGCAATGGTGACAGTCATCCCGCCGTGAGTGATCGCCGCCGGAAACAGCCGCACATCTTTACCGATCACGATAGTGCCGGTACGCGAATTGATAATGATTTTGGCGGCGTCAGACGCTGGTTCAAAACTAAGATTTTCCAGTGTTGATAGGTAAGACACCCGCTGATCGATGTCGCGCGGCGCGCGCACCTGCACTGAACGTGCATCAAGTGTGCGCGCAGTGTCAGCGCCGATAAACTGATTAATGGCTGCCGTCAGATTTTTGGCCGTCGTGAAGTCACCACGATTTAAATTAAACGTAATGTAATCGCCCTGAGCAAATGGCGTCGGCACTTCACGCTCGACTGTGGCGCCATTCGGAATGCGGCCGACTGTTGGTGTGTTCACTACAACTTGTGAACCATCAGCCCCTTCCGCGCCCAGACCTGACACGATGAGGCTGCCTTGCGCCACGGCATATACCTGCCCGTCCAGGCCTTTCAAAAAAGTCTGCAACAACTGTCCGCCACGCAGGCCTTTGGAACTGCCGACTGAGGCAACCGTGATATCCAGATTCTGACCTGGCTTGGCAAATGGGGGCAATTCTGCCGTCACTGCAACGGCTGCGACGTTTTTAATCTGTGCTTTCATGCCGGCTGGCAAATTGATGCCGAAATTTGCCAACATGGTTTTAAAACTTTGCTCGGTAAACGGGCTTTGTTCGCCGGTGCCCGGCAAGCCAACAACCAAACCATAACCCACCAGTTGGTTGTGTCGTACTCCTTCGACAGTTGCGACGTCTTTAACACGGGCAGCTTGAACTACCGTACTAAGCAAGACTAACAGCAAACTGAACAGGTATTTAGACATAGATTACCCCTTGCCTCAGAATGGCCACAATGCACTGGAGAAAAACCGTGTCAGCCAGCCTGGGCCTTGTCCGCCATGTGCCGCGCCAGTGCCGCTGTATTCAATCCGGGCATTAGCGATCTTGGTTGATTCAACAGTATTGCGCGCATCAACATCTTCTGGCCGGATCACGCCAGTCAGCCGGATGTATTCTTTTCCAGTGTTTAATGTCAGCCATTTCTCACCGCGGATTACCAAATTTCCATTTGCCATCACCCGCAGTACATTCACTGAAATATCACCCACCAGACTATTACTTTGGTCTGCTTTCGAATCGCCTTTAAATTCACTGCTGGAATTAATCCCCAGCTGCAAAGTATTATTCGCCACTGACACGTTACGACCGCCAAGACCAATCATCGGATCGACTGAATTGCTGGCGTCTTTACCAAATTCAGTTTTCGCTTTTTTCGATGCCTGCGTGTTTTCTTTTAGGACTACAGTAATAATGTCGCCTTCACGCCGGGCTTTATTATCCGAATACAGACCATTGGATAAGCCCGTGGCATACAGCGATCCGGTATTCAGTACCGGCTTCGCTGCAGGTTCGGGTGGTAACGGCGCAAAAGCAGGATCATCCGGGAATGCTTCCGGCGTATAGGTAGCACAAGATGCCAATCCCCAACATAACAACACCAGCCATAACTGCCGCATAAATCCCCCTTGCTCTTAGAGCTGCTGGATCGCAAAGCTCAGCATCTGGTCTACCGCGGAGATAACTTTGGAGTTCATCTCATAGACACGCTGACTTTCAATCAAACCGACTAACTCTTCAGTCACATTGACGTTGGATGCTTCCAATGCGCCTTGCACAATAAAACCGATGCCTTCAATACCAGGCACGCCTTGCACCGGATCGCCGCTGGCTCCGGTCTGTTTAAACAGGTTTTGGCCTATAGGTTCAAGACCTGCCGGATTGATAAAATTGGTCACGACAAGCTGACCCAACACGGCATTTTCAACTTGTCCAGGCAGCTTGACTGACACCTCTCCATCTTGGGAGATGGTAATCTCTGTGGCTTCTGGCGGAATCGTGATAGTCGGCTGGATCTGATAACCGGCACCGGAGGTGACCAGATTACCTTCGTTATCAGTGGTGAACTGACCATTACGGGAGTAAGAAATGGTGCCGTCTGGCATCAGTACTTCAAAGAAACCAGGCCCCTGAATCATCACATCCAACGCATTGTCAGTGTTCATGTGATTACCCTGAGTGAAATTTTTCTGCGTCGCAACCACTTTGGTCCCTGCACCTATCATCAGGCCATTCGGTAACTCTGAGTTCTGCGAGGAGCGGCCACCTGGTTGGTTGATATTTTGATACAGCAAATCTTCAAACACCGCGCGGCTTTTTTTGTAGCCAACCGTGCTGGCGTTTGCCAAATTGTTAGAGATCACCGAAATGTCACGCTGCTTAGCGTCTAAGCCGGTTTTACTGATCCAAAGTGCCGGATGCATAGAGTCCTCCTGAGCTTTAAGCTCTAGATGATACGAAGTACCTGATTATGTTGACGGTCCATATCTTCGGCCGTCTTCATCATTTTTACCTGCAGCTCATATTGCCGTTGCAGGTTGATCATATAAGTCATCTCAGAGACTGCGTTGACATTGCTGCCTTCGACTGCACCACTGAGCAAATTCACTGTTGGGTCAACTTCAGCCGCCTCGCCGTCTTTTCGTCGGAACAAACCGTCATTACCCTTAAACATGTCCTGATTTTCTGGCTTCACCAGCTTTATCCGGGCAACTTCCACCATCGCTGTTGAAGGTGCTCCGCGTGGCAATACATTAACACCACCGTCTTTGGTGATCTCAATTTTGCTCATCGGCTGAGGCACCTCAATAGGCCCATCCTCACCGATAATATTGAGACCTGACGATGTCTGTAAAAAACCTTGAGCGTTGATTTGCAGATTGCCAGCACGGGTATAGGCTTCGTTACCTTCGCCATCTTCAACCGCAAACCAGCCGTCGCCCTGAATGGCAACATCTAATTCGTTCTGCGTAACTTTGATTTCACCCGCGTCAAAATTCTGACTAGGCATTTCGGTGAGCGCAAACACCCGGGTCGGCTGGCCATCACCGAAAGCCTGCATGGCGCGCGCTTGCGCTAAATCTGCTTTAAAACCAACTGTATTGGCATTAGCCAGGTTGTTAGCCCGCACGGAGAGCGCATTCATGTTTTCTTTTGCGCCCGTCATTGCGATGTAAACCATGCGATCCATAGTGATCCCCCTTGTGTACTAAGGTGGTTAAGCAAGGATAGTGCCACAATGAGGGATGCATACAGGGTAAGGCTTAACGCAACATAGTGCCGCCAACCAGAGACCACAAAACAAAAAACCACCCGAAGGTGGTTTTTAAATCAAAGACTGGATTAGCGGATCTGCAAGACTGTTTGTTGCAGTGAGCTGTTCACTTCGAGCGCCCTTGAGTTGGCCTGGAAGTTACGCTGTGCAGCAATCAAGTCAACCAGCTCGTTGGTCAGGTTAACATTGGAACTTTCCAATGCAGAAGAGTTGATCGCGCCGAGGGTGCCGGTATTGGCTTCACCTGCCAGTGCTTCGCCCGAGCGCAGACTTTGTTTCCAGGATGTATTGCCGGCCTGTGTCAGACCTTGTGGATTGGCAAATTTCACCATACTGACCTGAGACAAGAATGTCTGGTCACCATTACTGTAACTCGCCATCACTTTGCCCGCAGCATCAATATCAATACTGGTCAGTCGACCTACAGTAGTGCCATCCTGATTTAATGAGCCAACTTCGAACTTACTGGCATATTGCGTTGGAAAATTCGTTCCAGCCTGGTTACTGAAGTTCACAGTCAGGTTACTGGTAAACTGTGCACCATTG
The DNA here is from genome assembly GCA_034519945.1 of Rheinheimera sp. Taxonomy (GTDB): domain Bacteria; phylum Pseudomonadota; class Gammaproteobacteria; order Enterobacterales; family Alteromonadaceae; genus Pararheinheimera. The sequence goes on from JAXHNX010000037.1 coordinate 65,581, forward strand.
GTTAAATACGCCGTTGTATTTAACGATGCTGACGGAATCACCAGATCCGGCATTGAAGTCGAAGTTGGAAACTCCGGAAGACCGTTGGCATCGAATTTCAGTAAGGTACCAGTGCCAAAATACTGACCATTGGTCGCGGTTCCCGGTGGGGCGGCAGTATTATCATCAAACACTGCGTACACTTCCCAATCGTTGTCTGTCGCAGTGGCTGAGCGACGGAAATAAAATGACAGCACATGCGGTTCACCCAAGCTGTCATAAACCGTGGTGGATGTTGTGGCACCATTGTTATAGGTGGCTTTGTCGCTCGGATCAAAAGCTGGCCAACCGCCGGCTGGTGCCGTCATTGTAGAGTTCAGATTCATTGTCATATAGACATTATTGGTTGATCGTGGCGCGCCAGCAGTGCTTGGGATCTGAATCGGTTTGGTTGTACTCAGACTGACCGAACTGGCAGAGCCTGTTGCCGGATCAACCGGGTAGCCCTGCAGGAAGTTGCCGTTATTATCGACAATAAAATTATCTTTGCTGAGCTTAAAAGCACCAGAACGGGTAAAAGTCATATCACGCGATGACAAGTCAGCAGTCAATGCAAAAAAACCATCTCCTGTGATAGCCATATCCAGCGAGTTTTGCGTAAACTTCAACGCACCTTGGCTAAATTGCTGAGCAACTTGTGACGTCGTGACACCATCACCAACTTTGGTGCGCCCAGGTGAAAAAATTGAGCCGGCGTACACGTCGGCAAATTCAGCGCGGGATTCTTTGAAGCCAGTCGTATTCACGTTAGCGATATTATTTGCGGTGGTATCCAGATCTTTCTGGGCCGCAGCCAGACCACTCAATGCAATATTAAAACTCATAGTTCACCTCGATAGTCAGGCATTAGCCTGCTGCAATTTCTAAAATGTCCGACATTTTTTTGGCGCCGAGGCCAAGCAAATTCAGTTTCATGTCTGCGGTTGATGTGCCGAGCGTGACACTCGCAACGGGTACATAACTCGATGTCACCAGACTTTGACTTTTACCATCAACGGTGGCGTCAATTTTCATCGTATACAGACCTGCAGTTTGCTTCACACCCGCTTCATTCGTACCGTCCCATGCCAGTTCGAACTTTCCTTCATCAGGGTTCGAGACCGTATCGCTTTTTACCAGAGCGCCACTGGCGTCATAAATGCTGACTTTCATTGAGGTTGTTTTACCTGGCACCTCAATGGCACCATAGGACTTGTTGGTGCCATCAAAAATCAGGGTATCTGAATTAACCCGCACATTGCGTCCAACCAGACTGGAAGCCTGCAACGCCTGATTTGAGTTCATGCTGGCAGCAAAATCTTTGAAATTGGAATTCAATGAACTGATGCCATCAGCCATCGTAAAGCTGGTCATTTGGGCAATCATTTGGTCATTCTCTACAGGCTTCGTCGGATCCTGAAACGCTAGTTGTTGCGTCAACAAGGCAAAAAAATCGGACTGGGTTAACGCCCCACTGTCTTCTTTTTTTGTGCCATCAGTCACACCCTTTAAGCTATCGATATAACTACTACCGCTGGTATTAGAAACCGTGGTCATCATTTACTCCTTATCAACGCTGACCAAGGGTCAGAGTCCGGCTCAGCATTTGTTTTGCTGCATCAGCGACCTGCACGTTGGCATCATACGAGCGTGATGCAGAAATCATGTTGGCCATCTCTTCCATCACATTTACGTTTGGTTTGTATATAAATCCGTTCTCATCTGCTAATGGGTGGGCCGGGTTGTACTCTTTATTCAATGGTGCATCACTCTCGACGACCCCAAGTACTTTAACGCCAGCACCTTGCTCCGACATTGCATTGTCATATTCAGCAGCAAACACCGGATGTCTGCCCCGATAGGTCGACTCTAAATTTGAGCTGACACTTTCGGCGTTGGCTATGTTGCTGGCCGTCGTATTTAATCGCAGGGCCTGTGCAGTCAATCCTGTTCCGGCAATATCAAAAACTCTGTATAAGCTCATCAGGATTGCCCTCCTAAAGCTTTTTTTAACCCACTGATTTTACTGTTTAAAAACTGAAGTGAGCTCTGATATTCCATTGCGTTTTGACTAAACGCATTGCGTTCGCGATGAATATCCACGCTGTTGCCATCGCCCGTATCGGTTTGTTCTGCATTGCGGAATAACACTTCGTGGCGTGTTGATGGAGAAATATCAAAGTGCTTGGCGTCAGATTGCTGCAAAGAACCTGTTTGCCGAGCTTGCGCATTAGCCAGCGCAGTATGAAAATCCAGGTCTTGTGCTTTGTATCCTGGCGTATCTGCATTGGCAATGTTATTGGCCAACAGCTCAGTTCGCCGTTCACGCAGCAACGTACCCTGCTCATGTAAACCAAATGCGTTGTTAAAACTAATGGCCATGACCCGCTCCTCCATCAAACCTTGTTGGTTTGTTAGCAAGAGTCAGGCCAACAGCAGCGTCAGATTTATAACAGTGTTGAAAGGGAAAATGGCTTTGCTGTCAACAAAACCTAGTTTTTGCGGCGGTAGATGATACCAGGATTACAACGGATCATCTCGAAGTCATTGTTGGTACTGGATAAAGACTCGGAAGCACCCAATATAAGGAAACCTTTTGGGTTCAAAGCCTGTGAGAATTGACGGATGATTTTTGCCTTAACTTCGGGCGAGAAATAAATCAGCACATTGCGGCAAAAAATGATGTCAAATTTACCAAGTAATGTGTAGCTATCCAGCAGATTCAAATGTCGAAAGCTGACATTGCGCCTGGCTGCATCTTTTACCCGCATCATACCATTCCCGCTGTCTTCGAAAAATTTACTGCGGCGTTCCGGCGACAATCCACGCGACAATGCCAAACCGTCGTATTCAGCGCGTTGGCAATGTTCCAACATCGTATTGGAAATGTCAGTCCCTAATATATGAACACCCAACCCGAATGCAGCAGGACGCATCTGCTGATATTCAAGACCGGTCATCGCAATCGAGTAAGGCTCTTGCCCACTGGAACTTGCCGCGGACCATATTTTGACATTACGATGATCTTTCTCGAGTTCAGGAAATATTTGTTTTTTCAGTAATTCATAAGGATAAGTGTCGCGAAACCATAGCGTTTCGTTAGTGGTCATTGCATCAATGACCGCAGATCTGAGCTGCCGTTCAAACGGACTCAGAGTCTTGTTAACCAGTTCAGACAAACTATCAAGATTAAAACGCATCATTAAAGGCGCAAGCCGGCTTTTAACCAGATATTGTTTATTTTCCCCAAGCACAATTCCACATTGCTGCTCAAGGAAATCCCGGAATGTTTTGTATTCGCTGTCGTGCAGCTCTTTATTCACGCGTCTGTTTCCGCAAGTTAGTCAGTATGCAACCATTTACGTACCGACTCAGCCAATTCATCCGGGTTAAACTTGGCAATAAAATCGTCAGCACCAACTTTTTGCACCATTTGCTGATTAAACACACCACTAAGTGATGTATGCAAAATGACGTGCAGTGGCTTTAGTTTAGGATCGAGGCGGACTTCAGCCGTCAGGGTGTAGCCATCCATATCAGGCATTTCAATATCGGAAATCATCAAACCTATTTTTTCCGTCACTGACTGGTCACATTGAGCGGCAACTTCTTGCAGGTAGGTTAGTGCTTCCCGGCCATTTTTCACCAAATGCATTGCAACTCCCAAGCTGTCCAATGCTCGCTTAACCTGATTTCGTGCGACGGCAGAATCGTCGGCGATGAGAATAATCCGATCACCCAAATCTTGTTGGATCGTCTGAGTTTCAAAGGTATTGCTGACGGCCGTCGGTGATGGAGAAATCTCTTCAAGGATTTTCTCAACGTCGATAATCTCAACAAGCTCTTTATCGATTTCGGTCACTGCAGTCAAATAGCTTTGCCGACCGCCCGTACCTTTAGGCGGAGGCATAATAGCTTCCCAATTAATATTGATGATGCGCTCAACTGAGTTGACCAGAAATCCCTGCACCGAACGATTATATTCTGCAATGATAATAAAACTGTCTTTGGTATTTTCAATCGGCCGTCCGCCTGTTGCCAGACTGAGGTCAATAACTGAAATAGTCTGACCGCGAATGTGAGCGATGCCTCTGACGAATTTATTCCGTTTTGGGATTGCAGTCAGCGGAGGGCACTGCAGGACTTCACGCACTTTAAATACATTAATGCCAAATCTTTGACGGCCGGCAAGCCGGAAGAGCAGTAGCTCTAACCGGTTCTGTCCGACTAATTGCGTGCGCTGATTGACTGAATCAAGAATACTCGCCATTTAAGACTCCAAGCAAAACAGTTCGGATCGATTCTTGCAGACCTACGGGTAAGTAGAGAGTATCTGCAGCAAAGTACTGAAAATACAAAGAACTGTATGTTATTCCCCTTTGTCGATAAAGCATAGCCGAAACCATATGAAAATGTACGACAATTTTAAGTTCAACAAGTTAACTATGCTGGCACTACTGCTTGGATTCCAGCACTTTGTGGCTAATGCGGAAGTTTACTCGCCCGACAAATTGACTGCGGCTGCCCAGCAATGGCTACAACAAACTGCTGGCTCAGGACAGACCCAAATCCGTGTGCATCCTCTGGACGCACGCAGTCACGATCGGGAATGCTCGATCCCTCTGCAATTCAGTCTGGTAAATCCGAAGTTGCAAAGCCAAAACAGCATAAAAGTACTCTGCGAAACCGAATTAGGCTGGCAACTTTATTTAAGTGCAAAAGTAAGTCAGATGCAGGAGGTTGTTGTTAGCCGCCGGCAATTGGCTCCCGGCGCCATTCTGAGTAAAGAAATGATCCAGTTAGAATCAAAAGACCAGTTCTTTAGCCGTGGCACAGTCGTCACCAATCTTGAACTACTGAACGGAGCCAGGACTAAAAGGTCAATCAGTCGGGGGCAGATTTTAACTCTGCAGGATCTTTGCCTTGTATGTAAAGGAGATATGGTTACAATTGAAGGGATCTCTGGTAGTCTGAGCGTTGCAACCAGCGGCAAAGCGTTATCTGACGGCAGTTTAGGCGACAACATTCAGGTACAGAATCTGAATTCGGGGCGCAAGGTTCAGGCCAGCGTCACTGCAGTGAAAAGAGTCGCGATAAATCTGTAAATAGTCCTAAAGTTTCAGCAGGAGCTGCCGTTAAAATGGTCAAGGAAGAGGCCAGCAGGTCAATGGGGTGTCAAAATGTCGATTAATGTGAATCAAACGGTGCCGGCAACCACCACGGTGAAAACCGATAAAGTTGACCAAAATATTCAGAAACAACAACAAGTTGCACAGCAGCAGACTGCGATTAGTCAACCTGCTCAACGCCAGGATTCTGTGTCTTTGACCAGTCAGGCGCAGCAATTTACCAAAGCACAAGAAAAAGCCAGTAATAGCTCAGGCATCGACCATAAAAAGGTTGACGAGATCAAGCAGGCAATTGCTGAAGGCAAATATAAAGTGAATGTGGAGCAGTTAGCACGTCGCATCGTGCAATTTGAAGGCGAGTTGTTCGGTAAAAAATGACCAGTCAACCCCCTGTCCTCTCCTTACTGACACAACAACAAGAGCACCTCGAAGTGCTTTTGTTGCTTTTAAAGCAAGAGCTCAGCGCCATCAGCAATCGTGATATTGCAGCGCTTGAAGAAAACTCCGCTGTAAAACTGCAACGGCTTGAACAAATTCAGCAGTTGGACCAACAGATCGCCAGCCATCCACAATTATCACAGCTGAAAACAGACCCATCATTGCTCAGTCAAATACGTAATATTGATGGCGTGTTATTGCTGTGCAAAGAACAAAATGAAATCAATCGTCTGACGTTAGAACAAAGCCAACTGAAAATAGAACGCTTTAAACACGAATTGTTGCAGCAGCGCGGTAAATCTGGTCTTACTTATAACGCCAAAGGTAAACCGGCGCTTGACTCTGTAGGCAAAGGCATTAAAGCCTGACAATATCAGGCGGTTAGCGGCTTCCTCTTTCTGCGGCTTGATTAGTAATATTTTACTGATTTAATCCGTCTCACTGGTGCTGAATTCTGGTAAATTTCATAGACCTGCTTGAAATCTAACTCCATCTCAGTGGCATAAAATTCACCCACCGGATAGGTTTTTACCACACGGGCGCCCTTGATAATTCCCTGTACAGAGGCTCTCAATTTGTCGTTGCCAATCACCGCCTGTTGCATCGTTACTTTGTAATCCACTTTCTGACCATACACCTGTTCTGCCAGCTCGCGGTATGCTTCTAATTTCGATGCCTTGATTGCCATTAGCATACGTTGTTCCGGGCTATCCGCTTTTTGCTCCGCTAAAGGCGCGAAACCGACGGCTTTAAGTACAGGGAATGTCTTTGGCGGGACTGTTTCCCACTGAACTTCGCGGTCATAAAACATGCCGCAGCCAGACAGCAGCCCCAGAGTGAGGAAGATAAACGTAACGCGCATCTGAGCTCTCCGCATAAATGGTGTGTGGCAAACAATTCCGACACATGACTGCAAAAACTTTGCAGAAATCACGCCAACACTGCGGTTTCCGCAGAAATTCCGCAGCTAAGGCATAGTCTTTGCTTAATCAGCCTAATATCGGAATGCGGAGTTGTGTTATGTCTTCATCAGCCAAATTATGGGTCCCGGCACTGCTCGGGATTGCAGCCTTGCCCGCGACGGCCCAGTGGTATGAAACTACCGGCCGGGCAATGATCAGGCAAGGAGATGAAGCTACGGCCCGTGCCCAGGCAACTGAGGATGCTGTGAAACGTGCGTTACTGTTTGCCGGTGTCAGTATCCGCAGCGTCCAGCAGGTCACTGACGGATTATTGACGCAAGAAAGCCTGCAAGTTGAAAGTAGTGGTGAAGTACAAAATGTACAATTAGTTTCGGAAATGACCCGCAATGGTTACTTTGAAGTGACCATCCGGGCCGATATTGAGCCGACAGAGGCAATTTGCCCAACGCTGGCCTACCGCAAAAAGTTATTGATTACACCTTTCAAACTAGCGATACCAGAACAAGCGATTGTGGGCGACCTGTTTAATATTGGTAAAGTCAGTGGCAAGGTTTTTAGCAGTAAACTGGAAGAGGTTGGCCACAGTAGCTGGCCTGCAGCCTACAACAATCCAATCGATGTCACAGCTCTGAGTTACCTCGAACGTAAAGCACTGCAACAGCAGCTTGGCGCGCGTTATGTACTGAGCGCCAGTATTGACGACGTTTCGTTAGGTGGTACCACAGGGACCAATTGGACGTTCTGGACTGACGCCGACCGGGACCGCTACTACCATTTGCAGGTACAAGTATTTGATTTAGCAGAAGAACGCACCGTTTTCAGTCAAAAATACCAGACCACCGCCCTGTGGACACATCGGAAATCCACCAATCTTGACCCAGACTACCACCGGTTCTGGGAGACGCCTTATGGTCAGGCAGCAGAACGAATTTTAAACGCGGCGGCAATGGATGTTGAAGAAGCTATTCGCTGTGAACCACTACAGGCCGAAGTGATACAAGTGAAACAAAATCAAGTACTTCTTAGTATTGGTAAAGCGCATGGTGCCAGTGTCGGCGACACTTTCAAACTGGTGCATCGCCGTGAAATCCCAGATAGTTTTGGGCGGATCCAACCTTTACTGGCGGTCACTGAGCTGACAGTGAAAATTACCCAACTAAGCAGTGAAGCGGCATGGGCGGAGAGCGTCAACGCCGATTTATTGGCCAACATACAAGCGGGGGATTTGGCCATGCCAAACCGCAAACCAGTTGACGACTTTGGAGATGAGGCAGATACAACAGATGATTAAACTGGCTGCCCCGGCGAGACTCGAACTCACGACTGGCGCTTAGGAGGCACCCGTTATATCCAGTTTAACTACGAGGCAGCAGTGCAAAGAGTCTACCAGATGGCCACACTACTGTGAATCGCTCTGAAATCAATAGATTAAATAAACAGCGCCCGCGTGAGCAGGCGTCTGTGATTTGTATGACAATCGGCTATTTTACTCCGCCATTTCAGGGCTGGATTTGTTGTAACACCAGATGGGGTAGCAAGGTCGACGCTGCTGCGACCACTTGCTGTCCTTTGACCGACACCACCCGACTGTTAATTTGCACGCCACGACGTGTTGTCACCAGCGTTCCAACCAGAATGTAATCCATACCAGCTTTTTCCGATAACTGACGAACGTTACGCGACAGCGCGAAATCGCCTTCCCGGCTGACCGTGATTTTTCGTGTCAGCTTAAAATCAATCACTTCAACGCCGTGTTGTGGCAGCGTCGTCGCCATGGCTTCGGCAAACTGATTCCCCAGCGCATTGCTATGTTGCAGACTGTCGTCAAATTCAACAAAGCTGGTCACCCCCACTTTGGCGCCTTTTAACACATCAAATGCCGCCAGTTTAAAGCCAAGCTGGCCGGCATAATCTGTCAGCTGCTTCTTACTGTGCTGCAGGTTTGGGTATGGCGATACTGCTACCACTCCTTCTACTGCAACCGGAAACTCTGAAGGCAACAGCTTACGGGTGAGCCTGGACTGTGTTGCAACCACTGGTAGAAATGGCCGGGCATTTGGGTCGTTGGCGACCATCTCGAGCTGAGAGGGCCGGCTGATGGTTTCGGCAGGCTCCGCTTCTGCCATTGGCTTGTCTTGCAGCACATACCCATCAGTACCAACGGCTGTAGCACTAGACTTTTCGGCAGATCCTGTCGCTGCAGAATCAGCCGCAGGGCTGTGTTTGTCACACTCACACCATTGGGCACAGCCGGACAAACCGAGTAAAAACAAGCTCAATGCCGTTCTTTTCATCTTATTCACCCTGCTTCAGCAATAGTTTTTCTGAACCACCTGAATGATAGAGCGCGTCCACAACATGTTGTGGAATAAAGCCTTGCGCAGTCGCCGCCACCTTTTTACTGGCAACAGATACCAGTCGCGCATTGATCAAAGTACCGCCCTGATGTCGCACCAACGTGCCACCAAGCACATATTCAATCGGCTGCTCCTCTTTAAGATCCATAAAATCGCGGCTGAAGACAAAATCGCCTTGCGGTGTGACCCTGATGTAATCGGTGGTTTTGAAGTCGATAACGCCAAGGCCAAACTGATGTACTTCGTGCATAAAGCTTTCAGACAACTGATTGCCAAGCAAATCGGTTTGATCATACGGGCCATCCAGATAAACAAAACTGGTCATGCCTATCACCATCTGCGGATTCACCAGATCAAGATTGGCGACTAAATCATGCATCATGCTCTGTACAAAGTGATTCACGTTTACCGCGGCTTGTGGCTGATACTGCGGTTGCAGCTTCTGAACGGCCTGCTGTGTAGCCTGATAAGCCTCCCCATCGTATAACGCGGGACTGACGTAATATTGCGGTTTTGAGGACTGTTTTGCCGGGCCCTGCAGCGCAACTTCCGAACCAGCGTTATCTCCCCCGGTCAACAGCGAATAACGCTCCCAGCTGGCACAACCGGACAACACGGCCAGACATAACAATAAAAGACTGTGAATTTTTTTCATAGTTGGTTCCAAATTATTCCGGCGAGCTTAATTGTCACTCTCACGATACAACTTTTGTTGCCGCAGCTGCACTTGTTCAGTAGCGCCCAACACTTCTGCCGGGATTAGATCAGACGCCGCAGCCACTACCGTATTAGTTTGGATATCGACCATCCGGGCATTAACTGTAGTGTACTGTTCAGCCTGATTCAGCGTGCCGACGATGACATAACGCACAGCCTGTTGCGTCGCCAGTTCAGTTAATTTCCGTGTCAGCAAACGTTCATGATCACTGAAGACTTCAACGGCCTGGCCGGCCCGTAACTCTTTGACCTGATAACCACGCTGACTGGCTACTGCAATCATACTTTCCTGTAACTGTAATCCGAGCAAATTCTGTGACAGGTTATATGGATCAGGTGCAAGACTGTGCAACTGGGTAAAGCTGACCACAGCCAGCGCGCCCTTGGGCAAAGGCTGTATGCCCGCAAACAGCCTGCCAGCCAGACGCTCGGTGTACATCAAAACGGGCCCGACGGCCACATCCTGCACCATAGTGGCAGTTTCCTGCCGTTCTGGCTGTTGCTGGCAAGCGACCAAACTGGCGCTAAGGGCCAACAGGATCAAGCTGGAATGTCGCATTGGACCTCCGGACAGAAAAAAAAGAGCTGAATTGACAGAGGTTCAGCAAAAAACCTGCCAGATTTGTGATCGACGCAAACTTTTCTGACAGAAATTTGGGGTCTTTGCGCAGCTTGGGTATACTGCGGCGCTTTTGCAGCTAACAGCGCAGGGCTCAGTACATTATGTTTTCATCTTATCTTGGTATCGACTTTGGCACCTCTAACTGCACCGCCGGGAGACTGACCCAGTCGCGTCAACCGGAATTGCTGGCGCTTGAAGCCGGCTCTTCTTACCTGAGCTCGGCGCTGTACCTGCCATGGCCAGACAGCTACGACATTGAGGATGACAGCCAGAAAAAGCCATCACTGGCACAACTGCTGCGCCAGCCACAGCAGACGTTGTTGGGCCAGGCCGCACATGACCGCTACAGCACCGACCCTCTCGGCGGTATTTTCATCCGCTCCCCCAAATCGATGTTGGGTTCAAGACTCAACCCGTTGCAAACTCAGCTGTATCAGCAAGTCTGTGGTCTGATGTTGTCGCATATTCACCAATGCGCAGACCAAAGCAGCCAGCAACATGCCGAATATGCCGTGATCGGCCGGCCGGTGCATTTTCAGGGCATTGATGGTGTTGACGGCGATGCACGCGCCGAGACTTTACTGCGTGCCGCTGCGGCCAGTGCCGGTTTTCGTGAAGTGCAATTTGCCTATGAACCGGTCGCAGCGGCCGTTGAATATGAACGTACGTTAACGTCTGAACAACTGGTACTGGTGGTCGATATTGGTGGGGGCACGTCTGATATCAGCTTGATCCGCTTAGGACCAAATCACGCGCATCAGGCTGACCGGAGTAGCGATTTACTCAGTCACGCCGGCCGGCGTCTTGGCGGCGTCGATATGGACATCAAACTGGCGATTTATGGTCTGATGCCATTATTAGGTCGCGGCAGTCTGGCACAAAGCGGTAAACCGCTGCCGTCCGCCTTGTTCAGCGATGCGGTCAATATCATCGATATCTATGCGCAGGAACAGTTTTATCAAACTGCCACCGCGAAAGAAATCAGCAAGTTACTGGAGGTAGCCGCTGCACCGGCGCAGGTTGCATTGTTGCAGACTCTGTATCAGCAGCACCTGAGTTATTATCTGGTGCAACAAGCGGAACAAGCCAAGATCAGTCTTGCGACAGCAGCTCAGGCGCACGTCAGTCTGGAGCGGCTACAGTCAGGCCTCGGCACCGTGTTAGACAACGCGATGCTCGATCATGCGCTTTATGTCGAAATGAACAGTCTAAAAGTGCTTATTCAGGATTGCCTGACGGCAGCCGGGGTTATCCCCGACCAGATTTTCTTAACCGGCGGCGCTTCTGCGGCAAGTGGAGTCCGGCGTCAATTGCAGCAGTTATTGCCAGATGTCCTACTAATCGCCGGAGATCGCTTCGGTTCGGTTGGGAAAGGCCTCTGTACATTAGCCGCCCTGCATTTTGGCTGAGTGTGCAGTAATGGCCGATCGGCGAAATGCTGAGACAAAGATAGCCAGAGCCCGGCATCCAAGGTAGAATGCGCGACTTTTTCGTACAGCCCCACCCCGGCGCGCTGTGCTACCTGGGGTTGATATGTCGTTTTCTGCGTTAAATTTAGATCCGAAGCTGTTACAGGCAATTACTGATGCTGGTTACAGCACGCCCACTCCGATCCAGCAACAAGCCATTCCGGCTGTACTGAGTGGCCGCGATCTGATGGCTGCGGCCCAGACCGGTACTGGCAAAACTGCCAGCTTTGTGCTGCCGATCCTGCAACAGCTGATGAGTCAGCCGGTGTCGCAACCGCGCCCGGTTCGCGCACTCATTCTGACCCCAACGCGTGAACTGGCCGCGCAGGTTAGTGAACAAGTAGCAAAATACAGCCAACACCTGCAACCAAAACTGAAACATCTGGTGGTGTTTGGTGGTGTCTCCATCAACCCACAAATGCAGGCATTGCGTGGTGGTGTTGATATTCTGACTGCAACACCGGGCCGTTTATTAGATTTAATTGGCCAGAACGCACTGAAAATTAATCAGGTGCAAACGCTGGTGCTGGATGAAGCTGACCGCATGCTGGACATGGGCTTTATCCACGACATTAAAAAAATTCTGGCTTTACTGCCAAAGCAACGGCAGAACCTGCTGTTCTCCGCCACCTTCTCAGACGACATTAAGCAGTTCACCAATAAATTGCTGCACAATCCGATGTCAATCAGTGTGGCACCACAAAACAGCACTGCAGAAAAAGTTGAACAACAGGTGTATCAGGTCGCTAAAGGCCAGAAATCCGCCACGTTGATCCAGCTGATCGCGAAAAATGACTGGAAACAAGTGTTAGTATTCATGGCCACCAAACATGAAGCCAACCGTCTGACCGACAAATTAAACGAAGCCGGCATCAGTGCTGCGGCCATTCATGGCAATAAGAGCCAAAACGCCCGCACGGCAGCTCTCGCCGGTTTTAAATCCAACGAGATCCGTGTGTTGGTTGCCTCTGATGTGGCTGCGCGCGGTATCGACATCGCCCAGCTGCCATACGTAGTGAACTTCACGCTGCCACGAAGCCCAGCTGATTATGTCCATCGCATTGGCCGCACAGGTCGTGCCGGTATGACGGGACTTGCTGTGTCACTGGTATATCCGGATGAAGTCAGCCAGCTGAAACAAGTAGAAAAGCTGATTGGCATGAAGATCCCACAAGGCAGCATCACTATTGATCCAGCCTTACAGCTGAATGACAAAGAATTGACACAACGTCCGCCGCGCCCACCACGTCCACAACCAAAAGGACCGGCCGGTGAACGGGCTGCGCCACGGCAGGGCGCGCCACGTCCAGCACGTAAACCTGCGGCCGCCACAGGCGCCGATGGCAATACCGCACCACGTCCTGCGGGACGTCCGGGTCAGCCACAAGGTCAACGCAAACCACAAGGTGCAGGCCAGAACAGCCCGCGCCCACAGCAAAACCGGCCAGCACCAGCACGTAAACCACAAGGTACGTCTGCCTGATCCGGCATGAAAAGCCAGAACCCGCGCCAGCGTTTATGGCAACGTCTGACCGAAGCCGGATTCCCACCGGCTTCGCAGCAGGCGTTGCTGGATGCCGGCCGGCTTAGTCTGGTTCCTGCGGCCACCACACCACTCAAACTGTCCCACTGGCTGCCAAATGACAGCCGGTTATTGCTCGACGACTTGCCGTTACCCGCTGTGCCACCGCGGCAATATTGGGCCTATCACAAGCCTGTTGGTGTCGACTGCAATGTCCGGACATCAGATCCGCACAGCATTGCCACCATACTGCAGCACCTGCCTGCGGGGGTGTTTGCCATAGGCCGGCTGGATAAAGACAGCTGCGGTTTATTATTGCTCAGCAATGACGGCGCTTTTGCACAGCGGTTACTGCACCCTGCGCAACATCACCAGAAGACCTATCAGGTACAGGTCGACAAAGCGGTCAGCAATACGATGTTGCAGCAATTGCGGCAAGGTTTACGCTACCAGGCGGGACCACTGTGGATTGAGGCCCGGCCCTGTCTGGCGGAGCTACTAGCCCCTGCTCTGCTGCAACTGACACTGACCGAAGGCAAAAACCGGCAAATTCGGTATATGTGCCGGCAGCTTGGACTAAAAGTCCTGCAGCTACATCGCAGCAGAATTGGCGCCTTAGCCTTGCCAGATTTGCAAGCCGGCGACCTGCAGGAACTTAATCCACAGCAGGTGGCACTGGCGGAGAGCTGTTAACCACAGAGTCAGAGTGGGCCACAGGCAAGCTAAAGTTGCGCAACATCGCGCAAAGCCACAACGCCACGGCATAGCCGATGAAAGACCCTAGCACCACGCCCATCCAGCCCTGCCATTGCCAAAACAGATGCAGATACAAGCCGCCGGTACTGGCTCCCAGATAATAAAACACCAGATAAAGCGCACTGGCGCTGGCTTTGGCATGTGTCGCATGTTGATTGACCCAGCTGGTCGCCAGACTATGGGTTAAGAAAAAACCAAAAGCGCTGATAAAAAAGCCGACGACTATCGACAGGATCCCCGGCAACAATGTGCAGAGAGAACCTGCCATCATGATGATGACGCCAAGCGCCATGCCCTGCGGGATCGACATCCGTCGCGCAACTTTGCCCGAAATAGCCGAGCCCAGCGTACCGGTCAGGTAAGTCAGAAACAACAAACCGATCCAGCCGGAACTCAGCGAATATGGCGGCTCAGCCAGGACAAAGGCGATGTAAGTATATTGATTCAGATAGATAAAAAAATTAAGCCCGCCAAGCAGAAACGTCAGCAACAACACTTTTTGCCGCAGGTGATACCAGTTGTCTCTGAGCGCCTGGCGCGCGGAAAAATCTTTGCGGACAAAATGCTGCGACACCGGCAGATAGCGCCAGAATGCCCACAACAATCCCAGTGACAACAGGCTCCACAACCAGAATACCCACTGCCAGTGACCAAGTTCTGCACTAAAACCGGCCAAAACCCGGCCGGAAATTCCGCCTAAAGAACTGGCGCTGATATAAAGTCCCACTGCGGTGAACAACGCGGGTTTCTCCAGTTCTTCCCCCATGTACGCCACGGCGATGGCGGGCAAGCCGCCGAGAAAAAAACCTTGCAACGCGCGGCCCCACAACAATGCACTGAACGATTCAACCTGCGTCAGCAACAAAGTGCTGCAGGTCATGCCGATCAGGCTGAAACCGAGCAAGGCACGCCGGCCAATGGCATCGGACACCGCGCTATAAAACAGTAACGACAACCCAAGCGTCAGCGTACCAATCGCATAACTCCAGTTGGCCTGCAGCGGCGTCAGGACAAACAACCGGCTCAGTTCAGGCAACAACGGCTGTAAGGCGTGCAGATTGGCAAAGACCACGACAGCGGCAAAGCTCAACACCCAGGTGATTTGCCGGTACTGCCGGCTGCCTTTGCCATACATCTGAGAATACTCCGTATCAGATCCGGTCAGACCGTCAGTTCACTGCGGCCGGTCTTGCTGATGTTACGATGAAAAGGTGTATCATAACGACTTTTGCATGATTGATCTCTGAGGACTTTTTGATGCGTTTATCTTTACTCACCGCCGCGATTGCTGTTGGATTACTCAGCGCTTGTCAGCCAGCGACCGACACCAGTACCAGTCAGCCGCAACCAGCCGCAGCAACACCCGCCGTCAAAGCCGCCAGTCCTTATGCCGCCGATTATTATCAGGCGGCAACACAAGCATTGTTTCAGGCGCGTCCGCTTAGTGCATCGGCGTATAGTTTGTCAGAAAGTCAGGTTGGCAAAGCCTTTGCCGGCGAGATGGAGTTTTATAACAGCAGCGCTGAAAACGCCCTGCGCGAAAGCATGGCGGTGAATGCCAAAGCGCTGAGTGCTCTGCCACTGCCAGAATTACCTGCCAACGCCATCAGCCAGCAAGTTATGGCCAATATTCTGGCTTTTTATGCCGGCGACCCACGTTTTTCCCAAGGTTACATCGATATCTGGATGGGGCATTCGCCATTTATTATTAATCAAATCAATGGTCCTACCATTGATATGCCTGGCGCCTTGTTAAATTCGCACCCGGTAAAAAACGCTGCTGACGCGCAGAACTATCTGCAACGGCTGGAGCAGTTTGGTCCGGCATTGCGTTCAGTCGGCGATAAATTTTCCACAGACCAAAAATCCGGCTGGCTGCCCCCCAGAGTGCTGCTGGATAAATCGAGCAAAATTCTCAGCACTTACGCCCAAGCGGACGCAAAAGCTCACGTGTTATATCAGGATTTCGAGAAAAAACTCAATGCCGCCACCAGCATAGACGCCGCCAGCAAAACCCAATATCTGAGCCGGGCGGCCGAACTGATCAGCACCGTGGTCGCACCGGCCTATCAGCAGCTGCACGACGATATCAAAGCCGCATTACCCAATGCCCGTGCCGAAGCCGGTATCTGGGCACAACCCAATGGCAGCGATTTTTACGCCTATTCGGTGCGCCAGTTAGGTGACACCACACTGACGCCGGAACAAATCCACCAGGTGGGTCTGGACGAAGTAGCGCGTATCAGCAAAGCCATGGACAAAATTCTCAAAGCCAACGGTTACAACGAAGGCAGTGTTGGCGACCGGATGGCGGCATTAAACGAAGAACCACGCTTTTTATATGAAGATTCAGATGCCGGCCGCGCGCAGCTGCTGGCAGATTTAAACGGCTACATCAAAGAGATGGATGGCCGCATCAGCGAACAGTTTAAAACCCGTCCACCTTATGCTGTTGAAGTACGCCGCATTCCGGTTGAAGTGCAGGACAGCGCGGCTGGTGGTCAGTACACCTCACCGGCGATTGATGGCAGCAAACCGGGCATTTATTGGATCAATCTGGCCGATATGAAAGCCAACGCCAAATTTGATTTAAAAACGCTGACTTACCATGAAGCCAACCCTGGCCATCACTGGCAAATCGCCTTGAATCTGGCACAGGAACAATTGCCATTGCTGCAGCGTATCGCGCCATACAATGCTTATGCGGAAGGCTGGGGCTTATATTCCGAGCTGGTTGCAGCAGAAATGGGCATGTACAAAAATGATCCGTTCGGCGATTTAGGCCGGCTCAAGGCTGAACTGTTCCGCTCGGTGCGGCTGGTCGTCGACACCGGTCTGCACGCGAAAAAGTGGACCCGTGAGCAAGCGATCCAATATATGGCCGACACCACCGGTACCGCATCGTCTGATGTGATCAGCGAAATTGAACGTTATATGGCCTGGCCGGGTCAGGCGCTCGGTTACAAACTCGGCATGTTAAAACTGGTCGAGCTACGGGAAAAAGCCCGTAAAGCGCTGGGCGATAAGTTTGACATCCGGGCCTTCCATGACATGGTCCTGCTCGGCGGCGCGATGCCGATGCAAATTCTGCAACAACAAACTGATCAGTGGATCCAGCAGCAACTGCAACCGTAGTAATGGGCTTGACCAGCCTGTTTTTTTATCGCAGGCTGGTTGGTATTTCATCACACAGGACGGCCGTAATGCACGCAACACAACAGGAATGGCTGCAATTGCAGCAAAGTTATGATCAGATGGAAAAACACGCGTTGTGGCTGCGGCTGCTGTGCCTGAGCCTGTGGCTGGCTTTAGTTGAAAATGAAAGCAGTGTCGTGTTGCAGGCTGGTCTGATTGGTTTTTGCTGGCTGAATGAAGCGCTGTGGAAAGCACAGCAGGACCGCGCCGGCAAGCGTTTACTGGCATTGGAAGCTGCACTGCGCGAAGGTAAGGACCTTGCTTGTCAGTGGCAAACCAGCTGGCAGGCAGAGCGCCCGGGTCTTGGCGGTCTGATTGGCGGCTATCTGCAGGCCGCACTGAAACCCACAGTCGCTGTTAGTTACCTGATCCTGGCTGGCGCCAGTTTGTATCGTTATCTGTTTTAACCGCATCTCTTTATCGCAGTTCTCTATCACAAGACAAAGCCTGAACGGGTTCAGGCTTTGTCTTCTGCTTTGATTTTGGTTACCAGCAACTGGTCGATTTTATAGCTGTCGATATCAACCACTTCAAACTTATAACCACAATACTTTACGTAATCAGTGCGCTTTGGAATTTTGCGCAGCATATACATCATAAATCCGGCGATTGTTTCGTAATTTTCCTGATCCGGAAAAGCATCAATTTCCAATGCCCGCATCACGTCATCCAGTGGCGTTAAGCCTTCGACTAACCAGGAATCATCATCGCGTTTAACGATTTGCTCCTCTTCCGAGTGCACTAATTCGCCCATCACAATACTCATCACATCTTTGAGGGTGATCATGCCAACCACCATCGCGTATTCGTTCAGGATCACGGCGAAATCGACACCACTACTTTTGAAATGCTCCAGCACTTCGTACAACGACAGCGTATCCGGAATAATCAACGGCGTATGGAGCATGCCTGGATGCGTGATCGAAATGGGCAGACCGTTTAACACCTGCACCAGCAGTTCACGCGATTCAATGTAGCCCACTACCCTGTCAAGGCTGGTGTCGCAGACCAGAAACCGCGCATGAGGCGAATCGAGTAACTTTTTGCGGATACTGTCTTCGGCTTCACCGAGGATAAAATAGACCAGACTTTCGCGAGGGGTCATCGCCGATGTGACTGTACGCTGGTCCATATCAAACACGTTTTCCAGCAGCTTATGTTCCTGCTGCTGCAGTACACCCGCTTCGGCGCCTTCATCCATCATCGAGATGATATCTTCAGGTGTAATTTGGTCTTTGCGGTGGATCGGCACATTAAACAACCGAAATACCAGATTCGCCACGCTATTGAACAAAAACACCAACGGCTTCAGCACCACCAGCAGCGCCAGGATTGGCCGCACTACGATCAGAGCAACCTGTTCAGGCGCCAACATAGCGAGACGTTTCGGCATCAGATCGGCAAATAAAATAAACAAGGTTGTGACCAACAATACCGACAAACCAAAGCTGATATTTTCCAGCCAGACGCCGTTGTAAGTGTCGCGCAATAAGTCGGCAATATAAGGCGTAAAAGCTGCCTCTCCGAGGATACCGCCCAGGATCGCCACAGCGTTGAGGCCAATTTGCACGATCGTGAAAAAATTCCCCGGATGCTGCTGTAATTCAAGCACTTTGCTGGCGCGCGCTTCACCTTCAGCCACTAACTGACGCAGGCGCAATTTACGTGCAGCGGCCAGTGCGATTTCGGACATGGAGAAAAATGCGCTGATAGTGATCAGCAAAATGATGATGAGGATATGTTCAAATAACGACATAGATCTGCCTTTTACTGGTACCGCCCGCAAGATAGCAGGCTTATCTGACACCTGTATTGCACGTCAATGACTAATGCCATTGGACTGTCATACAAGCCAGAGATCTCCCCTGTGCTGGCAGTATAGGCTTTTATACGTTTTATTTCAGCTGGTTATCAATATGCATAAAGGCCGCAATCACTACAACTACGGCCTTTAATTCTGTCATGCATTATAACTTCAGCTGGGCACCGAGATATTGCTGGACCATCCGGAAGTATTTTTGTTGATTTTCTTCGCCATAAAAACCATGGGTCTCATCGTCAAAAATCTGCCATTGATAAGGTTTACCGGCTTTATCCAACGCAGCTTTTAAGCGTTCTGCATGTTCAATCGGGGCCCGCTCATCACGTGCGCCGTGAATAATCAGCAAGTGCGCCTTCAATTTGCCAGCCTGATGTGTCGGTGAAAACTGCGCCAACTGCGCTTCATCCTGGCCCAACACTTCGTTCAGATAAGCCTTGCCAAAATAAACCCGGGGCACATCACCTTCTTTACCCATAATCGACAAGTCATAGACACCCGCCACAGCGACACCGCACTTGTACAGATCCGGTGCCAGCGTCGCGGCCTGCACCGCTGAATAGCCACCAAAAGAGCCGCCCATCAGACAGATATTGCCAGCTTTGGCATACCCCTGACTGATCGCCCATTGAGTACCATCAATAATATCTTGCTGGATCAACCCGCCCCACTGCCGAAATCCTGCACGCTGGTAGGCCTGACCATAACCACCAGAACCGCGGTAATTGACTTGCAACACGTTGTAGCCACTGAGCGCCAGCAACTGCACCTCGGCATTAAACTCCCAGCTATCGCGAACAAAATGCGGGCCGCCATGCACCAGCACCACCAGCGGTTTTTCGGCAGACTGCTTCGGCGCTTTGGTCAAATAACCATTAATTTTCTGGCCGTCACGAGCGTTAAACTGTACCGGTTCAACCGGTGCCAGTTCGAGACCTGCCAATTGCGGACTGATATCAGCCAGCTTGCTGAGACTCACTTTCTGATTGTCGTACAGATAATAGGTGCCTGGGTTCACGTCTGAACTGACATACACTATCCATTTGTGACCATCACGGGTCTGGCTGGTGATATCGACTTTTTCGCCTGGGAAGGTCGCCAGCAGTTCTTTAAAGATTTTGGCCTCGGCATGTTCATTCGTCAGCAACAGATACGCCGGCCGGCCATCATCGACCCGAATGCCATACACACCGCGTTCATCAGTGGTCCGGATAGCCTCGGTGATATCCACGTTGGCATCGGTGTATACTTCGTCGTACTTTCCTGTGGTCAAATTGAGTTTGTGTACGCCTGTCAGACTATTTTGACGATTATCAATTACATAAAGAGATTTGTTATCGGCAGTCACTGCGACAGGATCAAACATATTGCCGTATTGCGGGGCTGGCAGCCCTTCCCAGTCATTGCTGGTACTGTCGGCAGGCCGGATAAACACTTCTTTTTCGCGCTGGCGATTCACCCCTGCAGCAACCCTTGGCCGGCCATTTGGCCCGGGCACCACGTCGGCCAGCGGCGTCGGTAATCGACCCCGGCTTTGCGTTCTGCCATTGTAAATATCCATCGCCAATACTTCGGGGTAGGCTTCGCCGTCGATGGTTGCCGGGATACTTTTAATCAGCACCCGATTGTTTTCATCCGGCACCATGTCAATAAAATCGCCGTAGGCGTCACGGGACACGCGTTTTTTGAAATTGCTGCCCACTTGTTGTTCAGCCGCGCGATAGCCAAACAACAGGCCATTTTTACTGCCATCGACATTCACACCATATAATTCGCCGGTATGCACCGGTTCTTTTTCCCAAGGCCGTAATGCAGTGATCTTGAAAATAACCCGTTTATCAGTTACCCACTGGTATTCACCAACCTGCAAGTCACCGCCCATCGGCACCGAACTTAACATCGTTAAAGTTTTGGCATCTAAAAATACCAAGACAGTTTTGTTATTGCTGTAGGTTTTCGCGGCCAGATAGTTGCCGTCAGGTGAAATTTTAAAATCGAATAATGTCGGATTTTTGGTTAGTAAAGCAGGTAGATCCGGCGCCGCGGCGAACGACTGTGCAGTGCACAGCCCAATGCATGCAGCAAGCATACTGCGGCGAAGTAATGCAGATAATTTCATTAACAAATCCTTTTGTGAGGTATTTATATTTATTAAGTGCTTAAATAAGCACAATATACAAATAAATAACAAAATCCCCAAAATTATCCAAGCAATTTCTGCTTACATCTGCAAAAAAAGCTCGCGGGCGCGCTGGTACACCCAGAGTGCTAAAGCAGGGTCATAACGCTCGCCTTCGTCGCGCATAAAGGCATGTTCGGCATTCACTTCATGCCAGTCGAAACTGACACCGGATTGTTGCAACTGTTGTTGAATTTGCCGCCGGCCCGCTTCCGGCACATGTGGATCCTGGCGGCCAAACACAAACACCAGATGGGCACTGATTTCCGCCACCCGCGCCATCGTCTGGCCAGCCGCGCCTGCTGGTAAGGTGTCACTGTGCAGATCAGTCGGGTACAGACATAATGCCGCATTCACAAAAGGTTGCAATGCGGCACGCAGCGCCAGATGGCCGCCGATACACACTCCCATAGTGCCTAGCCGCCCATTCCATAGCGGATGCGTGCCCAGATAGTTAATCATCGCGTGGTTGTCGCTGTCGTAATCACCAAGCGGTTTGGTCCATTTATCCTGATTGCCTTTGTCTTTGCCGGCATCGTCATAGGCTAGCACTGTCCCCATCGGATTGAGTTCATGAAACACCTCCGGCACCAGTACCAGCAAGCCCTGCCCGGCCAGCATCGTTGCCATCCGTGCGATAGGTGCAGTGATCTGAAAAATTTCCGAATACAGTAAGACGGCGGGGCAAGTCTTAATAGATTTTGGCTGATAAACCGCGACCCGCATCGGGCCTGTTTTTGTGGTTATATCCACAATCGATGTCTGGACCTGCATATCACTCTCTGGAAGGCTTGATGGCTAAAATCTGAAGATGCAGTCTAACTGCTGTGGCTGTTTTTGCCCAGCCTCAAACCGTTGCTGATTTGGCTGTCAGGCTGTTTCCAGCGGTATGGCTGAACCGTGCCTGGTCGCAATTCGGGGAAAAGTCAGCCGGACGATTAAACCCGGTGGCTGGTTGATTAACTCCAGACTGCCGCCGTGCGATTCCATGATGTCACGGCACAGCGTCAAGCCAATACCAGAGCCTTGTACCTTTGTTGTGTAAAACGGTACTAAGGCGTGCTGTAGCACTTCTGCACTCAGCCCGCCCGCATCGTCCTGCATCTCCAGCACTAACTGCAGCGGTGATTCGCGAAAACGCAGCGTGGTGCCACTGCTGCTGGCGCCGGCTTCCAACGCGTTTTTCAGTAAATTCAGCAGCAGTTGCGCCAGCTGCGCACCATCGAGGAACCAGGCCTGCTGCGGCAAATCACCAAGCAGTTCAAAATCATATTGATTCTGCAGGCTATTGATTAAAGACGGAAAATTTACTAGAACCGGCTGAGGAGGCGGCAGTTTGGCAAAATTCAGATAGCCTTGTAAAAACTGATTCAGTTGTTGCGAGCGCTCAGCGATCACCGCAAAAATCTGTGTCAGTTGCGGCAGGTCAGCCTGACTGAACTCAGTTTTTTGCAGCAACCGGGCACCGGAAAACGCCAGTGACGACATCGGCGCCAGACTGTTATTCAGTTCATGGCCGATCACCCGGATCAGTTTCTTCCAGGCTTTGATTTCTTCGAGCTTAAATTCGCGCGTCATCGGCTTAAACTGATAAAGCAAATGCTGACGCTGATTGAGCCGAAACGGGCTGACGGTTAAATGCCAAACATTTTGCGCATCCCCCAGATGGATCAGGCCTTGTTGCGCACGCTGGCAGGCCTGCAATAATTCCGGCCATTCAGCGAGCACCTTGCTGAGCAGACTGCCGTCAAACTTGCGGCCCTGACACAGCAGATGCCGGGCCGCCGGGTTACTCAGCAGTACCCGTCCGTCTTCGTCGGTCAGGATCAATGCACTGGGACTGGTTTGTAACACAGTGTCGAGCAATAACTCACGTTGATATAAGGTGGCGCGTTGCCGCATCAGTTCGGCAGACATGTCGTTGAGCGCGTTGGCCAATGGCTTCAGTTCACCCAGGATCTCGCTGTTGGCCGCCAGATTAAAACTCTGGTCGCGCAGACTGTCAGCCTGCAGATTGAGCGCCAGCACTTCCTGGTCCAGCTGCTGCAAATATCGCCACAACAGCAGACCCAGCGCCAACGTCAATCCGCCATAACTGCCCCATAACGCATAAGCTTTTGGCGCCAGCTGCCACAACAACACTGCAAAACCAGCCAGCAGCAGCGTGAGCAGCAAGACCAGCCAACGCCGGCTTAGTTTAAGGCGCTTCGATACCATAAAACTCCATTCGCCGGTATAAGGCTTGCCGGGTAATGCCAAGTGCTTTGGCTGCGCGTGACACCACGCCCTGATGAGCATGCAGCGCCCGTTCAATATCGTGCCGGGCGATATCATCCAGCGCGCGGTTTTTGCTGCTGTTATCAGCCTCAAGCCCCAAATCGGCCGGAGTGATCTGCCCACCATGACTCAACAATAACGCACGCTGACACACATTCTGCAGTTCGCGCACATTGCCAGGCCAGTGGTACTGCAACAACGTCATTTCAGCGTCCCGGCTCAGGGCTTTTTCACCGGCTAAGAAATGCCGCGCCAGAGGCAGAATATCATCCTGCCGCTCTTTTAACGCCGGCACATGTAACTGCACAACATTGATCCGGTAGTATAAGTCCTGGCGGAACTGGCCAAGTGCAATGGCTTTGGTCAAATCCGCATTGGTCGCTGACAACAATCGTACATCGACCCGCCGCGTTACACTGGATCCAAGCCGCTCAAACTCGCCGGTTTGCAGTACCCGCAACAACTTCATCTGACCGCTTAACGACAGATTGCCAATTTCATCAAGAAATAAGGTACCACCATCAGCGGCCTCAAACCGACCAATCCGCGCTTTGGTCAGACCGGTATAAGCTCCGGCTTCAGCACCAAACAGCTCGGCTTCCATCAAATCTGCCGGCAAAGCGCCCATATTAACTTTAATCAGTGCTTTAGCGGCGCGCGGCGAATTGGCATGTAAAATCTGCGCAATACCTTCTTTACCGCTGCCGTTTTCACCGGTGATTAGCACTGCTGCCTGCGACGGCGCGAGCTGTAGCGTCATCTGCAGCAGTCGTTCCATCGCGGTGCTGGCAAACACCAATCCACACAGATCCTTGCCAATAAAGGCCTGCAGTCGTTCCTGTTGTTTCCGTTCGGTGTCGCGCTGTTGATCCTGCAATTTCTTCAGTTTCAACGCATTTTGCACTGTCATCAGTAAACGCTGGTCGTCCCAGGGTTTGGCGATGTAATCACAGGCGCCGGCTTTGATCAGCTCCACCACCATATCGAGCGCAGTCCAGGCCGTCATTAAAACCACCGGGATCTGCGGATATTGCGCACGTAACTGATAAAACAGCGTTTTGCCTTGCTGCCCGGTCATTTCACCTTTGGCAAAATTCATATCCTGCAGCACCAGATCCAACGGTTGTTGCGCCAATAAGGCCAGCGCTGCGGCGGGCTCAGTTGCGGTCCAGACCTGATGTCCTTCCAGCTGAAACAGCGTCAGTAAGGCGGTCAGCACCGCCTCGTTGTCATCAATAACCAGTATTTTTGCCATAAATTACAAAGTCTTCGTTGCAGTTGCCGGAGAAACTTGCGTTGCAATTCTGGCAGGATACCATGTGGCCAAAGTGACACAAAGCATTAACATCAGCAGGGCTGTCAGCGGTAACCAGACCGGTAACGCGGGTATACTGATCACCAGTGCCAATGCCTGATTCAACAGCCAGGCTGCCACCATCCCGATGCCGGCACCTGTTACAGTGGTACACCAGTTTTCGGTCAGCATTTCCAGCAAGATACCTTGTTTGCTGGCGCCGAGCGCCCGTTTGATGCCAATTTCCTGCTGGCGTTTTAGCGCGTTGAAGTGGGCATTACTATAGCTGGATATCATCGATACCAGTAACATCAGGCCACTTAACACTGCCAACAATGTGGCAAGACCGAACTCGTTGCGAAATAAACGATGTAATTGCTCGTCCAAAGTCCGGACCGAAAAAATCTCAATATTCGGGTCGACTGCTTTGAGGTTGTCCGGTAGCTGGCTACGGATCCGATCTGCCATGCCGGGTTCAACACGCAGGATCAGACCGTAACCCCAGGCTACGCCATAAATCTGTGCAATCTGAATGCGGTTATACATCACCCGTTCGGCACTGCGCTGACCGTAAAAATCTTCGATGACGGCAGCAACGGGACCACCATTGGTCATCTGGCCAATTGCCGACTTGCCAGGAAAAACCCGTTCGGCCAGGCTTTTAGTCAGGATCACCGGCACCGGCGACGGACCGTCGAGTGGCAGAACCGCCTGAGGCAGCTCTCCTTCCACCACGTCCAGCTGCAGCACTTTAAGGAAATCAGCCGACACCATGTAATTCGGCACCGTACTGACGTTACTGCGCTCCCGGTCATTGACATCCTGCACATTACCGTTGGTGCCCCCTTGCAGCAATGGGGACTGATTGGTGTGGGACACCGCGACGACGCCACTGATCTGGCGGATCGCCTGCAACTGGCGCTCCAGCAGGTCAGCAAAGGCCGGATATTCCTGCAAGGTTTTACTGGTCGGTTTTAAGGACACATACAGCGTGTTATGCAGATCCAGTCCGGTAGGTTGGCGCAACTGCTCCCAGGTTTGCAAAGCCAATAAGGCACTGTTCGACAATAAAGCCAGCGTCAGTCCTAACTGGACCAGCAACAACACCGTCACTACTTTGCGTCTTAACATAGATTTAAAAATTAAATGCAGCGAAATCATAGTTATTCCTTTAATTGCTGGTTCAATGCGCCAAAAGATGCGCGTAACGATGGATACAAGGTGACCAGATAACTACAGCTGAAGGTCAACACCAACAGACTCGCAATCAAGGTCCAGTCCCAGCTGGAAAATAACCGGTTGGCTGGCAACAGATAGTTCATCAGACTGATACCACCGGCACCAATCACCAGTGCCGCCGCGGACGTAACTCCCCCCATCAGCAACACATCAGCCAGCGCTTGTTGCTGGATTTGCCAGCGGCTGGCACCCAGTGCACGTCGCAGGCTGATCTCATATTGATTGGACAAATACCGGTTCAAAGACAAATGACTCGCGTTAAACAGACAGACCAGCAGGAACAACAGGGTCACCAGAGCAAAGGCTTTAATGTCGCCACCATCCCGCTCGAAGTAGCGGACGATATCCTGCATGGCGACCAGCTGATTGTTAATTTCTGCCGGATGCCGGCCGGCTTTTTTCTCATCGGCTGTCAGATTGGTCATAAACTGGCGATAAGCCTTTTGCTGCGTTGCGTTATTCAGCTGTACCCAGAACTGCAATTGATGAATAGCTTTGGTACGGCCGTCTGTGGCCAGTTTGCGGTAATCGGCATCCTCAAAACTGGAGGATTGCGAGTTCGACACATAATTGCGGTCGTAGCCAGTCTCAAGCGGCAGATAGATATCCTCTACTTCAGATAAGTGATTGTTATTATTGGCGTCATATAATCTTGGCAGCATTTGCCAGCGGTCCAGCACCGCCGAAACAGTGTACTCAAAGTCGTCCAGGATCAATCGACGCCCCACCACATCGACACTGCCAAACATCTTTTCAGCGGTCTGGTACGACAAAATCACTTCCTGCCGGGCAGACGCATCTGGCCAGACACTGCCGTGTAAAAACGGTACGTCAAACATCCGGAAGAAATCCGGTTGTGTCAGACGGATCTGCACCGGCACCGGCGGTTGCTGGGCTGTCAGACGCAGATAGCCGTCGGCGCTATACATGGCGGCACTGGCGCTTGGGATATCACTGGCACTAAGTTTCTGCACATTGCTGTAACTCAGTACCGCCGGCGGTTTACAGTTCTGGCAGTCATAAGGCACCATCAGGGTAAACGGGAAAAACAACTTGTCGCTTTTGTGCGGCAACGGATCGGTGTTCAGCCGGTAGTAAAAAGTCGCATTGGCGAAAAACACGCCAAGACCAAGGCTTAAAATCAGGATGGTCAGACTGTAAGGCAATGGCGCACGGCGGATGCTCTTCAGGCTGACTTTCAGGTAATACAGAAATTGCTCCATCACCCTCTCCTTAAGCCACAGCAACTGGGGACGCGTGCTGCAATGGGTCATACATGGCAGCATCGCTGAGTTGGCCGTCAACAATCTGCACCTGCCGGCCGGCACGCCGGGCCTGATCCGGATCATGCGTCACCATCAGAATGGTGCAACCGTCGCGGTTGATTTGTTCCAGTAATTCCATGACCTGACGCGCCATCAGCGAGTCCAGATTACCGGTCGGTTCATCCGCCAGCAGGATGCGCGGCTGGCCGGCAATAGCGCGGGCGATTGCGACCCGTTGCTGCTGACCGCCGGATAACTGGCTCGGATGATAATCACGCCGCGCCGCGAGGCCTACTTGCTCCAGTGCATGTTCCACCCGGCGTTTGCGTTCAGCTGCATTAAATCCGCGGTAACGCAGCGGCAATTCGATATTGTCAAACAGGCTATAATCTTTAATCAGGTTAAAGCCTTGAAAAATAAAGCCAATCTTCTCATTACGCAGTGCGGATAACACTTTGTCCGACAGGCCTCTGACCGACTGGCCATCCAGCAGATAATCCCCACCATCAAAACTTTCCAGCGTGCCAAGCACATTCAGCAACGTCGATTTGCCTGAACCCGACGGACCGGTTAAAGCAACAAACTCACCTTCAGTCACATGCAGCTGAATGTTTTTCAGCGCCTGGGTTTCAATCAGCTCAGTGCGGAACGACTTACTTAAATTATTAATTTTTATCATGGATATTTTCCTTTTCTGGATTAGTTCAGCCGAACCCGCTCGGCATCTTTAAATTCACTGAGGCTGGAGATCACCAGTTGGTCACCTTCTTTGACGCCCGCTAAAATCTCGACCCATTGCACCGACAACGCGCCCAGTTCAAGTGGTGTGCGCGTCGCAACATCTTGTTCCAGCCGGTAACCAATACGGCCGCCGCCGGTGGCAACAAATTCACCACGGGCCACCCGCAGTACGTCTTTGCGTTCATCAAACACGATCCGGCCTGAAACGCGCTGGTTTTGCCGCAGTGCTTTGGCATCCTGGTCGGCAAAGCGCACCCGGGCGGTGACGGTGCTGTCTTTCACTTCCGCAGCCACATGCGACAACTGGCCGGTCAGTTTCTGGCCATTCAGGCTCACTTCGACCGGCAGTCCCGGTGACAAATCAGCCGCATAGTTCTCCGGCACACTGAGTTCCGCTTCGTATTGACTGAGGTCAATCACAGTTAGCAGGCCCTGCCCGGTTAACACCTGGGTTTGTTGTGTGGCCAGCCAGTTACCGACCTGACCGGTCACCGGCGCTTTGATTTGCAAAGCCGCTAGTTTGCGTTCCAGCTCCGCCACAACCAATGCCTGACGCGCCAGCCCCTGTTCACCGGACTTCTGCTCAAAACTAAGTTTGTCTGCCGCCAGCGCAACTTTGGCCTTGGCGTGGTTGTATTCCAGTTCAGTCTGCGCCAGCTTGTCACGGGCGATATCCAAATCAATCTGACGCATCACTCCAAGCTGCATCGACTGTTCGGCACGGGCCAGTTCGCGTCTGGCCGCCTGCAGATTCACCCGGGCGCTGCTTTCGATTTGTTGCATATCCAGTTGTTGTTCGCGGGCCAGCAGCTTGGCGCGTTCATGTTCAGACTGCATTGACAACAACAGCGCTTGTTGTTGTTTCACTTCGTTTTCTAAGCTCGGACTTTCCACCACCGCCAGCAAATCACCGATGGTGACGGCTTCGCCCGGTTGTTTGATAAACCGCACCAGCCCATCCTGCTGACTGACCAGCGTCGGCGCATTGGCCGCGACTACCTTGCCTTGCACCGCTAAATCCCGGACAAAATCACCGCGGCTGACCGTAGCGAGCTGCACATCACTGCGCGCCAGCACCATCGCCGCATTGGCTCCGGTAGAAAACATCAGCTGATAACTGCCCCACAACAAGGTGCTGATAGCGCCAAATGCCACGACCAGTTTCAGCACTGGTGTTTTGGGCGCTTTTTCAATCCGGACGTCCTGTTGCTCTGTACCTTTGATCATAAATCGTCTTATCCTCTGTCCATCTGTAGCGATAACTGCATATTGTGCGGTTGATTGCCGGAAGTATTGCAGTTGGCATGCCAAGTTTTTAATTGTTTATTTTCAACAAGTTAAGTTTATTTCTATTGATTTCCGATTGTCCGCGGACACTTTTTCTGTCCGCGATACCAGCTGCAGCCATCAAGCGGACAACGCTGATGCGGACAGCCACAGCGTGCACAACGTACCGGAGGCCCTGATGGCGCATTTTTTATTGCTGTATCAACTGAGTGCAGACTATCTGCAACGACGGGCCGAATTTCGCGATGCCCATTTGCAACTGGCCTGGCAGATGGCCGATCAAGGCCTGCTGCTGCTTGGCGGCGCTGTGGGTGATCCAATTGAAAGCGCGATGCTGTTATTTCAAACCGATGACCAGGCGCGGATCGCGGCGTTTGCCTGCGCCGATCCTTATGTGCAACAAGGCCTGGTCACCAGCTGGCGTATTGTGCCCTGGCTGACTGTTGCCGGCCCATTGGCCGCAACCCCGCTGAAAAACGTCGCAATCCCGGCTGCGGGCGCCAGTTAATTGTTGCTTTTTTGTTTCAAACTTTTACAGTAGCCAGACGCCAGCCTGTGCAGGCCGGCGTTTACCGATTTCATTGCATTGTTGTTGCTGCCCTGATCGCAGCCCTGTCGGAGCCTTCATGAAACGATTTACCTTCTCTGTGCTGAGTCTGAGCCTGTTACTGGCAGGTTGTCAGCAAGCTGCCCTCGCACCACAACAGACCAGTGGCAAACTGCCCGCCGGTATTGAATTAATCAAAGACGCCAGCGCTACCAGCAGCAGTGTTGCTATCCCCTACAAAAAGTATCGGCTGGCCAACGGCCTGACCGTCGTGGTGCACGAAGATCAGTCCGATCCGCTGGTGCATGTCGATGTGACTTATCACGTTGGCTCGGCGCGGGAAGAAGCCGGCAAATCCGGTTTCGCGCACTTTTTTGAACATATGATGTTCCAGGGCTCTGAGCATGTCGCGGACGAGCAGCATTTTAAAATCATCACTGAAGCCGGTGGTGAAATGAACGGTTCAACCAACAGCGATCGCACCAATTATTACCAGACCGTGCCGGTCAATCAGCTGGAAAAAGTATTGTGGCTGGAATCCGATCGGATGGGATTTTTGCTCGATGCAGTCACTGAAAAGAAATTTGAAGTGCAGCGCGAAACGGTGAAGAACGAACGCGGTCAGAGTGTCGACAACAGGCCGTATGGCCGCTTGTCTGAGCGGGTTGCACAGGCGTTTTATCCGGATGGTCATCCGTATTCCTGGCCGGTGATTGGTCACATGGATGATTTAAACCGCGCCAACGTCAATGATGTCAAAGCGTTTTTCCTGCGCTGGTACGGCCCCAACAACGCCACGCTGACCATCGGCGGTGCGGTCAAAGCCGAAGATATTTTACCTTTGGTGCAGCAATATTTTGCCGCCATTCCACGTGGGCCAGAGGTAGAAGCCGCTGCCAAAACGACCGTTAGTTTGACTGCCGACCGTTACGTGTCGATGGAAGACAATGTACACCTGCCGTTGTTATATATGGCATTTCCAACCGTACATGCCCGCCATGGCGATGAAGCGGCTCTGGACATCCTGGCCGAGATCTTAGGCGGCGGCAATAACTCGCTGCTGTACAAAAATCTGGTGAAAACACAAAAAGCGGTGCAGGCCCAGGCCGGACATGGCTGTCAGGAACTGGCGTGTGAGTTTACTTTACTGGCGCTGCCAGCGCCGGGCGCAGTGACATCGCTGGCCGAAACCGAGCAACAGATCCGCCAGAGTCTGGCGGAGTTTGAACAACGTGGCGTCACCGACGACGACCTGAATAAGGTCAAGGCCAAAATGGAAGCTGCCAGTATTTTTGCGCTGCAAAGTGTCGAAGGCAAAGTGAGCCGGCTGGCCGCCAATGAAACCTTTTTCGGTGAGCCGGATCTGGCCGCAGCTGACTTAGCGCGTTATCAGCGCGTGACCAAAGCCGATGTAGAGCGGGTGTATCAGCAATATCTCAAAGGCAAAGCGGCGGTGTTGATGAGTGTGGTGCCCAAAGGCCAGCGCCAGCTGATTGCCAAAGCGGACAACTTCACGCCAGTGACGCATGATTTTGGCGGCCCTTCCACCACTAAAGCGGAAGATTTGCAGCTACGCCGCACTCAAGACACGCTGGATCGCAGTAAGATCCCTGGCGCAGGTGCTAATCCGGCCATCAGCTTACCAGCCACCTGGCAACAACAGCTCAGCAATGGCATCCGCGTACTTGGCGCGCAAAGTCATGAAACGCCGACCACGTCATTACTGCTGCGGGTACCGCTGGGGCTGTACGATGAAACACCGCAACAGGCCGGTATCAGTCAGTTGTTGGCGGCAATGCTTGATGAAAGCACCATGCTCAAAACTACCGAGCAGATGAGTCTGGCACTGGAAAAACTCGGCGCCAGCATCAGTTTTTCCGCCGGCGACGAATATCTGGAAGTGTCGGTGCAAAGCCTTAGCAAAAACCTGCCGCAAACACTGGATCTGCTGATGGAAAAACTGCAGTTGCCCGCCTTTCACGTTGATGACTTCAGCCGGGCGCAGCAACAAACTCTGCAATTTATTCAGCATTCGGAAAAAGACGCCGGTTTCCTCGCATCCCGCGCGGTACAGCAGCTGATGTATGGCAACCATATCAGCGCCTGGCCGAATCAGGGCACACTACAATCGGTCAGCGCGCTGAAGGTAACCGATATCAAAACCTATGCGCAGCGGCTGTTAAAACCGGCACATGCTGAGCTGATCCTGGTATCGGATTTACCACAGGATCAGGTATTGGCTGAGCTGCAGCCACGCTTGCAACGTTGGTCAGGTGATGCGCCAACGCGCAACGTACAAATTCCGAACGCTGTAGCTAAAACAGGCACACTTTATCTGATTGATAAACCAGACGCACCACAATCTGAGATCCGCATTGTTAAACGCAGTCTCAGCCGTGATTTTACCGGTGAGTATTTCCGTTCTGGCCTGATGAACTTTGTGCTTGGCGGCAATTTTAACAGCCGGATCAACCTGAATCTGCGGGAAGACAAAGGCTATACCTATGGCGCCACCAGTCATTTCAGCGCCGATCGGTACGCCGGGATTTATCAGGCAGCGGCAGCTGTGCGCGCCGATGTCACCGGTGCATCAGTGCAGGAGTTTTTTAAAGAATTAAGCCGGTACCAGCAACAAGGGATGACGCCGCAGGAGCTGGATTTTATGCGCAAAGCGATCAACCAGGCCGACGCGCTGGCTTATGAAACTCCGGGCGCTAAACTGGGCTTTATGGCGGCGATTTTACAGTATGGCCTCGCCAGTGATTTCACCATGCAGCGCAATCAAATCGTCCGTGACATCACGCTGGATGAACTGAATCAGCTGGCAAAACGCCATTTGGATCCGGCCAGTTTCAGTGTAGTGGTTGTCGGCCCGGCAGCGCAAATCAGGCCGCAGCTGGAAAAGCTTGGCATGCCGGTAGAAAACTATAAGTTCTGAGCCGATGGAACCGGAAGGCCCGCCCGCGCGGGCTTTTTTCGGTACTTGCTGTCAAAATGGCGTCAGATCGGTATAGTCATATGTGACCACGTTCATAAGGAGTCTGGATGCTGCAACTTGCACGCGGGGTGATTCTGGCATTGGCGTTGAGCACGCCGCTGCATGCTTCAGACGAAGCGCCCCACACGCTGCAGATCGCCACCAGTCTCAGTCAGTCGGCTTTATCCAGCCAAATCGAACAACAACTGCAACAGGCCTACAGCAGACTCGGCTACCAGATGCAACTGGTGCGGTTACCGGCCGGACGCTCGTTACAGATGACCAACCGCGGCTTGTATGACGGAGAATTATTCCGCATCGATGGGGTGCAACACGAATTTGCCCAACTGCGACAAGTGCCGATCCAGCTCGCCAGCATTGAACTACTGGCATTTGTCCGTACCGGGCAGAAAAACGTGTTGCGCGACTGGGCCTTGATGAAAAACATCCGGGTTGGATTTGTCCGTGGTTTTCGTTTGGCCAGTCAGCTGCAGTATGCCGGTCATCCCATTCCAGTGACCACGCTCGAACAGGCAGTGGGTATGTTGGAACAGGGAAAAATCGACGTGTTACTGGAAGATCAACTATCGGTGCTAAGTGTACTCCCCGCCCACACTGAGCAAGCAGGTATTACGGCGTTGCCGGGTTCACTGGCGCATGCCGGTTTATATCATTATCTGCATCAGCGCCACAGCGCGTTGCTGCAACCGCTGGCGACTGTGCTGAAAAAAACTGTCGCCGGAGCCAAAGATAAACGCCCTTTGCCCAAACCGGTTCAGCCCGCTTTGGATGACTGATCCTGCGTTCAGGCGGCACTGTGCAGGCCGTGCTACGCGGCGCTGTAAGCTGAATAAAAAAAATCCCTGCCAGGCAGGGATTTTTTCAGATTGTTTATCCGTTATTGCGCCAAAGACGCATCACGGGCAGCTTTAAACTCTTTGCCTTCGTACCAATTCGGCCAGGCGCTGGTGTCATCTGCCAGCTCACGGCCGACGCGGTAATACAAGAACATGTCTTGCTGCGCACCGCGTAAGTCCCAGCTGTCTTTGTACTCGTCTTCTACTTTGTGGTAACAGCACTTGTTAAAATCTTCACGCTGTTTGATGCCCCACTCTTTGCCATGGTCGACACTGTCCACACCACCTTTGGCGTACAACATCGGCACGCCTTTTTTCGCCAGATTAAAGTGGTCTGAGCGGTAATAAGAACCGGACGCCGGGTTATTTTCCGGCGCGATATAGCGGCCTTGTTGCTCAGTGTATTTTTTCAGCAACACTTCAAGTTCAGAGTTGCCAAAACCAACCACATTCATATCTTTCATCGGGCCATCGACGTTGATCACGTCCATGTTAATGCCGGCGACTGTTTTATTCAGCGGGAACACCGGATGTTTGGCATACCAGGCAGAACCCAGCAGACCACGCTCTTCCGCCGTCACGGCAACAAAGGCGATCGAACGTTTTGGTTTCGGCTGTGACGCGTAATATTCGGCCATCGCGATCAGAGCGCCGGTACCAGAGGCATTGTCCTGAGCGCCGTTAAACACTTTGTTCGTTGGATTGGCAAAATCAAGGCCGAGGTGGTCCCAGTGCGCCATATATAAAATGGCTTCATCCGGTTTTTCACTGCCTTCGATGATGCCAACGACGTTGCCGGAGGTCAGCTCACGCACATTGCTTTTCACCGACACTGACGCTTTGATGCCCAGTGGAACCGGCGCAAAATCTTTGCTCAGCGCTTTTTTGCGCATCGACTCGATGTTTTCACCAATGACACCAAACAAGGTATTGGCCGATTCGGTAGTGACCCAGCCTTCAATCGCGGTGCGATCAGCGTTTTTGTTTGGATTGATCAGGTCAAATTTGGTGGCAGAGCCGCCGGCGACCACATGCCAGCCATAAGAAGCCGCATCGGTTTCGTGCACGATCAACGCGCCAGCGGCGCCCTGACGGGCCGCTTCTTCAAACTTGTAGGTCCAACGCCCGTAATAGGTCATCGCATTGCCGGTGAACAGTTTTGGATCCTGGGTGGCAAAACCCGGATCGTTGACAAACATCACCACGGTTTTGCCTTTCACATCAAGGCCTTCGTAGTCGTTCCAGTCGTATTCCGGTGCGACAATCCCGTAACCGACAAACACCAGTTCAGAATCTTTAATCTCACTGAATTCAGTCACGCGGGTGGTCCAGGTAAACATCTGATCGCGATATTTAAATGGCGCCGGCGCTTTGTCGCCACTGAAACTCATGGCCGACACTTCTTTTGGATCGATCTGCACCAGCTGTACCGGCTGAATGTAGGTGCCGTCCGGTTGTGGTTTTAAACCAATACGTTTGAACTGTTCAGACAAATAGGCCAGGGTTTTTTCTTCGCCTTTTGTTGCAGGCGCCCGGCCCTGGAAATCGTCAGACGATAAGGTTTTGATGTATTCAGCAAGCTTGGGGTTGAACTCGGTATCCGGCAGCGCAGCAGGCTTTGTTGGTGCCGTCACGACCGCAGCTTCAGCCGGGGCCGCTGTCGCTGCCGCCGGCTCCGGCTGCTTTTGACAGGCCGCCAGGCCAAGGCAGGCGCTGAGCGCTAACCATGTTCCTGAAAACCAGAATTGTGGTTTCATAAAATCTCCATCACCTGGGGTGATTGTTGTCGTTATGGGGTTGCCGTCGGGGTGACAGCGGTCTGATGTTACTAAAGCAGGCGCTGAAGTACCAGTGCGACCGATCTCAGACCGGCCCCCGTTAATCGCATCAATTGATTAGAACGTGCGGGGCGCCGCGCCCCAGGCAGCTGGCGGCAATGCCACCGGCCGGGTTAAGTCAAAGGCAACGGCAAACTCGCGGCCGGGCCGGCTTAAGCGGTAAATCAGCGTTTGGCCGGGTTCCAGCGTGAAGGACCAGACATTCGCCGGCGCGGCGGTTCTGCCAAGCGCCTGGAACATCAGTTTGCTGTAAGCATCCGCCGGAAATGTCTGGGTTAATGCCAGCGCTGGATCTGTAGAGGTGCCACCGTACATCGTCAACTCGTCGTGGCTGCCGTCCTGATGCCGGTGATCATGTTTGAGCTGTAAACCTTGCGGCAACGCGCGCAACACCCAGGTGCGGGACCTGTCCGCGCCGACATGAAAAGGCATCCGGACTTCCCCATTGCGACAGTCCGCCACATGCACAATCAAGGCTTGCCCCACCATCGCCGCATCTTCAGCCGCGTTGGTGATTAACTTGCCGGCATAAGCTTTGCCGCAATAAGGCTGCATGGCCTGTAATAAGGCACCATCAGCGGCTGTTGCTGTCATGCTGTAACCGCCGGCAAACAGCGTGGCCATTAAAAACAATGGGGTAAATTTCATCTTGAATGTTCCGGTTTGTACTAAAGACGCAGGTTAAAATCAGCTGAACTATGCTAGGGTCACTGCTCAGCAGCAAGGATCAGGCTCAGGTCAGCCAGTATGCCCACTTTACCATCCAGCCAAAAATTATTGCGGGTTTTTGCCACGACGGAACACTTTGGTGTGGTGGCCGATACCCCTTTTGGTTGTGGTTATCGTCTGCAAGCGCTGGAAGTGGCGGTGAGTTTTTTTGGCCATCATGTCTATTTTGCCAGTGGTGATGCAGTGTTGGTTTTAACTGAAACCGGCACATGCAAGCTTGAGCGGCCGGACGCGGTGGACAATCTGTATCTGCTGCAGCTGATTGATACAGTGGACCAGCGCTACAATCCATAGCGCCACCATTGATAAAACGTGCTGCTTGATCATGCAAACGTATGCACAGCACTGCGATGTCACCAGTTCGCGTGATAGCATGCCGTATCCGGATTTAAAGACAAAATGAAAAACCATGATGAAATTCAATTTGTTAGCTACTTTTTGCGGCATGACCATGCTGCTCAGTGCCTGTAACCCTGCCCCTTCTGCATCGGTGCCGGCTACTGAGCCGGCAGCTGCAGCGGAACCGCCGGCAGCGATTGCCGAACCTGTCGGGAAAGTAGTTGTTTATCAGGCATTTACCCGCTTATTTGGCAATAGTAATCCGACCAATATCCCATGGGGCAGTGCTGCTCAAAATGGTGTGGGTAAATTTAATGACATCAACGATGCAGCACTGCTGGCGTTGCAACAAATGGGTGTATCCCACCTATGGTTGACCGGCGTACCGCATCATGCGCTGATCGCCGATTACAGTGCTTATGGCATCAGTGCCGATGATCCGGATGTGGTTAAAGGCCGTGCCGGTTCACCTTATGCAGTGAAAGACTATTACAGCGTTAATCCGGATCTGGCGGTGGATCCGGCAAGGCGAATGGATGAATTCCGGGCTTTGCTCCGCCGGGCGCACCGGCATGGCATTAAGGTAGTGATCGATATAGTGCCTAACCATGTGGCACGACATTATCAGTCATTAGGTAAACCTGCCGGGGTGCGCGATTTTGGTGCCGATGACGATACGTCCGTTGAGTACGCCAAAAACAACAATTTCTATTATGTGCCCGGGCAGCCTTTTGTGCTGCCGCTGCTGCCAGCCGGGTTGCAGCCACTCGGTGGTGAAGCGCATCCGCTGGCGGACGGCAAATTTGACGAAAATCCGGCGAAATGGACCGGCAATGGCGCCCGTGCCGCACAACCGGATTTTAATGACTGGTATGAAACGGTCAAAATTAACTACGGCGTTAAACCAGACGGCAGTTACGATTTTGACCGTCTGCCGGCCGATTATGCCGGCCGCAGCAGCAGCGAACATGTCGTATTCTGGCAAGACAAAGCAGTGCCGGATTCCTGGTTAAAATTCCGTGATATCACCCGGTTCTGGCTGGCGCTGGGGGTCGATGGCTTCCGCTACGACATGGCCGAAATGGTGCCGGTCGAATTCTGGAGTTATTTAAACAGTCAGATCAAACAACAACGGCCTGACGCATTGTTACTGGCCGAAGTGTACCAGCCCCAGCTGTACCGGGATTATATCCAATTAGGCAAAATGGATTATCTGTATGACAAAGTTGGCTTTTACGACAGTCTGAAATTGCTGATGCAAGGCAAAGGCACAGCGTCGGAGCTGCTGATCAGGCAACAGGAAGTGGCCGATATCGACGGCCACATGCTGAAATTTCTGGAGAACCATGATGAGCACCGCATTGCCAGCCCGGAATTTGCCGGTAACGCAGAAAAAGGCAAACCGGCCATGGTGGTCTCTACGCTGATTGGCACTGCGCCGACCATGTTATATTTTGGCCAGGAAGTGGGCGAAGCCGGCGCGTTAGCCAGTGGCTTTGGCCAGCCGGGCCGCACCACGATTTTTGATTATGCCGGTGTGCCGGCACATCAGGGTTGGCTGAATGGTGGCAAATTTGACGGTGCCAATCTGACGCCCGCGCAACGCGATTTGCGTGCGTTTTACCACACCCTGCTGCAGTTCAGTGCCACAGCGCCTGCCCTGCGCGGCCAATTGTTCCCACTACATCAGCAACATTTACAAACACCTGGTTATAGCGAACAGATGCTGGCTTTTGCCCGCAGCGATACGCGGCAACGCCTGATTGTGGTGGCGAATTTCGCCGACACAGCGTCGCGCTTTAAACTGCAATTACCAGCAGATTTGGTTCAACAATGGCAGTTAGCTAATGGCCCTATGCCGCTGACTGAGCTATTCAGTGGTCATGCGCATTCGCTGCAGGTGGACTCTGGTGTTGCGGTAGTTCCGCTGACCGTCAAAGCTAACAGTGCGCTGGTGTTGTTACTGCCTTAAACTGATCGGTGCTCTAGCCTTCCGCCAGACGCGGTTTTTACCACCGCGTCTGGCACTCTCCCTACTGACGGCAATCACGCTTGGTGCATCAGCAGCCCGTTTCGCGCCCTGAGTAATCAACATTGGTTACGACGCCCGCAGCATCAGCAACAGGCAGATTTTTTAATACATCCAGAGTAAACATCAGCCATTTGCTGAATCAGGCGCAATACAGTTTAATTGTTCAGATTGTTGATTATTTCAGCAAGCGCTATCAGCCATCCGATGGAGTGCCACCTGATGAGTGAACTGGATTTGTTATTGTTGCTGCTACTGGCGCATGTGCTGGGCGATTTTTACCTGCAACCACTGAGCTGGGTGAAAGACCGGCTGCAATGGCACTTTAAATCGCCAAAATTACAGTTGCATGTCTCGGTGCATATGGGGCTGAGTCTCGCGGTTATATTGGCCTGGCAATGGCTCTATGGCTGGAGTCACGACAGTCTGATGGCGGTGGCTCTGGCATTGGTGATCGGACTTAGCCATTATCTGATTGATGTCGCCAAGTCATACAGCAGCAATGGCCTGATGGCATTTTTACTCGATCAGCTGGCACATCTGGCGGTGCTGTTGTTGCTCTGGTCTGCTTACACCGCTAATTGGCAGTGGTGGCCTGTTATGTTGCCGCAAAACAGCGCAATCTTGCTGCTGGCTTATCTGCTGGTGCTGACCCCCTCGTCCGTGCTGATCGGCCAATTGTTGCGTAGTTGGCGGCCTGTACTCAACACAAGGATTGCTCTCTGGCGGGCATTATATCGGTATGTTGGAACGTGTTCTGATCCTGACCTTTGTGTTGCTCGATCAATTTGGTGTTATTGGTTTTATTTTGGTCGCCAAAGCGCTATTCCGCTTTGCACGACCTGTCGCAGGCCTAAGACACGAAACTGACCGAGTACGTGTTGCTCGGCACTTTACTCAGTATGGTGCTCAGTCTGCTGATTGGACTGAGCGTGCGATTTGTGCTGTAGTCTGCTGACTCTGGGCATATTTGACCGCTGCAGCAAGTTGTATACGTTGCCATGACTCAGACCAGTCCCCCGCCAGCGCAGACACCAGCGCCATCATCAGTAACAAATCACGTTGCAGTTCGCCTTGTTGCAGCAATGTCGGGATCTGTGCCGTTGCCGCCTGTTCGCCTTGATGTGCCAGAGTGTGCATCAATTGCATCGTTTGTTCTTCGGCACTGACCGGCCGTAGCGCCGGCGCCACTCCAAGCGCCGACACGGCCGCTTCGGCCAGAGCCCATACCGACCACGGATTCTGCCCGGTGATCAAGCGGCCATCCACCACCAGATTTGGCAGATAACGCGGCCCTGCGCTGAATGCCGCGCCTTGTTGCTGTAATGCACTTTGTAGTAAGAAACCAAACCGCTGTTCCGCTGCTGGTATCAGTAGCAATTCTTCCGCATTGGTAAATGACGTCAGTTTTTTACCGGCCAGCCAGGATGGTCCGGTCGTGTGCTGCGTCTGCAGCAGCGCTGCCGGACCGTGGCAGACAGCCAGCACCAGTTTGTCAGCGTCCAGCATGGCTTGCAGCAACCGGGCGATATCGGGATTGTCCGGGAAGTCGTACATCGCACCTTTGCCACCGACAAAATAAACCGCCTGATACTGCGCCGGGTCGACATCGGCCAGCCTCAGTGTCGCACGGGCTTTGCCCATCGCTGCATCGTCATTTAAAAAGGCATAATCATATTCGCCCATATCGTCGTCATCCAGCACACGCGGCGCGTCCCCCCCTTGTGGACTGGCGATCTCAACGGCAAAACCATTGGCACGCAGCACCCAATAAAACCGCGACAACTCGGTCAGTTCATAACCGGTCTTTTTTACCTTGCCGTCGACCACAGCGGCCGGATAAAAAGCCGTACTGCTGACCACCGCCAGCACTTTGCCGCGCGTGGCTGCGGGCAGCTGCTGTAGATAAGGCACCTGCGCTACTGTCTGTGTGCTGTAAGCAGAGTCGTCGATCCAACGTTTGATCCGCCAATACGGAGTAAACAGCCAAATGCACCAGGCCCCTGTGCGCTGTCAGCAGCAGCAACGCCATAGCGCTGCAGCAATTTTTTTCCACATGATCCATCTCCAAAACATTCACCTGCGAAGCATTCTGCGGTTAGATTGACAGCTAAGATGTGAAAAATTAGTCAAACTGAGCAGCAGGGGCATAGAGCAGGCAACGATGACGCAAATTCCAAGCCAACGGCTATTCCGCCACACCGCTGCTGAAAAAACTCGGCATTAAACCCGGTCTGCAATTGGTGCTGATTGCATGCCACCGGAGGGCTATCGTGCAGGCGCTAACTGATCCAACAACTGCAGGCTTTGTATCAGGACCCACAAATACATTGTCAAAGTGCCGCGGACGGCAGCACCGACTGGGTCCAACTTTTTGTCACCGAACGTGCGCAGCTGACCAGTCTGCTGCAGCAGTTACGCGCCTGCCTGAAACCTGACGCGGTGATTTGGGTCAGCTGGCCAAAACAAGCGGCCAAAAGACCTACCGATATCCGCGAAGACGATATCCGTAACATCGCACTGCCGTTGGGGCTGGTTGATATTAAGGTCTGCGCCGTCGACGCGACCTGGTCCGGCTTAAAACTGATGTTGCGCCGCGAACTGCGCTGACACTGGCATTGCATGTAAAAGCACGAATTGCGCATATCTATCCGCAACTAAAAGCGGGCCGACCTTCGTCTTCGCCGCACAGGCGCCAATTTGGCGATTTTGCCGCATTCATCAGATTTTCACTGGAAAAAAACCAGATTTCAGGTATCTTGTGCAGGTTTTCCAACCCGGCTCAGCGCCGGATCAGCCGAAGCAAATTTCAAACCCATATTGCCAGCCAAAACTGCATATCTGTGCAGTCAGGTGCCGCTCCTATTGTTGGAGTCCCTGTAGAGGAACCGCCCATGCGTTTTTATTTTCCTATTGTGATCATCGATGAAGATTTCCG
Source organism: Rheinheimera sp. (assembly GCA_034519945.1). Lineage (GTDB taxonomy): Bacteria > Pseudomonadota > Gammaproteobacteria > Enterobacterales > Alteromonadaceae > Pararheinheimera. The sequence goes on from JAXHNX010000037.1 coordinate 107,082, forward strand.
CTCTGAAAATACCAGCGGATCTGGTATTCGCGAACTGGCCAGTGCCATCGAAGCGGCCGGCATGGATGTGGTTGGTTATACCAGCTATGGCGATTTAACCTCATTCGCCCAGCAGCAAAGCCGCGCTGCCGGTTTTATTCTGTCGATCGACGATGAAGAATTCGGCGGCGGCAGTGCCGAAGAAGCGCAGTCGGTGTTGGCGCAGCTGCGCAGATTTGTCGAACAGATCCGCCACCGTAACCCGGATATTCCGATTTACCTGTACGGTGAAACCCGCACCGCCCGCCATATTCCAAACGACATTCTGCGCGAACTGCATGGCTTTATTCACATGCATGAAGACACGCCGGAATTCGTGGCACGCCATATTATCCGCGAAGCCAAAAGTTACCTGGATGGCCTGGCGCCACCATTTTTCCGCGCGCTGACGCATTATGCGCAGGATGGCTCTTATTCCTGGCACTGCCCGGGGCACTCCGGTGGTGTGGCATTCTTAAAATCACCGGTTGGCCGGATGTTCCACCAGTTTTTTGGTGAAAACATGTTGCGTGCCGACGTCTGCAATGCGGTGGATGAGCTTGGCCAGTTACTGGATCACACCGGCCCGGTCGCGGCGTCTGAACGCAATGCAGCGCGCATTTTTAACTGCGACCACTTGTTTTTTGTCACCAACGGCACCTCAACGTCGAACAAAATCGTCTGGAACAGTACAGTCGCGCCGGGCGACATCGTCGTCGTTGACCGCAACTGCCACAAATCCATTCTGCACGCCATCATGATGACCGGCGCAGTACCGGTGTTTCTGATGCCAACGCGCAATCACTACGGCATTATCGGCCCTATTCCGCGCAGCGAATTTGAACCTGCGACCATTCGCCGCAAGATGGAAGCCAACCCGTTTATCCGCGAAATTCTGGCGAAAGATCCAGACGTCAAACCGCGCGTACTGACCATCACACAAAGTACTTATGACGGTATTTTGTATAACGTTGAAGAAATTAAAACGCTGCTCGACGGCGAAATTGAAACGCTGCACTTTGACGAAGCCTGGTTGCCGCACGCCGCCTTCCACGATTTCTACGGCGATTACCACGCCATTGGTGAAGGTCGGCCACGTTGTGACACCTCAATGGTATTTGCCACCCAGTCCACCCACAAACTGCTGGCCGGTATTTCGCAGGCCTCGCAAATCCTGGTGCAGGATGCTAATCAGAATAAACTCGACACGCACTTGTTTAACGAAGCCTATCTGATGCACACCTCCACCAGCCCGCAATACGCCATTATTGCCTCTTGTGACGTGGCCGCAGCCATGATGGAAGCGCCAGGCGGCACGGCGCTGGTAGAGGAATCGTTAGACGAAGCACTGGAATTTCGCCGTGCGATGCGCAAAGTCGACCAGGAATATGGCGACGACTGGTGGTTCCGCGTCTGGGGTCCGGATGATTTAACTGACGAAGGCCTCGATGAACGCGCCTCCTGGATGCTGCATGCCGACGAAAATTGGCACGGCTTTGGCGATATCGCCGAAGGCTTTAACCTGCTCGACCCGATTAAAGCCACTATTCTGACGCCGGGCTTAAACGTTGACGGTAACTTCTCCGACAGCGGTATTCCGGCGGCGATTGTCGCCAAGTACCTGGCGGAACACGGTGTTGTCATTGAAAAAACCGGTCTGTATTCGTTTTTTATCATGTTCACCATCGGCATCACCAAAGGCCGCTGGAACACCATGGTCACCGCGCTGCAGCAGTTTAAAGACGATTACGACAAAAACGCGCCATTGTGGCGGGTATTGCCGGAATTTATCGCCAAATTCCCGCAGTATGAACGGATTGGTTTAAAAGACCTGTGCGACCAGATCCATGAGATCTACAAAGCCAATAACATCGCCAAGCTGACCACAGAGATGTATCTGTCGGAGATGGTACCGGCGATGAAACCGGCCGATGCTTTTGCCCGCATGGCGCACAAACGCATTGAACGGGTGCCGCTGGATGAACTGACTGGTCGTATTACTGCGGTGATGCTCACGCCGTATCCACCAGGCATTCCGCTGCTGGTACCGGGCGAAGTCTTTAACGAGACCATCGTCAGCTACCTGAAATTTGCCCGCGAGTTTAACCACAAGTTCCCGGGCTTTGAGACCTACATCCATGGCCTCAGCACGATGCAACAAGATGGCAAACTGGTGTATTACGTCGACTGTGTCAAAGTCTGAGTGATAGACTTTTCCTGAAAAAACGCCGGCAACAGCCGGCGTTTTTTTTCGATGTCAGCTTTGTTCCGCGAGCATCACCCGATCACCGCCAAGACGCTTCGCGCGATACATGGCACCATCGGCACGCAGCAGTAGCTGCCGGCTGTCTGATCCATGCTGTGGAAACAGCGCAATCCCAATACTGGGGGCTATCTGCAATTGCTGGCCGGCCAGCAAAAATGGCGGCGTCAACGCCAAACGGATTTTTTCTGCTACTTTTGCCGCCGTATCTTGCTGATGCAGGTGCTCCAGCAAGATGACAAATTCGTCACCGCCAAAACGGGCGACCGTATCAGTTTGCCGAACCGCGTGCACAATACGCTGCGCAGTTTGTTGCAACAGCAGATCGCCGACCGGATGACCAAAGTTGTCATTGACCTGTTTAAAACCGTCCAAATCCAAATATAACAGTGCAAGAGGCTGCTCATCCCGGCTGGCTCGTTGCAATGCGGCCTGGAACCGGTCGAGCAACAAAGTCCGGTTGGCAAGCCCGGTCAGACTGTCATACAGTGCCAGTTGCTGTAGGCGCAGCAGCATGGTCTTGCGTGAAATCGCGGCAGCAATTTGCACTGTGACATAACTGAGTAATTCCAGATCGGCCGCACTGTAATGCACGCCCTCCCCCGGATGTAACAACAATACCCCGAGCAGGTCGTTGCCGTCTTTCAGCGGCAAGCCTAACCAGCCATCACCAATACCTTCTGCCAGTTGGCTCGGCGAGGACTTTTGTCCAACACTCAGACATAACGCATCGAGATCCGGTAATTCCGCCGTGTTTTGCTGCGCGCTCTGCGGCCAATTTTGTTGATAGCACAGGTGCCAGCGACTGCCATCCGCTTCTGGCAATGCGATGAAAAAATGCCGCACCGGTAACAGTGCAGTGACGATGACCGCAACATGCTGATAAAGATCCGACAGATCTGCACTGAGCTGTGCCGCTTCGGCAATCGCATACACAGCGCGTTGACGCGCCTGAGCCTGACGGATATCGCTGATATCCCGTGCCACGGCAACCCGAACTTGTTCAGCATCCGACCAGCGGGCTGACCAGGACAAATGAACAGCATGACCATCTTTATGGCGATAGCGGTTTTCAAAGTGCATGCCGGCCGCACCAGCCATCACCTTCACTGCTTGTGCTAAGGTGCGATCACGGTCGGATGGCCAGACATAATCCAGCATCGGCTGGCCCAGCAACTCGGTGTTGCTGTAGCCGAGGATCCGGCTGACGCTGGCACTGACATAAACAAAATACCCGCTCGCATCGACCACACAAATCAAATCGAGTAATAAATCAATATAACTGCCGAGCGCCTGGTACGACGGCGCTACAGGTAAGTCGGTTGGCAGCTGGTCTTGCATATTTAATTCGATTCCATTCAGCCTGAAAGTGGTATTTCACCAGTCCGCGTTGGCAGCCCGACACTTAATCCAGCTGATAGTAGCACAGTTGAATTTCCGCTGTGCGTCGCTACAACGGCGCTTATCAGGCATCTGTCGCGCTGAAAGCGCCCCCAAAACATTTCAGCCATCCAAACATCTATATTTCTCTTTTCAGCTGCGTACTTTTCAGGTTTACTGCCTGCAGTTGCAATAAAATTCAGAGGACTTCATGTTTAAAGTAAATCAATATTTTGATGGCAAAGTGACATCAATCGCTTTTGCCGGTGAGGAATTACCCGCCACTGTTGGCGTGATGGCGCCCGGCGACTATGAATTTGGTACCAGTCAGCATGAAGTGCTGACCATTGTCAGCGGCGCGCTGACGGTGCTGCTGCCGGGTGAAAGCCAGTGGCAAACCTTTAGCCGTGGTCAATCGTTTGCGGTGGCAGCCGGACAAAAATTCCAGTTACAGGTTGCGACGGACACCGCTTATCTCTGCACTTACGCCGACTGATACGGGCTTTGTTTGGCTATTGAACATCCCGGTTATGCCGGGATTTTTGTTTTTCACCGTTCCGGCATCCGTGATACTGCCAACCCTTCTGCTTTGCTGCTGTTGCGTGCACAATACGGCCCTGACTAATTTTCTTATTTCGTCTTAAGGACTTCGCATGCGCGGTATGCGCTCTACAGCCAAACAACCTGAACCGAGCCGGCGCTCTGAAGCGGCCAGCCTCAGTGAAACTATCCGCTATATGCGCCCTTACTTCGCAGCATTTCCCTGGCATGTCACCGGCGCCATTCTGGCGTTGATTGCAGCGAAGGCGGCGACGCTGGCGCTGCCTTATGGCCTGAAACTGATTATTGATGCGCTGGATCCCAGTCTGAACAACGCGGCGTTGCTGCCGCTCTGGCTGATTTTAGGCTACGGCCTGCTGCGCTTTGGCTCCGTGTTATTTGGTGAAGTGCGTGATGCCTTGTTTGGCCGTGTCACGGAGCACGCGATGCGTGCGTTGGGTTTAAAAGTTTTTATGCATTTGCACCGGCTGGAACTGGGCTTTCATCTGGACCGCCAAACCGGTGGCATTAGCCGTGATATCGAACGTGGCACCAATGGACTGTCGTTTTTGATGCGTTTTTTAATGTTTAACATTGTGCCCACAGTGCTGGAAATTGTGCTGGTAGCGCTGATTTTCTGGAATTTGTTTTCAGTCTGGTACGCCGTGATCACCGCTGTTGCTGTGGCGGTTTATATCCTGTTCACGGTACGGGTCACCGAATGGCGCAACCAGTTTATCCGCGCTGCTAATCAGGCCGATTCCAGCACCAATACCCAGGCCGTTGATAGTCTGCTGAACTATGAAACGGTGAAGTACTTCAATAACGAGCAGTATGAAGCCAACCGTTATGACGAGTCACTAGCCACCTGGGAAAAAGCCCGGCTGCAAAACCGCATGTCATTGTTTTTGTTAAACTCTGGCCAGGCGCTGATCATTGCACTGGCCATGACGCTGATGATGCTGCTGGCCGCGCAGGGCGTGGCCGGCAAAGCGCTAACGCTGGGGGATTTAGCGATGGTCAACGCTTATATGCTGCAGCTGTTTATGCCGCTGAACTTTTTGGGCTTTGTCTATCGGGAGATCCGCCGCGCCTTAACCGACCTTGAAAACATGCTGGGGCTATTAAAACGGCCGCCGGTCATCGCTGATAACCCAGGCGCGACCGCCCTGCAACTGCAGCAGGCCCGGATTGAATTCCGTGATGTCGCTTTTGCCTATCAGCCGGAGCGGCCAATCTTAAACGGTCTGAGTTTCAGCATCGAACCCGGACAACGGGTGGCGATTGTCGGCAGCTCCGGTGCCGGTAAAAGTACCTTAGCACGGCTGTTATACCGTTTTTACGATCTGCAGAGCGGGCAAATCCTGTTAGATGGCGCGGATATCCGCAGCGTCACGCTCGACAGCCTGCGCCGCAACATCGCCATAGTGCCGCAGGATACCGTGTTATTTAACCAAAGCATCCGCGCAAACATCGCCTATGGCCGGCCTGAAGCAACAGATGCCGACATCGATGCGGTGATTGATGCGGCGCACCTGCGCGATTTTATCAGCGCACTGCCACAAGGCGATGCCACGCTGGTCGGTGAGCGCGGTCTGAAAGTCTCAGGCGGCGAAAAACAACGGATCGCCATTGCCCGCGCTTTGCTCAAACGCAGTCCCGTGCTGATTTTTGATGAAGCAACCTCCGCCCTCGACAGTCATAGTGAGCAAGCCGTAATGGCTGCGATCCATGCCGCTTCGCGTGAGCATACCGCGCTGGTGATTGCCCACCGCTTATCGACGGTGGTCGATTGCGACCGCATTCTGGTGCTGGAACAAGGCCAGCTGGTGGAAAGCGGCAGCCATGCTGAACTGCTGGCACAACAAGGCCGTTACGCCGCTTTATGGGCACTACAGCAACATGAAGAAAATGTCATCGCGAATTAAGCTGATGACGGGTTATGTAAACTTAGATTAAGGGCGGTAAAGCTCGGTAAAATCAGAAACTTAACTAATAAAATCTGCTCCTATTGGCGCGTTTCAACCCAGGTTTTCCTGTCAATAGAGAGCAGTTATGTCGACATTACGTATTCTGGCGCTGGCCATCAGCAGCCTCACTCTGACCGCATGTGGCGGCAGTTCAGACAGCGGTGGTTCTGATACCTACCCTGATTCTTACATCCAATTTTACAACGGCTCTGCCAACAGCGCCAACACCATTTTGCAATTGATCGAATCGGATGATGATGAAATCACCATCGGTTCTGCCTCATTCGCCGATGTCACCAGTTTGGTGACGATGGAAGGTGGCAGTTATGATCTGGAATTAAACTGGTCACCGGCCAGTGGTGAAACCGCCACAGTGCGCACTGACAAAGTGACGCTCGCGGACGGTGAAAAAACCTTTTTAGCCATGCTGGGTGATTTTAACAGTCCGGAATTACTGACCTTTAAATTCAGCCGCGACGACGAATTAGATGACCAATTCAAAGTTGCCATGCTGGATCTGGTGAATAACAGCAACAGCTACGATTTATATATCTCTGAAGATGATCAGGCATTTTCCGATGCCAAGCTGGTCAACAGCGCCAGCTACAAAGGCCTGACACAGTTCCAGACCTATGACACCGGCAGCTACATTTTTTATGTCACCAAAGGCGGCGACAAAACCGTACTGTTTAAATCAGACGCAGTGACGCTGAGTTATGAAACCGAATATCTGTTGGTGCTACGCAGTGCAACAGGTCCATCCGCCGGCAATAAACTGGCGCTGGATCTGGTTGGCAATACAACCACAGTGACGACGCTGGAAGATATCACCAGCAACGCCCAGTTCCGCATCTATAACTCGATGAACAGCACAGGCACCGGCAGTGTGTTCCTTGGCGATTTGACCGCAACGCCCGCCATCGCCAAATTGCCGATTGATACGTTAAGTGCTTACACCGAAGTGATTGCCGGCGATTATCGTGTCAGTCTGACCGATGATAAAGGCGCACTGGTGATGCGCAACGGCCTGATTACGCTCAGTCAGGGCGCGGTCAAATCGGTGGTGTTTTATCAGGATGCGGCACAGAAAGCTGCCGCGATCACGGTAACAGACTCAAAAACGCCGCAGGTGTATGACTTTGTGTTTAATGCCGTCAATACCATTCCGGATTACGACCAGGTCAGTCTGTACTTTGTGAAGCCAGGCTACACGATGGAAAATACCGCCTACTACGTCACCACACTGAACTACGCCTCACAAACCAGTGTGACCTTGCCAGCCGGCGAGTACACGATGTATGTGGTGCACAAAGACAATAACAACAACAAGATCCTGCTAGCGCAAACTGAATTGACAAAACTTGTCAGCGGCAGCAACTATCTGTTGGTAGCGGAAAAAGAACAAAACAGTTTAAGTGGTTTTAAACTGACACTGGCGAAATAACTCAGTGAACGCATAAAATGACTGCGGCGGCACCTTCGGGTGCCGTTTTTAATTGCGCCATCCCGCTAAGCTTTTTGCAGACATACTTCGGTCAAATCTGCGAACCCGACAGATTAATCTTGATTGAGTTTCACCTCACATCCCAGTAGTCTTGCCGCATTTGTTTCTAAACATTTCAAACAGGCAGATACAACATGATGACGTGGTTATTGCTGGGCCTTGGTCTGGTATTGTTAGTGGCAGGCGCTGATATGCTGGTCAAAGGTGCTGCTCGGTTAGCCAGCTCCTTTGGCATTCCAAGTTTAGTGATAGGGTTAACTGTTGTCGCCTTTGGTACCAGTGCGCCTGAACTGGCAGTCAGTGTAAAAGCCGCGTATGCCGGCGAAGCCGAACTTGCGATAGCAAATGTCGTGGGTAGCAATATTGTCAACGTCTTATTCATTCTGGGTATGTCAGCCGTCATATTGCCTTTGGTTATATCAAAGCAATTAATCCGGCAGGACGTCCCAATTATGGTGCTGCTGTCCTTGGTCTTGGTGCTTTTTGTGCAAGATGGCGACATCAACAGAATCGAAGCCGGCATTTTTGTCGCAGGTTTACTGACTTACACGTTTTTCCTGTTTTATCAGGGCAAGAAACAAGGGAGCGATTCGGTCGACGAAGAAGTGGTTGAGATGTTAAAAGAACCACATCCGAAATGGCAAAGTCTGCTCTTTGTTGTGGTAGGCCTGGGATTACTGGTTCAAGGCTCAGACTGGATGGTCAGCAGCGCAGTTGCATTAGCAACGGCTTGGGGCATCAGTGAAGCAGTGATCGGCCTGACTATTGTCGCGGTAGGCACGTCCTTACCTGAAATGGTTACATCCATCATGGCAGCAATCAAAGGGGAAAGGGATATCGCCGTCGGCAATGTTGTTGGCAGTAATATATTTAATATCCTCTGTGTCCTGGGTATTTCTGGTTTGGTGTCGCCAGTACCTTTATTGGCAGGTGCTCAGATGACCGCGCTGGATATTCCGGTGATGTTGGCCGTCGCCCTGTTATGTGTGCCATTTTTCTTCGCCGGCGCCATCTTAAACCGCATCGAAGGTGCGTTGTTCCTGACCGCTTATGTCGCCTACACCTGGTATCTGGTCGCCTTGACGCTGAAAATGGATTACCTGCCACAACTGCAGGATTACATCGTCTATGGCTTAATTCCGGTGATCGGTGTTTATGTGGTGCTGTCGCTACTCAACGATTTCCGCCAGCGCCGTAAACAGCTCGCCGGTTAATCCAGGCTGACGACGCCAAAACGCCGCTCTTTTCGCGGCGTTTTTGTTTTATCAGGCCCCGCAGACCAGCAAATACCGACTATTCACTGAATTTATCAGCACAAACTAAAATTGGCCTTTTGCCCGCCCCTGCTTTCGATATAATATCCGTCTGTATGGCTAAACGTGAAAGAGCAGTCTGATGTCTACCGCAAGCACTTTATCGACAATCACTCAAGATGAAATGAAAAAACGCGCTGCCTGGGCTGCGCTGGAATTTGTTCCCCGCCACAGCATTGTCGGTGTTGGTACCGGCTCCACGGTCAATCATTTTATCGACGCTTTAGCCAGCATCAAAGCGGAGATCAAAGGTGCGGTGTCGAGCTCGATCGCCAGCACAGAAAAAATGCAGGCACTTGGTATCCAGGTGTTTGATCTCAATGACATCGACAGCTTCAGTGTGTATGTCGATGGCGCCGATGAAATCAATCCCAGCCGCCATATGATCAAAGGCGGTGGCGCAGCGCTGACCCGCGAAAAAATCGTCGCCGCTGTGGCAGCACAGTTTGTCTGTATCGTCGATGCCAGCAAAGAAGTGGCCGTATTGGGGAAATTCCCACTACCGGTTGAAGTGATCCCGATGGCGCGCAATTATGTCGCGCGTGAACTGCAAAAACTCGGCGGCCGCCCGGTCTGGCGTGAAGCTGTGGTGACCGACAACGGCAATATCATTCTCGATGTGCATGATTTACAAATCACCGACGCGCTGGCGCTGGAACAACAAATCAATCACATCACCGGCGTGGTCTGCAATGGCCTGTTTGCCGCCCGCGCCGCGGATGTAGTGCTGGTCGGTGGCCCGGATGGCACCCGTGTGATCAAATAAGCCAAAAATTATAAGAAAAAAATACAACCAAAGCCCGAGCCAGAATTTTGCAACATTAAGAGAAGTGAAGATGGAAAAGTACTCGTTACCCAAAGACAAGATCAAAATCCTGTTGCTGGAAGGCTTACACCAAAGTGCTGTGCAAACCTTTAAGAATCAGGGTTACAGCAATATTGAATATTTAAAAACCTCATTAGACGAAGCGGAACTGATTGAAAAAATCCGCGACGTACATTTTATCGGCATCCGCTCCCGTACGCAGCTGACTGACAAAGTTCTGGCCGAAGCGCAAAAACTGGCGGCGATTGGCTGTTTTTGTATCGGCACCAATCAGGTTGATTTAGACGCCGCGCTGCGCCGGGCTATTCCGGTATTTAACGCGCCGTTCTCCAATACCCGCTCAGTCGCCGAACTGGTACTGGGTGAAATCATTATGTTGCTGCGTGGTATTCCGCAGCGTAACGCCGCCGCCCACCGCGGCGAATGGCAAAAAACAGCGAATCAGTCGTTTGAAGCGCGCGGTAAAACGCTGGGCATCATCGGCTATGGCCATATCGGTACGCAGCTGTCGATCATGGCGGAAAATATCGGCATGCGCGTGCAGTTTTACGATATTGAAGACAAGCTGGTGCTCGGCAACGCCACCCAGGTTGATTTCTCTACCCTGCTGAAAACCTCTGACATCGTAACTTTGCATGTGCCAGAAACACCACAGACCAAAAATATGATTGGTGAAGCAGAGCTCGACCTGATGAAGGCCGGTTCAATCCTGATTAACGCGTCACGCGGCACTGTGGTCGACATTGACGCGTTAGCCGCTGCGCTTGCCAGCAAAAAACTGGCGGGCGCTGCCATTGACGTGTTCCCGGTGGAACCAACCGGCAACGACGAAGAATTTGTCTCGCCACTGCGTGCATTTGACAACGTGATCCTGACACCGCATATCGGTGGTTCAACTCAGGAAGCGCAGGAAAATATCGGTTACGAAGTAGCGGGTAAATTAGTGAAATACTCAGACAATGGCTCGACGCTGTCTGCAGTCAATTTCCCGGAAGTGTCGCTGCCGGAGCACAAAGGCCGCTCACGCCTGCTGCATATCCACAAAAACCAGCCGGGTATGCTGACCAAAATCAACGAAGCTTTTGCCCGTCATGGCATCAACATCTCAGGTCAGTATCTGCAAACCAATGCTGAAATCGGTTATGTCGTCATTGATATCGACAGCGACGACCAGGAACTGGCGCTGAACGAATTAAAAGCCATTCCAGGCACGTTAAAAGCACGGGTACTGCACTAATCGCTGTGGAAATTGGTAAACAGAGCTAAAAAAACCGCCAGTGGCGGTTTTTTTATGTTCAACGGACTATGACTAACTATGGCTGACTATCGCGCAGCGCCACCAGCGCGTCCCAGTCCAGGCTTAAACCCGAGAGCGCCAGCTGATAATCTTCTGCTGCAGTTTTCGCATGCGTAGATGGGCTATTCAGACTGACCACCACCCGCAACGCCTTGTCGGCAAACACACAGATCCGGCCAATCTGCTTGCTGCCAAGGCCCGGCCCTTGCCAGTCCTGACAAAACCATTCGCGCGGCGGAATTTGGCGTTTCCCAAGCTGCTGTGCCGGTAATTTCAGCACAAAACGCCGGCCGGATTTGACACCGGGCACCGCCAGCAAACCATCAATAAATTCAGCACGCATGGTTTCGGCCGTCACGTCGCGCCACTCATCATCAACGTGGAAACTTAAGTTCAGCAGCACTTGCTGCGAATTTTTAAAGTTGATACTCAGCAGCGAATCCGTTGCTTGCGGCTGGTAGCTATCCGGTAATAGCCAGTGATAAGCCTCGTTTGCCTGAGTGTTCAGGCTCAGCAACAGAGCAAAACAACTGGCAACCTTGATTCGCATCAGAACGAATACACCAGCGTTGCCGACGTTTCAGTATCAGTTTTTTGTCTGAATTGCCCTGGGTTGGAGTCGTATTTGACCGTGAAATTCAACCGCATCGACAACCGGCCATTGACCTGCGATGTCAGGCTGGAGCGGCTTTGCCAGCTGGAGTTTTTACCATCCAGCGAAACAGACCATTCTAAAGCCTGACGGAAACTGTTGCTGGCGGTTAAGTGATAATCGAGGTTGGCCGCGACCCACCAAATCATGCCGCTGCTGGTTTTTTTGTCGCTGGTCTGCTGATAAGCGATACCAGGACCAGTTTCCAAATCAAGATAATCATCGCCACTTTGATAAGCCCGCATCGCATAACCGGCGGCTAAGGCCCCCTGTTCTTCAAAAGCACCAAAGCGGTCATTTAAATAAGAAGCGCGGCCGAAGATACTGTGTTCACTCTGGTAAAACTTATAGTTACTCTGCGCGACCAGATTGACCCGCTGCGCCGTGGTGTAGCGGGTTTTGTCGCCGGTCGCTTCATCAAACTGGCTATTGCGCTGGATCAGCGTCTGGATCAGGTATTTGTTACGAAAATCCGTCAGTTCGTGCATCAGTTCAGCGTTGGTGCGAATCGCCGTTGATTGGGTGTTGCCGCTGCTCAGCACTAATCCCAGTTCAATATCACCGCCCCAGACTTTGTCCGGATCGATCGCCTGCACTTTGTCGCCACCGAGTGCCGAATCCGTTGAAAAAGCATTTTCTTTTAATTGCTGATAAGTCTGACCAGAGCGCAGTTTTTCCTGCGGTAAAGCCGATTGCCCGAGCGGGACCGCCTGCACGTTACTCTCATACGCAGAATCATTCGTTGTGGCCTGCGCCTGCGAAAGAAACACACTCGTGGTCAACACGATAAGGGATAAAAATTGTTTCACAACACACTCTTTTGAAAAACGGTAGACCGCCGTAGCCGTCAGAAAAATAATAAAGCCAGTCATTGACTGGCTTTATCAGCACTTGATACAGCCTGCATCGGGATGCTTAAGCCGCTTCGCCACGCTCGGCGATAAAGGCCAGCGCCAGGTCAATGCGCGCCAGACAACGGGCTTTGCCAATCAGCGCTAAGGTCACATCCAATGACGGCGAATTGCCACCACCGGTCACAGCCACCCGCAGCGGCATGCCGACTTTACCCATGCCAAGGCCCAAACTTTCAGCGGCGCTATTGATGGCGGCATGCACGGTTTCAGCCGACCAGTCATTAAGAGCGGCTAAATGGGCCTGCACGGCTTTTAATGGCTCTGCTGCGACCGGGCGCAGATGTTTTTTCGCCGCGTTTTCTTCAAAAGCGCTGAAATCTTCATAGAAATACCGACTGACTTCGATCATTTCTTTCAGCGTTTTCACCCGCTCGCCTTGCACCGCAATCAGCTGTTCCAGGCTTGGGCCATTGCTGATATCCAGCTTCTGATCTTCGACATGCCATTGCAGGTGTTTGGCGACATGGGCTGCTGGTGAAGTGCGGATATAGTGCTGATTCAACCACAGCAGTTTTTCGGTGTTAAAGGCCGAGGGGGCGCGGTTACAGGCGGACAAATCAAACAGCTCAACCAGTTCGTCGCGGCTGAAAATCTCCTGGTCACCGTGCGACCAACCCAGGCGGACCAAATAGTTCAGCAGCGCTTCCGGCAGGAAACCGTAGTCACGGTATTGCATCACACCCACAGCGCCATGGCGCTTGGACAGACGTTTACCGTCATCACCCAGAATCATCGGCACGTGCGCATATTTCGGTAATGTCGCGCCTAAAGCGGCCAGAATGTTCATCTGCCGTGGCGTGTTATTGACGTGGTCGTCGCCGCGAATAACGTGCGTCACGCCCATTTTCCAGTCGTCGACCACAACGGTCAGGTTATAGGTTGGCGTGCCGTCGCTGCGGGCAATCACCAGATCGTCCAGTTCGGCGTTGGCCACTTCGATGCGGCCTTTGATCATATCGTCGATGACCACCACACCATCCTGCGGGTTTTTAAAGCGAATGCAAAATGGTTTATCGCTTGGATGATCAGTACGGTCACGCCACATGCCGTTATATTTCGGTTTTTCACCGGCGGCCATTTGCGCTTCGCGCATCGCGTCCACTTCTTCCGGTGTACAGAAACATTTATACGCTTTGCCTTCAGCCAGCAGCTGCGCCACCACTTCTTTATACAGATCAAAGCGTTTAGTCTGATAATACGGGCCTTCATCCCAGTCCAGTTCCAGCCAGTTCATCCCATCCATGATGGCGTCAACGGAAGCCTGAGTGGAGCGTTCCAGATCAGTGTCTTCAATCCGCAGGATAAATTTACCGCCGGTTTTTTTGGCGTATAACCAGCTATATAACGCAGTACGGGCACCGCCGACATGCAGGTAACCGGTAGGACTTGGGGCGAAACGGGTCACAGTAGACATAAGGCTTCCAGAAGGTCTGTCGAAAAATGGGCGCTATTGTAGCAATGTGGCAGTGTTTTGTCTGCCATTCTGACCGTGCACTGTCGGTTGAATGCTGCGCCGTCTCCTCCACTTGGCTCTCATCCAAGGCTTTGCATGAATGCTGAGCAAACGCCGACAAAACGGCTACTTTTGCAGCATCCGGCTGGAATATCTCAAAATATTATTGACACAAAAAGCCCGGTCCCTATAATGACCGCCGAACGTTAGGACGGATGCTTAGCTCAGCTGGGAGAGCATCGCCCTTACAAGGCGAGGGTCACTGGTTCGATCCCAGTAGCATCCACCATAACGTTGTCGTGTGATAATCCCGGGATGCTTAGCTCAGCTGGGAGAGCATCGCCCTTACAAGGCGAGGGTCACTGGTTCGATCCCAGTAGCATCCACCATATCCTCGACAGTATTTCCCCAGGATGCTTAGCTCAGCTGGGAGAGCATCGCCCTTACAAGGCGAGGGTCACTGGTTCGATCCCAGTAGCATCCACCATATCCACCGACAGTTTTCCCCAGGATGCTTAGCTCAGCTGGGAGAGCATCGCCCTTACAAGGCGAGGGTCACTGGTTCGATCCCAGTAGCATCCACCACATCTCTGTTTAAGTTATTTTTCTCAATCTGAATATGTTGTATGCGATGCTTCGCATCCCCCGCTCCTCATGACCACACGAGGGGCACTGGTTCGATCCCAGTAGCATCCACCAACTCTACTCTTCAATTCTCCATAACTTTCTCAGTATTCTTTGGCGACTCTGAAAATCAGCCGTTACTTATAAACCTACGCGCTCATCTCGATAAAAAAGCCCGGCAGCGGGACAAACTACCGGGCAAAAGCACCACATCTGAAACTTATTTCGGTGTAAAACGCACTTCAATATTCTGGTAATACAACGTGGTTTTGCCTTCAAAACCCGAATCTGTGCCGACAAACAACCAGACTGAACCATCGGCGCTCGTGGTGATGTCCAAGGTTTTTTCGCTGTTTTTCAGTGTTTTGGCTTTGTAAACCGAGCCATCACATTTAGCATCTGCCACAGCAACGTCCCCCTGCACTTTAGCCTGAGTCCCGTCCTGCGACTGGTCGCCTTTAGGGACATTTAACGTGAAGCCATCTTGTTTAGGTTCTTTGTCGGCATAACCGAATTTCAGCCAGACAGATTCACCCGGCGCGCCACCAATCCCCATACAACCGACCCCGGCATTACTGAGAAAGGTTGCTTTTAACTGTGCTTTGTATTTGCTGGAAGGTGATAAACCGCTGATTTTCCGTTTAATAAACATAAACAGATCGTCACTGCGGTTATGGCCACTGAGCATAAAACCGCTGCCCTGAAAACCGGTCGGCAGGTTACGCAGACCACTGGCGAGTTCATAAGTCGCCGCATCATTGCTTGGATAATCACTAAAGCCCGCGGTCCAGTTTTGCGTACCATACTGGAAGTTGTAACTGACGACATCACCATCAGCGCCGAGTTTAAATTCATTGTCGCAGCCAGTCAGCGCCAATAACGAACAGACCGATAACGGGATAAAACGGTTCAGGTACATCGGGGAACTCTCCATTCAGTTGCAATGGCGTTCAGCCTAAAGAATAGCGCAGCAGCCAGCTGTAACCTTCTGTAAACACTCTGTAAAAGCTCAGCCCAAAGCTGTGATTTGTATTGTTGCGATTTCAGCGCCTGCTATAGTAGGCAGATAGAACAGACAGATTGCAGTTACTGACAGACGGGCATTGATGGAACAGGCATTTAGCCGGGATATTCGGATCCTGGTGATCGATGAACAGGCGTTGGCGCAGAATTATCTGAAATTTGCGCTGGAGAAACTCGGCTATAGCAGTGTGCAGCTGACTGACCGCGCCAGCTGGGCATTGCAATTGTGCCAGCAACAGCAGTTCGATTTGATCATCCTGTCGTTTAATCTGCAGCAAGGCAAAGATGGATTTCAACTGTACGAAGAACTGAAAACCCGCCAGCTGCAAAGTCACAATACTGGTTTTATCTTTATCAGTGCCGAAACCGATCCATCGCTGGTCCATTCGGTGATTGAACTGCAACCCGATGAGTTTCTGGCTAAACCTTACACGATCGGTGACTTACAGCAGCGCATTGAGCGGGTTTTAAAACGCAAACAGGAGCTGCGGCCCTTGCATCAGTATCTGGATGCAAACCGGCCAGAAAAGGCGCTGCAGGAGCTGGATCAGTTATTAGCCAACGCGCCTGCACCGAAACTGGTGCCGACCTTGTTAAAACTCAAAGGTGATTTGTTGCTGCAATCTGGCCGTGCTGCCGATGCGGCGAAGTTTTATCAGTCGGTGCAGGCAGTTCAGCCGTTCAGCTGGGCCCAAATCGGCTTGGTACGGGCTTTGTTTGCTGAGGAAGAATTTGACGCCGTTGGTATGATGCTGGAGCGGATGTCGACCAAACGCGATACGAAGCTGACCGCGCTGGAATATCAATCTGAGCTGGAGTTTCGCAACAAGAGTTTTGATCAGGCGCAACAACATCTGGAGCAAGCGGTAGACCTGGCGCCGCGCAATCTGTTCCGTCAGCAAAAGTTACAGCAGTTGTCCCGTTTAAATCATGACTACGAGCGCCAATATAAATCGGCCCGTGACTTACTCAAATTCGCCCGGCATTCGATGTATGAACAACCAGATCTGTACCTGAATCTGGCGCGGGCCTGCATTGATTACGCGGTATCGATGGATGAAGATGGGGAAACCAACAAACTGAGTAAACAGGCCACAGAAGCACTGAATCAGCTGCGCAATGCCTTCCCGCAATCTGACACCCACGAGCAGCAAACTGTGTTGCAGGCGCGGCTACATTATCTGCGTGCACAAAAAGATAAAGCACTGAAAATTCTGGAAACGATGGACGAAGTACCGCTGCAAATTACCGCGCTGGAAGATGCGCTGGACAGAGCAAAAGCCTTACACGAAGTCGGCCTGACCCAGGCATCCAAACGCTGGTTTGAAAAAATCGGCGAATTCTGTCAACAACAGCCGACAGATCCGTATTTACAGACCTATTTGCAGCAAGAACAACAGGAAAGGGCTGAGCTGACGACGGCGCCGCGTGAACTCAACAACGTCGCTGTAATGCATTATCAGCATGGCAACTGGCAGGCTGCCCTAAGCGCCTTTGAACATGCCTTTCGTTTATTACCGCGTAACGCCGGCATCGCGCTGAATTTATTGCAAAGTATGCTGACTGCACCAACCGGCGCTATAGATCCGGTCAAACGCAGCCGGCTGCAACATGCCTGTTTACGGGCAATTGAACTGGGTAAACTGAATCCGGAACAACAACGCCGTTTTGACCAGCTGAAACAAAAACAACTGGCGAGCTAAGTCTGTAGTTGGGTAGTTACTTTTTATCTTCCGGCCATTCAGTGAAAATCAGCCGCATTTGTTTACTGCGCAGCAAGTACATCAAGCTTAAGCCTAACGCCGCCACAATCAGCAATAAACCAGGTGCATGCAACGCGACATAAGGCGGTAAATGACTGATAGTCCAGTATAAATCTGTAGAAGCCACCGCAAGTAATAACCAGCGGCCATAGCGCCAGAGTGCAAACCAGAATTTTTTCGCCCGCCCCCGTCGTTGCTTTTTATCATAAGGCACCCGCTGACTGACCGCAGCCAGCACCAGCAACGCCGGGATAGCGATCAGCACTGCCCGGACAAAATCATCGGCCAGTGGGTAGAAAAAACTCAGCACTGCTTTTCGCTCAGCTTCCGGCATCACCAGCGTCACCAACCAACACAAGTAAGGCCGCAGCAGCACTAATAAGACTGCGTAAAAGCGTAATGGTACCCGGTGCAAACCATCCTGATCCAATAACGGCAGGTCCGGATAATGCTTCATCCGGCCAGCCCATGTTCGCTAAATAAGTCCAGCATCTGTTGTTCAGTCCAGACCGCAACCCCCAGCTCTTCTGCTTTGGCCAGCTTGGAACCGGCATTGTCGCCGGCGATCACGGCGCTGGTTTTTGCTGATACAGAGCCTGCAACTTTGGCCCCCAGTTGCTGCAATTTTTCTTTGGCTTCATCGCGGCCCATCGCAATCAGAGTGCCAGTCAGGACCAACGTCTGACCTGCCAGCGGCTGCGCAGTTTGCGCTTTTTCAGCAATATCCGGCCATTGCACACCAACAGCAATCAGACCATCAATGACGGTCTGATTGTGTGGTTCGGCCAGAAAATGCAGAATTTGTCCGGCAACCACAGACCCAACATCGGCCACCGCCAGCAACTGCTCCAACGACGCCGCGCGTAAAGCGTCCAGACTGCGAAAGTGCTGTGCCAGGTTCAAAGCAGTCGCTTCGCCCACTTCGCGAATGCCAAGCGCATAAATAAACCGCGACAGCGTACTTTGTTTTGATTGTTCAATCGCGGCCAGCAACTTCATTGCCGACTTTTCGCCCATCCGCTCCAGCCCGACCAGCGCCGGCATATCCAGACGATAAATATCGACCGGGCTTTGCACCAGCTGCTCGTCGACTAACTGCTCGATCAGCTTGTCACCCAAACCATCAATATCCATCGCTTTGCGGGCGACAAAATGCTTCAGCGCTTCTTTGCGCTGCGCACCACAAAACAAACCGCCGGTACAGCGCGTCACCGCTTCGCCTTCTACCCGCTCCGTGGCACTGCCACAAACCGGGCACTCAGTGGGAAACAGGATATCGCGGGCATTTGCTGGCCGCTCAGCCAACACCACTGCGACCACTTGCGGGATCACATCACCAGCACGGCGGATAATCACGCTGTCGCCGATTTTAATGCCGAGGCGGTTAATTTCATCCTGATTATGCAAAGTGGCATTGGAGACTGTGACACCGCCGACACTGACCGGCTCCAGCCGCGCCACCGGCGTAACTGAGCCGGTGCGGCCGACCTGAAACTCGACATCAAGTAAGCGGGTTGTTTTTTCCTGCGCCGGGAATTTAAAGGCAATGGCCCAGCGCGGCGCGCGTGAGACAAAACCGAGGTTTTGTTGTTGCAGTAAATCGTCGACCTTCAGCACCACGCCGTCGATCTCATAAGCAAGACTGGCACGACGCACCAGAATATCGGCATGGTATGCGAGTGCCGCTTCCGCACCTGCCACCAGGCGGATCTCCGGGCACACCGGCAAGCCCCAGCTTTTTAATT
The DNA here is from genome assembly GCA_034519945.1 of Rheinheimera sp. Lineage (GTDB taxonomy): Bacteria > Pseudomonadota > Gammaproteobacteria > Enterobacterales > Alteromonadaceae > Pararheinheimera. The sequence goes on from JAXHNX010000037.1 coordinate 126,367, forward strand.
GCTGCAGGCGGGCATAATGGCTGGTGCTGCTTAGCAATAACGCCGGATCTGTCACAGCGCCTACAGCATAGGCATAAAAACTCAAAGGCCGGTTGGCGGTGATGCGCGGATCTAACTGGCGCAAACTGCCGGCCGCCGCATTGCGCGGATTAGCAAAGACTTTGTCACCGCTCGCCTTAGCTTTTTCATTCATCGCATCAAACCCGGCCAGCGGCATAAAGACTTCGCCGCGCACTTCTAATACCGGCGGATACGCACCTTGTAACTTCAGCGGAATGGCCCGGATGGTTTTGATATTGCTGGTGATGTCTTCACCGGTATAGCCATCACCGCGCGTCGCAGCCTGCACCAGCACGCCATCTTCATAACGAATACTGACCGCCAGACCATCGAGTTTGGGTTCAGCGCAAAAACTGAATTCAATTTGTTGATCGAGCCGGTCGGCCATGCGCTGATAAAACGCCTGAAAATCAGCGGCTTCAAAAGCATTATCCAGCGACAACATCGGAATTTGATGGCTAACCTGGCCAAATTTATCCAATGGCGCCGCCCCAACCCGTTGTGTCGGTGAATCCGGCGTGATGAGTTCAGGATGCTGTTGCTCCAGCGCCTGCAGCTCACGATACAAAGCGTCATAATCCGCATCCGGAATGCTGGGGTTATCCAGCACATAATATTGGTAACCATGCTGGTTCAGCGTATGACGCAGGGTATCAAGGCGGGTTTGCAGATCGGACATCGGGCCGGGCTCAGTGATCAGTGAGTAATGGGCTATAGCATGGGGATTTGTCTGGCCGCTTGCAAGGTCAAAACACGCGGGAATTGGCCGGGTTTGAGTTGTCTGGCGAAAAAACAGCCCGGCTCCCCGCCGGGCTAACCACATCAGATTAATGCAGCATGCAGCCCGCAGGCTGAATGCGGCGTCGCGGTCCGTGATGGATCTGCGCACAGCGGTTCTGTCCACTGGCCTGATCTATCTGATCGCGCTATCAGATACCTGCACTTGGCTGTAGCCAGGAAAACTGCTGCGCAAGTCAGCAGTTTTTTTATGTTAATCCGCAATGACTGACTCAGTTCTGCTGCCAGTTCACATTTACAGCACTGAAACTGCTGTAGGCGCGGATACCGACCATCCAGTTACCGGCTTGTGGATTGGCAATAACGCAACTTTCAGTGTTGCCAGTTTTATAGGGTCGACACTGATAACTACTGGTGGTGGGGTTACTGCCTGCGCGCAGATATAAATCGGCATCACCGCTACCGCCGCTCATATTGACATTCAGCTGGGCTTTGCCAGCTGGCACCACGATAGTTTTATACACCCAGTTCCCTGTGGTCGCGGCCAGATTGGGGAAACTGCCGCTGGTGCCGCCCGGCACTGAACTGCCGGCATTGCCGAGTTCCAGCACAAAGGATAAGCCAAGCCGGGCAAATTTCAGCGCATGCATGGCCGTTGGATCTGAATTGGCTAAAGTGTCATTGGCAGTGTGAATTTTTTTGTTGCTGCCGGCAAAACGCGCTTCAAACGGCATCGACGCGGCAAAACCAGCGTTGTGCCAGGACGCGTGATCAGAACAGCCGTAGCCGCACACGTCAGTACTGTGGCGTAAAGTCGGCTGATAGGTGCTAATCAGTTTTTGCAGATAGCCATTCAGATTGGCATTGGTATAGTCCGTCATCAATACGATATCTTCGGCAGAGCCTTTAAAGTTGGTCATATCCAGTTGCATCGCCGCAATGATATTTTGCGCCGTATTGGCGGCGGCTGTGGCGATGTCCTTGCTGCCACGCAGCCCCACTTCTTCAGCGGCATAGCCATAAAAGCGGATCGTGCGTTTGGGTCTGAGCCCGGCACTGCTCAGCACCCGGATAATCTCTGTCAGCGTGGCGATGCCGGACGCATCATCATCGGAGCCTGGTGCGCGGGTAGTTTCGCTGGTGCCAGCACTATTGATGGAATCGAGGTGCCCACCCAGCACGACGATTTCATCCGGTTTTTCGCTACCGGTGATTTCCAGCAGCACCGAACGCTGCGGATAACCACTGTGGCTGATCCGGCTGACTTTCATCCACGCTTTGCCATTAGCCAGGCTTTGCCACTGACTGGCGATCCAATCTGCCGACTGAGTCCCGCTGCTGGTGGTGTAATAGCGGTTGGTATATTGGCTTAAATCACTGATAAATTGCGCGATGCCGGCCTGATTCAGCTGTGGCAGGTGGGTGTTGACCAATGTGCCCTGCGACAATGGCGGCGCCGTGAAACTGGCCGCCAGCAAAGGTTGTGTCAGTGCTTTTACCGCCTGGTCCAGACTGTCATAAGCTATATAACCGCCACAGCGATGTTGCTCGTTGTGGATATAGGCCGACAGCTGCATCAAATCTGCAGTATCCACCTGCACCAATACAGGTTGCTGATGGCCAGCGTGCATGACCGACAATGCCGGTGTGATGGGTTGTTGTTGCAGCACCTCAAGCGCCGGCAAGGCCTGTAATACTTTGGGTTCAACACTGATCCAGACCGGTTCGGCCACTACTGCAAAACAAAAAAGCGCGCCGGACAGCGCGCCATATATAGGTATTTTTTTCATGTCATGTTCCTGATGTTTTTATTTATACCGGTGGTTGCAATCGCATCTCAGCAGCTGCGCAACAACCATGGACGGCAGGAGCAGATCTGCCGGATATCAGCGTGACATTTTTCTGATATTTGTCTGACAGGACAACGCTTGGTGCTTAGCATGCGAAAACACGCAAAGCGCCACGGCTGGCGCGAATCACCGACAATCTCTGGGTAGCACGTGCTGGGTACTACGTGCTGTTTACCACGTACTGGGTACCTGCATTTGCCCTTCGCAGAACGAATGGCGTTCATCCCTGGACATAAAAAAATTGCCGGGAGCAATTTTTAACAACGCAACGCGTTGGCCTGAAAGGTGAGCGCCAAGGATGGCGCGAATCACCGACAATTGCTCCTGCATTGTCGGTGTACCGTCCATCCCTGGACATAAAAAAAACCGGCGCGAGGCCGGTTTTCTGGGGATACTCAAAGTACGTCAGTTACGGATCAATTGCTGACGCTGGAATTCGCGGATCTTCTCCACATAATGCCGGGTCGTTTGTACCGTCAGCACACTGCGGGTGTTATCCAGCACCTGACCACCGAATTCATCCGACAGTTTGCGGGCGGCACTATGCATCAGGTTAAAACTCTGCAGCGCTTCACCGGGGCCGGGTAACGTCATAAACAGACTTAAGCCGCGGGTTTGCAGTTTATCCATCTCTTCGAGATCAAAAGTACCCGGATTAAACATGTTGGCGAGACTGAATAAGATGCCACCAGAGCCGGCATTGTCCTGATGACGATGGAAAATATTCATCTCACCGTATTTGAAACCTAAAGTCAGCAGGCTTGGCAGCAACATGGCGCCATTGATTTCCTGTCCTTCCGGCAACAGCACATAAAGGATCAGCACTTCACTGGGGCCTTCGGCGGGCGTCTGAGTATCGCTGCTGACTTCTACATCGTCGTCGGCACTAAATGACAATGAGGGTTCTTCGTGGACTTCGGCCGTTTTTTCGCGTTCTTCACGGAATTTTTTCGCCGGCTCGCGCAAGCGATCGCTGCGAGGTGCCACACTGGGTGCCGGTTTTGGTTGCGGTTTTTCGCCGGGAGCCAGTTTGCGTTTCTTCCCTACACCATATTCATCAAAACCTTCAGGCGCACCTGCGGATTTATCTTCCGGCATATAACGGCTTTGTGCCTGCTGTGACGCCTTGCGCGCGGACCACCAGCCATGCAACGCCAGACCAGCCATTGCCAACACACCTAACACAATTAACGCATAACGAAATTCTTCAGCCATTGTTTTTTAACCTTTTAGTTATCAGGCCTGTGCCATTTTGACGGCATCTTCCACATCCACCGCAACTACACGTGACACGCCGGGTTCCTGCATTGTCACGCCCATCAGTTGAGCGGCCATCTCCATCGCAATTTTGTTGTGACTGATATATATAAACTGCACGCTTTCCGACATCTCCCGGACTAAGTTACAAAAACGCCCGACATTGGCGTCGTCCAGCGGAGCATCGACTTCATCCAGCATACAAAAGGGCGCCGGATTGAGCCGAAAAATAGAAAACACCAATGATAAAGCGGTAAGCGCTTTTTCTCCACCGGATAATAAATGAATAGTACTGTTTTTTTTACCAGGGGGTCGCGCCATGATGCTGACCCCGGTTTCTAATAAATCTTCATCCGTCAGGTCTAAATAGGCGCTGCCACCGCCAAATACTTTCGGAAATAAAGTCTGTAAGCCCTCATTCACCGCATCAAAAGTTGCTTTAAATTTCTGCCGGGTTTCACGGTCGATTTTTTTGATCGCCGTTTCCAGCGTCTCAAGGGCAGCGGTTAAATCATCATGTTGTAAATCCAGATATTTTTTCCGCTCATCCTGTTGGTTAAATTCATCAATCGCCGCGAGGTTAATAGGCCCGAGCCGGCTTAATGCTTCGGCAGTTTTTTCCAGGTCCTGCTGCCAGACTTGCTCCTGCGCATCCGCCGGTAAAGTCGGCAATAACTCTTTGAGCTGTACTTGCTGCTCTGCCAGCAAATCCAACATGTTGTTGGCACGCACGCGGAAGCCTTCGGCATCCAGGCGCAGATGTTCCATTTGTTTTTGCCGGGCCGCTAACTGCTGCTGCACACCATGCTGGCCTTGTTCGGTCAAACGGATCTGCTCATCAGTGTGTTGCAATTGCTGCTCTAACTGCAATTTCTCCGCACCTGCTGCATCGCGGCTTAAAATCAGCGCCTGCAGGTCTTCCTGCGCGGCCAAATCCGGCTCATCCAGTAATTCCAGTTGATCGGTCAATAAACTCAGGCGTTCACGCAGTTTCTGTTGCTGACTATTGCTGCGTACCAGATGTAGCCGCGCCGCTTCTAATTGCCGCTCCAGACTGACCTGTTGCAGACGCTGCGCGGTCAGTTGCTGATTCAGTTGTTGCTCCTGTTCCCGCCGTTGCCGCAGCTGTTGCTGATGAGCGTCTTGTTGCTGTTGCAGCTGTCGCTGCGTGTCCTGCTGCAGAGCGGCGTCGTCTTCCAGCAGTAACAATTGATCTTGCTGCTGCGCTTGCTGTTCCTGCCACAACTGAATGTCATCCGCCAGTTGCTGGCGCTGCGTCAGCAATTGGGTGGATTGCTGTGTGTACTGCGTCAGGCGAAATTCCAGTTGTTGCTGCTGATTCACACTGCTTTGCAGCTGCTGCTGCGCCGTGGCCAGCGCCTGACGGTCGCTAATGAGCTGTTGCCGCAGCTGGTCGAGCACGGCATACAGCTGCACTTCGTCCTGCTCCAACTGTTGTTGTGCTGCGCCAAGCGTCTGCTGCTGCTTGGTAAGTTGCGCCAGCTGTTGTTGCAGCTGCAGCGGATTTTGCCGGGCCTGCTGGTCGGCCACCAGCAGCCAGTTTGGCCCAAGCCAACGGCCTTGCGGGCAGATCAGTGACTGCCCGGCGGCAAGACTGGGTTGTAGCTGCAGCGCATGTGCATAATCCTGCACACAAAAGATTTGCCAGAACTGCGCCGGGATTTGTTTCTGCCCACTGGTATCAGCCGCGATCTGACTGGCCAGCGTGGGCAAACCCGCCACAGGCGCTGGCTCTGACGCGGCAAAAGTGCCGCGGCTTGGCTGCAACAGATGATGATCCGGTGCCGTAAGCGGGAATTCAGCTGCTGGCTGACTGAAATTCAGCGCCTGCAGCGCCACCGCCACTGCGATATCCCAGCCAGCCGCTATTTGCAGCTTGGGCAACAATGGTTGTTCTGCTTCCAGCCGTCGCAGTTGCTGTGTCAGCACACCATGTTGCTGCGCCAGCGCTGCCAGTTCCAGTGTGGTGGTTTTCGCCTCAAGCTGACATTGTTGTAACTGTTGTTGTACCGCATCCAACTGCAATTCCGCCGCGCTCAGCGCTGTAGTCAGAGCCTCACACTGACTGCGTTGTTGTTGCTGCAGCGGTTGCAACTGCTGCAATTCGGTGTGCAGCGGCGCTGGCGACAGCGTCTGTAACTGCGCCATCAATGCCAAGTCCTGCTGCTGCGCCCGCAAGACCTGACTGTGTAAATGTTCAGCCGACAGCCGCAGTTGTTGTATTTGCTGTGCCAGCGCAAATGCCTGTTGCTGTGCCTGTTGATAAGCGCGCTGACTATCGGCACCACGGTGTTCGGCGTCCAGATAGGCCTGTTGCAACTCGTCGTGTTGCTGTTCCAGTAATTCCAGTGTCGGCGCTAATTCGAGCAACAACACTTCCAGTTCCGCCAGTTGCTGTTGTTCTGCTCCCTGCAGATCCAGCCCTTGCTCAATCTCGGTTTGCAGCTGGCGCTTTTCTTCATGGATTTGCTGGCGGCGGCTGCGCTGATGCAACTGTTGTTGCTCCAGTGCGGTGATTTGGCTGCCGAGCTGATAAAACCGCTGCTGGGTTTGTACCAGGCTGTCGCGCAGGTTTTGTTGCTGTTGTTTAAGCTGTTCCATCGCGCGAAAAGCGCCGGAACCCTCACTCATAAATTGCTGATATTCGGTTTCCAGCACAGCTAAAGCCTGCTCGGCTTGCTGTAATTGTTCGTTGAAAAAGTACCAGCGCAGCGCAGTCAACTCAGCTTTGAGCCGGCGTTCTGTCGCTTTTAATTCTTTATAACGCTCTGCAGTTGCAGCCTGGCGGCGCAGCTTGTCGAGATTTTTACCTAATTCTTCACGCACGTCACTCAGCCGGTCCAGATTGTCACGGGTGTGGCTGATGCGGGTCTCGGTTTCGCGGCGGCGCTCTTTGTATTTGGAAATACCGGCTGCTTCTTCAATGAACACGCGTAAGTCTTGTGGTCTCGATTCAATCAGTTTTGAAATCATGCCCTGTTCGATAATGGCATAACTGCGCGGGCCCAGGCCTGTACCTAAAAAGATGTCGGTGATATCACGGCGGCGGCATTTGCTGCCATTGAGGAAATATAACGACTGCGCGTCACGCGTGACCAGACGTTTGACGGAGATCTCGCTGCGATCAGCCAGACTACCCTGCACCCGGCCTTCGGTATTTTCAAATACCAGCTCAACGGAGGCCTGCGACACCGGTTTACGCTGCGCCGAACCGTTAAAAATCACGTCGGTCATCGCATCGCCACGAAGGTTTTTTGCGCTACTTTCACCCAGCACCCAGCGCACTGCATCAATCACGTTGGATTTACCGCAGCCGTTTGGCCCGACCACACAGGTCATTGCCGTTGGAAACGGCACCAGGGTCGGGTCAACAAAGGATTTAAAACCGGCAAGTTTTATCTGTTTTAGGCGCATGCCAGAGGCTGAAGACCGGGTTGAAGTTTCACAGACTGTAACAAAATGGGGTATGGCTGTCACGGCAAAACTATTGCAGATCAAGCCATTGCCTCATAAGCTCAGGGCTTGGACCGTACTGTCTTTTCTGCCGGAGTATTCACATGCATTATTTCTTTCAGGGCCTCAGTTTGCTCAGTACCAAAGGATTACGCCGTTATGTGCTGATCCCGCTCGGCATTAACTTAGTTTTATTTGCCGGCGCGTTTTTTTATCTCATTCAGCAAGTGCAGGGCTGGGTGAATCATCTGATGGGTTGGGTGCCGGACTGGCTGAGCTTTCTCGAATATCTGCTGTGGCCGGTCGTGGTGTTAAGTGTGGTGTTATCACTGGCGTTTGCTTTTACCATGGTGGCCAACTTTATCGCCGCACCTTTTAATGCATTGCTCAGTGAAAAAGTTGAACTGCATCTGACCGGCCAGGCGCTGCCGGAACAAGGGGTTGCCGCCTTTATGAAGGATGTGCCCCGCATGCTCGGCCGCGAATGGACCAAATTTGTTTATTGTCTGCCGCGAGCGCTGGTATTTCTGCTGGCGTTTTTCCTGTTACCACTGGTTGGCCAGTTATTGTGGTTTTTATTCACCAGTTGGATGATGGCCATCCAGTACTGCGACTACCCCTACGACAACCACAAAGTGCCGTTTCATACCATGCGCCAGCAGCTGCGCGGTGATTTAACCGGTAGTTACAGTTTTGGCATGACGGTCGCGATTGGCAGTATGGTGCCGTTTCTGAATCTGCTGGTGATGCCAATCGCCGTCTGCGGCGCGACAGCCATGTGGGTCGACCGCTATAAAACGGCGCATTACGCCAAACGCTGACCGGTCTGTGTGACTGTAAGCCCGCGGATGCGGGCTTTTTGTTTTCCTGCTTATGCATTGATAATGCATGCTTTCTGCCAGAGCCTGTTCTGCGATATAATGCGCGGCCATTTTTGCGCCGGAGTTGTTATGACCTTATTGTTATCTGCCTTGACCGACACCCCATTGGCTGCTGAATTATTGCGCGCCGGTGAGCTGGTCGCAGTCCCGACAGAAACAGTCTATGGTTTGGCGGCAGATGCAACCAACCCTGACGCCGTCGCAAAGATTTTTGTCGCCAAAGGCCGCCCGGCTAATCATCCGCTGATTGTACACATCGGCGATATCGCAAAACTCAGCGACTGGGCACGGGATATTCCGCCGCAAGCGTTGTTGCTCGCCAAAGCCTTCTGGCCAGGCCCGCTAACGTTGTTATTGCATAAAGCCGATACCGTAAGCCCGGTCGTTACCGGCGGTAAAGACAGTATTGGCATCCGGATGCCGGCTCATCCGGTGTTGTTGGCACTGCTGCAGCAAACCGGCCTTGCCGTCGCCGCGCCATCCGCCAATCCGTATAAAAAACTAAGCCCTACCAGCGCTTTGCAGGTAATGGCCGGGTTAAATGGTCGGATCGCCGCGGTGCTGGATGGTGGCGATTGTAATGTTGGCCTTGAATCCACCATCGTCGATTTAACCTCAGCACAGCCACAAGTATTACGCGCAGGCCCCATTAGCGCGGCCGAACTGGAAACTGTGTTGGGCGTTGCGGTGAGTGCCCCCAAATTTCACAATGTGGCGGTGCCGGGGAACGTCAAAGCGCATTATCAGCCGGGCAAACCGCTGAAAATCTTCAGCAAGACGGAACTACTGTACGCACTGCAACAATCCACGGACGCCGTGATATGCCTGTATCAAAGTGCTGAATTTACTGAGCTGGCGCTGCCGCAAAGCCGTCAGCTGCCGCAAGATAAAGCCGGTTATGCCCGTTTATTGTATCGCAGTTTGTTTGAAGCGGACGCGCTGCCGGGCAAGCAGATTTACCTGGAACAACCACCGCAAACGCCGGAATGGGATGACGTCAACGACCGGTTGCGCCGCGCCTGCAGCTAAGCCAGAGGGCGCATGACCAGAAAGAACGCCTTGTATTGGCGCAATCTACTCTTCCACTTCGTTGGTGAAAAAAAAGCGCCTGACGGCGCTTTGATTAACTCACTGTTTTGGTCTTCTGCCGGTGTTTTAGCGCCAATTCACGTTTTGCATGCCACCGCTCTGCCGACTTCACCAGCTGCGTTTTGCAATGCTGCTGATCTTTGACAAACACCGGCCGCGACACAATCAGATTATTTGGATAGACCACACACTCGCCCTCTTTGGTGCGCAGGGTAGTCGAAAACAAATTCACTTCTTCAATAGTCCCTTCAATCGCGTTGCTGCCATCGACAATTTTAACGGTACGCCCCTGAGCGAAAGTCGTCTGGCCTAACAAAATAAAAAACGCAGTAATGTTACTGAGCAAACTCCAGGCAGCAAATAAGGCCACGCCGACAACCGCAATCATCGATGAAGCCAGAACCAATAAACCTTTGATATCTATGCCCCAAATGATACTGAGCACGACCACCAGCAATAGAAAAAGTAAGATATGGAACACGACCAGCGCGCGGCGGTTCATTTCATCTTTCAACATGGTCGCGGCGATAGTCCGATAGATAAAAGGTGCAATACGCCGGCTTAACACGGCATAAAGCAACAATACAATGCCGGAGATAACCAGCTGGGCAATCTCTGGTTTGTAATGTTCGGTCAGCGTTTTAAGCTCTGTGATCCAATTCAGATTGGCATCCATCACTGGCAAAGACTCCTTAATAAACTCTGCTTTAATCCAAATCGTTCAGTGGCCAGCTCACAATGTGATCTTCAAAATCATCAATGCTGACTGCCCGCTCAGAAATCGTTTTATTGCGCACCGACATTTGTTTTTTGTGCATCAGGCTCTTTTTGCCACCATTAAGTAACGGGTGCCAGCTGGGTAAACCCCGTCCTTCCTGTAAACGGCGATAGCTGCAGCTGGTTGGCATAAAGAAAATGTCTTTCAGGTTTTCCCGCGTCAGTTTGACACAATCCGGTACCAGTACCGTGCGCAAGTCATAGCAGTCACATTCGCATTTATTGCTGTTCAGATACTGGCAAGCGATGTTGGTGAAATGCACAGTTTCACCTTCACGGATAAAATCAGTCGGGCCTTCAGCCTCTTCATCTTCATCATCGATGAATTTATTCAGACAACATTTGGCGCAGCCATCACAGACCGCTTCCCATTCTTCGTCGTTCATTTCCATCAGGGATTTAGTTTCCCAGAATTTTTCTGCAAGGCTCATACGCCACTCCGTACGGCCAGTGCCGGATCACCACTGACCATGCTCTGTACCGAAAAATAATTAGTTAAACTCAACTGCAGTTGATCACCAACCTGCAGTGGCCCAACGCCAGCCGGGGTGCCAGTTAAAATGATGTCACCCGGCTGCAGGCTGAACCAATACGACATCTCGCTGATCATCTGAGCAATGCCGCGGATCATCAGGCCCGCATCACCGCTCTCCCGTCTTTCGCCGTTCACATCAAGGCTGAAGGTCAGCGCCTGCACGTCAGCGACCTGCGCTGCCGGTACAAAGCCTGCTACCGGACAAGCACCATCAAAACCTTTGGCAATATCCCAGGGCCGGCCGAGTTTCTTCAGTTCCGCCTGCACGTCACGTAAGGTCAAATCCAATGCCAGGCTATAACCCCAAACTGCTTCCATCACTTGTTCCGGCGTTACTGCAGTTAATGGCTGACCGATAAGCACAGCAATTTCAGTTTCATTATGGACAGAGCCACGGTCATGCGGGATGGTCAGAGCCGCGCTAAAATGCCGCAGCGCCGTCGCCGGCTTTAAGAAAAACAGCGCGTCTGGCGCAGTTTTGCTGTTCATTTCGGTGATATGGTCCTGATAATTCTGACCAATACAAACGACTTTACCGACTGGCAGTGCGATTGCGTTGCCTTGCAGATCCAGATGTTGATAGCGCATACCGACTCCGTTACGGCGCTGGGGCCGCTGTTGCGGCGGCTTTTTTCGCCGCAGGTTTGGCGACAATTTCATCGGCCAGATAACCGACACTGCTGACAAAATAATATGACCGGTTCCAGTGCATCAGCACCTGATAGTTCGGATACGCCAGATAAGCCCGGCCGTCTTTATCATCCGGCATCACCACGGCGGCTTTCATCGCAGAGGCTGGTAGCGGCGAACCATCGGCTAAACGCAGACCCAATTTTTGCCATTGGCTCAGCGGCAGCTCGCGTTCGCGCCACCATTGCAACCACTGCGCCCGATCTTTACTGCCTTTGGGGATCACGCGGGTATAATCAAAGTTTTTTGGTAAACGCACCTGGCGACCCCAACTCTGACCATTTTGCCAACCTTCAGTTTTCAGATAACTGGCGATAGACGCAAAAGCATCCAGCCGGTTGGTCCAGATGTCTTTGTGACCATCGCCGTCGCCGTCCTGCGCATATTTCATAAAGGCACTGGGCATAAACTGCGTATGTCCCATCGCGCCGGCCCAGGAGCCTTTCATACTGGCGAATTTGACATGGCCGTCGCGCAGAATATCCAGCGCCAGGAAAAATTCGCGCCGGAACATCTCCTCGCGCCGGCCTTCATAGGCCATAGTGGCCAGGGCGGAAGGCACTGAATAATTGCCGGTGATACGGCCAAAAGCACTTTCCAGCCCCCACAACGACACAATAAAACGGGCTGGCACGCCATATTTCGCGCTGATCGGCGCCAGTTCCGCCTGATACTTCTGGTAGGCTTCACGCGCCATTTTGATCCGCTGCGCATTGACGCGTTTGGGTACATAAGTATCGAGGGTTTCAACAAATTCCGGTTGGCCTTTGTCCGCTTTGACGACGGTATGATGAAATTTTAGCGTTGGAAATACCTGATCTAACAAGGCTTTTGGATAACCTACTGCTTCAGCTTCCTGACGCAGGCCTTTGACATAAACCGCAAAACCGGAGGCGGTTTTGTCAGCTTGCTCCGCTGCGGCAACTGCTGCTGGCTTTGCTGTCACCTTGGTGGCCACTGGCAGCGGAGGCTGAGTGGCAGTCACACTGACCGGCGGGGTCTGACCGGCATGACTGCAGGCCGCAACAGTCAACGCCAAAGCAGTCAGAAAAATAATTCTGTTCAACAACATATCCTTTTTAACACAGAGAGCAGCCGGTTAATTGGCCTGCCCGTCCAGCCAATTCTTGTGAGTTTTCAGCAGATCTTCCGGCGGTGGCGGTAATTGCAGGTAATAGCCGGTATCGTTCAGCATTTGCCGGACTTTGGCAAGGTCAGCGCCAGCCAGTGTGGCACGTGAGTTCAGGTCCAGCACAGTGACCAACTGTGGCTTGCCAAACATCTCTAATAACGCTGGCGGGACTTTGCTGAAATCGTCTCGGCGCGTGACATACAAGTAAGTCTCAGGTTTTTTCGGGCTCTTATAAATTGCGCTCAGCATGACAGAAATTGTGTTCCGGGTAACTTGCCTAACAGGGGCGCAGACTATACCATGAACCGCTAAATCTGCGAACCAATGCCCGGCGGGTAAAACCGGAAAAACGTCGCTCCGGCGTTTGACGAAATTGGTGCAGACCACTTTTTTTTTAACCTTTTTTCACATGGTCGCTATGTCTGATCCAATCATTGAACTCAAAGGCAGTTTGTTTCCTTTATCTGTGCTGTATTGTCAGGATTTTTCCGTCGCCGCTTTGCGTCAGGAACTCAGCAACAAACTGGCCCAGGCGCCCGGCTTTTTTACCCAGGCACCTGTGGTGATCAGTGTTGAAAACTGTGACCAAGTCCCGGATTTTGCCGCCATAAAACAACTGTTTACCGAATTACAGCTGGTATTAGTCGGCGTCTGTGGCGCAGATAGCTCATTAAAAAAAGCCGCGCACGCCGCCGGTTTAGCGGCGCTACAACCACCCAAAGCGGGCAAAACCGCAGAACCGGTCAAGGCCGCTCCTGCCGTGCCGGCGGCGCCCACCGTCATCACCACCGAAAACAAAACCATTGAGCAGAACATCCGCTCCGGTCAGCAGATTTATGTCAAAGGCGCTGATTTGATTATCCGCGGCACTGTCGGTGCCGGCGCTGAAGTGATTGCCGACGGCAATATTCATATTTATGGCGCACTGCGTGGTAAAGCCATTGCCGGTGCTGGCGGCGACGCCTCAAAAAAGATTTATTGTTACAATATGCAACCCGAGTTAATCTCGATTGCCGGTAACTATTGGTTAAGCGACAACCTGCAAGGCGACTACTGGGGGAAACCAGTCTGTATTGGTTTGCAGGACGGACAGTTAATGTTGGCAGAATTATTCTAAGGACTTTGTGCTATGGCAAAAATTATAGTGGTGACATCAGGTAAAGGTGGTGTCGGCAAAACCACAACCAGCGCGGCAATTGGTACTGGCCTGGCCCTGAAAGGTCACAAAACTGTGATCGTCGATTTTGATATCGGTTTGCGTAACCTCGATTTGATCATGGGCTGTGAACGCCGTGTGGTGTATGACTTCGTCAATGTGATCAACGGCGAAGCCAATCTGAAACAAGCAATGATCAAAGATAAACGCTTGGACAATCTGTTTATTCTGCCGGCCTCTCAAACCCGTGACAAAGATGCGCTGCACAAAGAAGGGGTTGAGCGCGTCCTGAACGAGCTGTCTGACGAATTCGATTTTATTATTTGTGACTCACCGGCCGGTATCGAATCCGGTGCTATGATGGCGCTGTATTTTGCCGATGAAGCAATCGTTGTCACCAACCCGGAAGTCTCTTCTGTACGCGACTCCGACCGGATCTTAGGCATGTTATCCAGCAAATCCCGCCGTGCCGAACAAGGCTTGCCGGGTATCAAAGAACATCTGCTGCTGACACGCTATAACCCGGAGCGTGTGCAAAAAGGTGAAATGCTCAGTGTCGATGATGTGAACGACATTCTGGCGATTAAATTATTGGGTGTGATCCCGGAATCACAGGCCGTACTGAATGCGTCGAACTCAGGTCAACCGGTTATTCTGGATGCTGACAGCGACGCAGGTCAGGCTTACCTCGATACGGTATCGCGTCTGGTCGGTGAAACTGTGCCGTTCCGGTTCCTGAACGTTGAGAAAAAAGGTCTGCTGAAACGGATCTTCGGAGGTTAATCATGTCATTACTCGATTATTTCCGTTCTGCGAAAAAAAATACCGCCTCGACAGCTAAAGAACGGCTTCAGATCATCGTGGCGCACGAACGTCGCCGCCGCACCAGCCCGGATTATCTGCCGCAGCTGGAGCGTGACATTCTGGAAGTGATCCGCAAATACGTCGATATCGCCGATGACCAGGTGTCCGTTACTTTGGAAAAAAGCTCGGACGAATTGTCAGTGCTGGAACTGAACGTGACCTTCCCGGAAGACAAACGCGGTTAAGAAAACACAGTACAAAAAAAGGGCAGCTTTGGCTGCCCTTTGTTTGTAAGCGTAACTCAAACCCCACATTTCCCGGTTAGCTAAACAACCATACCCTGTTTGCATTCCCAACCAAGCAGGGTTTCTAATGATCCACAGAACTACCGAGCAATGGCTAGCGTTATTTGACCAGCATAAAACCAGCGGTCTAACGCAGACCGAGTTTGCAAAACAACAAGGCATCGACCCGAGCTACTTCAGCCAGCGCAAGCGGCAACTGCTCGCCTGGCAACAGGATGACAATGACGGTTTTGTCGAACTGACACCGCAAGGCATGCTGTTTTGCCAACCCATGGTGCTCAAAAAACGCGATGTCGAATTACATCTGCCTGCCGGAACCGATGCAGTTTGGGTTGCCACTTTACTCAAGGCTATGTCGCTATGAAGATGTTTACCGACACGCCCAAAATCTATTTGCACAAACAACCGGTCGACTTCCGTAAGTCTATCAATGGCTTGTCACTGCTGGTTGAACAAGACATGCAGCTCTCGCCCTTTAGCGGTGCGCTCTTTGTGTTTTGCAATCAACAGCGCACCCGGTTAAAAGTGTTGTACTGGGACCAGACCGGCTTTTGCTTGTGGTACAAACGGCTGGAAAAAGACAAGTTCCGCTGGCCGCGGCTGATGTCAGGCAAAGTACTGACCATCAGCGAGCAGCAGTGGCACTGGTTGTTGCAAGGCATTGATATCCAAAAACTGACACCGCATCAGCCGCTCAGTTACCAAAGTGCCGGTTGATATGACGATCTGTTTTAACCCTTGATGATCGTCACTAAAACAATCTAAGTGAACACAAGCACTTAGCCGCACAGGCCGTTACAATAACGGCCATGAAAAAGATACCTTCTGAATTGCCGGATGATGTTGAACTGCTCAAAAAGATGTTGCTTGAGCAGCAAGCCAAATCAGACCGTCAACTCGCGCAAAAAGACCAACGCATCGCCAAATTAGAAACGCTCAATCAACAATTGACCGAGCGAGTACAGCGCTTTGAAGAAGTGCTGAACCTTGCGCAGCACCAGCGTTTTAGCCCTAGCAGTGAGACGTACGAAGGCGACGGCCAAGTCTTTAACGAAGCCGAGCAGCTTGCAGAAGTAGAGCCGGAAGCTGCGTCAGATGCTGAGAGTCCAGAGCTTGGAGCTGCGTCACAAAGCCAAGCCAAAGAACCAGCCAAGCCGCGCCGTCCGCGAATAGCGCCAGAGCTGCCGCGCATCGAAGTGCTGCATGATATCGACAACAAAACCTGCAGCTGTTGCGGCCATGCACTGCATCGCATGGGTGAGGAAATCAGCGAACAAGTTGAGTTTATCCCTGCCCAAATCCGCGTGATTAAACACGTGCGCCCCAAATACAGCTGCCGCAGCTGCGAGCGTGAAGGCACCAGTGTAGCCATTCACATTGCTGATGTGCCACCGAGCATCATTCCCAAAAGCATGGCGACGCCAAGCCTGCTGGCGCAAATCGTCAGCAACAAAATGCACTACGGCTTGCCGCTGTATCGCCAAGAAACCATGTTTACCGAAGCCGGTATTGAACTCAGTCGCCAGACCATGAGCCGATGGCTCATCACCTGCGCCGACAAGCTGCAATCCCTGATGTTGCTGATGAAAGCTGAGCTGTTAAAACAACCCGTGCTCTGGGCTGACGAGACCACTTTAGATGTATTAGACGTTGATAAAAGCACCTGCTACATGTGGGTGTACGGCTGCGGCGTGGAAAGTTCAACCGGCCCCAAGCTGGTGCTGTTTGACTACCAGGATGGTCGAAGCGGCGCCAATGCAGTGAAGTTCCTCGAAGGTTACAGCGGCTATCTGCAAGTTGATGGTTATGCCGGTTATGAACAAACCTCAGCCACCTTAGCCGGTTGCTGGGCTCATGCACGGCGTAAGTTTATCGAGGCACAGCAAGCGCAAGGCAAAGGCAAAACCGGCAAAGCGGACTGGGCGCTGAACCATATCCAGAAGTTATACGCACTGGAAAGTAAACTGAAAACCCAATCGTTCGAGGTGAAACAGCAACAGCGTCAGCAACTTGCGGCTCCACTTCTGAAACAACTGTGGGACTGGTTGGAGAAATCTAAAGACACAGTCCCGAAAGAAAGTGCGGTCGGCAAAGGCATCTCCTACACGCAAAACCAGTGGCCGAAGCTTATTCGCTACCTCGAAGATGGTCGACTGACCATCGATAACAATCGTGCCGAACGCGCCGTAAAACCCTTCGTCATCGGCCGCAAAGCCTGGCTGTTTGCAAACACCAGAACCGGCGCTACGGCCAGCGCCACGCTATACAGCATGGTCGAAACCGCCAAAATCAATGGCTTGGAGCCTTACAAATATCTCACTGAGTTATTTGAAAAACTACCGACCGCCAAGATACCGGGCGACTTAGTTAAGTTGCTGCCGTACTGATCAAGACGACAGCCATGCTGCAAGGTGTGGTTGTTGTTACGCTTACGACAAACTCGTCAGGTTGTTGGACTACATAAAAGTTATATTTTTCCGCACTGACAAGCCCTCGGTCTTTGCTGCCGGAGGTGGTTAAAACGGCTTTACGATGCCCAAGCCGGCAAAAAGCCGTGGGTTATAGATATCGTGGAAGACCTGCTGCAGGCGCAGTTGTGCGGCGTCTGGGTGACTGGCGTTAAATAGCAGAATGCTGCCAAGGCCTGGCGGCACTGTTACGCTGGGTAGTTCCAGCAACACGTTTTGTTCGCTGTGCAGCCAGTCGCTGCCGAGCTGTTGGGTGCTGGCCGGGTACGGAAAGCTGTCCCAGTCGGCGGGCATAGTGCCCTGAAACCGGCTGATCGGCGCATCTGGCAGGCTGATATTGCCCGAGCCGGTAGCTTCTCGGCACAAAACGCGGCGATGGCAGATAGTTGGCCACTTCCAGCATCGCCACGGCGGCTGAACTGGCAAAATACAACACGCGGGTGGCCGGGTTGATTCCAGCGGCCACCACTTTTAAAACTGGCGCCTTCGCCACTGTAATTCTCGAGAAAAACTTCCGGGCAAATGCGATACAGCTGCATTAGCTGAAGTCACCAAATTCAATGGCTTGCAGCACGTCGGCCACCATTTTACGGCCAACGAAACTGTCAAATAATGCGATAGGTTTGTCGCCGGATAACGCCGGCATCGGGCTATTGAGCCATTGCCGTGCCATCTCGGCGCCGAACAGCTGTTCAGCGCGGCAAATCAATTGCAGGATATCCAGCACCGGCTCGGCCTGATGACTGGGCAGCGTACCTTTATACAGGCGGCTGATATTGGCAGCGCTGATCGACAACGCAATGACCAGGACGGGTTTTAATTCGGGCAGCCATTGCAGCAGCGTTTTGACTTTGTCGCCGGAAACGCCGTCGCGCACCAGCTGCAGATAACTGCGTTTATTCGCAAAAACTGCGTTAGACACAGCGCAGGCATCGGACACTGTTTGACAGGTCTTTGGCTGACTGGGCGTGGTTTGATATGACGCGGCCATGGCTCACCTCCGGTTTGCATCAATTGAAGTTACATCAATTTGATTTACACAGCAAATCAAATTGATGTGCCTTGCCGGCATCTACTCTGGCCTCCTGCTGGCAACAGGCTACCCACCCGTTGCCCGGCGAACCGTTATTTCGCCGGCTGGCAACGCGGAGCTACGGCTTCAGTCGTCAGTTGATGGCTTTGCAAACCCAGCCATTTGTCGTAGATAGCCCGGGCGGTGCCATCCTGCGTCATCGCATCAAATACGGCATTCACCAGGTGGCGTTTGGCAAACAACGGCGATTTACGCGAAAACGCCACCGCCAGATGCGTGGTATTGAGCACCAGTGTCTGGTCGAATTTATCCTGCATCTGGTTTTGTTCAATCAGATAGTTAATCGTCGACAAAGATCCGGCCACAGCATCCACATCGCGGCCAAGGCCCGCCATCATTACGCCGGTGGTATAGTCCAGCACCAGCTGTTTATTCATTACCGTGTCGGCATCATAACGCGGATCAATTTTCAGCCCGCGTGGTGTGCCAATGCGAATTTTGTACAACGAGTCATAATCGGGAATTTGAAAATTCTTCCGGGCGCGTACACCAAAGGATAACGGCACCAGACAACTGCCCCGCTCGGCATAACGTGCACGGGCTTCGCCCCAGGCCATCAGCGCAAAGTCGGTGCTGCCTTGCTGCAGGTTTTGTTCAACCCGGGCGTACGGCACCATAGTGCGTTCAGTTTTATAACCGCTGCGCCGTTCAAACTCATTGAGCAGGTCAACAATAATCCCTTCGGTGGCTGACCCGTTGCCACCAGCCACCAGCCGGGTCCAGGGATCAAACTGGATCATATCAGTTTTAAAGGTCGCGGCCGCATTCGCCGGCGTACCGAACCACAGGCTTATCAACATCGCAGCAACGCCGGCACACTTCGTACGTCGCTGCGTTGTCAGCACTTTTTGTGTACCAGCACCTAAGGACATTTTTTGCATGAATTCTCAACTGTGAAATCACTCACCGTACGACCGGCGAATACAGGCATCTGTCAATTAGTCACACTATAGGCAGGGTTCGGAGCGCAGTTCAACATTAACTGTGCACTGCAGCCTGGTGTTTGCCAAAAAGTAGCGGCATGTGATCTGTACACCAACGGATCAAGTAAAAGCCTGATAGAAAGGCCCCGAAACTTGCCATCGCCCCAAGGAGAGATCTGGATGAAAAAATACACCGCTATGTTGTTGGCGCTGCTGATACAGACAATTTGCAGCCAAACTGCATGGGCACAGGACAGCAACGCTGCATTGGTGCCTTTGCCGTCCGTCGACGATTTCTCCAAAGGCAAAGACGGCTGGAGCCTGGGGCTTGGCTTTGGTGTTGAATATGAAACAGCCTATGAAGGCTCCGACGAATTTGGCCTGGAAATCGAGCCTGCAGGCGGACTGCAGTGGCGTCAGGGCGACGATGTTTACTTTTTTGCCGGTGAAGCGCTCGGCTGGCGCGGTGTGCGCGCCAACACCTGGTTATTCGAGGCGCTGATCGGCTTCGATGAGGGCCGCAAAGAAAGTGACTCCGACGATGGCCATTTGCGCGGGCTTGGTGAGCAAAAAGAAGGCGCTGTGCTCGTGCTGCAGGCGCGCCGTGCCTTCGATACCGACTGGCGTTATTGGCTGGTCGCTCGGGTCGTCACCGGCGCTGACGGTAATCTTGGCCTGTTTGGCGTCGGTCGCCGTTTCGGCAGCCAGACCGACGGTTCCGGTTCTGAAGTGAATGTGGTCGTGGTGGCTCACGACAGCGAATACGCCAACAAAGGTTTTGGCATCACCGCAGCCCAGGCGATGGCATCCGGCCTCAAAGAAACCGACCTCAGTGGTGGCTTACGCTCCGTAGGCATCAATTACAATTTCCGCCATTTTGTCGATGACCATTGGCAGATTTATGGCGAAGCGCTGTATGAGTATTTTGGCAGTGAAGTCCGTGACAGCCCAATAGCGCGCAGCAGCTATGAAGCCGAAATCGGCGTCGGGTTTATCTATCTGTTCTAACCAGCTTTGAGAAATAACAGAACGCATGGCTGGCGTCTCTCAATGCGGTTTTGATGCCTGTTCAGCCATCAAAACCACGACAGACAATCACCACGCCAAACAGGCAACGACCCGCTGCTCATCGACGAGCAGCGAGAAGGACCAGCCGTTGCGCTCGCACAACCTCTGCACTATCCCCAGCCCCAATCCATAGCCGTGCGATGACGGTCCGGTCAGCGCAAACTGGCCGCCAACGTCGCGGTGCTGTTGATTGGTGTTCAGTTGATTAGTAATCAACAGCTCTTGTTGTTTAATCAGGATCGAGATCGGCCCTTGGCCCGCATAGGTGTGCTCGAACGCATTGCGCACCAGATTATTCACCGCGATAAAAAATGCCTGTTGATGGCCGCAGACGCTGGGGTTGTCCAGATGTTCAATTTCAACATCAACAGATTTGCCGCTCAGTAAGTGGCGCTGCAGATCGATCGCCCTTCGCACCAGCGGCGTCAGCAGAAACTGCTCTGCATATAATCCATCGTCGGTTTCGCGAGCCAGGCATAAGAACATTTCAATCGTCGTGGTCATATCGAGCGTCGCACGCCGCACGCGATCAAGGGCCTGCACATCGCGCTCTGCCAGGTCACTTTGCGCTAACAGCTCCAGCGCGCCTGTGATGACCGTGATCGGCGTGCGTAATTCATGACTGGCTGCACTGGTAAAGTCGCGTTCCCTGGTAACAAATGCATTGATCCGCTCCAGCGTTTTCTCAATCGCGCCGGCAAGCACGCCCACTTCATCATCGCCAAACCGGCCAGAATCGATGCGTTTATGATCGTCAGTCGACAGGTGCTCTAAATCCAGCTCTGCAACCGCTTTGGCCAGTTCTGCCACAGGTGCAACCGCTCTTCGCATCACCAGCACGCCGAGGCCAAACCCCAGCACACCAAGCGTTCCCACCACAGTGCTGATCAGCAGCAGTAACCACCAATCCTCGGCTGATTCCGCCTCAATTCCGGCAACGTCAAACACGACAAAAGCATTGGACTGTGCGCTTCCGGCCGTGCCATTGCCGGCTGGGATCACCGCAACATGTAACTCTTCGGCATCGAATTCGTACAATCCCTGCGCCGGGTTGGTCTGTGCCCATTCCCGCAATGCCTGCGGCAAGCTGGCCACCTCGTCGTAGCCACGCAGATTCGTCGTCAGCTCTGGATAACTTTTCGCGGCAACCTGCAGTTGTTGCGTTAGCACCCGGTCTTCGCTTAGCCGGATCGCGCCGAAAAAAGCCAATCCCCACACCACGCTGAGCACTGCTACACAGATCGCAAAGGCAAACGCGACCCGCTTACGCAAACTGTACCTATACACGCTTAAGTTTCCTCTGCAATGCGGTAGCCGATGCGATGCACCGTATGAATAAGCGGGCTGTCGAACGGCCGGTCGATGGCCTGTCGCAGCTTGTACATATGCGAGCGCAGCGCATCACCATCAGGAACTTCGTCCGCCCACAACAAGGTTTCCAGCGCATCGCGATCCACCACTGCCGGCGCCTCTTCCATCAGGCGTTGCAGCAGTTTCATCCCGGCAGGATGCAGATCAACTCGTCGGCCCGCCCGATACACCTGCAGCGTGGATTTGTTAAAACTTAGCTCTCCGACCGTCAGCAGGTTATCGGTTTTACCGTGACTGCGTTTGTACAGCGCCTGCAGTCGTGCATGCAGTTCCTGTAATGCAAAAGGCTTGACCAAATAGTCATCAGCGCCGGCAGCAAACCCCTTCAGCTTATCGTCCAGCGTGTCGCGCGCCGTCAGCATCAGTACCGGCTTATCGATGTTGGCATCCGCGCGCAGCTTTTTACAGAAACTCAGGCCGTCCATCCCCGGCAGCATCAGATCCAGCACAATCACGTCAAACGGGGTCGTCAACGCCAGGTGCATCGCACTGATCCCGTCATAGGCAAAATCCAGAATATACCGGTGATTTTCCAGATATGCGGCGATGTTCGCACAAATGTCGCGATTATCTTCGACAATCAACACTCTGATCGGCGCTTCACCCAGTGTGCGAACCATGTACTCCCCTCCTGTTGCGCCTGTTTTTTTACCAGGCGTAATCCAGCCGAAGGCCGATCAGCGGCTCGGCTTCACTATCGTCTATCACGGCCACGCCACGGCGATAGTCAAACTCGCTGCCATCGCCCGACGACGCTGCCGTCACGTTGATCACATCCAAAAAGGCGGTCACATCGACCGGGCCTAATGCGCGCCGGTAATCCACCCGAAGGTTCAACAAGCCGTAACCGCTTTGGCGACCGACGTTACGCGCGGTAATCTCCTTTGAGAAGCGTAGCGGCTGTCCCGGACCCAGCACATCGGCGTGAATAATAAAGGTCTGGTCTGGCTTGCCGGACAGATATTTATAGCGCCCGGCAACCTTCCAGCGGTCGTTGATCTCCCAGGTCAGCCCCAAAGTCGCAACGTGCTTGCGGCTGAAGTCGGCCGCAACTTCGCCGCGACCGTCTTTTTGATCGATGACGATATCGTTATAAGAGTAGGTGGCGCTGGTGTAAAGACCTTCGCGGATCGTGCCGGTCAGCACGATATCCACGCCGTTTGATGTGCCATCCCCGCTGTTGGCAAAGGTGCCTTTTGCCCGGTCGAGGTCAACGACCAGGTCATCGAGGTTTTGATAATAAGCCTCCGTGAGCACCGACCAATTGTCGCTGAGGAAATATTTGAAGCCGACGCTGCTATGGGTCATTTTTTCGGTCTTCAGCGCATTTGACGCGTTCGCCGCCAGATCTAAATATCGGGGCGACTGATGAAAGCGGCCGGCAGTGGCAAAATATCGCACTGTTTTACCGGGCTGCCAGTTGACGCTAAACCTGGGCGACGCGAAGCTTTCGTCAGCAAAACCGTCCCGCTCAAGCCGCAGACCGGTGCCAAAATCCCAGTCACCGCGGGTAAACACCTGGTCGACGTAACCAGCATAGTTTGTTTCTTTCTGCCGGACTGTCGCGTTGATGTTGTTTGGCGTCAGCACGATAAACCGCTGCTGCGGGTTTGGCCTGAAATCATCTTTGTCGTAGACAAAGCGGTTCCAGTCGCCAGCTAACCGCGTGTTGTAGTCCAGTTCAATTTGCGTGAGATGAATGCCTGCGCTCAACACACCCCATTGATTTGCCGTCCTAAAATCGCTGCGCCAGCCCGTTTCAGTTTCAGCTTCACCGATGGTGATGATGTCCTCCCGCACCGGAAAACTCGACGCGGGAGAGCCCGGCGGCACCAAATCCGGAAAGGCTTCCCCTTCTGAGCTGATTTTGTCGCTGTTGCGGTAATACAGTTTATTGGTCCAGACCGCTTCGGCACCGACCAGAGATCGCAGCGTCAGACCATACAAATCACTGTCTTGCTTAAAATCCAACAGCGCAGCATCTTCGAAATTGGGCGACGCAAAAACATGCGTGACACCACGAACATAGTCTTCATAAGTATCCATCAGCAGAATTTCAACGGTATGGTCCGGATGGATCGGCACCACCGACTTTATAATGACGTCTCTTAACACCGGCTCACCGATATCCAGCTCTTCGATAGTCTCAAAAAATGCTCCGAAGTCCAGTCGCCGCGCAGAAATCAGCATTGTTGAGTCTTCCGTGATCCCGGTTGGACCGTCGTACCCGACTTCATAACCTGCCAGATCGTAACGAAAACTGGCAGAAGGGCTTGGATTGCCGTCAGCAACTTCCAGCTTGAGCAGCGATGCCGACCGGCCGCCATAAGCCGGCCCCCAGCCACCGGGGGAGAACTCTGCGCCAGTGATCACGTTCGGCGCAAAAATCGAAAAACGCCCGCCGCCACCGATATCTTCATCTTCACCCAGCGTGGCATCAAAATGCACCGCTTTATCAAAGGGAAAGTCATCAACGAATAACAAATTATCTCTGGGGCCACGGCCGCGCACGCTGAAGTTGGCGAACTCACCGGTGGCGGCGAGGCCTGGTAAACCATCCAGCGAGAGCAGCGGATCTGCACCACCACCAACTGCGCTTAACAAGGCTTCCCGGTCAATATAAGTGCTTGATGCTGATGAAAATACATCAGCCTGTCGTGCCCGAACTTCTACCACCTCAATCGCCTCTTCTTTGAGCAGTGCGAATTCAA
Organism: Rheinheimera sp.; assembly: GCA_034519945.1. GTDB lineage: Bacteria > Pseudomonadota > Gammaproteobacteria > Enterobacterales > Alteromonadaceae > Pararheinheimera. Next base: position 150,749 of record JAXHNX010000037.1, read on the forward strand.
GCTGTATATTTTTGCGCGTGACCACCCGAACACTGGGCTCATACGACGAAGCAAAGCCGTTTTTCGCCACGTTCACGGCATAAAGGCCTGGGTCGAGCATCTCAACCACGACGCGGCCCTTATCGTCAGTCGCTAAAGTTTGGCCGGCAGCAGCTTCCCTTTTTCTGATAGTGATTTGCACACTGCCAAGTGGCCGGTCGGTATGCTGATCTTTAACGATAATAGTCAAGGCGCCCGGCGCCTCGGCAGCCACCGCGAGCAGCGGACAGCCCATCAGCAACGTACAGAGCGTCAACCAACATATTTGTCTGAATGTCCTGCTCATAATATTGCCCCTGTCAAAGTGAACAACAGTACTTGCTTCAAGTCCTTACGCATCTCGCGAACCTCCCGAAATCAACCGTATTTATTTGTCAGCCGGGAGGCTAACAGAGGCAATGTGACTAAAAAGTCGCCGAAACATGACAGAGACTGTTAAGCCAGGCTGCCGGCAGCCGCGTCAAATGCAGGCAATGGCGATGGGTTTTTAGAGAAAATATGGAAAGACGGCTGGCGCCTGGCCAAAACCGGTTTGAAGCGGGCAGAGTTTTAGGATGAAGGTAGCGGGTGGTGACAGCGGTTTGCTGATATGGCTAGTGGAAACGTAGATGAGTCGGCGGACATCCTGAAAGTTTACTAAGTGCTAATTTCAGCTGTTCAGATCAGACTCTCTCGAAAAAACGAATGGCTGCTTTGCCTTATTTGCAGACATTCGTTTTTTGTGGAACCAGCTAAAAGACCTCTAATCACGGGGCCAAATTCAGTGCACCGTAAGCGTAACAACAACCACACCTTGCAGCATGGCTGTCGTCTTGATCAGTACGGCAGCAACTTAACTAAGTCGCCCGGTATCTTGGCTGTCGGCAGTTTTTCAAATAACTCAGTGAGATATTTGTAAGGCTCCAAGCCATTGATTTTGGCGGTTTCGACCATGCTGTATAGCGTGGCGCTGGCCGTAGCGCCGGTTCTGGTGTTGGCAAACAGCCAGGCTTTGCGGCCGATGACGAAGGGTTTTACGGCGCGTTCGGCACGATTGTTATCGATGGTCAGTCGACCATCTTCGAGGTAGCGAATAAGCTTCGGCCACTGGTTTTGCGTGTAGGAGATGCCTTTGCCGACCGCACTTTCTTTCGGGACTGTGTCTTTAGATTTCTCCAACCAGTCCCACAGTTGTTTCAGAAGTGGAGCCGCAAGTTGCTGACGCTGTTGCTGTTTCACCTCGAACGATTGGGTTTTCAGTTTACTTTCCAGTGCGTATAACTTCTGGATATGGTTCAGCGCCCAGTCCGCTTTGCCGGTTTTGCCTTTGCCTTGCGCTTGCTGTGCCTCGATAAACTTACGCCGTGCATGAGCCCAGCAACCGGCTAAGGTGGCTGAGGTTTGTTCATAACCGGCATAACCATCAACTTGCAGATAGCCGCTGTAACCTTCGAGGAACTTCACTGCATTGGCGCCGCTTCGACCATCCTGGTAGTCAAACAGCACCAGCTTGGGGCCGGTTGAACTTTCCACGCCGCAGCCGTACACCCACATGTAGCAGGTGCTTTTATCAACGTCTAATACATCTAAAGTGGTCTCGTCAGCCCAGAGCACGGGTTGTTTTAACAGCTCAGCTTTCATCAGCAACATCAGGGATTGCAGCTTGTCGGCGCAGGTGATGAGCCATCGGCTCATGGTCTGGCGACTGAGTTCAATACCGGCTTCGGTAAACATGGTTTCTTGGCGGTACAGCGGCAAGCCGTAGTGCATTTTGTTGCTGACGATTTGCGCCAGCAGGCTTGGTGTCGCCATGCTTTTGGGAATGATGCTCGGTGGCACATCAGCAATGTGAATGGCTACACTGGTGCCTTCACGCTCGCAGCTGCGGCAGCTGTATTTGGGGCGCACGTGTTTAATCACGCGGATTTGGGCAGGGATAAACTCAACTTGTTCGCTGATTTCCTCACCCATGCGATGCAGTGCATGGCCGCAACAGCTGCAGGTTTTGTTGTCGATATCATGCAGCACTTCGATGCGCGGCAGCTCGGTGGCAATGCGTGGGCGGCGAGGTTTAGCTGTGGCTTTTGCTTGGCTTTGTGACGCAGCTCCAAGCGCGGGACTCTCAGCATCTGACGTCAGCTTCCGGCTCTACTTCTGCAAGCTGCTCGGCTTCGTTAAAGACTTGGCCGTCGCCTTCGTACGTCTCACTGCTAGGGCTAAAACGCTGGTGCTGCGCAAGGTTCAGCACTTCTTCAAAGCGCTGTACTCGCTCGGTCAATTGTTGATTGAGCGTTTCTAATTTGGCGATGCGTTGGTCTTTTTGCGCGAGTTGACGGTCTGATTTGGCTTGCTGCTCAAGCAACATCTTTTTGAGCAGTTCAACATCATCCGGCAATTCAGAAGGTATCTTTTTCATGGCCGTTATTGTAACGGCCTGTGCGGCTAAGTGCTTGTGTTCACTTAGATTGTTTTAGTGACGATCATCAAGGGTTAAAACAGATCGTCATATCAACCGGCACTTTGGTAACTGAGCGGCTGATGCGGTGTCAGTTTTTGGATATCAATGCCTTGCAACAACCAGTGCCACTGCTGCTCGCTGATGGTCAGTACTTTGCCTGACATCAGCCGCGGCCAGCGGAACTTGTCTTTTTCCAGCCGTTTGTACCACAAGCAAAAGCCGGTCTGGTCCCAGTACAACACTTTTAACCGGGTGCGCTGTTGATTGCAAAACACAAAGAGCGCACCGCTAAAGGGCGAGAGCTGCATGTCTTGTTCAACCAGCAGTGACAAGCCATTGATAGACTTACGGAAGTCGACCGGTTGTTTGTGCAAATAGATTTTGGGCGTGTCGGTAAACATCTTCATAGCGACATAGCCTTGAGTAAAGTGGCAACCCAAACTGCATCGGTTCCGGCAGGCAGATGTAATTCGACATCGCGTTTTTTGAGCACCATGGGTTGGCAAAACAGCATGCCTTGCGGTGTCAGTTCGACAAAACCGTCATTGTCATCCTGTTGCCAGGCGAGCAGTTGCCGCTTGCGCTGGCTGAAGTAGCTCGGGTCGATGCCTTGTTGTTTTGCAAACTCGGTCTGCGTTAGACCGCTGGTTTTATGCTGGTCAAATAACGCTAGCCATTGCTCGGTAGTTCTGTGGATCATTAGAAACCCTGCTTGGTTGGGAATGCAAACAGGGTATGGTTGTTTAGCTAACCGGGAAATGTGGGGTTTGAGTTACGCTTACAGTGCACCACTACATTTCGCCTTTCACCGTTATCTGTATACGTTGTAGAGCAAAAGTTTTGATTGGCCTTAACCGGCAGCGCTTCCCTTATAATTGCAACGGGTTTAACTATCAAAGCCGAGTATGAAATGAGTGCAGCAAACTTAAGGAACAGGTTAATTTATTTAGGTACTTTTTGGTTTAGTTTCTTGTTTCTGGATCTGATTTTTTATATGCGCAATATGTTCAATCAACATGAACCAATACATTTAGTGATCGGTTCATTACTCATATCGTCTTCTGCTTTATTCTTTTTATACGGGGACTTAAAAGATAAAGAGTGGTTTAGTCTGTAACAAGCCCTTGTAAACTATTGCGGTCGAGTGAAGTTAGTACAACCACCCTTGATAGCAGTTTGCAGGGACTCCCTCCTTTGCAATGTCGCTCAGTACTGATGCTGCACTCTCATTTCCAGCCGCTTTTGCCTTTTTAAGTAAAATCAAACCATCCATTTTTTTGGCGTTGCAAACAAGATAAGCGCCATACCAAACCATTGCATCGTAGTTATTTCTCTCGCTGGCCCAGCGCATTAGTTCTACTTGTTCATCTTTATCAGCAATATCTGCACGATAAATAACGGCTGCCGCAGTGTTCTGGTATTTCTCAATTAGCAAGCGAAACATTGGAGCACTTCGTGTAGGGTTAGCATCCCGAATTTCATCTCCGAAATCACCAAACCTCACAGCAAACGCCAACTCAAAAAGCTGAGCCTCAGGCAAGTTGCATAGTCGTCAGTGTCTTTAATCTGCCGTTTTGGCGGAGGTGGTTCTGCGGTCTCCACGTTATCTATTAAGTATTGTACGTCTGTAGGGAAATTCGCCTTTGCCAAATCGAACTTCGCTAAATAGCGCTGCGCCGCGGATTTTTCTGCTGGACTCGGTAGTCCCATCAATTTCAATTGTTTTGCACGGCTGTATACATGGCTGATATGCATATGCATAGCTTGTTCTTGGCCACCCTCTGCCGCTTTATCTGACCAATTTTCGCTTTCTTTCTTTAACTGCTCGACCAACTCAAAGTCATACCGAGGTGATAACTGAGAGATGTAATTTTTCAAAACCAGCGCATAAAAAAACTGAAAATCCGGTAGCCCACTATTGGCTAGCTCCTTAGCTAAATTAGCAGCTTTACTTGGATTTTTTGAGCTGCCGAACTCTTCACTTCCAGCAGGATCCCAACCCCAAGACGCCCTAGCTTGCGGAAAACAAATGTTGAGTGCACTAGCCAGCTCTTTAGCCTGTAATACTTGGGCACACGTATTTGCAACTGCTGGAGATGTCTTTAGCAGCAGTAAAACTACGGTCAATAAGGTCCAAATATTTACTTTCATTTGTTTATATCCCTAATCAATTTTGATTTTCAAACGACCAAACTAAAGTGGCTGGAAGTGCTGGATTTGCACACATGCACCCTTAGTTGCGGACATTCGTTTTATCGTGAGTCTCATGCCGCGAGCCAGTACAAGCGGGAGATGATTCCCGCTTCAAAGATTCTATATTGTCTTTTGCGATTCAATTACTTCTTGAATTACGAGCCAACACTTCTCCGGGTTGGTTTGCAATACGAAATGCGTTCCATCGAATTCTTTTATTTCCAAAGTACGACACAGCCTTTGAAAAATTTTGATCGCCCGCGCAGACACCAAATTATCACCGATCGGCCTGATGTATGTACATGGGATGTCAATTGGAATACTTGGATTTGGCAGCATTGCTATTTGATTGAGCCTAAAACTTAAAGTCTCACTACTGACAGAATGAAGAGCTTTGTCGAACAGAGAAACTAGTTTTTCTTTTGTGAAGTGTCCGAATAGCAATTTGCTTAATATAAATTTCGGTACAATATTACTTTTTAGCAGTGCTACTGGAATATGTCTCGCCCACAGTGCTAATGCCGATGGACGTCCTAAAAAACTTGCAGCGAATACAATGTGTCTAATGTTCGGCAAACCCATTTTTAACATGCTATAGGCGACCATCCCTGAATAGGATTCAGCAACCAGCACAATTGGTTCTTCACCAATGCTAGCAATAATGTGTTTTGCCTGGTCATCGTAATCAGCATCAGCTCTTTGAAGAAGATGCAGTGAAATTATCTCTATTCCAGCAGGCGCCACCTCGATAAAAGGAGCGAATAGAAATCCTGTTCCGTCCATGCCTGGAATTAAAACTACCTTCATCAACTTAGCCTTATAACACCGACAGAACAGGTGAGTTATACAAAATGTAATGGCCGATAAACTCTGGCCAAAATGCTAGCGTTTGAACGCTGGGAAATAGCAGAAACTTAAGCTGAATAATGCATGTTATTTTAACGATCTGGCAATGCGCAATTGCTCGGACTGTCTAAATTGCGGGTTTAGACAGTCTCATTTACCTTATTTGCGGACATTCGTTTTTTCGAGACTTCGGCAACCACCCTAATCAGATGGTCAAATTCAGTGTGCCACTCCACCTTGTCTAAATTTCAAAGCTCTTTCATACCGACTTACAAGTTCTTGTAGCTCTTGAATATCTGTTGGAGCATCTAGTAGTTTTTTTATATTGGTATAATCCCGATCTTCGTTCATAGCTATAAACACCAAAAACCTTCTGAAATAGGCTGAAATAGTATAGGTGGCGTTTAAATAGTCATTTAAACCAGTTACGCTGTGAACAATTTCGTTTCTTGCCATCCTAATGCCATGCAGTATAGCTCTCTCTTGAATATGGCTTGTAAACAAGAATGACAACCTTGCGACTATACGTTCAGCAGCATTACTTTCATTTGGTGCAACTAAAAACTCCAATGATGACCAGGCTAGAATAAAAGCGGATTGCGGGGAAATCTCATCCATCGCTCGCGTAAACAAGACTATTACATTAGACAGGTCTTGGTGCCCTTGCAAAGAGCGTATACCTTGATGAACGTTGTGAAAGTTAGTCCTTAATACCGCGGGATTCTTGATAGTGGCAGGCGTTGCAAACTTACTTGAGGGATTAATATAGTTTTCGCGCCCTGCATGAGTGCCATCAGGATTATGGCAAGTTATCAAATATCCCAATTGCACTTTATTGATTAAAACTGGCTCTGTATACATCAGCACGCGACCGTTATTGAAGATATTTATCAGCCCTCTAATGTAATCAAGAACATTGATGCCGACCCTTAAAGCCTCTGATGAATTCTTAGCATAAACAACCACTCTCAAAAAACAAGGTTCACTATACTCTTTGTATGTAGTGTATTTCGGGTAGCGAGCAATGTATTTCTCGTCAAGTTTATTGCCAAGAACTTCGATAATACAACCTGCATATTTAAATGTTTCAAATGGCAGAACTTCACACTCTTGAATATTTAAACTCGCAATCACATGAAACTCGGTGTCATTTGTCCCGTATATTTCTTGATATGCATCATTAACCAAAGTGAGAAAATTTTTAGATGTCGTGCAGCCGCTTTGAAGCGCCTTACTCAAGGCGCTCTCGACAATCTGTAACCTCAACGTATTTCTATGTCTTTCAACTGAATTGAAATTAAGAAATTCTGACAACGCTATTTGGATATCAAGCAAAGCGGGGAACCACCGAGAAGATGTATTCTCAGGGACTTCTTGTAACGTTTCGATTAGGGCTGCAGCACTGGCCTCACAATCATTTTTCCATTTTATAGACATATGATACCTTTCAAGATCAATCGCTAGCGGTAAAATCAAAAACAATCGTATGCAAGTGGTGTGCTGAATAATCCCCCTAAGTTACGCAGTAAACTTACCACTCGTTGGAATTTCATGCACCATAACATTCACCTGAGCTTACCAGCAATTACTCGGTAGACGTCATGCGCAGCTAAGAGCGTGGAATTCGTCATGCCGTTTTAATGATGAGTAGCTATCTGTAGTGGCACACTGATATTGGCAACATCCGTATAGTCTGAGGCTATTTTTCTCTTTAAACACATAATTATTAATGCTCGATTTTTTGACGTTTTAGCTATGCAATGTCTCGAAATTTTCGTGAGCAGTGGTTTGTTGATGTTCAGCTATGTCCGCTTTCAGTGAAAAGCAGCGATACATCAACAACCAAATCCGCCATCGACCTCTGGCACTAAACAACAATTTTCCAACGCGACGCCTGTTTCCATCCCCCTCACCAAGACCCCTGACCGCTTAAAACAATAAAAAAGGCGAGCCTAAGTTCGCCTCTATTCATCAGTGTTTCACACAAGTTTCCAACTACATTTGTCGTAGTCAGCGAATGTGGGCGGGTACAAGACCCGCCCCTACAGTTAAACATCTACCAATAATAAAAAACCCGCCAAATGGCGGGTTTTCCAGTTAATTTTAGAGCCTTAGGGCTACTGACAACTACGATTTTACTCGCGGTAATCTTCCGGGCTAGGACATGCACACATTAGGTTCCGGTCGCCGTAGACGTCGTCGATGCGCGTGACTGTTGGCCAGAACTTGTTGTCGGCAACGTACTGCGTTGGGAAGGCAGCGTATTGACGGTCGTAGGCGCGGTCCCAGTTGGCGTCGAAAATGTCGGCCATGGTGTGCGGCGCGAAGTGCAGCGGGCTGTTGTCTGCGGTCCATTCGCCGGCTTCTACTTTGGCAATTTCTGCGCGGATAGAAGTCATGGCTTCGATAAACTTGTCCAGCTCCACTTTGGATTCAGACTCAGTTGGCTCAATCATCAGCGTGCCGGCTACCGGGAATGACATCGTTGGCGCGTGGAAGCCGTAGTCCATCAAACGCTTGGCGATATCCATTTCGGTCACGCCGGTTGTTTCTTTCAGTGGACGCATGTCGATAATACATTCGTGCGCGACGCGGCCGTTGGTGCCTTTGTACAGCACCGGGAACATCGGGTCGAGTTTGGCGGCCATGTAGTTGGCGTTCAAAATCGCCATTTCAGTGGCTTGACGTAAACCGTCGCCGCCCATCATTTTGATGTACATCCAGCTGATTGGCAGAATGCCGGCGCTACCAAATGGTGCTGCAGAAACTGCGCCGTTGTTGGCGCCAGTGTCTTCAATTTTCACCACAGCGTGGTTTGGCAGGAACGGGGCCAGCTGTTTTTTCACGCCGATTGGACCCATACCTGGGCCGCCACCGCCGTGTGGAATACAGAAGGTTTTGTGCAGGTTTAAGTGAGATACGTCAGCACCGATAAAGCCTGGTGATGTCACGCCCACTTGCGCGTTCATGTTGGCGCCGTCCATATAGACCTGGCCGCCATGCGCGTGGATGATGTCACACAGCTCACGGATCGATTCTTCAAATACACCGTGCGTAGACGGGTAAGTCACCATGATGGCCGCTAACCGGTCTGACACCGCTTCGGCTTTGGCTTTTAAATCAGCCATGTCGATGTTGCCTGCTCTTGTCGCAGTCCACCAGCACCACTTCGAAGCTGGCCATTGCCGCAGTTGCTGGGTTAGTACCGTGCGCAGACACCGGAATTAAACAGATGTTGCGGTGTGAATCACCACGGCTTTCGTGGTATTTACGGATGGCGATCATGCCGGCGTATTCGCCTTGTGCACCCGAGTTTGGCTGCATCGACATTTGGTCATAACCAGTGATGTTCACCAGCCAGTCGGCCAGTTCGCCAATCATCTGGTAATAACCTTCGGCCTGATCTTTTGGCACGAACGGGTGCAATGACGCAAATTCTGGCCAGGTCACCGGGATCATCTCAGCAGTGGCGTTTAACTTCATGGTGCAAGAACCTAACGAAATCATCGCATGGTTCAGTGCTAAGTCTTTGTTTTCCAGCTTTTTGATATAACGCAGCATCTCAGTTTCACTGTGATACTGGTTAAATACTGGGTGCGTTAAGTATTTCGAAGTCCGCACTAAATCGGCTGGAATTGAGTTGGAACCGTTGGCAACAATAGCGGCATCTAAGCGCTGCTACATCTAAGCCATGGCCTTGGCCAAACACGATATCAAACAGCTCAGCGATATCAGCAGCAGTAGTGGCTTCGCTGAAGCTGACGCTTAAAGTATCGGCTAAATCAGTACGGAAGTTCACGCCTGCAGCTTAAGCACGGGCGATCACTTCAGCACGGTTTGCCACGCTGAAAGTCACAGTATCGAACCAGGTGTTGTGCTTAAGCGCGACGCCTTTGGCGGTTAAACCAGCAGCAAACACGTCAGCAGAGCGGTGAATACGCTCAGCGATGTTTTTCAGGCCAGCTGGGCCGTGGAATACGCAGTAGAACGAGGCCATATTGGCCAGTAATACTTGGGCAGTACAGATGTTCGAGTTGGCTTTTTCACGGCGGATATGTTGTTCGCGCGTTTGCATCGCCATCCGCAGCGCCTGATTACCACGACGGTCTTTCGACACACCGATGATGCGGCCTGGCATTGAACGTTTGTAATCATCACGGGTGGCGAAAAATGCTGAGTGTGGGCCACCAAAAGCCATTGGCACACCAAAACGCTGGGCTGAACCTAACACCACGTCGGCGCCTAATTCACCCGGCGATTTTAACAGCAGCAGCGCCATTGGATCGGTCGCCACGGCAACAATGGCTTTTTTCGCTTTTAAATCAGCAATCAACTGCGCATCGTTACGCACTTCACCGGTGGTTGACGGGTATTGGATTAACGCACCAAATACATCGTGGTTCACGGCGTCAGCTGCTTTACCCACGATCGTTTCAAAACCGAACATCTCGGCACGGGTCCGCACCACGTCGATGGTTTGTGGGTGCACGTCATCAGCGATGAAATACACGTTGGATTTGTTTTTAGTCACGCGTTTGGCCAGCGCCATCGCTTCAGCAGCGGCTGTGGCTTCGTCCAGCAGCGACGCAGAAGCCAGTTCCATACCGGTTAAATCTAACGACACTTGTTGGAAATTCAGCAGCGCTTCTAAGCGGCCTTGCGCGATTTCTGGCTGGTATGGCGTGTACGCCGTGTACCAACCTGGGTTTTCCAACACGTTACGTAAAATCACATTCGGTGTATGCGTTGGGTGGTAGCCCATACCGATGTATGATTTGAACATTTTGTTTTTGCTTGCGGCCGCTTTTAAATACGCCAGTGCATCCGCTTCTGTGGTCGCTTCGCCAGTCGCCAATGGCGTGGTCAAACGAATGCCCGCAGGGACTGTCTGCGCAATCAGCTCTTCCACGCTGCTAACATTCAATTCCGCCAGCATTGCTTGCGTTTCTTGAGCATTCGGGCCGATATGACGGGCGATAAAATCAGTATGATTCGCAAGTTGCGACAGGGTTTTCACAGAAGTGGTCATGCCTGAGATTCCT
>JAXHNX010000033.1:0-14626 GCA_034519945.1 Rheinheimera sp.
AAGAAACAGCGCTAGATGATAGCCGGCTTACATAACACCCCATGCAGTCAGTACTGCGCGACCTGCGCGCTGCCCGAGGCGCGGCCGCAAGCTCGTCGCCAACAGATGCGGTTATCATGCTCGGCAGCTTCGACGATTTTCAACAGCGGGTGCCAAAACAGCCGGAGCGTCATCAGCGCGAACTGCGGCCTGGCCAGCCGCCAGGCGATGCCCCTGAGGATCTGCAACATAAAAAACCAGCGGGGACGCTGGTTTTATGCCCGTTAATGCTTTGTAATGCGCTGCGCCGTTTGAGCATTGCTCGGCGATCTTCAGCGCGGTCACTTCCGCCGCGACTTTGTTTTGCCGACGGTAACATGTCCATGAATACGTAACAAGCGATCATGGCACACCCACCGGCAACCGCCGCCTGCTCAGCGTGACCCGGCATAACGCCACGGCTTTCGGGCCTCGGAATTCCAGCCGATTTGCCGTGCGGACCTGTACCGTGACCTCATCAGCACGCCGTTGGCGCTGACCAGATCGTGACGAAACCGGATCACCAATTAATCGAGCCGATGGTAATTCGTTCACCATGACACTGGCGGCTTGTTTATCCGACAAAGCCTGATCCGGCTGACGGTACCGACCTCTTCTTCCGGTCATCTGTTCGCCAGCGGTGCCGCCGGCGAATGGTAGCGCCCACGACCGCTGTGTGGCGACCATAAATACTTTCAAGTTGCTGTTACGCCACGACAGGTTCGCCGTGCCTGATCCACGATGATACCCGGGACCGCCAACAACGGTCATTTCGTCGCGTGCTCTGCTGGACGCGAGATTGCGGATCGGTTGCAGGATACCAGGTCAACACCAATACACCACAAAAAACAATGTGAAATCCAGCGCCGATACTTCGGCGCCGTCCTGGTCGGCCTGTCGCCGGGCACTAAATTTCATCTCAGCCGACTGCCACTGATCATGGTCAGCCGCACTTTGCGTAACTGTTACGAACAGACAGCTGTCGAGGTTTTTTTCGGCGCGGGCTTGCAGCAGATCACCAGCACGTGTCGCCATACACTTGTTTGGGAGCCAAAGTCTCCGCTCCGACTAAGACGCGCAATTTCAAACTTCGTTGATGGCGGCGCGGCGCAGCCGACGGAAATTCTTCAAAGAGCTGGTGCCGTCCGCCTGTTTCGTATTGAAATCTTACTGAATTTTCAAACTTTGTAACTTAAAGCATCAGGAAATCTTTTTCATGGCGCCGCAGTATCACGCTTTAATGCAGCTCCGACGTTACCGCCCGTGGGTTTTTCCGCAACGCACACGCCGCCAGCACCAAACCACCAGCTTTTAATTGAGGCTGCGGGCCATCCCCACTCTTCCCGCAGGCTCAACTGCCTAATCATAAGGCAAAACAATGCTTTACCGGAATTTTTTGCTTTTTTTAACTGAGTGAAGGCAGCAAAGCACCACCGCCACGCCCAGCATGCCTCGCCAGCCGCCGAAGCAGCAATACGAGGCAGCCCACGGCCTCATCAGGTGTAATACGTGCCGATGGGGCATAAGCATGCCCACTGACCAGTGCGGATGGCAGACTGAGCACTGGCGTTCACTGGCGCCGGCGAAACCTTCAGCCAAGGGTAATTAACGCCAGTGCCAGCTGACAGAAGGCCAAACTACGGGGCTCTTCGACACCTGCGGGACGCCTTAAACGCAATAGCGCTGATCCAGTTCTATCCGCGCCAGCGTGCATCCGGTTACGCCTGCAAAGTGCGACAGCAGATATGGCGCCTGCTCATGGCGCCAGCGCATCCACCAGCAGAACCGCTGCTGTTCTGCGCCGTAACGCGTCATGTTTGCTGATTGGGCCAACCCTTTCAGAGTTTGCCGACGCCATGCGCCGTGCGATCATGGCGCCTTTGATCATCACGTTACATGACAGGTTTGATTTTGTCCGGCGCAAATAATCCAACGACGAATACTGCGTCGATGAAACCGCTGCCATGGCCGTGTTTTGCGATTCAGCCTGCGCTGGCTGCAGGCAATTGCTGATCCATTTTGAACAGGCCGGCCTGAAACAGCGGATCCAGCAATTGCTACAGCAGTACGAAGTGCCGCCGACCATGCTGGAACTGGAGATCACCGAAAACACGGCCATGGGCGACATGGAGCAGGGCCGCAACTATGTCACGGAACTGCAGCAGATGGGGATCCGCGTGTCGATTGACGACTTCGGTACCGGTTATTCGTCGTTGGGTTATTTGCGCCGGATGCCCATCGACAAAATCAAAATTGACCGCAGTTTTATCATGGATATGGCCAGCAGTGATTCCGACATGATGATCGTCAAAACCATGATCACTTTGGCGCATGGCCTCGGCAAACGCATTCTGGCCGAAGGGGTTGAAGATGCCAATCAGTTACTGTTGCTCAAACATATGGCCTGTGATGCGGCGCAAGGTTATCTGGTAGCGAAACCGTTACCTGAATTGGATGCGCTGGCGCTGTTGCAGCAAAAGTTATCGTTTTGAGGCAGGCGCAGGCTATGTCATATCGCTGTCACGCGGACTGAGTAGCCTGTTTGCAGGCAGCAACAGTGACCGGAGCGCGCCATGCACAGGCAACGTTGGATAGAACTGGATCAGCGCTATTTCGCCCGTTTGTTTCTGGGGCTTGGACAAGGGCGTTTACGCCGGCTCAGTTACTGGGTGTCGAAGTCGGCCGATGGCCCGGGCTATGCGCTGTTGGCGTTATGGTTGTACTGGCAGGGCGATGCCGCCGCGCTGCAGCTGGTCAGCTTACTGGCACTGGCCTTTGCCATTGAACTACCCGCTTATTTGCTGCTGAAAAACCTGTTTCGCCGGCAACGGCCTGCTGTCGCGCTGGCCGGCCAGATCCGCGCTCATATTGAACCTTCCGATCGCTTCAGTCTGCCGTCCGGCCATACCGCCGGCGCTTTTGTACTGGTCAGTGTGACGGCTCTTTATGCCCCCATCTGGCTGCCGTTGTTACTGATCTGGGGTCTCGCCGTGGGCTTATCGCGTGTGCTGCTCGGCGTACATTTTCCCGGCGATATTCTGGCGGGCATGCTGCTGGGCAGTGGCAGTGTGTTGCTTGCTGCCTTCACTCTCAGTTAAAAAAAAAAAATTCCCGGTAAATTCCTGCAGCATTGATTTTCTTACCTATGATTAGGCAGTTAGCTGGCCTGCAGGAGGGTGGGGATGTTACGCAATTTATCAATTAAGAATCGTTTGCTGGTCAATAGTCTGGTGGTTGGTGCTGCCATGCTCATGATGTTGCTGTTACTAATTTTCCAAAACATGCAATTTACCGGTCTTGCTACGATTAACGTCGAAATCGCCGCATTAGAACGTGATGTATTGGTGCTGCGGCGCCATGAAAAAGATTTCCTGATGCGCAAGGACTTAAGTTACAAAGACAAATTCGGTAAGACCATGCAAGAGCTCAATCAGGGCCTGACTTTACTGGAGCGGGATTTAACGGCACATGACATTGACACCAGCTCTTTGAAGAATTTCCGTCAGCAAACCGCGCTGTATCAACAGAAGTTTGAGTTGCTGGTCACGTCAGCAGAACAAGTTGGCTTAGATCCACAGTCAGGTTTGTATGGCGCGCTCAGGGCGGCAGCACACCAACTGGAAGCCGAGTTTAAACAAATTAATAACGACACGTTGCTGGTGAGTCTGCTGCAAATGCGCCGCGCCGAAAAAGACTTTATGCTGCGCGCCGATCTGAAATATCTCGACAGCTTTAATGCCGAATTCAGCCGTTTTAAATCGTTGTTAGCTGGCCAGCAAGCCAGCAGTGCACTGCAAAGTGCGGCTGACAGCTACGCTGATGCATACCGCAATCTGGTCAGTGGCAGTCAGCAGATGGGGTTGAAACATGATGCCGGCATTATGGGTGATATGCGCAAGGCCGTGCATGAAACGGAGACCAGCCTCACAACTTTAACCACGAAAGCTAATGAAGCACTGGAGAAAGCCTCCACGGCGGCGCGTTATCTGGCATTCACATTGTTTTTTGTGGTGCTGGCAGTGGTGATTGTGCTGGTGTTATTGACGTCACGCAGTATCCTGCAACCGATCCAGAATGTCTGTCGCACCATCGGCGTGATCCGCAAAGACAATGATTTCCGTCAACGGGTTGCAGTGGAAGGGCGCGACGAAATGACGTTGTTGGCCCAGGACTTTAATGCGATGTTGTGTGACTTTCAGGACCTGGTCCGCAGTGTCAATCAGGCGCTGGAAATGTTGGATCAGGCCACTGCCGAGTTGGCGCAATCGACGGCCGAAACCAGTCGTGGCATGGCGCAGCAACAACTTGAAAGCGACATGGTCGCCACAGCCGTCACCGAGATGGGCGCTACCATTGATGAAATCGCCGGCAACACCGAAAACACCGCGAACAAAGCCGATGCGACCAATCAGAATGCTGCAGAGGGCATGAAAGAGGTCGAGCAGACCGTCAGCCGGATCCGGGCTTTGTCGGATGAGTTGCAACAAGCCGCCAGTGTCGTGGCGGAACTGGAGCAGGACAGCACTACCATCGGCTCGGTTATTGACGTGATCCGCGGCATTGCCGAACAAACGAATCTGTTGGCGCTGAATGCGGCGATTGAAGCGGCGCGGGCGGGTGAACAAGGCCGAGGTTTTGCCGTGGTCGCTGATGAAGTCCGCAGTCTGGCTCAGCGCACTGCTGAATCCACACGACAAATCGAACAAATCATCTCCAGCTTGCAAGGCCGGACCCGGGCCATTGTCGCATCGATGCAACAATGCCGGGAACGGGGTCAAAGTGGCGCTGAGCAGGCGGGAGTTGCCAGTAAGTTGTTAGCCGTGATCACTGGGGATGTTACACATATCATGGACATGACCACGCAAATCGCGACGGCCGTGGAAGAGCAAAGTCATGTCGCGGCGGAAGTGAATAAAAATGTCATCCGCATCCGTGACATTTCCGAGCAATCGCTGAAGATCGCCGAACATAATGCTCAAATCAGCGAAGAAGTCGCAGCGCAGGCTGCGCGATTACATCATACGGTAGACAAGTTTAAAGCCTAGAATTGGTCAGGTCGCAGACATAAAAAAACCAGCATTTGCTGGTTTTTTTATGTTGCAGATTTAAATTCCGCTGTGGAAACGGACCTCAAGTTTTGCATCGCGCACGGCATTGGCGGCTTTAAGTCTGGCCAGATAATCCTGCCACAGTGCCTCGCGCTGTTCATGCAGCTGACGCAAATAACTCCAGCTGTACAGCCCGCTGTTGTGGCCATCGTCAAATACCAGCCGCACGGCATACTGACCGACGGGCAACATTTGCATGATGGCCACATCGCGTTTGTTGGCGACGAGCTGCGGTGTGCCATGACCGCGCACTTCCGCAGACGGCGACAACACCCGTAGCAATTCTGCACTGAACTGCACCTGCAGGTCGTCAGCAAACCAGACATCCAGCAGTTTGCTGTGGCGATGATAATGCAATTTGCTGACTTGCTGCATGGGAAGTCCTTATGATGCCTGCAAGGTTACAGAATAAACCGGCTTAAATCTTCATCCTGCACCAGCGCATCCAGGTGACCGTCGACATAGGCCGCATCTACCGTCACTTGCTGGCCCTGATGATCCGCCGCATCAAAGGACACGTCTTCGAGCAGGCGTTCCATCACGGTATACAAGCGGCGGGCGCCGATATTTTCAGTGCGTTCATTGACCTGCCAGGCGGCATTGGCGATGCGTTTGATACCATCATCAGTAAATTGCAGCTGTACACCTTCTGTTGCCAGCATTGCGACAGTTTGTTCAGTCAGCGAGGCTTTAGGTTCCGTCAGGATCCGCTCAAAATCAGCGGCGGTCAGTGGTTGCAGTTCGACCCGGATCGGCAGGCGGCCCTGTAGTTCCGGTACTAAATCCGACGGTTTGGCCAGCTGGAAAGCGCCGGAAGCGATAAACAGAATATGATCGGTTTTGACAATGCCGTGTTTGGTATTCACGCTGCAGCCTTCGATTAATGGCAACAGATCGCGTTGTACCCCTTCGCGCGATACGTCGGGACCGTTGCTTTCGCCACGCTTGCAGATCTTGTCGATTTCATCGATAAAGACGATGCCATTTTGCTCAACAGCCTCCAGCGCTTTGGCTTTCAGCTCTTCCGGATTGATCAGTTTGGCGGCTTCTTCATCAATCAGTTGCTTCAGAGCGTCTTTGATTTTCAGTTTGCGTTTCTTGGTTTTTTCCTGGCCCAGGTTCTGAAACATCGACTGCAGTTGCTGGGTCATTTCTTCCATCCCCGGTGGCGCCATAATTTCAACGCCCATCGGGCCTGCTGCCAGATCGAGTTCAATTTCTTTATCGTCCAGCTGACCTTCGCGCAGTTTTTTACGGAAGATTTGCCGGGTATTGGAATCACTGTCGTTATTGTCGGCTTCCCCCCAGTTGTTGCGGGCGCGGGGCAATAACACATCGAGGATCCGCTCTTCAGCGGCTTCTTCGGCACGGAAGCGGTTTCGCACCACTTCCTGCTCACGGACCATTTTCACGGCACTGTCGGTCAGATCGCGAATGATACTGTCGACTTCTTTGCCGACATAACCGACTTCAGTGAATTTAGTCGCTTCCACTTTGATAAATGGCGCATTGGCCAGTTTGGCCAGGCGGCGGGCAATTTCGGTTTTACCTACACCGGTTGGGCCAATCATCAGAATATTCTTCGGCGTTACTTCCTGGCGCAATGCTGGATCAAGTTGCATCCGGCGCCAGCGGTTACGCAGGGCAATCGCCACGGCGCGTTTGGCGCCTTGCTGACCGATGATATGGCGGTCCAGTTCGTGGACGATTTCGCGGGGAGTCATTTCCGACATAACAGGACCTTATTTTAATTCTTCAATCGTGTGGTGATGATTGGTGTAAATGCAGATATCACCGGCGATCGTCAGCGCTTTTTCGACAATAGCGCTGGCGGGTAATTCAGTGTTATTCAACAGCGCGGTGGCAGCAGCCTGAGCAAATGGCCCGCCGGAGCCAATCGCTATCAAGTCCTGCTCTGGCTGGATCACATCGCCATTGCCGGTAATGATCAACGAGCAGTTGGCATCAGCGACCGCCAGCAAAGCTTCCAGTTTGCGCAGCATCCGGTCGGTACGCCAGTCTTTGGCCAGTTCAACGGCTGCCCGCATCAGGTGGCCCTGATGCAGTTCCAGCTTGGCTTCAAACCGTTCAAACAAGGTAAAAGCATCCGCAGTACCGCCGGCAAACCCTGCCAGCACCTTACCGTGATACAGCCGGCGCACTTTCTTTGCGTTGCCTTTCATCACAGTGTTGCCGAGAGTGACTTGGCCGTCACCACCGAGCGCAACCTGGCCGTTGCGGCGTACAGAAACAATAGTGGTCATAACATCAATTCAAAGAGGACAGATAACGCAGATATGTGGGACAGGGCCGCATTTTTCAAGCATGCGGCGCATCCGGATGTGTATTTTGCGGTGCTGCGATGATGAAGCTCTGGCAGGTTACAGCACCCAGCAGTTGGCTATTTTTTGTTTCAGCAGTTTGTTTTTGTCGTTTTGAGCCTGGCGTTTACTGACATAAGGGCCAGAGACCACCCGGTATTTACCGGACGTTTCGCGGATCTCAGAGCTGACGCCGGCAAATGCCATTTTGGCTTTTAATTGCTGGGCACCCTCCATCGCTTTAAACGTGCCACAAAACATATTGGAAGGCGCTTTGGTGGCGAGCTGATCGGCTTCCACCTGAATTTCTTTGGTCTGTAGCTCTTTGATATAAGTGTACGGCTCTTTAGCTGGTTTCGGTGGCAATTCATCCAGCGGCTGTGGCGACGTTACCGCCGCTTTGGCTTGCTCAGCCGCAGCCTCTGCGCCTGGCCGGTGTGAGATGTGCCATAAAAAAGCGCCAAATGCGATTAGCAATAGGGTCACGACGCTTATCAGTAACACTGGCAGTGGTTTCTTTTCGTTTGGTTTTTTCTTCGGACGCGGTGCTGGCCGGGCCGTTTTTACATAATCTTGATGAGGCATGCCAAATTCTTGCGGCGACAAATGTGGGCTGATTGTACTGGATTTGGCGGCAAAAAAGTAAGGTTGAATTGCGCTTCTGCCAGGGCGGGAGCATGAGTGCTCACTATTTCGCCAGCATCACGCCAACACCCGCTTCTAACACGATATCCAGATAATCCGGGTCCATCATAAGCGCTCGTTTTTTCCGCGGAATACTTAGCTTTTTGCTTTTTTCTTGCCGCATCATGTTCAGGGCAATATGGCGGATAGCTGCCAGATTTGCTGCAGCTTTCTCTCTGTAAATCAGACAGCTGTCTTCATCAAAGCTAACGTCCAACACCCAGTGCAACTTATTTTCTATCGACCAGTGACCGCGGCAGGCTTCTGCAAATCGGTCGACATCCAGCTCGGCAGAGCTGATAAAATAGCGCCGTTCCAATGCTGATTTCTTCCCTTTCGTCATCCGGTAACTGTCTGACATCGCAATTGTTTTAATCGTTGGCCAGTCATTTCGGACGGACTCTGGCAACACGGCTGCGTGCAAAACCTGATAGCTGCGGTATTCCACCCGTGATTTCTGCGACGTCACTTCTTCTTTGCTCAGGCTGTCGAATTCCAGAAACGACTGTTCCACTACATGGTGCAGCTTGCGCTGGTTGCCTTTCACCGCGAGCAGATAGTCGCTGCCTTGTGTCACGATTTGTTTGGCGATATCTTTCTGGCAGCCCATTGCATCGATGCTCACCAGGCAGCCTTTTAACTCCAGCATCGCCAGCAGTTCAGGAATAGCACTGATTTCATTGGATTTATCATCAGTTTTCACCTGTCCCAGCACCAAAGCACTGTGGCAGGAAAAGGCACTGACCATATGAATAGCAGAGCCGCGGTCACCCGGCTGCCAACTACCCCGTAAAGTCTTGCCATCAATGGCAATCAGCTCGCCTTCAGTTCGTTTAGTTACATCGCGCATCCAGTCTACGAAGCACTGCTGCAGCTTTTTCGGGTCCAGATGAGCAATGACCCGGGCGATGGTATCGTGTACCGGAATCCCGTGAGGAAAGAAGCCGCGCTTTTGCAGCCATCCAAGCCGGTGAACGCCAAAATCTTCAATATCTTCCCAGCCTTCAGCGCCAGTCATCACAGCGCAGAGTGTCAAAAACAGGATATCAAACAATGGGTAAGTAACTTTTGCAGATTGACGTGGGTCTTCGAGCGCAGAAAAATGTAAGGTGAATGAGTCAGTATGCATTACAACGGCCCTGGCAATAAAAGGCCGTATCTGATCATAAACAGGCTGATGCTGCAACTATCAGGCTAATTGGTTGAAAAACGTTCGCGATCTTGCCCTGGCGCTTCTGCCGGTTGGCGCCCACGGTTTTTAATTCAGATCCAGCGCGTCGACATCCAGTTGCCATTTGATTTTGCGTGAAAGTGTATTACTGCAGCATTGATTTAACACCAGTTCAAGCGCCTGATGCAGTTGCCGGCGATCACGGCAGAACAGCTGTAGTTGCCAGCGGAATTTGCCGGCTTTACGTTCCAATGGCGGTTTTAACGGGCCTAAATATTGGATTTGTGGGCATTCGGTGGCGATACACTGCTGAATGCCGGTTAAAAACAACAGACCGTCATTGCTGTCAAAAGATTCAGTACGAAACAGCGCCAGATGCTGATAGGGCGGCAGGCGGGTTTGCTGACGCTCCTGCAAGGCGCTGCGGGCGAACGAGCTGTAACCATTCTGGATCACATCCTGTAGCAGCGGGTGCCCGGGATAATGGGTTTGCAATAACACAGTGCCGGCAACATCACCGCGTCCGGCACGGCCTGCGACCTGGGTGAGCAGCTGCGCAAGCTGCTCAGAGGCGCGAAAATCGCTGGAATACAAAGCGCTGTCGACATCAACAATTACCACCAGACTAACTTTAGGGAAATGGTGGCCTTTGGCCAGCATCTGGGTGCCGACAATAATGGCTGGTTGTCCCTGATTTATTTCTTCCAGCAAGGCTTCCAGACTGCCTTTTCGCCGCGTGCTGTCGCGATCAAGCCGGATCACCGGGAAGTCCGGGATCAGCTGTTGCAGTTGCTCTTCGAGCTGTTCAGTGCCTTGCCCGACCGGTGCAAGCTGCGTGCTGCCACAATGACCGCACTGATGCGGTACCGGCCGGCTGGCGCCGCAATGATGGCAAACCAGCTGGCGGCTTTGTTTGTGAAAAGTGGTGAACGCGGCGCAGCGCTGGCATTCGGTCAGCCAGCCGCATTCATGGCAAATCAGCGCCGGGGCAAAGCCACGGCGATTCAGGAACAACATCACTTGTTCACCGCGCCGTAACCGTTGCTTGATTTGTGCCAACGTGCCATCCGCCAGGCCATGTTTCAGCACCTGCTGTTTTAAATCCATCAGTTCAATTTTCGGCACTTGCTGGCTGGTGGCGCGTTCTGGCAATGGCAAATGGGCAAATTTGCCTTGCTGCACGTTGTAGAGCGATTCAAGGCTGGGGGTGGCCGACCCCAGCACTATCGGGCAACTCGCCAGTGCTGCGCGCTTTACGGCCAGGTCTCTGGCGTGATAGCGGAAGCCTTCCTGTTGCTTCAGTGAGGCGTCGTGTTCTTCATCGATAATCAGCAAACCGAGATGTAAAAACGGCAAAAACAGGGCGGAACGGGTACCGATCGTGATCGCAGCATCACCGCTCTGGCTGCGTTGCCAGGCGAGTAATCGTTCCTGATCGGTCATGTTGGAGTGCCAAATTTGCAGCGGCACGGCAAAGCGTTTGGCAAAACGCGCCAGCGTCTGCGGAGTCAGGCCAATTTCCGGCACCAAGACCAGCACTTGTTGGCCGCGTTGCAGTACCGGGCTGATACATTGCAGATAGACTTCGGTTTTACCGGAACCGGTGACGCCTTCCAGTAAAAACCGGCTGAAACTGCCGGCCGACTGGTTAATAGCGCTGACTGCCAATGCCTGCGCCGGATTGAGCTGTAATGGCGTCTGCCGGTCTGGTTGTGGTACAAACGGCTTAAATTCAATGGCTTGCCAGGCTACCAGTTCTTTTTCCAGCAAGGCTTTAATTTGCGGACTTTCACCAACGAGTTCATCTTCCCGGCAAGCGGCCTGTTGCAGGCGTTGCCACAACGCCAGTTGGCGTGGCGCGCGTTGCAGCGCATCCGCAGTGAAACTGCTGCCTTGTGGCGTCAGTTGCAACAACCGGCCGTGTCCGGCCAAAACGGATTTACCTTCCCGTAGCAGCGCTGGCAGCGCACTGACCAGCACTTCGCCGAGCGGATGATGGTAATAGTCTGCCGCAAAGCTTAACAACTGTTTGATTTCATTACCGAATAGCGGCGTTTGATCCAACACTTCCAGCAGCGCTTTCAGTTTATCCGGATGGGCATTGTCCGGGTCAAGTTGCCAGACAATGCCAATCAGCTCGCGTTTGCCAAACGGCACCCGCACCCGCACGCCCACCCGTACCTGCATACCCTCGGGCAACAAATAGTCAAAATGCTGATGCAGCGGGACAGGCAGTGCGACGCGGACTCGGTTCAACAGGACAAGATCTCAGGGCAAGGATGCGGCAAAGTGTAGCGAGTCGGGCTGACCTGCCACAATGCTTTTTTCAGTGCATATCAGCTACGGCGTTAATCCGCTGCTTTTTTCTGCAAAAGCTGAAGAAAAAGTTGAACCGGCAGGTCGGATCTATTAAGCTACGCGCCCTAAATTAACTGAAATGCGTATGGTGTCTGACAGTGAGCTGATCAGATAGCGATACGGCCTAACGAGGTAAGCCATGAAACCAGGTATCCACCCGGAATACAAAGAAATCACTGCAACTTGTACTTGCGGTAATGCATTCAAAACCCGTTCAGCACTGTGCAAAGACATCCACTTGGACGTTTGCTCAGCTTGCCACCCGTTCTACACAGGTAAGCAAAAAGTGCTGGACGTCGGTGGTCGTGTTGACCGCTTCAAAAAACGTTTCGCAGTTCTGGGTGCCAAATAATCCAGTCGCGTTACCGCAAAAAAGCACCTTCGGGTGCTTTTTTTGTGCCTGCTGTTTGCTGCATAGTCTATTTGGTTGTTATTTAGCCTTTCCCAGATTAAATATAACTTAATCTATTCAAAATCAATAACATAGTATTTTTGTTTGTCTCGGGTATGCATGCAAATTCAGCCTGGCTGCACAAATATCTGCCAGTTAATGACAGCTTTTTGCATCTTTAAGCAAATTCCGCTTACTGGTCATACCTCTTGTGATTTTGTCGCTTGGCACCACGCAAAAAAGTTGTTATAACAAGCTTGATGGCCAAAAAGTGCACAGACATTTTCCGCCGCTCCTCCACGTAACAAGGCAACTATTGCATTCACGCGGTCACTCTGGACAGAGGTACAACCAGCGCGAAGTCAATAGGCATGCCACGTCAGGCTCTTTACAATGGGCCGCCTTTTGCGCTTACCCTCGCAAAAGTATTGGCAAATAACATAAAGCCCACAGGGCTAAGCCTCAGGACTCTTACCATGTCAGACTTCAGGAAAGCAGCGCTCGATTATCATGCCAAACCGACTCCCGGCAAAATCGGCATCGAAATCACCAAACCAGCCGAAACGGTTAAAGACTTAGCGCTGGCCTACAGCCCAGGTGTCGCTGAGCCGGTGCGTGAAATCGCCGAAGATATTGATAATGTTTACAAATACACCGGCAAAGGCAATTTAGTGGCGGTGATCACCAACGGTACCGCAATTTTAGGCCTTGGTAATCTCGGCCCGATGGCGTCCAAACCAGTGATGGAAGGTAAAGCCTTGTTGTTCAAGCGTTTTGCCAATCTGGATTCGATTGATATTGAAGTAACCCACCGCACGACTGAAGATTTCATCAATACTGTGGCCAATATCGCCGACACTTTTGGCGGGATTAACCTCGAAGACATCAAATCACCGGAATGCTTTGAGATTGAAAAAGAGCTGATCAAACGCTGCAATATTCCGGTGTTCCATGACGACCAACATGGCACTGCGATTGTCACCGCGGCGGGCTTGTTAAACGCGCTGGAAATTCAGGGCAAAGATATCCGCAAAGTCACCATCGTTTGTATGGGCGCCGGCGCTGCGGCTATCGCCTGTATGGAGCTGCTGATTAAGTGTGGCGCCAAACGTGAATACATCTACATGCTGGATACCAAAGGGGTGATCCATACCCGGCGTGAAGATTTAAACAAATACAAAACGCTGTTTGCTAACAACACCGATAAGCGGACGCTGGAAGACGCATTGGATGGCGCTGATGTGTTTATTGGTGTATCGGGCCCAGATGCATTGCCACCGCAAGCGCTGAAGTTGATGGCGGCGAATCCGGTGATTTTCGCCTGCTCGAACCCGGATCCGGAAATTAAACCGGAACTGGCACACGCCGAGCGTAAGGACATTATCATGGCGACCGGCCGCTCGGATTATCCAAACCAGGTTAACAATGTCCTGTGCTTCCCGTTTATCTTCCGTGGAGCATTGGACGTGCGCGCCAGTGTCATTAACGATGAAATGAAGATTGCCGCTGTGCATGCAATTCGCGCCATCGCCAAAGAGCCGGTGCCGGCAGAAGTGTTGCAGGCGGCGCAGGTCGCTAAGCTCGAATTTGGTGCTGAATACATCATTCCAAAACCAATGGACCCACGTTTGTTGCCGCGTGTGGCGAAAGCGGTGGCGGATGCGGCAGTCGCGTCGGGTGTCGCGCGCATTCCGATGCCAAAACACTATATGGAAAGCTGATTTTTCCATTGCGATAAAAAAGAAAAACCGCGGCTCGCCGCGGTTTTTTCTCATCTCTTCGTACCTGTGATTTCAATTTATTATCGCCGGAGTGCGCAACCTGTCGTTGTTAATTTTTCGGTCGCTGTGGCGTTTATTCTTCGTCTGATTCTGCTTCCTGAATATCCGGAATAGGTTTACCCATGCTGGTCAGGATATTACGAACTTCGATCGGGATTTGATGCGGGTTGTCTTTGCGTAAATCTTCATCGGCAGGCAGTGGCTGGCCGGTAAATGCATGCAAAAACGCTTCGCATAATAATTCGCTGTTGGTGGCGTGGCGTAAGTTGTTGACCTGACGGCGGGTGCGCTCATCAGTGAGAACTTTTAATACATTCAGGGGGATGGAGACGGTGATTTTCTTCACCTGTTCTGATTTCTTGCCGTGTTCTGCATAAGGGTGAACGTATTCACCATTCCACTTTGCCATAGTTGTACCTTGATTTAATTATTAGTTGTGCGTTTTGGCCCGAAATTTTATCTCTTTATACGCGTATAAACAAACGCTGCGCAAGAAATAATCATGATAGACGTCTAAATGTTTTGACATCCTTTTTTAGCGCTGTATACTTTTAGCCGTCTAAACATCTAAAAGTATGAGGTTGATATGTCCACACGTCGCTCCGCCACAGTTGCAGCCCGCGCCGGTATCGCGCAGGACCCCGCTTACGGTGCAGTGACGCCGCCGATGTATCTGACCTCAACTTACGAATTGCCGGCGTTTAAACAGCCGGGAAAATACGATTATTCGCGCTCGAATAACCCAACCCGTGACCTGCTCGGCGATGCTTTGTGTCAGCTTGAAGGTGGCGCCA
>JAXHNX010000027.1:0-124078 GCA_034519945.1 Rheinheimera sp.
AAGGCTCTGGTGACCAATACCGGCATGTCGGCCTGTGTGCTGGCGCTGCAGGTACTGACACCGGACGATACCTTGGTGATCCCACACGATTGTTATGGCGGCAGCTACCGGTTATTCACCAATCTGGCCAATAAAAAACGCGCTTTTAAGCTGGTGATCGTCAATTTTCAGCAGGACAACTGGGCAGAACTGGTCAGCGCAGCCAAACCTAAACTGATTTGGCTGGAAACACCAAGCAATCCGTTGCTGCAAATCACCGATGTGCGCGCCGTCTGTGACCTGGCGAAAACGCTGCAGGCACTGGTACTGGTCGACAACACCTTTTTATCACCGGCACTGCAAAACCCAATCGCGCTGGGCGCAGATTTGGTACTGCATTCCACCACTAAATATTTAAATGGCCACAGCGATATTGTTGGCGGCGCTTTGATTGTCAAAGACGCCGCGCTGGGGGATGAACTGAAATGGTGGGCGAATTGCCTTGGCGTCACCGCCGGTGCTTTTGATTCACACCTGACGTTGCGCGGTATCCGTACATTGTTACCGCGGATTAAAGCGCATCAGGAAAATGCTGCTTTAGTGGTGGAGTATCTGCAACAGCAACCGCTGGCAGGCAAAATTTATTATCCGGGCTTAAAAGACCATCCGGGCCACGCTATTGCCAAAGCGCAGCAACATGGTTTTGGCGCGATGATCAGCTTTGATCTGGCCGCAGACGCTAAATATCTGGCAGTATTTTTTGCTGCGCTGGAGTGTTTCACGCTGGCGCAATCTTTAGGCGGCATTGAAAGCCTGATTTGCCATCCCGGCACTATGACGCATGCGTCAATGGACGCGGCAGCACAAAAAACAGCAGGCATAGGCCCGACGTTGATCCGACTGTCAGTGGGGATTGAAGATCCACGCGATTTGCTGGCAGATCTCGAACAGGCATTTGCCGCAGTAGCTGCCGCTGTCCGGGCCGACGGTGGCAATGCTGTTGCAGGTCATGACGCAGCGCCAAGCACAGAGAAACCGGCAACGCCGCACAACGAACAACATTTCCGGCTGAATCCAGCCCTGGCCGCATTTTGGTAATGAACATGGCAGTACAACAACTTTCCGCCGAGGCCGACAAGGTCATCGTACATAAATTTGGTGGCAGCAGTCTGGCCACCGCAGAGCGTTTTCATGCTGTGGCAGACATTCTGCTGCAGCAACCGCAACAAAGTGCCTGGGTGGTCGTGTCAGCTCCGGGTGATACCACCGACCATTTGTTGGATCTAATCGCTGCAGCGGATGATGGTGACTTTGAAACCCAATGGCAGCAACTGTCGGCGCAGCTACGCTTGTTGGTCAACCGGACATTAACTGCGCAAACTGCACCGCAGGCACTGAATACGCTGAACAACTGGCTGGCGCAGTTGCCGGCGTTGGTACAGGCCGGCCAGCACAATGAAGTACTGGCGACCGGTGAAAAATTATCAGCCTTGTTGTTAAGTGCCGTACTGACTGAGCGGGGCAAAGAAGCACAAGCTATTGATGCCCGTGATTTTTTACGTCTTGAACTCCAACCGCTTGGAGATGCACAAGTGCTCTGGCAACAATCGGCCTCGTTATTAGCACCACTGCAGCAACCCGGATTTAATGTCGTCACCGGTTTTATTGCCCGTGATGCGCAAGACAACAGCATCACACTGGGCCGCAACGGCAGTGATTATTCGGCGACAATCGTCGGTGCACTAATCAAAGCCGATGCGGTGCATATCTGGACTGATGTTGATGCGATTTACAGCGCAGATCCGCGTAAAGTGCCGTCAGCGCGGGCTTACCGGCAGGTGCCGTGGCCGCTGGCTATTCGCCTTGCGGAACTGGGCAATCCGGTGCTGCATGCCAAAACGTTAAATCCGCTGACACAACATCCGGCGGAGCTGATTGTGCGCAGCAGCTATGAACCGGAGCAACCCGGTTGTCGTGTCAGCCGTCAGAGCGCCATTGAAGTGCAATTTGTCACGGATCTGGCCGATGCGGTACTGCTGACATTGCCGGCGCATTGTAAAGTCAGTCCACAACAAGCCTCGGCGGCTTTACAGTTTCCGGTTTTTGCCGCACCTGCCACGGCAGGAAAACAATGGCTGGTGGCGCAGAAGAATCTGGAAATTCTGCTGCAGTTCCTCGGTCAACAACAAGTTTACCCGCGCGTCAGCTCTGAACAATTTTATGCCGTCGCCTGGCTGAAACCGGCCGCACGCCAGCAGCGTCAATTGCCGCTACAGGCCGCACACTGGCTGGAACGCCAGCAACCGGCGCACAGTTTCCAGGATGACGAACTGGCATTGTGGTTATTTAGCCCGGCGTTGACTGCCAACGAACTGACCGAGTTCCATCAGTTGCTGCTGCCAAGCACAGTTCGGCTGAATATTGTGGTGGCAGGGACCGGCAATGTGGGCTCTGAGTTTTTGAGCCTGTTAGCTAAACAGCAACAAGTGTATGCCGGTCAAATTGAATTGCGTCTCGCGGGTCTGTTTAATTCCCGTCAGGCGGTGTTCAGTGACCAGATTAATGTTGCAGACTGGCAGCAAACGTTAGCCACTGCAGCGCCATATCAAAAGCAGGATCTGCTGGATTATCTGACGGGCCTGCCGGATCCGAAAGTATTGGTTGATATCACACCAAGCCGTAATTTTGCTGAAGATTATGTCGAAATCGTCCGTACCGGCTGTCATCTGATCAGCGCCAATAAACAAGGCGTGACGCTGCCATTGCCGCAGTATCAGCAGATCATTGCCGCAGTGGCTGAGCAGCAGGTCAGCTGGCAGGCCAATACCACTTGTGGCGCTGGTTTGCCGGTGCAGCGTTTGTTACAGGAATTACAAAGCTCCGGCGATCAGATCCACCAAATCAGCGGCATCTTCTCCGGCACTTTGTCCTGGTTATTGTGCAAGTATGACGGCAGTGCGCCGTTCTCCGAATTTGTGCTGCAGGCGCAGGCCGAAGGGTTGACCGAGCCGGATCCACGGGACGATCTGTCCGGTAAAGACGTGCAACGCAAATTACTGGTGTTAGCACGTGAACTGGGGCTCAGCCTGGATATCAACGACATAGCCTTGACACCGTTGTTGCCCACCGGGCTTGATACATTAAGTTGGGATGAGTTTTGGGCGCGTCGCGATGAGCTCGACAGTGCTCTTGCGGAGACTTATGCCCGCGCAACAGCGGCTGGGAAAGTGCTGCGGTATGTGGCGACTCTCGCAGTGACACCAGAAGGCCCGCAGGCGCAGGTTGAATTATTAACAGTGGCGCCGGACCATCCGCTGGCTGCGATCCAGGCCTGCGACAATGTGTTCGTGATTGAAAGTGACTGGTATCAGGCCAATCCGCTGGTGCTGAAAGGGCCGGGCGCTGGTCGTCAGGTCACCGCCGGAGGCATTCACGCGGATCTCGCGATCCTGGCACGCCAACAAGTTGCTGCTGCCAAGGCGGCACGGCACAGTCAGGCGCAAGCTGCGGCCTGGGCCAATCCGCGTGCTTAATACTCTGGTATTAGGACTTCTATAAATCAGACCCGGCGATTTAGCCGGGTCTGTGTTTCAGCAGCTTACGCTGCAAGGTGCGCCGATGCATGCCGAGTAAGCGCGCAGTCTGACTGATATTGCCATCCTGCTGCGCCAGCACCCGCTGAATATGCTCCCATTCCATCTGATCGGCTGACAATAAAGTCTCATGGTCAGCATTACTTTGTTCATCTGCCACCGGCTGATAGTGTTCATGGGTCAGTGCCTGCAATAACACTGCGAAATCAACAGGTTTAGTCAGATAATCATCGGCGCCAAGTTTTACCGCCTGCACTGCGGTGGCAATACTGGCAAAACCCGTCAACAACAAAATGCGGCAGTCGGGCAGCGCTGCACGCAGTGGGGCTATGTAGTTGAGGCCAGAGGTGTCGCCAAAGCGCAAATCAATCAGCCAGACGTCAGCTGCTGTCGCAAGCAGTTCTGGCAGCTCTGGTGGTGTGGTAAATGTCTGAACCTGATGGCCCGCAGCAGTGAAACGACGCTGCAGAGTACGCAAAAGGATCTCGTCATCATCTAACAAGGTCAGTTTCATCAGATATCCTTGGCCGGGTAACGGATTTCGGTGATGAGGCCAACCCCGTCAGCCCGGCGGCGTAGCACCTGACCGCCACAACGTTCAATGGTGCTGTTTGCTAAAAATTGGCCAAGGCCGAGGCCTTCAGTGCTGTCATAAGGTGTTTTGCCCAAAGTGGCCAGCTGCTCTGCCGGTAGTCCCTGGCCAAAATCTCTGATTTGCAGACTAAAATGCTGCTGGGACTGGCTTAGCCTGACATCGAGCCGCGGTTGCTGCTGCGCCAGACTGGCGTCTGCCGCATTGTCCAGAATGTTAAACAAGGCGGCGGACCAGGCCAGCGCATCTGCGATCGGATTTTCAGTATGGTCGGTGTGCTCTTCCAGTGTCAGACTGATCTCGGGCCGGCTCACCAGCCATAATTTTAATGCCCGTTGTGCCACCAGAAAGAGTGCTTCTTTGGTTTGCGGCTGGCGCAGCTGCAGTGCGTTTTGCCGGAGCTGCTGGACAATACGCTGACAGCGGCGTACTTCCTCACGCAGGTCAGCCAGCAGGGTGGGATCTGGCGGGCTGTCACTTAATTCGTCGGTCAACAAGGTCAGATTTTGCAGCGGAGTTGCCAGATCATGTGCTGCGTTTGCCGCATAAGTCGCGACGGCGAGCATCTGTTCCTGTTGATATTGCTGTTGTTGTACCTGGTACAACTCGCGGCTTTTCTGCCGCACCAACCGGGCCTGTGCACTGCCAAATGCGGCAATAAAAAACGCTGACAAAGCGAAAGCCCAGGCCATTTGCCACAAGTGTGAACTGAATGGTTCAGGCATTCGCTGCCCTTGCCCGGCGCCATCGATAAAAACCTGATGACTGCGGTGCGCGGCATGCGGGTCATAAATCAGTTGGCCGGTATTTGGATCCACCTGACTCAGTGGCAACAAGATAGCCAGTAGCAGATAACAACTGACTGCCAGTGTTGCAGTTAATAATGCGATATGACGCGGCAACAACACGGCACTGACTGCAACCGGTAATAACAACAAGGCAATCAGGCCATTACCGGCACCACCGGAGAGGGCCAACATTAGGGTAAACAAACTCAGATCGTACAGGATCGCCAGTGCGAAAATGCGATGCGGGTGCTGGCCCGCACCCGGTAGCCATACTAATGACAGGTTGGTGCAACCGTACAACGACAATAACAGCAGCATTAATGGCCAGCTGCTGATTGGATAATTAAATATCCAGGCTGCCAGCGCGGCTAAATAGGCCGTGCCGACCAAGCCCCAACGGAATTTCTGTAATTGTTTGATTTGACTATAAGGTTTGGATTCAAGGCTGAGCGGATCCGGCAGCATAAAGCGCTCTCAAAAAAAGCGGGCGCTAAGCGCCCGTTGCAAAAAACTGACAGGTTCAGACTACGCAGTCGCCCCGTAAAAAGTCACGGTCAAATGCACGCTGTACTGAGTCAGGACTGACTATATCTGCTCTTTGCGTATAACGGCATGTGGCATTTTGCCGCAGCTGACTACAACGGCGACAAAATCTTGACAGTTAACCGGCGGCAAAATGCGGCAACCAGCCGCGGCAGTGGCGGAAAAATATCGCCGCCTGAGGTCGGATCTGTTGCTAATGCTGGCGGATTTACTGCGCTGCATGTCAGTGATTATTTTTAAGATATTGAAATATATAAATAATAATAGATTTTTTGTGTATTAATCAGCAGCTGGCACTGACTTTGCAATTTCAACTTGCACCCGCTGGATCTGCATGATCCGGGTCAGGGTACTTAGAATCCAAACCAAATAATCTTTACAATTAAGGGATTTACTCATCATGAAATTCAATGCAAAATCAAAACTGTTCGCAGCTCTGTTTCCAGTATCTAAACAAGAACAATCAGCAGAGCTGGTCGAGTTAAATTCAACTGAACTGGCGCAAGTCAGCGGCGGTATTTCACTGAAGTCAAACGATGGCGTTGTCAGCACATTACATATCGGTGATGGTGACGGTCCAATCTGGATCAAAAACTAATTTCTGTTGTTCAAAAGGATGTCGTGGCACAACAACCAGTTAAATTTCAAAATCTAGCCGCCTTTGCTATTTGCTTAGTATTAATGGCGGCTTCTCTGTATTTTCAGCGCGTGCCCGAGCTTGTAAGCCGAATTTCATTTGCATCGCTTGCGCTGATTTTCCTGTTTTCCTTGCATCGCCGGCATATCATGCCACTGCTGTTGCTGATCTTGATGATTAAGCTACTGCAACTACCTATTTCCTACTTCCTGAAAAATATTGATACAGCCTTGGTTTATTACCTGTGTTCGGCGTTGATTGACCTGCTGATGGCGTTTTGTATCGTGCATTATCACAATGACCGTTATTTGCTGAAGCTGTTTCGCAGTAGTGGCAGAGAGCAGGTGCCGCAGGTTTACCTGATGGCATTACTGCTGGCTATTTCCTCATTAATTGCTTGTTTGCAGGCGATGGAATATGTGATTTATACCATGGACCCGACGTTTTACGGTAAAAGCACCCCCTGGATTTATGAGCATCAGCGTGTCATCAAACAGACGCTAAAAACTCTGTTTGAGCTCAGTGTCTGGGCTTTATTACTTGATCCTAACCACTGGAAAATTCTGCAAAAGATCCAAAACAAATTTCTGGCACCCTGATTTTATCCCTACAATAGAGTTTTAGGGTTGTGAGGCTGACTGATGTCGCACCGTGCTCATTTATTTTCTTTACGGATTTTTCATGCGCTGCGTGAAGCTGCGGCAGAAGGGTATGGTTTTTCTGAGCTGGGCAAAGATATTCTGGCCGGCATCAGCGTCGGCATTATTGCGATCCCGCTGGCAATGGCACTGGCTATCGCCTGTGGTGTGCCGCCGCAATATGGATTGTATACGGCGATCATTGCCGGTTTTCTGATCCCGCTTTGTGGCGGTTCGCGTTACAGTATCTCCGGGCCGACAGCGGCTTTTATCGTCATTTTATATCCGGTCGTGCAAAAGTATGGTCTTGGTGGCTTGTTGCTCGCCACTATGCTGTCTGGCGGCATTCTGGTGGCAATGGCGGTACTGCGGCTTGGCCGGTTTATCCAATATATTCCTGAAGCGGTGACCTTAGGTTTTACCGCTGGCATCGCCGTGGTCATTGCGACATTGCAATTGCGCGACTTGTTCGGGCTTAGTGTTGAAACGATGCCGGAACATTATCTGGAGAAGCTGCAGGTGTTGCTTAGAGCTGCAGACACTGCACAATGGCCGGCCATGCTTGTCGCTGGCGTCACGCTGTGGTTGATGTTGCTGTGGCCCAAGTTCGGCAGTCGTATTCCGCCGCATTTGCCGGCTGTGCTCATCGCCACGTTATTGGCGCTGGTGTTAAATAATTTCGGTTACCCGGTCGAAACTATCGGTAGTCGTTTTCATTACACTGCTGCCGATGGTTCGGTAGCCGCCGGCATTCCGGATATGTTGCCGAGCCTGCAATGGCCGTGGGATTTACCGGGTTTTGATGGTCAGCCATTGGTGTGGAGCTCACAACTGATCAAAGACCTGCTGACGGCTGCATTTGCCATGGCGATGCTGGGAGCTATTGAATCGCTGTTGTGTGCCATGGTGCTGGATGGCATGACCGGACGGCGCCACAGTGCCAACAGCGAATTGTTGGGGCAGGGCATCGGCAATATTGTCGCGCCATTTTTTGGTGGTATTACCGCAACCGCTGCGCTGGCCCGTTCAGCGGCCAATGTCCGGGCGGGAGCGGTCTCACCGGTATCAGGCATGGTACATGCGGGCGTGGTCCTGCTGGCGCTTTTTGCATTGGCGCCGTTGCTTAGTTATTTGCCATTGGCAGGCATGGCGGCGTTGTTATTAGTGGTCGCCTGGAATATGAGTGAAGCGGGTAAAGCGTTGCATTTAATCAATACCTCACCGCGCAGCGACGTACTGGTTTTCGCGGTTTGTTTCTCATTTACTGTGTTATTTGACATGGTGATCGCCATCAGTTGCGGCATCATCATTGCGGCACTGCTGTTTGTGCGCGAAGTCGCGGAAATGACCAAAGTGTCGGATGTTACAGAGAATCCGAAACTGGTCAGCGAAAAACTGGCATCGGGGCATAAAGTGTTCCGCATCAGCGGGCCATTGTTTTTTGCCGCCGCTGATCGGGTCTTTGCTGAACTTGCGTTGTTGAGTAAAGAACAGCAGCACGTGGTCCTGCTGATGGATGGCGTGACCTTGCTTGATGCCGGCGGCCTGGCTGCCTTTGATAAGTTTCTGGCCGTAACCGCTAAAACAGATTGCCACGTGATGCTGGTAGATTTGCAATTTCAGGTACTGAAAACGCTGGCGAAAGCTAAAGTGCGGCCTGTCGACGGCTTATTGTCATTTTATCCAACCTTGCCTGATGCGTTGCGGTTGTTACCGAAACGCGATCAAAACTGGTCGCTGTCCGACATCGCGCCGGACAATCCGGGTCTTTAGAGCACCGATTAGTTTAATAAAGCGACAGCAGCGAAACACAGAATGGCCGCAGGCAAGGCAAATTTTTGAAGCTTTAGTGGTTCTAAAGCGAGAAAATTTAACGCCGCATGCGGCCATTCTGATTTCGCCCGGACGGGATCGCCTGAAAAAGACTCACTCTTTGTTGCCACAGCCCGAAAGAGCGCCACTATTCCTTCGCTGTGTCGCCTCGATTGAGCCTTTTTCAGGCTGCTCTGCTGTTCGCTTCTTAAGCTAATCGGTGCTCTAGCAACAATTAGCAGTTACCAGCCACTCTGCTAAATTTTCATATTCATGCAAAGCCGGGTCTGCGACAATAGACCAATGAAGCTCCGGGCCTCGCCAACACTGTGTTGGCGGGCAATGAATCTTTATGCAGCCGCACAAAGTGAATTTGAATAATATAAAAATTCACAAAAACAGCATAATAATTCTTGAAAGTGCATGAGAGCCCCGATACACTGGCCGCAGTTTTTGGTGTGGCCATTTTTTATTTAGCATTTGGAGACTGACCACAAGATGTCATCACAATCTGCCAGCAGTTCAATTATTCGCAGCGCAGTGTTAGGAGCCGCCGGTTACAGCGGTGCCGAGCTCTGTGTGTTATTGGCGCGTAACCCTCACTTTGCACTCTGTCACGCCTATGCCTCTGCCGGGCGGCAGCCAGAGTCTTTTTCTTCCTTGTATCCGCGGCATAAAGGCCAGCTGGACTTACTGGTTGAGCCATGGACAGACGCTGAGATTGACAAGATCCGCGGTAATGTGGATGTAGCCTTTTTGGCTCTGCCACATGAAGCCAGTGAAGAAGTGGCGCCAAAACTAATGGCGGCCGGCATTGTGGTGGTGGATTTATCTGGTGCATTCCGGTTGAAAGACCCTGATTTGTATCCAAAATATTATGGTTATGTCCACCAGCATCCGGAACTCATCAACCAAGCGGTGTATTCCCTGATGGAATGGCTGGATCAGCCACTACCGCAACTGATTTCAGTGCCAGGCTGTTATGTCACGGCGGCGTCTTTGGCGCTGTTGCCTTTAGTGAAAGCGGGCTTGCTGACCGATGACAATATTCCGGTGATCAGCGCCACCAGCGGAGTGTCCGGCGCGGGCCGTAAAGCCGCGTTAAGTACGTCTTTCTGTGAAGTGGGCCTCAATGCTTATGGCTTCTTTAAGCACAGACACAGACCGGAAATTGAACAGAATTTAGGCCGTAAAGTCGTATTCACGCCGCATCTTGGCAACTTTAAACGCGGCATTCTGGCCACCAGCGTGGTGACGTTAAAAAGTGGTGTCACTGCAGAGCAGGTCAAAGCGGCATTTGAGCAGGCCTATACCGGTAAACCAATGGTGCGGTTATTAAGCCAGTCACCGAATGTGGCGGATGTGGCCGGTACGCCGTATTGCGATATCTTCTGGCAAATCGACGGCGAACAGGTCGTCGTCGTGTCAGCGCTCGACAACTTACTTAAAGGCGCCGCAGCGCAGGCGATGCAGGCGGCCAACGTCAAATTCGGTAAGCCGGAAACCGCAGGTTTACTTGGCGGTGGTGTTTGTCATGAATAAGTCACCATTAGTGCTGAAGATGGGCGGCCGGCTGCTGGAAGATATGCAGGCGCTGGATAGCTTATTGTCTGTGATTAAAGGCCTGGCGGCGGAATATCCGCTGGTGCTGGTGCATGGCGGTGGCGCACAGGTTGACAGCTGGCTGGCAACTTTTGGTTTTGACACGCAAAAGCTTGATGGCCAACGCGTCTCACCGCCTGAGCAAATGCCGGTGATCACCGGGGCTTTAGCGGGTGCGGTGAATGGATTGATGGTCGCACGGGCGCAGCTGGCCGGATTAAATGCCGTGGGGCTGACACTGGCAGCCGGCCAGAGCCTGAAATTTGACATCAATGCCAAGCTCGGCGCGGTTGGTATCGCGAAGGCGAATGACGGCACATTGGTCAATACACTGATCCAAAATGGTTTTGTACCAGTGTTTAGCTCGATAGGCCTCAGTGATGACGGCCAATTACTGAACGTGAACGCCGATATCGCCGCCGCCGCTATTTGTCAGTTAGTGCAAGGCACCTTGGTATTACTGACAGACGTACCGGGTATTCTGGATGGCAATGGTCAGCTGATCAAGTCACTGAACAGCACAGAAGCACAGGCACTGGTTGACAGTGGTGTGATCAAAGGCGGCATGAAAGTAAAACTCGACGCGGCGCTGGAAACGGCCGCGGCATTGCGACGACCAATCATCGTCGCAGGCTGGCAACAGCCGGAAGATTTGTTGAAGCTGATGCAACAGCAGGAAGTTGGCACTTGTATCAGTTGGTAACCCCACTGAAATCTGGTTTTTAACGCGCGGGCACCCTGAACAGGAGAGGTGTCCGTTGCCGGACCGATTTCCTCAAAAAAAGGTGGCCCGTTGCGGCCGTGCAGTGTGAAACAATGAGTCAATTATCGCAGTTACTGTGTTTAGCCGATTTAAGTAAAAGTCAGTTGTCCGGTTTATTGACGCTGGCCAGTCAAATCAAACAAACCCCGGAAGCTTATAATCAGGCACTAAAAGGCAAAAGCATTGCTTTGCTGTTTGAAAAACCTTCCCTGCGAACCCGGGTCAGTTTCGATGTTGGCATCTACAAACTGGGTGGTCACAGCGTCTATCTGGACCAACAAAACGGTGCTATGGGTGTGCGGGAATCGGTGGAAGATTTCGGCTCTAATCTGGCTTGCTGGTGCGATGCGATTGTCGCTCGGGTCTATTCACAGCAGACGCTGTTAAAACTGGCGTCGAGCAGTAAAAAACCGGTAGTCAATGCGCTAAGTGACCTGTACCACCCATGTCAGGCCTTAGCCGATTTGTTGTCCTTGCAGGAAGTGCTGGGCGATTTATCGCAGGTGCATCTGGCTTTTGTCGGGGACGGCAATAACGTCTGTCATTCGCTGATGTTAGGTGCAGCCATTTTAGGCATGGCGCTGACCGTGGTGACGCCACCTGGTTTTGGTCCGGACGCCCATGTGTTATTAAAAGCGCAGGCTTTGGCGGCGCAAAGTGGCGCTAAACTGACGCTGAGTCAGCACGTATCCGCCGCAGCCGGCGCCGATGCAATTTATACCGACACCTGGTTGTCGATGGGCAACAAAACCGATCCGGCGCAGATCGAAAGGGCCTTTGCGCCATTTCAGATCAATACTGCAGTGATGCAGCGCCTCGGCGCCAAACATTTTATGCACTGCCTGCCTGCGCATCGCGGTCAGGAAGTGACCAGCGAAGTGCTGGACAGTGATTGTTCTCTGGTCCTGCGTCAGGCGGAAAACCGCATGCATGTCCAGAATGCCGTTTTAGTCAGTTTATTTAGTTAAGGTTTATCTCATGAGCGAATTAAAAAAAGGTGTGAAAAAAGTCGTTTTAGCTTATTCCGGTGGTCTGGATACCTCGGCCATCGTGCCATGGCTGAAAGACAACTACGACTGCGAAGTGATTGCCTTTGTGGCAGACGTCGGCCAGGGCGCTGAAGACCTGGAAGGCGTTGAGCAAAAAGCATTAAATTCTGGCGCCAGCAGCTGCTATGTGGTGGATTTAAAAGAACAGTTTGTCAACGAAGTGATTTACCCGACACTGAAAGCCGGTGCTGTGTATGAAGGCCAGTACTTGCTCGGTACTTCGATGGCGCGTCCGATCATCGCCCGTGCCCAGGTGGAACTGGCACTGAAACTGGGTGCCGATGCGCTCTGTCACGGTTGCACTGGCAAAGGCAATGATCAGGTGCGTTTTGAAGGTGCATTTGCTGCCTTGGCTCCACAATTAAAAGTGATCGCACCGTGGCGGGAGTGGGAATTCAATTCCCGTCAGTCGCTACTTAATTACCTGGCAGAGAAAAAAGTGCCGACGACAGCCACTGCCACCAAAATTTATAGCCGCGACGCGAACTTATTTCACATTTCGCATGAAGGCGGCGAGCTGGAAAATCCATGGAACGAGCCGTCGGAGCAGGTTTGGATGTGGACCAATTCACCGGAACAAGCGCCGGATAAAGCCGAATATATTCAGCTGAGTTTTGCCAAAGGCGAATTGTCCGCCATCGATGGCAAAGCGGTATCAGGCGTTGAAGCGATTGAACAGCTGAACAAAGCCGGTTCAATCCATGGTGTTGGCCGGATTGATATCGTTGAAAACCGCTTGGTTGGCATGAAATCCCGTGGCTGTTATGAAACACCGGGCGGTACTATTATCGTGGCCGCATTGCGTGCACTGGAATCGCTGGTGTATGACCGCACCTCACTGAAATATCGTGAAGAAGTCGGTCTGGAAGTGGCGCAACTGGTGTATGACGGTCGTTGGTTCACGCCGTTAAAAGATGCACTGTTTGCTGCTTCCAATTCACTGGCCGAACAGCTGACCGGCGACATCGTGGTGAAACTGTACAAAGGTCAGGTCACAGTGGCCAAGCGCCGTTCACCAAACAGCCTGTATTCTGAAGCCTTCGCCACTTTTGACGGCGACGAAGTGTATAACCAGAAAGATGCGGCCGGTTTTATCCGCCTGTACAGTCTGGCGAGTCGCATCCGGGCTTTGCACAGTGTTAAATAAAGTTAGTGTGAAGTGATAGTGAACACCGTTTGAAAATGCCGGGCCTGCCCGGCTTTTGTTCAGAAGATTTGTTGAGGTCAGTATGGCGATGTGGGGCGGCCGCTTCCAGGAAGCGAGTCTGGAAGAATTCCGGGCATTTAATGATTCATTGAGTTTTGATTATCTGCTGGCGCAGCAGGATATCGCTTGTTCGCGTGCCTGGACCGGCGGTTTACTCGAAGGTGGCATCATCACCGCAGAAGAAGCCAAAGCGCTGGATCTTGCGTTGGCCGAACTGGCCGACGAAGTCACTGCCAATCCACAGCTGCCACTGCAAACCAGCGAAGAAGATATTCACAGCTGGGTGGAGCTGAAACTTGGCGAGAAAATCGGTGTGATCGCGAAAAAGCTACATACCGGTCGTTCGCGCAATGATTTGGTCGCGACCGATTTACGCTTGTGGAGCCGGCTGAATGCCCAACTGGTGCAACAGGCGCTGACCGGCGCTATCGGCGCTTTATTGAATTTCGCCCGCCTGCATCATGGTGCTGTGATGCCGGGTTTCACCCATTTACAACGCGCGCAGCCAGTATTGGTCAGTCACTGGGCGCTGGCTTATGTCGAAATGTTCCGTCGCGATTTAAGCCGGATTGACGATGCATTAAAACGCCTCGACAGCTGCCCGCTCGGTTCAGGCGCTTTGGCCGGCACTGGTGTGGCGATGGACCGGCAAGCTTTAGCGCAGCGTTTAGGCTTTAGTCAGGCGGCGCGCAATAGCCTGGATGCAGTATCAGACCGTGATTATGTCGTTGAGTTGTCAGCCTGTGCCAGCATCTGTCTGACGCACTTATCGCGATTATCCGAAGATGTAATTTTCTTCTGCTCCGGCGAAGCGGGTTTCTTCAAACTTGGCGATGCGATCTCCAGCGGCTCCTCTTTAATGCCACAGAAGAAAAACCCGGATGTGTTTGAGTTACTGCGTGGTAAAACCGGCCGGGTTTTGGGGCATCTGGTGGCGATTCTGCATATCCTCAAAGGCCTGCCGTTGGCTTACAACAAAGATATGCAGGAAGACAAACAAGGCTTTTTTGATTTAATGAATACCTGGCAGCAATGCTTGCTGGTACTGGCCACTTGTCTGCCGCATTTGTCGGTCAACGTTGAACGTTGCCGCAAAGCTGCTGAGCTTGGTTACAGCAACGCGACCGATCTGGCCGATTATCTGGTCAGTAAAGGCATTGCCTTTCGCGATGCGCATGAACTGTCGGGTGAACTGGTGCTCAAAGCCGCAGCCAAACAAGTGGCGCTGGAGCAGCTGAGCCTGACAGAGCTGCAGGAAGTCAGTGCTTTGATCGGCGAAGATGTGTATCCGGCACTAACCATCGAAGCCGGTATGGCAAAACGTTCGGCGCTCGGTGGTACTTGTCCGGTGCAGGTGGGGCATGCGCTTAGTGCTGCCGAAGCATGGTTTGAGGCGTTGACCCAATAACAATTGAGCCATCCTTGAAATAACAAAGCCGCATTTCTGCGGCTTTGTTATTTCAGCGCAAATATCCTTGTTTATCGGAAAATATCAATCTCTGCCGGTTTTTGCTGGTCTGGCTGCAGCGGATTAACCGGGTCGGCATATTGTGACGGCTCTGTGCCTTGCATGAAATATTCAAATTCGCTGCTGTCATCGCTCGCCTGCGTCAGCAAACCGGTTTTACGGTCGATGCGCACCGAAACAATGCCGGTGGGCGTCGGCGGGAATTGTTCCGGAACATTTTCCAGCGCCAGTTCGGCAAAACTTTGCCAACTCGGTAACGCTGAAGTTGCGCCAGATTCGCCGCCGAGGGTGACAGATCGGCCCAATACACTTTCGGAGTCATCAAAACCAACCCAGCTGGTAATGACTAAATCCGGCGTAAAACCGCTGAACCACGCATCTTTGACATCATTGGTCGTGCCGGTTTTACCGGACACATCGCGCCGTTTCAAAGCTTTTAACTTATGCGCTGTACCATTCCAGCCCGGGCCGCCCCAAATCGCGCTTTTCATCGCCTCGGCGATCAGGAAGGCATTTTGCGCCGAGATCACCCGTGGCGCGAATTGTTCGGTCGGTTTGGGTGGTTCTGTCACAGTCGCTTCTGCCGCAACTGCGGATGTTTCCGTTTCAGCATCATGGGGGACCGGAGGCACTTCTCCAGGCGTTGCTTCTGCGGCGTTGGCGGCAAGCTGCTCGCACTGGTCGCAGACACTGACGGACTGATGTTCATAAATCAGATTATTCTGGTCGTCGAGAATTTTAGTAATAACATAAGGCTTCACCAAATAACCGCCGTTAGCAAATACGGCGTAGCCGGTCACCAGCTCCAGCGGTGTCAGCGACGCAGAACCCAGTGCTAACGTCTGATTGCGGGGCAGGTCTTTGGCGTGAAAGCCGAACTTCGCCAGATGATCAATGGTGTGGTCAATGCCGACCCCACTGATTAAACGAACTGACACGACGTTTTTCGATTTTGCTAAGGCTTCGCGCAAGCGGATCGGACCGTCGTATTCTTCCGGCGAATTTTTTGGCCGCCAGGCTTGTCCTGAACCTTCGTCCCACTCGTGGATCGGTGCATCGTTGATCACAGAGGCCAGGGTGTAGCCATGCTCCAGAGCCGCAGAATAGATGAATGGCTTGATATTGGAACCAACCTGGCGGTTCGCTTGTGTTACCCGGTTAAACTGCGTCTGACTGAAGCTGTAGCCGCCAACTAAAGCGCGGATCGCACCGTCTTTCGGATTTAACGCGACTAATGCGCTGCTGGCTTGTGGTAACTGACTCAGACGCCATTGACCTTCCTGTTCCCGCACATGAATTAACATACCGGGCGACAGGATTTGGCCGGCTGCAGCTGGTGCATTGCCCTGACGTTCATTGCTGATATAAGCCCGCGCCCATTTCAGGCCATCCCAGGACAGTTCGATTTTACGGCCACCAGACAGCATTACTTCAGCACTTTGGGCCAGCACTTGTGTGACGACCGCCGGTTGCAGCTTTTCAATCGCATCCTGTTCATCGAGGTAAGCCAGAATGGCTTCATCCGACAAGCGCTTTTCTTCGATAAAGGAAATGCTGCCATCGGCTGCTGTTACTTTTTCAGCCGGCCAGACTGTTTTGAGTGGGCCACGGAAACCATGGCGTTCATCATATGCATGCAAGTTGGCTTGCAATGCGTTGACCGCCCGCGTCTGTTGCCGCGCGTCTACCGTGGTAAAGACCTGAAAACCTTTTGAGTAGGCTTCTTCTTCGCCATAACGCGCAACCACTTCCTGTCGCACCATTTCCGCCAGATAAGGCGCAGATGCAGTGACCTGCGCGCCGTGCAATTTAGAAATAATTGGCGCCTGAATCGCGTCGTCATATTCCTGCTGAGTGATATATTTTTCTGCCAGCATCCGGCCCAGCACGATATTACGGCGGGCGCGGGCGCGGCTGGGCGAGCGTACCGGGTTCAACACCGATGGCGCTTGCGGCAAACCGGCGATAATGGCAATTTCGGATAAGGTCAGATCCTGAATATTCTTGCCGAAATAGACTTGCGCTGCAGCGCCAACACCAAAGGCGCGTTGACCCAGTTCAATCCGGTTCAGATAAAGTTCTAAAATTTCGTCTTTGCTTAGTAACTCTTCGATATGGATCGCCAGAAAAGCTTCTTTGACCTTACGGATGATTTTCTTTTCCCGGCTCAGGAAGAACAAGCGCGCCAATTGCTGAGTGATAGTCGATGCACCCTGGCTATAGTCGCCGGTGGTGGCCACCACCGAAGCTGCACGCATGACGCCGATAATATCAATGCCAGGATGTTCATAAAAACGCGAATCTTCCGTGGCCAGTACCGCTTTAATTAGCAGAGGGGGCATTTCATTGAGCTTGAGCGGGATGCGGCGTTTTTCACCAAATTGGGAAATAAGTTCACCATCCTGGCTGAAAACCCGCATCGGTGTTTGCAGGCGCACATCTTTCAGCGTTTCGACGCTTGGCAGATCGTTTTTAAGCACCAGATAAGTGATGCCAACGCTAAGTACGCCTAAGGTCAGACAACTCAACAGAATAATGACAAGTTTTTTAAGCCAAGACACTGAATAGCCCCAATTTTTGCTGCCCTTTACCAAAATAGGCTGCTAGTATAAATTCATTAGTACTTGTTGAAGCACGTTGTTTCTTGTGCAAAAACAGCGTACACCACAGCGAAAACATAATAATCATAAGTTTGAGACGGCTGCAGGAAGCTATGATAAATCGGTTGTTTCGTGCGAAAAATCCACTCATCCTGGGCGTCGATATTGGCGCTCATACCGTCAAGGCTATTCTGCTGAGCCAACACGGCGAGCATTATAAAGTAGAAGCTCTGGCAATAGAACCTATGATTAAAGGGTCCATGACGGACCGCGAGATCCAGGATATCGAAGCTGTCGGTACTGTCATTGCAAAAATCCGCAAAAAAATTCCGAAAAACATCAAGTTTGCTGCAACGGCAGTGTCAGGTTCCACCGTTATCACCAAAGTGATTTTTATGGACGCGAGCCTGTCTGATGACGAGTTAGCCAGCCAAATTGAAGTTGAAGCCGACAGCCTGATCCCATATCCGCTCAGTGAAGTCAGTATGGATTTTGAGAAACAGGATCTGAACGCCAATGACCCGTCCAAAGTCAATGTACTGCTGAGTGCTGCGCGAACTGAAAGTGTGCAAAGTCGGGTGTCTGCACTCGATGCTGGTAACTTCGCTACCAAAGTAGTTGATGTTGAATCTTATTGTTTAAGCCGCGCTGCTGAGTTGTGTTTCCACCAACTGCCGCCGGATGTAAATGAGAAATTGATTGCCGTTGTTGATATCGGTGCGACGATGACGCTGATGAGTATTCTCGAGGGCGGCAAAACCCACTACACGCGCGACCAAATGTTTGGGGGCGAGCAATATACCCGCAGCATTATCTCTTATTACGGCAAAACGTATGAAGAAGCGGAACAGGCCAAAGTCAGCAATGATCTGCCACCGACTTACACTTTTGAAGTACTGGCGCCGTTCCAGACCATGATCCTGCAGCAGGTTCGCCGTGGTATTCAGATGTATTTAACAACTTCAGGCCGCGAAAGTATTGATTATCTGATTATCTCTGGTGGTACC
Source organism: Rheinheimera sp. (assembly GCA_034519945.1). Lineage (GTDB taxonomy): Bacteria > Pseudomonadota > Gammaproteobacteria > Enterobacterales > Alteromonadaceae > Pararheinheimera. The sequence goes on from JAXHNX010000027.1 coordinate 18,279, forward strand.
GCGCTGATTGAAGGCATTGATAAATTACTGACCGAAGAACTTGGGATCCATACGATAGTGGCGAACCCGTTTCAGCATATGGAAGTTGGCCCTGCGGTTGACCGGCAACAGCTGACGCAACTGGCGCCGCAATTGATGGTGGCTTGTGGTCTGGCGATGCGGAGTTTCTCAACATGGCATATCTGAACCTACTGCCCTGGCGCGAGGCGCAAAAGAAACAGCAACAAGCCCGGTTTATGACCACGATGACCGCCGCTTGCGTTGGCAGTTTTTTATTGGTGTTTGGTGTCAGTGCTGTATACGGCTCGATGATTGAAGGACAGGACGGTCGCAATAATTATCTGCAGGGAGAGATTGCGATCCTTGACCAGCGGATTGCTGAAATCAAACAGCTCGACGAAAAGAAAAAGAATCTGCAAAAACGGATGGAGCTGATTGCACAGCTGCAAAGCAGCCGAAATTTGGGCACACAGGTTATGGATGAAATTGCCAAAGTGACGCCGGCCGGGGTTTATCTGACTAATCTGGAGAAAAAAGGCCCGTCGTTATTGCTGGTCGGTAAAAGTGAATCGAATAACCGGCTGTCCAATATGATCCGCTCCGTTGAAACCTCAGAGTTACTGTCCAATCCGTTACTTGAATTTATTGAGTCGGCAAAAGATGAGACTCAGTTACTCAGTGATTTTAAAATGCACCTGATGGTTAAAAGTTATGAAACGGTGCACATCGATACACCGAAACAGAAAGCTGACAAAGCAAAAAAACCAGCCAAAAACGCCAAACCTGTTAAAAAAGCAGGAGGCACCAAATGAGTCTGAATATTAATCTGGAAGAACTGAATAACCTGGATCTGGCGAATGTGGGATCCTGGCCGCCGGTAGCAAAATCCATGTTAGTTGTGGTATTCAGCATCCTGGTCGCGACACTGAGTTATTTCATGTTGGTCGATGACAAAATTACCACGCTGCAAAAAGCGGAGACGCGTGAGCAGGAGCTGCGCCAGATGTATCGCGCGAAGTATGCCGCCGCAGTTAATTTAGAATTATATAAGCAACAGATGATTGAGATGGAAGAAACCTTCTCGTATTTGTTGAAACAATTACCTGCAACCCATGAAACGCCGGGCTTGTTAGATGATATTACTTATGCCGGCACATCCACCGGATTGACTTTTGTCCGGATTAACTGGATGCCGGAAATTGAGAAAAGATTTTTATACTGAATTGCCGATCCAGATTGATGTCGTCGGCGATTATCATCAGTTCGGTAATTTTGTCAGTGAAGTGGCTAAACTACCTCGCATTGTGTCTCTGCACGATTTTTCGGTGACGACCGATAAAGACGATCGACTGGTGTTTAACGTCGTTGCAAAAACTTACCGGTATAAGGAGGCGCCATGAGTCGTCCTGTTGGCCGGTTGTTGGCACTGAGTGCCGTGATGTTGTTACTGCAGGGGTGTAATGATTCGCTGACTGATATCCAGCAATTTATGGAATCAGTCAAAGCCAATACCCCGGCAGGTATTCCCCCGTTACCAAAAGCCAAGCCTTTTGTGCATATCAGCTATCAGTCAGTGAACGCCCGCAGCCCTTTCAGTGCGCCGCGGCCGGAAGCTGTGCAAGAGCAATTTTCACAATCACAGGACTGTCTGAGTCCAGATCCATCCCGACGCAAAGAGCCGCTGGAAAAATTTGCATTGGATAATCTGGCAATGCGTGGCACGCTCGGAGACAGTGACAATGTCTGGGCGCTGATTGAAGCAGCCGACAAAACCTTGCACAGGGTCAGTAAAAATAATTACATTGGGTTGTTTCATGGCCGGATCATTCAGGTAGATGCAAACCAGATTGAATTAATTGAATTAATCCCGGACGGCGCCGGATGTTGGAAAGAGCGGACGACCACCATGCAAATGGCCGACCCCAATGCCGCAACGCGCAAATAAGGTGTGAGCATCATATGGATCAACTAAAACACATGCAAAAACAACGATCAGCCTGGTGCCGCATCGCGTTAGGCTGCTGGTTGCTGAGTTTGGGCTCAGCGACGGCAGCGCCGCTGTTATATGACGTCAGATATAGTCCGCTCAGTACCGGCGAGACCGAGATTGAGTTTGTCTTCGACGAATCATTGAGTGCGGCGCCGGACGTGCAGATTTTTAATGAACCGTCGCGTATCGAGTTAACCTTTCCGGAAGCTGAGTTTGAAGAAAAACTGACGGATGTCACGATCAACAAAGCCGGTGTCAAAAATGCCCGGACAGAGTTCTGGCAAAAAGGCATTAAAACCGCTGTTTTTCTGGAACATCTGAAACTGTACAAAACCCGCCTGGAAGGCAATACCTTTTATCTGCAGGTCAGTGACGGTGCCAGCAGCACCGCAAAGCCTGATGCAAATGCTTATATCAACAAAGTGCAGGCCATCGATTTTCGCCGCGGTGAAAAAGGTGAGGGTAAGGTCCTGGTTTTCCTCAAAGACAGCTCTGCAGCCATCGATGTGCGGGAGAATCTGGGTAAAATTGTGGTGGAGTTCCATAACACTGATATCGCGGATGATTTGTTGTATCAGTTAGATGTATTGGATTTCGGTACTATCGTCAAAGGCATTGAAACTTTTAAAGATGGTGTGATCACCCGCCTGGAAATCGAACCTACTGCCGCATTCACTTTTACCTATCAGCAAGTGGACAATATTTTCAGCCTGAGCGTAGAAAAAGACGCAATGGCCGGTGGTTTTATGCAAGGCGGTAAGGATTATAAAGGTAAAGCCATCTCTCTGAATTTCCAGGATATTCCGGTGCGTACTGTGTTGCAGATTATCGCCGACTATAACGGTTTTAACCTGGTGACCAGCGATTCGGTCAGTGGCAATGTCACGCTGCGGCTTGATGGTACGCCATGGGACCAGGCGCTGGATATCGTGCTGAAAGTTCGCGGCCTGGATAAACGCATGGACGGCAATATTCTGATGGTGGCGCCGACCGATGAACTGGCCGAACGTGAAGCCAAAGAGTTGCAGGCGCGGCAAAAAGTCGAAGACTTAGAAGCGTTGTATTCTGAGTTTATCACCGTCAACTATGCCAAAGCCGCAGATCTGGCCAAACTGCTGGACGGCAAAGACAGTTCTTTATTGTCGGCACGGGGCAATGTGTCGGTGGATGAACGTACCAATACTATCTTGTTGAAAGATACAGCCAAAGCGATCGAGAACGTGCGCCGGCTGGTCGAGCGGCTGGATGTTCCGGTCAAGCAGGTACTGATAGAATCGCGCATGGTCACGGTCAAAGACAGCGTGGCGGAAGAGTTGGGCATTCGCTGGGGCTTTAGCGACCAGCAGTTAACCAAGGCTGTCTCGGGTACTGCGGCAGCGGCGCAGTCACTGGCGAATGGTCAGATCCCAGGGCAGGACGGACGTTACAATGTGAATCTGCCCGTGTCGACTGATGGGGCTGGCAGTATTGGTTTCCACATATCCAAGCTGGGCGACGGCACTTTAATTGATCTGGAATTGTCGGCGCTCGAAGTGGAAAACAAAGCGGAAATTGTCGCTTCACCACGCATTTCGACTGCCAACCAGAAAAAAGCCCGCATCGAGCAGGGTGTTGAAATCCCGTATGTACAAGCGGCTTCCAGTGGCGCGACCACCGTCGAATTTAAAAAGGCCGTGTTAAGTCTTGAAGTAACGCCGCAAGTAACGCCGGATAACAAAATTATCCTCGACCTGACAGTGACCCAGGATACCGAAGGCAAAGTGGTACAAACGCCAACCGGTAATGCCGTCGCCATTGATACGCAGCGCATCACCACGCAAGTGCTGGTCGACAACGGTGAAACTATTGTCTTAGGCGGGATTTATCAGCAACAAACCATCAATACCGTATCGAAAATTCCGGTGCTCGGTGATATTCCATACGCTGGCGCCTTGTTCCGCCGCTCGCTGGACAAAACTGAGAAAAAAGAATTATTGATTTTTGTCACACCAAAAATCATCAACGAGACCCGCTAATTGCAGAAGGGACAGTCGAACGGCTGTCCCTTTTGAACTTTTGCTTGCGAAGCCCGCGTCAATACTGCCATAATTCAGCGCTTAAAATTTTCACGGGAGCTTTTTGGTCCTGACATCAACCCTCTTGAGTTAGCTGAATTAGCATTACGACATATGGCAGAGAAACGCAATATCTTCCTCGTTGGCCCAATGGGCGCAGGAAAAAGTACCATTGGCCGTCACTTAGCAGAAATGCTGCACCTCGAATTCTATGATTCGGATCAGGAAATTGAACGCCGTACCGGCGCAGACATTGCCTGGGTTTTCGATCTGGAAGGCGAGGAAGGTTTCAGGGTGCGCGAAGAAAACGTCATTGAAGACTTAACAGGTATGCAGGGCATAGTGCTGGCAACTGGTGGTGGATCGGTACTGAGTCGCGAGACCCGTAACCGTCTGTCAGCACGCGGCATTGTGGTTTATCTGGAAACTCCGATTGAGAAACAGGTCGCCCGCACACAACGCGATAAGCGTCGTCCGCTGTTACAGACTGAAGAAGCACCACAACATGTGCTGGAGCGTCTGGCGGCAGAACGCAATCCACTTTATGAAGAAATCGCCGATTTTACCATCCGTACCGACGAGCAAAGCGCCCGCGCTGTTGCCAACCAAATCGTCGAACAACTGGGTTTTTAATTTCAGAAGGGAGCTGTAGATGGAAAAAGTTGCGGTTCAACTTGGTCTGCGCAGTTATCCCATCCTGATTGCTCCGGCGCTTTGTCAAAGCGCCGCTGAGCAAGCCGAATTTGCCCCGCTCTGGGGCTACAAAAAAGTCGCTATTATTTCCAATCCCGTAGTTGCAGCCTTGTACCTGGATAAGGTGCGCGCGCTGTTTAGCACCGCTGATATCAGTGAGTGTTTGCTGCCGGATGGGGAAGCGTATAAAACCCTGCAGTCGTTTGAGCAGGTCAATTCATTTTTGCTGGAACAAAAATTCCCACGCGATGGTTTATTAGTTGCTTTGGGGGGCGGGGTGATCGGCGATCTGACCGGTTTTGTCGCGGCCTGTTATCAGCGTGGCGTCGATTTTGTACAAATACCGACGACCTTGTTATCACAGGTTGATTCGTCGGTGGGTGGTAAAACCGCTGTGAATCACCCGCTTGGCAAAAATATGATTGGCGCTTTTAAACAGCCTCAGGCCGTGCTGATTGATACTCATATGCTGCAAAGTCTGCCACCACGGGAGTTCGCCGCGGGCATGGCCGAAGTAATTAAATATGGTTTGTTAGGCGATGCAGCGTTTCTACAGTGGTTGATTGCCCATCAGGCGCAGATCCAGACGAAACAAGAACCCGTGCTGAGCCAGATGATCCGCCACTGTTGCCAGATGAAAGCAGACATTGTCAGTCGGGATGAAACAGAACAGGGCGAGCGTGCCTTGCTCAATCTTGGTCACACCTTTGGCCATGCGATTGAAGCCTGGTTGGGTTATGGCAGCTGGTTGCACGGTGAAGCCGTCGCCGTAGGGATGCTGATGGCGGCGCAATTGTCGGCGGCACGCGGCTGGATTGAGCTTGCTGATGTGAATGCGATCCGTAGTTTATTGTTGGCGGTGCAGTTACCTGTTACACCGCCGTCCGGCATGACAATTCAGCATTTTATGCCGTATATGAAGACCGATAAAAAGGTCAAAGCCGGCCAAATGCGCTTTATCTTGTTGCAACAATGCGGACGTGCCATTATCGTCGATGACGTGACAGAACAAGAACTTATTCAGGTATTTGGCGTCACATATGGCTGATTTACATCAAAAACTGGCGACACAGCAAGGCTTGTTGCCGTCACAGCGCCAATGGCTCGAACGGTTGGTTTTTCAACTCGAATTTAATCCCTATCAGTTGATTTACCTGGTCGGTGGGCCGGGTTCCGGTAAGTCTACGCTCGCCTTAGCGGTTGCTGATCTTTTATCCGATGAATTTAATCTGGCCTTGCTGACGGTAGAACCTGAACTCAGTGCCGGTAAAATTCGCCAGCATTTACTCGAGCAATGGTTTGGTCACGGTGTGATCACCGACAAAACTTTGCTCAGCCTGATTGGCGAGCGTGAGAGTCGTCAGCCGCTGGCATTGATCCTCGATCAGTCTGAATATGTGCCGGAACAATTGTGGAGCGAGCTGGCCGAAATCCCTTGCCTCGTGATCGCGACCGCAGAACAAGCCGATCCACACGCCGAACTCAATTTGCCGCTGGCGCCAATCAGCATGGAAGACGCTGAGTTACTGTTGCAAGACAGCGCTTTCAGTACATTGACGATCGCCGAGCGTCTGGCGCAGGCACAAGGCAATTTACACCTGTTATTAAATCCGCAACTGGCGGCCAAAGCGCAGAAACAGCAGAAGGGCGCAGTGCAAATTGCTTCTGTCGCAGGACCACTATGGGTTTTTACCATTGGGATGGCAGTGATTGTCGGTGTCGTCGTATTCTGGTTCTGGACTGAACGTCAACTGCAGCAGGGAGATGGTATTGGAACTCTGACCTATCTGCCGGAAGAGCAGGAAGTGGCTGGAATTGTCACTCAGGTCAAAGAGGCGCCACCCCCACCGGTTGCCGAGAAAGCTGTGGTTGAACAATTGGTTAATCAGCTGGACAAGGCTGAACGTGGTACCGCACAGACGAAAGGACTTGAGAAGCCGGTAGATTTCACCGAACAAAGCAGCGCGCTGAATACTGACGTTGCTGCAGAGCCTGTTACCGCAACAGAAGAGCTTGCTGCTACGCCGTTGACACAGCAAGCGGCCAGCGCAACAGACCCACAAACCGTCCCGCCGGTCACAGCAACGACGGAACCTGCCGTAACGGAGATATCACAGCCCGATTTAGTGGCGGAGATCAATGCTGATGCCGGCACTGACACCGACTCAACACGTCCATCGACCACGTTGCCGGAAGAGGCCACTGTCGAGTCTGAAATGGCAGCAGAATCAAGCAATATTGCGACACCACAAGTACCCGTCGCGACGACTGTTCCAGCGACTGAGCCGGCAGAAGACTTAGCGGCTGAAGCGTCTGCAGAGTTGAGTCAGGCGTCAGCCAGCGAGAATACGGTGATAGACCGCGCTCAGATGACATCTGGTAGTGCATACCGATATAACGAGGCTGATCTGTTGTCATTGCCGGGCACCCAATATGCTCTGCAATTGGTGGTGTTTTCTAATGATACAGCGCTGCAGAGTTTCCACCAGTCATACAGCGATCTGCAAACCTATACCTATGAGCGGAAAAAAGACGGAAAACGTCAGCTGGTCGTAGTGATGGCGCCTTTTGTGAGCGCGACTGTCGCTAAACAACAAGCAGTACAGCTGCCGGTGCCTTTGCAGCAGGGTTTTGCCAAGCCGCTCAGTGATATCCATAGTGAAATCAGTACTAACTAATGGGCCGCTGCGTTGACTAAAGTCGTAAAAATAGCCAAACAGCGCGCTTTCCTGAAGTGGGCTGGCGGTAAATACAATTTGGCGGAGGCGATCCGCCAGCATCTGCCGGCCGGCGATTTGCTGGTTGAGCCTTTTGTTGGCGCCGGTTCGGTATTCCTCAATACCGACTATCCGGCCTATGTACTCAATGACATTAATGCTGATTTAATTGGGCTGTACCGGCTATTGCAAAGTCAGCCAGAGAAGTTGATTAGCGCCGCGCAGCAGTTTTTTACACAGCAGAACAATAACAAAGAACGCTTCCTGGAACTCCGTCAGCAGTTTAATCAGAGCGAAGATTTGCTGGAACGTTCTTTACTGTTTTTGTATTTGAACCGGCATTGTTTTAACGGCCTTTGCCGCTACAACCAGTCTGGCTTGTTTAATGTACCTTTTGGAAAGTATAAAAAGCCGTATTTTCCGGCCGCTGAGATGTGGCGTTTTGCCGAAAAAGCGCAAAAAGCTGAGTTTACCTGTCTGAGTTACCCGGAATTATTTGCCCGGTTGCCAGCGCCGCCAACAGTGATTTATTGTGACCCGCCTTATGTGCCGTTGTCGAAAACGGCCAGCTTTACGTCATACGCCAAAAACGGTTTTACTTTTGATGATCAGGCCGAGCTCGCCAATCTGGCTGAAGCGGCACAAGCAGCTGGTCATACCGTTGTGATTAGTAATCATGATACGCCGCTGACCCGGAAGATATATGCCGGTGCTGAACTGGATTCAATTCAGGTCGGGCGTTCGATCAGCCAGAAGGGCAGTAGCCGCGGCAAGGTTGCGGAATTGTTTGCTATTTACCGGCAGAAATAACCTGCACGTTGTGCTCAGCTGAGCACCCAGCGCACTATCAGTATTAATCCTAAGACAAAACACAATGTGGCGATCACACCGGCAATGATATAGGGCAAGGGGCCTTGCGTCTGGAAATCTTGTTGGCGTTGTTGTTCAGATTGCACGCCGATAAAAGCGCCGAATACAGCTTTGAGGATTTGTCTGAGTCCGGGCCTGTTGCCTGTCATCAGCAGAAGATGCCGTTATTCACTATCTTGACGGCTATGCAGCCGGTTCAGTAATTCCAATAAATCAATAAAGTGGAATTGGGTAGAACGACTGTGACCTTGCGCCCAGCCTAACCAGCTCTGTTGTTGCGTGCTGTCACATTGCAGCTGCAAGGTTTCAATGCCCGACTCGGCCACCACAAACTGTTGTTGGCAGCTGGCCATCGCGTTCTGTTGTTCCGGACCTTGAGAAATTGCGATAGCGACTGTCAAAGGCAGCAGCAATAACGCAGATTTCAGCAGAGTTTTTGTTTTCATCAGAACGTCCATGCAATAAATAACTGGTCGATTTTACGCCAGCGTCTTGGCTGTGGCAAGAAAAAAACCGGCGGCCTTGCGGCTGCCGGTTCGGGTCGTGGACAAAGGCTGTTTTTTTAGTTTTTTATGATGTCGTATCTTTCTGTTATCAGAAAGTCTTGCTCAAACTCAGTACTAAGCGGCCATCACACAGATCGCAACCCGCACTGCCTTCGATATTCGTTGACGCAAATTTTAACTGAACCGCCGACCCCAGCACTGTCGTGCCCAAACCAACGCTCCAGTCCAGATACGCATCACCACGCAGCGGGCCTGCGGCCACAAAGGTATTGTACTCAGCATTGTCAGCAAACTGGTTGTGGCCGAGGTGTAACAACAGACTCAGACTTTCATGCAACACATAGGTGTAGTCTGCTGACAGGTAGTAGTATTCGTTAACGCCTGATGCAAAATAGTCATCTGAGTAGGCGAAACCGAGGACTAAGTCTTGGTAAATAAACTTGGTATAGAATTCGTTAAAGTTAAACTGGTCGGTTTCATTGTCGCCGTTTGGATAGCGGTATTGCATGGCGCCGACATCAATGGTCCAGTCTTCGCTAATTTTTCCGGTCCAACCTGCCAAAATGTCCAGCTCCATCGAGCCATTGCCAAATTTAATGTTTGAACCCCAAGTTGACAGGTAGAATCCAGAGTCAGCGGCCAGCGTCATGCCGCCTTGCAAGGCAATGCCTTCATTCGTTTGTGAAATACCACGGAACAGGTAATCAGACACATAACCCACGTTTCCAGTCAGTGTGGCTGCGTGTGCAGCTCCGCCAAAACAGCTGGCGACCAATAATGCGATAGCGCCCAGTTTTTTTCCCTGCATCAACGAACTTGTTGTTTTAGTTGCCATTGTTTTCATTTGCTTTGCCCTTATCTGTAATGGTCGCCAAAGGTAATTCCAGTTCTGTGCCATTAATGAAAAATGTTTTATTTCAATAAGATAGACTTTTATCTGCGAATCAGCCAGCGCCAAATGTGCGATAGTGGTGCAGAGTTGCCTGTTTTTTGGGCGCTTCGTTGGATGCATCATCGGTAAAGCGGCTGCGCGGCGTGATGAAATCGGCTACAGTGTCGACTTTGCGAGCTGGGAGAGACGAATGTTACCGTTTTGGATAGCCCCTTCTATTTTGTCGGCGGATTTAGCCCGCCTCGGTGATGATGTAGCCCGCGTGTTGGCTGCAGGCGCCGACGTCGTGCATTTTGATGTAATGGATAATCATTATGTGCCGAACCTGACGTTCGGCCCGATGCTGTGTCAGGCACTGCGCAACTATGGTGTCACGGCACCGATTGATGTGCATCTGATGGTGGAGCCAGTCGATAGTCTGGTGCCGCAATTCGCCAAAGCCGGTGCTTCGATCATTACCTTTCATCCCGAAGCGTCACGCCACGTCGACCGCACTTTGCAATTAATCAAAGATGAAGGCTGTTTGGCGGGCTTAGTGTTTAATCCGGCGACACCGCTCAGTTACCTTGATTATGTGCTGGATAAAGTGGATGTGATTTTACTGATGTCGGTGAATCCTGGCTTTGGCGGCCAAAGTTTTATCCCGGCGACGCTGGATAAATTGCGTCAGGCGCGTCAACTCATCGATCAGAGTGGCCGGCCGATCCGGCTGGAAGTCGATGGTGGTGTTAAAGTCGACAACATAGCAGCCATTGCCGCTGCCGGTGCGGATATGTTTGTCGCCGGTTCGGCTATTTTCAGTCAGCCGGATTATCAACAGGTGATCGCGGCGATGCGCGCAGAGTTAGCCAAAACCCGTTCAACTTGAGCTGCAGCCCACATCGACCAGCCTTGCGACGGGCGTGGCAAAGCTGGCCGAACCGGTTATAATCGGCGCAATTTTTTGACAATACTGTCGCCTGAATGCGGCAGTATGCAGACAGGATCCCAGCGTTCATGCAGAAGAATTCGGCCAAACCTATCGTATTATCCGGCGCGCAGCCGTCCGGTCAGTTGACTATCGGCAATTATCTCGGCGCTTTGCGCCAATGGGATCGGATGCAGGACGACTATGATTGTCTGTACTGCATCGTTGATTTACATGCTATTACGGTCCGCCAGGAGCCAGCAGCTTTGCGTAGTGCTTCGCTTGATTCTCTGGCCCTTTATCTGGCCTGTGGCATCGATCCGCAGCGATCTGCTGTATTTATGCAATCGCATGTGCCTGAACACAGCCAGCTGGCGTGGGTGCTGAACTGTTACACCCAATTCGGTGAGCTGAGCCGGATGACGCAGTTTAAAGACAAATCAGAACGCCACAATAACAACGTCAATGCCGGTCTTTTTACCTATCCGGTGCTGATGGCCGCTGACATTCTGCTGTATCAGGCCAATCAGGTGCCGGTCGGTCATGACCAGAAACAACATCTGGAGTTGGCGCGGGATGTCGCCACGCGTTTTAACGCCTTACATGGCGATATCTTCACTGTGCCAGAACCTTATATTCCGCCGGTTGCAGCGCGAGTGATGAGCTTACAGGAACCAACCAAGAAGATGTCAAAGTCGGATGAAAATCCGTGGAACTTTCGTTGGTTTGCTGGAAGATCCTAAGATGATCAGCAAGAAGTTCAAAAAGGCCATGACGGACTCTGAAGATCCGCCACGAGTGTATTTTGATATCGACAACAAACCAGGTGTCGCGAACCTGCTGAGTATTTTATCAGGTGTTACCAACAAATCTGTGGATGCGCTGGTGAATGAATATGAAGGCAAAATGTATGGTCATCTGAAAGGCGATGTGGCTGATGCTGTCATTGCACTGTTGGAACCAGTACAGCAGCGTTTCCACGAACTGCGAAATGACCACAACAGCCTTACAACAAGTGATGCAGGCAGGGGCTGCAGAGGCGCGTCGTCGCGCGGCAGCAACTTTGGCTAAGGTGAATGAAGCAGTGGGTTTTGTATTGCCGTAAGGCGCGAAACCGTCATAGCAAAAAAAAGAAAAAAAAAGAAAAAAAAAGAGAAAAAAAAAAAAAAGAAAAAAAAAAAAAAAAGCCCCGGTTCCGGGGCTTTCGTTTTTACGGGATAGTGCTCGTTACAAATAGGCTTTACTAAAAGCCTCTTTCGATTCTCTAATATAAGCCCGCGCCTTTTTTGCATGATTTTCCCAGGCAGTTTTGTCGGCGCTGTCAGTAAACGGGTTTTGTTCCGGAGCGATGGAACGGTCAAAACGATCGTAAAAGGTCAGCGCTGCCGCTGTGACCTGATTAAACCGCTCTTTGTATTCCTGCACACTTTCCAATTGTTCTGAGGTTTTCAGCAGATACTGCACCAGCTCGGTGTTTTGCTCCCGGTCATGCAGTTGTTGCGCATGATTGGCGATATTCGCTGCAATTTCGCCACTGATGCCGGCGCGGATGCTTTCTTCTTTGCTGATGACCCGACCGAAATTTTCCTGCGTGCGCGCGAGGCCGGCATGCTGGATATAACCGCGTAGCTGTTTGTCCAAATCTTTGCGATAGCTTTCCACCAGCTTTTGCATATTGCCAAGTTCGTTATCAAGCGCATTAACCTGCTGTAATTCTCTTTCCAGTTCGGTTAGGAAACGCTCGGCATTTTCGTAAATTTTCAGTCCGTTTTGTTCGGCGAATTTACGGTCTTTACGGTTTAAATCGGCATTTTCGTAGTTGGATTTATCAAAAGTTGCCGCCAGGAAGGATTTAAATGGCTCGGCAAAGGCGGAATAAGTGCCGCCACTGACCACGTTGAGCGTGGCCGTTGCCAGATCGCCAAACGGTTTCACCATTGAAGTTAGCCTGGCCTGTTGCAGCGGCGATGACACGCGTTTGGTATCGCTGATAATGCTGCGAAACGAGGCATAGGCCATCGGGTTCGACATTTTATTGCGCTCAGAGCTGGCGAGAACCAGTGTAATACTGGAGTAAATGGCGTTGGCGTACTCGAGATATTGTCGCTGCGTCTCCAGCTGCGCCGCATAGTTTTGGCCTAAACTCCGGAACTGTTCTGCTTGCAGCTCAGGGTTTTTATTTTGCTTCAACCGGTCCAGAATGCCGCTGACAATGCGCTGTTCGTTTTTCTGCAAAGCCACGTCAAGACCAATCCGTTCGATACTGACGTCATCCAGTGCAATGCCGCCATTGCTGCTTTCAATGTCTAAGCGAATAAACTTCCGGCCCGGGTCATCAATGGAGATCCGGTGCGCCAGATAATCGGCACTGCTGGCCGACATTTCAATCAAACCAATTTGTTGCCAGGGCGCATCTGCTTTTAATGATGCTGAACTTAAGATATTGATGCGATAGCTGGTATAGGCATTTTCTGGTTTAACCCAAAACTCCAACATGCCAGGTTCCGTCACCAGTACCGGAGTCACCAGACTGGCTCCACCACGGCTACAAAACAACGCCTGTTGCCCGCTGCGGGCCAGTTCATGCTGCAGCTGACAGCCATTTAAAATGTTCCAGCTGCTGCTGCCTTCAAAATCGGCTTTAAACACTGGCTGCGCCAGCGCACTACCTGCGAATGCCAAAGAACTCAGGAACAGGGGAAGTACACGCATATCATCCTCAATCAGGCCATGGAGTGGCGGCAACCTGCAGGCTGCCAGTTGCTGACTGTACCAAAGCTGAACCAAAGCAGCCAGAAGCGCATGGTGCGCTTTGGCGTTCATATCGCAATAAAGGCTGCGCTGACCTCTGGTTGTCGCGTTGACATCCGCGGGCGAACCCGATAGAACAGAAAGATAAAAAACAAACAAAAACAAAAACTTTCAGACGGGGATTTGCATGACCACACCGACCACTCCGATAGTGCCACAAGGCTGGCCGCAGCGCCTGCTCTGGCTTGGTATTGCCACCACAGGCGCTGCTGCGGCGGGCGGCATCGCACTGAACCGGGGCGAATCTATTAATGCGATTTGGTTTATTGTGGCGGCAATTTGTACCTATCTGATTGGCTATCGTTTTTACAGCGCCTGGATTGCCGCACGGGTTTTGATGCTGGATGAGACCCGCGCCACACCCGCAATGCGTCTTGCCGACGGCCGTGATTATGTGCCGACCAACCGTTGGGTGGTGTTTGGTCACCATTTTGCCGCGATTGCCGGGCCTGGCCCGTTGATTGGACCGACTCTGGCCGCACAGTTTGGCTATTTACCGGGGACGCTGTGGATCCTGGTCGGTAGCGTGCTGGCGGGTTGTGTACAGGATATGGTGATCCTGTTTTGTTCGATGCGTCGTGATGGCCGGAGTCTCGGCCAGATGGCCCGTGACGAATTAGGCCCAATTGGTGGTTTCGCCGCTTTGTTGGCAACCTTCCTGATTATGATCATTCTGATTGCAGTGTTGGGGCTGGTCGTCGTCAATGCCATGAAGCATTCGCCCTGGGCCACGTCCACCGTTGCGGCGACAATTCCGATCGCAGTTTTCATCGGTCTGTATATGCGCTATTTGCGGCCGGGCCGCGTGCTGGAAGGCTCTCTGCTCGGCGTGGTGTTATTGCTGTTATCGGTGGGGGCTGGCGGTTGGGTAGACCAGCAGGCCGGCTTACGTGAATGGTTTAATCATCCGGGCCTGCCACTGGCCTTTGCCGTGATTGGCTATGGTTTATTAGCTGCGATTTTACCGGTGTGGCTGCTGTTGGCACCACGCGATTATCTGTCGACCTTTATGAAGCTTGGCACTGTGATTTTGTTGGCGGTGGCGATTGTCATTCTGCAGCCGGAAATCAAGATGCCGGCGTTGACACAGTTTATCGATGGCACCGGGCCTATCTTTGCCGGCAGCCTGTTTCCTTTTGTCTTTATCACTATCGCCTGCGGCGCGATTTCCGGCTTTCATTCGTTAATCTCCAGCGGCACCACGCCCAAACTGCTGGAAAATGAACGCGACATCCGGATGATTGGTTATGGCGGTATGGCCCTAGAGTCATTTGTGGCTATCATGGCGCTGATTGCGGCTTGTGTGCTGGAACCCGGCGTTTATTTTGCAATAAACAGTCCGGCCGGCATTGTCGGTGCAACACCGGAAGCTGCGGTTGCGACCATCAGCAGTTGGGGTTTTCCGGTCACTGTAGAACAAATGAATCAATTGGCGGCAACGATGGGAGAGGCGACTTTATTTGCCCGTACCGGTGGCGCGCCGTCATTAGCGGTCGGGATGGCCAGTATTTTTGCCTCCGCTTTTGGTGAGCATTTGCTGGCCATGTGGTATCACTTTGCCATCATGTTTGAAGCGGTCTTTATCCTGACCACCCTGGACGCCGGCACCCGCGTTGGTCGTTTTATGCTGCAGGATATGCTGGGAAACTTTTCGCCGAAACTGGGCCAAACCAGCTGGTATCCGTCCGTGGTGCTGACATCCGCGCTGGTTGTTGCCGGCTGGGGATATTTTCTTTACATCGGCGTGATAGACCCCAATGGCGGCGTCAATATTCTCTGGCCTTTATTTGGTATTTCGAATCAACTGTTGGCCGCTATCGCGCTGACGGTGGCGACTTCAATTCTGATTAAAACCGGTCGGCGCAAATACCTGTGGGTGACGGCCATGCCACTGGTGTGGTTACTGATCCTGACGACCACTGCGGTGGTTGAAAAAATCAGCAGCGCTGACCCGCGGATCGGCTTTTTTGCCGCCGCCAATGACTTGCAACACAAGCTTGATGCGGGGTTGTTGGCGCCAGAAAAAGCCGCTGTTGCACCCCAGCTGATTTTTAATCAGCAACTGGATGCCTGGCTGGCGATGTTATTTGTCGTGCTGCTGTATTTAGTCGTCGGTGACATGCTCCGGATGGCCTGGCGGCGTCAGCGTGGTCTCAGCGTGTTGCCATCATCTGAAACGCCATACGTGTCCCGGCAGCAGCTGCAGCCGGTGCAGGAGTGATTGCATGAGACTATTCATTAAGAAATGCTGGGCGCTACTGCGGCAGTTGTCTGGCGATGATGCTTATGAACGTTATTTACGTCATCAGGCGCACTGCGCATCCGGATGAAACGCCGTTAGATAGGCACAGTTTTTTTCAGCGTGAGCAAGAACGAAAATGGAATGGCATCAAAAGATGTTGTTAAGGCGAGACTTGATTGACGCGGTATATTGCGGCTTATTACCAACTTGATCGTTCAGTCAAAAGTTGTTGCATGGACCACTCTCTGCAGCGATGGTGGTCTTCGCTGCGTCCATCGATGACCCGAATCACCAGCAGCTAATAGCATTAGCTTACGCAGTGCTTCGGTTACGCTTGTAATGTTTTTTTGCAGCAGTACACAAAGCAGTAGCGACCAGCCTCCAGCAATCGCTGGTCATGCGGATCGCAACTGCGAAAATGCTCTGATGCCATTGATATCAACAGCAGAAACTATGCGCTGTTGTGAGTGGCCTTCCATCGTTCAATAAAACCGACAACTTGTGCTGCCGGCATGGGTTTGGCAAATAGATATCCCTGGCCATAACTACAACCGATCTGCATCGTATCTGATGCTGCGCTGCGGTTTCAATACCTTCTGCCGTGGTTTCCAGATTTAGCGTGTTTGCCAGTTGGCTGATTGCCTGAATGATGGCTTCTGCGCTACCGTCGGAGCCGGGTTCATCAAGGATTGAGACAAAAGATCGATCGATTTTTAGCTTATCCATGCCAAAGCTTCGCAAATATGAAAGGGAAGAGTAGCCGGTGCCAAAATCGTCTAATGCGACACGGACGCCTTTTTCCCGTAAATTTTTGAGTAACGTTTGCACGGTGTCGGCATCGCGCATCAAACTGGACTCGGTTAATTCCAGTTCCAGCCGCTCGGGTTGCAGGCCAGTATTGCGCAACGTGGTCATTGTCGTCGCGTATATATCCGTGCGTTCGACCTGCACCGCAGAAACATTGACTGCAACCCGCAGATTGGCTGGCCATTCTGCCGCGTCACGACAAGCTCGCTCGAGAACCCAGGCACCAAGCGGAACGATCAGGCCGCTATCTTCCGCCAACTGGATAAAGGTATCCGGCGACACTAAGCCACGTCTGGGATGCTGCCGGCGCACTAAAGCTTCAAAACCTGCAATGGCGCCACTTTTCAGATCAATTTGCGGTTGATAGTAAAACAAAAGTCACCTGCGACCAGACTCTCGCATGTGCTAACATCTAGTCTTTGTGCGTGCGTTTATGTGCGTGAAGAAACGCATGCATACGACCAGCCGCTTTTGGGCATAAGCGCCATGTAATGTGGCGTAAAATTGTGAGTTGCGCATGGTGGTGCAAAACTCACTCCAATACTGCATCTGCGATGTGAATCCTTAATGCAGGGCTGCGCCAACGTTTTGAGTATAATTGTGTAGATGTCTTCAATGTATGGTGGGACATGGAATAGAGGCAAATTCGTGCGCAATGGGCCAGCAAACCTCGTCTGTGCCAAGTGGTAGTCGGTTTGCTACCTGTGCAGAGTTATACTGCGCATGGGGATATTGAGTTTTTAAGTTATTAAATGCAGGAATGCGTGGCTAGGTAGCATGGCTATTTATTTTGTTTTTCGCCGGTGAGTTGGTCGAAGCAGGCCAATGATATTTTTGTATGTAATGGCATACATCGGCAAACTGGCAGCCATAGCAGTCAGCAAGAGGTTTCCCGGTAAGAGACCACCAATAGGTGTTTGCTGACCCAAACTGGCACCAGGACCGCGCTGAATGGCGTTGCTTGCTGGGCCAGTGATAGGTGTTCAATAGCGATTGGTTTGTATGTTAGGGGTCAGAGAACGCAATAAATCCAGAAAGTTACGCCTCCAATGCTGAGAGGAGCCGGCGCGGCCAGGTGCGATGATGCATGCCGTAAATTACCGTGGCTATCCGTTTCCCAAGCAGTGCTGCATTTTTTAAAGTTAGCAAGGAGGCTGACTAACTCGTGCTGGTGAGCGAGTTCAGTTTGCGCCATTAACGCAGCGATGAAACGGCGCGAAGTCAGTAGCGTGCTATTTGCTAAAAATGCACCGTAAACTTCATGCCGCAAAAAGCGTACTTTGCAAAACACGGTACATTCTTGCGACACGCTAAGAAGCTTAAGGACCAGAGTAATCAGCAAGCGGCAAGACCGAGAACATCAGGCGCCCATACTGGGTCCCGCGGCGACGGTTCCGGCTAAATTGCTTCCAGTGTCGTCCAGTCATAAATGCAAAGTAATGATACCGTAAACGATGCGCGACCTTTTTCAACCCAAACCCACCACACCAGTTGTTCGAGATTTTTTAGCGTACTTGGGCCGTACCGTGCCCAAACCAGTAAATTCAAACTGCCATATGTCAGCAAAATACAAAAGAACGCGAAATATGATGTGCTATTATAATCACTGGCTGGCGATGGCGATGACATAAGTGCCCAAAGCGGAGAATAATAATTGCTTGGCCATCTCATAAAATTGGCGACTGCGGTCGTCCAACTTCCGGCGATGCATTCGGATCGCCAAAACACAGGGCTATAGATGGATTCGTACCAACCTCCGCGGCTTTTTATGTTACTAATTTTTCATATTGGTAATTAGTCATAAACGGCAATATACACAAAAATCTAAGTTTGATGTTGATGGCGCTGCAGCAAAACCGCAAAGTGCAAAGGGCGATGCGGCGGCCTATGACAGACGACTAGGCGATTTGGTTTAATCACTTCAGGCCTTTAGTTTCGGGGCTCTGTGCGCTTATCGGCAGATGTTTTAGGCTCTAGCGAGCCTGATGCAGAACACCATTGCTGCAATCCCTTTAACCAATTGTCGCGTCAGCCAAAGCGAACGACTTTTGTCGCCTGACTTGATTGAAATCAAATGTGTGATCTGGCTGACAACTAATCAGATCGCGGGATAACTCATTTGCGCCTTGTGAAAGCCGGTAATCAAAGTATTGAACGGCAGACCAAAAAACAAAAATGAAGGTAGTGCAGGTGTAGCACAGAGAAATTGTTGTAACTTTGGATGAAGCGAAGTGCTTGATAAGTGGTGGCCCCAGCTGGACTCGAACCAGCGACCAATCGATTATGAGTCGAGTGCTCTAACCAACTGAGCTATGGGGCCAGCGTACAGACTTGGGTCTGGTTGGTGAAGCGTTGGCAGTATATGGATTTTTTTTGGCCTTGTCACCGCCGAATTATCAGTCGAAACAGTTGATTGCTTGTTTTTCACCCAAATGAAACAGGCACCCGCAGGTGCCTGTTTTAAATCAGTATCTAAGTCAGACCTTTATTCGTCCAGGAAGCTTTTCAGTACTTCTGAGCGGGAAGGGTGACGCAGCTTGCGCAGCGCTTTGGCTTCAATCTGACGGATCCGCTCGCGCGTGACATCAAACTGTTTACCTACTTCTTCCAGTGTATGGTCGGTATTCATATCAATACCAAAACGCATCCGCAGTACTTTGGCTTCACGAGCTGTCAGACCGGCCAGAACTTCATTAGTGGCTGCTTTCAGGCTTTCCATCGTCGCTGAATCCAGTGGCGATTCTGAGGAATTATCCTCAATGAAATCACCCAGATGGGAATCTTCATCGTCACCAATCGGTGTTTCCATCGAAATAGGTTCTTTGGCGATTTTCAGCACCTTGCGGATCTTGTCTTCCGGCATTCCCATGCGTTCAGATAATTCTTCCGGTGAAGGTTCACGCCCCATTTCCTGCAACATCTGCCGCGAAATGCGGTTGAGCTTGTTGATGGTTTCAATCATATGCACGGGGATCCGGATAGTCCGGGCCTGATCCGCGATTGAACGGGTGATGGCCTGGCGGATCCACCAGGTGGCATAAGTTGAAAACTTATAGCCACGGCGATATTCGAATTTATCGACCGCTTTCATCAAACCGATATTGCCTTCCTGGATCAAATCAAGGAATTGCAGGCCACGGTTGGTGTACTTTTTCGCAATCGAAATTACCAGACGTAAGTTGGCTTCGACCATCTCTTTTTTCGCGCGGCGGGCTTTCGCTTCGCCTATCGACATACGACGGTTGATGTCTTTGATTTTGAAAATCGACAGACCAGTTTCTTCTTCGATTTTGCGCAGCTTGTCGGTTGAACGCACCAGTTCTTCGCGCATATCCGCCAGTTTGGCTGAATATGGCTTATTCGCGGCGATTTCGACGTCGATCCACGCACTGCTGTTTTCGTTGCCGGTGAACGATTTCAGGAAGTTCTTCTTCGGCATTTTTGCGTATTCAACGCAATGCTTCATAACGATACGTTCCTGCACACGCACACGGTCCATCATTTCGCGCATGTTTTTGACCAAGCGGTCAAACTGCTTCGGTACTAACCGGAAGCAACGGAAAACCTCAGACAGCTTCTCGATTTCGGCTTTGGTCTGTGCGTGCTCGCGACCGTTCTCGATAATAGATTTGCGGGTAATATCGTATTGGATCCGCAATTCGCCGAATTTTTCGCGCGCCAGTTCTGGATCCGGACCTGTATCCGCTTCTTCGGATTCACCGTCTTCGCTTTCTTCATCGTCGGCGGTGATATCGGCATCTTCGTCGGCCAGTTCTTCTTCCGGCACGTCAGAACCGATATGCGTCGCTGTCGGCGGCAAATCGTCTACTTCATTCGGATCTACGAATGCTGTGACAATGTCGCTTAAACGGATTTCTTCGGCTTCAAATTTGTCCCACTGTTCCAGCAGGTAAGTAATGGCTTCCGGGTATTCTGCGACCGACGTTTGCACCTGATTGATGCCGTCTTCGATGCGTTTAGCGATGTCAATTTCGCCTTCGCGGGTCAACAGTTCCACCGTACCCATTTCGCGCATGTACATCCGAACCGGGTCCGTTGTACGACCAAGCTCTTTGTCCACACTGACCAGCGCTTGCGCGGCTTCTTCCGCAGCGTCTTCGTCCGGTGCTGCGTCTGACATAATCAAATCGTCAGCATCTGGAGCTGTTTCGCAGACCTGGATGCCCATGTCATTGATCATGCGAATAATATCTTCGATCTGGTCAGAGTCGATGATATCTTGTGGAAGGTGATCGTTTACTTCAGCAAAAGTTAAATAACCTTGTTCCTTACCTTTTAAGATAAGAAGCTTTAATTGCGACTGAGGATTTTGCTCCATAGAGGCTGCTCTTCCACCCGATATAGTTAGTTTTCAAAAATGCGAATGCGGGATTATAACAAAGCGCGGCTTTTCTAGCCAGCAAACGCCCACTGCTTCACGGTTATTTCGTCTTAAATGCCTTTAACAACATGG
Source organism: Rheinheimera sp. (assembly GCA_034519945.1). Classification (GTDB taxonomy): domain Bacteria; phylum Pseudomonadota; class Gammaproteobacteria; order Enterobacterales; family Alteromonadaceae; genus Pararheinheimera. The sequence goes on from JAXHNX010000027.1 coordinate 39,242, forward strand.
CATATTCCTGACGTTCGGCCAGACTGAGTTTAGTCAGCTGATCCTTGCGTTGTAAGGCTTCCAGCCGTTGTTGCAGATACTGATCTTCAAGTGCTCTGAAGGTATCAAGAAAATCTGCAGTCAGTTGTTCTTCTGCCACCTGGTGTTCCCATAACGCCAGTTTGCTCAGAATGTTGTACTCTACGGCGCCACGCCAGTGCTCAAGCAATTGTGCTGTGGTCAGGCCCGGCTGCTGCAACAATTTATGTTGAAGCGTCAGTAAAATTTCAATACCAGGTAAATTAGCCTGCGCGAGTTCAGGTGCCTGCGGCATCACAGTCGCAAGTGCCGGATGCTGCAACAGCAATGCTATAGCACGGCGCATCGGTGTAATTTTAGTGGCTGTTGACACTGCCGGATTGGTTTTGGCTGTTTTTGGCGGACTTTGATTTGTGCGTGGCCTGCCAACTAAATTTGCCAGCCGGTCTAACAAAGTCTCGCGGTAAAACTCGCTCGGGATCTGCAAAATCATCTCGTTAGCGCGATTCCACAATGCAGATTTACCAGCGTCACTGTTCACATCCATATCCGCCAGCAAATGCTCAAACAGATAATTACTCAGCGGCAGCGCTTGCTGCAGGCGTGTGATAAAAGCTTCTTTGCCTTCTTTTCTCACCAGCGTATCTGGATCTTCACCGTCCGGCAGAAATACAAATTTCAGTTCTACCCCATCTTTAAGGTGGGGCAGGGCACTTTGTAACGCACGCCAGGCGGCGTCACGACCGGCACGGTCGCCGTCATAACAACAAACCACCGTCGGCGTATACCGAAACATTGTTTGCATGTGATCGCCGGTTGTCGCCGTGCCAAGGCAGGCCACAGCAAATTCAATGCCGAATTGCGAGAGCGCAACCACATCCATATAGCCTTCTACGACCAACAACATCGACAAACGTTCCTGCTGCTGGCGAGCTTCGTAGAGGCCATACAATTCTCGGCCTTTATGAAATAAGCGGGTTTCCGGCGAATTCAGGTACTTAGGTGTACCGTCACCCAAGACCCGACCGCCGAATCCTATTACTCGTCCGCGTTTGTCGCGGATAGGGAACATCAGCCGGTCACGGAAAAAATCGTATTCACGACCATTATCATTGCGGTTGGTCAGTTTCAGCTCAAACAATTGATCACGGCCCTGACGGGTGGTAGCCAATTGTTTGAGCAGTAAATCCCAGCTATCCGGTGCATAGCCAATGCCGTATTTACGGATCGTCTGCTCAGCCAGGCCGCGTTTTACGACATAGGCCTGAGCGCTTTCATTTTGCTCGAGTTGTTGCTGATAAATTTTTGCGGCTTTTTCCATCTGACTGTAATCATCAGCGCTGGCCTGCAGGTAAGGCTTTTGTCCGCCTTCCCGTGGTACTTCCATGTGATGCATTTTGGCCAGTTCTTCAATGGCTTCAACAAACTCGAGCTGTTCGAACGCCATCATGAAGCTGATCGCATTGCCGTGCGCGCCACAACCGAAACAGTGATAGAACTGTTTGTCGGCGCTGACGGTAAAAGAAGGAGATTTTTCGCTGTGGAATGGGCAGCAGGCCGCGTAGTTTTTACCGGCTTTTTTTAGCGGCACCCGTTGATCAATCAACTCAACGATATCGGTACGTGCTAACAGGTCGTCAATAAAGGGTCTGGGGATTTGTCCTGCCACCTTTTTCCTTCCTGCTGAATGCTGATGCCAGAAAAAAACAAACCGTGCACTGAGGCACGGTGTTGCAGTTTTACAGCTGAATGTGGTGGCGGTCCTGAGGCGGTCGCGCTCTAGCTCAATCGTGCTTTGACAAGGCCGCTCAGTGCGCCCATGTCAGTCCGGCCTTGTGCCTGAGGTTTTAACCACGCCATCACTTTCGCCATGTCCTGCATACCTGAAGCGCCAGTTGCGCTTATAGCCTGCTGTAGCAGATCATCTAATTCGGCTGCAGTCAGAGCTTGCGGCAGAAACTGCTCTATTACTGTGATTTCGGCTAGCTCGGTGTCAGCGAGATCTTGTCTGCTGGCAGCTAAATACTGCGATGCCGACTCTTTGCGTTGCTTGACCATTTTAGTCAATACAGCAAGAACGTTCGGATCGTCTGGTTGGATTTGCGCATCAATCTGGCGTTGTTTGATCTCGGCCAGTGCCATGCGGATAGTGCCAAGACGCAATTTGTCTTTAGCCCGCATGGCGTCTTTCTGCGCTTCCTGAAGTTGCTCGAGCAGAGCCATCGTCAGCAGTAACAGCTATTAATACAGCTTGATACGACGAGCGTTTTCGCGTGACAGCTTCTTCATGTGACGTTTCACAGCAGCAGCTTTTTTACGCTTACGAACCCAAGTTGGTTTCTCAAAGAACTCTTTAGAGCGAACGTCAGCCAGAACACCGGCTTTTTCGCAAGAGCGTTTGAAACGACGTAATGCTACGTCAAACGGTTCGTTCTCTTTCACTTTCACTACAGGCATTAAAATCTCACCTCGGTTGTTAGGATACCGCGACCCGGTCAGCGGCTAACCAATACGTTTAAAAATGGTGCGGCATTTTACTCAAAGAGCGGCGATAAAGTAAAGCGATTTGGCAAGTGACTGGTGCTGATCGGTCAAAACCGTTACAATCCGCGGCTTTGGGCCTGTCGACAGAGGATATCCATGCGGGTTTTAGGTATCGAAACATCCTGTGATGAGACCGGAATTGCGATCTTTGACACAGAACAAGGCCTGATGAGCCATATCGTTTACAGCCAGATCCCATTGCATGCCGATTATGGCGGCGTGGTCCCTGAACTGGCAAGCCGTGATCATATCAGAAAAACCCTGCCTTTGATCAAACAGGCGTTAACTGAAGCAGGTTGTACTGCTGAATCGGTGGACGGTGTTGCTTATACCGCAGGCCCTGGACTGGCTGGTGCCTTGCTGGTCGGTGCCGCGATTGGTCGTAGTCTGGCATTTGCCTGGGGCAAGCCGGCATTGGCAGTTCACCATATGGAAGGCCATTTACTGGCGCCGATGCTGGAACAGAATCCGCCACAGTTTCCATTTCTGGCTTTATTAGTGTCGGGCGGGCATACCCAGCTGGTGCGGGTTGATGGCATCGGTCGTTACCAGTTATTAGGTGAGTCTGTTGATGACGCGGCCGGCGAAGCTTTTGATAAAACGGCCAAGCTGATGGGACTGGAATATCCGGGGGGGCCATTACTGGCCAAACTGGCGGCAAGCGGCGATGCGAAAAAATATGCGTTTCCGCGACCGATGACAGACAGACCTGGTCTGGATTTTAGTTTTAGCGGTCTGAAAACCGCGGCTGCAAACGTGATCGCTGCTGAAGGAAAAACACCACAAGTACAGGCTAATATTGCCGCCTCATTTCAACAGGCTGTTGTTGATACGCTGGTGCTCAAATGCCGCCGTGCGCTAAAAGAAACCGGATTAAAATCCCTGGTAGTGGCGGGTGGTGTCAGTGCCAATGAATCGCTTCGCTCACAGCTTGCTGAGCTGATGAAATCATTAAAAGGGCAGGTGTTTTATCCCGGTAAAGAATTTTGTACCGACAATGGCGCAATGATCGCTTATGCCGGCTGGCAAAGGCTGAGGGCTGGTCAGGCGCAGGATTTATCGATCGGCGTTACGCCTCGCTGGCCAATGCAGCAGTTGCCACCAGTTTGAACACTGTAACCGAAATAAAAAATGCCTGATTTTTCAGGCATTTTTTATTTAACGTCAAGATGGATATGCAAGTTTGCATGTCCAGTCTTTTACTCTTTTGGTCGTTTGGTTTTATCCCAGACTTTTGCTTCAGTACCATGCCATAGCCGCAGCAGATTCTGCCGATGACGGAAAATGATCAGGATACTTAGCATCAACACCGGAATTGTATATAGAGGCTTGATAAACCAGGTGAATATTGGCGCAAGACCAACAGTCACTATGGCAGCAAACGACGAATAACCCGTTGCACCAATCAGAATAATCCAGGTAGCAATAAGCAGACCCGCCAGATCGAGGCCAATCGGCATCATAGTACCAAAAGCTGTTGCGACGGCTTTACCGCCCTGAAAACCGAAAAACAGCGGGTAGATGTGACCCAGGCAGGCACAAATAGCGATCATTCCGAGATAAAATGCGTCGATTTTCAGGAAGTATGAACCCCAGACTGGAATGGTTCCTTTTAGCACATCAAACACCAGTACCAGCACTGCCGGTAGTGTGCCACCCAGACGTAGCACATTGGTTGCGCCCGGGTTACCGGAGCCATGAAGTCTTGGATCAGGTAAACGGAACAGTTTACTTACTATTACCGCAGATGATACTGAACCACATAAATAGGCCAACAGCATCATCCCGCCAATCAGCGGGGTCATCAATGAAGTTCCTCAGTTATTGATTTTGCGTTAAGATCGCGCCATAAAGGTCGGACACGTGGCATGGCGGTCAGATTATAGACTTTTCGTGCGTTTGCCTATCCGACCAGCCCGTGTTTCTCCAGACTTCTTATAACAGCGGAACATTCTGATGGATATCGTTTTTATCAAACAACTGGCCGTCGACACTGTAATTGGGGTGTATGCATGGGAAAAAACTATTCAACAGCGGCTGTTTTTTGATTTGGAGCTGAGTACTGATATTCGCGCTGCTGCGGACGCTGACGACATCAGGCAAACACTGGACTACGCCGTTGTTTGCGAGCGGGTGACTGCGTTGGTACAGTCTGGCCCGGTTGAATTAATTGAGACTCTGGCAGAGCGCATTGCCGCGATGTTGCTGGCTGATTTCGCCACCACGCAGGTGATGGTGCAGGTTGATAAACCAACTGCTGTGGCAGCTGCCACAACAGTCGGTGTTCGCATCGTGCGGAGTCGTCTCTGATGGCGCGGATTTACATTAGCGTGGGTACCAATATCAATCGTGAGTTGAATTTGCGGGGCGCTGTGCAGGATCTGGCGCAGTTGTTTGGACCGCTGCAGTTATCGTCGGTATATGAAAGCGAAGCGGTGGGTTTTGTCGGCGATGCCTTTTACAACATGGTGATCGGGGCTGATACCGAGCTTGAACTGGCCGCGGTGATTGCGTTATGCAAACAAACTGAAGATAACTATGGCAGGGTCCGGGATGGCATCAAATATTGCGGTCGCAGTCTGGATTTAGACTTGCTCAGTTATGACCAACTGGTTTGTTCGGAGCCGGTGGAATTGCCGCGGGCGGAAATTTTACACAATGCATTTGTGCTGCAACCGCTCGCTGAGATCGCGCCCGATGCATTGCATCCGGTATTACGCTTGTCTTATCAACAGCTTTGGCATAATTATCAAATCCCACAGAAGCTTTGGGTGATCCCGTTTCAATTCTGAATAGGCCGAAAAAATCTTCAGCCGCAAGCGTCATACCAGTTAACATTTGTACCGGTCATTCACAGCTTTTTACATTTCTCTGCTGACTTTTTGTGCGAGGCAATCTCGTTGCAACTTAAAAACCGTGTTATTTTATACAGGTGTTTTTCGGTGATTTCCCAAGGAGTTCTGAAATCGCCTGACACTTCCCCCTTAAAACGCAACCTTGGCTCTTAATATGAAAATCCTGAAACCTGTGTTGATGTCTCTTGTGATCACAGCTGTGCTGGTCGGTACTGTTGTTGCCGTGAAAATGGACCAGTTTAGTGTGATGGCTGCCGGTGGTGGCCAGGTGCAGCCGCCCGAAACCGTCTCTGTCTTTGTTGCCGCTGAGCAACAATGGCCCAATACCTATACGGCGATCGGCACCGTTGAAGCGGACGAGGGCATAATGATCTCCGCGCAGGTACCGGGCAAAGTGAAGCGGATTACTTTTCAGTCCGGCGCTGAAGTCAAAGCTGGCGACGTGTTAATCGAACAGGAATCGATTAATGAAGCAGCGCAGCTCAATGCTGCTACAGCCCGGTTAAAACTGGCAAAAACCAGCTATCAGCGTATCAAAGAGCTGAAATCCAACAAACTGGCCAGTCAAAGCGAGCTGGATACCGCATTACAACAAGTTGAATCGGCACAGGGTGATGTGGACGATTTAAATGCCACATTACAGAAAAAGCTGATCCGCGCGCCATTTGACGGTCGGGTGGGTATTCGTCAGGTCGACCTTGGTACTGACTTACAGGTCGGCACTGCCATCGTGTCATTGCAGGCAACAAACCGGGTCCGGGTCAATTTCCCGGTACCACAGGACTGGTTAAGTCAGATGACCACCACATTGCCGGTAGAAGTCACGACTGGTGGTCGTGACAATCTGGTAGTGAAAGGCATGGTGACGGCGATTGGCACCGAGATCCATCCAGAAACCCGTAATGTCACAGTACAGTCTTCATTGGATAACGGCAGCAAAGCGCTGGTACCCGGTATGGCGGTGACGACCACCGTGACGCTCAGCGACCCGCATTCTGTATTAGCAGTCCCGGCAGCCGCCATCATTTATGCTCCTTATGGTGACACTCTGTTTGTGGTCGATGAAAAAGACGGCAAGTTATTGGCACGTCAGCAATTTATTCAGACAGGTAAAGCGCTGGGTGATTTTATTGAAGTGACCAAAGGCTTAAAAGCGGGTGAAAAGGTCGTAAGCGCCGGCGCTTTCAAATTGTTTAATAACCAGGCTGTGGTGATTGGCGCAAAACCGACACCGGAATTCAAAGCCACTCCAACGCCCACTGACAGTTAAGGCGCCACAGGCAGGTTTGTATGAAATATACCGATATATTTATTAAAAAACCGGTTCTGGCGATCGTTGTCAGTTTACTGATTTTGCTGGCAGGTTTGCAGTCGCTCAGCAGTCTTTCAGTCCGGCAGTATCCACGCAGTGATATCGCGGTGATTAAAATTACCACCGTTTATATTGGTGCGAACTCGGATGTGATCCGTGGTTTTATTACGTCGCCAATTGAGCGGGCTATCGCCTCTGCGGGCGGCATTGACTACATCGAATCACAGAGTTCGATGGGCGTGTCGACTATCACAGCACATTTGTTGTTGAACTATGACCCGCTAAAAGCCATGACCGAGATCAGCGCCAAAGTGAATCAGGTGCGTGGTGAATTACCGCCGGAAGCTGAGGTGCCATCCCTGGCGATTGAAGCCGCTGACAGCCAGTTTGCTCAGGCTTACTTAAGTTTCAGCTCAGATATTCTGGAGCAGAACCAAATCACCGAGTTTTTGACCCGCTCGGTACAACCGCGTCTGATTGCCGTGAACGGTGTGCAAAAAGCAGAAATTCTGGGTGGCCGTACTTTTGCCATGCGGATTTGGCTGAAGACTGAGAAAATGGCGGCAGTAGGCGTCACGCCAGCGGATATCCGGGCAGCATTACAAGCGCAGAACGTGCAAGCTGCGATTGGCCAGACCAAAGGCAGCTATACCCAGGTTAATCTGAATGCCAATGCCGGCCTTACCAATGTCGAAGATTTCCGCCGTATTGTGGTTCGGCAAAATGCCGATGGCGTGATCCGGTTATCTGATATCGCGGACGTAGTGCTTGGCGCTGACGACTATAGCGTCGAAGTGAATTACTCCGGACAGACCGCCGTATTTATGGGCGTGTTTGTTGCCCCTAACGCCAACAGTTTGGAAGTGATCCGGAACGTCACTGCTGAGATGGAGAAAATCAAAGCCGATTTACCGGCAGGTTTATCCGGAGAAGTCTCATACGACGCCACTAAATACATTGATGCAGCGATCCAGGACGTGATCAAGACACTGGCTGAAACGCTGATTATCATTATCGTAGTCATTTTCCTGTTCCTCGGCTTCAGCCGCTCTGTGCTGATCCCACTGGTCGCAATCCCGCTGTCGCTGATTGGCGCCGTGTTTATTATGAAAGTCTGTGGCTTCTCACTGAATTTGCTGACGTTATTGTCGGTGGTTTTGTCTGTGGGTCTGGTGGTTGACGACGCTATCGTCATGGTGGAAAACATCGAACGGCATATTCAGGAAGGGCTGAAACCTTTCCAGGCCTCGCTGGTCGCCGCCCGCGAATTGGCTGGTCCTATTATTGCGATGACCGTGACACTGATGTCCGTGTATATCCCGATTGGTCTGCAAGGTGGACTGACCGGAACTTTGTTCCGTGAGTTTGCCATTACACTTGCAGGCGCCGTAACCATCTCAGCGATAGTTGCGGTGACTTTATCGCCGATGATGGCATCTCGAATGTTGTCACCGCATCGCGAGATTAAAGCGCCTTTGTCGAAAATCTTTGATCGGTTTGCTGCGTTTTATAGCCGTAAACTCAATGCCAGTCTGGAAAACCGCATCGGTGTTTATCTGTTCTGGGGCTTCATCTCTCTTTGTGTGGTACCGCTGTATATCATGTCGAGCAAAGAGCTGGCGCCGACTGAAGATCAGGGCGTGATCTTCGGGATCGTCGATACACCGGCAAACTCAACGATTGACCAGTCGTCTTTTTATGGCAAACAGGTCAACGAAGTGTTTATGAATGTGCCGGAGACCGACTTTACCTTCCAAATCACTTTTCCGACTGGTGGTTTTAGCGGCATGGTGACGAAACCATGGTCAGAGCGTGAACGCACGACGACTGAAATTTTGCCGGACGTACAGCAGAAACTGGGCGAAATTGCCGGGGTGCGGATCCTGCCAATTACGCCACCATCCTTGCCGGGCGGCGGCAATTTCCCGATTGAGTTTGTCATTGCATCGACGGCTGATAGTCAGGAAATTTATGACTACGCGTTGAAGTTGCAGCAAATTTTCACGCAAAGCGGCAAATTTTTCTTCCCGCCGATGCTGGATATGAAAATTGACCAGCCGGAATATCAGCTCAATATCGACCGCGAAAAAGTGGCGGATTTGGGTCTGGACATGCGTACTGTGACACAGGATTTAGGCATTCTGCTCGGTGGTGGCTGGGTGAACCGGTTTAATAAAGACGGCCTCAGTTACAAAGTGATCCCACAGGTAAAACGGATTGAACGGCTGACGCCGGATGATCTGACCAAGCTTTATATCACCGGGCCTGACAACAGCATGATCCGGCTGGACCAGATTGCGACTTTGACCCATTCCACAGTGCCGCGTTCAATCAACCGGATGCAGCAACTGAATGCGGTGAAAATCTCTGGCGTCGGGGCTGGCTCGCTGGATGAAATGCTGAAGTATATGGAAACCGAAGCACGTAAGATTTTGCCTGCGACTTACACCATTGATTACACTGGTGAATCGCGGCAACTGAAACGTGAAGGCAATACCTTCCTGCCGGCGTTCCTGACGGCCTTGACGATGATTTTCCTGGTGCTTGCCGCGCAGTACAACAGCTTCCGGGACCCGATTGTGATCCTGGCAGGTTCTGTGCCGCTGGCAATGTTCGGTGCTTTGATTTTCACCTTCTGGAAGATGTATGCGCCTATTCCACATTGGACGGACGCGATTAGCAGTACTTTGAATATCTATTCGCAGGTGGGTCTGGTGACGCTTGTCGGTCTGATTGCCCGCAACGGTATTCTGGTGGTGGAATTTGCCAATAAGTTGCAGGAAGAAGGCCGCGCCAAGCTGGAAGCTATCCGCGAAGCGTCGGTACTGCGCCTGCGGCCAGTTCTGATGACCAGTATTGCAACGATTGCCGGTCACACACCGTTGATTTTTGCCGAAGGTGCTGGTGCTGAAGCCCGTAACTCTATCGGGATCGTGCTGGTATTTGGCATGACAATCGGGACAATCTTCACTTTGTTTGTCCTGCCGTCGATTTATGTGTTATTGGCAAAAGATCACCAGAAAGACCTGTTACGTCAGGCAGAGCTGGAAGCCGTGTGATCCGCAGTTCATATGATGAAGGGCAGCGATAGCTGCCCTTTTTTATACTTTTACTTTTTTATCCTGGCTGCCCGATTCTGTTGTGCAGCAAACGCCGTGCTGGTCCCCAAATGGGTCGTTGTCTATCCGGGGCACGCTGATATTCATCAAGTTCAGACGACCGCGATTTGGCTCAAATGCTGGCGAATATGCAGCTGATGAGCCGCCTGGAAATCGGCATGACTGAGCGTGCCATAAGCAAAATGCGGCGACAACGTTGTGGCAGCACTGAACTCTTCCAGGGCCTGCAATAATGCCGCCAACGCGACTTGCGGATCTAAGCCGGCGTCTAAATCCGGCATGCCAGGGATCGCTTCGTCCAGCGGATGACGCATGGCGCCGGCGGCTTTAAAGCCTTGCAATGCCAATGGGCCAATACTGTGTTGAAACTGCGGATAACCCTGATAGGAGCCGCGCACACTTTGCGCCAGATGTTGAAAGATCTGACTGACATTCCAGCTGCCGCTACTATGCAGGGTTTTACCGGTCATTTGCTTAAGTTCTTGTTGCAGTTCGGCTAAATCGGCAACAAACCGACTGCCTGCTCCATAGAGGCCCGCAGCAGCCGTGCCGGCGACCGCAGCACTGACCAGCAAAAATTTACGCCTGTTCATGTGGGATATTCCTTAACTCAGACCGTTGACGTTGAATGGCATCAAGTCGCGCCGCAGAAACGGCCTGTTTCATCGCCGGCCCTTGATGCCCGGCAGCCAGCAACACTTTAATATCCACGGCCCGCGCTGCGGCTGCTAAGCTGCGCAAATACTCCGCCTGCGGATACTCTGCCTGCTCAAAGCCAGTGCGGCCACGTAAATCGGCGATACAGCAGATGAGTAGCAGTTCCAGTCGTTCGGGTTTACGCCACAAGTCGATACCATCAAACAGTTTCAGCACAGTGACAGCCCGCAGCTCCAGCGCTTTGTGTACCAGTTGATGGTATTCGCAGGCTAGTAATGCTAAATCGCGGCAATCATTGGGAATACGCAGACGCTGGCACATCGCTGCAATCAGCGGTAAACCGCTGTGTTCATGGCCATGATGTGAGGGCCACAGTTCCGGTGCTGTTAACCCTTTGCCAACATCGTGACACAAAGCGGCGAAGCGTACGTCCAAACGCGGCGATAACAAGGCCGCTTGTTGCAGCACCAACATGCAATGCACGCCGGTATCAATTTCCGGATGCCAGCGCGGAGGATTGGGCACGCCCCATAACACAGACAACTCCGGCATCAGCACTGCAAGTGCGCCAACCTGATGTAACAATTCAAAATAAGCCGCTGGGGTTGTTTCCTGTATGGCCCGGGCGGTTTCCTGCCAGACGCGTTCTGCGGTTAAATGAGCTAATTCACCGCTGAGCACCAGTTGCTGCATCAGCATGAATGTCTCAGGGGCGACAGTAAAACCGCGGTCGGCAAAGCGGGCGTAAAAGCGTGCTACCCGTAATACGCGCAGCGGGTCTTCAACAAAAGCGGCGGAGACATGGCGCAGCACTTTGGCTGCCAAATCCTGCTGGCCACCATAAGGGTCGGTGATCACACCGGTTTGTGGGTCTTGCGCCATCGCGTTGATCGTCAGATCGCGGCGCAGCAGGTCTTCTCCTAAGGTGACATCCGGCGCGTAATAACAGGCGAAACCGGTATAACCCTGGCCTTGTTTGCGTTCAGTGCGGGCTAAAGCAAATTCCTGTTTGGTTTTAGGGTGGATGAATACCGGGAAATCTTTGCCAACCGCCTGATAGCCTTCGGCCAGCATTTGTTCTGGTGTAGTCCCGACGACCATATAATCCTGGTCCTGACATGGCAGTCCCAATAAGGCATCACGTACGGCGCCGCCAACAAGATAAATCTTCACACGCTTTCCTGACAGGTGATTTTTTGCCATTATAACGCTCCAGCAACAATTGCGCTCCAGGTCTGAGCAGGAAGCCATGTACACCGCATTTTTTGGTCTGAACAGCCAGCCGTTTTCCATCGCGCCGAACCCTGAGTTTATGTATCTGGGTAATCGACATACCGAGGCATTGGCGCATTTACGTTATGGTTTGGGCGATGCCGGTGGTTTTGTGCTGCTCACTGGTGAAGTCGGCACCGGCAAAACCACAGTGTCACGTTGTTTGCTGGCCGAGCTCCCGGCCAATACGCAGGTCGCTTTTATTCTGAATCCAACTTTATCTGAGCTGGAGTTGCTGGCCGCGATATGTGATGAACTGAAGATCCGCTACAAAAAAACCGACGCCAGTCTGAAATTGCTGACGGATAAAATCACCACAAAACTGCAAAAGAATCATCAGGCTGGCATCAATACCATTTTGATCATTGATGAAGCCCAGCACTTGCAGCCGGCCGTACTGGAACAGTTGCGCTTACTGACCAATCTGGAAACCAACACCAAAAAGCTGCTGCAGGTAATTCTGATTGGCCAGCCAGAGCTGCAACAGTTGTTGCAACGTCAGGATTTACGTCAACTGGCGCAGCGGATCACTGCGCGGTATCACTTAATGCCGCTGACCTTGCCTGAAGTGAAGTATTATGTCGAACACCGGCTGCAGGTGGCAGGTTGCAGTCGACCGGTCTTTGCTGACAGTGCCTTGAAAAAATTATTTGAATTTTCCGGTGGTATCCCGCGTCTGTTGAATTTGTTATGTGATCGCGCTTTGTTAGGGGGTTACAGCCAGCAGAAGGCGCTGATTGATGGCAAATTGATCGAATTGGCCGCCGGCGAAATTCTGGCAATTAAGCCGCTGGCGCAAAAACCAAGTCTGCCGGTTTGGTTATGGCCGTTGTTGTTTGTGTTGTGTCTGGCGCTTGGCGTTAGTTTGTCTTTGTTATGGTTACAAACCTAAGTTAAACCGGAGTCCGGGTTTTTTATGTCGTTATTAATGGATGCACTGAAACAACAGAACAATGCTGTGGCTGAAACCGCCGCATCGCCCGCAGCACCTACACGTGGCTGGCAATATCTGGCAATAGGGTTGTTAGTGCTGTGTGGTTTGGGGCTTGGTTTTGCGCTGGCATTCTGGTTTACCCACAAACCTGTCGCAGAAGTGACAGTCGTAGCGCCGGTGGCTGCACCGGTTGTTGCTATCACGACGCCGGTTTTGCCACCGGCAAATCCGGGATTGATCCTCAGTGATTTAACTGCTGTGCCAACCAGTGAAGAGCAGGAAGCGCAGTTAGTCATTTCGGCAGAACGCGAGGCCGCTCAGGGGCAAAGCCTCGATGAGCAGGTAGCGGTACTGGAGCAGTTTGGCGAAGAAATGCCAATGCAGGAAGCGGACCCTGATGCACCGGTTGCAGAATTGCCCGCACGGCAGCCGGATCTGAGCGCCGATGAAGTTCCTCAGGAATTAAAGGACAAATTTCAATACGCGCTGGAAGCCGCAAAAGGAACGAGTCGACCGGCGAAGATCACTGAACATGCGGCGCCAGCACGTGATATCAGCACCTTGGATGATTCGATGCAACGCCAGATCGCACCGCTGCGCTTTGAAGCCCATGTGTATGCTACTGAGCCGAAACAGCGCTGGGTGAAAGTCAATGGCAAGGATTTACAGGAAGGCCAGTGGATCACGGCGGATATTCAGCTGAAAGAAATCACACCCAATTATGTGCTGATGCAAGACGGCCGGCAGTTGTTTAGTATGGAGGCGCTGTCGGAATGGTCGTATCGTTTAAAAACAAGGCCTTAACTACGGGTTGTCGTTAGAAATACTGACGCAGATCTAAGGCAAACTGACTGAGATCAGCCGCCGCTACGATGTGCTCTTCCGGCAATTTTGCCAGATCCAACACTTTGGCCGGCAAATGATGTCGGTGTATGCTGTGATAAAACAGTTTCACTTTGGGTTTATCCGCATATTTCGGGTGGTTTTCCAGTACCAGCGCCAGTTTGCCGGACTTCAGCCTGACCGCAGAACCTGGCGGGTAGACACCCATTCCGCTCAGAAAAACCTGTGTCAGTTTCGGATCCAATGTTTTCCCTGCCGCCGTTAATAACTGGGTACTTAAACTGGCAAAGTCAATTTTGCCAAGCTCTGCCAGTTCCTGCAGATTGGCATATCGATTCACAATCGCCAGTAACCGGGCTGGCGCGGATTGTTCTGTTAAAGGCGCCAAATGCCCGGCGACAGCATCCAGGCTGCGGGCGGGACAATCCGATTGCTCCAGTAAGGCCAGACTATAGGGTAATGCAGCCAGATCAGTCGGTTGTTCCTGTGGAAACAGCTGTTTCAGCTGAGCTTTGCCGGCGTCATGCAGCAGTGCTGCCAGCGTGTACTCACGGGCCTCAGCTTCGGGCAGCTGCAGGCTCTGACAAAATGCCGCCATCAGGCAGGCACAGCGCACGGCATGACGCAGCAGTACATCATCTTCCTGCAGGACTTGTTGCAGATAAAGTATGGCCTGCGGATTGCGACTGCTGCTGTCGAGCAGTTTGTCGCAGTTTTGCGTTGGCTGCGTCAGATCCACGCTATCGGCCTGCGCCATTTTTTCAAACATCAGCGCAGTTTGCTGACGGGTACTTTGCAAGGTGAGTTCAGTGCGGCTGCATTCCTGGTCAAAATCGGCGCGGGGTTTTGCCTGGGACGGCTCAACGTCTGCCGGTGTCGATGGCAGTGCTTTGGGCGGCGGCAGCTGTTTGGTCGGATCGATAAATACTTCCAGCACGCCTTTTTGCTTCAGCGTGGCGATCAACAGTTCACTACGCACCCAGCCTGCGTGCTTAATCACCACATCGCCCGTTTGGCGGGCGACTGCAATGACATAGCTGCCCAGCGCGAGTTCGTCGATTGGAACTACTTGTTTTGTCATATCAATAGCCTGCAGGTTGTTTGCATGAACATAAGCAAAACTGCCGGAAAATGCAAAAGTGGCGCACCTTGAATCAAAAAGGCCCGCATTCGCGGGCCTTGGGATAGCAGACGAAAGTCAGGCGGTTTAAATCGCGTTGTCGCTCATCGTCATCAGCGAGGCGTTACCGCCGGCTGCTGTGGTGTTGATGGTGACGGTTTTTTCCGTAACCAGACGGTGCAGCAGACGTTCATCGGCTGGGGTCGTGACCAGTGGAGAAATGGCGCCATCGCGGGCGGCAATCAGTTCACCAGTCAAAGCTTTGACCGCGCTGCCCGCTTCAATCACTGCTGCGGCGACCAATGGGTTGCTGATCAGCGCTTTGAGCTGAGTCAGTTTTGCCACGCTGAACAACGCCGGCGCCAGATTGGCGTTCAGCAATACTTTGCGAATGGCTTCCGCTTCGGCAATATCTTTGTCTTCAACCACGGCAACCACGGCATTGCCTGCCGCCAAAGCGGTGAGCACTGACAACATCCAGTATTTAAAGCAGGCGGACTCATCGCGGATACAGGCAACGACCCCTCGGGCTTCCAGGTGCAGCTGGTTGGATTCACCGGTTGGTCCCGGTAGCTGAATAGGTGCAGCCAGTTCTTTTTCGATGTGGCCGATCAGGCCACGGGCACTGGCCAGCACTTGCGCCAGATCACCCTCTTGTTTGACCACCACAGCGTTGGACGCCAGCTGCGCCATAAATTGGCGAATGACTGAACTGCGCGCAGTCATGTCTTTTTTCTGCCATTCCACCTGAGCTTTTACGGCCAGTTGCAGGCTTTGCTGCAGCGCATTGTCGTGGCCCGAAGCGGCCAGCAAGCTGGCTTTTTTGTCATCAGACAATGGCGCTTCAGTGACCTGCAGATTGTCTTTGACCAGGCGCGTTAAGTAGAACGGACCACCGGCTTTGGGACCGGTGCCAGACAGACCACGGCCACCAAAAGGCTGCACACCGACAACGGCACCAATCATATTGCGGTTGATGTAGATATTCCCGGCTTTAACTTCCCGCGCGACCTGCGCTGTCACTTCGGCGATGCGGCTATGTACACCCATGGTCAGACCGTAGCCGCTGGCATTGATTTGTGCGATGACATCGTCGAGCTGTTCGGCTTTAAACCGGATGATATGCACGACCGGGCCAAACACTTCACGGGGTAACACAGCCAGATTGGCAATTTCATACAAACGCGGCGCGAAGAAGAAATGGCCTTCACCAGATGGGATCGGGCACTCGTAGTGCAGCTTGGCTTTGCCTTCCAGATATTTAACGTGCGCTGTGAGGCCAGTCAGGGCTTTCTGGTCAATCACCGGACCCACATCGGTGGAGAACAGCGATGGATCGCCGACATACAACTCTTTCATCGCACCTTTGATCATGTGAATGATTTTGTCCGCGACATCTTCTTGCAGGAATAACACCCGCAGCGCTGAACAGCGCTGACCGGCACTCTGGAAGCCTGAAGACACCACGTCATCCACCACTTGCTCCGGCAATGCGGTGGAGTCGACGATCATACAGTTTTGGCCACCGGTTTCGGCGATTAAAGGCACCGGCTCGCCGCCGCGTTCGGCCAGTTTGCGGGCGATCCAGCTACCAGTCTCGGTGGAGCCAGTAAACATCACCGCCTGAATACGTAAATCCGGCACCACGTGTTCACCTATGATGCGGCCCGGCGCAATGGTCAGCTCGACGACACCGGCCGGCAGGCCAGCGGCGCGCCACAGTTCAATGGCGCGAATGGCAATTAACGAAGTCTGTTCAGCAGGTTTAGCGATGACGGTATTCCCGGCAGCGACCGCCGCAGTGACCTGACCTAAGAAGATCGCCAACGGGAAGTTCCATGGACTAATACACAGCACCACTCCACGGCTTTGCAGCGGGGTGCCGGTGAACATGGCTTCAGCGCGGGCAGCATAGTAACGACAGAAATCAACGGCTTCACGAATTTCCGCCACGCTGTCCGGCACAGTTTTACCGGCTTCTTTCACACAAATCGCCATCAATTCATCGCGATGCGCTTCTAAGGCATCGGCTAAAGCACACAACAGACGGGCGCGCTCGGCAACCGGTGTGGTACTCCAGGCCGGGAACGCAGCTTCGGCCCGGTCAATTGCAGCTTTCATCTGTTCTGGGCTGTGGTGTTCGACGTAACCAATGACCTGAGCATGATTCGCCGGATTTCGCACCGCTTTGGCGCCTTCCACCGGCGCAACCTGAGTTGCGACGCTCAGCCATTGCTGCATATTGTTACGCAGCGGGATGATGGCATCAACTTCAGTTAAATCAATGCCTTTAGAGTTTTTGCGCTCATCGCCATACAGATTCACTGACAACGGGATTTGGGTGTTGCGTTTGTGTTTCCAGCTGCGCACCAGTTCAACCGGATCAGTCAGCAGGCTTTCCACCGGAATACTTTCATCGACGATGTTATTGACGAATGAGCTGTTCGCACCGTTTTCCAGCAGGCGACGCACTAAATAAGCCAGCAGATCTGAGTGTTCACCGACCGGCGCATAGATCCGGCACGGGACTTTGTCGTCGGCGACGATTTGGTCGTACAGCGCATCTCCCATGCCGTGCAGACGTTGGAATTCATAACCGCTGCGGTCCGGTGCCATTTCCAGAATAGTGGCGGCGGTGTAGGCATTGTGGGTGGCGAACATCGGATAAATGCTGTCGCGGTATTCCAGCAGTTTGCGCGCACAGGCCTGATAAGACACGTCGGTCGACGGTTTGCGGCTGAATACCGGGAAATCGATATGGCCTTCAATCTGGCTGATTTTGACTTCGCTGTCCCAGTACGCACCTTTGACCAGACGCACCATCAGTTTGCGGCCGACCCGGACTGTCAGTTCGCGCAGCCACTCAATTAATGGCAGACAACGTTTGGAATAAGCCTGAATGGCGAGGCCAAAACCTTCCCAGCCGGCTAAATCTTTGTCGGCGAACACCGCTTCAATCACGTCCATCGACAGCTCTAAGCGGTCCGCTTCTTCGGCATCTACGGTGAAGCTGATGTCATAGCCTTTGGCGGCTAAAGCCAGCGTTTTCAGGCGCGGCACCAGTTCCTCCATCACGCGGTCACGGTGCGAGAAGCGATATTTCGGGTGAATGGCGGATAGTTTGACGGAAATGCCCGGGCTTTTCAGTGGGCCGCGTTTTTTCGCGGCGGTACCGATGGCATTGATCGCCATCATATAGCTTTGGAAGTACCGATCAGCGTCTTCCATAGTGCGGGCACCTTCGCCCAGCATATCGTATGAGTAGGTGAAGCCTTTGGCTTCCAGTTCAGTGGCGCGTTCAACGGCTTTGTTGATGGTGGTGCCCATGACAAACTGGGTGCCCATGATTTGCATGGCATAACGCACGGCCTGACGGATCACCGGTTCGCCAAGGCGGCCACAGGTGCGTTTTAATAAGCCAAACTGGTCTTTTTTATGGTCGTCACTGTAATTGACCAGCTTGCCGGTCAATAGCAGGCCCCAGGCCGAGACGTTAACAAACAGCGATTCGCTGTTGCCTAAGTGCGAACTCCAGTCGCCATTGGATAATTTGTCGCGGATCAGGCGGTCAGCGGTGTGTTTGTCTGGTACCCGCAGCAGCGCTTCGGCCAGACACATTAACACCAGACCTTCTTCGGTCGACAACGAGAATTCATTCAGCAGCGCATCGACACCGCCTTTGCCAATCTGCGCCTGGCGGATATTCACCACCAACTGGCGGGCGCGTTCCCAGGCACGGGAGCGGGCCTGATCGCCGATATCGGCCAGCGGTAACAGAGTTTCCAGTACCTGGGCTTCATCTGCGCGGTAAAACTGACGCAGCGTCTGGCGCAGAGGGCTTGGGGAGGGGAGTTCGCCGTGAAATAGCATGATTTTTATCTCTGTTGATTTAAAATAAATGCTGCATTTTAGTGAAAGCACTACCATATTTGGTGGTTAAATTTCGGTTTAAACCATACATAATTTGGTTTTATAATGATTTAACCAGAAAAAATACGGAATCAGCTATGAATGCCAAAGGCCGGCCGTTAGACCGCATCGACAGAACCATTTTAGACACTTTGCAAAAGGATGGCCGGATTTCCAATGTGGAGCTGGCCAAACGCGTCAACTTAAGTCCAAGCCCTTGTATTGATCGGGTGCGTAAGCTCGAGCAAGAAGGGTTTATCGAAGGCTATGGCGCCAAGCTGTCGGCCTCTAAACTCGGGCTTGGCACTGCGGCTTTTATTCAGGTCACACTGGACCGCACCACCGGCGCGGTCTTTGACCAGTTCCGCGATTCGGTGGTGCAAATTGCTGAAGTTGCTGAATGCCATATGGTTGCTGGTGGTTTTGACTATCTGCTGAAGCTGCGTTTATCCAGCATGGAAGCTTACCGTGCGGTGCTCGGGCGGATTGTCGATTTGCCGGGTGTATTACAAACTCACACTTATGTGGTGATTGAACAGGTGAAACAGGATTCTGGTTTGCCGCTCGACGACAAAACTCAGGACAAAAACTAACAGTCGCATCCGGTACCGTTCGTGACAAATGTCATGGTTTTTGATGACAAAGTACACTGACTGACCAGGCGCATAACCGGGATACTGTCACCATCAAATCACGGAGGTGTGCCATGCAAAACAACAAATCGTTAGACCAGCAACTGATTGAATTTCGTAGCAAACGTTATCTGGCAATGCCGCTGTCCGGCGCCATTATTTGGGCCGCGATTGGAGCCTTATCTTTTTTGCTGACGCCTTATCAGCAAGTGATGGCGACTTTTATCGGCACCGGCAGCATCATCTATCTGGCGATGGCGATCTCACGGTTGACTGGTGAGAACATCAGTTTCCAGAAAAACTCCGAGCGCAACTGGTTCGACACTGTGTTTCTGGCCGCGGTTGGCATGAGTTTTCTGGTATTTGCCATCAGTATTCCGCTGTTTTTGGAAAACTATCAGGCACTGCCTTTTGCCTTAGCAGTGCAGACCGGGCTGATGTGGCTGGTATTTGGTGTGGTGGCAAAAGCGCCGGTGGCTTATGTCCATACCATAGTACGCACTGCGGCCTGTGTGGCGGCTTATCTGACCGTGCCACAACATAGTTTCTGGTTGCAGCCGCTGATTGTGGTGTTCTGTTACGGTTTTACGATTCCGCTGCTGGAGCTGCGCTACCGGGCACAGCAAGACGCGCCTGCCGCAGTCTCAGCGTAAAACGCAGATAAAAAAAGGGGAGCCCAGGCTCCCCGTTGCTTTTCTGAGATCAGTTTAGCGCCAATATCTTACATCCAGCGATCATTGCGTCGGCGTTTTGGTGTGATCAGTGGCAAGATCAGGCCAAACAAAATGCCGCCGAATAAAATGCCACCACCAATGACCATCTTGTTCTGCAGCAATTCCGGATTTTCTTCGGCCAGGCGGGTGGTCAGCTGGGCTGCGGTTTGTTTGGCAAGTTCTGCCGCTTTAACGGCTTCGTCACGCTCGGCCTGGGCTTTGCTGACTTCGGACTGCAGAGTCTGCCGTTCCTGCTCAAACTGCGCGGCAATCATTTCCTGCTGACCCAGTTGTTGTTTCAGAGCTTCCAGATTGGCCTTCGGGCTGGCGTTATAGCTGATGTATTCGCCACTGAGCCAGCCTTCCGCACCGCTGGCATCCCGAATTTTAACAAAACCATTGGCCGGATTGTCGCCGATAAAAGTGACATTTTCGCCGGCGCGGACTGTCGAAATCGTGCGGTATTCATTGCCGGGACCAGAGCGTAATGGCGTGCTCAGGCTATCGATGACAAAGGCTGGTTTTTCAACCACCGCAGGTTTGCCGGCATTTTCTGCCACTGGTTGTGCAGTAGGCTCGCTGGTTTGTTCAACAGCAGTTTGTTGGGCGGCAACGACAAAACTGGCCAATAACGCGGCCGCAAGAGCAGATTTCAGAGTAGACATAACAAATCCCGGTGGGCAGCAATAAGCAACAAGCATCATTGCGCCCGATCATAGGGAGTTGTCAGGAGGTTGACAAGCAAAAACACTTGCAGCATCAAAGGGGCTGGCTTAGTGTGCCTGACAAACTTACCTGCTGAGATCCGGACTTGTTATGTCACTGGAAGTGGAACTGAAATTATTGTTACCGCCGGCGGATGCGCCGGAAGTTTTTGCCGCCATCGTCAGCTATTGCCGGGAAACTTGCCCTGCTGTGCAGCAACAGGCAGAAAAGACCTTGTTAAATACCTATTTTGACACGGCAGACAGCTGGTTCCGCCGTCACGACAGTGGCCTGCGCACCCGGCAAAAACAGGGGCAGTTTGAGCAGACGCTGAAACTGGCTGGCCAGCAACATGGTGCCGCGCACATCCGGCCTGAGTACAATATACCGGCCAGTGGCGTGATCCCTGTACTCAGTGCATTTCCGGCTGAAGTCTGGCCAGCGGGCACTGACGTGAACGCGTTGCAAACCCAATTGTTCGAACTGTTTCGCACTGATTTTGTCCGTCAGACATTCAACCTGTTTACCACGGCAGGTGCCCGCATTGAATTGGCGTTTGATCAAGGGGTTGTCGCAGGTGGGGGGCAGCAGGAACATCTCTGTGAGCTTGAACTGGAACTACAATCCGGTGCCGTTGGCGAAATTTTTGCACTGGCCGGAGCGTTGGTACGCCAGTTTCCGCTGCAACTTGGTGTGCAGTCCAAAGCCGAACGGGGTTATTTGCTGGCACAGCAACAGCCATTGTGCTGGCAGGCATTTGCTCCGACAGACAGCAGTGCTGCTTACCTGAGCAAATTTTTACGCAACCAGTTGCTGGTCAGCCGCAATTTAGCGGACCCAGAACTGTTAGCCCGGCAGTGGCTGCAATGGCTGAACCGGCTGTCCGCCAACCCTGCAGCGGTTTTGTTATTCAATTCCGCGGCAGCTTTAGGGACACAACCCGAACCCCAGGCGCTGCAGTCTTGGTTATTGCAATACAGCACTTGGTTGCTGGACCCAAACACGCTCACAAGTACCGTTTTACCCGCCTGATCCGGAGGAATGCTATGGAACCGCTGTCGACTGTCGCATTGTTGCATTACCCCGCTGAACTACAGGCGCCGCTGGCATTGCAGCGGAGCCAGTTAGACTTTGTCCTGCCGGAGATGCAGGAACAACAACTGTTGCAGTTGCTGGCGGCCAGTCCGTTGCTGGGGCGTTGCCTGAAGTTGCAACCGCAGTTACTTGATGGTTTTCTCAGCGGGCAAGTCAGCTTCAGCGCACCGGATCTGAGTCAGCCGCACACAGAAGCACAGGTCATGGCAGCGCTGCGGCGTTACCGCAATGCCAGTTTGTGTCAAATTCTGGCGGATGACATGTTGCGCGCACAGGACATCAGCGCGGCGCTGCTGCGCGTGTCTGGGTTGGCGGACGAGCTGATTAATCTGGCGTATCAGTGGGCCTGGCAGGAACTGACGCTGCAGTGGGGCCAGCCGCTGGACAGTGCTGGACAGGTGATGCCATTGCTGATGTTGGGTATGGGCAAACTGGGCGGCGGCGAGCTGAATTTTTCCTCAGATATCGATTTAATTTTTGTCTATCCGGAAAATGGCGACACCAGTGGTGGCCGGCGCAGCACGGAAAATCAGCAGTTTTATACCAAACTCGGCCAGAAAATTATTCTGCTGCTGAATCAGGTCACTGCAGATGGTTTTGTTTACCGCGTGGATATGCGCTTACGGCCCTTTGGCGACAGCGGCCCGCTGGTGCTGAGCTTTGCCGCCTTTGAAGATTATTATCAGGCGCAGGGCCGCGATTGGGAACGCTACGCCATGTTAAAGGCGCGCATTCTGAACCCGGTGGCGCCTTTTGCCGCTGAACTGCAGGCGATGCTGAAACCCTTTGTGTATCGGCGTTATATCGATTATTCGGCGATTGAATCGTTGCGGCGGATGAAACAGCTGATTGAACAGGAAAACCGCCGGCGCAACCGCGTCGACAATATCAAGCTCGGCGCCGGCGGCATCCGTGAAGTTGAGTTTATTATTCAGACCCTGCAGCTGATCCGTGGTGGCCGCATTCCGGCCATCCAGCAACAATCGATTTTTGCCGCAATGCGGGCACTGCGTCAGGAAGGCTTGTTAGATCCGGAAGCGCAGCAGATCCTGACCCAGGATTATCTGTTACTGCGACGGGTCGAGCATCATCTGCAGGGCATGGATGATCAACAAACCCAGACGTTGCCGGCGGATGTATTGAGTCGTCACCGTTTGGTCGTTGCATTGGGGGCGTCTGACTGGCTGGGGTTACAGCACCAAATTAACGCTGCGATGGCACGGATCCACCAACAATTTCGGCTGGTGATCGCACAGGAAGAACAGACGGAATCCGAGGAGTTGCTGCTAGGCCGCATGTTGTGGGACAGCGACCAGTCCGCGACCGAGCTCGCTGAACATCTGGATTGGCTGACGCCGGCTGATGCTGAGCTACTGATGCAACATCTGCAGCAGTTTAAAGCGGACAGTCAAAAACGCCAGGTTGGCCCGCGCGGGCGGGAATTGCTGGCAAAACTATTACCGTCATTGTTGCATGGGGTGGAGCAGGAGCAAGCGGGGCCCGTCGTATTGGAGCGGGTGCTCGGCGTGTTGCGGCAAATCGTCTCGCGCACTGCTTATCTGGAATTATTATTTGAAAACCCGCCGGCGTTGCAGCAACTGATTAAGCTTTGTGGCCGTAGTGGCTGGTTGGCAGAGCATCTGGCGCGTTATCCGATGTTGCTGGATGAACTGATTGATCCGGAATTACTGTATCAGGTGGCGACCGTCGCGGATTACCGCGACCGGCTGCGGCAGCAAATGCTAAGGGTGCCACAAGACGATCTGGAATTGGTGATGGAAGCACTGCGCCAGTACAAACAGGCGCAGACGCTGCGCATAGCTGCGGCCGATATCACCGGCATTTTACCGCTGATGAAGGTGTCTGATCATCTGACCTGGCTGGCCGAAGCGCTGATGGATACTGTGGTCGAGTTGGCATGGCAACAAATGGCCGATAAATATGGTTATCCGGCCGGGCTCGATGCGCATAGCAGCAAAGGTTTTGCTGTGATTGCATATGGCAAACTGGGGGGGCTGGAACTAGGGTATGGCTCTGATCTGGATTTAGTTTTCCTGCATCAGTGTGATTCGCTGGCGCCGACCAGCGGCGTGCGCAGCATTGATTCCCGCCAGTTTTATCTGAAGCTGGTACAGCGAATTTTGCACTTGTGCACCACTCGCACCGCCAGTGGCTTGTTATATGAAGTTGACACCCGGTTGCGGCCATCCGGCAACGCCGGTCTGCTGACGGTGCATGTAGATACTTATGGTGACTACCTGCGCCAGGACGCCTGGACCTGGGAACATCAGGCGCTGGCGCGTACCCGGCTGATTTACGGTGACGCGGCGATCGCCCACCGTTTTGAGCAAATTCGGGCAGAAATTCTGGCAAAACCAAGAGATCTCGCAGCGTTACGTGGCGAAGTGCGCGACATGCGACAAAAGCTGCGCGAGCATCATGGCGTGGCGTCGACTGAAGTGAAACACCGGGCCGGTGGTATTGTTGACTTAGAGTTTATCAGTCAGTTTCTGGTGCTTGGCTACGGCGCTTTATATCCGGCACTGTACCAATACAGCGACAATATCCGCATTCTGGATGCTGCCGCAGCCTGCGGCCTGATGTCATTGGCACAGGCAGAGCAGTTACAACAAGCGTATCAGCAATTGCGCAGCAGCAGTCATCGTCAGACATTAGCCCCGGCAGACGTTGCGGTAGAAGATTTGACCGGAGCGGAACGGCAGGTGAGAGATGCCTGGCAGCAGTTTATGCTCAGCGTTTAGTGTCGTCTGTGTTCAGGTGCTGACAGTTTTGCTCGACAAACATATTGGGTTTGTCGGTCAGCACTGCAGCCCGTTGCTTCGGACAAAAATACGCGCGCACCGGAGACTCAAAATCCGGAGCTATAGCTTTTGAGATATCTTTTAGCGTTTTTAGATAATCGCCTTCGCTTTGGAAGTAATGCTTCACCACATAATCCCGCGGTAACGTCCAAATCAGTTCCATGTCTTCCTGCTTGGCAAAGTTGATCATGTGTTCACGCACTTTGCTGCCAGGTTCAAACCTGCGGTTGGCGATAGTACCGCTCCAGTTTGCCGGCATTTCCGGTACCGTATTGGTGCGGTTCTCCAGCGTAACTGTCAGTTGGTCACTGGTGTCAGTCAGCTTGATGATAAATTCTTTGGATTTGTCGACGCTGGTATCCAATGAGTACCGTAGTTGTTCATAAAAGTTAGTGAACTCCATCGCGGCGGATTTTTTGGCTTCAATCTTGATCGGTTCAGCTTTGGGCAACAACAGATCAGGATAAAACAACAGAACCCCGGCAAGGCTGAATAAAATAACCAATGCTGTGATGTGCTTAAACCAAAATCCCATTGTAACTGCCCTGTCGGTATTTGAAATTTCATACTAAACCCTGTGGCATACAGATGCCAGCAGCTTTTCTGCCATGCGGTGCAACGCACCGCAGAAATTAATATAGCGAAGGCGCGTCCGGATCCGGCCGTGTTTTAAAACGGCGGTGCACCCACATATATTGTTCCGGATGTTGCAGAATGGCTTGTTCCACCCACTGATTGACACGGCAGATCGCGGTATATTCATCCTTGCCCGGGAAATCGGTCAGCGCTGGCAATGCTTCGATCTGATAGCCCTGATTGTTGGGGAGTTTACTGGTATAAATCGGGATCACCGCGCAATTAGCGGCGTTGGCAAATAACAAGGTGCCATTGGTACAGGCGGTCTCCTGCACAGCAAAAAACGGTGCAAAAATTGCGCGGTTGCGGCCATAGTCCTGGTCTGGCAGATAAAAACACACTTCGCCGTCGTTCAGCGCCCGCAGCAACGCTTTGACATCGCGTTTGCCAATCATATATTTGTTGCCACGGCTGCGGCCGCGATACATGAAAAATTCCATCAGCGCATTGTTATGCGGGCGATAAAAACCAATACTCGGATGCGTCAGGCCAAAAACCCGGCCAGCCGCTTCGAGATGCAGCATATGCGGCGCCAGCAGCAGCACACCTTTACCCTTGGCCAGCTCCGCCTGGATATGTTCGTAGCCTTTAAAATGGGCGAAGCGACGGATCCGCCACGTCGGCCACCACCAGCCAATCAGCGTTTCCATCGCGGCACAGCCGGTTTCTTCCGCATTACGTTTTACCAACAGCTCCCGTTCATTGTCCGGCATATCGGGAAAACACAGTTCGAGATTGCGCCGGGCGATGCGGCCACGCGATTTAAGCAACTTAAAGCTTAGCCGGCCGAGACCACGTCCAAGTACCATCAGCACCCGGTAAGGCAGCCAGCTGATTAGATAAGCGATGCCAAGCGCCAGCCACAGCAGCCAATAACGAGGGTGAAGTAAAGTCAGAGAAAATGGCGGCGCCTGATACACAAGAATTCCTTGCTGCTGAAAACCGGCTATTGTAGCGAAAAGTGTGAAGCTGCACAGCGCAGAAACAAAAAGGCCACACTGGTCTGAGCATCGTCAGGTTCGTGTGGCCTTATTTTAGCGCTTAACTTTGCAGTGAATTACGCGCCCAGTGCCGCGTTGACAGTCGCCAGATCGGCTTCAGTCAAAGTACCGGCGGCTTGTTTCAGCGACAGCACTGCCAGGATGTAATCGTAGCGTTGTTTGGTCAGATTACGGCGTGCATCAAACAGGTTACGGGTACTGATCAGTACGTCGACAATAGTCCGTGTACCCACTTCAAAACCAGCTTCAGTGGCTTTTAACGCACTTTCCGCAGAAACCACCGCTTGTTCCAGTGCCTTAATGCCGGCGATAGCTGCGCCAACGTTGTTGTAGTTCACCCGAACCTGACGCACCACAGAGCGGTGACCCAGTTCCAGATCTTCGCTGGTGGCTACGTAGTTCGCGCGTTGCTGTTCTGTGGATGCGGTCGTCGCTCCGCCAGAATAGATTGGCACCGTCAGGCCAACACCAATACTTTCAGTGTCCTGCTGGCGGATATTGCTGCTGTCCTGCAGCGTTTTACTGGCACTCAGACCGACTGTCGGGTAATGCCCGGCTTCAGCTAAGTCGATATTGTTCTGGGCAATTTCAACTGCCAGTTTGCGTGCCTGCAGATCCAGGTTGTTGGTTTCTGCAATCGACACCCATTCCACTACATTGGCAGGTTTTGGTGCCGTTGCTTTGAACTGGCTGGTGTTCAGCGGGCTCAGCTGCGAATGGTATTCACCGGTAATTTCCTGCAGCGATTCGCGTGCATTTTCCAGTGCGTTGGTGGCGGCGATTTCGCGGGCGACCACGCTGTCGTATTGTGCCTGAGCTTCGTGCACATCCGTGATGGCAGTCAGACCCACAGCGAAACGTTGTTTGGTTTGTTCCAGCTGACGTTCCACCGCACGTTTTTCCGCGACGACAAAAGTTAAATCATCGTTGGCACTTAACACGCTGAAATAGGCCTGCGAGACCCGGACGATCACAGCCTGTAAAGCAGCGTTGTAATAAGTCTGGCCTTGTAATGCAGTTTTTTCAGCGTTGGATAAACGCTCCCAGTCGCCCCAGTCAAATAAAGTTTGATTCAGACTGAGGGTATTGGTGTAACCAGTGCCGGTGGCACTCATGCCATTGCCAACATCTTTACGGCTTTTGCCGTAATCACTTTTAAAGCCAATGCTCGGCAGGAATTGTGATTTGCTGATATCGATCCCAGCTTTGGCAGCATCGCGCTGCGCGGCTGATTTCAGTACTTGTGGGTCTTTTTTCAGTGCCAGCTGATAAACGTTTTGCAGGTTCTCCGCGCTGGCTTGCAGGCTGAACAAGCCGAGGGCCGCGCACACCAATGAACATAAAGCAGTTTTTTTCATAACCAGGTTCCATGGAAAACAAAATTGAACGGATATTAACGTGTTCGCGTACACTAAGTCGAACCGTTCGCGTAAAAGTTGACGCCCCAAGTGTAACAGAATGTGAGCCCTGAGATGGCTGAAAACAAAGCAATTAATTATCCGGCATTCGCTGCAAAAGATGTGGAAATTCACGGTGAATGCACTGTTTTCCACGGTTTTTTTACGATGAAATCTTATCAGTTCCGCCACCGCTTGTTTCAGGGCGGCTGGAGTGACCTTGTTACAAGGGAGATCTTCGAACGCGGCGATGCGGTGGTGGTGTTGCCGTTTAATCCGCAAACCGACGAAGTGGTGCTGATTGAGCAATTCCGCTTTGGGGCTATGCGCAGTTCCGCCACGCCCTGGTTGCTCGAAGCCGTCGCCGGTATGTTTGGCCCGGATGAACAGCCGGAGCAGGTCGCACGGCGCGAAGCCGCAGAAGAAGCCGGGCTGTCACTGGGACGGATGATACCGCTGCTGAGTTATCTGAGCAGCCCGGGCGGCACATCAGAGCGTATCCATTTGTTTTTGGGTGAGTTAACAGGCCCGGTACAGGCCGGTGTGTTTGGCCTGGCCGAAGAACATGAAGATATCAAAGTCCATGTCATGCAACGGCAACAGGCGGTCGATTTACTGAATGCCGGTAAAATCGACAATGCGGCGACTGTCATTGCGTTACAATGGCTGTCCTTGCAGCTGGAATCGGTACGAAAACAATGGGCTGTACCGGCCTGAATTGACCAGAATGGGATCCTCGTCAGCGATGAGTTTGAGCAAACAACGGCGATATCAGCCTTATGTGCCGGATTTTCTGAGTCTGTGTGAACGCAACTATGCACAATTGCGCCATTTGTTGCCGCGTTCCGGTCAAGTAGGTGATGCCGTGCAAATTCAGGTCAGTGCCGCAGACAAATACCTGCTGAAATTGCAGGAACTGTGTAAATTCACCAGTACCATCCGCATTGAGCACATCAGCGCGCCGGAATTTACCGGGCAGGTTGTCGGCTGGTTGCGGCCACAATTCGAAGTGCGTTTATACCATGATGCGCGGCTGGCTGAAGTGGTGGCATGTCAGCAGATCAGGCAGTTCAAGGCTGTATATGACTATCCGAACACCGATATGTTATTGCCCGATGAAAAGCGCCAGATCAATCTGTTACTGCGCGACTGGCTCAGCTTGTGTCGTGCCCAAGGCCTTTGCAGTGCAGTGGTGTTGCTGTGAGCGACGCTGTTTTTCACTGGCCGGTTGCTTCATTGGTCCAGATCACCGACTGTCATTTGCTGGCCACGCCAGATGCGCTGTATCAGGGCATATCACCTTATCAGCATTTACGCCGTGTGTTGGACGCGTTGAGGGCGGAAGCGCCGCTGCTGATCCTGACTGGCGATTTGACCGAAGATCACAGCGCTGACTCGTACACGTTATTGCAACAGTTGCTGGCCGACTGGCCGGCTCCGGTATTTTTACTGCCGGGTAATCATGACGAGCGGCTTGCACTTGAACGGCTAAGTCAGCAGCCGCCTTTGCGGCCTGAACGCCGGTTGGCGCTGCCTGGCTGGCAGCTGTGGTTACTCGACAGCAAAGGCGACACGCCGGCCGGCAGTTTTCCGCCAGCACGGCTGGCTGCGCTGGAGCAATGGCTGACTGACAGCGCTGGCACACAGATTTTTTGGTTTTGTCATCATCATTTGCTGCCGGTTGGCAGTTTTATCGACCGGTTTGATCAGCAGGACAAAGCTGGTTTACTGGGAATGCTCAGGCGTGAATCGCGCCTGCGCGGACTGGCGCATGGTCATTGCCATCATGCTTATCAATATGACTTGCCGGAGTTTGTTCAGGTGGGCTGCCCGGCCAGCTCAGTGCAGTTTTTACAGACGCCGGACTGGCAGACTCAGGACCTCGGGCCGCGAGCCTGTCGCTGGGTATTTACACCGGAAGGTCGTCTGCAATGGGAGTTTTTACAGTTTTGACATCACAACATATTGTGTATTTGCATGGTTTTGCCAGTTCGTCTTTGTCAGAAAAAGCGTTGCTGGTACGCGACTATTTCCAACAATATCTGCCGCAACATCAGTTGTCGGTGCCGGATTTGCCTTATACGCCGGCCGAAGCCTGGCAGGAATTACAGCAGCTGTGCGCGCAGAAGCCCCCACAGCTGATCATTGGCAGCTCTTTGGGTGGTTTTCTGGCCACGGCACTGGCAGAGCAATATGGCTGTCGTGCCGTATTGATCAACCCGGCGGTGCGGCCGCATCTGCTATTACAACAGCATCTGGGTCGGTACTTTCATCCGGTGCGGCAGCAGCATTATGAAGTGCGGGCCGAACACTTGCCGCTGTTGGAAGATTTACAGGTTGAGGAACTGCACCGGCCATCGCAATATCTGGTGTTATTGCAAAGCGGTGATGAAGTGCTGGACTACCGTCAGGCGCTGGATTTTTATCAACAATGTCAGACAGATGTACAAGAAGGCGGCGATCACAGCTATCAGAACCTGCAAAGCCGGCTGGCGGATATTGTCAATTTCGGCCAATTAGCGTAAAACACTGTGAATTGATACAGCCTCAGGTTCAGTCCTGTTGGACCCGCGCCTTCAACGCATTTCAGACTCCGGAAGCTATGCATGACAGAACAACAATATAATGCCGATTCCATTGAGGTCCTGACGGGCCTTGAGCCGGTCCAGCGTCGCCCGGGGATGTACACCGACACCTCGCGGCCCAATCACCTGGCGCAGGAGGTCATCGATAACAGTGTTGATGAAGCGTTAGCGGGTCATGCCGACACCGTTCAGGTTATTTTGCATCCGGACCAGTCGATTGAAGTCATTGATAATGGCCGTGGCATGCCGGTGGATATTCACCCGGAAGAAGGCGTCAGCGGTGTCGAACTGATCCTGTGCCGGCTGCATGCCGGCGGTAAATTCTCCAATAAAAACTATCAGTTCTCCGGTGGTCTGCACGGCGTCGGCATCTCGGTGGTCAATGCCTTATCCAGCCGGGTCGAAGTGTCAGTGCGCCGTGACGGCAATGTCTATGAAATGGCGCTGGAACATGGCCATAAAGTCAGTGAACTGGCGATCACCGGCACGGTCGGTAAACGCAATACCGGCACCCGCGTGCGCTTTTGGGCCGATCCGAAGTATTTTGATTCACCGAAATTTTCGGTCAGCCGGTTGCTGCATGTATTAAAAGCCAAAGCGGTGTTATGTCCGGGGCTGACGGTTAAATTTGAAGACAAAATTAACGATCAGAGTTACAGCTGGTGTTACATCGCCGGGATCCGCGATTACCTGATTGACGCGGTGAAAGAGTCGGTGACATTGCCCGAGTTACCCTTTGTCGGCGCTTTTTCCGCCAGCACTGAAGCCGTCGACTGGGCTGTATTGTGGCTGCCGGAAGGCGGCGAACTGCTGACCGAAAGTTATGTCAACCTGATCCCGACAGCGCAGGGCGGTACCCACGCCAATGGCCTGCGTCAGGGCTTGCTGGAAGCGCTGCGCGAATTCTGTGAATTCCGGAATTTGCTGCCACGGGGTATCAAACTGACACCGGAAGATGTCTGGGACCGCTGTGCTTATATCCTGTCGCTGAAAATGCAGGAACCGCAGTTTGCCGGCCAGACCAAAGAGCGCTTATCGAGCCGTCAGGCGTCGAGCTTTGTCACCGGCGTGGTCAAAGACAGTTTCAGCCTGTGGCTGAACGAACACACTGAAGTCGCCCAGACGCTGGCAGAGTTCTGCATCAACAATGCGCAAAAACGGCTGCGGGCTGAGAAAAAAATTGTACGGAAAAAGGTCACGGCTGGCCCGGCATTACCGGGCAAACTGGCCGATTGTAGTGGCTCCGATGTCAGCCGTTCTGAACTTTTCCTGGTGGAAGGTGATTCTGCCGGCGGTTCAGCCAAGCAGGCGCGTGATCGCGAATATCAGGCGGTGATGCCGCTGCGTGGCAAAATTCTGAATACCTGGGAAGTCGATTCCGAGCAGATTCTGGCGTCGCAGGAAGTGCATGATATTTCAGTTGCTATTGGGCTGGATCCGAATTCAACAGACTTGTCACAGCTGCGTTATGGCAAGGTTTGTATTCTGGCCGACGCCGACTCGGATGGTCTGCACATTGCTACCTTACTCTGCGCTTTGTTTATGCAACATTTCCGCACCCTGGTTGATGCCGGCCATGTGTTTGTCGCGATGCCGCCTTTGTATCGCATCGACATAGGCAAAGACGTTTATTACGCGCTGGATGAAGATGAAAAAAATGGCATCCTCGATCGGCTGGAAGCTGAGAAAAAACGCGGCAAAATCAACGTACAACGTTTTAAAGGTTTGGGTGAAATGAATCCGTTGCAGCTGCGGGAAACCACCATGGATCCAAACACACGCCGGCTGGTGCAGCTGACCATCGATGATGAACGCCAGACGCTGGAAATGATGGATATGTTGCTGGCGAAAAAACGAGCGAACGATCGCAAGGACTGGCTGGAGCATAAAGGCGACCGCGCCATTCTGGCCTAACGTTAACACGCCCCAGGGATTGTCAGGGACGGACGGTCACGCTACTCTGAGCCGCAAATTTATGCACTTTGGATGAATTATTATTACTATGAAAGTCTGTGCAGCAATATTACTGAGTTGTTTTTGGTGTTGGTCGGCGTCAGCGCTGGCCGATAATGCCAATACCGCAGCGTTACCCGACTGGTTGCTGCAAATTCAGCAACAGAAAAATATTCAGCCCGAAGCGATGTTGCAGCAGGCGCTGAGCCATGAAGCCGAATTTGGCAACTGGAATGCAACACAGCAGGCCAGCTGGCTGAACGAATTGTCACTGATTTATGAGGCGCTGGGCCGCCATCGTGATCAGCTTGCGGCGGCCGAACGTGGCCTGGCACTGGTGCCGGATTTACTCAGTAAAACCCATGTCGAACTGCTGTTTAGCATGGGATATGCACTGGAAATGCATCGGGAATATGCCCAGGCCAATGAATATTATAAAAAAGGCATGGCGTTAGCGACTGAGTTAAAAGACGAAAAGCTGATGATCTTCGGACAGCTCAATATGGCCGCGATGCTGGCGGAAGAAAATCAGGATCAGGATGCGCTGGAAACGTTAAAACAAGCCTACGACCACGCAGTGAAGCTAGGCGACAAAGAAGCACTGGCCAGTGTCAATGCCGAGTTGGGCCTGATGTACACCATGCTGATGAGCGATGAAGAAGCACGCAAGCTGCTGGAAGAATCTTATCGTTTATTTGATGAACTGGGCTGGGAGAAAAGCAAAATTTCGGTCTGGTACAATTTGGCCATGACCTATCGCTACCAGAGCAAACCGGAACTGGCGCTGGAAATTTTCGACAAGATGCTCAAAGCGAGCCTGCACGCCGAAGATCCGGTGCAGTCGTATTATGCCTATCTGGGCCTGGCGACGACCCATCGTGGTATGAAAAAGTACGATGCTGCCGTGTCTTACATGGAACAGGCTGATGCATATCTGCCATATCTGCAATCGACGTATCAGCTCAGCGAACATCATTTTGAAAAAGCCCTGATTTACCGCGCATTGGGCCAGACCAGCCTGGCCTTTCAGGAAGTTGATTTGGCGGCAGAGACACTCGGTAACCAGCGTAATGTGTCGGACAAATTTTTTGCCTTACATTTTGACCGGTTAAAATCACATTTGTATGCCGACAACGGCGACTTTGAAAAAGCCTACAGCCTGCTTGATCAGTTCTTCAAAAATTATGTCAGCCTGCAAGACGATAAACGCGATTTACAGGTACAAAAGCTGCGTTTGAGCTTTGATGCGGAGCGCCAACAAGCGAAAAACGAGTTACTGCAAAAGGACAATGAGCTGCAGGCTCTGCGGTTACAGGAAGTGGAACGGAAGCGTCAGATCCAATGGCTGTGGATTGGGCTGTTTGCCAGCACCAGTCTGATCCTGCTGACATTATTGCTGTGGCAATGGCGGCGTCGTCGTCAAAGTCTTTCAGCCACAGAATAAGGCTAATTTTGCCGAAAAGGGTAATGCATGACTGATATCATCATCAGCGCCGACGGGATAGAACAACGCCCGATGCGGCTTTTTACTGAAGAAGCCTATCTCAATTATTCGATGTACGTGATTATGGACCGGGCGTTACCGCATATCGGTGATGGCTTAAAGCCGGTGCAACGCCGCATCGTCTATGCCATGTCTGAGCTCGGTTTGTCGCATGTGGCGAAATATAAAAAATCTGCGCGGACCGTCGGTGACGTGTTGGGTAAATTCCACCCGCATGGCGACAGCGCCTGTTATGAAGCGATGGTGCTGATGGCACAGCCGTTTTCGTACCGCTATCCGTTAGTTGATGGTCAGGGCAACTGGGGCGCGCCGGATGATCCAAAATCTTTCGCCGCAATGCGTTACACCGAAGCCAAACTGTCGCGCTTCAGCGAGCTGCTGTTAAGTGAGTTGGGGCAGGGTACGGTCGACTGGACGCCGAATTTCGACGGCACACTGGATGAACCCAAAGTATTGCCAGCCCGGCTGCCGCATATTCTGCTGAACGGTGTGACTGGTATCGCTGTGGGTATGGCGACAGATATTCCGCCCCACAACGTGCGCGAAATCACTGAAGCAGCTTGTTTTTTATTGGACAATCCGGCAGCGTCAGTGCCGGACTTGCTGCAGTTTGTCAAAGGACCGGATTATCCGACCGACGCCGAAATTATCACGCCGCAGCATGAATTGCAGACTATTTATGAAACCGGTCGTGGCAGTGTGCGGATGCGCGCAATTTATACCGTTGAAGACGGTGATATTGTCATTACCGCGTTGCCGCATCAGACTTCTGGCGCCAAAGTGCTGGAACAGATCGCCGCGCAGATGAATGCGAAAAAGCTGCCGATGGTGTCAGATTTACGCGATGAATCCGACCACGAAAGCCCGACCCGGATCGTCGTGGCGCCACGCTCCAACCGCATCGACGTTGAACAGCTGATGCAGCATCTGTTTGCCACGACGGATTTAGAAAAATCCTATCGGGTGAATTTGAATATTCTCGGTCTCGACCAACGGCCGCGGGTAAAAAACCTGTTGGAAATTCTTAGCGAATGGCTGGTATTCCGCCGCGATACCGTGCGCCGTCGTTTGCAGTACCGCCTCGACAAAGTGCTGGACCGCTTACATGTGCTGGAAGCGCTGTTAATCGCGTTTCTGAATATTGACGAAGTGATCCGGATTATTCGCGAAAACGATGAACCCAAGCCAGTGCTGATCGAGCGGTTTTTACTGACTGATCGTCAGGCTGAAGCCATTCTGGAACTAAAACTGCGCCACCTGGCAAAACTCGAAGAGTTTAAAATTCGCGCGGAACAGGACGAACTGAACAAAGAGCGCGAATATCTGCAAGGTATTTTGGGCAGTGAAAGCAAACTGACCAAACTGATCCGTACTGAATTGCTCGCCGACGCGAAAAAATATGGTGATGAGCGCCGTAGTCCAATCGTTCGGCGCGAAGAAGCCAAGGCGCTCAGTGAAAAAGAGTTGCTGCCAAGTGAAGCGGTCACCGTGATCCTGTCGGAAAAAGGCTGGGTGCGCTGTGCCAAAGGCACGGACGTCGACGGCAATAGTCTGCAATATAAAGCGGGCGACGGCTTTAAGTCGGCAGCGAGCGGGCGCAGCAATCAATATGCGGCATTTATTGATTCCAGCGGCCGCAGTTTTGCCGCCGAAGCGCATGATCTGCCATCGGCCCGTGGTCAGGGTGAGCCTTTAACCACACGCTTTGCGTTAGTGGCCGGCGAGAATTTCGAGCATGTACTGATGGCAGATAACCAGCTTCAGCTGTTGATCGCCAGCGATGCGGGTTATGGTTTTGTCGCGAGCTTTGAAGATCTGATCAGCCGCAATAAAGCCGGCAAAGCGCTGCTGAGTCTGCCGACTGGCGCTAAAGTGATGACGCCGCAGCCGATTAAAGATCCGGCCACTGATCAGGTAGTGGCGATCTCGAATGAAGGCCGCATGTTGGTGTTCCCGGTGTCTGAATTGCCAAAACTGGCCAAAGGCAAAGGGAATAAGATCTTGAGTATCGCTTCGGCACGTGCCGCCAGCCGTGAAGAGTATCTGAAAATTCTGGCCGTCGTACCGGCCGACAGCGGCGTCACCTTAGTTGCCGGCAAACGCAAGATGACAATCAAAGCCTCTGATCTGGCACATTATGTCGGTGAACGTGGCCGGCGTGGCAACAAGCTACCGCGCGGGCTACAGCGTATCGATGAGCTGCTGGTCGGCGAAGTCGGAGACTCGGCATTGTAATTTGCAACAGAAACCACCTGCGGGTGGTTTCTGTTTTCTGCGTCCGGTTCAGTACACAGCTGTGCTCCGGATTTACAAAATTTTCGCTGAATGCACAATAAATCTGGCAGGACGCCGGTAACTCTGTACAGATCAAACCAGCGTACAACTGTAAACAGTTTATACTGCCGACCTGATAAAAATGAGGTTATGCCGTGTTAGCTGTCATCCGAATTATTTTACTGGCTGTTTTTATTGTCATCACGACGTTGGCGGGTTTGGTGTTGTGTCTGGCCCGGCCTTTTCACCGAGAGAATGTTGGTGTGGTGTCAGGCTGGTATGGCAAAGCCAGTAAGATCCTGGGTCTGACAGTGGAGATCCGGCGTCATCCGGCGGTCAACGCAGCAATGCCTTGTGTATTTCTGGCCAATCACCAGAATAATTATGATTTGTTTACTATCAGTGGCGCTTTGGTACCTGGCACTGTCACTATTGGCAAAAAAAGCCTGAAATGGATCCCGTTTTTTGGCCAGCTTTATTGGTTCCTCGGCAATATCCTGATTGATCGCAATAACAAAAGTAAAGCCGTTGGCACCATGCAAGGCGCAGTTGAGCGCATCACCCGTGATCAGCTGTCAGTTTGGGTATTCCCTGAAGGCACCCGCAGCCGCGGTCGTGGTTTGTTACCTTTTAAAACCGGTGCTTTTCATATCGCGCAGCAAGCGCAGGTCGGTATAGTGCCAATTTGTATGAGCAGCACCTCTGCACAGATTAAGTTGAACCGCTGGAACAATGGCAAAATTATTATCGAATTTCTGCCACCGCTCAGTCCGGCGGAGCTGCATGCGCCTGTCCGCGAACTGGCGACCCGGGTTCGCGAAATGATGGCGGATAAAATTGCTCAGCTTGATAGCGAGTTACACAGCGATTACACTGCGCAGACTACAACTGTCACAGGATGATCCAGATGTCTGAAAACTGGCAAGAATTTACCGAAGGAAGCCTTGCTGCAATTTCAGAACATTTCACGCGATAACATCCAGTTTCGCGGATCTTTTAAGGGTCCGCTTTCAATCGCTCATAGCATCACCATTTTCATTCAAAACGTGCCTTCACGCTGTTTCATGGCAGCTGCCCAAATGTGTGCATCACATGATTACGAAATTGCTATATTCTGGACACTGTGTACAGAATGAGTTCTTAAAATGCCACTTTCAGACAGTTGGCTGAAGTCCACCCCGCGAAAGGAGTGCGACAAGCCATATGAGAAAACTGACCGTGATGGCCTGAGTGTTCGGGTATCAGCTAAGGGCAAAATCGTCTTTCAGATGCGCTTTCGCGTCGCTGGCAAAATGCAGCGCTGTGACATCGGTACCTATCCGTTAATCTCTTTAAAGACTGCCCGCGAAGAATGCCTTCGGTATCGTGCCGCGCTGGAGAAGGGCGATGATCCGCGGATAGTGAAAGCAGTTGAACGGATGGAGCGGCAAAACGCCGGTACGGTCGCGGAATTGTTTGAGCAGTGGTATCAGGCCGACATGGAAGACCGTAGCGCTCAGGCTCCAAGACTTTGGAGTTCTATCAGCAAACATTTATTGCCCACGCTTGGCCGACTGCCAGCGCAGCAGGTAACACTGCACCACTGGCTGGGCGTCATCGAACCGCTGGCCAAAAAGACTCCGGCAATGTCGGCCCGCCTGCTTCGGTTGACCAAGCAAATGATGCGCTGGGCGGTGAAAGCGCAACCTGCTGGAATCAAACCCGCTGAGCGACTTCACCAGTGTCGACCTCAACATTAAGCGCAGTGTTGGTGAGCGGATATTAAGTGATGATGATCTGCGCCGCTTATATGAGTACATCGATACGAACCAGCAAGCAGAGCCAAAGAACCTGGCCTTTATCCAGTTATGTCTTTTATATGGGTGCCGGAACGGTGAGCTTCGCAAAGCCAAGGTTGCTGACTTTGATTTTAAAAGCCGGATCTGGACCATTCCTGCAGAAAACCGGAAAACCAACAAAACTGGCAAGCCGCTGCTGCGCCCAATCCCGCAAGAGTTTGACGACTTGATTAAGCAGCTAATTGCGCTGGCACCAGGTGAATACTTAATCCCATTGCGGGGCGAACCCGGGCATTAACCAGCCAGGTGCATCAGTCAGTCTGCCATACAAGGTGATGAACTGGTTCCAGCGCCGGCAGAATATTCAAATGGAGCACTGGTCAATGCACGATTTGCGCCGCACCGCCCGTACTCACTTCAGTGGCCTGACCGAACCGCACATTGCCAGAGATTATGCTGGATCACAAACTACCAGGCGTTTGGCAAGTGTACGATAAGCATGATTATCTGGAACGGCAGATGCAGGCCTATCAGGCTTGGCACAGAAAGCTGATGATCATCATTGGTAAGGCTGAAGTGGATAACGTGGTTGAGATGAAGCGAGGGTGATTAACATCCCGGATGCTAAGCGACCGGGAACAACCTTTAGACCTAATAATTAGCAGACAGAAACTATCGCATTGCCTTGATGGTTCTCTATCACCTTCGTAATATTTTTAGATGACATCACGTGAATAAAGCAATGGTGAATTGATAAAACATAATCCTGAAGTTCTTTATTTGACTCAAGATCAGTAATAACAAGCCCTAGCTTTTTCAATTCATCACGGGATATGTGGCGAGCGTGCGTTTTTTGGTTTGCATGATCAGCAATCACATTTGTTACGTTCGTTGCCATTTGCTTTGCATCTGGGTTTTTCGCAAACATGCCGGTTTCCAACCATCGAGTAACCATTTCCTTTGACCATGATATCGCGTGCAAACATGATGTAAGTAAGGTTGGATGGTACTTCTCAATAATAGGCCGCCAGACATGGGCATAGTTCGGGTCTTTGACGATTTGGCCTGCAGCGAAATTAAATTCTTCTATGATGCTTTGAGCCGGAAGCCCACCGAACTGGGGGTCAATTGGCCCTAAGTTTGAATGATTTCCCATAACTATTTCATTACACGCGCACGCGATCATTGTTCCGGCTGACATCGCGATTTGCGGAATTATTGCTCTAACATCGCCATTGAAAACATCGCGCAGGTAGTCGACTATTGATTCTGTTGCCGCGATATCACCACCAGGAGTATGAAGTATTAGATCGAGTCCTTTTGTTACATCAATACCGCTAATGGCATTCATGAAGCCGTTCTTATCTGAATCATTGATTGCCGTGTTTGCAACTCCTGGGAATGAAAGAAATCCGGAGTAGTAACAGATTACATTTCTCTGTGTGAGAGTATGGAGTTTTGCCAAATATCTGTGGCGAACGGCATCGGCTGCAGGCTCTGGATTTAACGCGGCTTCGGTTGCAATTTCTTGGCTGATCTTATTGTAGTTAGGCATTATCGGAACATCCTGTCAAAAAAAAACCCCCTTATCGCAGGGGGTGTTTTTACTTAAAATTTGTTAAACAGTTGCTTGCTTCTGAGTTGCAGCTGCAGTGCTGGTAACCAAGCGCTCAGGCACATGTCGAAGCAGAGAAAATACTGCAAAATTTGATGCTTCCATTCCGTGGCGGTTGCCATTTGGTACAACGGCATTTTGGTTGGGTTTAAAGCCGAGATCTTGATAAGCTTTTTCGTAGTCCATGAAGTCCCCCTGCGTTACCGACAAAAAATCGCCCGAAATTGGACGATTTTTCAGCGCGTAAAAGTGGCGCGCATTATAAGGTGTCGGTGTTATTTGACAAGTATTTTTATATTAGTTCCATTTATAAATACTGTTATCTAATGGGGGATTCTAATAGCATTTGCGAAAAATATGCATCTATTTTTGTTTTATCCACAGATATCCTGCAACTGAGGGTTTATGTGGGAATATGTGTTAATAAGTGATGTTTTTTCCACAGGGAGTGTGCGATACATTAAGCACCGACCTTCCAGCCGGCGCGTCAGTTTACTCACGCTTGTTTTGCGCGGGACTACCCTAGAAGGGCAGATCATCATCAAAATCAATCGGCGGGGCCATTGGGCCTCCAGCCATTTGGTTCTGTGCTGGCGCAGCTGCCGGGCGTTGACCATAGCCGCCTTGCTGCGGTGCTGGTGCGCGCTGTGCCGGCCGGTTCTGACCTGCTTGCGGCTGTGGTGCCCCGTTGTTACTCACACCATCCAACATCTGCAGCTCACTGGCGATAATCTCCGTGGTGTAACGCTCGACGCCTTGGTTATCTTGCCACTTGCGAGTGCGTAGTCGGCCTTCGATATAAACCTTGCTGCCTTTCTTCAGGTATTCGCCGGCAATTTCAGCCTGGCGCTGGTATATCACCACTCGATGCCACTCTGTTTGCTCCTTCTTTTCATTGGTCTGCTTGTCAGTCCAGCTTTCTGAAGTTGCGATAGTGATGTTGGCGATGGCACCGCCGGTGGTGTTATAACGCACCTCCGGATCTGCGCCCAAATTGCCGATCAAAATGACTTTATTGATGCCTTTGGCCACTAATTAAACTCCTTATTCAGTTTGAAAAATTACTCATTAACCCACATCCAGAAACAGCCCAAGTACCAAGCCGCTGTCAGAAACCATGCGTGGTCGGTATAGGTCCACGGATTGAGTAGGCTCAGGTCGATACCGCGAAACAGAACCCACTGAATGACGATAAGCAGAGCGTGAAGCCCGGCACCGATGCCGAGCCATACCAGCCAGCGGAGTGGGCCATATTGGGAGAATAGGGCGGTCATGAGGCACCGCCTTGCTGGATATAAGTCTCAGCCTTATCTAGCCACGCATTCAACTTCTTACTGCAAACGCTTATTACGTTACCTGTCGGCTGCTCGCACAGAAGCTCACCTCGTGGGAAGCCTTTTGGCTTATCTCGCCAAGGCCGAGGAACAACCAGAGAAACACGGTCAGATTCCTGCGCCATCTTTCTAAGCTCACTGAGTGTCATGCTGCCTCCTGCTGTTTAGCGGCTTTGTTGTCAGCCAGCGCTTTAGTCGCTTCGTCATAATCGACAAGCCAAAACAGACCAGTATCGGAACCGCACATGCTTGCAAGCGCATTAAAGGCTTGTTTGTTTTCGCCCTCCAACATCAAGCGCATGATGCGGACGTATTTCTCTTTTCTTTCGTTTTTCTTTAAGGGCATTATTCACTCCCAGGGCGCTAAGCTCATTTCAATTCGTCTTTTGTTCCAGCGCGCCACAATCACATCGGCGTCTGCCATATCCTGTTCGTTTGGCTCGTCGCGGCACCGGTCCCAGGCGAGAGCCAGTGCCAGAGCCTCGACGGTTGTCATGCGGCCTTCAGCAGCACTCTTCGAGATCCGTTGTGCTCAGGCTCAGAAACAATCCCGTGCCGCTCCATTGCGTCCACGATGTAGGCTGACCGCTTATAGCTGATGCGGAACTTGCGCTGGATCCCAGAGACAGACACCTTCTGGCATTCAACGACAAATTGAACGGCATCTTGATAAAGCGGATCTTCGTCCTCAGCATTCCAAATCGGATTTTTTGTTACCGCATCGGTCGCTTCACAAGTAATCTCTCTCAAGTCGACACGCTTAGTTGCCGAACAAACCACTGTACGAATAGCGCTGACCATGCCAACCAGCTCGGAGCGCATCAGCAGAGCATCGGCTTCAATGCGCACTACTAAATCTTCCCATCCCAGCTCGTCGTTCCAGTTAATCAGCAACTCTTCCCAGCGCAGGCGCTTGATGCCGCCACAATCGGTGATCCGGAACTCCAGCTGCTCTGGCTTCACCAGGTCAAGTTCAGTGGCCAGCTTATCTTCAAGATGGCTCTGCACTTCTGCAGCCGACAACAGGTGATTTTCAAAGCTGGCGCGGGCACCTTCTTCATCGGGCGCTTTGAAGCGAGCAGCGTGGCCCAGTACATAACCGGCTGGCAGATTCTGGCCGGCAACCCATCTTTGCAGGGACTGGCTGAGCATATTGCTATCAATCCACGGCACAGCCGGCAGCGAGCCGATTGATTTACGCAGCAGCGCCAGCAAATCTTCGGCTCGGCTTGGTGATGCGGTGTCGATAAACACCAGGCCATTTGTGTCATCAATCAGGGCGTGGGTCAGGGTAGAGCGGCTAAATGCCCGCGGTAGTAATGTTTGGATCAACTCTTCTTTGAGTGCCTGTTTTTCTTTGCGGCCCAGCGGCCGGCCTTTTTCAGCTTCCAGCGCATCAATTTTTGGCTGCAGTTCTTCGTTGATAACAGCAGCTGGCAGCACCTTTTCCTGACGTTTCAGTGCGACCATGAACAGGCCATCACCAAGTTCTGTAACCAGCTCTTTAACGCTCGGGTGCACCGCGAAAGCAAAGCCCAGCTTCAGCGCATCTTGCCCCATGCAGGGGGCGAATTTGTGCTCAGCCAGAGCTGATTCAAATGCGCGTTTGTTTAAGTTCAGCTTTTCAGTGAGCTGATAAACACGGATATTTTTGAAGAACATTATTTAACCTCCGGAGATAACTTCAGCCTGTTAGTGTGCTGCCAGATGAAACGTGCTATTTCAATTGCTCGAACAACTTCGGCAAGATGGTTTGCATTGCCTCCAGCTTTGAAATAGAGGGTTTGATAGACGTTGATTCCCCTGACCTCCAAATACCGACCATGACCTTTAGCCCACTGACTTTCTTCGGCCTCCCGAACGTTAAAGTTGGTGCCGTCAATGCAAACAACGTGTGTGTCTTGGCTTCGGCAAACATAAGTGAATTGCATAATTAAGCCGCCTCCGCCTGCTTATACTGGTTCAGTCGAGTCGCCAATCCGGGATAGCGGCTCATGATGTCGTTCATGCGCGTTGCGTACTGAATTGCGTCATCGCGGAATAGCAAAACGCGATTCACCTGATTCTGGCCAGCTGGCAGAAGCCAGCCGCCCGTTTTGTCGTCGAATGGAATGACCGCAAACCCGACAGTCACCGACTTTTTGAACTTGTTAGCCTCTGCTGCCAGTTCGCTCTTGTTCAGGTTCGGCTTTTTGTATTGGTGAAATGCGCTCATGCGGCCTCCCGGATAACGCCGTTGGTAGTCAGCACTTTGAACTCAACAATCCAAACCCAAGGGTTTTCGGACCAGTTGCCGTAGACGCCATCCCACACTGTTGAAAACCAGTGTTTTGCTGTTGGGAAAGCACTGAGTAAGGTCTCGCCGACAGGTGGCGTGAGCTGGCCTGATTCGTTCTGAACATAAATAGGCTTGTTCAAACCTTCAGCTGCAGCATCGGACTCACTGATGTCCTGAACTCGCTCAACTCGAACGCTGGTAATTTCAAGGGTGATCCGGCTGGCCCAACGCGGCATGTGAATTGATGGTCGCCACCTACAGACAGTTTCATCGTCAACTGTTGTGAACTCAGGGCGTGCATGGCCATCAGATTTGTAGACGCAATATTTCGGGAATTCATAGCCATCAGTGGATTCATCACCCTGTTCAATTAGCGGCCCCTGAAAAGTTTCACGAACCCAAAGTCGATCACCGATTGCACCGAAAGGACAAAGGCTTTTAAAACCCTTGTTGTAGTTGTCCATGCAAGCTTCAGCGGTTGCACCAAAAACACCGAATCCATAGCGCGGATCGCGTTGAGCTGTCGAAATAAAGCGACTATCTGGAAATTGGTCGTGTGGACCTTCTGTTTCCGATGGCAGTTGCCATTCAGGAACTGGTCTGCGAGTCTGAGTTTTCCGGCCATCCAGAATGGCCCGAACCATTTCAGCGTTGAATAAAATTGGGCGCTCTTTCATGCGGCCTCCTGCTCAATTTGTGATGTGATCCGCTGCAGTTCCGCCATTGAGTAGCGAGCCGATTTAAATTGAGGTAGGCGATTAATCCGGCCTTCTCGCCACCAGCGCCAAACAGTGATTGAAGAGACGCCGAGCAACTCCGCAGCAGTCACCTGATTGACGATTAACGGATATGTTTTTCGCTGTCTATTTTTGGATTTAGCCATGGTCATGC
This sequence comes from Rheinheimera sp., assembly GCA_034519945.1. Taxonomy (GTDB): domain Bacteria; phylum Pseudomonadota; class Gammaproteobacteria; order Enterobacterales; family Alteromonadaceae; genus Pararheinheimera. The sequence continues at coordinate 83,038 of JAXHNX010000027.1, forward strand.
TCTCCAGAACACTCGGCCGGCGTGGACAATGCCAATCAAGCCATCTTCCTTGGTGCGGATTGCGTACTGCTGGCCGTCAGCCTGCTGTGATTCAATCGCCGCCTGAGCTGCCTGCTCAAAGCTTGGGGCGTTCAACTTCACGACCTTGTCGCTCATTGGCGCGTAGTAAACCTTGAGGGCTTGCGATTGTGGGGTTGTAGCTTGCTGGGATGGCGCCGGCTCCTGATGCTGCTCCACCGGTGCGGCTTGTTGTTGAGCGGCTTGCTCTGCTGCACGCTGCGCATTTTCTTCAGCCTGGCGTGCGCGTTCATTGGCTTCGCGGATCCGCTGCTCTGCAAGTTCCTGCGCCTGGCGGTTACGTTCTTGCTCTTGCGCCATCTGCTCGCGCAATTGCGCTTCAGCCTTCTCCTGCCGCTGAACTTCAGACTGCAGCATGGCTTCGAGGCGCTGGCTGTAGTCTGCTTCCGGTGCGAACAGGAACACTTCAACGTGCGCCCGGGTTAGTGGCGCTTTTAAGCCTGCACGGTATGAGCGGTTTTCCAACTCTGACAGGCGCAGCTTGATGGTGTTTTCTGCGCCTTTATCGTCCAGCGCTCGTGACTTGATATCGTTGGCCACTTTGCCGGTTAGCTTGCCGGTTGAGGTGATGCTGCCAAGCAGTACCAGGTCATTGATATTAGAATTGCGGAACTCAGCCGACACATTCAGCGCATCCCATTCACGGCCAAGCGCCTCGCCCAGCAGGTTGCGGATGTTGTTCAGCGTTTCGGTTTCAAACACGGTGATTTGTGAGTCGAGATTTCCGACGCTGCCTTTGCACATTGCGGTCAACTCTTTCATCTGGGCGTCAAATTCTTTGATTGGACCGCTAACCTGCTCGATTGCAGCCTTGCGGCGCTTGTCGAACTCAGTGGCGTTTTTGTTGAGCTCAGCTTTCAGCTTTTTGGCACCGACCAGCGTGTCGGCCGTGACCACAACGTCATGCTTTTTCAGAGCTTCGGACAGTGCTTCTTTGATTTCGACAAAGTTCACGCTGATCACTGCCGGCGTAGACTGCACGCACATCAGTTCAGTGGCTGGTACCGGACTTTCTTCAATTTGAACGGCTTCAACTGCAGACATGGTGAGTCTCCTTATGCTTGTTGAGTGAATTGAGCGCGGCGGGCTTTATAGCTTTTCACCAGCGCAATATAGTCGTGTGAGTTGGCGGCAAACTTGGCTTTCACCTGTGCTTGCCAGTCGCCAAAGTGGTCAGCTTCAGAGCAGTCCATCAGCATGGCTTCATACTTCTGTGCTTCTGCTGACAGCTCTGGTTCGTCATCGATGATCAAGGCGTCATCGTCAGCGGTAACCGGTTCGGCGCTGGCTTCGATTGGTGCCGGATTGATTGGCGGCTGAGCGTGCTTTTCAGTGAACTGGCTAAGCCGCTGGTGCGCTGTTGTGGCTGTGCTGCTGAAGTTGATTCAGGGGCTGGATTGATGTCGCGTGGTTCGCTGCTGCGATCTTCCAGTTCATCTGGTGAGTACACGCCTAAAATCACATCAGGTGCATACAGGCGAGCCCAGCGCTTTTGTGCCAGATAGGCCAGCTGCTGCTTCGGGTCATCTGCCCACAATGTACTGTTACGGGTGCGAGCCTGGGCCAGCAGCAATTCCAGCACCCGAGACTCAGCTTCACCGCGGATAGTGGCCCAAACACGGACACCGCAGCCGGTTTCATCGGCTAGCTTCCAGCCTGGTACGCGGTATTCGCCCTTATCACCTTGCTTGATTGCAAACTTACCAACCACGTTTGTCCATGGACCGAACCATTCAAAGTGGAACCGGTCAACAACTACACCACTGCTATTGATGACTGCCGCTACCAGCTGAGCTTCGTAACCCAAAACGCCGTTGATAACGTGGGTTTTCTGCATGACAGCAAACGGGTTCCAGCTTCCACTGCATGGCCTGCATTGTAATTGCCATACAATCGGCGACATTGCCGCGAAGGTGTGCCGGCACTGCTGTTTTGCCAGACGCCATCATTTCTGAAAAACGGTAAATCTGTTCCATAGCAACTGGGTTCATCAGCAGCATGGTAGTGTGTGATTGAACCATCATCTGGTCAGCCATTGGCTGTTGAACTTCCGCGATTGAAACTGCGCTCATATCTATCTCCAGTAATTAAAAAATCAGGCCCAGCGTGGGCGGTTCAGCGTGCGAACGTGCAGCCAGTCATCAGCTTGGCGGCATGCTGCGTATGCTTGTAAGTCGCGGCGATACAGGTCGTGACCTTCCTGCTTCCAGTCTTCCGGCAGGCGCACAACGTCGACGCCATAGCGGCCAGCGCTGATTGAGCTGCTGACAGTCAGGAACATGAAATCAGGGGTTTCGCCGAAGTGGTTGCGGTAACCATCGGTGTACATGGCGTCCTGTACGTGGTACCGGAAACCAGCCACATGACGGTCAAAGCGATCCAGGCCATCGACCTTTTTCACATCAACAATCACCGGACCAAGCTCTGGGATGATTGGCATGCGGTCAGGGCGAATGCGACACAGCTCGTTGGTTTGTGCATCGTTCCAGTAGATGCTGGCCTCGTTGTGGCCTTGAGCCTCGAAAATCAGGCGCGCTACCGGGTGAGCCATTACGCTGTCTTTCATGATCCGCAGCTTGGCTGCATCTTCAGCGGTTAGTGGCGTCATGCCAGCGGCATAGGCTTGAGCCAGAAACTCTGCTTCAGCTTCGCGGCCCGCAGTAGTGCGGCGATTGAATTCAGGAGCTACCTGAAACCGCTTTTCAAACTCGGTTGGCTCCAGCAGGGCACAGTGCAGGGCGCTGCCTAAATCCAGCGCTTGCAGTGCCATGTAATCAACCGGTGCTTTCTTGTGCCAGATGTAGGCTGATGGGTTCACTGCAATCAGATCTAAACCTGACTTGCTCACGCCTGGGCCTGAGTGGTATGCCTCGTTGCTCATGGCGTAATAGATGCCGGTGCCGGCAAATTCATCGCCATCAGCAGCCGCTACTACATCCAAAACATCATCGGCAAAAATCAGTTCTTCTTCGTCAGCGAATGTCACTTCACCGAATAAATCGAGGGGTGGCGTCATGGTTATGCGCTCCGACTTAACAGTTGAACGGCATGAGCAACAGAGCTGGCGCGCTGTACGTTGCGTTTTTTCCAGCTGTTTAACTCAGTAATGGTGATGTCGTGCATATCGCGAAATTGCAGCGCATCTGCGGTCAGCGCGGATACTTCAGCGTTGCGCTCAGGGTTGTGCTGCATCCGGCTTTCGGTTTGCGTATCTTCAATTGAGTGCAGCAAGCCTTCGTAGTGGGCCAGCAGCGCTTGGCGTTCTAAGGTGAAAGTGAATTCGCTCATTGGGCACCGCCTTCTCGAATGGTCATCAAACTGGAGTGCATCTTGTTAATTTCAGTGATGGCGGCGTCGACGCATTGCGCCGCATAACTAGCCAAAACCTCAGGCGAGCTGGCTTGGCCGGTTTTGCTGAGCATTGCTGCCATAAAAACAACCAGCATGTGTTCGTGCTTTTGGTAGCCATTTTCAAAAGCCCGTTCCAGACCAGTTTTGGCGAAAGCTTTTGATTGATTCATTGCTGGCCACCAACTGTCACTGCGGTAGTGATTTTGTGAAGGCTGATGACGTTATCCGCATTGACCTGGTGGATAGTCACCACGTCCATTCCAGCATCAACACGCATGACCAGACCTTCACCCAGCAAACCGGCTTGGTAGATGAAGCGATTGCGAAATTCCAGCGACGGGTTGTTCTTGCGCAGATGCGCCAATAGCTCAGCAATGCGAATTTGAACTCGATGGCTTTCGCTGATTTGAGAGCCAGCAATCAGCGCCGTTTGGCGCAATTTGCTCAGCAGGTCCAGCTCAGCTTTGTGTTTTGGTCTGGTTGGGTTTTCAGTTAGCAGCATTTCCTTTCACTCCAGTTCAGTAAGTTAAATTTTGAATCTAACAAAAGTTAGGAGTAAAGCTAACCAAAGTTGATATTTAGATCAAGAAGAATCCAAACAAAAGTAGAATTTAATTAGAGTAAAAACTCTAAATCATGGATTGGAAATTGGTGTTAGCGGTGTGTTCTTGCTGGCTACGATGTGCTGGCTTGCGGAATGGAATGTTTTAAATTGGCGGGTAGTTAGCTCCAACCGCCAATTTCAGGCTGTGTTATTTTTGTGCCTGCTTTGGTTTTTTCAGCTGTTCATATTAAACAGTGATTTATTGCACACATACTTTCAGTGTTTGATCGCACCTGAACCCGACCCCGCACTGAGTGTCAAACTCACATGCGCCTTTCAGATTTGTATTTATTTTGATGCTATTTGGATCTGGCATCACACCAGGCTTCGGTAAGCCATATTGATTTACTGGAGTTAAACACTGCCCCTGCCCTTGAAGTGGCCCTTTCACACACTGCTTGCCAGGACCGCATTCGAAATCACTATTACAACCAGATGGAGTCGTTACCAACACCTTTTGCGGTTGTTGTGATGAAACATTTGTTACTTTATGCGGTTGTAATGGATTGTGCGGGGCGGGTGCAGGCGTGTAGGTAGTGTTTGGATAAGCTACATTTGCGGCCACATTCATTAGGCCTACTATCATATAAGCAATCCACGAATCATCAGAATTTGAAGCTGCAGTATTGTTGGCTTGAGCTAACCGATTTTGCTCTTCCAGTTTCGCTATATCATACAAAGCTTGTTTATCAGCCCCTGCGTTTAGTAGCGCTTCTATTGCCTCATTATTTTTATTGTTGGCAGCAAAGTGAAGCGCTGACAATCCGTACTTATTCTTTGCGTTAACGTTAGCTCCGCACCCTATTACCATATTTATTATTTTAATATTTGATTTGGCTGACGCCTCTTGAAGTATTGAAACTGTGTCATTGCTAACACTATTGCAATCAGCTCCTGCGCCTATGAGTGTTTCTGTGATTATTTCATTTTGATTTATAATTGACATGTAAAGCGCTGATAGTCCATGTGAATTTTTTTATTTACATCAGCCCCTGCTGCAATTAAATAGCTAACTATTGAATATTCGTTCTTATAAACAGCTTCAAGAATTGGGAATCCGAGATTTTCTCCAGCTATATTAGGATCAGTGCCGTTATCAATAAGAATTTTTACAATATTTTGGTTTCCATTGATCACGGCTACTGCTAATTCAGAGACGCCATTTTGATTTGGTGATGAATAGTTTTTTGTAAGGAATCCAGTCTTCGCTCCAGAAGAAATAAGAAGCTGAACCATTTGTTGATCGTTGTTTTGAACAGCATAGTGAAGGGCTGTTTTTCCGTAGAAATCGGCGTAATCTAAGTTAGCGCCATGAGCGATAAGTTCTTTAGTGAATTCGTAATTTGAGCGTATTACAGATTGAGCGAGAGGACGAGCACTTATATTAATATTGGGGTCAGCTTTGTATTTAAGGAGAATCTTCAATTTCTCTACATTGTTCTCTCCATGCATTACAAAGCGAGACAACACAGTTGAGTCAAAAGTGACTTCATTGATTTCATCATAGCTCAGCTTTGATAGGGCCTCATAATCTCCAGTGTTAATTAATCTACTTAGCCCTACACCGCTACAGCCAGAAATGCAAAGAATGAAAACAAAAATAGGTACAAGCCAATATTTCATTACAGCCTCCGTGCGCTAAAAGTCCTGCACCACCTGTTTGACGACACCAACGATTGTGCAGTTCCCATTGATGGGCATCATCGGGTAGTTGTGATTAAAAGGTTTTAAATACTTCTGACCGCCGTCAATAACCAGCTGCTTTAAAGTGGCTTCTGCGTTGTCATCCAAGCGAGCGACGACTACTTTGCCATGTTCTGCTGTCAGGTCAGGATCAACGATAACCACTGAGCCTTCAGGGATTGACTTGCCACCGGTGTAGCTTGTCATGCTGTCACCAATAACACGTAAGGCGAAAGCGCGAGGGCCGACTTTTGCTGTGTGCAAATAATAAGTCGAATAATCTTGCTGGCTTACATCCATTTCTAGCCAATTCCCTGCCTGAATCCATGATATGAGCGGGACTCTGCCTCGTATATCAGGACCGGCCTCCAGCTCCTTGGTTCCGCCTTTCAGCATTTCTTCCGTTGATATTCCAAAAACTCTTGCCAGAAGCGGAATGAACTTACTTTTTGGTTCCGAGTGTTCACTTTCCCACTTCGAAACGGCGGCATCGCTAACCCCAATAGCGTTCGCAAGCTGCTGTTGTGAATAACCTGCAGCTGTACGTAAACGCCTGATTCTTTGGCTGATGTTTTCTTTTTGCATCCAATCATCATATCCGACCTTGATCTGACTTAAATTAGGATTTAGACTGCTAACAAAAGTTAGTGTTTCAGATGTGACAAACCCGTCCATAAGGTGCTCCAATGAAAAAACAAGCGGTTATCGACTACTACGGAGGTGTTGCTGCAGCTGCAAAGGCGCTCAAAATTTCCGATGTCGCCATCTACAAATGGCATGACCCTATCCCCAAAGTCCGCGCATACGAACTTGAGCGCCTCACCAAAGGCAAGCTGAAGTTTGACCCGGCGCTGTACCAAAAGCGGGTGGCTGCATGACTAATCTAATCCAGTTCTCAAAAGCAAACCTGCGAAATCCCGTGGGTGTTCTTACGTGTCCGGTCGCAGCAGCAGCAACTTTCACGAACGACTACAACATTACTCAGCTTACCGAGCAGATTGGATGTCGCAGTAACAAAACGCTGCTGGCCAAGCTGAACAACGATTCTGACTTCCATCATCTAACTCTGGAAGAGGCCCGCCGCATTACCGCTGTAACTGGTGATTTGCGCATATTGAAAGCGTGGGCGTGCGGCCTCGATCACCAGCTAATTCCCGCTGTTCCTGTTGCCCCTTCAGATGAAGAGTTTTCCGACCAGTTACTTTTGATGGCTCAGCGCATCGGTACATTTTCAGCATCAATGCTGGAAGCCAGAGCTGATGGAGTGATCACCAAAGCCGATTTGGCGGAAATCAAACGTCATGCCGCCAAGGCCATCGAATCAATTATGCAGCTTGAGCTGGAATGCGAAGCCCAGGTCAGGGATTGGGGGACTGATACGGATGTCTGATTTATTTGACCAAGCTTCAGCCCTTGAACAGCACGCGCTGGAAGTCGCGCTGACACACCGAAAGCCAACCCTGAAAGACACCGGCCATTGCCACTGGTGCGAACAACCGGCGCCGCCTGGTGCGCATTTTTGCGATGCTGAGTGCCGGGCTGACTTCGAACAATACCGCCGCAAAACGAACGGGGGATTTTGATGAAGCCTAATGCCTACTCGCAGAGCCGGGTGTCAGCTCCTGGATATCAACAAGCGCCGGATAGTATTCAACCACGTAGCCTTCGCATGTTTGTCCTTCAAAAACGGATATGGGAATTGCGGTGCCAAGGAAGAAACGGTACTCCGACTCATTTACTTCTTGAAACGGAAGTCCGGTCAGGCGAACTAATCTGTCTGGGATTTTATGTCCTGTGGATGGGTCTTCAAAAGTTGTGGCAACAAGCCACCACGCACCCTTATACCAAATGGTGTCAACGCGCTGCAAAAAGCCTTCATCGAATCCGGAGAAGGTTATGACCGTTTTAAAGAACTCCATTTCAAATATCTCGCTGTTAAGCAAACGACTGGATCCGGAGCATAACGGTGCTTTAACGGTTAAACAACCGTTCCATACGGAGGCCGATCATGCGTGATTACGGCAAAATATCCACATCAATTTGGCGTTCAAAGAAATTCAATGGCCTGGCAAGTGATTCAGAAAGGCTATTTTACTTCTATCTGCACACATGCCAACACGTTAACAGCGTCGGATGCTATAGCCTACCGATAGGCTATATCATGGCTGATTTAGATTGGACGAAAAAGGCTGCAATTGAGGCTATCGATAGCCTATCAAAAGCAGGATTAATCGCTTATGACAGTGAAGAATCGTTGCTGAGGCTGGTCGATTATCTAAAACACGACCAATTTACCAATCCAAAACATGCAGCTGGCGCTGTCAAAATAGCAATCGCACTGCCTGACTGCATTGAAAAGCTTAATCTTTTTGTCGATATCGTTGCTGATAACTTTGCTGCCAGTATCGATAGCGCCAAGCGCGAATTGCATAGGCTATCGAAAGCCTATCGAAACCCCGGAACCCGAACCCGAACCCGAACCCGGAACCCGAATCCCATATCCGTCGAACGGAAACCGTCCGACGCCGTTTTGATTTTCGATCACTGGCGTTCTGTCATGGGGCACGAGAAGTCCAAGCTTGACGACAAGCGAACCGCGCTCATTCGGAAAGCCCTTGGCCTTGGTTACTCCGTTGATGATTTGAAAAACGCGATCACCGGTTACAGTCTGTCGCCGTTCCACATGGGAGAGAACGACAGCAACACGAGGTGACGGACTGGATTTGATTTTGCGTGACGGCTCGAAAATCGACGTAGGGATTGCGTTCAAGCAAAACCCACCAAAACCGAAAACTGCGACTGGTCGCGGCGGGGTAACTGTCGACGATTTCAACCGCGCCGTTGAAGGAATCGCAGCCAGAACCATGCACATGATTGAGGGTTAGTTCATGCAAAACCAAGACTATCAGGAATTCATTCAAATCTGGACGGCTGTTGCTTCGCTATACGGCAACATGCCGCAAGACATGGCTGTCACGATTGCCTTCCGGTCATTGCAGAAATACGAGCTGGCCGATATCAAGCGCGCCCTGACATGCCATGTGCAAAACCCTGATGGCGGCCAGTTCATGCCCAAGCCTGCGGACCTGTTCAGGCATTTGGATGGAGATTCACAGAGTCGCCCACTCGGAGCGTGGACAACTATCCAAAATGCGATAGGTCGCTTTGGTCGCTACGAAACCATCGTTCTTGATGACGCAATTGCGATGCGTACCGTCGAGGATATGGGCGGCTGGATTTACCTCTGCGGCATGAGCGAAGACGAAATCCCGTTCAAGCGCGATGAGTTCACTAAGCGTTATCGCGGTTACCTCTAAATACCGGATTGCCTGGCCATCCCCAAAAAGCTGATCGGCGTAATCGAAGCTCAGAACTCCAAAGATTTTCCCGACGCAGTTCCAGAACCCCGGCTGATTGAAACCCGCAAAAAGCGCTAGAAGTCTATCGTTTAAGCGGCAAGAAGCCCTCCGAAAGCTTGTTGCTGAGCCAGGCCATTGAGCAGCTGGGTGAAAACGTAACTGCGCTTGAAAACCACCGAGCTGCATTGGGCGGGAAATGATCTTGGGTAGCAACTTAGCCCGGCTGCCAATCGAGCAGCGTCAGGCCATCGAGCAGGACATGCGTCGACGACTGAACATTATCCGGCGCAATCGGATGGAAATTAAAAATAACGAGGCTGGCGCAAGCCACGGCAAGCGAACAGGCACTAAGTAACCCACCTGTTGCGGGTGAGTGATTAGAAGCGATTACAGGGCGATTGGAGATGAGGCAGATGAATTCAGAACAACAGAACGAACAACCAGAGCCAGAACTGAGTTTTCATCTCAGCAACGCATTCAACGAACTGCAGGCCAGCGCGCGACTGCTGCCGGATGATGATGTGCGGAAACAGGCGCTGGTCAGTTTGGCCAATGGCGTCAACGTTATGCGGGAGGTGGTGTGATGGCGTTTATCGTTAATCACTTTGAGTGTCAGTGCGCGATTTGCGGTCAAAAGCTGGTTATCGACAAGCCAACTAAACCCCGGACGTTTACTGCGCAACTCAATAAATTTAAGCGCGGACACGTTTGGAAGTGCGAAATGGACGCGGCGGTTAAAGCGAAGCGCGCTGAAATCTCTGGGATTGTTTGTAATGCCATTGATAGAGCGAGGGAGGTGGTGTGATGGTTATTGATGAGATTGATTTCGATGGTCTGGCACCCACGCAGGCCGCTCTAAAGCTGCACCGCATGAAAGGCGCTGACATGATGTGGCATCTTGGTATTTTGTTTCTGGTGATTGTTGCGATGTTCGTCGCTGATGTTTCACCCGTTGTTTCGGTGTCCGTTCAGTATTGGCTAATTTTTATCGGGTTCCGGAATATCGAAGCGACTCACGCCAAGAGGTTGGATGCTTGGCTTGGTGGCTACATCAGGTCATTTGCTGAAGCAAAGCAAGGCGGTGAATCATGACGCTGACTTTGGTTGTTATGGGGCTGCATCATCGGCGACATATTGAATGGTTTATGGCTGACGCATGGACTGTGCGCTCAAGGTTTTATCGCCCAATTTGCGGTGCCGAACTTCGCCACGCAACCATGCTGGAGTTTTGATGATGAAAGACTTGGTAAAAATTAAGACCTCAGAACTCACCGGTGCGGCGCTGGATTATGCAGTGGCCGTCGCAACTGGGTGGTGCATCCGCAGCAAGCCGGGTAACGGAGCAGATAAAACAGGATTTTATGCGGCGGGACCTTCTTACAATTACTTCTGGAAAGAAGCGCAGCAGGACCGTCCGGTAGAAAGTTACTACTGGTGGTGCCCGTCCGAGTCATGGAAGGACTGTGGCACGTTCATTGGTACTCTTGTCCATTGGCTCGAAGAGCAAGGATCAGGTTGCTGGTATGCCAGATGCGGTGGCGAATACGGCAACGGATCAACACCACAGATTGCCATCTGCCGCGCTGTTGTTGCCTGTAAACTGGGAGATGAAGTCGAAGTGCCGGCAGAGCTGAGCGGGGGGTGTTAAATGATATCCCTGACGCTTCCACTACCACCAAGCCTGAACAGCTACTGGCGCAGCACGGCGACCAACGCGGGCTGCCTGACTCGCTCTGTTCGTACAACCAGAACACACTCACCAATCAAGGTTTACATCAGCCAGAAAGGCCAGGCGTTTCGCACTGAGGTTATCGCTGCAGTTCTGCAAGCTCGGGCAAACAAGAAACTCACTGGTCGACTGCAGGTGGATTTGATTATCCATCCGGCTGACAGGCGAGTGCAGGACATCGATAACCGCATCAAAGCAACGCTGGACGCACTGACGCACGCTGGCGTCTATGTCGATGACTCGCAGATTGACCGGCTGATAGTTTGCCGCGGCGAAATCATCAAGGGTGGCAAGTGCCAGGTATTAATCACAGGGCTGCAGGGGTAACGCATGGTAGCCACAGTTGAACGCCTATACACACGCCAGGTGCCAAAGAGCATTACCGGCAGCGAAATGATGTTTAAGAAATCAGCCAATCCGATGACCGGAGAGGATGTGCTGGGCCTGCTCGGGCAAATACAGCACCGGGAGCCCATCGGCGCTTTGGTCCTTGATGCGCAGATTGCGCAGAACAAAACGGCAAGGGCCAGATTGGTTGGGGCGCTGCAGGCTCAGCTGGCTCATTCCGGCAAGGGCGATGATTTGGCCTATGCGATGGCTGAAGCTGCTGTGCATGAAGTCGTTGATACCTGCATCTGCGGCAAGTGTCACGGCACCGGTCAGGTGTTCAGTAAGAGGTTTGCGAAGATGTCTGAGTGCGACAAGTGCGCCGGTGTCGGGCGGATCATCCCGAGTGAAGCCGTATTGCTGCGGTCAATCAATCAGCACCTGGCTGAGCCACTACCCAGGGCTGAGTGGGTAAAGCGCCATTATGACCACTACATGGATGCAGTCGATACGCTGCACCGGCATGCGGGTAACGCCGGGCGTTGTGCTCGGATGTTGTTGGATGGGATGGGGGAGTGATTCAAAGCGTGTTTGACGTGTCGCCGTTTCGGGGTTATAGTTTTTTACGGTGCTGAACACACCTTACTAGGCGGATAACCGCTCCCGACAGATTTGCGGTTTTTTTACGCCCATAGTTTTCTATGGACGGGTGGCGCGCAGCCATAAAATACCCTTTGGGGAAATCTGCGGGCGGCCCTAGTACCGTGTTCAAGCACCTGTCCACCCTCTGAACAAGGGTAACTTTGAACAATACTAGAGGCCAATCATGGCTCAATTAATCACAGTTCCAACATCTGCCGTTTCGGTTATCGGCGATCAAGTCAAAACCACATCCCTGAAAGCGGCGGCTGTCAAGCTAGTTGTCGCCTGAGTTGTGTTTCATTAAGCTGCCTTTAGCTGCTCTTCTTTTGCCACTTTTACGTGACCGATTTCTTCGTTTTTATCCGGATTCAGATGCACAATCGTTACCGGTTTCCAGTTTCTTGTTTCACCGCTCCAACGCTGTGGATTCGCCGCTTTTGCATGTGCATAGACAGTTTCCCGTTGCTGCAGAATTGCTGCGTCAAGACCCGCATGACGTTGTGACGGCGTGACAAAACCTATCGCACTATGCTGATGTTCATTGTTGTACCACTGGGTAAAACGCTCTACCCATTGCCGCGCTTCCGTCAGCGTATCAAACGGCTTTTTCGGGTAGTCAGGTCGGTATTTCAAGGTTCTGAACACCGATTCTGAGAACGGATTGTCGTTGCTGACCGCAGGCCTGCTCAGTGACGCCGTCACGCCCAGTGAATTCAGCATCGCCAACATGCTGGCACCTTTCATCGGGCTGCCATTGTCTGAATGCAGTACCAATTGCTGTGGCGCTATCCGTTCGCGCTGACAGATGTCCTGCAGCACTTCGCTGGCAAGCTCACTGCTTTCCCGCTCATACACCTGCCAGCCGACCAGCTTTCGACTAAAAATATCAATAAAAGCATAGAGATAAAAAATAAATCCCACGCACTGTACTGGGTAAGTAGGTAATGTCCCAAGAATACAGCTGATTCGCAGCGGTGGCGCTAAAACCTTGTGGCTTCGCGTGTGGCTGGGCTGGCCGTTCACTGCGTCGGTGCTTTAACTGTCCGGCAGCGCGCAATGCCCGGTACATCGTCGATTCGGATGCGAGATAAATTTTTCTATCCGCCAATTTCGGCACGACTTGTCCCGGAGGCAAGTGACTAAATTCGGCACTATTAAGCACGTGAAGCAGCTGTGCCCACTCTTCCTGGCTCAATGCATTTGATGGTTTTTGTAAGCGCTGCGGCCTTAAATCACCTTTGGTTTTATCGCTTTGCCAGCGCTGTAAGGTGCGCACTTCAAGCGCGATGGCCTCGCAGGCTTTCGCTTGCCGCGCACCCGATAGCATGGCCTGGTCAACCAGCTCAATCAGAGTTAGCCGCATCGGCAGCGGCGTCATTTCTCCTCGTCCTCCCATAAAGCCCGGAACTTTTTTTGCAGCACCAACAGTGCAGCCGCCTCCGCTAATGCTTTGTCTTTACGCAGAATTTCTTTTTTAAGGCTATCGTTTTCGTCTTTCAGGGTTCGCATTTGTGCGGCGGGCACCGGAGTTTTCGGCGCACAAAACTCTTCTTTCCAGCTGGTTAAATGATGGGCAAATAAGCCTTTTTCACGGCACCAAATACTCAGTGCTTCCCCTGACAATCCATGCGTTTCATGCAGTGCGGTTAATTTCTCAGCGGCAGTCCAATCAGAAGGACGTTTATCGGTGGTTGGCATGGCTTTATTCTTCGGCACTGAGGTTCTTTTCATCCAATTCTTTAAGGTATGCAAATTAATATGAAGTTCGGCAGCAACCTCCTTAATGGTGCGCTGACCGCGGGAAAAAACCTTCACCAAGGCTTGCTCTATAAACGCTTCAGAATACGCTGTTTTCATTGTGACCTCTAAGGATTAATTGAGGTGACAACTAGTCTGACAGCTGGGGAAAGTTTCTGAATACTTTTCCAAGCGACACGCTGATATCCTGCGCAAGATTGAAAACATGGATTGCTCGAAGGAATTTACTGAGCGCAATTTTGCGCTGAGTGAATACAAAGACTCTACCGGCAGGATGCTCCCTATTTTTGAAATGACCAAAGACGGCTTTATGTTTCTGGTGATGGGGTTCACTGGCAAAGCTGCTGCACAAATCAAAGAGGCCTACATCAACGCCTTCAATAAAATGGCGCTGGCTCTGCAAAACAAATCCCAACCAAAAGCCTTGCCAGAAGCATTAACCCCAGCGATGCAGCGCCACATTCAAAAGCGCGTGAACGAAATGACACTGGCCGGAAATGGGTTGAGCTTCCCGCAAGTTTACGGGCGGATCAAAAACGAGTTCCATGTTGGCACTTACAAAGATATTCCCGCCAAAAAATACCCTGAGCTTTGCCGGTTCCTGAACTGCAAGCCTGAACCGTCAGCGCTGCAAGGTGAACTGTTGGAGCGCGAAACTCTGCCAGCAGCAACCGGAAACGTAAACATTCCCGGCAACGGGCGCTGGTTGGTGATTATGGAAAACGGCAATGCGACAGTGCGCGACATCCACGACAAAAGCGTTGTTGACTTCCAGCTGCACCGAAAACTGCAACATGACGCGATGTACGCTTCGGCAATGCTGTCTGAGCTGTCCAGGCGCCTGCGGATCACATCAGGCGAATGCAGTGCTTCTGAGTTTAATGTGTCGCTTGAGGATAAGTTCAACGCTTGACACTTTCAAAAACAGGCTTATTATTCCCCCATCATCGGAGTTTTCTGCCCGATGAGAAAACAACCCCGGCAATCGCTGGGGTTTTTGCTTTTTAACGTCCTGTTTTCTACACCCAGAACTTCTTCACCCCGGTCTTCTCCAAGCTGGGGCTTTTTCATTTCTGGGCCGGCGGTAAGTCGCACCAGGCGATTGGCCAGCCGGAATCGAGAACAAGGAACACAGAATTCAAATGGCTGCAGTAAGCGCCCAGCATGAGCGTTTGCCTGCAGTAAGCGACAAAGCCGGAACCAAGAAAATCATCACCAGGGCAATACGCGCTGATGCCTTCGATTTTCACTCGGCGGTACAAGTCGCCAACCATCGATATATCAACAAACCCACCGAAGTGTGTTGGCCTAAAGTCATCGCGCAGCCTGACATCAACTGTCTGGCCGCAAGCGAGGCTTTTGCCTGCAACTACGTACGGGGCGAGCGTGATAACGCCGCGGTTGAATCTGCGTCTGATGGCTGGCATGTGATTAATTGATTGCTGTATAAAAATACAGTATGGCAAGGTGGATTTGAAATGGGTTTATACATCGGCACCAAATTAATCAAAGCGCGGGCCATGACTCGCCTGCAGTACAATCAACTACGCGGCTGGGATCTGCCGGCCGACGAAAACGGCGACGATGAAGGCTTCCTGGTTGAGTATGTCGATGGCGGTAAACCAAACCATCCAGACTTTGCCGGCTACATCAGCTGGTCACCGAAAGATGTTTTCGAGCGCGCATATCAGCCGACCTCTGGTATGGACTTTGGGATGGCGCTGAATGCCATCAAAGCTGGTAAGTACGTTTCTCGCTCTGGTTGGAATGGTCCTGGTCAATACATCTTCGGTATCGGCATGCCGGGCAGTGGTGATTACTGGACTTATACCAACGGCAAGAATGATAACTGCAAATTGGTGCCGTTCTTGGCAATCAGAACTGTTCAGAATTCAACTGTCCCTTGGTTAGCCAGCCAAACAGACATGCTTGCCACTGACTGGTACATCGTAGAGTAACCATGTCCACCCAGAGCAAAATTTTATCCAGCGACACCAATGATGCCGTGAGCTGGGCAGGGTTATTTGTTGCGCTCGAAATGAAAGATATACCGGCAATATCGCATTTAAGGTTCCATGCAGTTACTGCAGACAATCTTAAGTATGTAGCAGAGCAAGCTGACGCAATGGCAAAGCCAAATGGGTACTTTTTGTTCAGTATCGTGCAAGCCAAATTCCTGTTTAAGCGCATCGACTCTTAGTACGGCAAGTCCATGATCATCCAGAACAAACTCGCATCCCGCGGCATCATCGGTGCCGTGGCGCTTTCTGCTGCCCTGCTGGTCATGCCGTGGGAAGGGAAAGAGAACGAAGTTTATCTGGATCCAGCAAACATCTTAACCAGCTGCTACGGCCATACCGGCCCCGAATTGAAGCCCGGCATGAAGTTCACCGACGAACAGTGTCTGGATCAACTGGCAGCTGACCTGAGCAAACACAACCGGCAAATGCTGGCTGTGGTGCAAGTGCCGCTCTCCGAAGGTGAGCACGCGGCTTACCTGTCCTTTGTCTACAACGCCGGCGCTGGCCGGTGGCAGAAATCCACGATGCTGCAGCTGCTCAATCAGGGCAAGCGCAAAGAGGCGTGCCACCAGTTGATGCGCTGGGTTTATATCAAAGGCCAACAATCAAACGGCTTGATGAATCGGCGCAGGGCCGAAGCCAAGCTTTGCATGAGGGATTTGTAATGCGTACTTATTTCAAACATGGCCTTCTGGCCTTGGTCTGTTTATCCGTTCTGGCCCTTGGCGGCTTCTCCGCCTATCAAACCGCTGAGCTGTCAAACGCTCAAGCTGCGATTGAATCCAAAGACATCACCATTAAAACCCAATCCGACTCGCTGACTGAGCTGACTGCAGCTGTTACTGCCATCTCAACTCAGGTTGATGACCTGGTAACGCAGGCCGAACTGGTGGCCGCTATCAATGCAGAGCACGAACAAAACAAACAGGTGATTGCCGACACAGGCAACGACTGGCTGACCAACTCCAACAAACTGCAGGTATCTGAACATGAACCCACGCGCAATTGGGCTGCAATGCCTTTGCCTGATGATGCTCGCCGGATGCTCATTGACGCCAGCACCAGTGGTCAAAACAGTCACAGTAAAACAGCCAGTATACGTCCTGCCGCCTTCAAACATGATGGCTACTGGCTGCCCGCTGCGACCATTTAACGGCGGCACAGCAACCTCGACCATCACCGGTACACCCTCCAGCTCATCACGGATATCAAACTATGCAATCAGGAATTTCTGAGGGGCTCAGGCAGTGGCGGCAAAGCGCGGAGCCCGGCGCATCGCCAGCTCAACCGCAAAATTAGACGCCATCCTGGCTGAAGTGAAATCCGGCACCGACCGGCAGCAACGGCTGGAAACGAGCATCGACAAGTTGGCAGATGCAGTGAAAGACCTTGCGCTGTCATCTGTGCGCTATGAAGAAAAGGTGCTGCAGCTGGAGCAGAAAACAACAAAAGGAAATTGCGGTGCAGGGCAGAGCAGTTGTCAGCCCTGCAGAAGTCCGTGAATGACATCAAAGACATCGTTGATGTGCTGGAACGTAACCGGCAGTCGCAGCAGTACTGGTTCCGCAAAATTGTCGGCGTGATTATGGTGCCGGTGATTGTCGCCATCCTGTTGGCGTCCGGTTACGCCTATCAAAGTTTCGGATCGCTCGGACTCTGATATGGCAGGTGCAGTAACAGCTTTTGGGGCGGAAGGAAACCTCACAGCAAAGGAGGCGTTGTTCGTCCATCACTATGTGACCAACGGCTATAACGCCGCAGCTGCAGCCAGAGCTGCAGGCTTTGCTGAATCATCCGCCAATACACAAGGCGCCAAGCTGGTCGCCAAGCCCAGAGTAAAAGCAGCCATCGATGCACTGATAGCGCCAACACTCAAAAAACTGGATGTCACAAAAGAGCGGATCATCGAAGAGCTGGCCCGCCTTGCATTCTTTGACATCCGCAAGTGCTTTAACCCTGACGGCACCCTCAAAGACATCACCGAGCTTGATGACGACACTGCCGCGGCGCTTGCCGGCATGGATGTGGTCGAGCTTGGCGAAGCAGGCGACAAAGAAGCACTGCTCAAGAAATTCAAAGTAAGCGACAAAAAAGGCGCGCTGGAACTACTCGGCAAGCATCTGAAGATGTGGACGGATAAGGTGGAAATCTCTGATGTGCCCATGGTTGAAATTGACAGAACGGGCAAACGCGCACGCTCGGAAGAGTAACTAAAGTGTGTCGACAAAATACAAATTCAGGTTTGCCCCCCAAGGCAAGGTGCTTCAGGACTACATAGAAGCTCGCGACGAAGTTTGTATGATCATGGGGCCGCTCGGTTCCGGCAAAACAGCTGGCTCTGTTGAACGAGTATTCGCGCATATGTGCGAGCAAGAGCCGGATGAATTTGGTTTCAGGAAAAGCCGATGGGTGGCAGTCCGGAACACCTACTCGCAGTTGTTTAGTTCAACTGTAAAAGACTGGTTTGCGATGTACCACAATGAGCGGGTTAAGCTCGGTAGGTTTGTAACTGTCCCGGTGCCTACGCACTATCTAAAGTTTAAGTTGCCTGATGGTACAACCGTTCAATCAGAGCTTTTGTTCATTGCGCTTGATCGGCCAGATGATGCCGACAAGATGCGTGGTACTCAGATAACCGGCTTCTGGCTCAATGAAGTCAAAGAGCTCTCGAAAGAAGTTATCGATATGTGTGATGGTCGTCATGGCCGTTACCCGGATAACTGCAGCTGGTCCGGAATGATTGGCGATACCAATGCCCCCGACGAAGATCATTGGTACTACCACTTTGCTGAAGAGTTAAAGCCAAAGGGGTGGAAGTTCTTCAGGCAGCCTGGCGGGGTAATTCGGAAGCATTTGCCGGGCGGCGGTTATGAATGGGTTGAGAACCCTGAAGCCGAGAACCTGCACAACCTTCGGGAAAACTACTACATCCGTCAGGTTCCATCTAAAAAGGACTCGTGGGTTAAGGTCAACTTAGCCAACGAATACGGCAGCGTCAGTACCGGCAAGCCCATCTATGAAGGCAGCTGGGACGAATCCAAACACCTGAGCAAGTTCAACCTGCTGGCAGTGCCGCGGGTTAAAAAGTTATTGCTCGGGTTCGACTTCGGACGCACGCCGGCCTGCATTATCGGCCAGCTGATGCCGTCTGGAAAACTGCGAGTTATCGAAGAGCTTGTGGCTACCGGCATGGGTATTCGCAAGTTCATGGATGAGGTCGTGCTTCCCACGTTGGAAGAAAGGTACGGCGCATACTCAGGCAAACAAATTGAAGCCTACTGCGATCCGGCGGGCATTGCCAAATCAGGCAACGACGAGAACAGCCCGATAGGCATCCTCTGGGATGAATACCAAATCGCCGCATGGCCAACATCGACCAACCAGCCATTAAAGCGCTGGGAGGCAGTCAATTACTTTTTGCTCGGCAACATTGATGGTAGTCCAGCTTTTGAGCTGAACCAGTCATGCAAGGTGCTGCGCAAAGGGTTTAACGGCGGGTATGCATTCCGCCGGATCAATGTCAGTGGTGAGCGCTACGCAGACGCTGCTGACAAGAACGCATATTCACACCCGCACGATGCACTTCAGTACCTGGCGCTTGGCGCTCAGGGCGAAGCTGATTATTCGTGGCGGACCAAAGAAGACAATGCCGGTTCATCCGGTTATGTCGGCGCAGCTGATAGCACTACAGGGTACTAAGCGTGAGCGAAAACAAAACGCCAACACTGATCCAGAAAAACGAATATCCGCACGAATACCGTGAAAATCGGAATCTGGACATCCTGGCTCAGCACATCGAATCAACGTTGGTTGATGCCATGAATGGTCGTGGCGTGATTGATGATCGCATGGTGCAAGACCTGCGCCTTTATACCGGCGCTTATGAACCTGACGTAGATGAAAAAGCTGACCAAATCGAAGCGCTCAAAAGTATTCATCAAAATGACCCGGGCAAAAACGGATGCCGCCATCAGTCAGCTTGATGACATGCTGCACCCGAACACCGACAAGAACTGGGGCATTAAAATCACGCCGGTTCCTGAGCTGTCTGAACTGTTGGACTCAACGGATGAAGCCGAGGCAGATGGTCAGAAGTTTGCCTTTGAAGATGGCAAAACAGTCACGAAAGGCGACATCGCAAAGCGCCAACTGCAGAAGATGCAGGATGCATGCACAGCCATGGAGAAAGAGATCCATGACCAGCTGACTGAATGCCGCTACAGCGCATCTGCTCGCGTGGCCATCAGCGATGCATGCATTGTCGGTACTGGCATCCTGAAGGGCCCGGTGATCAGCCGCAAAATGGATCTGGCCTTTGTTCAGAAAGACGGCCAGTACATTCAGGAAGAGAAAGAGTCATTTGTTCCGATTGTCGAAGTGGTTCGGCCGTGGGACTTTTACCCGGATCCATCTGCCGCGACTATCGAAGAAGCAGACTATGTGTTTGAGCGCCGCTACATGAGCAAGCGGCAACTGCGGGCACTGGCCAAGCGCAAAGGCTTTTCCCCTGAAAACGTAGAGCGAGCCATCGAATTATCGCCACAGCAAACCCAGCACAAAGCATCGTTCCAGGATGATGTGCGCAAGCTGGCTGGCATGAACGACACACTCAACGATAGCCGGTACGAAACGTGGGAATATCACGGACCTATCCGCGTCAGCGTGTTGATTGAGCTCGGTTTGGTTAAAAAGCCAGAGGGCGATGACGATGCCGTGAAGCTGGAGAATCAGGAAGTGGATGCCATCGTGTTCTATTGCGGTGGTGTGGTGCTTGGCGCTAAATCCAGCCTGATTAAACATCACAGCGACTATCCATACCGCGTATTTAACTGGGCCCAGAATGATGCCTGCATCTTCGGATCTGGCATTCCGCGCATTGTGATTGATGAGCAGTCAGTGCTCAACACTGTTTGGCGCATGATCTTGGATAACGGCGCTGCCACCGCAGGCCCTCAGATTGGCTTGAACAAGAAGTACGTCAAGCCGATGAACGATGACTGGACTTTCACGCCATTCAAAATCTGGGAAATCGAAGGCACTGCAACCGATATCAAGCAGGCATTCAGCACCTTTGAAACATCAAGTCACCTGAATGAACTGAGCGCCATCTACCAGACTGCGCGCGTGCTGTTTGATGAAGTGTCTGGCGTGCCGATGATCCAGCAGGGCGAGCAAGGCCAGAGCACTCAGACACTCGGCGGCATGTCCATGCTGATGAATGCGGCCAACACAGTTCGCCGGCGCCAGGTGCGCATGTGGGATGACTGTATCACCACACCATTAATCACCGACTTCTATCACTTCAATATGCTGTTCAGCAAAAAGAATGAGATCAAAGGTGATTACCAGGTTGATGCCAAAGGCACCAGCGCACTGCTGGTCAAAGAGACTCAGGCACAGGCCATTACCAATCTGATGTCTGTCGTTGGCAGCAATCAGGTATTCCAGCCAGTGCTGGCACTGAAAGCGCCGCAAATCCTCCGGGCGTGGGCCAGAACGCAAAGCCTGCCTGATGACATCCTGCCAACCGATGACGAGCTCAGAAGCTATCAGCAGCGCATTGAAGAGGAGCAGAAAGGTCAACCGCAAGATCCAGCATTGGCTGTTGAGCAAATGCGCATCCAGCAACAGCAAGCCAAGTTCGAGCATGAAACACAGCTGGAGCAATTCAAAGCGCAGCAGCGCCAGCAGGAAATGCAATTCGAAGCTGGCCTGAAACTTCAGTTAGCCGCAGCGCAAGAGCGCATCGAAATGGCCAAGCTGGCGCAGGAAGATAAGCACAATACCGAAAGCCTGATGACTGAATTGAAGAAGGTACAGTCAGAGCATGCTGCTAACTGGCAGCAGTTCATGGCTGAAGTTCAGATCAAGAAGCAGGCGGGCCTTACCGCAAACTATGGCTTGGATCCAGCAGCATGAGGCTTAGCACTGAGCATTTAGCGGCATTCATCCAGTTGCTGCAACAGGACCGCGCCAAGCTCATTGACGAACTGGTGCAGGACGCAAGCATCGAGCCTGCCACCATCCGTGGCCGCATTCATCAGATTGACGACATCATCCGGCTCTATCCCGCCCGGATAAAAGAACAGTAACCAAATTCAAGGGGCAACCCTTGCCACGAACCCGCGCTCAGTCGCGGGTTTTTTTATGACTGCAGGAAGCACTCACCAGGAAACACCGATGACTGAGCAAGTAAATAACGAACTCTCAGATGACTTCTCACAAGCTTTTGCTGACTCCTTCGACTCGGCAGCTTCGGAAGCGCAAGGGTTCACCGCAGAATCTGTAACCGGCCAGACCGAGGAAATCACCACTGAACAAGTGAACGAGCCAGCTCAACAACCTGATGCGCAACAGGCTGAGCAGCAAGATCCATGGGCAGTAGTGCCAGAACCGCTCCGCAACCAGTATCAGCAGCTGCAACAGAGTAACCAAAAGCTTGAGGCCGACCGACCGCGCTAACTCGCCGTTGCGTGTGCAGGCTTTGAACCGGAAAACTGAAGAACTCCAACAGGCTCTGGCAGCAAGAGAAGCTGCTGGTGGCAAGCAGGACAAATTGCCGGGAATACCAACTGCAGATGATCTCAAAGGCTTGTCCTTTGAAGAGTTTGAGCAGGAGTTTCCGGAAGTTGCGCAGTTTGTTAAAGCGCAGGTCGCCGCAGCTACCACGCCAATTCAACAGCAGCTGGCACCTGTGCAACAGCTCGTCAGTGAGAGGCAGCAGGCCGCACAAGAGCAGGTCATTCAGCAGGAATTGGGGCGGCTTGCACAAGTTCACCCTGACTTCAAAGAAGTTGCAGTCAGCCCTGACTTTGATGCTTGGGTAAGTACCCAACCGCCAATGATTCAGCAACTGCGCAGCAGCTTCAGTGCTGATGACAATGCAGCGCTTATCACCCTGTTCAAAACAAGCACTGGCCGCATGACAGCCACGGCATCCCATCAAGCACAACCAACCAACAGTCTTGCAGATCATGTGACCACAGAGCGCAAAGGCACCGGCACACCAACAGCCGTGCGGCGCACTGATGACAACTTTGCAGACGCATTCAATTTCCATGTAACGCACCGGTAAAGGTGCGCAGGAGTTAAATCATGTCTAACAATTTTGGCGATATTTCACCAGGCAATGCAGCCAAGGCTATGACCGAAGCGTTGAAGCATACCGAACCTGTTTCCGTATTAACCAAGCTGGCTAAATCAATCTGGATTGGTTTCAACGAAACGAAGGTTGCGCGTTTTCGCCGGATCATCCCTCTGGCGCCGAAGTCAATCGCACTGACCGAAGGCGTAACGCCGACAGGTTCAGATTTCCGCTATGAAAACGTCGAAATCTCCCTGGTTCAGCTGGGTGACTATATGCCGACCACAGACGTACTACTGGATCTGCACGACAATCCAGTCGGTAAAGATATGTGGACTGCTGCTTCTGAGCAGGGCATCCAAACCATTGAGCAGTGGATTTGGGCAACTGTTACAGCAGGCACCTCAGTTCAGTATGCCAACAATGTGGCTGGTCGTTCATCTGTTGTGGGCTTCTTGAATAAGTCCGGCCAGCAAATCGTCACGCGCACTCTGGCGCGTAACAAGGCTAAGAAGCTGCGCAAGATGTTATCGGGCTCGCCGGATCACAACACTACGCCAATTGAAGCGGCATTTATCTGTGTGACTCACACCGATATGGCGCCGGCCATTCGTGCAATGGAAGGTTTTACGCCGGTTGCCGAATACGGTCAGCGCCTGCAGATTTGTGATGAAGAACTGGGTTCTGTCGATGACGTTCGTTACATTTTAACGCCATGGGCTACGCCAATCGCAAACGCCGGCGGAGCGAAAGGCTCAGGTGCAACAGAGTGTATTTCAACAGGCGGTACCAACGCTGACGTTTATCCGGCCGTGTTCTTTGGTGAAGATGCGTTTGGTGCGCTATCCATCAAAGCGGGCAAGCAGGGCGGCAAGATGGTCCCTTCTGCCGGCTCAATTACTCCACAAGTGGTCAACCCGAAAGCGTCCGCATCTGACCCGCTGGGCCAGCGTGGTTCTATCGGCTGGAAGTGCTACTTCCAATCAAAAATCCTGAATGAAAGCTGGATTGTTCGCGGCGAGTTTGCTGCCCCGAAAACTCCTTAATCCTTAACCAACCGAACTGAAGGGCTGCATTTGCGGCCCTTTTTCTTTTTAAAAGCTGGGGAAAGAAGATGAGCCAACCAACCTATCAAGGCAGCACCGCTGCTGATCTGATTGCATTTGCCAAAGAAAAACGGCGTCGAGCTACCAGAAGACACGAACAAAAAAGATGCCTGGAAAGCAGTGAAAGAAATCCTCGCTGACCTGGGCGAAAGCGTTGCTGAAGGTAATGAACCGCAGAATCAGGACAACCAAACGCCAGTAGTAACAGAAGCAACCACCGCTCCGACGCTACAAACTGCAAAAACCAAAAGCAAAGAGCTAACGCATTACACCATCAGTGTATCGCGCCCAACTGATACCAAGCTGCAGGACTTCACCGTTAATGCCAATGGCGTGAACTTCCAAATCCACTTTGGCAAAAAGGTCAAAGTGCCAGCCGTAGTTGTCAGCATTTTGAATGACGCGGTTGAACGCAAGCCAGCGCACCGGGATTTGGAAACTAACGATTGGATCGAAGAGTCATTCGAGCATCGCTATAGCTTCGCCATCCACGAAGAACACTTTCAATAACCTCTGGTACCGCGCATGACATTCCTTGAACTGTGCCGGCGCGTCCGGCTGGATTCCGGTATATCCGGCGATATTGCCACGGTAGATAACCAGCAGGGCATCATGGCTGTTAAGCTACGGGTCCGTGAAGCGGACTACGACATACTCAAAAGCCGCACAGACTGGACGTTCATGCAGCGAAGTGCCAACGCTGCACTGCAGGTCGGAAAGGCAGAATACCTGCCTGCTGATTTGAATATGCAGCCGTTTGCTGGCGTGTCTCGGGTTTACGTGGATAAGGTGCCGGCTATCCGCTGTGAGTTTGATGAGCTGGATGACTTGCACTTAAAACAGGGTTGCGCTCCTTCTGGCGTACCTCAGCGGTATGCGGTTACGCCACTGAAGCGGATCTTGTTTGACCACGCCCCAACAGATGCGGCAGCTGTTGCACTGCGCTACAACGCGCTGCCTATACGGATGACTGCCAACAGTAGTGTCTCACTCATCCCTGACGAGCATCACGAAATCATCGTGCAAAAAGCGCTGATGTCATACGCCAGCATGGAGCAGGACGACAAGTTGTTGCGTGATGCGACTCAGCGATTTGACCTGTTGCATAAGCAGCTGTGCAACAGCTACCTGCCTGAACTGAAGATTTTCTAATGAGCAAAACCTTCATTGTTCCCGTGATTTTTCGCGGCGGACTCAATTTGTCCGCGACATTATTGGACCTGACGGCTGGCGAATGTCGGCAGCTGCACAATTACGAGATCAACACGCTGGGTAAGTACCAGCGGATCTTGGGGTATGAGCGATTTGATGGCCGGCCGGCGCCATCGGATCTGAAGCCTTCGATGTTAGAAGGTTATCCATTTCCAAATGACGCTGCTGAGCTTGTCGCGCTCAATGCCGCCAGAACACTGCGGCGCAACAATATCCAACCGGTGCCGGGTTCCGGCCGGATATTGGGATGCTTCGTGTTCGGTGCCAGTGTGTATGCTTTTCGAAATACCGCTGCCGGCAGCGCAGCCAAGCTCTGGCGCAGTAGCCTCGGCGGATGGACCGAAGTATCGACACCGGCTTTATTGCCTGGTGGCCGGTATGAAACGCTACGCTGCAATTTCAGTGGCAGTGCCGGCGGCATTGAAGTAGTTGGATGTGACGGTGTAAATCCAGCGTGGCGGTTTAATGGCGCCGGATTTACGCAAATCACAACCAGCATCACGCCAAATGCACCTCGACATCTACAGGCATTGCCATCGCAAGTGCTGCTACTGGCGTTTGCCGGGGGTTCGCTGCTGTATAGCGCTATTGGTGATCCAACAAAGTGGAGCCCAGTCGACGGCGGCGGCGAAATCGCTGTTGCGGATGAAATCGTTGGAATGACGATTGAGCCGGACAACAGCTGTGCGGTTTTTTGTCGCAACAGGACTTACGTGCTGTACGGCAAGAGCAAAGCTGACTTCAACCTGACAACGCTGAGCATGACCACCGGTGCCATCGAGTGGTCAATCCAATCGGTTGCCGGCGCCATCTACATGGATGACCGTGGACTGACACGACTGAACCGAGTGCAGGCGTTTGGCAACTTTGACGCTGCCACTATCAGCCAGGCTATTGAGCCACTGCTGCGCGGTTATGTTGGTCGGGCAGTCGGTAGCTTTGTGGTCAAACGCAAAAATCAATACCGACTCTGCTTCGAAGATGGCGGCGGTGTAATTTTGACGTTTGCCGGCCAAGACAACTACGGATTTTCCACATTCAGCTTTGGCAAAACTATTCGCTGCGTGACATCTGATGAGGATTCTGCAGGCCGGGAAGTAATTTTCTTCGGTAGTGATGATGGCTATCTGTATCAGGCTGAAAAAGGTTTCAGCTTTGATGGCCAGTCATACACCGATGTTTTGCGGCCGGCTTTCACTGACCTCGGCGCACAGGACATCAACAAGCGTTGGCGCAAAATTGTCGTCGAGTGCGAAACGTCAGGGCGGACCACACTGACGATGGTGCCTGATTTTGACTTCAGCTCACCAGAGAATGCTGCCGACCAACCAAAGTATCTGGAAGTTTTTGGCGGCGGCGGTTATTGGGACCAGGCGACCTGGGATGAAACAACCTGGTCAGCCGCATCAGCCTACACCGCTGACATCTACATAGACGGTGTTGGCCGCACCATGAGCCTACTGATCACAAGCACCAGCGACAGCAACCCTCCTCACATTATTCGTTCAATGCTCATTCATGCAGCCGCCCGCGGCCGCAGGAGATAAGATTTTATGCTCACACCTTGGCTGCACAGCAATTTATTTGTTGCGGGTACGACTGTCCGCTCGGATGAGATGAACACCAAGCTCAGCGGTATTGCTACTGCATTTCAGCAAATTACAGATCACGTTAACAGCCGCATCATGACGCTGCCACCAAACTTTGTTGGCAATGCTGCGTTACCGGAAAAGAGCTATCTCAACAGCATTCCCTATTTCAACACTGATGGAAATGCAGACCTTTACAGCATGGCCATGTTTGACGCTTCGGTGCAGCTGGCTATTCAAAAGGCAGCTGATGCAGCGGCCTCGCAAGCGGCTGCGTTGGCGTCAGAGAACGCCGCGAAGTCATCTGAAGATCAGGCGCTGGAGTATCGGGATGCTGCCCAAAGCAGCGAAATAGCAGCAGCCAGTAGTGCGGCGACCGCAGTCGGGAGTGCAACAGCTGCAGGCATAAGCGCATCAAATGCAGCCAATAGCGCAACAGCTGCAGGCATTAGCGCAACAAATGCGGCCAATAGCGCAACAGCAGCGAACAGCAGTGTGATCGCAGCAGCCGGGAGTGCAGCAAATGCTGCCAGCAGTGCCACAACGGCAGATAACCGGGCGATAGCCGCGGCATCCAGCGCGACATCAGCTTCAAACAGTGCAACAGCTGCATCAAATAGCGCTACATCGGCTAACACTTCCAAAACTGCCGCTGAAGCGGCCGCATCCGCTGCGGCTGGTAGCTCAACGACCGCAGAATACTGGGCTGGCCAAGCTCAAACCGGCGGCCAGCAAGTTTATAAAGGGCTATGGAACGCATCAGGCAACACCTTCCCGTCAGCTACAACCATGGGCTGGACCTATAAAGTCAGCGCCGCATCATCAGCATCACTTGCTGCCAGCAACTTTACGGATGCGACTGCTCGTTTTCTCAATACTGGCGACACTATCATTTGGAATGCACCGCTCTCAAAGTGGGACTGGTTTGCAGATGCTGCATCCGGACTGACGCCCACAGCTGGCCGTGCTGATGCCACATCTGGCCGGGCAGTA
Organism: Rheinheimera sp.; assembly: GCA_034519945.1. Taxonomy (GTDB): domain Bacteria; phylum Pseudomonadota; class Gammaproteobacteria; order Enterobacterales; family Alteromonadaceae; genus Pararheinheimera. Next base: position 110,574 of record JAXHNX010000027.1, read on the forward strand.
AGGGCAGGGGATGCTGCGAGTCCGTCTGGTGATTACAGGTTTGATGGCATCGATACAACTACCGTCAACACAGCCACCAGCTGGAACTCAGTCACTGGCGTTGGTATCTACAAAGAACCGTTACGCGGCAATAACACCGGCGGCCCGGGCGGCACCGGTGGCTATGTTGTGCAAAATATCCAGGCAAGCGCCACGACCCTGATCCAATATGCGCACCCTATCAGTGCGAATAGCGGACTGTCGGCATACTCACGAACGCAAGTCGGCGGCTCGTGGGGTGCTTGGCGTCAAATGCTGGACTCGGCAAACCTGTCGCAGTTTGTTCAGTCAAGCCAGACAGATGCAACACCCGGAAAGCTTATGCCTGTTGGGGCATTTGGTTTGGGGGCTGATGCGGCGACCGTCACAGATATTAATGCAATTACTCGTAGTGGCTATTACAAGTGTGCCAGTGATGCTGTCGGCGTGCCAATTGCGTGCTCAGGCATGCTGCATCACATCAATGCAGACACGACATTTGGCACACAAACTTATTTTTGCTACGGCGTAAATATTGGTGACAACCAAAATCGCGTCTTTGTGCGACATAAAGACAGCGCAACAGCTGGGGTTTGGGAGCAGTGGCATGAGCTTTGGACGAGCAACAACCTTGTAAAGCAATCCAGCGCGGCTGATACAACAGCTGGCGCATTAATGGCAGTTGGCGCCTTCGGTTTGGGTGTTGTTGGTGCTGGTATCAACCTTTCAAATATTGACGCGATAAACATACCAACAGGCCTGTACAACTGCGTGACTGCCACAACCGGAGTGAAGCCGGGTGGATTCACTACCAATATGACGGTGATGGTTCATTTATACGATACGGATCAGGTTACGCAGCTATGCACTGAAACTACTACCGCGCGCCAGTTTTTCCGCACATACGCTCTGACTGCGTGGACTGCATGGCAAGAGTTATTTCACTCAGGGAACCTTACAAAGCAATCCAGTGCGGCTGATACAACAGCTGGCGCATTAATGGCTGTTGGCGCCTTCGGTTTGGGCACCAGCCCGATTTCGATCTCTGGTTCCAATGTCCTGAATGGGCTGACTGCCAGCGGCTTTTATAAAATACTCGGTAGCAATGTAGCTGGGTCTGGAGCACCACCTGGCGCAAGTGGTGGCGTACTCCAGCACCTGCATTTTGATTCAAACTACGCCACTCAAATATACCAAGATGTTACAAGTGGCAATCCGATGCAGTGGATCCGGCACAAAAACAACGGCACTTGGACGACGTGGTTTTTGGTTTGGAATGGCTCAAATTTATTTAAGCAAAACGTCCCTACAGACACCGCTGCTGGCGCATTAATGGCAGTTGGCGCCTTCGGTTTGGGAGCGTCAATACCACCACAAGTTACCAACTGGAATGATGCTGTTCGCAACGGCTGGTACTACTCACTTTCAGGAGCGACTAACGTTCCTAAATCTGCCGGCGGATGGCAGGGGATAGTTATTAGTCTCAACTCAGAAAATGTGAGGCAGCTCGTGTGGTCTGCGGATGGCCCGGCTGTGGAAATGTACAGTCGCTGTGGCGATGGAACCACGCTTGTGTGGGCGCCGTGGGAAAAAATAGTTACCAGTGAGTCCGCTGAATTAACCACGGCTCGAGCGGCAAATGCAAATTTGACAGTCGCTCGCTCTGGCAAAGAAACCAAGGTTCAAGCCGTCAGCGACACCACAAATCTGACACTCACCATTCCGACAGGGTATAGCGCTGGCGATCGCATTGAGCTGTCTCTCTCAGTTGCTTCCGGCCGGGTGATCACTCTGTCATCAGTCACCAGCATGGCCGTCGTGAACGGTACTGCAGGAGCGTCGCACTCAATTACCGGCCCCATCCACATGAATGTCGTCATGGTTAATGACGGTACCAACTGGCAATTAACAGTGAGCTAAACCATGGAATTATCAGCGTTACTCGCCTCTGGCGGGATGAAATCTGTACAAACTGGGTGGGTAGAAACAACAACACCAACGATGGTTGCAGCTGCAGATATAGCAGCCGCGCGTAATGCGACAGGGGAAGATCAAGTCTATGTCGACATCACGATATCTGCTGTCGACACAACAAAATGTGTCCTGGATGTAGTGGGAGGTTTTGGTTATTTCGCTAACGCTCTTTATGGTGACACTCCGTCGTATAAGCCTCGATTTTTGTCAGCTATTGGGGATGGCGGTTCGGCTGGTGGTGCAACTCATCAGATCACTGCACGGCTACTGAACTCCACAACACTGCGCCTGTCGAGTGACCGTCCCAGCGTTCAGGATTCGATGCTTACTAGGAAGTTATTCGGGTGTCGCTGGACCGTAGTGGAGGGTAAATAATGTTTAAGTACGCTGTTTTAGACGCTGCCGAAAAAGTCATCGGCATCAGTAACGTCACCGCTGAAATCAGCCAGCCAGAGATGGTTTTACTAATTCCTGGACAGGATGTGCAGGCAGGTGATTTATATGACCGCCGCTATGGTTCATTCATACGTCCAGTACCAGTGACGCCACCTCCGCCACCGAAAATCAGTGAAACGGTTCTCCCTCGCAAAATCACTGTTAACGCATTTCGCAGCCGGTTTTTGCCAACTGAAGAGCTGGCCTTTGAAATGGCGCTGGAAAGCAATGCGACACTACGCCTGCTCGATAAACGGCTGCAGGCGGTAGTAGCCACTCATGTTGATTTGGATGACCCGATATACAGCGATATGGCACTCCCTGCACTGGTGGCCGCTGGCATTGTCACCCAGTCTCGTGCAGATGCAATCCTCGGCGCTGCAGTGCAGTGGCATGAGCTGCCAATTCGGATCCAGGACGAATACAAAGTCGCGGGGTATGACATCGATGTCTAACATCATTCAGCAGTACGTGCCGGTGATTTATGCCGGCTCATTAAAACCTATCTCACTGGCCATCATGGCATCTGACCGCATTTGGTTTAGCCATCTGGCGTTTGATTGCGTAGACCATGTGCTGGAAGCGCGTGGCGGGCATGGGGTAGTGAAAACGCCGATTGAAGATTTCCTGCTGCGTTATGGCTGGGTGAAGCGTGGTCTTTATCCAACTGCTGTGCATCCTGATGATTGCATGGCCAAAGCACGCAGCCTGATTGGCTATGACTACGACGAAGAGCTGATTATCCGTATGGGCATCGGCCTTAATCATGAAGTCGATAAAGAGCCAAACAAGCTCATCTGCACTGAGTACATCGCCAGCTGCACCCAAACACCGAATCCGGCCTACTGGCACCGCTATCGCGTTCGTGATGCGTACCGGCATACGTTATTTGCAGCGGGGTAACACATGGCGAACTGGCTCAACCTTAAGTTAAACCAGTGGACCGATGTTTATGCCGCGCTTGATATCTCTGTCGGTTTGTCTTTGATGCTGCAAAACATAGGTCAGGCGCGATTGGCATTTGCGATCAGCGAGACTGTGCCGATGGACGGTCATTTAGACCTGGTAGCAAAAATTGATGACATCATCGAAGTAAAGTCAGGGGCTGCTGGTCTTTGGGTTAAGCAGTACATGGGAAATCCGGGCGATGGTCTGTTGGTCGGAAGGACCAAAACCGATTTCAGCAATTTAAGGCCATATACCGGACTGGATCAAGTAACAGTCTCGGGCGGCGGTGGAGGTGGAACAGTGACAAGCCACGGCGATTTAACTGACTTGGAGGCCGATGATCATCCTCAGTACTATAACCAGGTACGTGGTGACACCAGATACTTGCGCAAAGGCAATACAATCCCGTCCGACATCACTGGCCTGAGTGACTTACTCACAACGCTGACCAATGCTGTCGATGAACGAGTGATTAAAGTAGTTGGCAAAGGATTATCTGCTAATGATTTTACGGATCTGCTGCTCGCCAAGCTTAATAGCTTGCCATCCGGTAGTGCCGGCAAAGTTAACTGGTCAGATATTGTTGGCTTCACTATGCCGGCACATAACCACAACATTGCAGATGTTTCCGGGTTGCAAACTGCGCTGGATAACAAGGTGGGTGTGCAGGCAGGTAAGGGATTATCTTCCAACGATTACACCACGGCAGAAAAGAGCAAGCTGGCCAGTATTGAAGGGAGCCATTACCGCGGTGTTTATGCATCGTTAAGCGCATTACAAAGCGCAGTCACCACGCCAGTTGCGGGTGACTATGCTGATGTCGACACAGGCGCTGGCTCTGCTGTATCCCGTTTTATTTGGGATGCATCAGACAGTAACTGGGTGCAGCAGGTAGCCAGTGGTGGCGCGATGACTGGCGCCCAGATTAAGACCGCGCTATTCGCTGAGGCCGACACCAATAATTTTAGCAACAGCTACAAATCCAAAGTTGATGGCATTGCAACTGGCGCGACAGCGAACGCAACAGACGCCCAGCTTCGTGACCGGGCTACGCATACAGGCGCGCAGGCCATTAGCACTGTAACTGGATTGCAGGCTGCACTCGACGGTAAGGCTGGGACTGCGGTGGCTTCGACATCGACAGATGGCCTGATGTCAGCTGCAGACAAAACCAAGCTTAGCGGTATCAGCGCAGGCGCGACTGTCAACGCTACCGATGCACAGCTGCGCGACCGCTCAACACATACCGGCGTGCAAGCCATTTCGACTATTACAGACCTTCAGACAGCATTAGACGGAAAGCAAAAAACAATCACACAAAGTGCCACACAGCCTGCATCACCGCAGGTTGGTGATTTGTGGATCCAATTTTAGGAGCAGTTATGAGTTTGCATACAGAATTATCAAAAGCTGAATATTCCGGGCTTACGAACGAGCAGGCTCTCGCTGCCTTAAAAGCTGTTACAGTTATCGAAGGTAACTTGATCCCCGCAACGACAATCAACCAATTGTTTGCATCGTTGGACCTGACCGGATTTATCCAGGATATTGCCGCAGATCACCAGCATCCATTTAGGCATAAGATGGCATCCGTGATTTTATCTATTGGCGGTGATCACCCGTTCAATTTTACCGAAGGCACTACGGCTGGCGAAGGCAACCTATCCATGCTTAACGCCATGATTGCACAGCTACCTGAACTTGCAGCGCAGCTTTCTCAGTTCAAAGCCTTAGTCCATGCAATGGCTAATAAAAAACGGCCATTCGCTGGAGTATCTCTGGCTGATGTGATCAAGGCCCGAGCAGTGCAGCTGGATGGTCAATGGCACGAAATCGAAGAAACAAGCAATCGTCAGTTTGTAGTCCGCTCGATGTCTGCGCCTCCAGAGCCAACATCGATCATTGTACAGGCACAGGACCAGTATGGTGACGGTGTATCTGATTGGTATCACGCCACCGCGATTCACGGTATTAATGGTGTGCGCGAACATCAAGCATCGCTTCCGTATAATGGTTATCCGCGCAAGCTGCGCTGGAAGTGTGATTTTAATTTGAACTTTGCAGTGAGCCTGCGTTAATGCCCAATGCAATGACTACAGTCGGCCAGGGCGGAACCTCTTTTATCCAGATCCCCACTTGGGCAATGAATCCAAACCCCAATGCTGGGTTAACCTTTATTGAGATTGACTTCATATTGCACGCCCCAGATGTAGGGAATGGCATTGGGTACATCCTTGGACACAGCGCCTCATCGACGTTCAGTATCTCGGTCAGCACGACAAATGCTCTTCGTTATGTCTCGGGTTCCATCGAAAGAATACTATCGGCGGGCAACCTTTTTATTTATGGGCAACGATGTACTCTGCGCACCGAATATAACGATACTGGCGTAGGTGCCACCGCGTGGACCCGTATGCTATTAAACGGCAACCCCGTGGGTCCCGACTGGGTTGGCGCTACCCAGTCGAACTCTATTAATCAGGCCGGTCGATACTCCAAATCGCGGCATAGCCCTATCACTATTTATGGATTGAAGTTCGGGAGCAGCAACCCCGCCGCAATTGGATACGAAGCAAGTTGGGGGCCAGAAGGAGCCAGCGGGTCTGGTGTGAACTGGGCAGATGACAGTGCAACCAGAAATCTCACAATCACCAACGCAACCGGCGCTGCGGATAGTTGGTGGTTTTTTTATCCTGGCTTATCGCCGGGTACGCTCATTAAAAGGTTTGACGGTGCTGCGTTTGTTTCGAAACCGATCAAACGGTGGGATGGTTCTGCTTTCGTAGATGTAGCGTTGAAGCGTTGGAACGGAACATCGTTTGTCGATTTGTAACAGTTGAACAAAAGCACAGATGGCTTATTATCTACCCATACTGCGCGAACCCCTGCCTAATCAATTTTTCAGCACTCTGCTGAGGTAATAAAACCATGCAAACAACAAACACCAGCCCGGTGAAAGCCGCGGTTGATATTGCCTATTTGCCGCCAGAAAAGGCGGGGAATAAGAAGATATTTCCAATCCAGCCAGATCGGCGGCAGTCCACGGATCCTGAATATTCGATTCAGCCTGTAAATGGACCTGGCCTACTTCAAGATGGCGGTCAGGTTTCGCAGTTCGCGGCTCCAAAAATGACTCAGGAAACATCGGTGCTGCCGGGAGATAACCCAAAAGGCAACACTGTCCCTGGCGGTGGATTGTTACAACTGTTGGCGCAGCGGCAAACATTGGGGGGTGTAACTGGCTTGGGCCAATCTGGGCAGACTGAGCAGCCTAAACAAAACGATACCGCACCGATTATGACCGGCGGCCCGGTAGTGGCAAAACCTGACACTGGTATTGAGACGCCACCAGTGAAGCCGTTAGGTCTGGAAAGCGCACGTCCAGCTGGTCAAGCTGTTCAACAAACAGGCGGCCTTTTGCAAAACACTGCTGTGCAAGGTGGCCAGGCAGAATACAAACCAGTGACAACCGAAATGCAGGCGAACCAGCCAACAATCACAGTTCCAAAAACAGCAGTTCCGGATACCAGCTATAAGCCGGTGTCAGGCAATGCTGGCGCGGCACCGACGATTAATGTGCCGCAAGTCACTACGCAGCCAGTGCAGTATCAACCAGTCGCCGGCAGCGCTTCAAATAGCGCCAACTCAGGCACTGGCTCTCCCGTACAAACCAGTTTTACTGCAACGCCGTTTAAATCTGACGGCTATACCGGCGTACAGGGTGCAACAAATCAGAATTACACCCCGGGCGCTGATTCTCTGGTTGAAAATCGTGTTGCGGGCTTGCTGGATCCTAACAGCGCCTTGATGCGCAAAGCTGCCGCAGAAGCGGCGCAATACTCGGCAAGTCGCGGCCTGCAGTCATCCAGCATTGGCGGTGAGGTTGCTTTGTCGACCATGATTGATAAGGCGATGCCGATCGCGTCGCAGGATGCGAATACTTACAATCAGGCTCAGCAGCTGGGCTGGCAGCAATCCTGGCAGTCCGGGGAAAACAACCTTGGGCGCACTCACGATGCGTCGATGGCAGATAAGCAAGGGAATCTGCAAACAAACCTGCAAAACGCTCAGATGCAGTTTCAGAACAACGAAAACAATGCAGGTCGGGCACAGCAAACAGAACTGCAGAAGCTTCAGCACCAGCAAAGTCTGGGTCTGCTCGATGCTCAGGGCGCACAGCGGATGCAGGAACTTCAATCTCAACAGCAATTTCAAGCTGGTGAGAATAATGCGACGCGGCAAATGCAGGCTGAAATGCAGAAGCTGCAGCATCAACAAAATCTGGGGATGCTCGATGCGCAGGGCTCGCAACGAATGCAGGAACTGTCCGCTCAACTTTCGTTCCAAGCAAATGAGTCCAACACGAATCGACAGTTCCAGACTGAACTGCAAAAGCTCCAGTACCAGCAAAGCCTCGGCATGCTGGACGCGCAAGGCGCACAGCGAATGCAAGAGCTCAACGCTCAATTCGGGCAGAGCAATTATCAGATGGAGCGCGGTAACCAGCTGCAAACAGATCGGGATAAGCTGATGCAGCAATTTAGCAATCAGAACATGGACAAGCAGTTCCTACAGCAGCTGGAAACTACACGGATAGCCTATGAGCAGCAAGATAAGCAGTTTATGGCGCAGCTGGAAGCTGGTAAGCAGGTTGACTATCGCAATGCTGTATCGACCGCTTACAACAACTATCTGGCTCAAGTTGGCGCCATTCAGGCTGATCCAAACATGACTGCCGAGCAAAAATCCGCCGGCGTTACCTACATGCAGTCACAGCTGGATGCTCATCGTAAATCGCTGGAAACGCTTGTATGCAGTGATTGGCGCGCCAGCCACCGGCTCTACAACAAATCCGCCGACAGGCACCAGCAACCCAACCAATCCTCCAATGACCACGAACCCGGTTACCGGGGGCGGTAATACTGGCGGCTGGAAAAATGGGGCTCAGGAACCATGATCCGCTTTGGTACGCACACTGACATTCCAGCGATGCTGGACATTGGCCGGCAGGTGATAGCGGATGCCAAAACCCTCAGCTGCGAATTGGACACAGAGCTTGCCGCAAAAACCATCCGGCAAGCGCTCAATCACCGAAAGCACGCTGTATTTGTCGCAGAGAAAGCCGGCCGTGTTGTCGGCTTTTTTATTGCCATGCAGGACCAGTTCTGGTTTTCCCAAACTCACTATGCAACGGATCTGGCGTTTTGTGTCTCGCCGGAACACCGGGACCAAGCCGTCTGGCTGTTACGCCGGTTTATCCGCTGGTGCCAGGCAAATGGGATTACACACATCCAACTGGGTCTGAGCACGGGCCTCGACACCGAAGGCCGCACCGGTCAGCTCTATGAGGCGCACGGCCTGAAGTTAGCCGGCGGTATCTATTCAACAACATTCGATTCGGAGGCCACATGAGCGGTCTGGTCAAAGGTGTAAAAAAAGCTTTCAAGTCAGTCACGAACGTAGTGAAAAAGGTTGTGAAGTCCAAAGTGTTTAAAGTCGTAGCTATTGCTGCACTGGCCTACTTTGGCGGCGCGGCAATTACGTCCATGGCTGGGGGCGGCACGGCATCAGCCGGCATTGGCTCAGCCTGGGGAGGCTTGCAGGGCGCCGGCACTGCGCTTATGTCAGGCAACATCGGCGGCGCGTTCTCGGCGCTTAGCTCCGGCTTTACCGCTGCGGGTACGGCACAGGCAACCACATTTGCAGCCGGTCAGGCCGCAGGCGCAAAGCGCCATCTCTGCCTCTGCGAATTTGGCAGGAGCTGCCGCGAGCGGTGCTGGCGCAACACTCCAAGCCGGCGCTGCACCAGCGTCTACTTCGCTGGCAACGCCGGGCCTAGAAAGTCTGAAAGTCGGCGCAAAGCTTGGCCTTGATACCACGGCGCAATCATTAGTCGGACAAGGCGTCACATCAGGGGCGACATCAGGCGGATTGCTTGGCAGTTTCGGCGATGCCAGTAAAGCAGCGCTTATCACTGGTGGCATCAATATGGGCGGTCAGATGGGATCCGAAGGTTATGCCCAGCAAAGAGCAAGCGGCGAGAATATGCTGCAACCGTGATGACGCTTTGGCGTCAACGGCGTAAAGGCGAGCGCCATGCCATGCTGGTGTTGGTCTGCTGAACCGCATCTAATGCCACGCCTAAACAACCCAAAGCCATTGTGCTGAAACCGTTGCAGTCGCTCGATGACCTAATTGCCAGGCAGCAGCAAACCGTTAACTCGTACCAAAAGTGGAGCGTATAAGCCGTGGATGAAACGATGCAACAAGATGAAGTGCAGGCGACGCCAGAAGAAGAGGCGCAACTGGAGCAGGCGTTCGATGCTGCCCTCAAGGTGATCCACGCACCAGGTAAAGCCGGTGACAACATTGCCGGCATGGTGCTCGATGCTCAGAAGGTTGAGCAGGGTATCGGTCAGGCCGTAGCCACCGTGCTTGTCACTGTCGAAAAGCAAATGCAGCTCACTGACGATGTGAAACTGGCGCTGGCAGAGCGGATCACCGATGAGCTGGTGGCGCTGGCGATTCAGGAAGGCGCCTTGGCTGAAGACGAAGTAACCGACCAGATGACGGATGCCCTGGCCAGTCACGCAATGAGCGCCTATCTGTCGATGAAAGAGCAAATCGGAGAACTCGATAAAGACCAGCTATCAGCCAATGTACAGGAAGCTCAGTCTTATATGGGGCAACAACAAAAACCAGCAGCACCGGCTCAGGCCGGTGGCTTGCTTCAGCGTGCGCGGGGTTAATCATGGCGTCATGGGGTTTATTGGCAGGCTTCGGCCGCGGCTTGAGTCAAGGATCGGAGCATCTTTCTCGCGGACTTGCGGAAGATCGCGAGGCCGAAAGGCAACGAATGCGTGAAGAGTCGATAGAAAAACGCTGGAAGCGACAGGAGAGCCGCGAGGATTCTCGCAACAAAGTCGCTGATGAGCGTTATGCAGACCAGGTGATATCGCAGGAGACTGCTCAAACGCAGGCGCAAAAAAATGCGGATCGCAGTTATGGCTTGCAGGAACGCCAGCTTAATGAAACCACCGCCATGCGGAAAACTCAGCAGATTGAAGCCAACTTTTCCGGCCTGCTTGAATCATCTGATAAATCTGAGGCAAAAATCACTGACAAGTATGTCCGGATGATGGGCAAGGAAGGGCTGACAGCGGCCGAATATGAAAAGCTGAACACTGACATGAAGAACGAAATCACTGAAAATCGGAATTACTATTCTCAGAAGATTAACGACTTTACGCAAAGCTATGGCGACAAGCTTAAAGGCACTGCATTTGAATACCTGCTGCATGTGAAACCAGCGGCAGACCCGTCGACTACCACCGGTGATACAGATCCGGCAGCTTCGCAAATTTCTGTTGTTGACAATACCGCTGCAGATCGGTTGGCCAAAATACAAGATTACTTGAAATCCACAACCAGCGGCCAAGCGCTGAGCCAGATCGCAACTGATTATCAAAACAGGTTTGCCCAACCAACAGTTGGCCAAAAAGCGGTGGACTCAGGGTTGCTAAAAGTGCCTGTAATTAATGAGGGGCTTAGCGTAGACGATATTGGTCAGTTCGCCACCTTCGCCACAAGTCCCGGGCTAACACCAGCAATTGCACCTGTCCAACAACCTGGATTACTGCAATACGCAGCCAGAACTGGCGTGAAGAAGTAGGAGCAAATTACCTGTCATTAACTGCAGTACCGAGTGCAAATGCCGATAACAAAGATGCGTTTAACTTTACGCTAATTGCGACAACTGAAGACAACCAAAGACGTTTAGCTGTTGCGATCTATTGACTGTTGAGTTAATACTAACAATCGATAGCGAAATATTTTCGCTTTAAAGCGTCTTAACTCAGTTGTTGTTCGTAATTGCAGCTGTATAATGCGCGGCCAATAAATGGAGGATTACATGAGAGCTAATGACCTAATTTTGCGTTGTTATGCAAAAAAAGACGGTGACGTCTGGGTTGCAGTTTGCATTGATCTTTGTTTGGCTGCTCAAGGGCAGACACTTAATGAAGTCAAGCAGAAACTCGAAGTGATGACCCGTTCGTATATTAAGGGTGCGTTTGAAGAAGACCGCGAGTATGCAGGTCAGTTGTTAGCCAGAAAGGCCCCATTGTCACAACAGGCTACCTACCACTGGATCAAGTTTTTAAATACATGTGTTAATTTCAAACACAACGTGAAGGCTTTCGCTGAAGTGATGCCGATGAAGTTAGCCGTATAGTCTGTGGTTAGTTTTTTTTCCAAATTTTCGCCTCCTACATGCTCACAAGTAAAAATGGCATTGAAGAATATGGGGTTCGAGGAATATCCACAGAAAGGCACGTCTCATCAGCACTGGAAAAAAATAGTGCGCGGCCAACTGCTAAAGGTAACTGTTGATTGCCCTCAAGCACCATTCAGCAAAACGTTGGTTGCATCTATGGCAAAGCAGGCTGGAGTCTCGAAAAATACATTCCTAGCCTACTGTAACGATAAAAAGCTGAGAGAAGATCCTCATTTATAAAACCCGCTCCGGCGGGTTTTTTAATACCTCAAATTCACCATCAAACCCGCTTCGGCGGTTTTTTTCATTTCTGGAGAACTCATGGCGATCAACTACTTCGCAAACAAGCCTATGCCGACACTGCCAAATCCTTTTGTCGAGCAAGACCAGCTTGCAACTAAAAAACAGCAAGGCCTTGGTGGCGATATGCTGGACTCAGCAACTGCCGGCTTGTTCGATTCTGTTGGCGGTGTGCTTGATTTGGTTGGTGCAAAAGGCTTTGCCAAAGATTTCTACGGCTGGGCGGAAGAGAACCGGCAGGAGATGTCTGACGAAGGGCAGGCTGCGATCGGTAAAAGCATCATCGAAAAAGATGATGCCGGTGAATGGTCCTTCGGTGAAGGCGCTTCAGATCTGGATACGTGGTTGCTCGGTTTTGCAAACATGGCCGGTCAGTTCGCGACCAGCGTTGTACCAGGTGCTGGTGCTGGCGCGTTGGCAGCAAGAGCTGGTTTAGCTGCCACCGGTGTTAATGCTGCTCGGATTGCCGGCTATGCCGCCGGCGGTGGTTCTGCAGCAACCGGTCAAGCGATGAAGCAGGGCCGACAGGAAGTACTGGCGATGCCAGACGATGTGTTGATGAAATCTGAGCGATTTGCAGATGCGGTTCGGCAAACCTACAAACCGGATATGACCGACGACGAAGTATTCGACACAGCAAAGTCATTTTTGGCTGATCAGGTTGCTCAGGATATTCGGACAGACCCTAAAGTGCTTCTCGCCAATTATGGTGCTTCCGCGATTGGCGATCCAATTATTGGCCGCGCGCTTGCGGGCGCCAGGATAGCGAAAGGCGCTTTGCGTTCCGCAGGAAAAGGCTTTGTAGCTGAAGGCGCAACCGAAGCAGTACAAGCCGGCACAACGCAGTATGGCGTGAATGAAGCGTTACAACCTATTGATGGTCGTGATGCCATGGACGGTGTTGATGTTGCTGCAGCTAACGAAGGCATCATGGGCGGCGTCTTCGGTGGTGCACTGGGTGCGTCAGGTGGTGTATGGAATCGCGGCGGCAAACCAGAGCCGGTACGCGATCCGGATGCGGACGCGATTCGAGAATCTAACCCGGTGCTGGCATTGGGCTTTGATGGAATAGCTCAGTCTCTTGCCAACAGCCAAGCTGACTTAGACAGCATCATCAGCCAGCCCGCATTGGAAGGCGAGTTGCTTGGTCCAGAGCCAGTGCAAACTGATCCGTTGATGATCACTGATAAAAACATCATCTTCACCGGTGATGGTCGGCCACAACAGGCAGCGCAGGAGTTCACTGACAATCTGCATATCGAAGTTTTATTTTTCTATAATTTAAATGTATAGACACAAATACACAATACAACACATATATAGTTAAACCAATATATTCATCGCTCCGATTGGAATTTAAAATCTTGAATGCAGAATGATAATAAAAGGTTTTATTTGAATTGATCAAAATAAATTTGAGAAAACAAATATTATTATTCTTTTTATTTTTAATTTTTAAAATAGGTTATTCAAAAACAGTTTTTTTTATGAATATTACTAGCTAGGTATATTTTTATTTTTTATGTAGCTAACATGTAACTGAACGAAGTACAAT